>JADJTO010000004.1 GCA_016711105.1 Micropruina sp. | reverse complement strand
ATCAGGAAGAGTTCGACGCTGATCAGGACCATGCCGATGGACATGCCTGAGCGCATCGGGATCTCGTGCAGGGCCAGGGGCTTGCCGCGGAGGGCGGCGAAGGCCGTCCGACTGTTGGCATAGGTGTTCAGCCGGATGCCGAACCAGGCGATTCCATACGAGCCGACCATGCCCAGGATGCTGAAAGCGGGCACGATCGCCACCCGGTCCCAGCAGCCAAGGTTGGCCAGAACTTGAAGTAGATCAGACTCACGGTGCCGATGAAGACCCATAGGACGAGCAGGAACTTCCCCTGCTGAATCAGGTACGTCTTGCAGGTTTGGTAGATCAGTTCGGAGATCTCCCGCATCGACGAGTGTGTCGGCAGGCTCCGCACCTGAAGGAATCGGACCAGCCCGAAGGCCAGCCCGGCAAGGCTGATCAGCAGGGCGATCATCAGCAGGGCGCGTCCATTGATGAAGCCGAGGAAGGTCACCTGGCCCAGGTCGGGCAGGGTGAGTTTGGCGTCGCCGCCGCCGGCCTCCGGAGGAGGAGCGGTCGCGCTCCCGCACAGCCGACCAGGTGGACACCGATCGTCACCAGCGCGGCCAAACCGGTGCGGCGCAGGGACGAGGGGCTGAGTAGGGGATGCGCACTGGGCGTGGACACGTTGAGTTCCTCACTGAAGACAACACGGGAAATGGTCACACCGACCAAATCGGCCACAAGCCAAGCTACTACGCAGCGTCGTAGAAGCCCGTCCGCGGTCAGGAGGCGACCATCAGGCGCTGAACGGTAGACGGTTCGTTCCAGCACGCCTCTGCCGCGTCCGGCGGGAGGCGATCGGGAGAAATGTGCTGAGTTGGGCGGCACTAGCGCCGAGCGGCTTGGTCTATCGACGGATTTAGGCAAGAATGGTGTTATGAAAAAAGCTGACACCGATGCGCCCGCAGCGGCGGACGCGGCTGTCGGCCTGCCGGTCGACGATGACGCTTCCACGCGGGCTCGCGTCGCCTCCTCGATCCTCGAGCACGGGCCCTTGACCGCGTCCGACCTGGCCAAGCTCCTGCACCTGACGCCCGCCGCCGTCCGACGGCACCTCAGTGTGCTGCTTCAGGTGGGGCACCTGACCAGCCGGGAGCAGCGGATCTACGGCCATCGTGGACGGGGTCGTCCGGCAAGGTGTTCCTGCTGACCGACCGAGGTCGGGCCGAGTTCTACCAGGCCTACGACCGGCTGGCGATCCGCGCTCTGGGCTACCTGCGGGAGACGTCGGATCGGACGCCGTCCGGCAGTTCGCCGAAGGGATGACAGCGGGAGTCGAAGCTCGGTTCGAGGCGATCAAGGCGGAATACGACGCCCCTGACGCGTTGGTGCAAGCGTTGACCGATGAGGGTTATGTGGCCTCAACGCAGGCCCTGGCCTCGGGTCAACAGCTGTGTCAGCATCACGCCCGGTGGCTCAGGTGGCCGCCGAGTTCCCGGAACTATGCGAAGCCGAGACCCGCGCCTTCGCTCGCTTGTTGGGCAGCCATGTCCAGCGGCTGGCCACCATCGCCCACGGCGACGGTGTCTGCACCACCCACGTACCACGACCGGTCACCGCGGCCGATCATCCGAGAAAGGGCTGACATGACAACCACGACGCAGCCGGTGGCTCCCGGTACCGGCGCCACCCAGCAGGAGCATCTGGACGCCCTGGGCAAGTACCAATGGGGCTGGCACGACAGTGACAACGCCGGGGCCACGGCCAAGCGCGGCCTCACCGACGATGTCGTCCGCAACATCTCGGGGCTGAAGAGCGAACCCGACTGGATGCTGCAGACCCGCCTCCGCGGGCTGAAGCTGTTCGAGCGCAAGCCGATGCCGCACTGGGGTGCCGACCTGAGCGGAATCGACTTCGACAACATCAAGTACTTCGTGCGCTCCACCGAGAAGCAGGCCCAGACCTGGGAAGACCTGCCCGACGACATCAAGCGCACCTATGACCGTCTGGGAATCCCTGAGGCGGAAAAGGCGCGACTGGTCTCCGGTGTCGCCGCCCAGTACGAATCCGAGGTGGTCTACCACAAGATCAACGAGGAGTTGGAGCGGCAAGGGGTCATCTTCGTCGACACCGACACCGGGCTTCGGGAATACCCCGAGTTGTTCGGCGAGTACTTCGCCACGGTGATCCCGGTGGGCGACAACAAGTTCGCCTCGCTGAACACCGCCGTCTGGTCGGGTGGCTCGTTCATCTACGTGCCCAAGGGCGTCCACGTGACGATCCCGCTGCAGGCCTACTTCCGGATCAACACCGAGAACATGGGCCAGTTCGAGCGGACCCTGATCATCGCCGACGAAGGCTCCTACGTGCACTACGTGGAGGGCTGCACTGCGCCGATCTACTCCTCAGATTCACTGCACTCGGCCGTGGTCGAGATCATCGTGAAGAAGAACGCCCGGGTCCGCTACACCACGATCCAGAACTGGTCCACCAACGTGTACAACCTGGTCACCAAGCGCGCCACCTGCGAGGAGGGCGCGACCATGGAGTGGATCGATGGCAACATCGGCTCCAAGGTGACCATGAAGTACCCGGCGGTCTACCTGATGGGCGAGCACTCCCGTGGCGAGACGCTGAGCATCGCCTTCGCCGGCGAGGGCCAGCACCAGGACGCCGGCTCGAAGATGGTGCACTGTGCCCCGCACACGTCGTCCTCGATCATCTCCAAGTCGGTCGCCCGTGGCGGGGGACGGTCGTCCTACCGCGGCCTGGTTCAGGTTCAGGAGGGCGCTCACCACAGCGCCTCGTCGGTGAAGTGTGACGCCCTGCTGGTCGACAACATCTCCCGCTCCGACACCTACCCCTACGTCGATGTCCGGGAGGACAACGTGTCGATGGCCCACGAGGCCACCGTCTCGAAGGTCTCCGATGACCAGCTCTTCTACCTGATGAGCCGGGGAATGGGCGAGGACGAGGCGATGGCGATGATCGTCCGTGGCTTCGTGGAGCCCATCGCTCGCGAACTGCCGATGGAGTATGCCCTCGAGCTGAACCGGCTCATCGAGCTGCAAATGGAAGGAGCAGTGGGTTGATCAGCCCGAATGTTGCCCAGGCCGTTGAGACCTCCGGCGGGGTGGCCAGCCACCTGCATCCCGTGGGGTCGTTCCAGGTGGAGGACCACGTCCTGCCCACCGGCCGCGAGGAGGTGTGGCGCTTCACTCCGCTGAAGCGGCTCGGGCCGCTGCTGCAGCCGACACCGACCGATGATCGCCCCGGCGACCAGGCCGCGCAGGTCGAGATCGCTGCTCCCGCAGGGGTCAGGATCGGCACGCTCGCCGTTGGTCAGGCTCCTCGGGGGACCGTGCTGGTGCCCGGAGACCGCGCTGCGGCAAGCGCGTCGGCGGCCGTTCCCGCGGCCACCCACGTGGTGATCCCGGCCGGGCTGGAAGCCACCGCCCCGGTGCGGATCTTCATCACCGGACGGGGTGTCGCGCGGCGCTCGAACGGTCACCACGTGATCGAAGCGCAGGCCAACAGCAAAGCCACCGTGGTCATTCAGCACGCCGGCAGCGTCCAGTACAACGGCAACGTGGAGATCCTGGTCGGTGACGGTGCCTCGCTGACCGTGGTCAGCATTCAGGACTGGGCGGCGGATGCCATCCACGCCGGCCAGCACGAGGCCCGAGTCGGTCGCGACGCCAGCTACAGGCACATCTCGGTCAGCCTCGGTGGCGACGTGGTGAGACTGCACAGCAACGTGTCGTTCGAGGGCCAGGGCGGGCAGGCTGAACTGTTCGGTCTCTACTTCGCCGACGCCGGTCAGCACCTGGAGCACCGCCTGTTCGTCGATCACAACCAGCCCCGGACGCGGAGCAACGTGGACTACCGCGGCGCTCTGCAAGGCAAGGGTGCCCGCTCGGTGTGGATCGGCGACGTGTTGATCCGCAAGGTGGCCGAGGGCATTTCCACCTATGAGTCGAACAAGAACCTGGTGCTGACCGATGGCTGCCGGGCCGATTCGGTCCCGAACCTGGAGATCGAGACCGGTGAGATCGAGGGTGCCGGCCACTCGTCGACCACCGGACGATTCGATGACGAGCAGCTCTTCTACCTGCGCTCCCGGGGTATCTCCGAGGAGGAAGCGCGTCGCCTGGTGGTGCACGGCTTCTTCGCCGACATCGTGCGCCGGATCGGCGTTCCGGAGGTCGAGGAGCGGATGTTGGCCGCGATCGAGCAGGAACTCGCGGTCAGTGTCGGGGTGCCGTCCGCCTACGGGGCGGACGAATGAGCTTCGTCCGTGCCTGCGCGGTCGCCGATGTCCCCACCGGGGCCGCCCTTGCGGTGGACCTCGGCGGTGACACCGACACGGCCATCGTCCGTACGGTTGGCGGAGAGGTCTTCGCCATCGCCGACTCGTGCAGCCATGCCGAGGTGCCGCTGAGCGAAGGCGACGTGGAGGACTGCATGCTTGAGTGCTACCTGCATGGCTCCCGCTTCGACCTGCGCACCGGCCTCCCGCTCGAACTCCCGGCCACCTCGCCGGTCCCCGTCTACCCCGTCCGTATCGAGGGTGACGACGTTTACGTCGATATCGACAATCCGATTGAAATCCAGGAGCTGTGAACCATGTCCACCTTGACCATTACTGACCTTCACGTTGCGGTCGACACCGAGAACGGTCCCAAGGAGATCCTCAAAGGGGTCGACCTGACGATCAAGTCCGGTGAGGTGCACGCCATCATGGGCCCGAACGGCTCCGGAAAGTCGACCTTGGCGTACTCCATCGCCGGCCACCCGAAGTACAAGATCACGTCCGGGTCGGTGACCCTCGACGAGGTCGAACTCTCGTCGTTGACCGTCGATGAGCGGGCTCGGGCGGGGTTGTTCCTGGCCATGCAGTACCCGATCGAGGTGCCCGGCGTGTCGGTGGCGAACTTCCTCCGCACCGCCAAGACCGCTCTGTCCGGTGAGGCCCCCAAGGTGCGTACCTGGGTCAAGGAGGTCACGGCGGCGATGGAGCGGCTCGGTCTGGACTCCACCTTCGCTGCCCGCTCCTTGAACGAGGGCTTCTCCGGTGGGGAGAAGAAGCGCAACGAAATGGTGCAGCTGGAACTGCTGAACCCCAAGTTCGCCATCTTGGACGAAACCGACTCCGGGCTGGATATCGATGCGCTACGGATCGTCTCCGAAGGGGTCAACCGGTATACCGCTCAGGGCGACCGTGGGCTGCTGCTGATCACGCACTACACGCGGATCCTCAACTACATCAAGCCCGACTTCGTGCACGTCTTCGTCGACGGCCGGATCGCCGAAGAGGGTGGCCCGGAGTTGGCCGACAACCTTGAGGCCGAGGGTTACGACCGGTTCGTGAAGGCAGCCAAGGTCTGATGAGCACCGCTCCCGCGGCAGTCGGCCCGCCCCTTGCGGGGCTGACTGTCCGCCCTGAGACTCCCGGCCTGGCCGGGGGCGGCGTGGACCTCGACGTCCTCGCCGTTCGGCGGGACTTCCCCATCCTGGACCGCCGGGTGGGGGAGTACCCGTTGGCTTACCTCGACTCGGCCAACACCTCGCAGAAGCCGAGGGCCGTGATCGAGGCGCTGTCGGAGCACTACGCCCAGCACAACGCGAACGTCGCCCGAGCCATGCATCTGCTCGGGGCGGAAGCGACCGCCGCGTTCGAAGGCGCGCGGGAGAAGGTGGCGACGTTCATCGGCGCGGCCCGATCCGAGGAAGTGGTCTTCACCAAGAACGCCTCCGAGGCGCTCAACCTGGCTGCCAACACGGTGGGTGCCTCGCTGGTGCCGGGCGACGAAGTGGTCATCTCGGTGATGGAGCACCACTCCAACATCGTTCCCTGGCAACTGATCTGTCAGCGCACCGGGGCAACCCTGCGCTGGTTCGACGTGACCGAAGAGGGCCGCCTCGACCTGGCCGGCGCGGCCGCCCAGAACCTGATCAACGAGCGGACCAAGATCGTGTCGTTGACCTGGATCTCCAACGTCCTGGGCACGGTGAACCCGATCGCCGCGATCGCCGAGCAGGCTCACCAGGTGGGTGCCGTGATGGTGGTTGACGCCTCCCAGGGCGTGCCCCAGCTGACCACTCGGGTCGCGGAACTGGGAGCCGACCTGGTCGCCTTCACCGGGCACAAGATGCTCGGGCCGACCGGCATCGGAGTGCTCTGGGGACGCTACGACCTGCTGGCCTCGCTGCCGCCCTTCCTCGGCGGCGGCGAAATGATCGAGATCGTGCGGATGTCCGGCTCCACCTACGCGCCCCCGCCGTATCGCTTCGAGGCCGGCACCCCGCCGATCGCGCAGGCGGTCGGGTTGGGCGCGGCCGTCGACTATCTGAGCGGCCTCGGCATGGAATCGATCGCGGCGCACGAGCAGCGGATCACCCGCTACGCCCTGGAGCGTCTGGCCACGGTGGACGGGCTACGGATCCTCGGTCCGCAGGTTGCCCTCGACCGTGGGGGTGCGATCTCGTTCACCCTGCACGCCGACGGGTTGGAGGTGCACCCGCACGATGTGATGACCTTCCTGGATTCCCGTGGGGTCGCGGTGCGCGGAGGCCACCATTGCGCTCGTCCGCTGCATGAACGACTCGGAGTGACCGCCTCCACCAGGGCGTCGTTCTACCTCTACACGCTGGAGTCGGAAATAGATGCGCTGGTTGAGGCGCTGATCTATGTGCGCGATTTCTTCGGGAGGCACAAATGAGCGTCGAGTCCATGTACCAGGAGATCATCCTGGATCACTACCGGGAGAAGCATCACGCAGGCCTGCGCGAGCCTTACCAATCGCAGGTGACGCATGTGAATCCGTCCTGCGGTGACGAGGTGATGCTGCGGGTCGCTCTTGAGGGCGACATCGTGGCCGATGTCTCCTACGAGGGGGTCGGCTGCTCGATCTCGCAGGCGTCCACCTCCGTGATGAGCGAACTGGTGATCGGTCGCAGCGTTGCCGACGCGTTGGCGCTGCATCAGGACTTCACCGTGATGATGCATTCCCAGGGAGCCATGGAACCCGATGAGGATCGGCTGGAGGACGCCATCGCGTTCATCGGGGTGGCCAAGTTCCAGCCCGGTGAAGTGCGCACTCTTGGGCTGGTCGGCGTTCAAGGACGCCGCAGTCCAGGCACTGGCCGCGCAGTCCTCCCCGGCCGATGCCGCCCCCAATCCACGAAACGAGGAGTTGAGATGACTGACGAGACCCGTCCGTCCGACTTGGTCCAAGACACTTTTCCCGACGCTGTCGGTGCTGTGAGCCTGCCCCGTCCGGCGGTGGAGGACATCGAGGAAGCGATGCGCGATGTTGTCGATCCCGAACTCATGGTCAACGTCGTCGATCTGGGGTTGGTCTACGGAGTGCACCTCGATGACGACAACAACTGCACCATCGACATGACGCTGACCTCCCCCTCCTGCCCGCTGACCGATCGAATCGAGTTCGACACTCAAATGGCGCTGGAGGGCCTGGTGGCCTCGGCCACGATCAACTGGGTCTGGCTGCCGCCGTGGACGCTGGATGCCATCACCGACGACGGACGCGAGCAACTGCGGGCGATCGGCTACAACCTGTAGCTGCTGTGGCCGCGCCGGGTGAGGAGCCGAAGCCGGTGAATCGAGGCGCGTGGCCCAGACGCCCTTGTACGCTGCGGTCATGACGCTCCCGACCCCGTTTCTCGCGGTGGACCTCCCCGTGCTCCAGACCAATATCGAGCGGGTCGCGACCTGGGCCGCGGGGCGCGGGGTGGCCTTGCGTCCGCACGTGAAAACGCACAAGAGCCTGCAGCTTGCGGCCCTGCAACTGGCCGCCGGCGCGACCGGGATCACCGTCGCCACCGTGGGTGAGGCCGAGGTCTTCGCCGCCGGGGGCTTCGACGACATCCTGATCGCCTACCCGCTGTGGGTCGATGCCGTCCAGCGTGAGCGGCTGGCTGGGCTGGCCTCCAGGGTGCGGCTCACCGTCGGCGCTGACTCCGCTGAGGGCCTGGCCGGCCTGGTCGGGCTGGACGTGGCGGTGCTGATCGAGGTGGACAGTGGTCACCATCGCAGCGGGATCGCCCCGGAACGTGCCGGCGAGTTGGCCGCCCTGGGTTCGGAGTTGGGCCTTGACGTCGCCGGCGTGTTCACCTTCCCCGGCCATAGCTATGCCGCTGCCGAGGGACCGGCCCGTGCCGCAGCGGACGAGGACGCCGCCCTGCTCCGGGCCGCGGAGTCGTTCCGTGCCCAGGGGATCGAGCCGCGGACGCTCTCGGGCGGTTCGACCCCCAGCCTGGCTTTCTCCGGCGGGGAGGCGAACGAGTACCGACCCGGCGTGTACGTGTTCGGCGATGCGCAGCAGTGGGAGCTGAGCACCTGCACTCCGGAGCAGATCGCGCTGACCGTCCACGCCCGGGTGGTCAGCCACGCCGGCGGCCGGGCCGTACTGGACAGCGGCAGCAAGATCCTGGGGGCGGACCGGGCGCCGTATGCCAGCGGTTTCGGGAGGTTGCTCGATCACCCGGACGCCCGAATCGTGATGCTGTCGGAACACCACGCGGTGGTGGAGCTGGCGGAACTTCCCGCGCTGGGCTCCGTCGTCCGGGTGGTGCCCAACCATGTCTGCAATGCGGTCAACCTGGTCGAGGAACTGGTGGTGTTCGACGCCTCGGGGGAGCAACGGGAGCGTTGGCCGGTGTCCGCCCGCGGCCGCAACAACTGAGCCGGCGGGCGAACCTAGGGGTCTTCCTTTTGACCGCATGGCCCAGGTCGGGGAAGATCGGGGACGATGTTGGTCGCCAGAGATGTTCAAGTACGGGCCGGAGCCCGGCTATTGCTGTCCCCTACCTCGTTCCAGGTGGGGGCCGGTGATCGGGTCGGGCTGGTCGGCCGCAACGGCGCAGGCAAGACCACGCTGACCCGCATCCTGGCTGGTGAGGCGTTGCCAGCTGCCGGTCAAGTCACCCGCAACGGGCAGATCGGCTACCTTCCTCAGGACCCTCGCACCGGGGACCTGAACGTCCTGGCCAAGGACCGGATCCTGTCGGCGCGCGGGCTCGACCAGATCCTCAAGCGCTTGACCACCTACTCAGAGGCGATGTCGACCGCGGACGGGGACGCGATGGAGAGCGCCATGGCCTCCTGGGCGAGGGCCGAGGCAGAACTGGGCGCTGCCGGTGGCTACGCCTCGGAGGCCGAGGCGGCCCGGATCGCCAACAATCTTGGCTTGCCGGAGCGGGTCTTGCATCAGCCGTTGCGGACCCTGTCGGGAGGGCAGCGTCGCCGGGTCGAACTCGGTCGAATCCTCTTTTCGGGCGCCGACAATCTGCTGCTGGACGAGCCGACCAACCACCTGGATGCCGATTCGATCGTCTGGCTGCGCAGCTATCTGGCCAACTACCCCGGCGGTTTGATCGTGATCTCCCACGATTCGGGCTTGCTCTCCGCCGTGGTCAACAAGGTCTTCCACCTGGACGCCAACCGCGCCGAGCTCGACCTGTACTCGATGGGGTGGAAGAGCTATCTCCTCCAGCGCGAGACCGACGAGAAGCGCCGCAAGCGCGAGCGGCTGAACGCCGAACGCAAGGCCGAGCAGCTGATGGCCCAGGCCGACAAGATGCGGGCCAAGGCCACTAAGGCCACCGCCGCCCAGAACATGGCCAAGCGGGCAACGAAACTGCTGGCCTCGATCGAGGACGAACGGGCCTCCGACAAGGTGGCACGGATTCGCTTCCCCAAGCCGGCCGCCTGCGGCAAGACCCCTCTGACCGCGCGCGAGTTGTCCAAGTCCTACGGGTCGCTCGAGGTCTTCACCGACGTAGACCTGGCCATCGACAAGGGCTCCAAGGTGGTGGTGTTGGGGCTGAACGGCGCCGGCAAGACCACCTTGTTGCGGGTGCTGTCCGGCGTGGAGGAATCCGACACCGGAGAAGTGATTCCCGGGCACGGGCTGCGGCTGGGCTACTACGCCCAGGAACACGAGACCCTCGATGTCTCGCGCACCGTTCTGGAGAACATGGTGTCGGCCTCGCCGGACCTCACCGAAACCGAGGTGCGGGGGATCCTGGGGTCGTTCCTGTTCAGCGGTGACGACGTCGCGAAGCCGGCTCGGGTGCTGTCAGGTGGCGAGAAGACCCGGCTCGCTCTGGCCATGCTGGTCGTCTCGGCCGCCAACGTTCTGCTGCTGGACGAGCCGACCAACAACCTTGACCCGGCCTCACGGCGTGAGGTCCTGGCGGCGATCAAGACCTACACCGGAGCGATTGTGCTGGTCACCCACGACGAGGGGGCGGTGGAGGCACTCGAGCCCGATCGAGTCTTGTTGCTGCCCGACGGCGTTGAGGACCTGTGGAACCCCGATTACCAGGATCTGGTCTCTCTGGCCTGAGCGGAGTTCAAGCCAACCCGCCAGCAACCCGTGCCCCGGCCACATATCCGGCGGCCAGCGCCAGAGCCACCTGACGCAAGGTCTCATCACCGGGCAGGTAGCGAGGGTGGTGCAGGCCGATCTCATGCCGACCGCCGGTCTCTTCACCCGTCCCGACAAACATCATCAGGATCTGGCAGGCCGCCGAGTAGTGGGAGAAGTCGTCCGCGCCGCAGGAACGGAACGGCTCCTCGGCGACCGTGATGCCCAGCCCGTCCAGCAAAGGGTCCACGGCACGGACGAGGTCGGCAGCGTTGGCCAGCACCGGATCGCCTACCAGGATGCTCACCTCGGCAGTGGCGCCCCGGGCCGCCGCGGTGTGCTCGGCCAGCCGCCGCAGATCAGCATGGAGGTGGCGTCGATCCGTCTCGTGCATGGTGCGGACGATGCCGTGCAGCGAGCCGTACTCGGGGATGATGTTGTGCGTGGTTCCGGCCTGAATCCGCCCGATGGTGAGCACCGCCGGGTGGGTCGGGTCGATGGTCCGTCCGACCAGTTCGTGCAGTCCCAAAGCAATCGAGGCCAGCACCGGGACGGGATCGATCGTGACCTGCGGGTAGGCGCCGTGACCGGCGTGCCCGCGGACGACGATGTCGAACTCGTCCGCTGCGGCATTGATCCCGCCGACGCCGGTGCTGATCACGCCGACGCTGACTCGGGGCTGGACGTGCGCAGCGATCATCCCGCGAATCTGCTCGGCGGCCATCAGCCCCGAGTCCAGAATGTCTTTGGCGCCGGAGGGCTGAACCTCCTCCCGGGGTTGAAAGACCCCGACCATCCCCACCGGCAAGGCGATTCTCGACGCCGCGGTGAGAAGTGCCCAGGTGGCAGCCATGTGCACATCGTGGCCGCAGGCATGCATGGCTCCGTTGGTCGCAGCCCAGGCGACGCCCGTCTCCTCGGCGACCGGGAGGCCGTCCAACTCGGCCCGAATCCCCACCGACGGCCCGGCCGGACCGAGCCGGGTCAGGAAGCCGGTTCCGGCCACTTTGGTCACCGGCAACCCCAAGGCGTCGCGAAGACGCTGGGCGGTCGGCCCCTCGAAACCACCCAGGTGCGGATGGGCGTGCAGGTCACGGCGCAGCGCGGCGGCCTCGTCCAGAACCTGATCGATGCCCCGGGCCAGCGCGCTGAGTAGGTCGGTTGCTGCCTGGGTCGGCCACGTCATGTCAGTCTCGTCTCCTGATGGGTCGGACGGGAGGATATCGCCTTGGGTGGCGCGCCCGCGGTCGCGCTCAATGGATCGGGCTGAAGACGGCGACTCGGACGTCGAAACTGACGTTCATCGCAGGAGGGTCGAGGTGGAGACCGTGGAAGGCATTCGGACCCATCGCGATCAGGTCGGCAACCTGGTCGGCCGAGCAGTCTCGACGGTAGGCGACGTCTCGCGTTGCCACGAGGGAGAACAGCCCCGAAGCCGCAGCCAACAGCCGTTCTTGCTTACCGGCCTCGATGCCGATCAGCCCGAAGGCCTCCCGAAGCTCCAGCAAGTGGTCAGCTTCGGGGGTGACCACGATCAGGTGGCCCTCGGGCCGCAGGACTCGACGGAACTCGGCCAGGTTCCGCGGAGCGAACACGCACAGGACGGAGTCGAGCACCCCTGATCTGACCGGCACTCCCTGCCAGACGTCGGCCACGACGGCACCGATCCGTCCATCGACCCGCGCAGCCAACCTCGCGGCGGATTTGGAGATGTCGATGGCCAGCCCGACCCCCTCGGCGGGAAGGCAGCCGGCAAGGTGGTGGCCGGTCCCGGCGCCCACGTCCAGGATCGTCAGGTCGTGAGCGCAGAGTTGAGCGAGCTCCTCGGTCAGGGGAGCGAACAGCCCGGCCTGCTGTACCCGGCGTCGGGCCTGCAGCATGCCGGCGGTGTCGGCATTGGCCGGCTCGGGACCATTGGCGAGATTCGCGTAGCCCTGCCGAGCCAGGTCGAAGCTGTGCCCGCCGGCACAGCGGAGCGTCCGTCCGGAGAGTCCAAGACTCTCGCCACAGCTCGGGCAGGCGAGAAGTTCAGTGATCGCGTCGAGGCTCACAATGCGCGCAACGCTCCGCCATCGACCGGAATCAGGCACCCGGTGAGGTACGAGGCTGCCGGGGAGAGGACGAAGGCCGCGACGAGTCCGAACTCGGCCGGTCGGCCCAGTCGGCGCAACGGTATCCCGGCCTCCGCCGCGGCACGTGTGGCGGCAGGGTCAGCGCTCTGGGAGTGCAGCCAGGTGATCCGCTCGGTGTTGATGGTGCCCGGCAGCAGACCTACGACCCGGGTGCCGACAGGGCCGACCTCGTCGGCCAGCTGCTTGATCAGCATGGCCAGCCCGGGTCGCAGCCCGTTGGAGAGCGCCATCGAGGGCAGGGGGACCTTCGCCGAGGTCGAGAGCACGAACGCCAGCGTGACCGGATTTGCCGCCCCGCCGATCACGGCACGGGCGGAGCGCAGCGCCGGTAAGAAAACCGACTCGAAAGCCTCGGTCCACTCCTGGTCGGCCGTGCCCAGAACAGTGCCCCGCGGCGGGCCCCCGACGCTGACCAGGGCCCCGTCCAGCCGTCCGAAGCTGGCC
Organism: Micropruina sp.; assembly: GCA_016711105.1. Lineage (GTDB taxonomy): Bacteria > Actinomycetota > Actinomycetes > Propionibacteriales > Propionibacteriaceae > Micropruina. Next base: position 341,364 of record JADJTO010000004.1, on the reverse strand, counting down.
AGAGCCAGGTCCACGGCACGTTGGGGAGTGTCGGCGGCTGCCAGGTCGGCGGGCAGGACGGCAACGCGGTCGGCACCGTAAGCGGTCACGGCTTGGGCCAACACCTCGGCTCGCCGAGCCACCAGAACGACCCGAGCACCCTCGGCGAGAAGCTGGTCGGCGGCCGCGCGTCCCAACCCGGCGCTGGCCGCTGTGATGACGAAGACCTTGCTGGCTAACCCCAGATCCATGCGCCCACCTTAGGGCGCGGCCTCCCGGGATGGCGCGTTGGCCGCAGCCTCGGCTTTCGCCAACTTGGCGGCCGCCTTGCGCTGATCGCGGAGATCGGAGCGAATCAGGACGATCACCGCGAGGCCGGCGAGCCCGGCGAAGGCGAACCACTGCAGGGCGTAGGAGAAATGGGCCCCCTCGCCCAACGCCGGCGGATGCACCGGAGCCAGGCCAGCGCCAACGTCCGGGGTCACCGTGATCGCGCCGATGTAACCGTTGCGCACCGGATAGGGCAGGACTTCGGCGATGGCGTCACTGTTGATCGACCTCATTTGCCCGTTGACCGGCCGCATGGCTGGCTCGCTGGCTTGTTCGTTGCGCCGGACGTAGCCGACCACGGTGACCGTGCCTGGGGGTGGCGCGGCGGCGGCGGCTGGGAAGTCCTGCCCAGCCGGACGGGTGGCGAAGCCGCGATCCACCAGGACCACACCCGAGGAGGTGCGCAGGGGGGTCACCACTTCATACCCGGTCGAACCCGCGTTGGAGCGGTAGCGGACCACGAACTGATGCTGGCCGTCGAAGACGCCGGTCGCGCTGACGCGTTGCCACTGGTCACCCTCGGTCAGGGGCCGGGTGAACACGGTCTCGAAGGCGACCACGGGAGCGGTCTCGTGGCTGAGTACGGTCTCGTTGCGGTTACGCCGCTGGTCGAGGCGATCAAGTTGCCAGGAGCCCAGATTGACGAACGCGATCGACAACGTGATCGCGAACACCGCCAAACCCACCCAGCGAAGAACCATGCGAGACATGCCAGCTAGCTTAGGCACGAACTGCGCCCCACTGGCCAACCCGGCTTGACTTTGTACAAGGTTTGTCCCAACCTTGGCGGCGTGTACACGATCGGGCAGGCCGCGAAGCTCACCGGCATCCCTGCGGAGACGTTGCGCGCCTGGGAGCGCCGCTACGGGCTGACACCGCCGGAGCGCACCAACGCCGGCTATCGCCTCTACGACGACGCCGCGCTGGCCACCTTCCGCGAGGTAGGTCGCTTGGTGGAGGCGGGCTGGAAACCGCGCGAAGCCGTGCTGGCGCTGAAGGATCACGACGTGGAGTGGCTGCCCGATGCGCGTGAGTTCGTCGAGGGAATTGCCTCCGGCTCACTCGATCTGGAGCAGGCCACGGCCACGCTCGGCGTCCGGTTCGCGGTGCAACCGTTCTCTCGAGTCGTTGATGAGTGGCTCCTCCCCATGCTGGGCTTCTTGGGGGAGGAGTGGGCAAAAGGGCGGATCTCCGTGGAGCAGGAGCACGAGTTGGCGGCGGCGCTGATGCGTCGGTTGGGCCTGGTGTTCGAGAGCGCCGCAGTGCAGCGCGGGGGCCCCGTGATCCTGATGGGCCTTACCGAGGGAAACAGGCACGAACTGGGATTGATGGCCTTCGCCTGCATCGTCCGAAGTGCGGGGCTCGATGTGCGCTACCTGGGGCCGGACCTCCCAGCCGAGGAGTGGGGTCGGGCGGCCAAGCGGGCTCGCCCAGCTGCCGTGGTCACCACAGCGCCGAGCCAGGCCGATCTTCCCCAGGTGCTGGCGGTGCTGGACGCCGTCCGGGCAATCGTTCCCGACGTGGTGATGTGTGTCGGTGGACAACGGCAGTACGAGGTCGGGGAACCTGTGATCGCGCTGGGACACCGCTTCGGCGAAGCCGCCCACTCCTTGGCGCAGCGGCTGGGCGTGGCGGTCTAGTCCTCCACAGTCCCAACCAGGACGTCGCCGCCGGGAAGTTCCTTCACCCCGACCAGTGGTTCGGTGCTCGGTGTCGGATTCGGTTGCGCTCGCAGGTCGACCAAGTTCGCCAGCACCACTGCCACCGCCGGAATCAACGCGGCCCCCGCGAACAGAACCCAGTTCCACGGGGAGGGAGTAAAGCAGCCGCCGAGGAAGCAGAACACCCGGATCACCATGCTGATCGCGTAGCGCTTGTTCCGCTCCACGGCATCCAGTGACTTCGGCACCCGGGCTGAGGTGATCAGAGCGGGTCGCTGGGATTTCGTCCTGCTCGTCGGCGCCACTTGCCCACTGTACGCGGCAGGTGCTGACCTGCCGAAGGGTTCTCCGCTAGGTTGTGCTGCGTGACCGACACCGAACCTCCCACGGGCCGCAGCGCGGTCGTAACTGGCGGCAACAAGGGCATTGGTCTGGCGATCGTGGAGCACCTGCTGGCTGCTGGCCACCGGGTCGCCAGCCTCTCCCGGGGTGGGGACGCGCCGGCCGGGGCCTTGGGCATCGCCTGCGACGTGACCGACGCCGCGCAGATCGAGGCCGCCTTCAAGGAAGCTGAGGCCGCGCATGGTCCGGTCGAGATCCTGGTGGCGAACTCGGGCATCACCAAAGACACCCTGATCCTGCGAATGAACGACGCGGAGTTCGACCAGGTCATCGACGTGAACCTCAAAGGCGCGTTCCGGGTGGCCAAGCGGGCCAGCCGTTCGATGATCCGCAAGCGCTGGGGCCGGATCATTTTCACCGGCTCTGTGGTTGGCCTCTACGGCTCGCCGGGGCAGGTGAACTATGCGGCCTCGAAGGCAGCCTTGATCGGAATGGCCCGGTCTCTCACTCGCGAGATCGGCGGGCGTGGGGTGACTGCCAACGTGGTTGCCCCGGGCTTCATCGAGACCGACATGACCGCCGTGCTGCCAGACGACGTGGTCGCTGGGTACAAGGCCGCTATTCCGGCCGGTCGGCTGGGCCTGACGCACGAGGTCGCCGCCACTGTTGCGTTCCTGGTCGGCGAGAACGCCGGCTACATCTCTGGTGCCGTCATCCCCGTTGATGGCGGCCTCGGCATGGGTCACTGAGAAAGGGTTGTCGCACATGGGAATTCTCGAGGGCAAGAACATCCTGGTAGCTGGGGTGACCATGAACACCTCGATCGGCTACCGAGTGGCCGAGATCGCGCAACAAGAGGGCGCGACCGTGCTTGTGTCCAACTTCGGCCGGGCGATGAGCCTGACCGCCCGCGTCCTGAAGCGGCTGGACCCTGAGCCGCCACTGTTGGAACTCGACGTGACCAACGATGACCATCTCGCCGGACTCGCCGACCAGGTCCGCCAGCATGTTGACCGGTTGGACGGGGTCGTTCACTCGATCGCCTACGCCAACCCGGAAACGGCACTGGGCGGCAAGTTCCTGACCACTCCCGCAGAGGACGTGAAGACCGCTGTTCAGGTGTCGGCGTACTCGATGGTCAGCCTGACCATGGCCTGCCGTCCGCTGATGCCGAGGGGATCCTCCGTGGTCGGACTCACCTTCGACGCGCGACAGTCCTGGCCGATCTATGACTGGATGGGCGTTTCCAAGGCCGCCCTGGAGAGTGCCTCGCGCTACCTGGCCCGTTACCTCGGTCCGGAGGGCATTCGCTCCAACCTGGTCGCCGCCGGCCCATTGGAGACAATCGCCAAGAAGGCGATCCCCGGCTCGGAGGAGTTCAACAACATCTGGGGTCACCGCGCGCCGCTCGGCTGGGATCCCAAGGATCTCGAGCCCACTGCGAAAGCCGTTGTCGCGCTGCTGAGCGACTGGTTCCCCTCCACGACGGGCGAAATGGTCCACGTGGACGGCGGCCTGCACTCCACCGGTGCCTGAAAGCTGATCGATAGCGAGAGGTCGCGCCCCGCTGGCCTTGAGCGGGGCTGACGACAGGAGGTTGGAACGATGGCCGCAGTGGTGGAACTAGCCGACGTCAGCATCGTCCGGGGAGGTTCAACCCTGCTGGACGAGGTGACCTGGAGCGTCCAGGCGGACGAGCGCTGGGTGGTGATCGGGCCCAACGGTGCCGGCAAGACGACCCTGCTGCAGATCCTGGCGGCTCAGCTGCACCCCACCCGTGGCGTCGTGGCGCTGCTCGACGAGGTGCTCGGCGCGGTGGACGTCTTCGAACTGCGGCCTCGGATCGGTGTCACCTCAGCTGCCCTGGCGGATCGGATCCCCAAGGGGGAGCGGGTCGCTGACGTGGTGGTTTCCGCCTCGTACGCGGTACTCGGCCGCTGGCGGGAGCAGTACGAGGACGCTGATCATGCCCGGGCCGCCGAACTCCGCTGACCCAACTCCGGGTCGACCATCTGGTGGATCGAACCTTCGGCACGCTGAGCGAAGGCGAGCGGAAGCGAGTTCAAATCGCTCGAGCGCTGATGACCGATCCCGAACTGTTGTTGCTGGACGAACCCGCCGCCGGGCTCGACCTGAGCGGACGGGAGTCCCTGGTCGCCACGCTGGGGGAGCTGTGCACGGACGAGTTCGCTCCGGCCACGGTTCTGGTCACCCACCATGTCGAGGAGATCCCGGTCGGGATCACCCACGCCCTGTTGTTGAAACAGGGGCAGGTGGTCGCGGCCGGCCCGATCGAGGCGATCCTCACGGCACGCCACTTGAGCGACACCTTCGACCTCAGCTTGGAGGTTGGCCGGATCGACGGCCGCTGGTGGGCGCGCGCTGCCCAACCGCTGCGCAGGCACAGCCCGGGCAGGCTGCTCTGAGGTGCTCTGAGGGTGGCAGTTCAGGCCACCGAAGACTCGCCGTCACGCGCGTAGCGACTGGCCAGCCAGCCGCAGGCGATCAGCTGAGCTTGGTGAAAAACCATCAGGGGCAAGATCAGCAGGCCCACGTCCTGCCCGGCGAAGATCACCGAGGCCATCGGGAGTCCGGTGGCCAGGGACTTCTTGGTGCCACACATTTGGATCGCGATCATGTCGCCACGTTCGAAGCCGAGCCGTTCGGCGACTCTCCGGGCCAACCAGAGCAGCAGGGGGAGGATCGCGACGCAGATCACCGAGACGCTCAGCAGGTCCAGCGCGGAGATCCGCTGCCATACGCCTTTGCGCACCCCGTCGGAGAAGGCGGCGTAGACGATCAGAACGATGGAGGCGTGGTCGAGGAGCTTGAGTCGCGGATGCCGCGCCACCCATGGTCCGGTCCAGCGACGGGACACCTGTCCGAGCAGGAAGGGCAGCAGTAGCTGGCCCATCAGGTTCAGCACAGTGTCGGCGTGGATCACCAGCCCCGCGCTGGTGGTCATCAGCAGCCAGCACAACAGCGGGGTGAGGAAGACGCCGAGCAGGTTGGACACCGACGCGCTGACGATCGCCCCGGCGACATTGCCGCGGGCCATCGAGGTGAAGTTGATCGAGGATTGCACGGTCGAGGGCACCAGGCAGAGGAAGAGCAATCCAGCGTAAAGGGCCGGGTCCAGGAGGGCGGGCGAGACCGGTCGGAGGAGCGTCCCGATCACGGGGAACACCAGATAGGTGAAGCTGAGGATGACCAGATGCAGGCGCCAATGGCGCAGCCCGTTCAGGGCCTGATCGGCCGGTAGGCGGGCTCCGTAGAGGAAGAACAGCAGTGACACCGCCGCCGTGGTGGCCAGATGGAGCGCGCCGATCCAGGCTCCTTGCGCCGGCAAGACGGTGGCGATCGCCGCTGCAGCGACGATGGCCAGCAGAAAGCGGTCGAGTCCGCGCAGCCAGGTCACCCGGCCAGCCTAAGCCGCGTCAGGATCGGCCCTGGACGGTGCCGCGTCCCGGAGCAGCTTTAGGCTGTCGACGTGCCGCTGATCCCTATTGATTCCGCCACTGATCCTCGACTGGCCGACTGTGTCGGGTGTTCAGGTGCAATGACGCGGATCGATGACTGGCCGAACAATAACGAGGCGATGAAGCTGCCCGGATACGTCGTCGCAGCCATGGCTCTGGGTCGCCGCGAGGCAACAGGACCTCTGACCTGTGGGTTCGGTAAGGAGCGCATGGCCTGAGCTCGGCGACTGACTGGCGGCTCGACAGGCGCCGCGATCCGTCCCGATGATGCGCCGCGTCGACCCCGCTCAACGTTGCAGGATCGCCGGCCATGGCGTTCTGTGCGCCGAGGAGACCTGTTTCGTTGTGCACTGGTGCAGACCGATTCGCCTGCGCAACCCAGCCATCCGGACCCGTCGAGCAGGCAGAATCTGAGCATGGGTATGGTCGCCGACGATCCTCGGCAGATTCTGCGGTATTGGTGGATGCTGGAACTGTTGAGCCCGCAGAAGGTGCCGAAGGTGACGGGGCGCTCGACACGTTCGGAGGATCGCCAGGTCATTGAGTGGCGCCGGGGAGTCCCGCTGCCGTGGGAGGCATTGCGCCCTCCCCGCCCTCTGGGCGAGACCCGCAGGGTGTGGCAGCACACGGTTTATTTGGGTGTCTATGACCTGGAGGCCAGCTATCAGCATCTGCACCGTGCGTTCGGTGATGACCGTGAGGCGTACGACGAACGCCCGGCCGGGCTCAGCGCCTGCGCGGGCGTGCTGCTCGATCGCCACGGGGTCCTGGTGGCCGACTCGGCGGTGCTCTCCTCGGCGCTGTGGGCGATCGGCCGACTCGGCGCCGATGCAGCTCGGAGTCATGCCTGGGCCAGCGGGTTCCTGGAGGCCGCCGGCGCCTTCAAGGAGAGGCTCGATCACTTCGACGGCGGTCGGCGCCAACGGACTAACGGTGAGACGTGGCCCGCGCAGGGTGCGGAATCGCTGCTCCGGCTGCTGCGGATCGCCCATGAGATCTCCAGGATCGTCGGAATGGATCAGTTGGCGAGTGAGCGGATCGTCATCGAATCGGTGGCTGTCTCCGAGCGCCGCAGTCAGGAGGTGGCTGGGGACATCGACTTCCTGAACAGCTTCTTCCTGGAAGACCTCGTCGCCGTCCAAAAGGACCTCGCGGACGGGACCTGCCCGGTAGCGCTTGCCGGCTATCTCACCGGCAGCGCGGCGATCGATGCCAGGACCCGGATCGATGTCATGACGGCACCCTCGGCCGTGGACGCCGGGGTGGGGATCGGGCGCCTGCCGAAAGGCCGCTGGCCCTCGCCGCCCGAGCACGGGCTGCGCTGCGACAACAGTTCGCGGTCAACCAGGCCTTGACGGACTTAGGTGGATCGAGAGGTCTGATGGGCGTCAACGGTCCGCCGGGCACGGGGAAAACGACGATGCTGCGGGATGTCCTGGCCGGCAACGTGGTCGAGCGCGCTCGGGTACTGGCGGCGTTGCCACGACCGCAGGACGCGTTTACCCAGACAACGCATCGATGGACTGCGGCCGACGGGTTTCACCGGGAGGTCCGCCAGTTGCGCGAAGAGCTGACCGGATTCGAGATGGTCGTGGCCTCGGCGAACAACGCCGCGGTGGAGAACATCACCGCCGAGATCCCCGATCGCGACGCCATCGCCGAGGAGTGGCGCGGCGAGGCGAACTACTTCGCTGACATCGCCTCGGCCACGCTGGCCGCTTCCGCTTCCGCCTCCGCCTCCGCGTCCGCCTCCGCCGTCTCCGCGGGCAACGACGATTCCGAGGGTCCGCGTGATGCCCGGATGCAGGCGCCGAGAGCGTGGGGGTTGGTAGCCGCTCGGCTCGGCAACAAGAGCAACCGGGCGGCGTTCCAATCCGCGTTCTGGTTCGACAAGACCGGCCCCCACCCGGAGCAGCGCGCCCCGCGCATGCAGACGCGCCTCAATCAGTGGCGTGAGGGCAAGGCCCCGCACGCGAACTGGGACGACTCCCGGGCGCGCTTCGCCCAGGCCGAGCGTCGCGTCGACCAACTCGTCGAGCGGCGCCGGGTCGCGCAGACACGTTTGGAGCGCCTCCCCGCCGCGGCGAGTGAGGAAGCTCGGCTCGGGTTGCAGACACAACGGCTGCGAAGAGCCGAAACCATCGCTGCCGAGGAGATCCTCACGCATGTGCGCGTGTTCGAGAGTGCGAGGGCCGAGCATGCGCAGGCCGCAGCGGAGCGCTCGCGGCACGTCGGGACCAGGCCAGGAGCGCTTGAGACTCTCTTTACGCTCGGCCGTGCTGCCCGCGAATGGCGGAGAAGGCTGGAACCCCTCGACGAGCGGCTGCGGCAGGCACATCAACACGAGGCGGAGTCCCGTTCCCACGCAGAGCTCCTCGATCGGCAGGCGCTGGAACTCCGAGTGGAGGCGGGACGGACCGAGGGCGCTTGGGTTCGGGCGACCCGGAGCGTGGCCGAACTGCGCCGACAGGTCGCCGTCGACCGCGAAGAGCTCAAACCGTGCTACCCGGACGCCTCCCGTGCGGGCGCAATGCGAGAGTTCCGTGCGCCGTGGCTGGACGCGCGGCTGGACGCGGCCCGGTCGGAGCTGTTCCTCGCTGCGCTCCAGCTGCACGAGGACTTCCTGGCCAACTCGGCCAGGGAAATGCTCGCCGGACTGCGCGCTGCAGTCGAGGTCGTCGCCGGCGCCCACCCGCGCCAGCTGGAGCCGGAGAAGGTACGCGCCGCATGGCAGCTGTTCTTTCTGGTAGTCCCGTTGGTCTCGACGACTTTCGCCTCCTTCGGGCGCATGTTTGCTGGCCTCGGCCGGGAATCCATTGGGTGGCTTCTCATCGACGAGGCCGGGCAGGCCTGTCCGCAGTATGCGGCTGGCGCGATCTGGCGGGCGCAGCGCGTGGTTGCGGTCGGGGACCCGCAACAGCTGCAGCCGGTCGTGACAATCCCGAAGAAGGCCCAGCGGGACATCGCCGGCGCGTATCACGTCTCGCCGACGTGGATCCCGCCGCGGGCATCGGTGCAGACCCTCGCCGACCGCGTCGCGCGCTACGGGACCACTCTTCGGCAGGGCGAGGAGTCCGTGTGGGTGAGCGCGCCGCTGACAGTGCACCGCCGGTGCGACGACCCGATGTTCAGCCTCTGCAACGAGATCGCCTACAACGGGATCATGGTCAGCGGCGTCGACCGCCGCCTCGACGACCTGGACCGCGCCGACGCCTTCGACAGCCTGGACGGCCCACGGATCGCACCGAGTCAGTGGCTCGACGAGCCGGCGACGACGAACGGCACCCATCTCCAACCCAACCAGATCGCCCGGCTGTGGCGGGAGATCGAGTCACTGCAAAAGATGGGCATCGCGATGTCCGAAGTGATCGCGATCTCACCATTTCGCGCGGTAGCCGACAGGCTCGCGGCGCTGACTCATGAGTTCGCGGGCCTCAGGGCCGGCACGATCCACACGGCCCAGGGACGCGAGGCCGACGTTGTGTTCCTCGTTCTCGGCGGAGACCCGGGAGCACCCGGGGCAAAGGCGTGGGCCTCCTCGACGGTCAACCTCGTGAACGTGGCCTCCAGCCGTGCCAGGCGCCGACTCTATGTCATCGGCGACCGCGCTGCCTGGGCGAAACATAACTACTTCCAGCAACTCGCCGTTGCCCTAAGTTCGCACGCCCAACCGCAACCCCGCGCAGGAGGCTGAACCGATCATGAGCCACGCAACCGGCTGCGAGTCCGCGCAGCGCCACGGGGGAGTCGGCGGAGCTGATTCTGCGAATCCGCACTTAAGGAAGCGCTGATTAATGCTGTTCCGAGCGAGGGCGTGCTGGGCGGGATGAACTGCGACCCCCAGATCGTGGGGTCGTATCGGGTATCCGTTCCTCGATCTGGGGGTTCGCAGGTCGCCCGTCCAGTGCGCCGCAACCGAGACATGATTAATCAGCGCTTCCTTAAAGCAGCTTTAGGCTGTCGACGTGCCGCTGATCCCGATTGATTCCGCCACTGATCCTCGACTGGCCGACTATGTCGGGTTGCGCGAGTCGTCGCTGCGCAAGCTGCTGGAGACAGAACAGGGACTCTTCATCGCCGAAGGGGAGAAGGTGATCCGCCGCGCTCTTGCGGCCGGTTACCGGCCGCGGTCGTTTCTGGTGGCCCAGCGCTGGCGCGCCCAATTGGCGGACGTGTTCGGCCCGGACGATCAGGTCTACCTGGTGACCGAAGAGCTTGCCGAACGAGTCAGCGGTTTCCACGTGCACCGAGGGGCCCTGGCCTCGCTCCACCGTGAGCTGAGGCACACAATGGACGACTTGCTCGGGGCGCGGCGGCTGGTGGTGTGCGAGGACATCGTCGATCACACCAACGTCGGCGCAATCCTGCGCAATGCCGCGGGGCTGGGCTGGGACGGCGTCCTGCTGTCGCCGCGGGCCGCGGATCCGCTGTATCGCCGGGCGATCAAGGTATCTATGGGAGCCGTGTTCTCGTTGCCCTGGGCCCGAGTGCCGGACTGGGCGACTGCTGTGCCCACGCTGCGACAAGCGGGCTTCACGACGGCGGCGCTGGCGCTGACCAAGGACGCCGTGCCGTTGGCCGACTTTGCGCAGCGCACTCCGGGGAAGCTCGCGGTGTTGTTGGGTACCGAGGGAGCCGGACTTTCCGATCGCTGGATCGAGCAAGCTGACCTGGCGGTGAGGATTCCGATGACGGCCGGAATCGATTCGCTCAACGTAGCCGCGGCGAGCGCGATCGCTTGTTACGCCCTGGCCGGAGCGTCACCCGTCGGCTGAGCTTCGCTTGGGCGTGATCGGCCAATCGTCGGGGTAGAGGTGCACCAGCGATTCATGATGTTGGTACAGATTTCGCCGGGCCCGGGTGGACAGCCGGTCGCCGAAGACTGTGCCGTTGAGATGGTCGGTCTCGTGTTGCAGGCACCGCGCCAACAGCCCGGTGCCGTTGATCTTGATCTCCTCGCCCCACGCGTCGGCTCCGCTGCAGGTCGCCAGATCAGGGCGAGCCAGCGGCTGGTAGCCCCCGGGCAAGGAGAGGCAACCCTCCTCGGTCGATTCCAGCGTCCGGTCCTTGCCTTCGGGAAGCGTCACTTCGGGGTTGCATACGACGCCGACGTGGAGCCGATCGTCGGCGTCGGGGCATTCGTAGACGAAGACGGCCAGGTCAACTCCCACCTGGGTGGCGGCCAAGCCGACGCCATGGGCAGCCCTCATGGTGGCGAACATGTTGCGCACCAACGCTCGCAGGTCATCGTCGTAGCTCGTCACCGGACGAGTGGGGTTGTGCATCACCGGCGTTCCCCAGCGGGTGATCGGCAAAACAGTGCCGCCGGTGGTCAGATCCTCGGCCATCGGTCCCTCTCTCATCAGTCCGTCCGGCTGACATCGTAGGCGATCGGCGCGTGGCGGCTTGCGGCGACTGGGTGCTGCCGCGACTCTGTGAGTCATGACAGGGCCCGAACCGACTCCCGACCAGGAGTTGTTGTTGCGGGACTATCGGCACCACCTGCTTGATCAGCGGAACCTCTCGAAGCACACTGTGCGGGCTTATCTGGGGGATCTGCGGCTGCTCTTGGCGGAGGTGGGCGGGGTTGAGTTGAGTGACATCGACCTCTCGACACTGCGGCGTTGGCTGGCCGGCCAGTACGCCGCGGGTGCCGGCCGGGCCAGCATGCAGCGCAGGGCCACGGGGATCAGGGTCTTCTTCGCCTGGGCTCACCGCAGCGGACGACTGGACGTCGATCCGGCGGCCGCGCTGAAGTCGCCGAAGGTCGACCGCTCCCTACCGCCCACTCTGGCCACCGCCGACCCCCGGACGGCCCTCGACCTGCTGGCTGCTGGGGCCGCGAGCCAGGATGAGCCGAGCGCGAGAGCGTCCGCCCTGCGGGACAGCGCTGTGGTGGAGGTGCTCTACTCCAGCGGTCTGCGAGTGGGGGAGTTGTGCGGCTTGGACCTGCGCGACCTGGACACCGATCGCCGGGCCTTGCGCGTCCTGGGCAAAGGGAACAAGCAACGGACGGTGCCGCTGGGCGGGCCGGCGTCGCGAGCGATTGAGCGATGGCTGGCAGTGCGTTCTGTGCTGGCCGGTGCCGAAGCGGGGGAGGCCATCTTCGTCGGCGACCGGGGTAGGCGGATCGACCCCCGGGTGGTGCGCCGCCTGGTGCACCGGGCCTTGGAAGCGGTACCGGAGGCTCCCGATCTGGGTCCGCATGGTCTTCGGCATGCGATGGCAACTCATCTGCTGGAGGGGGGTGCGGACCTTCGCAGTGTGCAGGAGATGCTTGGGCACGCGTCCCTGGCCACCACCCAGATCTATACCCACGTGACGACCGATCGGTTGCGCGCCGCCTTCGAACAGGCTCATCCCCGCGCCTGATCGAGCGATTCGGGCCTCCCCGTGGTCAGAGGTAGGTCGCCGGATTGACCGACTCCCCGTTGACCTTGACCGTGAAGTGCAAGTGGCAGCCCGTCGACCATCCGGTCGAGCCAACCGTTCCGACCACGTCACCCGAGGCAACGCTCGTCCCTTCCCGGACCTGATAGCCCTGCGCGTGCAAGTAGTGGGTGGTTACACCGCCGGGATGGCCGAGAACCAGCCGATGGCCGCCCGAGGAGTCGAAACTGACCGAGATCACCCGGCCCGCCGCCGCCGCGCGGATGGCTGTGCCGCACCCGGCACGGAAGTCCACCCCGGCGTGCAGGCGCCACTCCTTGAAGATGGGGTGGAAGCGCATTCCGTACGGCGAGGTGATCGGGCCAGGAACGGGCCGGGTGAACGTCCCTGACCCGGCCCCGACCCGGGCGGACGCCGCCGCTTCGGCAGCTGCGACCGCGGACTCGGGCAGGAGGAGCAGGGTGGGATCGGTAACGCCGGCCAGGGGATCGAGATACTCCTCGCCCCGCTTGAGGCCCCAGTGCAGGCAGGACGCGTTCCCGCACGCATGGCCGAGCTCAAGAGTGCCCACCACCTGCCCGGCACCGACGGTGCTACCAACCCTGACCTGGGCCGAGACCGGCTCATAGGTCGTCCGTAGGTCGCCGTGGCTGACCACGACCACTCCACGGTCGTTGATCACGCCGGCGAACACGACCTGTCCCGCTCCGCCGGCGCGTACCGGTTCGCCCACCCCCGCCTGCAGGTCAACGCCCCGGTGCCCGGGCAACCAGGCCTGAGTTGGGGGTCAAAACCCCGCACGACCGGCCCAGGGACCGGCGGCCACCAGCCCTCAGCCCGCGCAGCAGGCGTCGCCACCGACCAGAGCAGTGCGGCCAACGCCACGATCATTCCCACGCGTCTCACCATGTTGTGCCTCCGTTCACCGGCACCTTGGTGGGAAACGGGTACCAACCGGTCAACGAATCTGGGAACTGTGGACAAGTCGAGGTCTGTGGAAAACCCATCGCTCCAAATGGTCATACCAATAGCAGCTTGGGCCAGGCCTTTCTGCTACCTTCGTGATGAGTGACCCCGCCTCATCCGCAGTGCCACCACCTGGAGAGTCACCCGCATGACACCGCCCACATCGCCAAGACCGATCATTCGCATGGATGCACGCGGCCCACGCTTCGGCGCCGCCGTCACGTCGGTGGTTCTGGCTGTCGCCGTCATGGCCGGCCCGAGCGCCGGCTTCGCGCTCCTCCTCCTGCAGGCGCTGGCGTTCGCCGCCGGCGCCATCGACCCGAGATATCACCCGTACGGCTGGATCTTCCGACGCCTGGTCGCGCCGAAACTGGCCCCGGCGACCGAGTGGGAGGACGCTCGTCCACCCCGATTCGCCCAGGGCGTCGGCTTGGCCTTTGCTGTGCTGGCCCTGCTCGGTGCTGGACTGGGTGCTCCCACCCTGTTCTACGTGGCGGCCGGAATGGCGCTGGTGGCAGCTCTCCTCAACGCCGTGTTCAACTTCTGCCTTGGCTGCGAGCTCTTCCTGCTCGGGCTGCGAGTGGCCAGTCGTGGCGGCAGTTCCGCCCGGACCTCCTGAAAGGCGTTCCATGACCGGCGTCATCGTTGTCTGCTTGTGTGTGCTGGTCGCGCTGTGCTTTGGGGTCTACCGCAAGGTGACCGACGGCCGCGCCCGCGAGGCTGGTCCGTCGCTGCCCCGCCTCTCGGAGGGCCAACTCGGCTCTGAGCTGGGTTCGGCAGCCACGCTCGTTCAGTTCTCCTCAGCCGTGTGCGCGCCTTGTCGGACCACTCGGACGCTGTTGACCGGCTTGGTTGCGCAGGATCCGGGACTGGCGCACATCGAGGTGGACGCGGAAGCCCGACTCGATCTTGTGGCCGAGTTCGGCATCACCCGGACGCCCACGGTGCTGCTGTTGGATCGGTCCGGCACCGTCCGCCACCGGATGGATGGCGCACCGCGCAAACCGCAGGTGCTGGATGCCCTGGGATCGCTCCGCATTGCCCCTGCCGCCTAGTTTGGGGCGCCGGTTGGCCCTCTCGCTCGCTCGGGCTTAGAATGCCCACAGCGGTCCGGCAGATCCGGGCCGACTTCGCATGCAATCCGAGCCGTCGTCAAGACGGGCCTCTGCCCGCGGTCCCCTGTGCGGGGTGGGTGGTGGCGGTCGCATCAGGAGGGCCGAAAAGTTCGGCCCGGAGAACCCACTGCGGGTGAGCGCCGTCTAGGCGTGCCCGCGAAGAGAGGAACGGCCATGGCCGTCGTGACTACCCGTCAGCTGCTCGAGAGCGGCGTTCACTTCGGGCACCAGACCCGTCGTTGGAACCCCAAGATGAAGCGGTTCATCTTCACCGAGCGCAACGGCATCTACATCATCGATCTCCAGCAGTCCTTGGGCTACATCGATGCCGCCTACATCTTCGTCCGCGACATCGTCGCCAAGGGCGGTCAGATTCTGTTCGTTGGCACCAAGAAGCAGGCTCAGGAAGCGATCGCCGAGCAGGCCACGCGAGTCGGTATGCCCTACGTGAATCAGCGCTGGCTGGGTGGCATGCTGACCAACTTCGGCACCATCTCCAAGCGGATCTCCAAGATGAAGGAGCTCGAGGGGATCAACTTCGACGATGTCGCTGCGTCCGGTCTGACCAAGAAGGAACTGCTGCAGCAGAAGCGTAAGAAGGAGAAGCTGGCCAAGACCCTGTCCGGTATCCGCGACATGGGCCGCCTTCCCCAGGCCATTTGGGTGGTGGACACCAAGAAGGAGCATCTGGCGATCGATGAGGCGCGCAAGCTGCGGATTCCGATCGTCGGCATCCTCGACACCAACTGCGATCCCGACGAGGTCGACTACGCCATTCCGGGCAACGACGACGCGATCCGCTCGGTGGCCCTGTTGACGCGGGTTCTCGCCGACGCCGTCGCCGAGGGCCTCCTGGCCCGTTCCAGCGCTGCCAGCGTAACCGGCGAAGAGCCCGAGCCGATGCCCGATTGGGAGCGTGACCTGCTCGGGGCGCCCGAGGCCACCCCGACCGCAGAGGTTGCTGACACCGAGGCAGAGGTTGTGCCGGAGGTGACCGAAGCCGAGGTGGCGGAAGCTGTCGCAACCGAAGCTGACGTGACCGACGCGGCAGCGTCCGTGGCCGAGGACGCCAGCGCGGCTGAGGTCGAGCCCGAGACCGCTCCCGCCAACTGAATCCCGACGCGACACAGACGAGAGACGAGAACAAGCAGATGGCAACGATTACCGCCGCTGATGTGAAGAAACTCCGGGACGCCACCGGAGCCGGAATGATGGACGCCAAGAAGGCCCTCACCGAGGCTGAGGGTGACTTCGACGCGGCCGTGGAGATCCTGCGGGTCACCGGTCAGGCCAAGATGGCAAAGCGCTCCGACCGCGAGGCAAGCAACGGGTTGGTCGCCTCCGCCGGGAACGCCGTGATCCAGCTTGGTGCCGAAACCGACTTCGTGGCCAAGAACGCCGAGTTCGTGGCCCTGGCCAACGAGATCGCTGTCGCGGTGGACGCCGCGAAGGCGACTGGGGTCGAGGCCGCCAACGCCGCCGTGCTGGAGTCGGGCAAGACGGTCGCGGACACAGTGGCCGAACTGGCCGCCAAGATCGGCGAGAAGCTCGAGGTGGCCAACGCGGCCGCCTTCGATGGCCCGGTCAGCATCTACCTGCACAAGCGGTCCTCGGACCTGCCGCCGCAGGTGGGCGTCATGGTCGAGTACGACGGCGGCAACGAAGACTTCGTCCGCGGTATCGCGATGCAGATCGCTGCCATGGCCCCGTCCTACGTGACCCGCGACGAAGTCCCTGCCGACGTGCTCCAGCACGAACGCAAGATCGCCGAGTTGACGGCCCGCGAAGAGGGCAAGCCAGAGCAGATCATCCCCCGAATCGTCGAGGGTCGACTCAGCGGATTCTTCAAGGACGTTTGCTTGATCGAGCAGCCCTCGGTCTCCGACGACAAGAAGACCGTCGGGCAACTGCTCAAGGAGAACGGCGTTACGGTGAAGCGTTTCGTCCGCTTCGCCGCGGGCGCCTGATCGCACCGATCTGGCATAGAGTGACTTGCGCCACGGACCTTACGGTTCGTGGCGCATGTCACGTCCGGTGAGTCAAGGAGTGCGAACACGATGTCAACCGAGTACCGCCGGGTGATGCTCAAGCTGTCTGGCGAGGCGTTCGGCGGGGGCAAGATCGGTGTCGACCCGGACGTCGTGGCCAGCGTTGCCCGCCAGATCAAGGCAGTGGTCGACAGTGGCGTCCAGGTAGCGGTAGTCACCGGTGGCGGGAACTTCTTCCGTGGCGCCCAACTGTCGGAGCGAGGGATGGATCGCGACCGCGCGGACTACATGGGCATGCTGGGCACCGTCATGAACTGTTTGGCTCTGCAGGACTTCTGCGAGAAGGCCGGGGTGCAAACGCGGGTGCAGACCGCCATCGCGATGGGCCAGGTCGCCGAGCCCTACATTCCGCGCCGGGCTGAGCGGCACCTGGAGAAGGGCCGCGTGGTCATCTTCGGCGCCGGGTCGGGCATGCCGTATTTCTCCACCGACACCGTGGCCGCGCAGAGGGCGCTCGAAATCGGTGCAGATGTGCTGCTGATGGCCAAGCAAGGCACCGACGGGGTATACGACTCCGACCCGCGGACCAACCCCGCGGCAGTGAAGTTCGACGAGCTTACCTATGACCAATACCTGGCCCGCGACCTCAAGGTCGCAGACCTGACCGCGGTGAGCCTGGCCCGGGAGCACAAACTGCCTATGATCTTCTTCGATCTGGGTGTTGAGGGAAACATCGCTCGCGTCATCGCGGGTGAGAAGATCGGAACCACGGTTCACGCCTGAACGGCGGGCCGGTCAGCGTAACAACGGGAGGAACGATGATTCAAGAGATCATCCAAGACGCCGAACAGAAGATGAAGGGCGCGATCGAGCATGCCCGCGACGAGTTCGGCGCGATCCGGACCGGACGGGCGCATCCGGCGATGTTCAACAAGCTGACGGTCGACTACTACGGCGCGCCGACTCCGCTGCAGCAACTGGCCACCTTCCAGGTGCCGGAGGCTCGGACTGTGCTGATCAGCCCGTTCGATCGAGGCTCGATGGCGGGGATCGAGAAGGCTATCCGTGACTCCGACCTCGGGGTCAACCCGTCCAATGACGGGAACGTGATCCGGATTGTGATGCCGCAGCTGACCCAGGAGCGTCGCCGGGATTACGTGAAGATGTCCAAGCAGAAGGCCGAAGAGGCCAAGGTTTCGGTGCGAAATATCCGCCGTCACGCCAATGACTCGGTGCACAAGCTGCTCAAGGACAAGGAAATCGGCGAGGATGACGCGCGCCAAGCCGAGAAGCAGTTGGACGGGACCACGAAGAAGTACGTCGATCAGGTGGACGAACTGCTGAAGGCCAAGGAAGCCGAACTGCTGGAGGTCTGAGTGGCTTCTGAGCAGGCACTGTCGTCACCGCCGGCGCCCAGGCCGTCCCGTGCCGGACGGAACCTGCCGGCGGCCTTAGCCGTCGGCCTTCCGCTCGTCGCGGTGGTGGTGCTCACCCTGCTCTACTGGCATTGGGGCTTCGTCCTGTTCGTCACGGTGATGCTCGCTTTCGGCACCGTCGAGGTACACGACGCCCTGAAACGGATCGGGATGAAGTCGGCCATCGTGCCGATCGTGGTCGGCACGATCGCCGTGCTGGCAGGCACCTACGCCGCCGCCACCCAAGAGGGGCAGACCAACCTTCCCTGGCATTCGGTCCTCCTCGGATTCCTCGGCGCAACCACCTTGATGGCCCTGATCTGGCGGATGCCTGGGGGTGCGGCCGGGTATGTGAAGGACGCCGCCGCCAGCCTGTTCACGATCAGCTACATCCCGCTGCTCGGCTCCTTCATCGGGCTGATCCTGGCCTCCGACAACGGCGGCGCGAAGGTGGCCACAGCGTTGCTGTGCGTGATCGGCGCCGACACCGGCGGGTACGCGATCGGCGCCCGCTGGGGTCGGCATCCGATGGCGCCGCTGATCAGCCCCAAAAAGTCGTGGGAGGGGATGATCGGGTCGGTCGGTTTGGCCACGGCGGTCACCATTCCGCTGACCGTCTACTGGTTGGAACAGCCCTGGTGGGTCGGGCTGATCCTGTCGTTGTCCATCGTCGCCGCCGCCACCTGCGGAGACCTGATCGAGTCGCTGATCAAGCGCGACGTGGGGATCAAAGATATGTCAAGCATCCTTCCCGGCCACGGGGGCGTGATGGACCGGCTGGATTCGATTCTGGTAGCGATCCGGTCGCCTGGCTGGTCCTGTTCCTGTTGGTGCCCAGCTCGTGAGCGGGACGGGTGCGCCCGGGGGTGCCGATGTCCCCGAGTCGGAGAAGGTTGAGGTAGGGCTGACCGCCGAAGAGGTGGAGGCCTACGAGGCTCTGCAGGAGAAGGTCCGGCAGGGGCGCACGCTGCAACTGACCATGCAGGCCCCGCGGCGTGGCAAGCCGCCGCGGCATTGGGCCGACCTCGATCCCGAGCAGCGGCGCGAGGCCGTGCTGGAAGCGGGGCTCCCGCGCTTTCGGGCGGATCAGCTCTCGCGGCACTACTTTGAGCGCCTTGAAGCCGAGCCAGGCAGCTGGACCGACATTCCGGCGGTGGAGCGCGATCAGTTGGCCACCGCGTTCTTCCCCGACCTGATGACCTCGGTTCGTCCGCTCAGTTGCGATGCGGGTACCACGGTCAAGACGTTGTGGCGACTCCACGACGGCGCCTTGGTCGAGAGCGTGCTGATGCGGTACGGCGTGGCTGGAATCCGGGCCAGCGGTTCGGGACGCAGTCGAACCACCATCTGCATCTCCTCGCAGGCAGGCTGCGGGATGGCCTGCCCCTTCTGTGCCACCGGGCAGGGCGGGCTGCAGCGCAACCTGAGCACCGCTGAGATCGTTGCCCAGGTCGTTGATGGGGCGGCACGCCTGAAGGCGGGTGAGATCCCCGGAGGTCCGGGGAGGATCAACAACGTCGTCTTCATGGGGATGGGTGAACCGCTGGCCAACTACAAGGCCGTGCTCGGAGCCGTCCGGGTCTTGACCGCTCCGGCCCCCCACGGACTGGGGATCAGCGCGCGTGGCATCACCGTCTCGACCGTCGGTGTCGTCTCCCGGATCGACCAACTGACCGCTGAGGGCATTCCGGTCACGTTGGCGGTGAGCCTGCATGCTCCCGATGACGACCTTCGCGACGAACTGTGCCCGATCAACACGCGCTGGCAGGTCGATCAGGTGGTCGAGTCGGCGTGGCGCTACTTCCTGGCCACCGGACGCCGGGTGTCCATCGAGTACGCCCTGATCCGGGAGATCAACGACCAGGTGGCCCGCGCTGAGTTGTTGGCCGACGTGCTGCGCCGCGATGGTGGCTGGGGCTGGGTGCACGTCAACCTGATTCCGCTCAACCCCACGCCGGGCTCCAAGTGGACCGCCTCCAAGCCTGAGGACGAGCGCGCCTTCGTCCGCCGACTCCAGGCGCGCGGGGTTCCGGTGACTGTGCGGGATACCCGGGGTCGTGAGATCGATGGCGCGTGCGGCCAGTTGGCGGCAGCAGAGCGCTGACGGCTGAGCTGGAGCGAGCGCCCCGCTGCAGTTCAGAGGTGCAGACTCACGTTCTGGATGATCAGGAACGCGGCGACCGCGACCAGCAGGCCCGCAAACGCGGTGCTGAGCTGCGCATGGTCGAGGCGGCTTGCCAGGCGGGTTCCAGCCACGGCACCGATCGCGCCACACGTGCCCAGGGTGCCGATCAACGCCCAATCCACCGGCATGGGGTCGATCGCCACTCGAATCGTCAGCGCGGCCGCGGAGTTGATCGCCACCACCAACAATGAGGTCGCCGCAGCCGACCTGATAGTGAAGCCCAACACCAGCACCAGCGCGGGAACCACGGCAAAGCCTCCCCCGACTCCGAAGAAGCCAGTGAGAGCACCCACCGCCAGCGCCGCGCCCAGCTGCACCGGCCAGGGTCGGGCCGGCGCCGCGGGCGTCTCCAGCCTGCTGTCGAGGCGGGCTCGGCGGAGCAGGGTGACCGCCACGACCACCAGCAGCCCCGCGAACAGCAACATCAACATGGTCCCGGAAAGGCGCGCCGAAGCCAGGGAGCCGATCGCGGCCCCAGGAACGGCGCAGAGGCCGAAGATGAACCCTTCGGCGTAACGGACGTTGCCCCGCACCGGATGCGCGACCAGGCCCAGCAACGAGCTGAGGCCGACGATGATCAGGGACCCAGTCGTCGCCGCCGCGGGTGGTTGCTGGAAGGCATACACCAGCAGCGGCACGGTGAGGTTCGCGCCCCCGCCGCCCAAGCTGCCCAGCACCACCCCGATCAGCAGCCCCAACGGAACTGCCCAGGCAAGACTCACACACCCGACCTTATCCCGCGCCAAGGGACGGGTCTCCGCGCCGTTCGCACGGGCGTGACAGACTGGTGGGCGTGCGTGACGTCGTGATTCTCGGGAGCACCGGGTCCATCGGAACTCAGGCCCTCGAGGTGATCGACTCCCGCCGGGATCGGTTCCGGGTGGTCGGGTTGGCCGCGGGCTCCTCGGCCGACCTGGTGATCGAGCAGGTCCGTCGTTTCGCCCCGAGGATCGTCGCCATGGCCGATGTCGAGGCCGCCCAACGCGTGCGGGCCGCCACCGGCGTCGAGGTGTGGCGGGGTGCTGACGCCGCGACGCAGCTCGCCGCCGAAACCTGCGATGTCGTGCTCAACGGCATCACCGGCGCGGCAGGACTCCGCCCCACCCTGGCCACCCTTGGCGCGGGTACGACCCTTGCCCTGGCGAACAAGGAGTCCTTGGTGATCGGTGGCCGACTCGTCACCGCCGCCGCGGCGCCCGGGCAGATCGTGGCCGTCGACTCCGAGCACTCCGCCTTCGCCCAGGCGCTGCGCGCGGGGCGGGCGGATGAGGTTCGCCGCTTGATCCTGACCGCCTCGGGCGGGCCCTTCCGCGGGTATTCCCGGGCCGAACTGGCCTCCGTCACGCCCGAGCAGGCGATGGCCCACCCGACCTGGAGCATGGGCCGAGTGATCACGATCAACTCAGCCACTTTGGTGAACAAGGGCCTGGAACTGATGGAGGCCGGCCTGCTGTACGACGTGGAGCTGGACCGGATCCAGGTGGTCGTCCACCCCACCTCCGATGTGCACTCGATGGTCGAGTTCGTGGACGGTTCGACCATCGCGCAGTGCTCGCCTCCCGACATGCGGCTGCCGATCGCCTTGGGCCTGGCCTGGCCCGAACGTGTCGCGGACGCAGCATCCGCTTATGACTGGAGCCGAGCGGTCACCTGGTCCTTCGAACCGCTGGACGAAGTGGCCTTCCCGGCGGTGGCCCTGGCCCGCAGGGCCGGTAACGCCGGTGGTACTGCCCCCGCGGTCTACAACGCCGCCAACGAAATCTGCGTGGACGCATTCTGTGCCGGCCGGATCGGCTTCACCGACATCGTCGACATTGTGTCGGCCGTCGTCGAGGAGCACCTGGGCCTGGACGCTCTGGTTGACCCGCCGGCGTTGACCGTGGACGGGGTGCTCGCGGCCGACGCCTGGGCTCGTCAGCGAGCCGAGGCACTCGCCGGAGCTGACCGATGACGGCCGTCGTCACAGTCGCCTTCGCGCTGGCTTTCTTCGCCCTGATCCTGGTGTCGATCGCCCTGCACGAAATCGGGCACATGCTCCCGGCCAAGGCTTTCGGGGTGCGGGTGCCGAAGTACTTCGTCGGTTTCGGCCCGACCATGTGGTCGGTGACTCGAGGAGAGACCGAGTACGGCATCAAGTGGATTCCGTTGGGTGGCTTCGTCCGCCTCCTCGGCATGTACCCGCCGGGACGGCCTCACCGGACGGTCACCCGACTCTCCGCGCTGGCTGACGGGGCCCGCGAGTACGAGTGGTCCGAGATCAGCGACGCTGACGTGAGGGACGAGCGGCTGTTTTACCAGAAGAAGACCTGGCAGAAGCTGGTCGTGATGGCTGGCGGACCGATGATGAACGTCCTGATCGCCTTCCTGCTGTTCTGGGCGATCCTCGCGCTGCACGGCACCTATCGTCCCCAGCCGGTGGTGGCCGGCGTCCAGGACTGTGTGATCTATGCCGACCGTGCCGACCCCACCTGCACCCCCCAGGATCCGACGTCACCGGCAAAGCTCGCCGGGCTGGCGGTGGGTGATCAAATTCAGTCCTTCAACGGGACGGCGATCGCCGACTACCGCCAACTGGTCCAACTGATCCGGGCCAACCTGGACGGGCCGGCCACCGTTGTCGTCGAGCGGGGCGGGCAACAGATCACGCTCGCCACCGTCAACACTGTCATCGACGGCGTCCCCGACCTGCTGGATCCGGGCAAGACCGTCGCAGCCGGTTGGTTCGGTGTGAGCCCCGAGGTGGCCCTGGTCCAGGGCGGCCCGGTGGAAGCGGCTGGTCAGATGGGGAGTTGACTCAGGCCAGTTTCTCCGCCCCTGCTGCAGTTCCCGGTCAAGGTGTACAACGTGATCGCCGACTTGGTGACCGGCCAGCCGCGTGACATCTATGGCCCGATGAGCATCCTGGGCGCCAGCATCACCGCCGGGGAGGTGGCCGCGAATGACGATCTCAGCATCTCCGACCGGGTCGTCCTCTTCGCCAGCTTGTTGGCCTCAGTGAACCTCTTTCTGGCCGTGTTCAACTTCCTCCCGCTGCCGCCCCTGGACGGCGGGCACATTGCCGGCGCGTTGTACGAGAAGGCCCGCCGCCTCACGGCGCGGGCCCTGTCAAGACCCGATCCCGGTCCCTTTGACACGGCGACCCTTCTGCCGGTCGCCTATGTGGTGGGCGGTTTCCTGATTCTTAGTGGTGTCGCGCTGATCATCGCCGACATCCTGAGCCCGATCCAGATCTTCTGAACTCCTTGGAAAGGACGACATGACACTCAATCTGGGGATGCCCAAGCCCCCCGTCCCGGTTCTGGCGGCCCGCCGCCCGACGCGGCAGATCCGCGTCGGCAAAGTCCTGGTCGGTGGCGACGCACCGATCTCGGTGCAGTCGATGACCACCACCAAAACGACCGACATCAACGCCACGCTGCAACAGATCGCGGAACTCACCGCGACCGGCTGCGACATCGTGCGGGTCGCGGTGCCGAGTCAGGACGACGCTGACGTGCTCCACATCATCGCCAAGAAGAGCCAGATCCCGGTCATCGCCGACATTCACTTCCAGCCGAAGTATGTCTTCGCGGCGATTGATGCCGGTTGCGCGGCAGTCCGAGTCAATCCGGGAAACATCCGGGCCTTCGACGACCAGGTGAAGCAGATCGCCAAGGCCGCCGCGGACGCGGGAGTGTCGATCCGGATCGGGGTCAACGCCGGGTCGCTGGACAAGCGCGTAATGGACAAATACGGCTCGGCCACCGCCGAAGCGTTGGTGGAAAGTGCCTTGTGGGAAGCCTCACTGTTCGAGGAGCACGGCTTCGGCGATGTGAAGATCTCGGTCAAGCATCACGACCCCGTGGTGATGGTGCGTGCCTATGAGCAACTCTCCGCGGCGTGCGATTACCCTCTGCATTTGGGGGTCACCGAAGCCGGACCGGCTTTCCAGGGGACGATCAAGTCTGCGGTGGCGTTCGGGGCGCTGTTGGCCAAGGCATCGGCGACACCATTGGGTGTCCCTGTCGGCACCGCCGGCCGAGGAGGTCAAGGTCGGGATCAAGATCCTGGAGGCGCTCAACCTGCGACCGCGGCATCTGGAGATCGTGTCCTGCCCGTCGTGTGGCCGCGCCCAGGTGGACGTCTACACCCTCGCCGAAGACGTGACCAAGGGCTTGGAGGGGATGGAAGTTCCGCTCCGGGTCGCCGTCATGGGCTGCGTCGTGAATGGACCGGGGGAGGCTCGCGAAGCCGATCTGGGAGTCGCGTCCGGGAACGGAAAGGGTCAAATCTTCGTCCGGGGCCAGGTGATCAAGACCGTTCCAGAGGAGTTGATCGTGCAGACCCTGATCGAAGAAGCGCATCGCCTGGCGGCCGAGATGCCGCTGGGCGAGTCGGGCAGTCCGTTGGTGTCGGTCAGCTAGCTATGTCGGCGCGGCGCCTGGGCCAGGGCGATCTGGGCCGGGTCAGGGCGCTGCTGTTGAGCGACCCGATCCAGAATGTGTTCGTCTCCTCCAGGGTCGACGCCGGGGTCCTGTGGCCGACCTCTGCGGCCAGTCTGTGGGGATTTCCGGCCAGGAACCCCACCCACTTGCTGCACGTCGGGTCCAACCTGGTGCCCGTCGTCCCGGTCGGTCAGGAGCCTGATCCACGTGCCTTGGCCAGCTTCGTCGAGGCGCTCGGGCCACGGCGGCTGGCGCAGGCGCTGTGCGGTCCCGCGCCGGTAGCCCTCGAACTGTGGCGGCTGCTCTCACTACGCTGGGGCCCCGCCTGCTCCAGCTGTCGTGAGGTCCGTCCGCACCAGCCGGTGATGGTCGCCGACAAGGTCAGGGACCTGCCGCCCAGCCCCGTCCGACCGATCAGCCTGCCCGACGTCGATTCGTACATCGCGGCGTCGGTGGCGATGTACATCGAAGAGGTCGGTCTCGACCCTGCCCTCGACGGCGGCGCCAGCAGCTATCGGGCTCATTGCCGATCCCTGATCGAGGGAGGGCGTGCCTTCGGCATCGTCGAGAATGGCGAGGTGGTCTTCAAGGCTGATGTCGGCCTGGCCAGTTCCGGCGTGGCGCAGATTCAAGGGGTCTGGCTCACGCCGAGACTTCGTGGGCGTGGGCTGGCGGCCCCAGCGATCGCCGAGGTGACCCGCCTGATCCTTCGACACTACGGAGTCGCGGCGCTGTATGTGAACGACTTCAATATCCGTGCGGTGCGGGCCTACCGTGCCGTAGGTTTCAGGCAGGTGAGTGAGTTCGCCACGATCCTGTACTGAAGGCTGAAAGGGACGCACGTGACCGACACGATTCGCTGGGGAATATTGGGGGCCGGGAAGATTTCGGCCGTGTTCGTAGAGAACCTGCTGGCCGAAGGACTAACCGTGTCGGCAGTGGCGGCACGCTCGGGGGCCTCGGCCCAACAGTTCGCCGACCGCTTCGGCATCCCGGCCGCGCATGAGGGTTACACCGCGCTCGTCGAGGATCCGAACGTGGACGTGATCTATATCGGGACCACGCAGAACTTTCACCGCGACCACGCCCTGCTGGCTATCGCGGCCGGCAAGCCGGTGCTGGTCGAGAAAGCGTTCACCGTCAATGCGGCCGAGGCCAAAGAGATCGCCTCCGCGGCCAGCGCCGGGGGAGTTTTCGTGACGGAGGCGATGTGGACGCGGTTCCTGCCCAGCCTTGAGGTCGCTCAGCGCTGGATCAGCGAAGGGGCCATCGGCGAGGTGGTTGGGCTCCACTCCGATCACAGTCAATCGCTGGACACCTCGCCCGAGGGTCGGCATCACAACCCGGCTCTCGGTGGCGGCGCCTTGCTCGACCTGGGGATCTACAACGTGTTCTTCGCGCACGCGTTGCTGGGCGCGCCGAAGGAGATCGTGGTCCGCGGCAAGGTGACCGCGACGGGGGTGGACGCGGAGGTGTCGATGCTGCTCGTCCATGCTGACGGGGCCGTGTCCACCGGTCGGACGACCATGATCGGTCCCGGCTCGAACCGTGCGGTGGTGATGGGCAGCACCGGCTATCTGGAGTTCGACCCGTACTTCTTCGGTTGGACGGGAGTCAGCCGCTTCGACAACGCTCGTCCGGCCAATCTGGTGGAGCGCTACGAACCGCACTGAGCTCGCGGGGGATGCACTTTCAGGCCCTCGAGGTGGAACGTTGCCTGCGTGCCGGGCTGAGAGAATCGCCGCTGATGACCTTCCAGGACAGCGTCGAGCAGATGGAGATTCTGGACGAGATGCGTCGCCAGTTGGGCGTACGGCTGCCGGGGGACTGACTCAGTCTTCCGGCCCCGGGTCGTGCAGGTTGTCCACGTAGCACCATCGCCAGCGCTCGCCGGGCTCGATCGAGCGCATCACCGGATGCCCGGTCTGGCGGAAGTGCCTCGCGGCGTGTTGCCCGGGGGAGGAGTCGCAGCACGCGACATGGCCGCAGGTGAGGCACATCCGTAGCTCGACCGGCTCACGCTTCTGGGCAACGCATTCCACGCATTCGCCATGGGCCAGAAAGTCGATCTCGGAGGCAGCCAGGCTCAGATGGGGCACGCGGCGTCCTGGGGAGTCGTCGGGCACCGACTCACGGATCTCGCGCTCGGCGGTCTCCCGAGTGTTCAGCATCGACTCCTCGATGTCCAGTTCGGTCAGCACCTGGCTGAGCACCGCGGCGTCCGCGAAACCCAGATTGCGGAGTTGGAGCACCTTTCGCCGTTCGGCGTGCAGTGCGACCAGCCGCAGTCGGCGGTACGCCATGCCTCGGGTTTCACTGGTCGCGTCCTGTCCGGGCCGGTGCCCTAGTCGTTCCCACATGCTCTCGATCCGGTGTTTGGATTGGTCGGACAACTCCGTCAGCAGGGCTTCGTCGCCCGGCCGTGCTTCCGCCTTCGCTTCGGCCAGGCCGACCTTGGCTGCTCGTTGGGAAACCATCACCACCTGTAGAGCGTCCTCGCGTGGATCGGGCCCACGGACGTTCAGCCGCCGGGCAACCCAGGGCAGGGAGAGCCCTTGGATGAACAGCGTCCCGGCCGTGACCACCAAGGCGATCAGCACCAGCACCGGGCGCATCGGGGTGACCACGGGCAGGGTCAAGGCTGCGGCAAGCGTGACCACACCGCGCATACCGGCCCACCCGATGATGGCCGACTCCTGCCAAGGCAACTGGCGATGTCGCTGCCCCAAGAAGCGCCGGATGCCGAAGATGTAGACCAATCTGAGCGCGATCGTGGTCAGGAGGACGGCGATCGCGGTGAGGGCGATCCACCCGTTCCCGACCGGGAACTCGTTGGCGTCGGCCAGAATCTGCCTGGTCTGCAGCCCGATCAGAAGGAAGACCGTGTGCTCCAGGACGAACTGCACCGTGCCCCAGTTCATCCAGGAGGCGATCCGGGCCGGTGCGGACTTCACCACCGGGGTGGCGTGACCCACGATCAGACCGGCGGTGACCACGGCCAAGACCCCGGAGGCGTGGAAGGACTCAGCCAGAGCGAAGGCGAAGAAGGGCACCAGGAAACTCATCGCGGTCACGATCATGGTTTCGCTGATCTGGCGAAACACCAGGGTTGCGACCTTGCCGACCAGGAAGCCCGCTCCCACACCGAGCGCGACGGCGGTGGCGAAGTCCCAACCGACCTCGACCACGGTCACGGTGGCCGCCAACGCCGCGATGGCGGTCCGAAGACTGACCAGAGCCGTGGCGTCGTTGATCAATGACTCGCCCTCGAGGATGGTCACCACCCGGCGGGGGAGTCCGGCTTGTCGGGCCACCGCCGTGGCAGCGACCGCGTCCGGTGGCGCCACGATGGCCCCCAGCGCGAACGCGGCGGCCCACGGAATGGGCAGCATCCACGCGGCGACCAGTCCGACGCCGGCCGCCGTGACCAGGACCGCGCCGATGGAGAGCCACCCGATCGGTGCGCGGTAGTTCTTGAAGTCGATCAGGGAGGTCTTCAGTGCGGCGGCGTAGAGCAGGGGTGGCAACAGGAAGACCAGGACGAGTTCGGGATCCAGTTCAGGCACGGTGATGAACGGGAGGTATGACCCAGCCGCCCCGACAGCGAGCAGTAACAGCGGTGCCGAGATGCGCAGCCGACGCGCCACTTCGGTGATGACCAGGACGACAGCGACGAGGCTGGTGATCAATAGGAGTTCTTGCACGTCGGCCCCTCAAGTCAGGAATCGGGATCAGTGGGGATCAGGTTCTCGGGGGCGTGCCGCTCTGTTGGCCCGGAACTGTCGACTCGTAGGATAGAGGAAGGCCTCACGGGCGTCGGCGCTGCTCGGCACGCGTGACACCAGAAGGGGATTCCGACGTGAGCCAGCAATTTCCGCCGCAAGGCGAGCAATACCCACCCAACGCGGGACCGCAGCCGCCCTATCAACCGGGCTCCGGGCAGCCGGTGCCGGGTGCCGTGCCACCCGCGCCCGGGTGGGGCCAGGTTCCCCCGGGTGCGGGTCAGCCGTATCCGCCCGGGCAGCCGTATCCGCCCGGTCAGCAGCCCTATCCCGCCGCGCAGCAGCCGTACCCGACCGGGCAGCAGCCGTATCCGCCCGGGCAGCAGCCGTCCGCAGGCCAGTACCCACAGGCACCCTGGCAGCCGGTCGGCCCCCCCACCGGTCACCTGCCGCCTGGCGCCTATCCCCCCGGACCGGGTGCGCCGGTTCCGCCGAAGAAGGGCGGTAGCCGCACCCTGATCTGGATCGGGGCTGGGGTCGTCCTGCTCATCGTCCTCGGGCTGGTGTTCGGTAGTGGGCTGTTGAACCGGATCGCACCGGCGTCCAACCCGGTGCGAACAACGTCCTCCGGAGCGACCGTCACCCCGCCGGGACCGGCTGGTCTGGCCTCCGACACTGTGCGGGGCTACCTGGAGGCACTCGCGCTGGGGAACGCCGAACAAGCTTTGGAATACGCAGCAGAGCGGCCCAGCGACAGCACGTTCCTCACCGCCGAGGTGTTGGCTGCGACGAACGCCGCGGCCCCCATCACGGCGGTTGACGTGACGCCGAGCCTGCCGGGCGCCGCGGGTCCGGTCACCGCGTCCTTCATGGTCGGCAGCACCTCCGTCACCGCAGCCTTCCGGGTGACGAAGGTCGATGGGGTGTTCAAACTGGTGGAGGTGGCCCAGGAGGTTGACCTCTCCCGCGTCGCCTTCGACAGCCTGCCGTTGCGGCTCGCCGGGGTCGCGGTGACCTCGCCGACGCTCTACCTGTTCCCCGGTTTCTACCCGGCGACGACCTCCACCAGCTACGCCACCTACGGCAAGGGGTTACTGATCAGGCCTCAGCTGGACGCCTCGGCGTCGGCGCTCAAGCCCAGCGTGACCAGCGCAGGGATCAAGGCGGTTCGCGCCGCGGCCAAGAAGAAGCTGAGCGCGTGCCTCAAGGTCAACTCGCTGGCGCCGAAGGGTTGCCGCTTCGGCATCCGGATCCCCTCCAGCACCACGATCCGCAAGAGCACCATTTCGTGGAAGGTGATCTCTGGCAGCTTTGACAAGATCAAGCCGCGGATGGTCTCGGGGGACCCCGCGCTGATCACCGCGACGTTCTCGATCCGGCTTCGTTTCGACGGCCGGGACACGGTGGGCCGCTCGTGGTTCGGCTACGCCAACCTCCATACCCTGTCCACCGATATCAGCCGGTCGACTCTCCAGGTGACCTTCGACTGATTGGGCAGGGTCCGCCCCGCTGGATAAGGTGGCGAGGTTGTCTGCCGCACGAAGGGAGCGGGCGTGATCACCCGAATGACCCAGCTGTTCGTCCGTACCTTGCGGGAAGACCCCGCCGATGCGGAGGTGGCCAGCCATCGCTGGCTGGTCCGGGCCGGCTACGTGCGCCGCGCGGCCCCGGGATCTACAGCTGGCTGCCGCTGGGTCTGCGGGTGCTGCACAAGGTGGAGACCATCGTCCGCGAGGAGATGGACGCGATCGGCGGCCAGGAGGTGCGCTTCCCGGCGCTGCTGCCGAAGGAGCCCTACGAGGCGACCAATCGGTGGACCGACTACGGCGACAACCTCTTCCGGCTGAAGGACCGCAAGGGCGGTGACTACCTGCTCGGGCCGACCCACGAAGAGATGTTCACTCTCGTGGTCAAGGACCTGTTCAGTAGCTACAAGGACTTGCCGCTGACGCTGTATCAGATCCAAACGAAGTACCGGGACGAGGCGCCGCCCCCGGGCCGGGCTGCTGCGCGGTCGCGAATTCGTGATGAAGGACTCCTACACCTTCGACGTCGAGGATCAGGGCCTGCAGGAGGCCTACCAGCGGCATCGTGACGCCTACATCAGAATCATGGACAGGCTCGGTTTGGAGTTCGTCATCGTTCAGGCCACCTCGGGGGCGATGGGCGGGTCGGCGTCGGAGGAGTTCTTGGCCGTGGCTGAGAGCGGCGAGGACACCTTCGTCCGCTCCCCGGGAGGTTACGCCGCCAACGTCGAGGCGGTCACCGTTCCTCCTGGGGTGCCGCTCGACCCGGCCGGTCTTCCTGCCGCCCACGTCGAGGACACCCCCAACACGCCGACGATCGACTCCCTCGTGGCCATCGCCAACGAGCGGTTCCCCTTGCCAGAGCGCCCATGGAGCGGCGCGGACACGTTGAAGAACGTGGTCTTCATGGTTGCCCACCCGGACGGTCGGCGCGAGCCTTTGGCGATCGGGCTGCCCGGCGACCGCGAGGTGGATCTGAAGCGGCTGGAGGCATGGGCTTCCCCGGCGGTCCCCGAGGCAGTTCAGCGGACGCCGATTTTCGGAGGCCCCACCCGACCTGGTCAAGGGCTACATAGGCCCCGGCGCGTTGGGGCTGGGCGATGGGAGCCAGCCGGGGCGGGTGCGCTATCTGCTCGACCCACGCGTCGTGTCGGGCACCCGGTGGATCACCGGGGCCAACCTGCCCGGCCGCCACGTCTTCGACTTGGTCTGCGGACGGGACTTCTCCGCTGACGGCGTGATCGACGTGGCCGAGGTGCGCGAGGGTGATCCCGCTCCCGACGGATCGGGGCCGCTGAGCTTGGCCCGGGGGATCGAGATGGGTCACATCTTCCAGCTGGGCCGCAAGTACGCCGAGGCCCTGGGGCTCAAGGTGCTGAACCAGCAAGGAAAGCTGGTCACCGTCACCATGGGTTCTTACGGGGTGGGCGTGTCCCGCGCGGTCGCGGCGGTGGCCGAAACCCACTGTGGCGACAAGGGCCTGGTCTGGCCACGCGCGCTGGCTCCCTTCGACGTGCAGATCTTGGCGACCGGCAAGGACGAGGCCATCCTGCACGCCGCTGAGCGACTCGCCGCCGAACTCGGCGAGGCCGGGTTGACGGTGCTGTTGGACGACCGCAAGGTCAGCCCCGGAGTCAAGTTCGCCGACGCCGAACTGCTGGGCATGCCCACCTCCGTTGTGGTCGGCCGCGGTCTGGCCGACGGCGTTGTTGAGGTTAGGGACCGGGCCAGCGGCGAGAAGGAGAGCCTTGCCGTTGACATTGCCGCCAACCACATAGCGCGGCTCGTCCTCGGGTGATCGGGGCGGGTTTGGACCTCCCGCTCTTGACGCTGTGCCTGCTGATCCTGGTTGCTTTCGTTGCAGGCTGGGTGGACGCGGTGGTGGGTGGCGGAGGCCTGATTCAGCTGCCTGCGTTGCTGATCGGGCTGCCCGCCGACACCCCGGTCTCGACGATTGCGGG
The DNA here is from genome assembly GCA_016711105.1 of Micropruina sp. Classification (GTDB taxonomy): domain Bacteria; phylum Actinomycetota; class Actinomycetes; order Propionibacteriales; family Propionibacteriaceae; genus Micropruina. The sequence goes on along the minus strand of JADJTO010000004.1, from coordinate 309,881 downwards.
TACCAACAAGTTGCCTTCGGCTGCAGGGACGGCGGTGGCCGCCTTCACCTATGCCCGGCAGATCACGGTCGCATGGCGACTGATCTGGCCGCTGCTGGTGTTCGCCGCGATCGGCTCGGCCGCCGGAGCCCAACTGACCCACTTGCTATCCCGCCAGCACTTCACGCCGTTGGTGCTGGCGGTGGTGTTGGCCGTGGGCTACTACACCTGGCGGCGACCCGAGCTGGGGTTGGGCTCCGTGGTTCGCCACCACGGCAACCATGCACGGCTCCGGCTAGGCCTGATCGGCCTGGTCGTGGGGGCGTGGGATGGTTTCATCGGACCGGGCACGGGGACCTTCTTTGTGATCCTGATCGTCGCCGTGATCGGGCATGACTTCCTGATGGCGACCACCCTGGCCAAGTTGGCGAACCTGACCACCAATCTGGCGGCCATCATCGCCTTTGCGGTCAGCGGCAGCCTGTTGTGGGGTCTGGGGCTGCTGATGGGGGTGGCCAACGTCCTTGGCGGGTTGTTCGGGGCTCGGGACGGCCCTGCGCAACGGCAACGGGTTCGTCCGCCAGGTCTTCCTCGTCGTGGTCGGCGCGTTGGCGATCAAGCTGGCCTGGGACACCGTCGCCCAGTACTGGCCGGTCTGACGCTCCGCAGCAGCGCCCGGTCAGTTCGGCCAACCGGGCCAGCGGGGCACGGCGGCGCCCAGCCGAGCCGCAGCGCGTGTGCAACTGATCAAGGCGTCAACCGCCCACACCCGATCCACCTCCGTCGCCGTCACCACCCAGCTCCCGAGCTGCGGCTGCATTCCGGTCTCCAGGGTCGCCGCCAGCGTGAGTGCGCGGCCGGCCGAGCTTGGCCGCGTCAGGTCGTAGGCAACGGGCGGGATCGCGGGCGTGAGCCCCGCCTCACGCTGCAGCTCAACCAGGGAGTCGCGCACGGCGCACCAGCGTTTCGCGCGGGACACCAGGAATCCGCGGTCGTTCTCGCCGAGCCCGGGTGCCGCCGCCGCCAGGAGGTGGCCGAAGACCAGTTCGTGGCTGCGTTCCAGGATCGAGCTCCGTGCCTCGTGCTCGGTCAGCGCGGCGGGCTCCTTACCCGGTTCGTCGACTCCCGGCGTGATCCCGGTCTTGATCCCGCTCGCCAGGGTGGAGGCGAACGCCGCCAAACTCGCCCAGAGCAGCGACGTCAGGCCACTGGCCTCGATCGCCCGCCGGCGATGGTCGCGCCCGACCTCGCTCAAGGCGGTGGTGAGCGCGGCATACGCGGCCTTCGCGGTGGCGGCGGACGTGGCGGCGAGGGGGCTGGGCAGCACCCCTGACTGGCGGCGGGCCGGGTCACTGGAGGCGAGCACGGCCCGATGCCGGTCGCAGGCATCCGCCAACCACTGCGCGCTACTGAGCTGGTCGGCGGTCAATTGCCAGGCGGTGGCGTTGCTGACCAGCTGACGAGCCAGTCCGGCGAGCTCAGTCCACGACTCCAGCGCCGTGCCGACCCCCGCGATCGGCAGGGGGGCAGGAGGGACCCAAGGCAGGGTGAGGACGATCGGTGGTGGAGCGGTGCAGCCGCTCTGCGCAACGCCTAATCCGGCCGCAGCGGCACAGAGGAGGACGGCACGACGGGTCAACACCCGCTCGACGCTACCCCATCGCCTTGGTCGCTCTCGCGGTCCCAGGTAAGCTGACCCGAATACGGAGCCAGGGCGGCCACCCCCTGCGGCAGCTTCTCGACCGCAACGCTTGACTGCAGCGCCCACCTGGCTACGGCACGGCTGATGACAACTGCACCAAACAATTGGATCGGAGGACGAGGCGATGGATACGCGTGCCTTGGTTGAATGGGTTTCCCCGATTGTGCAGGTGAGTGGCCTCGAAGTTGATCGCATCGACGTCCTGCCCGCCGGGTCACGGAAGTTGGTCCGCATCTTCCTGGACGGGGACGGACCCCAGGGTCGCGGTCCCTCGCTTGACCAGATCGCCCAAGCAACCCGCGCGATCTCGGTGGCCTTGGACACCTACAGCGGTCTGGGCCAACAGCCGTACACCTGGAGGTCTCCAGCCGTGGTGTCGGACGTCCGCTGGCTGAGCCCAAGCACTACCGGCGCAACATCGGGCGCCTGGTCGCGCTGAGTTTGGCGGGGAGTCGATCACCGGGCGGATCAAGGCCGTTGATGACGATGCCGTCACCGTCGAGGTCGCCGAGGTTGACGTCGTGGTGCAGTTGGCCCAGGTCCAGCGGGCCGTCGTCCAGGTCGAGCTGAACCGCCCGGCGGACCCAGAGGACCAAAACCTCGACGACGACGAAGACGACGGGAAGACGACGAAGACGCGGACGAGGAGGAGTGACGATGGATATCGACATGACGGTGCTGAAGGCACTGGAGCGGGATCGTGAGATCCCGATGGAGGTGCTGATCACTGCGCTCGAATCAGCGTTGCTGAACGCCTATGAGAAAGCCGAAGGCGCGATCAAAGGCGGACGAGTCCAACTCGACCGACGGACCGGCAAGGTGCATGTCTGGGTGCCGGAGCGGGACGCGGAAGGCGGCGTTGTGGGGGAGTTCGACGACACCCCCGAAGGCTTCGGTCGGGTGGCGGCTTTCACCGCCCGCCAGGTGATCACGCAGCGGCTGCGGGAGGTCGAGGACGAACGGAAGTTCGGGCACTTCGCTGCGGTCGAGGGCGACATCGTCACCGGTGTCGTGCAACAGGACCGGGATTCGCGCACCGTCCGGGTGGATCTGGGGACGATCGAAGCGATCATGCCGCTGGCCGAGCAGGTCCCCACCGAGAACTACACCCACGGCATGCGGATTCGGGTCTATGTGGTGTCGGTGCGGCGCGAGCTGCGTGGCCCGCAGGTCGTGGTTTCGCGCACCCACCCGAACCTGGTGCACAAGCTCTTCCGGATGGAGGTGCCCGAGATCGAGCAGGGGATCGTCGAGATCAAGGCGATCGCCCGGGAGGCCGGTCACCGGACCAAGATCGCCGTGGTCAGCCACAACCCCGACGTTTCGGCCAAGGGGGCATGCATCGGACCGATGGGCCAGCGGGTCCGCGCCGTGATGCACGAGCTGAACGAAGAGAAGATCGACATCATCGACTACTCCGAGGACCCTGCGGTGTTCGTGGGACAGGCTCTGTCCCCGGCCAAGGTGTCCTCGGTCATCGTCACCGATCCGGGTGCCAAAGCAGCCAGGGTGATCGTCCCTGACTATCAGCTGTCCCTGGCCATCGGACGCGAGGGTCAGAATGCTCGACTCGCCGCCCGGCTGACCGGCTGGCGGATCGACATCCGGCCTGACACCCAGCCCGCCTGACCGGGTTCGCCCGAAACGCCCTGTGGCCGAGCCCTCCGTGATGGAGGCTCGGCCACAGTTTCGTTGAGCGGCGAGGATCACCCCTCGATCGTGGTGCCCGTGCCGGACGCCGCCGGGTCGCTGCCGGACGCGGGGGCCTTCTGATCGGCGTGGACGGCCTCGAGCGCCGCGGTGACCTTGGCCTGATCGATGTTCAGCTTGGTGGCCAGGGCGGTGGCCAGCTGAGCGTCCATGGCGGCCCGATCCGGACGGGAGCCGTCGGTGGGCCGGTTTGCGGCGAAGACCTCGTCCACTGCGGCCTGGACGGTTGCCTCTTCGACACCCAGTTCGGTGGCCAGGTCCGCCGCGAGGTGGCCACCGCCGGGGCCACGTGCCCCCATGCCTTGGCCGCCGCCACGTCCGCCCTCAGCGGGTGGGGCCGCGGCGGTGTCAGTGCCGGGGGCAACCTGCACCGTCGAGGGAGTGGTCGCAGCCGTGTCGGCCGTGGCCATGCTGGCGATTCCGAGCGCGGCACCCATAGCCACCACGACGCCTCCGATGGCCAGCCCGGTCTTTTGCTTGATGTTCATTGTCCGTCCTTCGCTTCTTTGTCTGTGGGCGCCTGCGGTGCCCTTATGTCTTCTAGTAAGCCGGAGCAGTCTGAGCCAACGCTGATCCCGGGCTGTCGGGTTGCTGTGCCTTGTCAGCGGGGTTTGGATCGGAAAACAAGGCGATCCGCCCCGGGCCTTGCGCCCGAGGCGGATCGTTGTGGTTCTGTGGCGAGGTCGCAGCGTCAGCGGCGGCCACCTCCGTAGGAGATGACCCCGGCGGTTGCGGCCTTGGCCACCGCGTCCGCCTCGGCCTGGGTCAGCGTGCCAGCCGTGACGGCCGCGTCGAGACGGGTCTTCAGTGCGGCAGCATGATCGGCCTCACGGGCAGCTTTGAGCTCGTCCATGGCTGTGGTCAGTTTGTCCTCCGAGACGGAGAGCTCCTTGGCCAGTGCCGTGATGTAAGCGGCTCGTTTAGCCGTCCGCTCAGCCTCCGTGGGAGGCGTCGTGGGCCGGGTGGCCGGCTTGAGCGTCTCGCGCACCTTGTCCATCGCGGTGGTCACCTGGGCTTCGGTGAGGCCGAGCTTCGTGGCCAGCGCGGCCGCGTCGGCACCGCGTTCGCCACCGTGACCTCGGTCCATTCCTCCCTTGCCCGAGGTCTCGGTCGAGGTGTTGGCGGAGGTGGACGGCGTGGGATTGGGGGACGGGGTTTCGGCTTGAGCGAAACCAGCGACGCCGATACCGGCGCCCAGGGCGATGACTGTGCCGCCGAGAGCAAGGGCGGTCTTGTTCTTGAGATTCATGGCTTGATTCAGCACGGCCAATCTGGCAATACCTTGGCCGCAACCTGTGCTGAGGCTATGGAGGTGCTCCCTGCGGGACACCCGCCACCCTGAGCGCGTGGCAAACCCCGTGCGAACCTGCATCGGCTGCCGGGGCCGGGCGGCCGGGGGCGAGGCTCTCCCGGCTGGTCTGGGACGAGGCGTCCTCCCGAGTTCTCAGCGATCCCCGGCAGCGGCTTCCGGGGCGCGGCGTCTACCTGCACCCCGGCTGCGCCGATCGGGTGCTCCGTCAACGGGGAGTGGGCCGGGGCTTGCGCCGCGCGGTCGACGCCGACCAAGTGCGCGCCCTGCTGGCTGAGTTGACCGCTTCTCCCGTTTGGGTGAATCCCCCTCGCGAGCACTAGACTTCTCGGTGCGCGTTCGCCAACACCGGCGACCCAACCAGAAAGTGGGCTAACGCTCATGACCACTCGATGAAAACCTCGAAATGAGCATGAACAACAACTAGCTGGTCCGCGCCCGATGCGGACCTGAAGGAGAGTAGTGGCAAAGGTCCGCGTCTACGAGCTCGCCAAAGAGCTCGGACTCGAAAGCAAAGACTTACTGAAGAAATTGAACGACATGGGCGAGTTCGTGCGCTCCGCATCATCCACGATCGAACCCCCGGTGGTCCGCCGCCTGAAGGAACAAGCGACCGGGGCCTCGTCCTCGGTCCCCGCGCCGCGTCCTGCGGCGCCCGCGCCTTCTTCAGCACCTCGGGCCCAAGCCGGCCCTCGTCCGGGTCAGTCGTCCCCGACGCCCCGCTTGCCGGGGCCGCGACCGGCTCCGCAACCGCAGGCCCCTGCGCCTGCCGTACCGCAGGCCCCTGCTCCCGCTCCTGCAGCGGAGGCTCCGCGTCCCGAACAGTCGGCCCCGCGTCCCGCTGCGCCGGTTCCTGAAGCACCGCGGGTGCATGCGCCTCGCCCGGCAGCCCCGCCGAGGCCCAGGTGGCTCGGCCGGAGCCCGCCGCCGAGGTGCAAGCTCCTCGGGCCGAGGTCCCGCGATCTGCGGCGCCGCGTCCAGGCGCACCCCGTCCTGCTCCATCGGCTCCGGCGCCGGTTGCGCCGCCCGAGGCCGGTGGCGCGCCCAGCGATGGACGTCCCGTACCCCGTCCGCGCCCCGGCGCGACCGGTGGCGCCCCTGCTCCCGGTGGGGCTCGCCGTCCGGGCGCACCGCGTCCGGGCAACAATCCCTTCGCCTCGAGCCAGGGCATGGGGGTGCGTCGTCCCCGGCCAGAGGGGGCCGCACCGCAACGTCCGGCTGGTGAGCGCGAGCGCTTCGGTGATCGTCCCGGTGGTCCTCGTCCGGCCGGTCTTCCCCGTCCCGGCGGCCCCATGCCGCGTCCGGGCGGTGGGGTGGCAGGTGTTCCGAGGCCCAACCCGCGATGATGCCGCGCCAGGCCAATCCCGGCCTGGGTGGCCCGGCTCGAACCGGGCCCGTCCTGGTACCGGTGGTCCGGGGGTGGCCCAGGACGTGGGCGTCCCGGCACTGGCGGCGCTCCCGGTCGCGGTGGTCCCGGTGCCGGTGGTCCCGGCGGTCCCGGTGGCGCTCCGGCCGGCGGTGGCCGCGGTGGTCGCGGTGGCCGCGGTGGCTCGGGCACTCAGGGTGCCTTCGGGCGTCCAGGTGGTCCTTCCAAGCGCGGACGCAAGAGCAAGAAGCAGCGCAGGCAAGAGTTCGACCAGATGGAGGCGCCGTCGATTGGTGGCGTGCGGATCAGACAGGGTGACGGTTCCACCGTCCGTCTGCGCCGTGGAGCGTCGCTGACTGACTTGGCCGAGAAGATCGGTGTCGAGCCGGCAACCCTGGTCCAAGTGCTGTTCAACCTCGGCGAGATGGTGAACGCCACCCAATCGGTGGCGGATGACACGTTGCAGGTGTTGGGTAACGAGCTCAACTACAGCATCGAGGTCGTCTCGCCCGAGGACGAGGATCGTGAACTGCTGGAGTCGTTCGACATCGAGTTCGGCGAGAACGCCGGCGATGAGGACGACCTGATGCCGCGGCCCCCGGCCGTCACCGTCATGGGTCACGTCGACCACGGCAAGACCAAGTTGCTCGATGCGCTACGGAACACCAATGTGGTGGCCAAGGAGCATGGCGGCATCACCCAGGCAATCGGTGCCTACCAGGTCGCCACCGTGGTGGAAGGCCTGGAGCGCTGGATCACCTTCATCGACACCCCGGGTCACGAGGCGTTCACCGCCATGCGTGCTCGCGGTGCAAAGTCGACTGATATCGCCGTCCTGGTGGTCGCTGCCGACGACGGTGTCATGCCTCAGACGATCGAGGCGCTGAACCACGCCAAGGCGGCCGAGGTGCCGATCGTCGTCGCGGTGAACAAGATCGACAAGGAAGCTGCCGACCCGACCAAGGTCCGCGGCCAGTTGAGCGAATACGGCCTCGTGCCGGAGGAGTACGGCGGCGACACCATGTTCGTCGACGTGTCCGCCACCGCCAGGTTGGGCTTGGAAGAGCTGCTGGAAGCGATCGTGCTCACCGCCGACGCCTCCCTCGATCTTCGGGCCAACCCGGAGATGGAAGCTCAGGGTGTGGCGATCGAAGCGCACCTCGACAAGGGTCGTGGCCCGGTGGCCACGGTGCTGGTCCATCGCGGCACGCTGCGCACGGGCGATTCGATCGTGGCCGGTTCGGCTCACGGCCGGGTTCGGGCGCTGATCAACGACCGCGGCGAGATCGTCGACGAGGCTCCGCCCTCGATGCCGGTCCAGGTGCTCGGCTTGACCTCCGTGCCCGGTGCTGGCGACAACTTCCTGGTCGTCGAGGACGACCGGATGGCTCGCCAGATCGCTGAGCGTCGTGAGGCCCGGCAGCGGGCTGCGATGTTGGCCAAGACGACCCGACGCAAGACGCTCGATCAGCTGTTCGAGCAGTTGGAGAAGGGCCAGGCCCAAGAGCTCAAGCTCATCCTCAAGGGCGACTCGGCCGGTGCCGTGGAGGCCCTGGAAGATGCGCTGCTGCAGATCGATGTCGGTGAGGAGGTCAGCCTCCGGGTCATCGACCGCGGTGTCGGTGCGATCACCGAAACCAACGTCACCCTGGCCTCGGCCTCGGATGCCGTCATCATCGGCTTCAACGTCCGCGCACAGGGCAAGGCCACTCAGTTGGCCGACAGCGAGGGTGTGGACGTCCGTTACTACTCGGTCATCTACTCCGCGATCGATGAGGTGGAAGCTGCGCTCAAGGGCATGCTGAAGCCGATCTTCGAGGAGCGAGTCAACGGTCAGGCCCAGATCCGGGAGATCTTCCGTTCTTCCAAGTTCGGCACGATCGCGGGCTGTATGGTCATCGGCGGTTCGATCCGGCGCAACGCCAAGGCGCGTCTGCTCCGCGATGGCATCGTCGTCGCTGAGACGTCCATTGCCTCGCTGCGGCGGGAGAAGGATGATGCAACCGAGGTTCGCGAAGGTTTCGAGTGTGGTTTGACGTTGTCGAACTATTCCGACATCCGGATCGAGGACATCATCGAGACGTTCGAAATGGTGGAGAAGCCGCGCTCGTCGTAGCGCACACCAGTCAGTGTGGGACGGGGGGCTCCTGGCAGGAGAACCCCGTCCCACATTGCTGATTAGGGAAAGGAAAGGCCATGGGCAATCCCCGCTATATCAAGGTCGCCGAGCAGATCAAGGTGATCGTGGCCGAGATGCTGGAGCGCCGGGTCAAGGACCCGCGGCTCGGCTTCGTCACGGTCACCGAGGTGCGGCTGACCGGCGACGGCCGCGAGGCAACCGTCTTCTACACCGTGTTGGGTGACGAGCAGGCTCGGATCGACAGCCAGCAGGCGATGGAATCTGCCCGCGGGCTGATCCGCTCCGCAGTGGGCAAGCAATTGGGGATGAAGTTCACCCCCAGCATCGCCTTCGTCCTGGACGCGATTCCGGAATCGGCCGCACAGATGGCCGAGTTGCTGGCCCGCGCCAAGGCCATCGACGACGCTGTGGCCGCGAAAGCTGCGTCGGCGAGCTACGCGGGGGAGGCCGACCCCTACCGGCACCCCGATGCCCCTGACGAGGCCGAGTAGGTCGTGGCAGAATCCGGAGTCCTGATCGTCGACAAGCCTCAGGGCTGGACGAGCCACCAAGTTGTGGGGCGCTGTCGCCGGTTACTCGGCACCCGCAAGGTGGGTCACGCCGGCACCCTGGACCCGATGGCGACCGGGGTGCTGGTGGTCGGGGTCGAGCGGGCCACACGCCTGCTCGGCCACCTCGCCGGCGCGGACAAGTCCTACCAAGCGACGATCCGGCTTGGTCAGGCCACCGTGACCGATGATGCCGAAGGGGAGATCACCCAGTCCGCTGGAGCGGTCGTCGACCGGGCCGCGATCGAGCAGGCGGTCCTGGGCTATCAGGGAGTGATCGTGCAGGTTCCCTCGGCCGTCTCGGCGATCAAGGTCAACGGTCAGCGCGCTTACGCCTTGGTTCGCAGCGGTCAGGAGGTCGAACTCCGGGGTCGAGAAGTGACGATCAGCCGTTACCAGGTGCTGGGCCACCGACTGGCTATGGCCGGTGACCTGCCGGTGGTCGATGTTGACGTGGTGGTCGATTGCAGCTCTGGCACCTACATTCGCGCCCTGGCCCGAGACCTGGGCCGCGACCTGGGGGTGGGTGGCCATCTGACCGCTCTGCGTCGGACGCGTGTCGGGCGCCTCGAGTTGGCCGATGCCACCCTGGATGCCGCTGGGCTGGCTGGCGAGGATCGCCCATCGATGCTCTGTCTGGCGGAGGTGGCGCGCCGCGCTTTCCCGGTGCTCGAGGTGGATGATGCGACCGCGGCCGAGATCCGCTTCGGACGTCCGCTCCCGATCGCCTTGGAGGCCGCTGTGGTGGCGATGCTGCACGAGGACACTTTGCTGGCCCTCTACCAGCCGAACGAAGACGGCAGTAAGCCGCTCGCCGTCCTGTGCTGAGCCGGGTGCACTCTGACTCGGCGGAGGGTGCTGGTGGCTCTCCTGATGATCGACACCGGGCTCCCTTCGTGCGCGACTCGCCCGGTGGATTGCTAGGGTTGGCGCTCGTGAGTGAAACGGTCGTCGTCATCGGCAACTTCGATGGCGTCCATCCCGGGCATGCCGAGGTGCTCAGGGAGGCCAGGGACCGACAGCCCGATCTGCCCTTGGTGGTAGTGACCTTCTGGCCGCATCCGGTCAGCGTGCTCCGGCCCGAGGTGGGGCCGATGCTGCTGACCAGCCTCGATGAGCGGGTGCGGCTGTTGCGTGCGGCCGGTGCTGACCGGGTCGAGGTGGTCAACTTCACCAGCGACTTCGCGCAATGGCCGGCGTCCGAGTTCGTTGAGCGGATCCTGCTGCCCCTGCATCCCAGGTTGATCGTCGTCGGGCAGAACTTCCGCTTTGGCCACCGCGCCGCTGGTTCGGTGGAGACACTGCGCGAACTCGGCCGCGGAGATTTCGAGGTGGAGGCGCTGGCCCTGGTCCGCTTCAAGGACGAGGAGACCTGCTCGACGCTGATCCGTCAGGCCCTCCTCGCCGGGGACGTGGCTCATGCCGCCGAGCATCTCGGGCGACCCTTCCGCTTTGCCGGGGAGGTGGCGCACGGCGATCGACGCGGACGCGAACTCGGCTTCCCGACCGCGAACCTGCCGGTCGACGAACTGCTGGCCTGCCCTGCGGACGGCGTCTACGCGGGCTGGCTGACCCGGCTGGACGGACGGGACGCGCTGGGGAACCCACTGCTGCTCGGAGAGACTGCGCCGCGGTGGCCGGCGGCGATCTCAGTGGGCACCAACCCGACCTTTGACGGACTCTCCCGCCGAGTGGAGTCCTACGTGCTGGATCGCTCCGATCTGGAGCTCTACGACGCCCCTGTCGCGGTCGACTTCGTCGCTCGGATCAGGGCGCAGATCACGTTCAGCGGCATCGAACCGCTGATCGAGCAGATGGTCGATGACGTGAATCAGTGCCGGGACCTACTGACGAGAATACTGACTGATAACAAGTCCGCGGGGGCTTGTCTGTCACCCCAGGGGCGCGCATCCTGAGGTTATGACCGCGATCGTGTCGGTTGGCGTCGTCGTGCTGTTGGTGCTTCTGGGGGGGCTCCTGTTCCGCCGGCGCCCCGCGCGCAATTTGACGATCCCCGGCGTGTGTCGCGGGCGCTGCATGTCAGTGAGCAGGACATCGCCGAACTGACCGCTCTGGGCCATCAAATCGAAGAGGAGTTCGGGTTCGCCCCGGCTACCGTGCTGCTGCACCAACTGTCGAACGTGGTGCGCCGTCGAGTTCCCGTCCGGGCGGTCCGACCCGGCCCCTCGCAGGGCTTGGCCAGGATCTGCTTCGCTGACGGCACCGTCTTCCAGGTCCGCGGACGGCAGTTGGGCGATCTGGGCAGATTGGCCGTGACGGCCATGCGGCACCCGGTGTGGCTGGTCAACTACCACCGCGATCGAGCCCAAGTCGTGATGGACATCGGCTGGTCGCAAGGCGAAGTCAGCGTGGTCGGGATCGGGATCGACCAAGCCGACTGAGTCGCTTACGTGGGCCTGGCCTCGACCCAACACACCATCCGGGTTGTTTGCTCAGCGGAGATGCAGGGACTTGCGGTAGATGGCATCCATCTCTTCGCGCAGGTAGCGCTCGCCAGAGGGATCCACGAACTCGTAGGTGGTGAGCTTGTGGTCCCCGGTCGGGGTGTAGTCCAGCGAGATGTACATCGGGATGGCTGCATGGTTCTGCGGGTCGACCCTCAGGAAGATCTCCTCGAAGCCCAGGCGCTTTGCCTCCTCCTCCAAGAAGGAGGTCAAGGCACGTGCAGCGCCGCGACGACGAGCGTGCGGGTAGACCCACAGGCTCTTCAGTTCCGGCTGGAGCTTCCCCGCGCGGCAATCCAGCACTCCTGAGCCCAGCGGAACCCCCGCAGCCCACGCCACCGCAAACAGGTAGTCGCCGGTTTGTTGCCGATCGAAGTGCCCACGGGCATAGTGCGCATTCGGATGAGGTTCCAGGGCACCGAGCACCTCGACGTCGGCTGCGTCACACAGCCGTACTGTGATGGGCTCAGTCATGGTCATATTCCTCCGCCGCGTTCGTGATCATGGGAAGTGTGGCGTGCCGCGCTCGTCGCAGTCTCTCATCTTGACAGGCGGGCCGGTAGGCCAGCGTCCGCAAGATGTGTCAGGAGAGTTCCTTGATCTGGGTGATCACGTCGGCTACCGCTTGCTGGGCACTGCCGTAGAGCATCGAGGTGTTCTCGGCATAGAACAGGCCGTTCTCGATCCCGGAGTAGCCGGCACCCTTGCCTCGCTTGATCACGATGCAATTGCGCGCCCTGTCGGCGTCCAGGATCGGCATGCCATAGATAGGGGAGGTCTTGTCGGTGCGCGCCACCGGGTTCACCACGTCGTTGGCGCCGATCACCAACGCGACGTCGGTCAGGCCGAAGTCGGCGTTGATCTCCTCCAGGTCGAAGATCTTCTCGTAGGGGACCCCCGCTTCGGCGAGCAGGACGTTCATGTGGCCAGGCATGCGTCCGGCGACCGGATGGATCGCGAAGGACACAGTCACGCCGGCCTCCTCCAGCAACTTCGCCATCTCCCAGACCTTGTGCTGCGCGCCCGCGACCGCCATGCCGTAGCCGGGGATGACGATCACCTTGTCGGCGAAGCGCATCATCGCGGCGGCGTCCTGAGCACTCATCTCCTTCATCCGACCCTCGATGGCACCCCCGGCCTGGGCCTCGCCGGTGATCGGGGTGAAGATGACGTTGAGGATCGGTCGATTCATGGCCCGGGCCATCAGCTGGGTCAGCAGCGTGCCGGAGGCGCCGACCACGATGCCCGCGATGATCAGGGCTGGGTTGCCCAGGACGTAGCCCTCGAAGCCGACCGCCAACCCGGTGAAGGCGTTGAGCAACGAGATCACGACCGGCATGTCAGCGCCGCCGATCGGGTTGGTCAGCACGACGCCCAGGGCCAGCGACAAGGCGAAGAAGATCACCAGCAACGCCGCGTTGGCCGAACCGGTCGCGCTGGAGGCCACCACGATCCAGGCGCCCAAACCGACCGTGACCAGCGCCAGGACGACGTTGACCACGTTCTGGGCCGGGAGCCGCAAAGCCTTCTTCATGATGCCCTGCAGCTTGAGGAAGGCCACGACCGAGCCGCTGAAGGCGACCGAGCCGATCAAGGAACCGAGTACCGCCAGTGTCGCCACGACCGGGCCGTGCACCTCACCGCGGGCGAACTCAACTGCGGCGATCAGGGCGGCAGCACCGCCACCCATCCCGTTGTAGATGGCCACCATCTGGGGCATGTCGGTCATCTTGACCACCTTGCCCGCCCACCAGGCGGCGCCGCCGCCGATCACGATGGCGGCGACGATCAGGCCCAGATTCTTCATCCCGGGGAGGGCGAAGGTGGCAACGGTTGCCAACACCATGCCGATTCCGGCCCAGGTGATTCCACGGCGAGCCCGGACCGGCGAGGCCATGGCCTTGAGTCCGAGGATGAACAGGGCGGCGACTCCGAGGTAGACGCCGTTGACGATCCACTCCATGGTCAGGCGCCCGTCGTCGGCGAGGCGAGCTGCTTCTTGGGCGCGAACATGGCGAGCATGCGTTCGGTCACCACGTAGCCGCCGGCGGCGTTCGCGGCCCCCAACAGCACCGCCAGAAAGCCCAACCCGATCTGCAGCGGCGTTTCGGCGTGGCCAAGGGCATACATGGCGCCGACCAGGACGACGCCGTGGACGAAGTTCGATCCCGACATCAGGGGCGTGTGCAGAATCACTGGCACCCGGGAGATCACCTCGTAGCCGGTGAAGGCGGCGAGCATGAAGATATAGACGTAGAGCAGGTCGGTCATGCGTTCAGTTTCCGGTTTCTGTGGTGGGGGAGGTGAGTCCCAGGGCGGCTGCCACGCCCGGATGGACGACCCGGCCTTGGTGAGTGAGGGCTGTTCCGGCGATCACCTCGTCGGTGAAGTCAAGGTTCAAGCCGCCCTCGACGATCATCGGGGTGACGAAGCTGAGCAGGTTACGGGCGTACATCTCCGAGGCATGGACGGGCATCCGACTGGGCAGGTTGATCGGCCCCACGATGTGGGCCGGGCCGACCCGCACCTCCTTGCCCGCTTGGGTTCCGAACACGTTGCCGCCGGTCTCTGCGGCCATGTCGACCACGACTGCCCCGGGCTTCATCGCGTTGACCATCATCTCGTCCACGATCAGGGGAGCACGGCGCCCGGGAATGGCCGCGGTGGTGATCAGCACGTCGCAACTGGCGACCGCCTTGCCGAGTTTCATCGACTGGGCTCGCTGCTCGTCCTTGGTGAGTTCCCGGGCGTAGCCGCCCGTGCCGGACGCGCTGACGCCCGTGTCGACGAACTTGGCGCCCAGGGATTCGATCTGTTCCTTGGTTTCAGGACGGACGTCGTAGCCCTCGACCATGGCGCCCAGCCGCTTGGCGGTGGCGATCGCCTGCAATCCGGCCACGCCGGCGCCGATCACCAGCACCTTGGCCGGACGAACCGTACCGGCGGCGTAGGTCAGCATCGGGAAGAACTTCGGTGCCCGCGCAGCGGCGATGACGGCGCATTGGTAGCCCGAGACGGCCCCTTGCGAGCTGAGGATGTCCATGCTCTGAGCGCGGGAGATCCGCGGGAGCAACTCCATCGCGAACGAGGTCACCCCGGCCTCGCACAGGGCTTCGACGCGGCTCGGCTCGGTGTAGGGCGACAGCATGCCGACCAGGACGGTGCCAGGCTTCATCGCCCGGATCGTCTCCTCGGACGGCGCTCCGATCGTCCACACCATGTCTGCTGCTGCCAGGACCTCGGCCGTGCTGTTCACGAGGGTCGCGCTGCCCAGTTCCAGATCGCTCACGTGGGCACACTTTGTTGCGCCGCGTTCGATCACGACCTGGGCGCCGAGCGCGTGAAGTTTCTTGATCACATCGCCATTCACGGGGGTGCGGCGCTCCGCCGGGTCCGCGTTGATCGGGATGCCGACGACCACCGTCATAGTTCTCCTCTGATGAATCCGCTTCCGCGTCCATCCAACTCTCCTGACCACGCCTTGTCACGTCGAGACGCGTTGGTGTCACGTGCAGCAGTGGGAGGGGAGGGGAATTTCTTCGCCGAAGGGCGCGCAGGTATAGTTCGTGGTTGGCGTCAAGACGCCCGCGGACTCGTAAGAGCGGCCCAGCGATATCTCCGATGTCGTTCCACCTATGGTGGGGCCGCGCCGCGCAACGGGAAACCGAGAGGAGTGCAGCCCGCTATGGATGCTGAACTGAAGAAGAAAACCATCGAAGAGTACGCGACCAAGCCGGGGGACACTGGCTCCCCGGATGTCCAGATCGCGGTGATGACCAGGCGGATCGCCCACCTCACCGAGCATCTCAAGATGCATAAGGGTGACCATCACAGCCGTCGCGGTCTGCTGCTGCTCGTCGGGCAGCGCCGCCGCCTGCTCAACTATGTGATGAAGCGCGACGTCGAGCACTACCGCGCTCTGATCGCGCGTCTCGGCCTACGCCGATGATCGATGGGAGTCGCCTTCCGGGCGGCTCCCATCGCTCTTGACGGCGACCTGGGCACCCGGGTCCTCGGGCTCGGGTGCTCCCACAACTCAATAGACAACCCACACCGCTCACCGTTCGGCGATCGAGAATCCTCGGTCCTCGGTAGTGGCCCTCGTGTAGGCACCGATCCGCCCGGGTCGTGCGTCGCCACGCGGGCCTCGATCGAAGACCGGGTTCTACCAGCCGCGAACGAGACCCACGCATGTGACGTGGCGTCGCGACGCCTGGCCCCCACGGGCCGACCATCACCGAGGCGGTGGGCACAACCCGAAAGGAATCCCCATGGAGGGACCCGACCTTCGTTACACCGAAGCCGTGATCGACAATGGCAGCCACGGAACCCATGTCGTTCGCTTTGAATCCGGCTTGTTGGCCCGTCAGGCCAACGGCTGCGCCACCGTCTACCTCGACGGTGACACCATGCTGCTCTCGGCGACCACCGCGCAGAAGAACCCGCGCGACGCCATCGACTTCTTCCCCCTGACCGTGGACGTGGAGGAGCGGATGTATGCCGCCGGTCGCATCCCCGGCTCGTTCTTCCGTCGGGAGGGACGCCCTTCCGAAGGCGCCATCCTGGCCTGCCGCCTGATCGACCGTCCGCTGCGGCCCTGCTTCGTCAAGGGCCTGCGCAACGAGGTCCAGGTCGTCGTCACGGTGATGGCGCTCAACCCCGAGGTGCTGTACGACGTGCTGGCGATCAACGCCGGCTCCGCCTCCACCACGCTGGCCGGCCTGCCGTTCAGTGGCCCGGTGGGTGGCGTCCGGGTTGCCCTGATCGGTGACCAGTGGATCGGTTTCCCCACGGTCGAGCAGGTCGCGGGCGCGACCTTCGACATGGTCGTGGCCGGTCGCGTGACGCCCAACGGCGACGTCGCGATCATGATGGTTGAGGCCGAGGCGACCGAGGCCACCTGGGATCTCGTCCGCTCCGGTCGGACCGCTCCGAACGAAGAGGTTGTCGCCCAAGGCCTGGAGGCGTCCAAGCCGTTCATCAAGGCCCTGTGCGATGCTCAGGCCGAGCTGTCGGCGATGTTCCCCAAGGCTGTCGGGAGCTACCCGGTCTTCTCCGACTACGCCGACGACGTGTACGAGGCAGTCGCGGCTGCCGGCACTGACCGGTTGGTCAACGTCATGACGATCGTTGGCAAGGCCGAGCGCGAGACCTCCACCGAGACTCTCCTTGCCGACCTGCACACCGAACTCGATCCCCAGTTCGAGGGTCGCGCCAAGGAGATCACCGGTGCCTTCCGCGCGGTGACCAAGAAGGTCGTGCGTCGCAAGACGCTGACCGAGCATGTGCGGATGGACGGCCGCGGCCTGCGGGACATCCGGACGCTGTCGGCTGAGGTTGGCGTCCTGCCCCGGGTGCACGGCTCGGCTCTGTTCATGCGCGGCGAAACCCAGATTCTGGGCGTCTCCACACTGAACATGCTCGACATGGAGCAGAAGCTCGACACGCTGGCGCCGGAGACCACCAAGCGCTACATGCACAACTACAACTTCCCGCCCTACTCCACCGGTGAGACCGGTCGGGTCGGCTCCCCCAAGCGACGTGAGATCGGTCACGGCGCGCTGGCCGAGCGGGCCATCATGCCGGTGCTGCCTAAGCGCGAGGAGTTCCCTTACGCGATTCGGCAGGTTTCCGAGGCGCTGGGCTCCAACGGGTCCACCTCGATGGGGTCGGTCTGTGCGTCCACCCTGGCACTACTCAACGCCGGTGTGCCGCTGAAGGCTCCCGTCGCCGGTATCGCCATGGGCTTGATGTCGGAGGAGATCGACGGCGAGACCAAGTACGTCGCGCTGACCGACATTCTCGGAGCCGAGGACGCCCCTCGGCGACATGGACTTCAAGGTCGCCGGCACCCGTGACTTCGTCACCGCCCTGCAGTTGGACACCAAGCTCACCGGCATCCCCGCCGAGGTGCTGGCCGGTGCGCTGCTGCAGGCCCGCGAGGCCCGGCACACGCTCCTGGACGTGATGAGCGAAGCGATCGACACCCCCGATGAGATGAGCCCGTTCGCTCCTCGGATCATCGCGGTGAAGATCCCGGTGGACAAGATCGGCGAGGTCATCGGCCCGAAGGGCAAGATGATCAACCAGATCCAGGCCGACACCGGCGCCAACATCTCGATCGAGGACGACGGCACGATCTACATCGGCGCCAACACCGGCGACTCCGCCGACGCGGCCCGGGCCATGATCAATGCGATCGCCAACCCGACCATGCCGGAAAAGGGCGAGCGCTAACTGGGCACCGTGGTGAAGGTGATGAACTTCGGCGCCTTCATCTCGCTGCTCCCGGGCAAGGACGGCCTGCTGCACGTGACCAAGCTGCGCAGCCTGAACAAGGGCCAGCGCGTGGAGAACGTGGAGGACGTGGTCAGCGTCGGCCAGAAGATCCAGGTGGAGATTTCCGACATCGACGACAAGGGCAAGCTCTCGCTGATCCCCGTGGTCGAGGACGAGGCCGCACAGGTCTGATCCTTGGGTCTGATTCCACGCTGGAACACGACCGTTGTGCCCCCGTCCGCTTGTGCGGGCGGGGGCACCGCTCTGTCCGCTCCGCTAGGGTGGTCCGTTGTGAGTAGCGACATCACCGTGTTTTCCGGCTCGGCCAACCCCGCGTTCGCCCGGGAGGTGTGCGATCTCCTGGGGATCGACCTCTCTCCGGCGCACACGACACGGTTCAGCAACGACTGCCTCCAGGTGCACTTGGAGGCCAATTGCCGCAAGCGGGATGTGTTCATCGTGCAGCCGTTGGTTCCCCCGGTGCAAGAGAACCTGGTCGAGTTGTTGCTGATGCTGGATGCCGCGCGAGGCGCGTCGGCAGCTCATATAACGGTGGTGATGCCGCATTACGCCTACGCCCGCTCCGACAAGAAGGACGCGCCCCGGATCTCCATCGGTGCTCGCCTGGTCGCCGATCTGCTGCACAAGGCCGGCGCGCAGCGTGTGGTCACGATGGCGCTGCACTCACCGCAGGTGCACGGCATGTTCGAAATGCCTGTGGATCACCTCAGCGCAACCCACGTGATCGCGAATCACTTCCGGCAGCGTGATCTCTCCAACACGGTCGTGGTCTCCCCGGACTTCGGCAACGTCAAGATGGCCAACCAGTTCGCCCGGGTGCTCGACGTCCCGGTGGCGGCCGGGGCCAAGCGTCGGTTGGCCGATGATCGGGTCGTGATCGACGCCATCGTGGGTGATGTGACCGGCAAGGACGTGATCGTGCTCGACGACGAGATCGCCACCGGTGGCTCCTTGATGGAACTCTTCGACAAGCTCCGCGAACTGGGGGTGAACTCGATCTCGGCCGCGACCGTGCATGGCCTGTTCACCGGGCCCGCCATTGAGCGCCTGGGCGCCCAGGACGACTTGCGCGAGATCGTGTGCACCAACACCGTGCCGGTGGCGCCGGAGAAGTTGCTGCCGAACCTGACGGTGCTCTCGGTGGCTCCGTTGTTCGCCGAGGCCGTCCGCCGGATCAACAGCGGGGAGTCCGTCTCGTCACTGTTCGACGCCTAGCCCGGCCTAAGCTGTCGGCAGCGAAGGGAGCTGTGATGAAGGTTGCCGTGTTCGGATCACGGGGCAAGATGGGGGCTGAGGTCTGCCGAGCCGTCGAGGCCGCCGAGGATCTTGAGTTGGTGGCCGCCGTGGACGCCGGGGATGATCGCAGCGCCGTCGAGCAGGCCGATGTGGTGGTCGATTTCACCCACCCCGATGCGGTCATGGACAACATCGCCTGGTGCGTCCAGCGGGGCATTTCCGTGGTCGTTGGCACCACCGGCTTCACGCCCACGCGCCTGGCTGCGATCGAAGCGTCCTTGCAGGGAACCCAGGTCGGGGTGTTGATCGCGTCCAACTTCTCCATCGGCGCCGTGTTGATGATGCGCTTCGCTGAAGAGGCGGCCCGCTTCTTCGAATCGGTGGAGATCATTGAACTGCACCATCCGAACAAGGCCGACGCTCCGTCGGGGACGGCCACGACCACCGCCGGCAAGATCGCTGCGGCCAGGGCGTCGGCTCAGTTGGGACCCATTCCGGACGCCACCGTCCAGGCTTTGGAGGGGGCGCGCGGGGCTGACGTACAGGGCATCCGGGTGCACGGCGTCCGGTTGCGCGGGTTGGTCGCGCATCAGGAGGTGCTGTTCGGTGCTGCGGGGGAGACGCTGACCATCCGACACGACTCCCTGGATCGCGAATCGTTCATGCCAGGGGGTCTGGCCGGCGTCCGGCACGTGGCCACGACGCCGGGGCTGACCATCGGGATCGAAGGGATCCTGGGGCTCGCCTGATGCGCAAGCTACTGGGGCTCGTCCTGGTCGTGGCACTGCTGGCGGGAGGATTGGTCGGCGCCGAGTGGTCGGCTCGCCAGTTCGTCACCGGCAAGATCGGG
Source organism: Micropruina sp. (assembly GCA_016711105.1). GTDB lineage: Bacteria > Actinomycetota > Actinomycetes > Propionibacteriales > Propionibacteriaceae > Micropruina. The sequence goes on along the minus strand of JADJTO010000004.1, from coordinate 290,276 downwards.
CAAGGTTTGGAGGCGAGCTTGGGCGTGACCGAGCCCCGAGTGAGGATTTCGCAGGCCCCGCTGCTCTGGGATCTGGTCAACCGGCGGATCTCGGCCGTACGCGTCGAAACCGACGCCTTGCCGATGGTGGTGACCAGCCACAACGTGACCTTCACCGGCGTCGAGTTCGATGCCACCGACATAGCTCTTCGCGGCAGTGACGCCGTCCTGGGACGTTTGGAGGGCCAAGCCCTGCTCGACTATGCCCAACTGAGCGCGGTTGCGGGCCTCCCGGTCGAGCCGGCCGACGATGGGCGCTTCGGCGTCACCTACAGCTTCGAGGTGTTCGGCCAGCCGCTCACCGCGACCCTGACCGGTGCGCCGGAAGTGGATGTACCAGCCCAGACCATTTCCCTGACCGAACCGTCCGTGCAACTCGCGGGGGTGGAACTGCCCGAAGAGGTGGTGACGCCCATTCTGCTGCGCCTGGTGACCCCGATTCCGATCACCCTGGAGCGCGGTTTGACCCTTCAGTCGGTGTCAGCTCTGAACGAGGGGTTCCGGATGCGGATCCTGGGGGAGAACGTCAGCGTTCCGATCGGCTGACCCAGCCCGTTCGCTGATCGAGTCGGTTCTCGTTGTGCCGTGCCCAGCGTGGGGCTGTGCCCTGCTCAGCGTGGGGCTGCGGCGATGTCGGTGTGCAGGCGAATCAGCTTCACCCGCAGGGCGCCGTCCTCGGTCCCGACCTCGGTGTGGGCACCGTCGGCGGCCCAGCCAGCCTCGCTCAGGAAGCCTAGAAGCGCGTCGTCGCTGCTGCGCACCCACCAGGTGGCGCGGCGGAACCCGTCCGCGCGGAGGGTGTCGACCACGGCATGGAGTAGGCGCGACCCGTGCCCCCGACGCTGGGCGGGGGGATCGATCACGAACTCGGCAACCAGGCCGTCCTCCTCCGGTGACGCGTCGGCGTCTCCGCTCGGACCGGTCACGGCGAAGCCGGTGAGTCGCTCAGCATCGAGAGCGACCAGCACCCGGAAGGTGGCCAACGGTGGGCGTTGGATCGCCCGTCGCCAGGAGTCGGTCATTCCTTCTGGGTCGATCGCCGCCAGCATCGGTCCGGCCACAGCCTGGGGCAACTGCTGCCCCAACCCCGGCGCTGCAGCGCGGCGATCTGCTCGGCCTCGCCAGGGAGGGCCAGTCGGACGGAGTCGGCGATCACCCGGTCATGGTGCCACATCAGCACGTGTCCGCGGGTTTGGTTAGGGTGGCACCGTGCGTCACTCTCTCAAGACTCCGCCCAAGCTTCCGGCCCACACACTTCGGGTGATCCCGCTGGGCGGCCTCGGCGACGTCGGGCGGAACATGACCTCCTTCGAGATCGACGGCCAACTGCTGATGATCGACTGCGGAGTCCTGTTCCCCTCCGACGATCATCCCGGCGTGGATCTGATCCTTCCTGGCCTGCATCTGCTCGAGGGGCGGCTGGAGGAGATCCAGGCGGTGGTGCTCACCCACGGGCATGAGGATCACATCGGCGCCCTTCCCTACCTGCTGCGCCGCCGCCCCGACATCCCGATCCTGGGCTCGAAGTTGACCCTGGCGCTCGTCCGGGAAAAGCTCAAAGAGCACCGCCTTCGGGAGACCGACTTCCGGGTGGTCGCCGAAGGTGATCGGGTGCAGATCGGCAACTTCGGGCTGGAGTTCTTGGCGGTCAACCACTCCATCCCCGACGCGCTGGCGGTTGCGCTGCGGACCAAGGCCGGGCTCGTCCTGCATACCGGTGACTTCAAGATGGACCAACTGCCGCTGGACGGACGGCTGACTGACCTGCGCGGCTTCGCTCGACTCGGTGAAGAGGGCGTCGACCTCTTCATGGCGGACTCGACCAATGCCGAGACCCCGGGCTTCACCACCCACGAGCGTGACATCGAGCCTGCGCTGGAGCGGGTCTTCGCGCAAGCCACCCAGAAGCTGATCGTGGCCTGCTTCGCCTCGCACGTGCACCGCGTTCAGCAGGTGCTCGACATGGCGGTCAAGCACGACCGCAAGGTCGTCTACGTGGGCCGCTCGATGGTGCGCAACATGAACGTGGCCCAGCAGTTGGGCTACCTGAAAGTTCCGGGCAACACGCTGATCGAGCTCAAAGAGCTGGACAAGTACAAGGACAACGAGGTGGTGCTGATCTCGACCGGCTCGCAGGGCGAGCCGTTGTCGGCGTTGTCGCGGATCTCCAGCCACGAGCACCCTGTGGTGACCGCCGGCCCCGGCGATGTCGTCCTGTTGGCGAGTTCGCTGATCCCCGGCAACGAGAACTCGGTCTACCGGGTGATCAACGGTCTGGCCCGCAACGGTGTCAGCGTGGTGCACAAGGGCAATGCGATGGTGCACGTCTCGGGTCACGCCAGCGCGGGGGAGCTGCTCTACTGCTACAACCTGATCAAGCCGAAGAACGCACTACCGATCCACGGCGAGATTCGGCACCTGATCGCCAACGCGGGGCTTGCTGTGCAGACCGGAGTGCCAAAGGACAACGTCCTGGTGATCGAGGACGGAGGTGTGGTCGATCTGGCCAAGGGTAAGGCTCGGGTGGTCGGACGGCTGGAGTGCGGCTACATCTTCGTGGACGGCTCGACGGTGGGCGATATCGGCGACGCTGAACTGACCGACCGCAAGATCCTGGGCGAGGAGGGCTTCATCTCCGTGGTGGTCGTGGTCAATCTGCACTCCAACGTGCTGGTCAGCGGGCCCGACATTCACGCCCGGGGGTTCGCCGAGGACGACGCCGTCTTCGGCGACATCAAGGTCAAGATCGCCGCCATGATCACAGAAGCGCTGTCAGACGGCGCCGAAGACACCCATCAGTTGCAGCAGTTGATCCGCCGGGCCATCGGGCGCTGGGTCAACACCACCTACCGACGGCGTCCCATGATCCTGCCGGTGGTCGTCTCCACCTGATCCCTCATCGCCTCACCAGATCCCCACCCGAGCGGGTGGGGATCAAGTGAGCGGCGGCTACACGTAGTCGCTGTACGAGGGCAGGTCCAGCACTCCGTTACCCGACAAGCCGATCAGGATCACCTCGTCGCGCGTGGCTGCCCGAGCGTGAGCGATCGCAGCGGCCACCGCGTGCGTGGATTCGGGAGCGGGAATGATTCCCTCGGCCCGGGCGAACTCGACGCCGCCGGCAAAGGCGACGTCCTGCTCGATCGCCACCGCCTCCATCAGGCCCAGGTTCACCGCGTGCGACACCATGGGGGCCATCCCGTGATAACGCAGCCCACCGGCGTGGATCGGCGGGGGGACGAAGTCCGACCCGAGCGTGTGCATCTTGAGCAGCGGGGTCAGCCCGGCTACGTCGCCGTGGTCGTAGCGATACGTGCCCTGGGTCAGCGAGGGGCACGCCGCGGGCTCACACGCCACCAGTCGCGAGGTGGGTCCCTCTCGAAGGTTGCGACCGAGGAACGGGAACGCCAGGCCGGCCAGATTCGAGCCGCCACCGGCGCAACCGAATACGCTGTAGGGCACGAGGTCACCGGCCTCGGCCAGCTGAACCATTGCCTCCTGGCCGATCACCGTCTGGTGCAGCAACACGTGGTTCAGCACGCTCCCCAGCGCGTAGTGCGCGGAGGGGTCGGTGGCCGCAGCCTCAACGGCCTCTGAGATGGCCATTCCGAGCGAGCCGGTGGTGTTCGGATCCTTTGCCAGCATGGCTCGGCCCGATGCGGTCAACTCCGAGGGGGACGGGTGGCAAACCCCGCCATAGACCTCCATCTGGAACCTGCGGTAGGGCTTGGCGTCGTAGGAGGCGCGCACTTGCCAGACCTCGACGGTGAGGCCAAGCAGAGAACCCGCCAGGCACAGCGACGCGCCCCACTGGCCGGCGCCGGTCTCGGTGGTGAGCTTCGTCGTGCCCTCGAGGGCGTTGTAGTACGCCTGCGCGATGGCGGTATTCGGCTTGTGGGAACCGGCCGGGCTGACCCCCTCGTACTTGTAGTAGATCCGCGCCGGGGTGCCCAAAGCCCGCTCCAGGCGGTGCGCCCGGATCAGCGGCGAGGGACGCCAGAGCGAATAAATCTCGCGGACCGTCTGCGGGATCTCCACATAGCGCTCTGTGGCAACTTCCTGGGCGATCAGTGCCATCGGGAACAGCGGTGCCAGGTCCTCCGGCGCCAGCGGCTCCCGCGTCCCCGGATGCAGGTGCGGCGGCATCGGCTCGGGCAGGTCGGCGGCGAGGTTGTACCAGTGGGTTGGCACGGTGGAGGGGATCTCGAACCCGATCGGGTCGAGCGATCGGGTAGCGGCTGTTGGCATGCGGGACAAACTCCTTAACGGATCGGCGGTGATCTATCTGAGCCTAGGCGGGCAGCCCGGCGTCCGTCAGTCTGCCGCACCCGAGGACAGCTGAGCTGCTGACCGGTGAGCGAATGGCCGTGACATGGCGCGAAACTGATCGGTCGCGTGCCCGACCGCGTATCCAGCGGTGGCTCCCGCTGAGGATCGAGGAAGGTAGCGCGCAGGGCTGCAGTTCTCCGACCTGGTCGATGGGCGGCGATTAGGTGGGGCGTCTCAATGTCGGGTATTGTCGGCAAGGCCCTTTGCGGGCCGTTCCGCCCGGCGTTCGCCGGGTATGCATGACAACAAGGAGACTCCGAAGTGGCTGCCGTATGTGACATCTGCGCCAAGGGCCCCGGTTTCGGCCACAACGTGCCCTGGTCCAAGAAGAAGACCAACCGTCGTTGGAATCCCAACATTCAGCGGGTCCGCGCCACTATCGAGGGCACCCCGAAGCGGGTCAACGTCTGCACCGCCTGCCTCAAGGCCGGCAAGGTCACCCGCTGACCTCACCCGGCGCGCTGCGAGGGACCCGCTGCGGCGGGTCTTTTCGTTTTCCGGGATCAGCGAGCAGCCCTCGGGAAGCCGGATCAGCGGACTGTCGGTGCCGCCGATTAGGCTCACGGCCATGACGGCTGAGCTGAGCATCTGGCGCACCACCGTGTTCCGCCGGTTGAACGCGGGCTTGGCCGACGTGCTCGGCGCCAAGACCGCCAAGGCGTTCGAGCAGTTGAAGATCACCACCGTCGGGGACCTGCTACGACATCTCCCCCGGCGCTACCTCAGTGGCACCGAACTCACCGACCTCAGCACCCTCACCGAGGGCGAGCATGTGGCGGTGATGGCACGGGTGCAACGTGTAGAAGTGAAACGCGGCGCTCAACGACAGGCCAGGACCAGTCGGCTCGAGGTCGTCCTCACCGACGGTCACGGCCGCCTCAACGTGACCTTCTTCGGCACCTGGCACCTGATCGACTGGTGGGAGAAAGAGGTCGCTAAGGGCGTCCGCGGAATCTTTGTCGGCAAGGTCGGTAGCTTCCGAGATCAGGCGCAGATGGCCCACCCCGAGTTCGTGATGCTCGATCAAGCCGGTCACATCGTGGGTCGCTCGGAGCAGAAGCAGCTGATGGCAACCCTGAGTCAATCCGGGCTGGTCGGGCTCTACCCGGCGACGGCCAAGCTCCCAACGTGGACGATCGCGGAGTGCGCTCGGCTGGCGCTGCAGACCCTGGACGATGCCGAGGATCCCTGGCCGGAGTGGGTGCGGGAAGCCGGCGATCAACCCGCCCTGCTGGACGCCCTGAGCGCCATCCATCACCCGGTGAGTCGGGCTGAGGCTGCGCGCGGTGCCGAACGCCTGATCTTCGATGAGGCCTTCGCCACCCAGCTCACCATGGCCTACCGGCGAGCGGACGCGGCAACGCACACGGCGCTGCGCCGGACGCGCCGCACCGGGGGCCTGTTGTCGGCCTTCGATGCGCAACTCCCCTTCACCCTCACCGCCGGTCAGGAGTCGGTCGCGGCCACCCTGTTCGAAGAGCTCGACCAGACCAGACCGATGCAACGCCTGCTGCAGGGCGAGGTCGGCTCAGGCAAGACGATCGTGGCGCTGCGGGCCATGCTGGCGGTGGTTGACGCCGGTGGGCAGGCCGCCCTGCTGGCGCCGACCGAGGTGCTGGCCCAGCAGCACTATCGGACCATCCGCCAACTCCTGGGCGACCTGGCCGGGGGCCGGATGCTGGGCGCGGCCGAGGACGCCACAGACATCGTTCTGCTGACCGGGTCGATGCCGACGGCCGCGCGACGGGAGGCATTGCTCCGAGCGGCTTCCGGCGAAGCCGGCATCGTCGTGGGCACGCACGCGCTGCTCGCGGACAAGGTGATGTTCGCCGACCTCGGCTTCGTGGTGATCGACGAGCAGCACCGCTTCGGTGTGGAACAGCGGGCCGTGCTGGCCGACAAGGCCAACGGGAGTCCGCACGTGCTGGTGCTGACCGCTACGCCGATCCCTCGATCAGTGGCGATGACCATTTTTGGTGACTTGGAGGTCTCCAGTCTGAGCGAGATCCCGGCTGGCCGAGCGGTCGTGTCCACCGTGGTGGTGGATGCGAGTCTGCGTCCGACCTGGGTGGAGCGCGCCTGGGAGCGGATCGCCGAAGAGGTCAGGCAGGGTCGGCAAGCGTTCGTTGTCTGCCCGCGGATCGGAGGCACCGGGGATCCGCGCGCTCAAGGCAAGGGCGTGGTCGAACTGCACCACGAGTTGGTCACGGGGCCCTTGGCCGGAGTGCGGGTCGGGCTGCTGCACGGCCAACTTCCCTCCGACATGAAGGTGGCCACGATGCGCGCTTTCGCGGCCGGGGAGTTGGACGTGCTCGTGTCGACAACCGTGATCGAGGTGGGTGTCGACGTGCCGAACGCGTCGGTGATGATCGTGTGGGACGCCGAGAAGTTCGGCATCTCCCAGCTGCACCAACTCCGAGGTCGAATCGGACGCGGCGCCCATCCGGGGGTCTGCCTGCTGGTCAGCTCGGCCATGGAGGACCCACAGACAAGCCAACGTTTGAGCGCCATAGCCGCGACCAATGACGGCTTCGCTCTGGCCGAGCTGGATCTTCAGCAGCGCCGGGAGGGCGACGTCCTGGGTTCCAAACAATCTGGGGGTCGTTCCAGCTTGCGGCTGTTGAGCGTCCTTGAGCATGCCGACCTGATCGCGCTGACGAAGGATCTGGCTGCCGAGGCCGTTCGTCGTGACCCTGAGTGCCTCACCCCCGGCTTCGCCGACGCGGTGACCCAGACCGAGAGACTCTCCGACGGTGACTGGCTCGAACTGAGCTGAACCCCTGGCTCAGCCAGCTCGGTACACGGCCGCACCGCTCAAGGCGATCTCCAGCCCGGTGCACTGCCAGGAATCTCCGCGTCGGTCCATCCGGGCGGCAAGAGCGACCGACTTCCCGCCCAAGGTCAGCCGGGCGGCGATCTCAATCACGTCATCCCGCGGCGCCTGCACCCGAAGCGTGCTGAGGGCGACACCAGCCCCGGCGCGGGACGCCTGCAGATCGCTGAGTACCCGGATCACAGCCGGGGTCGCCCAACGCTGCAGTTGCTCGGCCGACCGGTGACCTCGCAACACCTCGGCGATCGCCACCATCATGGCCGCCGCTTGCTGCCGGGCGGCAGTGGGAACACCATCGGCGGCCGCGATCACCTCGGGCACGATCGGCCAGGGCAGGGTGGGCTGGGCGGCGGGAGCGAGCAAGGTGGGCGTGACCGTTCGCTGGGCGGAGGGCAACACGAGGGGGATCGGGTGACGATCGGCTTGGATCGGATGCATCGCGCTGGTCTCCTGACTCGTGGCGCCTTAACTTTGCTACAAGTAGTGGTGACAAACAAAGTCGTCTGTGAGAATCTGTGGACAACTTTGGCAAAAGCCTCACTTACGGCGAAAAGAGCAGCAGCAATCCGGCCGTGGTGTATCCGATCATCAAGGCCAGCAGGGGTACCTGAGTCAGGGCCGCACGCCCCTTGGGTGATGCGCTGACCGCCACCTCGTGGGTAATCAGTACCCCGATCAGATGGCCGACCAGGATGGCCCCTAGCTGGATCAGGGCCGTCACTTCGGGATGGTCGAAGATTCCGGTGTACACGCCGAGCTCGGCCGTGCCGAACAGGTTCCAGCCCAAGCCGAGCGGGTCGGACAACCCGATCAGGGTGCGCTGGCCTTCGATCACCAGCAGGCTGAGGTAGTGGGCGATGCTGTAGCCGGCCACGATGGGAATCAGCCCCGCGGCCAAACGATTGGTCATGCCCCGACCCAAAGCCAACCCGGCCAGGCCGAAACTGATCCCGACGGCGGCCACCATGGCCAGCAGCCCCGTGGTCTGCCACAGCGCGGGCGGCGCGGTCGAGGTCTGCACCGCCGCGATCCACCAGCTCGTGTTCGAGAAGCTGTCGTACGCCGTCCCCCCCAGCAGCACGGCGGTGACGGACGCCGTGCCCACCCGGTTCGGGGTGGTGGCCACGTGACGCAGTGGATTCACCAGCTGCAGTTCCCCGCCGATCCGTTGCCACGGCGACAGTCGCGCGATGGTGTCGGCAAAGACCTCGAAAGGATCGGCTGCGGCGATCCAGCGGTCTCCGACGAGGGCCACTCCTCCCAGCAGGACCACCAGCCAGGCCAACACCCAGGCGCCCACGACCCGCAGGGTGTTGTTGTCGGGTTGAACAAGTTCCAGCCAGGTGAAGCCGAGCAGGCCAAGCGCGGCGGGTAGCAATCCCAGGCGATGCCAGGCCTGCTCGCTGAGCGGCCGGAGGCCGTCGGGTCGGCGGGTCAGCCACGTGACCACCTGAGCCAGGCTGCGCGGCGGGTTGAGCGTCCGCCACACTCGGCCGGCCAGCAACGAGATCGGGACGATGCCCACCCACACCCACACGTACACGAAGCCGAAGGCGGGATTGGTGATCCGGTCCTGTCCCAGCAGCAACGCCGCGGCGATCAGCCCGTACAGGCCGCCAACCATGACTCGGCCCACCCAGAGCGTCAGCGGGGCGTCCACCAGCCTGGTCAGCCGGGGCAGCGGACGGCCGGACGGCTCCCCGAAGCGTGGCGAAGGCCAGGCAGCCAGCAACACCGCAAAGGAGACCGCAAGGGCGGCGGCAGCCCCGATCAGCACGAACTCGAAAGGCAGCGGCAGGTCTTGGCGTCCGCCCAAACCGTGCAGCGGGAGGAGCAGCGGGGTCACCGGATCTGAAGAATCACCAGGACCAGGGCAGGGCTGTGCGACTCCACCTCGAATCGACCCGTTCGATCGGCCAGCAGGACGCGGGTCACAGCCTTCCCGGCCTTGACCGGAATCGTGGTGTCGAACCCGTGCACGTGGACTTCGTCGTCGTGGTCGGAGGTGATGGACAACACAAAGTGCTCACCCTTGCGCAGGTCGACCCGGGCGCCGTTGGGAGTTGCGCGGCCTGCCTTGAGCACGATGTCGATCACCCGAGCGCCGGGCGGGCCGGTGGGGCCGATCGAGGTGCTGGGGCTGGTGACGGTCACCGGTGCGGTCACAGCCGGGTTCCCCGCTGTCTGTGACAGCGCGGGCGCGGCGGTGCAGCCGGCCAGCAACAGCGCAGCGAGTGGGAGGGCGCGGAGAATCATCGAGGGTCCTTGGTCGGGTACCGCTCGATTCTTGCATCTGTCGTGCCACCTAAGCTGGGGAGCGCCCCATAGCGAGAGGAGGGCGATGTCCGCCCTGACGTTGTCCGAGGCCCTGCTGTTAGCCAGGGACCAGGCTGTCCAACCGTGGCATGTCGTCGCCGTTCTGATCCTTGACCGTCCGATCTCCCGAGACGAGCTGGCGATGCGCATCGCCGAGCGGATCGGTTATGCGCCGCGCTTTCGGCAACAGGTCAGCGGCACCGGCGTCCAAAGCTGGACCGATGACACCGGATTTCGGATCGCCGGGCACCTTCGAGAGGTCACGCTCCAGCCCGGGTCACCGCTGGAGGAGTGGGTGTCGGCCGAGTTGGGTCGTCCGCTCGACCGGCTGCACCCGCTCTGGGACGCCACCCTGGTTTCCGGCCTGGGTGGACGGCGGGTCGCCTTGGTGGTCCGCGTCCACCCCGCCCTGATCGACGGTGTCGACAACGTCCACCTGTTGCAGGAACTCTTGGACGATCTACCCGACCCCATCGTCGGACCGGCACCGCAATGGACTCCGACGCCGGCCGATGAGCCGGGCTTGGGGTCGGTCTTCGGGGCGTTGAGCGATCCACTGCGGACGCTGCGCGAGGCAGCGGCCGGGCTGAGTGGGATGGCCGAATCCGCGGCGCGGAACGCGCAGGCCACACAGGTCCCCCGCTACGTCGCCGGGGCTGAGGTGGAGCTGGCGTTGGTCGAGCGAGCCAAACACCGTCACGGCGGGACGACCCACGACGTGCTGCTGAGCATCGCCACCGCAGGAGTTCGTGGGTGGCAACTCGACGGCAGCGAGCCTCTGCGGGATCTGGTTGCGCTGGTGCCGCTGGCGGTCGCCGATGAGGAGCGGACGAGCGCGATCGGCTGCCGCCTGTCGGCTCAGTTCATCTCCCTGCCGGTCACCGCGCCCCGGGGAGCCGAGCGGCTCGCCGCGCTGGCCAGTCTGACCCAAGCCGGCAGCGATGCGGAGAGCACCGTGCCAGCCCGGGAACTGATCGACCTGGCAGGGTTTGCTCCGCCCACGATCCACACTCTGGCGGCCGGCCTGATCGTGGCGGGTCGACCGCATGAGGCTCTGATCGTCAACGTGCCGGGCCCGACCCACACCCGCTTCCTCGGTGAGGCTGAGGTGATCGGCAGCTACCAGGTTCTCTCCACCGTGGACAGCCAACAGATCAGCATCGGGATCACCAGCTACCGGGGCAAGGTGACCATCGCGGCCACGGCCATTCATCCGTTGCCGCACTTCGCCCGCAACGTCGGCGAGGAGCTGGCTCGGCTCACCGGGGAGGCCTGATGTTGGTCTTCATCCCGATGCGGCCGGACGCGTTGTCCGCCTGGGTCAAGGACGGGACGGGTGAGTCACGGTTGGGCTTCGGCGTCACCGCGGACCTATTGGACGCCTTCGGGTTCACCGACCCCACCGATGAGGAGGCCGAGTACACCGCGCTTCAGGCGGCGGGCTTGGCCGGCTTGCTTGACTACGGACTCCGGTTGATCGCGGTGGCCGAGGCCGGCGACACCCAGCCCGGTGAGCCCGCGGCCTTCGGTGCGCTGAGGGTTGGGCCGTTGCCTTGGTCGGCGGTCGGTTCGCTGTTTGCCGAAGGAGATGCTGCCGCGGCGTCCCGGGTGGCTCGGGGGCTGGCAGGCGTCGAGTTGGAGCAAGCGTGGGACGATCCGCAGGCGCAGGAGTTGTTGAGCGCCGGGGACTTACTGTGGCATGCGCCGACAGAATGGGGCACCCTTGTCTGACTCACCGGCACCACGAGCGAGGGGATGACCACATGCCCAGATCCATCTGGAAGGGAGCGATCTCCTTCGGGTTGGTAACGATCCCGATCAAGGTCTACGGGGCCACTGAAACCAAGGACATCAGCTTCCGTCAGGTCCACCCAGCCGACGGCGGTCGGATCAAGTACAAGCGGGTCTGCGAGGAGTGCGGCAAGGAGATCCCGTTCAGTGAGATCGCCAAGGGCTATGAGACCGCCGATGGGCGGGTCGCGATCCTGGAGCGCGAGGACTTCGAGAATCTGCCGCTGCCCACGGCCAAGGCGGTTGAGGTGGTCCAGTTCGTGGATGCCGAGGACGTGGACCCGACGTACTTCGAAAAGACCTACTTCCTGGAGCCCGACGCCTCGGGTGGCAAGCCTTACGTGCTGCTCCGTCAAGCGTTGGCCGAAGCCGGCAAGGCGGCAGTGGTCAAGGTGGCACTTCGCTCTCGCGAGTCGCTGGCGCTCATCCGACCCAAGGGTGACCTGCTGGTGTTGCACACGATGTTGTGGCCTGATGAGTTGCGCGACGGATCGTTCGCCGCACCCGCCGGGGAGGTCCGGGTTTCGGACGCCGAAGTGGCCATGGCCAGGATGTTCATCGACCAACTGACTGGCGAGTTCGACCCCAGTCAGTTCTCGGATGTCTACCGGGAAGCGTTGGAGCAGGTGGTCGCGGCCAAGCTCAGTGGCATCCCTGTGCCCGACGAGACGCAGGAGGCTCCCCGCGAGGCGGACGTTGTGGATCTGGTCGCGGCGCTGCGGGCGTCGGTGGAAGCGGCCAAGAAGCGCCGGGAAGAGGCCGCCAAAGCCGGTTGATCGGGTGGTTTTATGGGCGATGGGCACAATATTCTCTCGCTTCGAGGACCGGGAAGGACCTATTCTCGCGCCATGGTCGCCTGGTGCGCGTGAGATATCGTTCTGTCATGGACGCGATCACCAAGGTTCCCACCCCCGTCAACGAACCGGTCAAGAGTTACGCCCCAGGAGCCCCGAGCGGGCCGCTCTGAAAGCCGAGTTGAACGCGCAGGCCGCCGCCGACCCGATCGAGCTGACCGGTGTCTTCGGGAGTGAGCGTCGCCTCGGCGGTGGAGCCGAACTCGCGGTCACGATGCCCGCCGACCATGCCCACGTACTGGGGATCACGCGGCAGGCGACCCACGCCGATGCCAGCCAAGCCATTGACGGTGCCCTGGCGGCCGCACCGGCCTGGGCAGACCTGCCCTTCGATGAGCGAGCCAGCGTCTTCCTCAGGGCCGCCGACCTGATCGCCGGGCCCTACCGGGCTCGGATCAACGCGGCCACCATGCTCGGCCAGGCCAAGACCGCCCAGCAAGCGGAGATCGACTCCGCCTGCGAGCTGGTCGACTTCCTGCGCTTCAACGTCGCCTTCGCCCAACAGATCCACAGCGAGCAGCCGCTCAACGCCCCCGGGTTCTGGAACCGGATGGACTACCGCCCGCTCGGCGGCTTCGTCTACGCGATCACGCCGTTCAACTTCACCGCCATCGCCGGCAACCTGCCCACCTCGGCCGCCCTTATGGGCAACCCCGTGCTGTGGAAGCCGAGCGTGACCCAACAGCTGTCCGCGCACGTGATCATGGACGTGCTCGAAGCCGCCGGGCTTCCTCGCGGGGTGATCAACCTCGTCCCGGGACACGGCAAGGAGGTCTCCGACATCGCCCTGGCGCACCCCGACTTGGCCGGGATCCACTTCACCGGTTCGACCCGGGTGTTCCAGCAGTTGTGGGCCCAGGTCGGCAACAATATCGCCAACTACCGCTCCTACCCGCGGATCGTGGGGGAGACCGGTGGTAAGGACTTCGTCCTGGCCCACTCCAGCGCCGACCCCGACATGGTGGTCACCGCGCTGATCCGCGGCGCCTTCGAGTACTCCGGGCAGAAGTGCTCGGCGGCCTCCCGGGCCTACCTGCCCAAGAGTCTGTGGAACAAGGTGTCAGCCGACCTGATCGAGCAGACTGAGGCGCTCGCGGTGGGCGACGTCCGGGACTTCTCGAACTTCACCTCAGCGGTGATCGACGAGCGGGCCTTCGACCGGCTCAGCGGCGCGATCGAGCAGGCCCGGCACTCTGGGGATGCCGACATCGTCGCCGGCGGCCGCTACGACAAGTCGGAGGGCTGGTACATCCGTCCGACGATCATCACCTCCGACAACCCCAAGCAAGACATCTTCCGAACCGAGTACTTCGGCCCGATCCTGGGCGTCCATGTCTACGACGACGCCGACTTCGACCAGGTGCTCGCCGTGGTCGATCAAGCCTCGCCGTACGCGTTGACCGGCGCCGTGCTGGCGACCGATCGTCAGGCCGTCCTGAAGGCCAGCCACGCGCTCCGCCAGACCGCCGGCAACTTCTACATCAACGACAAGCCCACCGGCGCCGTCGTCGGACAGCAGCCGTTCGGCGGGGCCCGCGCCTCCGGGACGAACGACAAGGCCGGGTCGATGTGGAACCTGATCCGCTGGGCCAGCCCCCGCGTCATCAAGGAGACGATGGTGCCGCCAACTCGACCGGCTACCCGCACATGCTGCCCGCCGAGGACGGCCGCTGACCTGGCTAGGCGCTCTCGGCCAGGTACTCCTCGCCGACGCGCTGCTGGGTGTTCAACGCGTCGGTCAGCACCGGGGCTGCTGCCTCCTCCAGCTTGCGGCCCAGCCAGGGGATGTCGACCACGAGGTTGCCGGCGTACACCACCGTGGTGCCGAGACCGGCTGGTGCGAGCGTCACGTCGGCGGTGAGGGTGACCGGCAGTCCGGCCACGGTGAGCTCAAGGCGCCCGTCGCGGGCACCGTCGGTTTGGCGGGGCGACCAGGTCAGCGTCTCGGTCAGGGTCAGGGTCGGGCCGGCGAACTTCTCCACCATCGAGGGGGTCGGCAGCGCACGCTCGGTGGAGGTGATGGAGCCGTCGCTGGTGACCGTGTGGGACAGCGCGCCGGTAGCCGTGCACACCCCTGCGAGAAAGCTCTCATCGGTGAACATGGCATGGACGGCGTCCGGGTCGGCGGCGAAGTCGTTCGTGGCGCTGATTCTCATGGCGCCTATTGTGCACAGTGATCGCGGCTTGCGCGCGTCACGCCAGCCTTGCTCGGCGCAGCCGTGATCGGCCCGGGTCTGTGCCGCGCAGCGCGGTCTGGCCCGCTCAGGGATAGGGTGCTTCAGACAAGGGTGCTCCGAAGGGAAAGCTCGTGACGATCAGCGTTGATCAGATCAACTCGCCGCGCCAGGCGTTCATCGACACGCTGGCGCACCTCCAGCCTGGGCTGGAGACGCCGGTTGAGCCTGAGCGGTATGCAGGATTCGTGCGGGCCTACATGGCCCATGTCGCGGACGAAGACCTGCTGCCGCGCGACCCGGACCAACTCGCGACGCTGCTGGGCGCGCACTTGGCCCTGGGCGAGCGCAGAGGGTCGGAGGAGACCCGCCTCGCCGTGACTCCGCCCCAGGCCGAGGATCGAGGCGGATCGACCGTGATCCAGATCGTCACCTCTGACAAGCCCTTCCTGGTGGACACGGTCAGCATGGAACTGACCAAACGGGAATGGACGATCCGGGCGCTGTTCCACCCGCAGCTGAAGGGGACGCGGGGCGCCGACGGAGAGCTGCTGGCCGTCACCACAGGAGGCGGCGCGACCGGCGGGGACAATGAGTCCTGGATCAGCATTGAGGCCTTTCCGCCGCTCGGTAGCTCCGCCGTCGAGTTGGCCGACGATCTGGCGACGGTGCTCGGGGAAAGCCTGGAGCTGGTGCAGGTGGCCGTGGCCGACTGGCAACCCATGAAGACGGCCATGCTCCAGACGATCGAGTTGTTGAACAACAGCCTGCAGCCGGTCAGTCCGCACGAGGTGCGGGTGAGCACCGATCTGTTGGAATGGCTCAGCCATCAGCACTTCGTGTTCCTGGGCTATCGCGAGTACCGGTTCGCCGAGGGCAGCTACCGAACCGTGCCAGGCACCGGACTGGGCATTCTGCGCGGGGACGCGGGGGATCAGACCAGCTTCCATGCTGTGCCGGTTGAGGGCGATCACTCGCTCGTCGTGATGACCAAAGACTCCCAACGATCACGGGTTCACCGGCCGGTCTATCTCGACTACCTCGGAGTGCGGATCTTCGACCAGCACGGCACCATCGTCGGTGAGCGGCGCTTCCTGGGATTGCTCTCCGCCGCTGCCTACAACGAAACCGTGTCGCGGATCCCTGTCTTGGCCGCGAAGGCTGCCAAGCTGATGCAGCTGTCAGGCTTCGACCCGCGCTCCTACGGTGGTCACGCCATGTGGCAGGTGATCAACACCTACCCGCGCGATGAGCTCTTCCAAGCCCCGGTCGAGCAACTTTTCCCCATCCTGGACACGATCGCTCAGTTCCGGGAACGGCGCCAGGTGCGGTTGTTCGTCCGGCGCGGGACCTACGGTCGCTTCTTGTCCTGCACGGTCTACATGCCCCGGGACCGGTACACCACGGAGGTGCGGCTCCGCGTCCAGAAGATGCTGATGGACGCCGTGGGTGGGGAGTCGTTGGAGTACCAGGGGCCGTGACCGAGTCGGTCCTGGCCCGGCTGTTCGTGGTGATCAAGCGACCCGACGGAGAGCCCTTGCTGACCGAGGTGGACGTACCGAGTCTGCAGGCACGGATCGAGGCCGCGGTTCGCAGCTGGGATGACGATTTCAACGACGCGGCGGTTGGACTGGCCAGCGAGGACCGCGGGGTCGAGTTCAGTGACGCCTACGAGGAGGAGTTCCCGGCCGCGGTTGCCGTGCAGGATCTGAAGTTGGCCAACCGGCTGGGCGAGGCCGACGACGCGGTCTACGACCTCTACTCCCCGACCTGGGAGACCGACCAGGCCGATCTTCGGTTCAAGGTCTTCCGGGCCAGCCCGATGTCGCTGACCGAGGTGATGCCACACCTGTCGGTGTTGGGGATCGAAGTGATCGACGAGCGCCCCTACCAGTGGGAGCTGCGCGGCCGGACCATTTACCTCTACGACTTCGGATTCACGATTCCCGGTGGGAAGCAAGCGTTGGGCGGTTGGGATCCCGCGGCCCAGCAGCGGTTCATTGAGGCTTTTGATGCCAGTTATCGGGGCAAGGCCGAATCGGGACGGTTGAACCGCCTGATCATGAGCGCTGGGCTGACCTGGCGCCAGGTCAGCTGGCTGCGTGGCATGTCGCGCTACCTGCAGCAGGCAGGGGTGCCGTTCAGTCAGCCCTATATCGCCGGGGCGCTGAACGAGAACGCTCCGATCGCGGCTGCGCTTGTCCGTGCGTTCGAGATCGCCTTCGACCCAGACCTGCGCTACCCCGCTGACAGTGACCGCCACGACAGCTTCCAGGCGGCGCTGGCCGGCATTGAGGCCCGCTTGGCCGAGGTGGCGAGCCTCGATCAGGACCGGATCCTGCGCATGTTCGTGGCCGTGCTCAGGGCGATGGTGAGGACGAACGCCTTCGCCGGGGAGGTGCCGGCGCTGGCATTCAAGCTGCGGCCGCGCGAGCTCGCGTTGCTGCCCGAACCCCGCCCGATGTTCGAGATCTTCGTCTACAGCCCGCGGGTCCATGGCGTCCATCTTCGCTTCGGCAAGGTGGCCCGCGGCGGGTTGCGCTGGTCTGATCGCAAGGAAGACTTCAGAACCGAGGTGTTGGGCCTGGTCAAGGCCCAGATGGTGAAGAACACCGTGATCGTTCCGGTGGGCGCCAAGGGCGGGTTCGTGCCGCAGCGACTAGCCGACCCGGCGGTGGATCGGGCAGCCTGGCAGGCCGAGGGAATCGCGTGCTATCAGATCTTCATCAACGCCTTGCTGACCCTGACCGACAACATCGTGGCCGGGGAGGTGGTGCCACCGGCAGGCGTCATCCGCTACGACGCCGACGACCCGTACCTGGTGGTCGCGGCGGACAAGGGCACCGCAACGTTCTCTGACCTCGCGAATCGGATCTCTCTGGAGCGCGGGCACTGGCTGGGTGATGCTTTTGCGTCCGGTGGTTCGGCAGGTTACGACCACAAGGGGATGGGGATCACCGCCAAGGGCGCCTGGGAGTCGGTGAAACGGCACTTCGTGGAGATGGGACGAGACTGCCAGGCCCAGGACTTCACTTGTGTCGGGATCGGTGACATGGCCGGCGATGTCTTCGGCAACGGGATGTTACTCAGCGAGCACACTCAGTTGGTCGCCGCCTTCAACCACCTGCATGTGTTCCTCGATCCCGACCCCGATCCAGCGCTCAGCTTCGCCGAACGCCAACGCCTGTTCTCGCTACCCCGATCCACCTGGGCCGACTACGACCCCGTCCTGATCTCGCCTGGGGGCGGCGTGTTCAGTCGGTCGCTGAAGGCGATCCCGATCAGCCCGCGGGTCCGCGAGGTGATCGGCATTGACGCCGACGTCACCTCGATGACCCCGGCGGAGTTGATTCATGCACTGCTTCAGGCACCCGTCGACCTGCTCTGGAACGGCGGTATCGGCACGTACGTCAAGGCGTCCACCGAGACACATGCCGAGGTCGGCGATAAGGCCAACGATTCGGTTCGGGTGAACGGCGGTGAGGTCCGAGCGCAATGTGCCGGCGAGGGCGGCAACCTGGGCTGGACCCAGCGCGGTCGGGTCGAGTACGCGCTGCGTGGCGGACGAGTGAACACCGATTTCATCGACAACTCCGCCGGCGTGGACACCTCTGATCACGAGGTGAACATCAAGATCCTGCTCGCCGACCAGATCGCGGCCGGACGGTTGGGAACCCAGGAGCGCAACGAACTGCTGGCCTCGATGACCGACGACGTGGCGCGGTTGGTGCTGAGCCATAACGTGGAGCAGAACCTGGCGCTGGCCAACTCGATGCAGCGTGCCGCCGACATGGCGGGAGCCCACGAGGGCTGGATGCAGTCGCTGGAGGCGGCCGGCTACCTCGATCGGCAGTTGGAGTACTTGCCGTCCAGCGCAGAGGTCGCCGCCCGGATCGCTGAGCACCGGGGCCTGACCCGTCCCGAGCTCTCGACCCTGCTCGCCTACACCAAGATCTACCTGAAGGATCTGGTGCTGGCCAGTTCGCTTCCCGAAGACCCCTACCTGGCGGATCGACTGATTCAGTACTTCCCCAGGTTGCTGGCAGAGCGCTTCGCCACCGACATGCCGAGGCATCGTCTGGCTCGCGAAATCATCACCACCGTGGCGGTGAACCGCTTCGTCAACTCCCAAGGCATCACGGCCTACCACCGGTTGTCGTCCGAGACCGGAGCCTCGGTGTCGGAGGTGATTCGGGCCCAGTTGGCTGCCCGATCGATCTTCGCCGTCGGACGCTCGGAGGTGTCGTTGTCGCGGGGCGATCTGGACGCCGAGGTGGTGACCGAACTGCGGATGGCGTTGCGCCGCATGGTGGAGCGGGTGACCCGCTGGCTGCTGGCCAACCGGAAGCCGCCGTTGGACATCCTCGGCGCGATCGCCCAGTTCACCGAGGGCGTGGCAGCGCTGCGGGCCGACCTGCCGCAGCTGGTGACCTCCCGGGAGCACGCTCGGGCCAGCCAGGCGCGCCAGCGCTGGATGGGGCTGGGAGTCGGCGAGGCGTTGGCCCAGGAGTTGACCCACGACAGCTATGCCCACTTCGCCCTGACCATCGTGGACATCGCCCAGCGGCTCGGAATAGACCTGCACCGCGTGGCGGACACTTATTTCCGGTTGTCGGAGGCACTCAGCCTGGACTTGCTGTTGGAGGCGATCATCTCCATGTCGCAGTTGTCCAAGTGGGACACGATGGCGCGGGCGGCTTTGCGCGACGACCTGTTGTGGGTGCACGGAGAACTGACCGCGTCCGTGCTCGCCGCCGCGGACTCGGACGCCTCCGCCACCGCAGTCGTGGAGGCCTGGCTGGCTCGCAACCCCGCTGTCCAGGGCAAGGCGGCCATCCTGCGTCAGATCAGTGAAGCACCCGATGTGGCCCGGCTTAGCGTGGGCGTCCGGATGGTGCGTTCACTGTTGATGTAGCGCTCCCACCCGGTTGCGGCGCCGGTAGGGCAACTCGTCGGCGGGAGTTCTCGGGTGGGTCGCGGTCTGGAGGGTCAATCGGCAATGGCAGGATGGCGTCCATGCTGATCGACTTACACACCCACAGCAGCGTGTCCGATGGCACGGACACGCCTACCCGGCTGGTCCGCAAGGCCGCGGCCGAAGGCGTCGCCGTGATTGGGCTGACCGATCACGACACCTTCGATGGCTTGCGCGAGGCCAGTGCGGCGGCCGTGGGCACCGGCGTGACCGTGCTGTCGGGTATCGAGATCTCCTGCCAGCGTGACGGGCTCAGTGTTCACCTCCTCGGGTACGGCTGCGATCCGCACTACGAGCCGCTTCTCGACGAGTTGGCCAAGGTGCGGGTCGGGCGGACCGGCCGCCTCCCGGACATGCTGGCCAAGCTGACCGCCCTCGGGATGCCGCTGAGCGAGCAGGCCGTGATGTACCAAGTCGGCGCCAGCCCCTCGGTGGGCCGTCCGCACGTGGCGGACGCCATGGTGGCTGCCGGCTATGTGAAAGACCGCCAGGAGGCGTTCGACCGCTTCCTCTACGACGGAGGGCCGGGCTACTCGAACCGCTACTCCTGCGACATTCGGCGCGGGATCGAACTTGTCCGGAAGGCCCTCGGGGTACCCGTCCTCGCCCACCCGTGGGGCCGAGGCCGCAAGTCGGTGCTCACCACCCCGGTGCTGCAGGAGTTGACCATGGAGTACCGGCTCGAAGGTGTCGAGGTCGATCACCCCGACCACGACGATGAGACCCGGCAAGAACTGAGGACGTGGGCGAATCGCCTGGGCCTGTTGGCCACCGGGTCCTCCGACCACCACGGCTTGGGCAAAGTGGGCCACGAACTCGCCTGCAACACCACCAGCGAGGACGTCTACGCGGAGTTGGTGCGACGCGTCCGAGCCCGGGGTGGTCACACTCCCTGACCCTTCCTTTTCGCGCCCGAACTCGTCGGGTTGATATCGTGCTGGGTATATCGGCCCCAGCGCCGCTAGCAGGTCGCGCCCGATCAACGGCCGTCTGAGACGGCCGTTTGCCATGCCGGGTGCCGGGTCGGAATGCAACCAGAGGATGAACTGATGACCGAGATGATCGACGCCGGCGACCAACTGGCCGCCTCCACCTCCGATGTGTCGCTGCGTCGCACCGAAGCGCGCAGCGCCGAAATCGAGGCCGCCATCGTCGCTGACCCGTCGCGTTTCCGGATCATGACCGGGGATCGACCCACCGGGGCGCTGCACATCGGGCACTACTTCGGTTCCTTGGCCAATCGGGTCCGGCTGCAGGATGCGGGCGTGGAAACGATCATTCTGATCGCCGACTACCAGGTGATCACCGACCGTGACGGGACCGGCCCGATCCGAGAGCGCGCGATCAACATGGTCGCGGACTACCTTGCCATCGGGATCGACCCGTCCCGGAGCACGATCTACGCGCACTCGGCTGTGCCGGCCCTGAATCAGCTGCTTCTGCCCTTCCTTTCCTTGGTCACCGATGCGGAACTGCGCCGCAACCCGACGGTCAAGGCCGATTTGGAGGCCACGGGGGACCGTCCGATGTCGGGCTTGCTGCTCACCTACCCGGTGCACCAGGCCGCTGACATCCTCTTCTGCAAGGCGAACCTGGTGCCGGTCGGCAAGGATCAGCTGCCGCACCTGGAGCAGACCCGGGTGGTGGCGCGGCGCTTCGACGAGCGTTACGGCCGGGCAAACCCGTCCGAGCCGGTCTTTCCCCAAGCCGAAGCGCTGCTGTCCAAGGCGCCCACGGTGCTGGGCCTGGACGGGACGAAGATGAGCAAGTCCAAGGGCAACGTGATCGATCTGGGGATGGACGCAGACACCACCGCCAAGCTGATCCGCAAGGCCGTCACCGACTCGAATCGGCAGATCACCTACGATCCGATCAACCGGCCGGAGGTGTCGAACCTGTTGATGCTCGCCGCCCTGTGCACCGACGGCGACCCGGAGCAGATCGCCGAGGAGATCGGGCACGGCGGCGGTGGCGGCTGAAGAAGCTGGTCACCGAGGCCGTGAACGAGAAGTTCGCACCGATCCGGGCCCGCCGCAGCGCCCTCCTCGTCGAGCAGGACCACCTGCTCGACGTGCTTCGTACCGGCAACGCTCGGGCGAACGAGATCGCCGAGGCGACCCTGGCTGAGGTCCGGCAGGCGATGGGGATGACCTACTGAGGTTGAGGCGGTACGCGGCCGCGGCCCTCGCCTAGACTGGCTCGCTCGGCGCCGATCGTCGTGTCACTGCCGTGACCGGTCTTCACCACGGTCTGATCCGGCAGCGTGAACAGCTTGGTCCGGATCGAGTGGACGATGATGTCGTAGTCGCTGAAAGAGCGTCCGGTCGCCCCCGGTCCACCCTGGAAGAGGGTGTCGCCGGTGAAGACGGTGTTGGCTTCCGGCGCGTACAGGCAGATGGCGCCCGGGGAGTGCCCCGGGGTGTGGATCACCTGCAGGGTTGTCCCACCGACGTTGAACACCTGCCCCTGGGTCAGCCACGCGCTCGGGAGCCGCCGGTGAGTGAGCTTCCAGACCGGCAGGTCGTCAGGGTGCAGCATGATGGGTGCCCCCGTGGCGTAGGCCAATGATGGGGCGAAGCGCACATGATCGTCGTGCGCATGAGTGCAGATGATCGCCTGCACGTGGCGTCCGTCGATCAACTTCACGATCGCCACCGGGTCATGGGGAGCGTCGATGACGACGCATTCGCGGTCGTTGCCGACGACCCAGACGTTGTTGTCGACCTCAAAGGTCTGGCCGTCCAGGCTGAAGGTGCCCGAGGTCACGGCGTGATCGATCCGGACCACCATCAGAGCACCACGACCGAGCGCAGCACGTCGCCGTGGTGCATCCGGGTGAAGGCCGCCTCGACCTCGTCCAGAGAGATTTCTTCGGAGACGAAGGCATCCAGGGGCAGGCGACCCTGCAGATAAAGGTCGGTCAGCATCGGGAAATCACGCGAGGGAAGACAATCGCCGTACCAGGACGACTTGAGCGACCCGCCGCGACCGAAGACGTCCAGCAGTGGGATCTCCAGCTGCATGCTCGGCGTGGGTACGCCGACGAGAACCACGGTGCCTGCCAGATCCCGCGCATAGAAGGCCTGCTTCCAGGTCTCGGGAGCACCCACGGCGTCGATCACCACGTCCGCGCCGTTGCCGTCGGTCAGGGCCTGAATTGCTGTGACCGCGTCGGCGTTTCGGGAATTGACCGTGTGCGTCGCGCCAAGGGTGCGGGCGGTCTCAAGCTTGCGATCATCGAGGTCCACGGCGATGATTCTCGAGGCTCCGGCCAGTCGGGCCCCTGCGATCGCCGCCGCCCCGACGCCACCGCAGCCGATCACGGCGACAGAGTCACCCCGACCCACGTTGCCGGTGTTGAGGGCCGCGCCCAAACCAGCCATGACCCCGCAGCCGAGTAGCCCAGCTGCGGCCGGACGGGTGGCCGGATCGACTTTGGTGCACTGACCGGCGGCAACCAGGGTCTTCTCGATGAAAGCCCCGATGCCCAGGGCGGGAGAAAGCTCGGTGCCATCCTCCAGGGTCATCTTCTGGGTCGCATTGAAGGTGGCGAAGCAGTACCAGGGACGCCCACGGCGACACGAGCGGCAGGTGCCACACACGGCGCGCCAGTTGAGGATGACGAAGTCGCCCGGGGCCAGATCGCGGACCTCGGGGCCCACGGCCTCAACGATGCCGGCCGCTTCGTGGCCCAGCAAGTAGGGGTACGCATCGCCGATGCCGCCCTCGCGGTAGTGCAGATCGGTGTGACAGACGCCGCAGGCCTGAATCGCGACCACCGCTTCGCCCGGCCCGGGATCGGGAACGTTGATGGTGACCAACTCGACCTCGGCGCCCTTGCTGCGGGCGATCACACCTTTGACCTGTTGCACCTGCGGACTCCTCTTTGTGAGACTAACCTCGAACTTTGGCGAAGAGTGCGGCCTTCGTCAAACGAAGCTCAGGCTATCGTCGCAGGATGAGTGACCAGGCGTTGGTTCGGCTCGGGTCCTTGTCGATCAGGGTTCTGTCGGTGTCGACGATGCAGAACAACGTCTACCTGATCACCCACACAGAGTCCGGCGCCCAGGTGCTGATCGACGCGGCGGCTGACGCCCCGGCGATCGGGCAGCTGATCGAGGCGGGTGCTCGTGACGTGACAACAGACGCGCCGACCCGCGTGGGGGTGATCGTGACCACCCACGGGCATTGGGACCACGTCCGGGCTCTGGCCGAGGTGAAGCGGATCACCGGAGCACGTACGTGCTGTGGCACCGACGACGCCTCGTCGATCGAGGTGCCGATGGACTTCACCTTGGAGGACGGAGATGTCGGCGCGTTCGCCGGCTTCGAGTTGCTGGCGGTCGGACTGCGCGGACACACCCCAGGGTCGATCGCGTTGGCGCTCGAGGTTGCCGGGCATCCAGTGCACCTGTTCACCGGCGACTCGCTCTTCCCCGGCGGTCCTGGGCGGACGACAAACCCCGATGACTTCCGCTCGCTGATGCGCGACCTCGAAGATCGTGTGTTCGCAAAGTATCCCGACGACACCCTGGTGCTGCCCGGGCATGGGCTCCCGACGACCTTGGGCGCGGAACGTCCTCAGCTATCGGAGTGGTGGGCTCGTGGTTGGTGAGGCCGCCTACTCACCACGTGCACATGCTCGAGCCTGATGTCGTAGGTGGCGATCGGAGCCAGGAACAATGACACTGCGTGGCCGCGCTCCGTGGGGCGAGACTAGGTAATAGAGACACCTTGTTGGCGATTGAGGCCCGGTGACAGCCTGAGGCTGACGCCGTCCCCGCAGCGGCTTTGCCGGCGGCACCAACCGCACCCAGGTGCGAGCACGCCGGCCCCACCACACCCTTTGGAGGCGAGATGGCCAGCCAGGAAGAGTTCGATGCACTGAAAGGACGCATCGAAGAACTTGAACTCAAACTCCAAGGAGCGGCCGCGGCCGCTTCCGCCCCTGCAGCCTCGGCACTCACTGCCGAGGAACTGCAGGCCTTCGTCAAGGTACGCGATGTGATCGCCGCCGATTGGGGCGAGAACTGCGGCATCAACGAATGCTTCAAGCCACGCCTGTGTTGGCGCTGCACCGTGTGCACCACCTGCAGTGTCTGTCGGGCCTGCGCCGTCTGCGTCAACGAATGCACCTGCGGTCCCTGTAACAACGGGCCGATGATCCCGGGTGGATTCGAGCGCTTCGGCGGGCTGGGCGGCTGAGCCAGGTGAGCCCGATCACCCCGGCCCGGCGGCTCGCCCCTGCCGCCGGGCTCGAGGTCGTCTCAACCCCCGATGGATTGGTCCTCGCCACGGCGACCGGGGTTCTGCGGCTGGACGGGGTGTGGCGGTGGCCGTCCTGGAACGGCTGCTGCCCGAACTTGAGCGTCGACCGACCGTGCCCGAACTGCTGGTGCGGTTGCGAGACCTTCCCGGAGAGGAACTGACCCGGATCGTCGAACGCTTGGTGGGGGCCGGGCTGATCTCGGAACTGCCGAGCCCGGGCGAACCGACCCCACCGGCTTGGCTCTCGTTGATTACCTCTGACTTGGCTGCCCGGCAGCGGGTCGCGGAACGTTTGAGCGCCGTCCGGCTGCTGCTGATCGGGCAGGAACCCGTTACAGCCGTGTTGAGTCGCACGCTCGCCGAGGCCGGGATCAGTCACCTCGACATCCTCCCTCCGGAGGGGCTTGGACCGCGACGATGTTGCCGACCTGGTCAGGGGTCGCGATCTCGTCCTCACCGTCGTGGACCCGGGGTTCGCGGCGGTGCGCGCCTGGGTCAACCAGGCCGGCCTGGCTGCTGAGGTGCCCTCGCTCCAGGTCTCGCTGGAGGGGGCGGACGCCCGCCTCGGCCCTCTCGTGCTGCCCGGCGAGGGACCGTGCTACTTGTGCTGGCGAATGCGGGCACTGGCCTGCGCGGACGATTTTGATCTCGCGATGGCACGTGAGGAAGCGCTGGATCGAGCCCGCGCGCCGCTCAATCGCCCCCTGCTTCCCGGTCTGGTCGAGTCGGCGGCGGCCGTGTTGGTCCGCGACGTGCTCGCCCTGACCACCTCGATCGGGCAGCCGGCTCTGGCCGCCCACGTGATCACGATCGACGCCCTCCGCGGGAGCCAGACCACCGACACAGTCCTGACCCGACCAGATTGCCCGGCCTGCTCAAAAAAAGGTCGCCCGCCGGCCGAGGACCCCTGCCTGTCTGAGCTGGAGTCCGAACCCCGGCGGGAGACCGATTTCGACACCATCGCCGCCACCGCGGCCGGCGAGTTATGTGGATTGGTCCGCAATCTCGACTTGATTCCGAAGGTGCTGGCTGAACCGCGACAGCCTCTGATCGTCCGGGCGGAAGTGGCTAACGTCCGTTTTGCGGCCGGCGATGACGCCTTCATGACCTGCTCCGGAAAGGGCATGGACCTTCTCGGTGCCCGGAACACGGCCCTGGGCGAAGCCTTGGAGCGTTACTCATCCCTGACCTGGAAGCCGCCACGCCACCGACGTGCCCGCCGGGATCAGCTGGATTACCCTTCCCTCGACCCACGCGAGTTGGTGTTGTTCGCCGAAAGCCAGTACGCCAGCTTGCCGTTCGCCCCGTACTCCGAGGAGAGCGAGCTTGACTGGGTGCCGGCCCGGTCCTTGGTGTCGGACCGGGAAGTCTGGGTGCCGCTGCAGGGTGCAACCCTTGGTTCCGAGCACACTCACGGACGCGGCCTGCTGTTCGGCCCCACGTCCAACGGTTTCGCCGCCGGACCTTCGCTCAGCTTCGCCGTCGAGCATGCGTTGTTGGAAGTGATCGAGCGGGACGCCTTCCTGCTCGCCTGGATGCATCGGCTGGAGACTCAGCCCTACCAGGCCTCGACCATTCCCGATGACACCACGCGATCGATCGCCGAGCTCTATGCCCGCCGCGGCGTGCGGATCGAGGTACACCTGCTCCCGACCGACTCGCTCGCCACGGTCGCCATAGCCGTGGCCTGGGCAGCGACGGAGCCAGCCGGCGTGGTCGGGCTCGGCGCGGCCCTGGACCCGGTGAGCGCCGCCCGCGGCGCCGTCCTGGAGATCGGTCAGGTGCGCCCTGCGCTGGTGGCTCGGTTGGGCGACCCGGCGACGCGCGACCGCTTGCGCGAGTTGGTTGCCGACCCGTCCAGAGTGGCCGAGTTGGAGGACCACGACCTGCTCTACGCAGATCACGCCACGGCCGGACGAGGATTGGCCCACCTGCGGGTCCGGCCGGTCGAGCCGTGGCCCGAGGGCGCTACTGCCGACATAGGGCTGAGGGCCCTGGTCGGGTCATTGGCGGCCGTCGCCGGCGACGCACTCTATCTGGATGTCACCACCGACGATGTGGCCGCCCTGGGGGTCAAGGTGGCGCGGGCGATCATCCCCGGCTTCCAGCCGATCCACTTCGGTGCCGACCAGGCCCGGCTGGGGCATCCCCGACTCGTGTCGATGCCGGCCACCCTGGGCTGGCGAGCCGCCTCGATCGCGGTGGCCGACCTGAACCGCGACCCGCACCCGCTGGCTTGATCATGAGCGCCGGCGGCTTCACCTTCCGTTCCCGGACCCCGATCGCCTGGAGCTACCACCGGGCCACCGCTCGCTGGCAGTTCAACATGGGCTCGGCCACGTCCCCGCCGGTAGTGGTCGGACGCGAACACGGGGCCCTGCCCTGGACACCGCTGCCACCCCCGGCGCCATTTCTTGGGGGACTTCAGGAGGCGATCCAGGAACGCCTGTCCTGTCGCGCCTTCACCCCTGAGCCGCTCAGCTTGGCTGAACTAGCAGCCCTGCTGCGCTTCGGCTACGGGGTCGAGCAACGCAGCGGGCCGTCCATGCAGGATCGTCCGGCACCATCGGGGGGTGGCCTGTACCCGCTGGAGTTGACCGTCCTGGTGCGGGCCGTGGAGGGGTTGGAGCCCGGGGTGCACCACTACGTGCCGGCCGCCAACGGGCTGGAGCGCATGCGAGAAGGAAAGCTTCCCCCGGAACTGCTCACCTACCTGTTCATGGGCCAGCCGTGGGTGGCCGAGGCGGCCGTCACACTCGTGATCAGTTTTGCGGGCGAGCGCAGCCTGACCAAGTACGTCGATCGCGGCTACCGCTACGCCCTGCTCGAGGCCGGCCACGTGATGCAGAACGTGAACCTGGTCGCCGTGGCGCTCGGGCTGGGTTCGGTGAATCTGGGGGGCTTCTTCGACGACGAACTCGCGGGCTTGCTCAGAATCGACCCCGAAAAGGAAGTCTGTCTCTACGGCTGCGCGCTGGGCCGACCAGCACCCGAGTCGGGGCGAATGGCCCTGCGTGACCTGGGTCGCGCCCGCTGAGGGTCAGGCCTGAGCCGGAGCGACCTCAGCCGAAGCAACCTGGGCACCGTCGTCAGAGCGACGGCGACGACGACGCCGCGGAGTCGAGGACTGCGGTGATGAGGTGAGGCTCTGGCTGGTGTCACTGGCAACAGGCACCACAACGTCCGCACGCGTAGCGGGGGCTGCGTCGCTTCCGGACTCGTCGGCGCTGACCGCGGTGCTCGCGTCAGCTGGGCTGCCGTTGCGCAACCGCCTCCGTTGCCGGGAGCCGGCCTCACGAGGCGTCCGTTCGGTTCGCTCGCCGCCCCCACGAGCCCTGGGCGGACGCGCGTCGCGGGACTCCCGCGGAGCGCGCTCCACCGGCTTGGCGTCGACCAGCCGACCCCGGGTGCCGGGTGTGATGCCCAGCTCGGTGAAGAGGTGATGCGACGTGGAATAGGTCTCCGGCGGATCGACGTAGGGAAGGTCCAGCGTCTGGTTGATCATCTTCCAGCGGTTCAAGTCGGCCCAGTCGACCAGCGTGACCGCCACGCCCTTGGCGCCGGCCCGGCCGGTGCGCCCGATCCGGTGCACGTAGGCCTTCTCGTCGTCGGGGCACTCGTAGTTGACCACGTGAGTGACTCCGGAGACGTCGATCCCTCGAGCAGCCACGTCGGTCGCCACCAGGACGTCTACCTCGTTGCCGTGGAAGATCTTCAAAGCCTTCTCCCGAGCGACCTGGTTGAGGTCGCCGTGAATCGTCGTCACTTTGAACCCGCGGTCGGACAACTCGTCACACAGTCGCTGGGCGGAGCGCTTCGTCCGGGTGAACACGATCGTCTTGGTGCAGCCCTCGGCCTGGAGCAAGCGGCCGACGATCTCGGGCTTGTCCAGGTCATGGGCCTGGTACACGAACTGATCGGTGTCGGGGACGGTCGCGTTGGCATCCTGGGTTTCGGCACGCACGTTCACCGGCTGGTTCAGGTGCATCCGGGCCAGGGCCACGATCGCCGAGGGCATGGTCGCGCTGAACAACATGGTCTGTCGGCTGGCCGGCGTCTTGGAGATCAATCGCTCGACATCGGGCAGGAACCCCATGTCGAGCATCTCGTCGGCCTCGTCCAGGACCAGGACCTTCACGTGCGCCAGGTTCAGTGATCTGCGCACCACGAGGTCGAGCAGGCGACCCGGCGTGCCGACGACCACGTCGACCCCATCGGACAGCGAACCCAGCTGGTTGTCGTAGCCGACGCCGCCGTAGACGGTCAGCACTCTGGTCTGACGGACCTGTGAGGCCACCTCGAGATCCTTGGTCACCTGCAGAGCCAGCTCACGGGTGGGGCACATCACCAGTGCCTGAGGCTGGCCCTTGTGGGCCATCGCGGCGTACTCCGGGTCGGTCCGGACGGTGATCCGCTGCAGCAGGCTCAGCCCGAAGGCGAGCGTCTTGCCGGTACCAGTGCGGGCCTGCCCGATCATGTCGGTGCCGTTGAGCGCGATCGGAATGGCCAGCGCTTGAATCGGGAAGGGGTGCGTGATTCCGACTGCGGCGAGGGCTTCGGTCAGCTCGGGGAGGACGCCGAGGTCGGCGAAGGTGGTTTGCTCCACTGCCTGTGGCAGTTCGGTGGCGATGTCGCTCAGGGCTCTTGCCTTACGTGAACCAGCCCGCGGGCTGGATATGAAACCCGCTCGCACCACGCGTCATCGTGTGCTGAGCAGGGACGCACCAGGGTGTGCGTACCGACCCAGTCTAGCCCGCGGCGACCGGGCCTGCTCCACCGGTCATACGGTGCCGAAGCCGACCCGGCGGACGTTCTCTTCACCCAGGTCGAGGTAGGCGATGTTCTGCGCGGGAATCAGCACCGTGCGCCCACGGCTGTCGGTCAGGGTGAGTAGGCCCTCAGCGGTCAGTGCGGCGGTCAGCGCGGCAGTCACGGTGGCCGCGGTGAGCTCGGTTTCCAGCGTGATCTCGCGGGCGATGTCCTTGATTCCGACCTTGACTTCCATGCGAACCTCCTGAGTTGTTTCCCGGCCAATCTAGCGTCGGGCAGCGGCGATCCGAACCGCGTCCGCTGCCAGCGGAATGCCCACTGCTCAGCCGTTGAGGGCGAAGGCTTGGCGCTCGTCCGGGGTGGCCCGTCGGACGACGATCCTGGTCCAGGCGCCGACGTAGATGCGTTGCCCGGAGCTGATCTCCACCCGTCCGCGCGGGATCGGCATGGCGGGGAGGGGCCCCGCTGCCGACCCGACGAAGGTTCCGTTGGCCGACTCCAGATCCTCGATCCACCAGCGGGTGCCATCGGTGGTCAACTGGGCGTGTTTGCGCGAACAGCCGTTGTCCAGTTCGCAGTCGATCTCCGGTTCGATCTTGCGGCTTAGTGACAGCCGGCCGATCAGGGCGGACTGGCCGAACAGCGGGACGACATCGGGCAGGCCGGGGGAGGGCAGCGGCTCGGGTGAACCCTGGGTGGCGTACCAGTCCGGATCGATCCACACCTCGGCCACCCACCCGGGTTCCCTGATCGCGGAGGTCCCGCTCGGAGCCGGTGCTGCCGGGACGGGCGACGAGGCTGACTCCGCCGACGGCGCGAGCACCGGAACGGGGGGTGGAATCAGTGACCCAGCTGCCGCGAGGTGCCCCGCGGGAGGAGGTGCGAGCCTGGGGGGAATGGCGGCCGAGCGGGGCATCATGCCCGTGGTGTAGTCGTAGCCGCAGGCCTCACAGAACAAGGCACCGGGAGCGTTGAGGGCCCCGCAATGAGGACACAGCTGGGCGGAGGCAGGTGCGATAAGTGTCGGGGCGACGGAGGGCGGGCTGGTGATGACCGGCAGTCCGCAGACGTCGCAGTAGTCGGCTTGCTCGGTGGAATGTCCGGCCGGACACAGCGCCATGGTCAGCCCCTGATTCGGGTGGTCTTGGTGGAGGACGTGTCCAGTGCCATCTCATCGGCCTTGGCCACGCCAATCTTCAAGCGAACCGTACCCGACCGGGCATCGGTGATCTCCACCACCTTGCGCAGCTTGGCTGTTGCCTCAGCGTTCCCGGTTTCGCTGGCCAACTGCACGGCGCGGCCCAGCTTGGTGGTGGCGGTCTGTTCATCACCGGACGCCTTGGCGCTGAGGCCGTCCTGGATCACCTGCGCGAGTTCGGTCTGCCCGGTGTAGTGAGCTACTTCGGGATTGATCTGCGCGGTCAGATTGGTGTCGGCCGACCATTTGGCTTTGACCAAGCCTTGGGTGAGAACCTCGGCGCCGACAGCGAGCTGGACGCGAGCGGCCAACTGCTCCTGGCCGACCGATTTCGCGGCCAGCCGGATCTGCAAGTGGTAGTCACGCTCCTCATCGCCCCACGACCCGGTGGGGAAGACCTGGGTGAGCTGGTTCAGCGGTACTCCACGTTGGGTCAGGTCTTCGACGGTGGGGGAGACCTGGCGGACGAACAGCACCCGGGCACCTTGGGGGATCCAGATCCTCAGGTCGGCCGACGCCACCCCGCGCCCCATGGAGGCCCGCATCAACTCGGCGAAGACCTGGCCGAGCTGGGAGGGATTGGGGATGATGTCCACGGTGCCGAGCAGGGTGTGCGCGATCTTCCTGATTTCGGCCACCTTCCAATCGACGCCGACCCCACGGGCGTCCACCTGGAAGTGCCCGGCGCAGTTCTGGATGGCCAGGTCCAGCTGCTGCTGGGTTTCGTTGTGGTTCTCGCCGTCGGTGAGGAGGATCGCGTGCTTCTGGGCCAGACCACCGACCGAGTCGAACAAGGCCTTGGCCAGGTTCAACCAGTTGCCCATGGCGGTGCCGCCGTCGGATTGGAAGTAGCTGATCGCGCGCCGCGCTTCGGCTCTGCTGCGGTCGCTCATCCGGACCATGCCAGCCCCGGACTGCACCATGGGGTAGGCCAGGTAGGCCTTGTGGTTCCCGGCCACGATGGCGAAGTAGGTGCCGTCAAGGATGTGATCCAGAGCGACCATCGCGGCCTGCTTGGCCGCTCTCATGTTGGCCTCGCCCATCGATCCGGACGTGTCGACGATGATGATTTCGCCTGCGTCCCCGCTGCCGGTCTGGCCTGCGGCGCCGGCCCCCGAGCAGGCGATGGTCACGATGGCGTTCACGTCCGTCCCCCCGTCGGGGAGGAACTCGTTCTGGTACACCGCGGAGGTGAACAAAGCCATGGTAGGACGTACCTCTCAGAGGATCGACTGCGCTGAAGGCAGATTAGCTCGGCATCGCGCGAGCGCGACGGTGATGTTGTCCTTGCCGCCTTGGCTGTTGGCCCAGGCGACGAGCCGCCGGGCGACGGCGACCGGCTCGGAGCTCTCGGCGCAGGCCGCGTCCACCTGGAGGCCGAGATCTTCGGCGGCGGACGCGTAGTTCCACAACCCGTCCGAACAGACGAGCAACCAGCCGTCCTCGACCACGTCCCAGGTGCCGATCGAGGGCTCGATCCCTTGGGCGTCACGTCCCAGCCACTTGGTGATGGCGTGCGCCTGGGGATGCGACTCGGCCTCGGCTCTGGCCACACCCTGGGACATCAGCTCTTGGGCGAGCGAGTCATCCTGGCTCAGTTGGCGGCGTTCGGTGTCCCCGATCCAGTACACCCGGGAGTCGCCCAGGCTGGCGTGGTGGATCCGACCTGCGACGACGAGCGCGGCCGCGAAGGTGCAGGAAGCCGGGGATTCCCCCTCGACGCTGTTGTCGATCACCGCCGCGTTGGCCTGGGCTGTGGCCCGGGTCAGCGCGGCGGCCAAGGCGGCGTCCTGGCTGGCTGCGATCCCCAAACCGGCCGGCTGGTTGACCTGGAGCACGGCCACTGCTCGCTGCGCTGCGGCCAGGGAGGCGACATCGGAGTCGGTGGAGGTCGAGACTCCGTCGCAGACGACCAACACGGCCCGCTGCTCGTCCTCTTCTGCGGCCCACAGCGCCAGCGCGTCCTCGTTGCGATGATGGGAGATCCCGCGATCACAGACTCCACCAACCCAGGTGGCCGGTGCCTGCTCGAAGTGATCGCGCGGGCTGGCGGCTTTGGTGCCACAGGTCTGGCAGTAGCCGTCGCCGTCCACGATTCCGCCACATTCCACGCATGGCCGCGCGACGGGTTCGAGGGGCTCTCCGCCGGTCCCTCCGGTGGGCTGATTCGGGGGCGAGGCATCGGCGCTGGGCAGGGTGTCGGGAAGGGTGGGGGCCGGATCGGCGTCCAGGTCCAGGGCGGACGCGCCGGGGTGAGCCGGAAGCGGGGTGCCGCACTGCTCACAGAACCGTTCGCCGGCCAGCGGCACGCGGCCGCAGCGCGGACAACCTGGGGCATCGCCGACGGTGAACGGCCGGACCGGATCGGCGGGCGGTGGCGCGGTGAAGAGCGGCCAGTTGGCGTCAGTGGTCATAGCAGGCTCCAGGGACGGATCTGATTCGCTTGGTCGACCAGGGCGGCTCGTTCCGCCGGGTCCGGGGTCAAGTGGGCCAAGGTGCGATAGGTGGCTTCCAGGGTGTCCCGCAGGGCCGACTGAGTGAGCCTGCGCTGGCCGAGGGTCACCGGTCCACCACTGCTCAGAGCGAGCGCACGAGCGTAGATGGACGCCTCGTAGGTGGCCTGCGTGCGCGGATCGAGGCGGGCATGCCCCAACACCCGGAGCGCCTCGGAGAGCTGGCCTGGGTCTCTTCCGAGCGCAATCAGGTGCTCGGTCTTCAATCGCTGGGACTCCTGGAAGCCACGAGACGTAGGCGGCACCAGCTCGAGCGCGGCCAGGGAGCCAGGTAGGTCACCGCGGGCTGCGCGGATCCGAGCCATCCCGAAACCGGCTGGCGTGACGTAGTTGGCATCGGTGGCCGCGCAGATCCGATAAAGGTTCTCCGCCACATCAGGCTGACCCCCGAACTCACAGGACACAGCCAGGGCCAACTTCGGGGCCAACTCGCCGGGCACTTGGCCGTACACCGCGTTGAACGACGACTGGGCCGTGCCGTAGTCCCTGCTGATCAGGGCTCCAAGCCCGGCCATCCAGACCGCCCGCCACTCCCAGGGATCCTCCACCAGGATGTCGTGCACGCTCTCGTCCAACAGCGGCTTGTTGCCGGATTCCAGCGCGGCCAGGCAGCGGGCCAGCAGGACCTCGGTCGAAATCCCAGGGGCCGACGCCAACACGGCGAGGCGTTCGATCGGGTCATCGATGTCGATCGAGCTCAACCAGCCGTGCAACGGGTCGCCCGGCTCGGGTCGCAACTGGGGCAGCGCGCGCCAATCGAAGCGGTCCCCCGAGACGGTGGGGGGTTCGAACACGGCCGAAGCGGCCGAGGTGGTGGCGGTGCCGGCGGACTGGCTGGCGACCACCTCGCGCAGGACGCCGAGCATTTGGACCCTCAGTTCCTCGGCGGAGGAGAAGCGATCGGCGGCGTCTCGGGCGCAGCACTTGAGCAGCAGTCGGTGCAGCGAGTCGTACTCGGCGAAGGCCGGCAGTTCCTCGATCGGGGGGATGCTGAACTCGTAGGTCGTTTGGTACCCGGGAACGTCCGCGCAGAGTACCAAGAGGGTTCGACCGATGGTGAAGACGTCACCGGCGACGGTGGCGCCCACGGTGGCGACCTCGGGGGCCTGATAGCCGACCGTTCCGTAGATGGCCGACTCGTCATCGGTCACCCGCCGAACCCCGCCCAGATCGATCAGCTTGAGCGCGTCACCCACCTGAATCACGTTGTCGGGCTTGAAGTCGCAGTAGACCAAGCCCAGTTCGTGCAGGTAGCTGAAGGCGGGCAGGATCTCGATCAGCAGGGCCAAGGCCTGATCCACCGGGAGCGGCTGGAAGATCCCGTTGTTCGCGGTCATGCGCTGTTTGAGCAACTGCTTCAGCGAACGGCCACCGACGTATTCCATGACGATGTAGCCGTGGCCCTCGTGGGTGACGAAGTTGTAGATCTCGACGATCAGCGGGTGTTCCACCTGGGCCAGGAATTGCTGCTCGGAGATGGTGGCCTTCAGGGTGTCCGCGTCGCCGGTGTTGAGCAGCCCTTTCAAGACCACCCAGCGATCCGAGACGTTCTGGTCGCGAGCCAGGTAGATCCAGCCCATCCCGCCGAAGGCCAGCGGCCCGACCACCTCGTACTGGCCGGCCACCAGGTCGCCGTGCTTCAGCTTGGGACTGAACGAGTAGGGCGCGCGGCACTTGGGACAGAACCCGTCCGAGCGACCGTCGGCGTCCCCGCGGGAACGACCCACTGGGGCGCCGCAGTTGGGGCAGACGCGCTTGTCCTCAGGCAGTTCGGCGTTCGGCAGCACGGCCTTGGCTGGATCGACGGCCGGGGCCGGCGGAACTGTGGTCAGACCTTGGCCGATCCGGCCCATCCGGCGTCGGGTGCGGAGCGGGGGACGACGAGGGGCCGCGCGATTGCCGAAGGACGACGCCCGGGCGGACCCCAGAGCGGTCGAGCCCAGCTGGGTGGAAGCTTTGGTGACCGAGGTGGTGCTGCCGGCCGCTGGCGAGTCGGGGGCATCCCGCAGGTGTCGCAGTAGCCGTCGATCACCGAACCCGTGCAGCCGGGTTGCCGACAGGGCCCCTGGGGCGTGCTGGACGGCTTGATGCCGGGAACGCCACGCCCCACCGGCATCGTGGTGGCAGAGCCGGGCATGCCGCAGACATCGCAGTAGCCATCGACGATCATGCCGGTGCATCCGGGCTGACGGCACCTCATCACGAACCTCCTCGATTGTGGCCAAGCCACTCCAGGTGCGCTTGCGCTGCCGCCATCAGGTGTCGCAACACGGGCATCGGGGCTGGCTCTCGGGACAGGAAGCGGGAGATCACCTCAGTCAGGGCAGCGAACTCGGCGTCCTCGGCGAAGCCGAGGGCTTGCGCCTTCAGCCGCAGCCCGTCCAGCAGGCCGGCGGTCTGCCCGTGTTCGGCCAAGGCGGAACCATAGGCGTCCTGGACCCGCTGCAGAGCCCGCCCGACCTGATCAAGTCGTGCCAGATGGGCCTCCAGGGCCGCCCGAGTGTTCGGGATCGCGCCGAGTGCGGACAAGTCGGGCACGGCGTACTTGGGGGCGGGGGAGACCGACGCGACGGTGCGGCTCACCAGCTGGGTCAGCACATCCTCTCGGGCGCTCAGCTCGGCGGTCAGCTCGCGAGCCCGGTTCAGCAGGTCTCTGTTCTCCCGGCGTTGCGCCGCCCCGACGATCAGGTCCCGTTCGAAGCGGGCAGCCTCGATCTCCAGCGGCCCGAGCAGACCGCCGACATCGCCGCCGCGTTGCCGCTTCTGCTCCAAGTCCCCAAGCGGAGGGCCAGCTGTTGGGCTGTGGTGAGCGCGGACGTCCGGGCGGCTGCCGGTTCGAGCTGGAGCTGGTCGCGGATCCGTTCCAGTTGCGCCTTCAGATCACGCAGCCGGTTGGCCTGCGCCTCGATCGTCGGATCCAGATTCAAGCGGGAACGTAGCTGCGCGGCCAGGGCGTCGGAGAGGCGGCACGCCTCGGGCAGCGACACCGCCATCCCGCTCAGCTGGGCGACCTGGGAGCCGCTGGTGTCGAGGCGGCCCCAGATCAGCGACGCCATCCGCTCGGTCTCGGCCGGTCCGACTCGCCCCGAATCCCAGGTGACCAACAGCAGGTCGTACCGGTTCTTCACCGACTGCCACAAGGCCAGGGAGAGCGCCATGTCGGGGGTGAGCGCGGCCTGTTGGCCGGCGTTCAAGATCTCCGCGTCGAGGGCGTCGAGTTCGGCGCGCCGTCCACCCAGCCAGCTGTCCAGCTGACCGAGGTAGTCGAGCAGGGCGGCGGGTTGGATCGGGGAGCCGATTGCGCCCGGTGCCGAGGGGGCGGTCAACGAACTCATCGGTACTCCCGCAATCGTTGGTTGATCCCCCAGACGGCGCAGGCAACCCCGAGGAAGGCGACCACCACGAAAGCGATCAGGGCGAGGTTCACTGCTAACGCCGGCGAGGGGCTGGCGTCACTGGCCAGCCGGTCACCGATCTCGGTGGAGAGGCTGTCGTCCAACGCGTCCGTCGCACCCACTGATCCCTTCTCGGAGGTGTCCAGGGATCGCTCAGTGGCCGCAGCCCAGGATTTTGCCTCGGCCAGCTTTCGCACGGCTTCGTGAGCCGAGAAGATCGACGCCAGGGCGGCCTCGGTTGCCGGATCATCATCGCGGAGCGCCGCACCTTGACTGACCCTCGTCATGGCCGCCTTCCAGGCAGTCTCCTGGCTCACCGCATCGCCCTTCAGTGCTAGTCCCAGGTGTTCCTCGGTGAGGGCCTCGCGCGCAGCCGTGCGTGCCGCGATCAACGTGCCCAGTTCGGTGCTGGCCGACGTTGCCGGGGCCATCGCGCTCAGGGCCGTGGACGCCGCGAGCCAGAGCAGCAGGACGGAGAGGATCGCCCCCAGCAGGCCTGGGTTGAGGTAGCGGTGAGTGCTGCGCGCCAGAGGAATGCTGATCCAGATCAGCGCCGCCACCGCGGCTACGCACGCCCCCGTCACCCACCACAGCAGACTGGAACTGCCGCTGCTCTGGGTCGGGAGTTTCCGCAGTGGCTCGAGGGCGTCGGTCTGCAGAGCTGATCGGGCCCGCTGCAACTCGGCCAGGGTGCCTGCGCTGTTCGAACTCCAGGACTCGTGGATCGCTGCGGAGTGCTTACCGACGGCTCGCTGGATGGCGCTGATCCCCTCCACCGAGGACGGTTGGTCTGCGGCCGCGCGGGTCAGGAGCACCGTGGCCTGGTTCACGGCGTCGACGAAGCTCGTCCGTCGCCCGGCGCTCGGCTTCAGCGTCCACTGGACCGCCAGGTCATCGATCGTGAGCAGGGACACCTCGATCTCGGCCAGCTGGGCCGAGCGCTGGTCGGCGCGGGGACCCTCCGCGTCGTGACCGGCCGTGAGCAAGAAGAAGCCGAGGGCGGAGCCGAGAACCACCAAGACCAGCGTCGCCAGAACCATCAGCGACGTGAGCCGGCGAGGGGTGTTGCCCGCGCGGGGCGTGCCCCCGGCCCCGGGGGCGCTCATGCAGCCCCCGTCGGGGGAGTCAGGGCCGGCTCGGTCCCCTCAGGAGGCGCTTCAGGCCAGGTGACGGGCGGCTGTGGCTCTGGTTGGAGGTCTTCGGGCAGGAGGGTGCGCAGCTGCTCAAGGGTGGGCTCGGTGACGTCGCGCAGCCGCCAGGCGTGCTTGCCGACGGCGGCCTCCAGCATGTTGCGCGCGAAACGGCCGTTCCCGAAGGTCTCGTCGCGAACCTGTTGGGCCAAAGCCTCCACGAAGGCCTGCAGCGCCCCGTCGCCAAGGTCGTAGTCGGCGCGTTGTGCCATGCCGGTGAAGATCTGCTCCAACTCGGGATCGGTGTAGTCCTCGAATGTGATCGTGGTTCGGAACCGGCTGGACAGACCCGGGTTCTGCGCGATGAACCCCTCCATCGGGATCGGGTAGCCGGCGACGATCACGACCAGATCGTCGCGCTTGTCTTCCATCTCCTTGACCAGGGTGTTGATTGCCTCGGCGCCGTACTGGTCGCCGTTGAGGGAGTAGGCCTCATCGATGAACAGCACCCCACCCACGGCTTTGGCGACCACTTCGGCGGTCTTCATCGCGGTCTGGCCCAAGAAGCCGGCCACCAACTCGGAGCGGTCGACCTCGACCAACTGGCCTTTGGAGAGCAACCCGATCGCGCGGTAGATCCCTGCCACCAAGCGGGCAACGGTGGTCTTGCCTGTCCCCGGGTTGCCGACGAAGACCAGGTGCCGGGTGATCGTCGGGCTCCTCAGCCCCGCCTTGACGCGCAACGCCTCCACCCGTAGCACCGCGGTCTGTCGGTGGATCTCGGACTTGACCTTGGTCAGGCCGACCAACGAGTCCAGGTCGGCCAGCAATTCCTCGAGAGTCTTCTGCGGCTCGGTGGGCGGCCCCGGGGTGGCAGGTTCCGGCGTTCCCTCCGGCGGCGGTGCTGCCTGGGTACTGGGCGGCTCGGGGGTGCTCGCAGGCTGTGAGCCAACCGGCTCGGACCCAGGTGGGGTGGAACCGGTGAAGGGGGAGCCGATGCCAGGAATCGCCCCCGGAGACCAAGGATCGAGTCGGCGCAGATCGAGCAGCCGCTCCTGGCTCTGGTTGAGTCTCGACAAGACCGAGGTGAGGATCTCGGGGGCCCGCCGGGCGAAGTCCTGATCGTCCGTGGGAGTCGGGGACCCGGTCGGGGTCGGACGGTCGTGGCCGCTGGTGCTCAGCTGGGCCGAGGTGGCCATTTGGGCTGCGCCCAAGCTCTGCGGTGAGGGTTTCCCCAACAGGGCCGCGGCCGTGGCCACCTCGGCCAGGGCGCGGGCGTAGGTCGGCGCCTGGGCGGAGCGGGTATTCGTCAACTGCGTCATCTGGGGTGTCGCGGAGGTTCTGTAGCGTCGACCCTTCATCGCCGAGCGGATGAACGC
Organism: Micropruina sp.; assembly: GCA_016711105.1. GTDB lineage: Bacteria > Actinomycetota > Actinomycetes > Propionibacteriales > Propionibacteriaceae > Micropruina. The sequence continues at coordinate 251,312 of JADJTO010000004.1, read as the reverse complement.
CTCGGCGCTGATCGGTTGACCGGTCTGGGTGGACCAGTCGATGAAGGCGCCGGCGGAGGATTCACTCACCGCGGCGGCCAGTTGTTCGCCCTCCAGGCGGGCCAGGGCGGGGTCGAGACCCGCCTCAACCGCAGCCAGCGCCAGGGCATTCAGCGCGTTCGACAGATCGGCGGACGTCATGTGTGCTCCAGATCAAGGGGGTTGGCCGGGCCAGGCGAATCGGCGGGGTTGGGGGGTGCTGACGGCCTGAGGTCTGGAACGACTCGCTGGTGGCCGAACTTCTCCTGCAGGAAACGGCCATGGCTGATCAGCGCGTCGGCATCCGTCCGGTTAGCGGCATCGAAGATCTGATCCATCGTGGCCGCCAACAGGTCGAGTTGGTCGATCAGCAACAACAGGGCGGTCTTTCCGTGTTCGACCGGACGCGAATCGGCCCAGTCTCGGGGCAATCGCAGGTAGGCCAAGATGGCTTCGGGCAGATAGTCGGTGGCGGTGGCCACGACCGAATAGGCGTCATAACTACCCAGCCCCAGGTTGGCTACCCGGGGCAGCGTGTCCCGCACGGTGCCGGTGACCCGCAGCGCCCGGGAGGTGATCACGCCGGGGACCCCGCCGGTTCTGACCAGGGTCTCCACCTCGGTCAGCGCGCGCAGGATGTCGGCCTCGGTGGGTGCGGCAGCAACCTCCAACACCGGCTGAGGCATCTCCGGCGTGCCGGTGAGCCAGTCCCAAAAACCCATCGGTGCAGTCGTCCGATCAGTTCAAGTTGATCTGCGGCATGGTCTGCTGACGCGAATCCTGCTGGGCGACCCGCTCCAAGTACGACTTGGACTTGATCACTTCGGTCTCCAGAGTGCCGATGGTCGCTGCCATCGTGTCGAGGGCGCGTAGCTTGAACTGGTCGATCGAATCCATCGTCTGGTAGATGTTCGAGAACGCGGCCTGCAGTTGCTCCAAGCCGATGCTGGACGAGGCGGCCTGTTCCTGGATTTGCGCCGAATTCTCCTTGAGCATCTCTGAGGTGCGCTGAATCATGGCCGACGTGGTGGTGTTCAAGGCGGTGATCTGATCCAGCACCAGCTTCTGATTGCCCAGAGCCTGCGCCACGATCACGGCCGTTCGGAGGGCCGAGATGGTGGTGGTCGAGGCGCGGTCGACGCCCTTGATCAGCTCAAGGTTGTTCTTGATGATGATGTCGATGGCCAGGTATGACTGGATCGAGACCGCCAGTTGGGTGAGCAGATCCTGGTGCTTCTGCCGAACGTAGAAGAGCACGTCCTGGCTGAGGGCTTTCGCCTTCTCTGGATCGGAGACCCCCAGTTCGGCCACCTGGGCACTCAACCGCCCGTCCAGTCGTTCGGCGATGTAGACGTATTGGTTCAGCCGTCCCATCACGGTCCACAGATTCTGCTTCTCCATGTTCAGGGCCACGTTGTCGCGGGTCAGCTCATCTTGGCCGTTGCGCAGCGCGTGCAGGATGCCGTTCAACTGCTGCTGAGAGGTCTGGTACTTGCGGAAGTAGTCCTCCGCCTGGCGGCCGAACGGGATCATCCCGAACCACTTCCGCGACCCCTTCGCGGCGCTCGGGTCGAGATCCTCAACCGTGCGGCGAAGCTGGAGCAGGGTCTGGCCCACCTTGGACCCCTCGGCCAAGCCGCCCTCCTTCAGTGCCCGGACGGGTGTGTTCAGCAGCCGGTTCGACGTCTCGGCAGCCTTGCGGATGTCGGCGTCGCCCATGGTGCGCACGGCATCGGCTTGAGCTGCGAAGGTGGGTGACTTCTCCTCCGCCGAGTCGAGGGCCCGGATGAACTCCTCCACCTTGGCGTCCAAGACCGGCACCTGGGCGGACTCCACCTGAGGAGCCATCTGCGGCGCCTGGGTCTGTGTCACCACAGCGGGTGCCTCCGGGGCGGTCAGCGTCAGGGCCGCCATCGGCGGCTGAAGGGGCGCAACAGCAGCGGCCCCGGAGTGGGTGGGAGTGCTCATAAGACGGACCTCTCGCGTACTCGGCGTTCCCACCAATCTAGCGGGGCGGGCTGACAACGGCAGGTGGGGAACCCTCAGGGATTCCCCGGAAGAGGCGGACGGTCGGTGACCAGAAGCTCGGCGGCCAGGTCTCCGTGCCGCTCCACCCTGGCCAAGACCTCGGCGCTGGTGAACGACAGCCCAGCCCCCTCTGTTGCCGCGGCCACTTCGTCCCAGGTCACGGGGGTGCAGACGCTTGGTCGCTCCCGGCCGCGCAGCGAATAGCTGGTGATCGTGTTCCGCTGGGCGTAGTTCTGCATGAAGTCGATCAGGATCTTGTTGGTTCGTTGCGCAATCACCTGAGTTGTCACGAACATGTCGGGGTAGCGCCCCTCGAGCCCGACGCCGAGCCTCCGCACGTACTCCGTGACCTCGCTGGCAGCGGAGGGGGCGATCGCCGCCTGGAGCTGCAGGCCCTTGTTGCCGCTGGTTCTCGGCACCGGGATCAGCCCGTCCGCGGCGAGTTCAGCGGCGATGATCAATGCGGCTGTGGCGAGGGTCGGCAGGTCGGTGCCAACACCCGGGTCGAGGTCGATCATGACCAGGTCGGAGGCGATCGAGCCGTCAACCACCAGCGGGAACGTCACGTCGGCCGGAATCCGCCACTGCGGGGTGTGCAACTCCAGCGCCGCATAGTTGGCCAACAGCACCAAGGTGCCGACCTCCTCGACCACCAGGTACTGGATGTCGGTATCACTGGCCCGGACGTGGCAGCGCCGCACCCAGTCCGGGATTCCCGCCGGGGCGTTCTTCTCGAAGAAGGACGGTGCCCCGGTGCCGTTGGGGAGGCGGAGCCGGGTCACCACCCGATCCGCCAGGTGCGGGAGCATGACCGGGGCGATCCGATGGTAGTAGTCGATCACCTCCGCCTTGGTGAAGCCTGCTTCCGGGTAAAGCACCTTGTCCAGATTGGTCAACGTCAGTAGACGACCGGCGACGTCGATCCGTACTTCCTCGGGCATGAGTACCTCCTACTGGCCCCGTGATCCCGGAGTCTCCGCCCAGGGTAGGGCGCCTTGGCGAACCCAACCCCTGCTCAGGACGCCCTGCGGGCGCGAAACCTGGTCGCGTGACGTTGCGGCACGCGGTTTGTCGGTGGCAGGTGATTCCATGGTTGGCGTGACGCAACAACGAACCAGTGCGGGGATCACCCTGGACGCCGCCCAGACCCGTGCGGTTGGGCATGACCGAGGGGCGATGCTGGTCATCGGTGGCCCGGGATCGGGCAAGACCACGGTGCTGGTCGAAGCCGCGATACGCAGGTTGGCACAATGCCGGCCAGGGGATCGGCAACCTCTGTTGCTCACCTTCTCCCGTCGTGCCGCCAGCGAGCTCCGGAACCGAATCACCCGGGCGCTGGCGCGGACGATGACGCCCCCCCTGGTGATGACCACGCATGCCCTCTGTCTGTGGCTGCACCAGAGATTCGCCCCTTCCGAACGTGGGCGTCCACGGCTCTTGACCGCCCCCGAGCAGGAGTTCCGGGTCCGGGAGTTGTTGGCTGGAAACGGGCCCCGGGCGTGGCCGGAGGAGCTTGCCGGCGCGGTGCACACCCGGGGTTTCGCCCGGCAGGTTCGGGCGGTGCTGGCCAGAGCACGCCAGTTGGGGCTCGACCCGGAAGACCTGGTGGCGGCCGGTGCCGCCGCCGGGGCCGCGGAGTGGGTTGCGGCGGGTCGCTTCTTCGACGAGTATCTGGACGTCCTCGACGCCGAGGGTGCCATGGACTACGCCGAACTGGTGCACCGCAGCCGGATCCTGTTAGCCGACCCGGCCGTGCTCACCGTGCTTGGGGCGGAGTTTTCCGTGTTGCTCGTCGATGAGTATCCCGAGTCAGACCCGGCGCAGATCGGGTTGATCAGCGCGCTGGCCTCGGCCGGCCCCGCGCTCCTGGCGGCGGGTGATCCGGATCAGGCGATCTTCCGCTTCCGGGGCGCTCACCCCCGGGCGCTGACCGAGTTCTCGGTCACATTCGGCAGCGAGGCCGATCCGACGCAGACCGTGGTGCTGCCAGGGTCATACCGCTGTCGGCCGGGCATTGAGGCCGCGGTCCGCCGAGTGGCTCGTCGGCTCCCGTTGCCCGCCCTCCCCGAACCGGCCGCCGCGACCCTGCGGCCATCTCGCCTGCCCGAAGCGGGCCGAGAGGTGGTGGTGCGCACCTGCGCGTCGGATTCCGAGCAAGCGGCCCTGATTTCGGAAGGCCTGCGCCGCGCGCACCTCGACCGCGGGATCCCCTACGCAGACATGGCGGTTCTGGTCCGTTCCGGGCGTCGGCAGATCGCCCCCATCGCCCGAGCCCTGACCGCTACCGGGATCGCGGTGGAGGTGGCCGGGGACGAAATCCCCTTGGGTGCCGAACTGGCCGTGCGTCCGTTGCTGCTGGCGCTGGACGCGATCCGTCGTCGTCGGGTGATGGACCCCGACGAGGCCCGCCGGATGTTGGCTTCCCCCTTGGCCGGGCTGGATGCCGTGGCGCTGCGTTCCTTGGGGCGTCAGTTGCAGCGTGCTGACCAGGCCGCCTCAGGGTCACCGTTCCCACTGCGGGACTCCGCGGAGCTGATGGCCGCGGCATTGTCGGATCCACAACAGCTGCAGGAGGTTGCCGATTCTCCGGAGGTGTCCGCGCTGATCAGTTTTGCCGATTCCTTGGAGCGGGCCGAGCAGGCCCTGGTTCGGCCCGGGGCCGGGGCCAGCGAGGCTTTGTGGGAGCTGTGGCGCTCCAGCCCCTGGCCGGATCGGTTGCGCGCCGAGAGCGAAGCAGGGGGCGAGTCGGGGCGCCGGGCGGACGCCGATCTGGACGCGCTCTGTGCACTGTTCGACGCTGCTGCCGAGAGCGAGCAGCCGCCCGGGTTGGCGGGTTTGCGGGGTTTCTTGGCAGAAGTCGCCGCCCAGGAGATCCCGGCCGACACTGAACGCGAGGATGGTGCCTCGGGTGGAGGTGTGCGCCTGCTCACGGTGCATCGAGCGAAGGGGCGACAGTGGCCGATCGTCGTGGTGGCCGGAGTCCAGGAGGGGATCTGGCCCGATCTGGGTCGCGGTGGCGGCATCCTGGTGGCCGAGCGCCTGCTCAGTGACGGTTTGAGCGGAACCATCGATCATCGGGCTCGCCTGGCAGATGAACGCCGCTTGTTCCTGGTCGCGTGCTCCCGCGCCAGTGAGCAACTCTTGGTCACCGCGGTCTCCGGTTCAGACGGCGAAGCCAACCAGCCGTCGCGGTTTCTAGCCGAACTGGGAGTGCCGATCCGGGAGTATCGGCCGACGGATCGGCCCTTGACCCTGGCCGCGCTGGTCTCCAGCCTGCGTCGGACGGCGATCGACCCGGAGTGCTCGGAGTCCCTGCGTGAGGCAGCGGTCACCCGATTGGCGCGGTTGGCCGAAGTGTCTGGCCCTGAAGGCCAACCGCTCGTGCCGCAGGCCGATCCTTCCCGCTGGTGGGGGATCGCGCAGCTGACCACGAACACCGTCCCAGCTCGCACCCCACTGCGGCTCAGCGCCACCCAGTTGCAGTCGCTGATGTCCTGCCCGAGGCAGTTCTTCCTCGGACGCCGGGCGCAGGCCGAGGCGTCCCGCTCAAGCGCAGCCAACCTGGGCACGGTGATCCACCTGTTGGTGGAACACGCACGGGTCGACGGTTTGAGTGAAGCTGAACTGGCCGCGAATCTGGATCGAATCTGGGACCAGATCCCCTTTGATGCGGCCTGGATGTCGGCCAGTGAACGAGACCAGGCAGAGCAGGCCCTGGCCCGCTTTGTTGCCTGGCAGGATGCGAACTCCGGGGTGGACGTGGTGGGCGTCGAGGTGCCTTTCGAGGTAGACGTGACCGTCGACGACACCCGCGTCACTCTGACTGGATCAGTCGACCGGTTGGAGCGACTGCCAGACGGCAGGCTGCGCGTGATCGACTTCAAGACCGGACGGCAGGTTCCGACCAAGGCCCAGGTGGCTGGGCAGGAACAACTCGGGCTCTACCAACTCGCCATCGAGTCGGGCGCCTTTGCGGCCCGCGCGGACGGCGCACACGCCAGCGCCGGTGGAGTTCTGGTCCAACTGCGCAAGCCCGAGAGCAGCAGTCAGGAGGGCTTCCCCGCCCAACTCAAGCAGGCCGCACTGTCAGACGTGCCGCAACTGAGCGACGATCCCGATGACCTGCGACATCCCACCTGGATCCACGCCCGGGTCGCCCGGGCCGCGCAGATCATCGGGGAGGGGCACTTCGAGGCCACTCCCGGTGGAGGCTGCCGGTACTGCGCCTTCACTGCGAGTTGCCCCTCGACCGAGAGTGGAAAGCAGGTGACCCCATGACCTTCACCACCGGCCAGGACGTCTCCGACGCGCTGGAGATTCCCTTCTCCGAGCAGCAACTGACCGCGATCACCGCCCCGTCGAGCCCCGGAGTGATCATCGCCGGCGCCGGCTCGGGTAAGACCACAGTGATGGCCGCCCGGGTCGTCTGGCTGGTCGGCAGCGGGGCCGTGCGGCCCGAGGCCGTTCTCGGGCTCACCTTCACCCGCAAGGCTGCAGCGGAACTCTCCGGTCGCATCCGTGCAGCGCTGGCCAAGGCGGGTCTCTCCGATCCCACCGGAGTCGATGACGCTGGGGAGCAACTGGTCATGACCTACGACGCCTTCGCCGCTCGCTTGGTCAGTGACCACGGGCTGCTGGTCGGCGTGGAGAACGACCCACGGATGATCACCGGAGCCTCGCGCTTCCGCTTGGCCTCCCGCGTCGTGGCCTCGGCGGCCGGGCCTTTTGAGTACCTCTCCCGGCTCCGACCGCAGAGCGTCACTGAGCGGCTGCTGGCGCTGGATGCCGAAATGACTGCCCATCTGGTCAGCCGGGAGCGGCTCGGAGAGCACACCCGCGCCTTCATCAGCTCCGTGGACGCAGCCCCCAGCAACCCTCGGGGCGACGTCTACGCGTCGTTGAGGCTCGCCCGAGCAGCCGCTGAGGAACGTCTTGAGCTCGCTGCGCTGGCGGCCAGTTACGCCGAGCTCAAACGGAGCCTCGGGTATGTCGAGTTCGCTGATCAAATGGCGGTTGCCGCACGGTTGGCCGCTGAGGCGCCAAGCGTGTCCGCCGCAGTCCGTGATCAGTTCAGGGTGGTGCTCCTGGACGAGTACCAGGACACCTCCTCGGCTCAGGCGGCGCTGCTCCGTGGACTCTTTTCGGGTTCCGATCCCGAACACGGACGGGGGCACCCGGTGACCGCCGTGGGTGATCCTTGCCAGGCTATCTACGGCTGGCGGGGGGCTGCGGCGAGCAACATCCTCGCTTTCGCCGCCGACTTTCCCGACCGACTCGAACGACCCGCGAGGCGGTTCGCGCTGACCGTCAACCGGCGGAGCGGTCAGGAGATTCTGGATGCCGCGAACGACCTGGCACGGGGCTTGCAGGCCGATCCGGCGATGAACTTCGAGGGGGCGCGGCTGACTCTTGTCGCCCCAGTTGGAGCCCCGTCGGCGAGCCTGGCGGTAGCCAGCTTCCACACTTGGCCCGAAGAGGTCGCCTTCGTCGCTGACCGGATCGTGGCTGCGAAGGCGGCGGGGGAGGTGCCGTCCTGGTCCGAGGTGGCAGTCCTGACCCGGCGCAATCAGCACATCGGGGCCCTGCACGCGGCCCTGGAGGCGCGCGAGGTCCCGGTCGAAATCGTTGGCCTGGGTGGCCTGCTGTCGGTGCCCGAGATCGTCGAGATCGTGTCCACCCTGACGCTCCTCGACGACGTCACGGCCAACCCCGAACTGATCCGGTTGCTCACCTCAAGCCGGTGGGCGATCGGTGCCGCCGATCTGGAAGTGCTTGGTCGTCGGGCCGCCGAGCTGGCCGGCCAGTCGGCACGGGAACCCGCCGGGGACCTGCTGCTTGATCTGGGTCGAGTTCTGGCTCGCGGTGATCGGACGGCCACGCCAAGCCTGCTCGAAGCAGTGGAAGACCCCGGTGAACATCAGGTGAGCGACCAGGCGCGGGAGCGGCTCGCCGCCTTCGCTGCCGAGTTGCGGTGGCTGCGACGGCACAGCGGCGAGCCCGTCCTGGACTTGCTCCGCCGGGTGATCACCACGCTGGGGCTGGAGGTGGAGTTGGCCAGCAACGGCGCTCCGCTGTCGCAACTGCAAGCTTTCGTCGATGCCGTGGCCGACTACGTGGACGTCGATGGCGAGGCGTCGCTGTCCGGGCTGCTGGCCTTCCTGGCCGCTGAACGCGATCACGGCACGGGGCTGGAGCGCGCGGTGATCAGCGCGAACGATTCGGTGAAACTGCTCACCGTGCACCGCGCCAAAGGTCTGGAATGGCACCTGGTGCTGCTGCCGGGCCTCGCCGCGGACGTGTTTCCCACTCTGCGGGTGACCAGCAACTACACCCGCAACGCGGCAGCTGTGCCCGGAACGCTCCGCGGCGACGTCGAGGCGATTCCGCATCCGCGCGAGATCACCGATCGCGGGCTGAAGGAGTACGCCGAGGCCCTCACCCAACAGGCTCAGTTCGCCGAGGATCGCCTCGCCTACGTGGCCGCCACCCGCGCCAAACGAATCCTGGTCGCCAGCACCCACACCTGGAGCCACGGGTTGGTGAAACCGCGGAGCCCGTCGGCCTACTTCCTCACCCTTGCGGCCCACGCGACGATTCTGGCTGCGGCCCCCGAGCCCGGCAGCGTCAATCCGCTGGACAGCTCGAACCGCTCCTTGGCCTGGCCAGCCCTGGGAGACCCGGACGCCCGCGCCCGCAGGGCATCCGTGGCCGCGGCCGTTGATCGCGCCCGCGAGACTCTGCGGGCGGGCTCGGAGCCGTCCGATGATCCAGCCACCCTGGATGATCTGGCTGTGGTGGCCGGCTGGGACGACGCTGCGACGCAGTTGATCAACGAAGCGCTCCGCGGTGCCGGACGATCACGCGTGGTGCCTGACTACCTGTCGGTCACCGGCGTGGTCAGCGCAGTACGCGGGCCGGAGAGGTACGCCGATGATCTCCGTCGCCCGATGCCCCGGCCGGCCAGTCGCCGGCAGCAGGTTGGCAGCAGATTCCACCAGTGGATTGAGCTCCGGTTCGCCGCGGCACCGGCGCTTGACCCCGATGGCTTCGCGGAGTTGGCTGCCGACCTGGACGACCCGGCGTTTCAGGCCCTGACGGCGGCCTTCTGTCGCGGGCAGTTCGCCGAGCGGCGTCCGTTCGCCACTGAGTCCCCGTTCGCGCTGATGCTCGGCGACACGCTGATCCGTGGTCGGATCGATGCCGTCTTCGAGGAGTCCCCCGGCTTTCTGGTGGTCGACTGGAAGACGGGTGCTGCGATGCGTTCCGATCCGCTCCAACTGGCGCTCTACCGGCTGGCGTGGGCCGAACTTCGCCGGGTCGATCCGCGCCTGGTTCGCGCTGCGTTCTACGACGTGCGCGCCGATCGATTGCTGGTCGCGGAGGACTTGCCGGACCGTGAGGCGCTGACCGGCCTGGTGGCAGGGCTCCGCTGGGGCGCCTAGCCTGGCCGCATGCACAGCTGGATCAGCCCGGGACACCTTGATCGGGTCGAGGGGCTGCGCAACGACCCCGACTGGATCGCCGGGCTCTGGACCGACCCTGGAGCGACGGTGCTGACCGTGGCCCCGACCGGAGATCTGGCCTGCCTGCCCAACCGGACCTCCCTACGGTTCAGCAGTCCCTCGGGCGCCTACGATCCTGAGCTGCACCTCCTGGTTGGCCTGGCGGCGCAGCGGCCCTGCTTTGCCGTCCTGGCCGAGGCCGTGGGGCAAGCCGCGTCGCTGCGCGACCTCGCGCCTCACCTCGACGGCACCGACACTGAACTGGCCACCGCCGCCCTGGCCCTCGTCAACTGGCATCGAGTGGCCCCCCGCTGCGGGGCTTGCGGCTCGCCGACGGTGGTGACGGCGGGGGGGTACACACGGCATTGCGCCAGGTGTGGGCGCGACCGCTTCCCACGCACCGATCCGGCCGTGATCGTGGCCGTCCTGGACGACGATGAGCGATTGTTGCTTGGTCGCCATGCCGCCTGGCCTACCGGACGCCTGTCCCTGCTGGCCGGATTCGTCTCAGCCGGTGAGTCCCTCGAGCAAGCGGTCCATCGTGAGATTGGCGAGGAGGTGGGGGTGGCATTGACTCAGGTGCGCTACCTGGCCAGCCAGCCCTGGCCGTTCCCGCGCTCCCTGATGCTCGGCTTCGTGGCCCGGGCGGCGTCCACCCTGATCCGGGTGGACGGGATCGAAATCGTCGCGGCCCAGTGGTTCAGCCGCCCCGAGTTGGCCGACGCGGTCGCCTCCGGCGAGGTGAGCCTGCCCGGCCCGGCATCGATTGCCCACCGGATCATCGCCGACTGGCAGTCAGGAGCCCTGTCAGATCCGTTCGCGTAGCCCACTGGCACGCCGCGCGGGCCGCTGGATCGCCCGCCGAACCGCCTCCTCGGTGCCGATCAGGGTCACCCGCTCGGAGGCACGGGTGATCGCGGTGTACAGGAGCTCCCGACTCAGGATGGGTGAATCCGCCTCGGGCAGGACGACGCTCACAGACGTGAACTGGCTGCCCTGGGCTTTGTGCACGGTCATGGCAAAGACGGTTTGAGCGCCCTCGAGCAAGAAGGGGGATACGGAACGGCCATCGCCGAAGTACACCCTCGGTTGCCCGTTGCGGATCATGACCAGACCGGTGTCTCCGTTGTAGAGGCCCAACTCCGCGGAGTTCCGGCTGATCATCACCGGACGTCCGGTGTACCACTCGCCTTCCAACCCGAACCCCGGCACGTCATCGCGGAGCCACTTCTCCACCCGGCGGGCCCACCCGGCCACGCCGAAAGGTCCCCTTCGGTGGGCACATAGCAGCCGGTGACTGTCCAACGCGGCCAACGCCTCACCCACCTCACCGGCTCGGGCCGCCCAGTCAACGGTTCGAGCCGCTGTGACCACCCTGTCCTTGAGGGCTGCTCCGGCCTCGGACACCGAGGAGAGACTCACCTGGTCCGAACCCGAGCGCAAGAGCCCCACCGCGCTGTCGGCGTCGCCGGCGCGGACGAAGCTGGCAAGATCGCCTATCGCCCCATCGAAGCGGTGGTTGTGGCGCAGCTGCACCACCGGACCGCTCAGCCGGCCGATTGCCAGGCCGCCGAGGGAAACGGCTGCCCCCGGCAGGGAGGGCCAGTTGGCGGCCACAATGTCGGCCAGCACTGGCCCGGCCTCCACCGAGGCCAGCTGGTCAGGGTCCCCGACCAGGATCAGTCGGGCGGAAGGACGCACCGCCTCCATCAGCCGTGCCATCAGGCTGAGCGACACCATGGAGAGTTCATCGACGACCACGACGTCATGTGGCAGCGGATTGTCGGCGTTGTGGCGAAATCTGCTCCGCGATTCCGGGATCCAGCCAAGTAGCCGATGCAGGGTCTGAGCCGATAGGCCGGTGAGGGTCGACTCCCATTCGGAGGGCAATCCGGCAATGGCCTCCTGCAGGGCCTGATCCATCCGAGCGGCTGCTTTCCCCGTCGGTGCCGCCAAGGCGATCCGGAGCCCGGGCTCTTCGGAGAGCAGCAGGGAGAGCAGCCGGGCAATGGTGGCTGTCTTGCCAGTGCCGGGACCCCCGGCGATGACCGTGAGCGGCGAGACCAGGCTGAGGGCTGCCGCCGTACGCTGCCAGCCTCCCGGATCCCGGCTGAACAGGGCGTCCAGCCGGGCATTGGCCTCGGGTGGGGCGTCACGGACCAGCCCTGCCTGACGCCGGAGAAGCTGCACACGGACGCTTTCCTCGGCTCGCCAGTAGCGCTCCAGATAGAGGAGCTGGCCGACCAGACGCAGCGGACGTGACCCGAAGGCGTCGGCTCCGGTGGTGACCGCCGGGCTGGCGGTCAGCTTGTCGTGCCACGAGGCGGGTTCGGGCCACAGCTCGTCGGGCACCTGCTCCAGCGTCTCTTCGGTCTCGAACGCCAACTCGCGCACGGCGGAGAGATCCAGGCAGACCGAGCCACCGCGCAAGGCCCGCACGGTCAGGGCAAGAGCCAGGGCCACCGACTCATCCCGCTCGTCGTAGAGGTGACACAACTGTTGCGCGGCGTGCAGATCGGCCCAGCCGAGCACCCCCACCTCATGGAAGCGCCGGAGAAGGCCGGTGGCGCTGACCGACATCGCCGCATCGATCATGGCCGAGGACCATCGCTGAGCAACTCGGACAGTTCGCTGACCAGTGCTGCGGGGGGTTGCCAGGCGAAGACCCCGGTGCGGGCCCCGTCCGCCGGCACCGGCTCCCCGCCGGTCATCCCCCGCAGGAACAGGTAGAGCACGCCACCGAGGTTGAGCGACGGGTCGTAGCCGGGAAGCCGGGAGGTGAGGAAGCGGTGCAGCGCGACGCTGTAGAGAATCGCCTGCAGCGGGTAGTGGCTCGCCCGCATCGCTTGGGCCAGTGAGGCCTGGTCATAGTCAGCAGAACCAAGGCGTCCCGAGCCGAGACGGTTGGTCTTGTAGTCGACCACGACGAATCGATCCGGGGCCCCGGACGTCCGGACGCGCAGCACGGAATCTATGCTGCCGGTGAGGAAACCGCGGAGGGTTTGGCCGGCCAGCCGTGGTTCGGCCAAGTCCTGCGCGTACTTGGCCAACGGATCGTCCTGCGGAAGGTGACGCGCCAGGGAGGCGGCGATGTCGGCCAGCGTCGAGGTGCTGACATCGCCAAGCTCCAACTCGAAGTCGAGTTCGTTGAGGCGATCGGAGGAAGCGATGTCGACCAGCCGGCGGTTGTCGGTCAGGGTGCCCAATGGGGTGAGGATGCTGGGCAGGAGCGCGTCGGCGAGTTGCGGTGCGCTCACGCCCGGAAGCGGAAGCCGGGGCAGCACCGTCGCCGCGCTCTGCCGCAACCGGCCGCGAGCCGACTCAGCGAGGTCGGCGCTGGGCTCGACGCTCCAGTCGGCCGATTCGAGGACGGCGTGGACGGGGGTTCCGAACTGAGCACCACCGGGCAGCCCGGCCATCGGCAGTTCTTCCTCCAGGTGGGGCTCGTCGGCGTCCGGGGAGCCTTCGTCGGAGGTGATTTCGGGGGCGATCTCCAGCCAGGCGCCATCGGCGTGAGCCTCGGCGGTCAGGCCCGAGTAGGACGTCCGGCGCCAGTCCCGGTCGACCGACCGGGCGAAGCGAGCCCCCTGCAGCCGGGTCGATTGGGCGCCGGCCAGGGAACGTTCCCGAATCGGCTGCGGGAGCGCCGGTGACGCTTCGATCCCCGAACCGGGCAGCCAGGGCAGGTCGGCCGGGTCTCCATCGCCGGGGGCCGTCTCCAGCGGGTAACCGGGGGCCGGCTGGCCTCCGGCGGCCCGATCGCGGAACAGCAGTCGATGCAGCGGCGCGGTCTCGGTGTTGGCCTTCGTCCGGGCCCACCAGCAGATGATCAGATTCTGGGCCCGGGTGAAGGCGACGTAGAGGCTGCGCAGAGCGTCCTCGGACTCTTCCTGCTGGTGTTGGCTGAACCGGGAACCCCGGCCGGGGGCTCCTTTGCCGCCCACGTCGAGCACCCGCACCCCGTCGGCGTCGTGGAACACCAGCCTGGTGTCTTCATCCTTGGGCGAGCGTTGCTCGGTCAGATCCGGGAGCAGCACGACCCCGAATTGGAGGCCTTTCGCCTTGTGAATCGTCTTGACTTGGACGGCCTGGGCGTCGGTCTCCAAACGCCTGGTCCGTTCGACAGCCAGGCTTGAGGAGTCCATCTCCCGGCTCAGCCACTCGAGCAGAGCGGTCGCGGTGGGGCGGATCGTTCCGGTCGCCTCGTGCAGCAGTTGCATCACGTGGCGGTAGTCAGTCATCAGCCGCTCTCCATTGCGCAGGGCCAGAACCCGGGCGCTGAAACGGGTCTCCGCGGTGATCTCGGCGAAGAGCGCCGCCACACCTCCCCGGGACAGCACCCGGTCCCAGCGGCGCAGCGACGCTGTCCACTCCCCGAGGGTGTCTTCCCCGGCGGCAGCCAACTCGGCCATGCCGATACCGAAGAAGTCAGTCAGCGCCGCGGCCCGGACCTCGGCGGGACGAGGGCTGGCCAAGGCTGCGAGCAGGGTGCGCCAGGCGGTCGCGGAGGAGGAGGAGAAGATGCTGTCGGCACCACTGAAAGCGACGGGGATTCCGGCGGCTCGCAATGCCTGGGTGATCTCTCGACCGCGACGGTTTCGCCGCACCAGGACGGCGATGTCGTCGGGTCGAAGTGGCCGCCGCTCTGCGCCGCCCGCGGCCTGCATGGTGAAATCTCCGGCCAGCAGGGCGCTCACCTCGGCCACCAGATCGTCGGTGATTCGTTTGCGCGTCCGATCGGCGGTGGCCCTTTCGGTGAGCGTGCGCAACCGGATCGGCGCCCGCAACGGGGAGCCGTCGGGGCCGAAAAGCCGGGGTTCGTGGACAGCAGCCACCGGAAGGACCTCGATCCCTGCCCCGACGCTCAAGCCGGCGAACAAGTTGTCCAGCGCGGCCACGAGTCCACGATCGGCCCGATAGTTGGTGGACAAGACGTGGGTGCGTTCGGCCACACGGCAAGCCGCCAGGTACGAGCGCACATCCGCGCCTCGAAAGGCGTAGATGGCCTGCTTGGGGTCGCCGATCAAGATCAGCGGCCGGTGCCCATGGAAGGCAAGGCGAAGGATGTCCCATTGGACCGGGTCGGTGTCTTGGAACTCATCTACCAGCACCACGGCGAAGCTTTGCCGGAGCCGCTGCCGGCTGGCCTCGCCGGTGTCTGGGTCGATCAGGGAGTCCCGGAGCCGCAGCAGTTGGTCGTCGAAGGTGAAGACGCCCAGGGCTCGCTTGCGTTGCGTGGCCTCGCGCCGCACGTCCTGGGCGAAGCTCACCCGCTGACCGGCAGCACCGACCGCCCCGGAGGGGACCAAGGGGGCGGTGGCATCGAACAGGGCGTCCTGGCTAAGGCGAAACGCCCCGGAGCGGATCAGTTCGCCGTCGCGTTGTTGGTCCCGGTAGGGGAAGGGTGGCTTGGCCTCGACGAGGTGGCAGTACCGCTGCAGGTACAGATCGTGGGCGATCTCGCGCACCAGCGGTGAGGCGTCCTCTACCAAACGTGCCTGCGGGTCCTGAGCCGCAAGCACCCCCAGGCCCGAGAACATGGCGAGGGCGAACTCGTGCAGGGTCATGATCATGGCCTGGTCCAGCTCCAGGATCGCTTGCTGCAGGCGCTTCCGGGCGGGTGATTCCTGCTCTGCTCCCTGCTCGGCGAGGGCGTGCTGAAGGCGATCGCGGACTCGGCGACGCAGTTCGCGGGCAGCGTCCCGGCTGAACGTGACGATCAGCAGCTGATCGATGGTGGCGAGACCCTCGGCGACGTAGCGGGTCGCCAGCGCGGCGATCGTGTGCGTCTTGCCGGTCCCCGCGGAGGCCTGCAGCACCGTCGTTCCGCTGGGCAGCGGGCCCCAGGGGTCGAACTCGCTCACAGCCGCTCCTCGTTCTGGGTCAGGTCGTCCCAGACCGTCCGGGCCAGTGCGCCGAGCAGTGTGGTCTCCTCGGGGAAGGCCACCGGGTCGGTGGCGCTTCGACCGACGCTCAACAGGTGCAGGTGGTCGTCGTAGAACCACGACCATGCCCGGTCCTTGTCGAAGTGCCACTGTTGATTGAGTTTCCTGCCGTCGAACTCCAGCGGATCCTGTCGGGAAGCGCGCAAGGAAGCGAACCGTTCGGCCACGCGCACCGGCATCGGCAGCGGAGAACGCAGTCCGGCGGCGTAGATGGCGAGCAATCCCCGCAGTATTGCCCGCGCTTGCATCGGCGAGCCGGAGCGCAATCGCGTGCGGGCCCGCTTGGTCAACACGAGGGCGGTGCTGGGGCGGTCCGTGGCCGCGGCCAACGCGAGCACTCGGATCCAGGCCGCCAAGCGGTGCTTGGGCTGCAAGTTGGAGTACTCGGTGCTGACCAGTTGACCGTCGAAGGCGTGCAGTCGCCCGCTGAGCCGGACGCCGTCAAGATCGATGGAGATGTCGTCAACCTCGCTGCTGCCCCGAGCCGCGTCCGGGAGCCACCTGGTCACCTCGCCGACCTCGGACTTGAGCTCCTCGAGCAAGCGGACTCCCAACTGACCTGGGGGCACCGCGCCTCGGAGCCACTCGGCGCGGGTGACGAGAGAGGCGTCGTGGCCGGAGCGGGCCAAGTCGAGCATTCGCTCCCCGATCTTCCAGCGTTCCAAGGTGTCCGGCTCGATCGGAATCTCCGCACTGGCCGCCTGCGCGGTGAACAGGCTCAGCCCGGTGCGCTTACGCAGGTAGTACTTCGCCGGGTGGGTGAAGAAGGCGCTGAGATCTCCCAAGCTCACTTCGCGGTCAGGTTCCGGCTCGGCGAGCGGGGCCCGAGGGTCCGGACGATCCCGCCGCGGCCCGGTCAAGGCCCCCGCGCCGTGCAGGGCGGCGGTGTCGAAGCTGGTCGGGTTCCCCCGAAAGTAGCGCGGGTCGAAGGGCTGCAAGGGATGTTGGGTGGTGAGCCAGGACGAGAGCGGTTCGCCGCTCGGTGCCGTAGCCGTCCCGTCGATCGCCTCGATCAGATCCAGGACCGGGGCTGGTGGCACGACGACCTCGTTGGTGGTCTGCGAGCGTCCCTGGTAGATCAACACCAGAGTTTGTGAGGCGGACATGATTGCGTCGAGCAGGATCTGCCGGTCGGTTGCCGAGGGATGTGGATCGGTGGGGTGCGGGTCGCGCAACAACAGGTCGTCACCGTCTCTTGAGGGTGGGTGCGGGAAGGCCCCGTCATCGAGCCCAACCAGGCAGATCACCCGATGCGGGATCAACCGCAGCGAGGCCAGGGAGCACACCGAGAGCGACCCGTTCCCGAAGGTAGGTCGGGCGGGGGTGGAGAGGAATCGATCGGTCAGCACGCTGATCACGTCGGAGGCGTTCAACAGCGCCCTCCCGCCGCGATCCGCGATGGCGCTGAGCCCCAGCAGGAGGTGTGGTTGTTGCCACGAGTCATCTCCCGACACGGCGGTGGTCCACTCGAGCGCAGTCCGGGCGCGGTCCATCCATTCCGCGATCGGAGCGGGGTTCCTCGAACAGCCCGATCAGTCTGTTCAACCGGGAGATCAACTCGCTCAGCCCACCGAGCAACTGCACGTCGGAGGATTCGATGTCGTCGAAAGGCAGGGTTGTCTTCGCCGCGGTGAGGTCGTCCTCGGTCAGCGCGATGCCCAACAGCAGTCGTTGCAGGCCTGAGATCCAGGTGTTCTGGCGGAACCCACCCAGCCCGAACTGAGCCCGATGGCCCGGGCTGAGCCCCCAACGGATGCCGGATCGTTCGGCCAAGTCGCTGATCCGCTCGGCGTCCTCTGGTCGAAGGCCGAAGCGGGCTGCCACCGCGGGTTGGGCGCAGAAGTCGAGCAACTCGGCGAGGTCGACTCGCGAGGTGGGCAGACGCAACAGGCGGAGCAGGATCTCCACCAAAGGGTTGATATCGGCGGCGGTACGATCGCTGACCTCGACCCGGAAGGCGCTCGCCGGATGCAGGTCCTTCAGCTCCGGCGGGGAACGTGAAGGCCGCGTTGATCAAAGGAGCGGCACTGGTCAGGTCGGCGCAGCCGACCACGATGTCCCGGGGTTCCAAGGTGGGATCTGCGGCCATCAGGACCGTCACCACCTCTCGAAGGACCTCGACTTGGCGATCAAGCCCGTGGGCCGCATGAAACTGCACGGATCGGTCAGACGGATCGGCGGTTCTGGGTGGGGGAGTGCTGCGATCGGACTCAATGTCGGACTGAAGCCAGCCGAGGACCGTGGTGGCGCGTGGTGCCCCCGGCGTAGACAAAGGGTCCGACGGCAGGGTTGCGGCCAGAGCACGGTCGTCCCGGCCGAGCCGTTGATTCAACACGTGGTGCGGCTGGCGTTGGCCACCGCTGGAGCGGACGAGCCACAGGTTGACCGCTCGATCGGCCGCCAGAGCCTCCAACAGTCGAGCCTGGCGGGGCTCAGTCGCAGCGGCGCGAACACGTCCAACCGTCCGGGAAGGGCGAGTCTGCTCGGCCCGGATGCCAGGGCGGCCAGCTCCTCATCGATCCGAGCCAAGGGGTTTACACCCAGCTGGGCCACTGCCAACCGCCACAGCCGCGGCTGCCAGGCGTCGACGTCGGTGGCCGGTCCGTTCTCCCCGCGCGCCCAAGCGTCGATCAGTTCGGGACGCCATTCGGCATAACGAGCGAAGAGGTGCGCAATCCGCAGGGCCGGGCCAAAGCGTTGTCGGGAGGCCGCCAGGTGCCGATTGAGCAGGGCCAAAGCCGGGTCGTCCGGCGCCTCCTCGAGGACAGCCAGCAGCGTCCACACCAGGCTGTTCGGGGCCCAGGGGTCGGGCTCGTCGTCGACCAAGCCCCGGACGCGTGCCTGCAACGCGGGGAAGGACAAGAAGTCCACGCCCGCGCAAATGCCCTGCCCGCTGCCAGCCCGCGCCAATTGCTGGGTGAGCCAGCGTTGCAGGCTGGTGGTCGGGACACAGATGACGTCGGCGGCGAGCGCATCAGACCGCGAACCCGACAGGGCAGCGGCCAGTCGCGGCGCCAGGTCGGCCGCTGACGTGGCGGTGTGAATGGACAGGCCGGTCATGGTGAGAACCACCATAGGGGCGGGAACCGGCAGTTTTGTTCGTGGCCCGTCTCCGCGCCGGGGACGAGCTCAGCCCAACTCCGCCAGCCGCTGTTGGACCTGGTTGATCGAGGGTTGGTCAGGGTGCCACCGTCTGCGAACAGGACGGTCGGCACCGTCGCGTAACCGCCGTTGACGAACGTGACCAGTTCCTCGCCGTCGGGATCTGCCTCGATGTCAACCTCGTCGAAGTCGATCCCCGAGCGCTTCAGTTGGGCGCGCAGCCGGTGGCAGTAACCGCACCAACCGGTTGAGAACACCGTGATCTGAGCCATGCCGGTGCAACGGCTCAGGTGGGGTCGGCATTCCCGATTGGGTGCTGTCACAGCCAGTGCCTACAGTTCTGCACGTGTCGGACACCGAAGGAGTGCTCTCGCGGCTCGACCCCGAACAGCGTCGGGTGGCGACCACGTTCGGCGCGCCGGTGGCCGTGATCGCCGGAGCCGGCACGGGCAAGACCACGGCCATCACGCATCGGGTGGCGTACGGCTCCCTGGTCGGTGCCTACGACCCGTCCGCTGTGCTCGCCTTGACGTTCACCACCCGAGCCGCCGGGGAACTGCGGGGACGATTGCGTGGCCTGGGGCTGGCCCGGGTCCAGTCCCGAACGTTCCACTCCGCAGCCCTGCGACAGGCCCGGTTCTTCTGGCCCACAGCCTATGGGGCGGCCCTGCCCAGAGTGAGCGACAACAGCTTCGGGCTGGTGGCAGAAACGGGAGCACGGGAGCTGAAGACGCGGCCCGAAGTCGGACAGATCCGGGATCTGTTGACTGAGATCTCGTGGGCCAAGGTGACCAACGTGCTCCCGTCCGACTACGCCGAGATCGCGACAGCTGCGGGGCGGGAGGTGAGTTCCCTTTCCCCCGACACCATCGGTCGCGTTTACGCCCACTACGAGCGGCTCAAGGCCGAACGGGGGGTGATCGACTTCGATGATGTCCTGCTCTGCACCGTGGCCCTGCTGTCGGACCAGCCGGACATCGCCACTCAGATCCGCCGCACCTACCGGCACCTTGTGGTCGATGAGTACCAGGACGTCAGCCCGGCCCAGCAGCGGTTGCTCGACCTGTGGCTCGGCGACTCGACTGATCTGTGCGTGGTCGGCGACCCCGCGCAGACGATTCACTCCTTTGCCGGTGCGCAGTCCAGCTTCCTGACCAACTTCGGGGTGCGGCATCGCGACGCAGTCGTGATCGAGCTGGTCAGGGACTACCGCTCCACGCCGCAGGTGGTCGGCCTCGCCAACCGGCTGTTGTTGGCCGCTCGCCGGACGGGTGGGCGGGGGGTTCAGCTGATCGCCCAGCTGGCTGATGGCCCCGAGCCCGAGTTCGCCGAGGCGCAGACCGAAGCGCAGGAGACCGCTGGAGTGGCCCAGTGGCTGGCGGCTCGGGCGGCCGACGGCGTTGGATACCCCGACATGGCCGTGCTGTACCGGGTGAATGCGCAATCCGCGGCGGTGGAACTGGCGCTGGCCCACGCGGGTATCCCGTTCACCCTGCGCGGCGCTGAGGGCTTTTTCGAGCGACGCGAGGTGCGGGCTGCGCTGGCTCGTCTGCGGGCCGTCCAGGGGGGAGAGCCCTCAGGGATCGTCGCGGCCGTGCGCAGCGTCATCGCCGCAGACGGCTGGACCGCGCAACCACCCTCCGGTCAGGGTTCTGCCCGGGAACAGTGGGAGTCACTGAGCGCCTTGCTCGGCCTCGCCCAGGACTTTGCCGCCAACCACCCCGGGGCGGGTCTGCCTGAGTTCAACGCCGAACTGGCCGAGCGATCGCGAACCGAACACGCCCCGCCGGGAGCCGGCGTCACCCTGGCCACCTTCCACTCTGCCAAGGGCCTGGAGTGGGAGGCGGTGGCGCTGACCGGAGTGCAGGAGGGCACCCTGCCGTTCTCGCTCGCCCAGAGCCCGGCCCAGCTGGCCGAGGAGTTGCGCCTGCTCTACGTCGGGGTCACCCGAGCCCGACGCTTCCTACGCTTGTCCTGGTCGCTGACCCGTGGAGGGGCCGGGCAGCGCCGTCGGCCGTCCCGGTTCTTGGAGGGAATCGGGCCCACCGCCGAGCCGGCCCGTCCGGTCCGGGGCCGTCGGCCGAAGGTCAAGACTGCTCAAACGGCGCTCTGCCGGATCTGCCAGAGGTCGATCTCTTCTGGTGCGGAACTGAAGTTGGGCCGGCATCTGGGTTGCGCTCCCGGCTACGACGAGCACACGTGGGCGATGCTGACCGAGTGGCGCCGCCAGGAGGCGGACCAGGCGAAGATTCCGGCCTTCTGCATCGTCACCGACGCGACCTTGATGGCGATCGCCGAACGTAGTCCAGACTCCAGCGCTGACCTGATCGGAATACCGGGCGTGGGGAAAGTGAAGTGTGACCAGTATGGCGAAGCGGTGCTGGCCATCCTCCGCCAGGAGCGTTCGGAGGCTTAGCTTCGCGCCCGCCAGCCAGGCAGGAACTCGGCCAGCACATCACCGAAACGAGCTCGGACGTCCAACTGGGCCAGGACGGCGATCCCGCTCATCCACACTCGATAGATCAGCGCGTAGACGGGTGGGATGTTCATCTGCATGGCCACCGCATCCCGTCCGGCGCTGGACTTGACCCGCTGGAACTCGCCGCGCATCCACTCCCGCGTGAAGTGGAACTCCTCCACGCTGGCTGGTTCCACGAACGGGGATAGGTAGTCCAGTAGTTCCTGGGCATCCACCGGCGAGGTGATGAACCGCTCCTCGGCCATCCCGGCCAGCATGTCCTCTGCCCGCCCGTCCCGGGCGAGGGAGATCAACCTTCCCATGGCTGAGGGCAGACCGTCGGGCAGTCGGGCGACGAGCCCGAAGTCCACGACTGCGAGTCGCCCGTCCGGCATGACCAGGTAGTTCCCCGGGTGGGGGTCGGCGTGCAGTATGCCGGCGACCTTCGGGCCGGCGAACAGGAACCGGACGTACTGCAGCCCGACTCGGTTGCGCTCTTCAGCCGACCACTGCGACACAGCGCTCAGCTTGGTGCCGTCAACCCAGTCTGTGATCAACACCCGCCCTGTAGCGTCGCGCACCGTCGGGACGAAGAATGAGTCATGGCCAGCGAAGGCTTCAGCGGCCCGCTGCTGATTCCGGGCCTCGAGGGAGTAGTCCACCTCTTCGGAGATCCGCGCCGCGATCTCCCGGGTGAGTGCCACCACATCCACGCCACCGGCCAGGGGAGAAATCGTCGCGGCCAATCGTTCGATCTGCCTGAGGTCGGACCGGAGGGCCTGGTCGGCCCCAGGGTATTGAACCTTGACCGCCACCGACTGGCCCGTCGCGGCCAGAATCCCGCGATGCACTTGTCCGATCGAGGCCGCCGCCGCCGGGCGAAGGTCGAGGCTGGTGAAGAGGCTGCGCCAGTTGGGACCAAGTTCGTGGAGCAGCACCGCCTGGACGCGGGAGGCCGGCATGGGTGGAGCGGAATCCTGCAGTTTCGAGAGTTGTTCGCGGAACGGCTGGGCGATCTCGTCGGGGAGAACTGCTTGAAACAGACTCAGCATCTGGCCGAACTTCATCGCGCCGCCCTTGAGTTGGCCAAGGACCTGAAACATCTGTTCTGCGGCCTGCACTCGGGCTTGGGCGGCGATCTCCTCCGGGTCGCCCCCGAGGATCCGTCGACCTAGCCCGACCGCCGACCTGCCTGCAGCGCTGAGGGGGAGGGACATCAGCCTGGCGCTGCGTGCCAGAGAACCGGTGGGGAGCGCTGAGGTCTGCCGATCAGGTTCTTCGCCGGTGTAGGTCATGCAGCCATTGTGCTAGGCGACCAAGGCCAGGCAACCGCAGCGGGAATGACTGCGTCCCGGCCGCACTCTGATCAGTGAGTCGACCGGATCCAGTTCGAGGACGTTTCCCACCGAGTCAGGCAGGTGACCCGCAGCGAAGGTGGCCGCATGGAGGGCTGCGGTGATGGCGGCCCAACCGGTCACCAGCGGCGGTGGGCAGGAGGACTGATGAAACAGTTGGGCAAGAATCTGGGGCCAGGCGGGGTCTGATTCGCAGCGGTGTAGGTCCTCGCAACGAAGGCACGGGGTGCGGCCGGGCAGGATCAGCGGTCCGACCAGGCCGGCCCCCGAGCTAACCCGCACCACGAGGTGCGCCCGATTCTCGCGCAGCAGTCGCTCCGTCACCGTGCGATCGGGCTCACACTCGTCACCCGCCACGATGACGAGATCATCGGAGAACTCGTGGCTGTCGAGCCACAGCGAGCGAGCAGTCACCTGCGTCGCCCGAAATTTGGCGGTCAGCCGGTCCGCCACCAGCCTGGATCGGCGCGGGACACCGGCCGTGGGTCGCACCTGGGCACTGATCAGGGCCACTCGAGCGAAACCCGCGGCCAGGACTTGCGCGGCCACTTGCTCGGCCAGCGGACCGTGCCCGACGATGCTCACCCCCTTGCTGCGGGGAGCGCTGGCCTCTAGGAGCCCCGCTTCGCTGAGCCGTTCCAGGAGCCAGTCCAGCCAGGCGGGGGACAGATCGGGCACCGCTCGCTCCAGGTCTTCGCGACAATGTCCGAACGCGAGTGCCCGAACCGCCTCAGCGGTGCCCTCGGGCACGCCTTCGAGGATCAATCCGGCACGGCGATCGACACCGACCTGAAGCACTCCGGGGCACGCCAAGTGGTGGGGAGGGCGCGGGTGAGGCGGATCTGTTCGGTCATGTGGCTAGCCTGCCGACCGCCCCTGGGGGCTGGTCAACAGGTCGCGCCAGACGGACAACACCACGACCACAACGGACAACACCTGAACCGCATCGGACAACACCTCGCCCGCATCGGACAACACCCGGGTGCCGCGCCCGACAACAGCAAAGCGCCGGACCAGCATCGGTCCGGCGCTCGAAGACTGGGTCAGGCCTTCGGTAGGAAGCGCGTCAGGTTCGTCCCACAAACGGGGCACTTGGCTTTGGCGATCCGGGTCCCCTTGGCATTGACAACCACGGCACCTTCCGCCTCGCGGTGATCCTTGCACTTCACGCAGTAGAACGAACCGCTGTAAGTGTCGTCGGCCACGTCATTCCTCCTCAAATATTTTTCGCACCCGAACCGAGCCGGGCACTCTCGCCTGGTTAGTGTAGGGCACTTCTGGGGTATCCGGACGGGCCAAAGACCCGCTGGCAGGCGCGAGGCCCCCGACAGCCGACATCCGCTTGCCTTCCCCTGCGAGCGGGCCGGCCAGTCGAAGGCCTCGCCTTGGAGACGCTAGTGGCCGGGCGTAGCGCGGTCAACCCCCCCCCCCCCCCCCCCCCCCCCCCCCCCCCCCCCCCCCCCCCCCCCCCCCCCCCGGCCGGGCCCCCCCCGGGCCCCCTCCGAGCCTGAGCCTGGGACGCTTAGGGTTGCGCCGTGGAAGCAGAGTCCTACGAGGTCAAGTGGAGTGCCCGCCGAAAGCGCACGATCGGTCTCCAGCGCCTGGCCGGCAAGTTGGTGGTCACGGTCCCGGCCCAGCTCAGCCAGCGTGACGTCGATCGACTCGTGCCGGACTTCGTGCAGCGCTTTTTGGCCCGCGAGTCGGCCAGGCGTCTCCCACCTGGGGACTCCGAGTTGATGACCAGGGCGACGCAGTTGTTCGACGAACATCTGTTGCAGGTTGTTGGTCAGGCGCCCGAGTTCACCATCCGCTGGTCTGCCCAGCAGCAGCACCGCTGGGGTTCCTGCACCACGGTCACTGGCAGGATTCGGATCAGTGAGCGCGTGCGACCCCTGCCGGATTGGGTGGGCGATTACGTAATTGTGCATGAACTGGCCCACCTGTTCGAAGGGTCCCACTCGGCCAGATTTTGGAACCTGGTCCGTCATTACCCGTTGGCCGACCGGGCGCACGGCTTCCTGGAGGGATACTCCGCAGCCACGGTGCTGCCCAGCGAACTGTGACTCAGCCCTGGCCTGACTCTTCGTCCAGGAGTTTGGCCAACTGTGCGTCCAGATCGTCCGGCTCGGTTGACTCGTGGCCACCTTCGGCGTACCCGAGCGGGTCGTCCAAGTCGGCGGCGGTCGGCGCCAAGTCCGGGTGGTCCCAGGCGTCATCACGCGCCTGAGCTCCCCGGGCAACCCGAGTCGCGGCCCAAAGATTCGCCGCGTCCCTGGTCCTGCGGGGACGTAGTTCGAGCCCGACCAGCGCCTTCAATGCCTGCTCGGCTGGGCCCCCGGCTGCGCGCCGCCGACGGACCACCTCGGTCAGTGCCGCCGCGGCTGGCACCCACTGGGTGATCGTCACCGACACCACCTCGTCGACCCAACCCTCGACCAGCGCCAGCAAGGTCTCCAACCGAGCCAGAACCTGCCGCTGTTCGTCGCTGACCGAGGGTTCGAACAACTTGCCGGCCAGCGTGAGCCCTGCCTCCTGGATGTCCTGCGGGGTCATGGCGGAGGAGAGTTGACCCTCGATCGCCTCCTCGAGAGCCGCCTGGTCGATGGTGATCTCCCGGGCGTAGTGCTCGACCAGCGCGTGCAGCTGCGGCCCGAGCCACCCGACCGACGCGAACAGCCGTTGCCGCGCGGCCTCACGCAGGGCCAGGAAGATCAGCACGTCCCCGGGGCTGAGGTCCAGCCCCTCAGAGAAGTCGGCGATGTTGGTCGGCAGCAGCGCGACCTGTGGTCTGGCCGTGAGCGGGAGCCCGATGTCGGTCACGCTGACAACTTCAGCCGCCAAGCGCCCCAGCGATTGCCCCACCTGCGCAGCGAACATTCCGGAGGCGGCTGCGCGGACCATGGGCTGCATCAGGTTGTCGCCGGAGGCAGCCGCCTCGCGCGACATCAGGTCGCGCATTGACGCCGCCAGGCTGGTCACGATCGGACGAGCCAGCGTCTGCCAGGTACTGAAGGTCTGCTCGACCCAATCTGCGCGGCTCCAAGCTGTGGCCGGCGCGCTGATTCGGGGGAACGCGATGGTCTGATCGAGCCAGAGGTCGGCCAATCCCACGGCGTCGCGGATCTGGGTCACCTGGGCCGCAGTGGGGGTGGCGTCGGTGCCCAGAGATGCGGCCACTCGGCGTGCCACGTCCTGGGTGAAGCCCCAATCATGCCGCTCGCCGGATCGGTCGGGCCGTAGCCGGCCATCTGGGTTTGGAACTGGCTCATCGCCGCTTGCAGCCGAGGAGCAGGGCAGCCATGTCGATCTGCCCGTCCGGTCCGGGGGTGATCCCGAACTGGGCGAAGAACTGGGCCATCGGGTCAGGTTCCCCGCCGGGCCGGTCGTCATCATTGAACGGGTCGCGGTCGGCGGCCATTGCATGCTCCTCAACGTGGGATGTCCTCCATTGTCCAACATCGGCCCAGCGTTTGCTGTTCCAGGCAGTGGCCACAATCCGTTGTGTAGTCTCGACTGGTGACGAAGCAGACGTGGACGGCCGCCGTGTCAGCCGTCCTCTTCGTGGCCCTCGCCGCAGCCGTCGCCCTGTTGCCGGTGCCTTTCGTGAGTTGGTCCCCCGGGTCCACCGTCGACCTGATGGAAAAGGTGGCCGGCAAGGATCGGATCAGTATCGCGGGCGCCCAGTCCTATCCGGCGAGTGGGCAGCTCCGCTTGACCACCGTCGCGGTGACCAAGGCAAGCGCTCAGCTCACGTTGCCCGAGGCCCTGTTGTCATACTGGCTCGCCGCTCGTGAAGTGCTCCCCCGGGAGGCGGTCTTTCCGGCAGGCGTGAGCCCCGAAGATGTGGACACGCGCGAGTTTCAGTCCATGGATGACTCCCAGTCGCAAGCGATCACTGCCGCGTTGCGGGCTGCTCTCGTCCCCGTCAGCGAGGTTCCGATCGTGACGGCGGTGATCGCGACCGGGCCCGCGCACGAGAAGCTCAAGCCGGGCGACGAGATCGTGGCCATCGACAGGCGCAAGGTGGCCTCGATCGATGAGGTCAGGCGGGCAATTCGGGCGCACGAGGTGGGCGAGGCAGTGGTCTTCAGCGTTCGTCGGGACGCACACGTGGTGAACGTCACGGTGACCACCGTGTCGGCGAACAACCAACCAACCGAACCGGTCGTCGGGATCAACCTGTCCATCGGCTACGCCTACCTCCCGCAGATCTCGATCGACATCGATCCCCAGATCGGAGGGCCCAGCGCAGGGTTGATGATGGCGCTCGGTGTCTACGAACGGATCACCCCTGGGGATCTGGCCGGCGGCCGAGCTATCGCCGGCACGGGCACCGTGACCGCGGCCGGCCAAGTGGGTTCCGTGGGTGGCGTCCAGGAGAAGATCGCCGGCGCCGAACGTGCCGGCGCGAGCGTGTTCCTGCTTCCAGAGGGGAACTGCCCGGATGTCGGATCGCCGCCGTCAACCTTGAGACTGGTGAAGGTGGCCACCTTGGGCGAGGCGCTCGCTGCCCTGGCAGACCTGAATGACCCGTCACGAGCCGACGCCGTCCCCGGGTGCTCATGACGACGAGGGGTGAGGCGCTCGTGGCTTGCCTGATGGAGATCGAGCGTCATGTGGGGAGTTCCGGCTGGGACCAACCGGCACGACTCTTCGCACTGGTTCCCACCGCGGCGTTGCTGGAGGCCGAGCCGTCCTTGGCGGCACACTTGGGGCAGCCGACCAGCCTGGGTGCGCTGTCGTCGGTCGAGCAGGGCGGGTTCGCCGCCGGAGACGATCCGGTTGCCGCGCTGGCCCGGATCAGCTGGCCGGCCGCGGTCCACGGCTGCGCAATCGCCTTGGAGAGAACCTTCCTGCCAGCGGACGCCGAAGGTGACCTCACCGACGATCCGGACCAGAACGCCCGCATCGTGGCTACTCACCCGCGTCGGCAGGACGTCCGCGTGGTCGTGGGCTGCACCCGCGATGGCCAGAGGCACGGTGTGGGACGGCTACAGTCCAATCCCGATGATCTGCTCGGAGGCCAGGATCTGGTCCCCGGGCTCACCTCTGCTCTTGCCCGTACATTGGAGTGAACTGATGATGTCGACGAGGAGTTTTCGGTGACTACCCCAAGCGCCATGATGCGCCGCTCGCCCCTACTACCAACCGTGATTGTGGCGGCCTTCGTGCTGGTCGCCTATCTCGTGTTCACCCAGATCTGGACCGACAAGCTGTGGTTCGACTCGCTCAACTACTCCAGCGTGTTCAGCATCCAACTCTTCGCCCAGGTCGGCCTCTTCATTCTGTTCTTCCTCGTGATGGGCGGACTGGTCTCGGGCAATCTCCTGCTCGCCCATCGGGTACGTCCGGTGATCCGGCGGAGCAGCGTGAGCGTGCTCCTGGAGCGCTATCGGGAAGTGATCGACACGAACCTGGCGGCTGTCGTGCTGACCCCAGGGGTGGTTCTGGGTCTCTTGGCGGGGATGTCCACGGGGCCCGACGTGATGCCGGTTCTGGCGTGGTGGAACCGCGCCCCCTTCGGTGTTGTCGATCCGAAGTTCGGACTTGATGTCGGGTTCTATGTCTTCGAGTACCCGGTCTGGCGGATTGCGATCTCGTTCCTGCTCAGCGCACTCTTCTTCAGCATCATGGCGGCGGGCGCGATGTACTTCGCCCTCGGCGCGCTGATTCCTGCCAGGGTCCGCGGATTGCCCTCGGTGGCCCCGGGAGCTCGGATCCACCTCTCGATCCTGGCCGGGATCACGCTGATCGTGTACGGCTTGCAGAGCCTGCTCGATCAATACAGCTTCCTGCTGGAACAGGGCACCTTATTCACCGGTCTGCACTTCACCGACGACGGCGCACGGGTCGGGGCCAGGTTGATCGTCGGCGTGATCGCCTTCGTCGTTGCCGCGCTCTTCTTCGCCAACGCAATGTGGCCCCGGCTGATCGTGCCGGTCGTGGGTCTGGTTCTGATGGTCGTGTCCAGCCTGATCGTCTCGGTCCTGTACCCGGCGATCATCCAGTCCTTCGTGGTTCGTCCCAACGAGCCCGACCGGGAAAGCCCGTTCGTGGCGGCGCATATCGACATGACCCGGCAGGCCTACAACGTCGACGACACCCTCGTCGAGGAGTACGCCGCAGTGACGCAAGTCCGCGCGGGCCAGCTCAAGGCCGACGCCGAAGCCCTCCCGGGAATCCGGCTGATGGACCCCTCGGTCATCCCTCCCACGTTCGAGCAGTTGCAGCAGGTCCGCGGTTACTACAGCTTCCCGGCTGCCCTCGATGTTGATCGCTACATTCTGGGGGGTGTCGAGACGGATGTTGTGGTCGCGGCCCGGGAGCTGAACCTGGCCGGCCTGCCCGACCAGAACTGGAACAACATCCACACCGTTTACACCCATGGCTATGGCCTGGTCATGGCCTACGGCAACCGCCGCCAGGGCAGCGGGGAGCCGGAGTGGATCGTCCGCGACATCCCGCCCACTGGTCAGCTCGGTGACCACGAATCGCGGATCTACTTCGGCGAGGAGAGCACGAACTTCGCCGTCGTCGGGCGTCCCGAAGGGCAGGCTCCGATCGAACTCGACACTCCCGGCGGGGGTGAAGGTGGCCGCGAACGGACCAATGTCTACACCGGCAAGGGCGGTGTCCCGATCGGCGATATGTTCACCCGCGCGCTGTACGCAACCCGCTTCATGGACGTCAACCTGGTCCTCTCCGACCGGGTGAACAGCGCGTCCAAGCTGCTGTACGACCGCACTCCCAAGGAGCGGGTGCAGCAGGTGGCGCCATGGCTCACCGTGGATTCGAACGTCTACCCGGCGATCGTCGATGGACGTGCGGTCTGGATCGTGGACGCTTACACCACGTCCCACACCTACCCCAACAGCCAACTGGTCAGCCTCAGGTCCGCCACCGCGGACACGCAATCGCGGGTGCTTGGCAGCCAGGTGGATACCAACATCAACTACATCCGGAATTCGGTCAAAGCAGTCGTCGACGCCTATGACGGCACCGTCGATCTTTTCGCCTGGGATGAAAGTGACCCGATTCTCCAGGCCTACTCCAGGGCCTTCCCCGACACCCTGAAGCCACGGTCGGCGATCACTCCTGATCTGTTGTCGCACCTGCGCTATCCCGAGGACTTGTTCAAGGTGCAGCGCGAGATCCTCGGTCGCTATCACATGACCAACCCGAACACCTGGTACGCGCAATCCGATCTGTGGACGGTGCCCAACGACCCGGTCAAGACCAGCGCTGAAGCCAAGGAGCCGCCGTATTACCTGAGCATCAAGTGGCCCGGCGATGCTGCCCCAGTGTTCAGCCAGACCACGGTCTTCGTGCCGCGTGGGCGCTCCAACCTGGCCAGCTATCTCTCCGTGGTGGCCGAGGCGACCTCGCCCGACTACGGGAAGCTGCGGGTGCTGAAGATGTCGGACAGCCAGCAGATCGACGGCCCGGGGCAGACCTTCAACGCGATCAACAGCGACCCCAAGGTCGCGGAGATGCTGCGCCCGTTCCTCAACCAGGGATCCTCGGCGGCCACCTACGGCAACCTTTTGACCCTCCCGATGGGTAACGGGCTCCTCTACGTGGCGCCGGTCTACACCATGCGCCAACTGACCAACGGCTCCTACCCTGCGCTGCGTTTCGTGGTCGTCCGTTTCGGCGAGTACGTGGGTATCGGTGAAACCCTCCAAGAGGCGCTTGACTCGGTCTTCGACGGCAACGCCGGTGCCGAGACGGGGGAGAACGAGCCAACGGGGACTCCGTCGCCCTCAGTACAGCCGACGCCTGGTTCCACCCCGTCCGCACCCTCGACCACCAGCCCTGCTGATCAACAGGCTGCCGTGGCGCAGCTGCAGAAGGCTGAGGCCGCCTTCACTGCGGCTGAGGCCGCCCTTCGAAAGGGCGACCTGGCCGAGTACCAGCGCAAGACCGACGAGGCGCGTGTCGCCCTAGCCGCGGCACTGAAGGCGATGGGTCGCTGACCCGCAGCGAGCACCCCCGGACGTGTGCGTCCGGGGGTGCGTTGTGTCTGATGGCCGGGATCGCTATGTCGCTGCGGCGTCGGTCTGAACCCGGACCGCCCAGCCGGCATCGCGCAGAGGGCCTTCGAGCGCTTTGGCGGAGCCGACGACCAGCAGGCTCATCCTTGTCGGGTCGAGCACTTGGCGGAGCGCACGGGTGGCCGATCCGGGGGTGACCAAACCCAGAGCGGCTGTGTGGGAGTCGACGTAGCGCGAGGACAGTCCGGCTCCGATCAAGGTGGTGACCTGTTCTGTGATGCCCGCAGCCGTGGCGTAGCGCAACGGAGTGACGCCAACGGCGTAGTTCACCGCGTCGGCGACCTCGTTCTCGGTGATCGGCGTTCGTTCCAGGTCCAGGATGCGCACTGCCTCGCTGATCGCGGCCCCTGCCACCTCGGTGCGGAAGGATCCAGCCACGGTGAGCAGCCCGCCGGAGCGCATGGGCTGGTTCACCAACTGAACGCCGTAGGTGTACCCCCGCTCCTCGCGCAGCACACGATTCAGCCGACTCAGAAAGGCGCCTCCCAGGGCATAGCTCGCCACCTGGACATCGGCCCATCGTGGGTCCGTCCGGTCGATCCCGAAGCCGCCCAGGCGGACGTCAGCCTGCACGGCGTCCGGGCGGTCGATCAGCAGACAGGTGGCCGGGGCTGGTCTGGGGGTCTCGTGCACAGTGGGGTTCTCGGGAGAACGCCACCGCCCAAAGGTGGCTTCGGCCTGGTCAAAGGGGTCGTCGGTGAAGTCGCCGGCCAGGACCAGTACGGAGTTGGCCGGGGAGTAGTGCTGGGCGTGGAAGGAACGTACGTCGTCGGCACTCACGCGGGCGACTGTCGCCGCTGTTCCCCCTGCGGGGCGGGCGGCCCGGTAACCCGATTCGAGGACGGCCTCGCGGAAGGCAAGGCCGACCCGTTGGGCGGGGTGGGCCATGGTTTGTTCGATCTGGGCCAGCCGCAAACTACGGTGGCGATCCACGTCCTCGGTTTCCAGGGCGGGTTCGATCAACGCCTGAGCCATCAGTTCCAGGGCGCTGCCCAACCGGTGGGCAGGTACGTCGAGGTAGAGCTCGCTGGCGGAGTGGCCGACGGAGCCAGCCATCGCTGCGCCGGCATCTTCCAGGACTTCGCTGAAGCGAGTGCCTGGATGGGTCCGAGTGCCCTCATCGAGGCAGCGCATCGTCAATGTCGCGACGCCTTCACGATCGCTCGGTTCGGCGGTCAGCGGGAGATCCACGACCAGTCCGGCCGAAATCACATACTGCCCGGGTCGATCGAAGATGAGCACATTCAGCCCGTTCGGGAGTGTCCCGTGGCGCGGCTCGGGAAAAAGCCAGGGTCGGGGGGTGCGGACTGCAGGTCGCTTCATCGATTCGTCCGTTCGTAACTGAGGACCGCACGCTGCTCACTGCGCAACCAGCGGCCACACGCCGCGACGATGTCGTCGCCGGTGATGGCGGTGATATCCGCGATCCGGGTGTTCACCAACTGCGGGTCGCCGTGAAGGGTGGCATAGGCGCCGAACTGGTCGGCCCTGGCGTCGAACCGGGACAGTTCGGAGAGCCACTCCCGCTCATACTGGGCTTTGGCTCGTTCGATCTCGGCCGGCTGGGGCCCATCGTGGACGAGGCGATCAATCTCGCTCACCATCGCGTACTCCAAGTCGGCGACGGTGGTCCCCGGCATCGCCCGGGCGTAGGCGAAGCCGAACGAGTTGCCACCGATCAAGGCCAACGCCGACGAGCTGGCTGCTTGGGCGATCTTGTCCTCGCGCACCAGGCGGCGGTGCAGGCGCGAGGTCTGCCCGTCCCCGAGAATTGAGAAGGTGAGGTCGAGCGCATTGAAATCTTGGGTGTCTCGCACCGGGAGTCGCCAGGTGAAATAGCAGGCGTCCGCGGGGACGGGTGCCGCCGTCCGTGCTCTGGGGACTCCGGTGTGCGGCGGCAGGGGAGTGACGCTCGCTCGTTGGGAGCGGTTTCCGGCGGGGATCTTTCCGAAGTACTTCTGGACGCGAGCGAACGCATCCGCCGGCTCGATGTCGCCAACCAGGGTGAGGACCGCGTTGCCCGGGAGGTAATGACGCGTGAAGAAGCTGATCGCATCCTGCACGCTTGCCGCATCCAAGTCCGCCATCGAGCCGATCGTGGTATGCCCGTACGGGTGCTGCGCCGGGAAGGTCAAGGCGACCAGATGTTCGATCACGTCCCCGTAGGGCACGTTGTCGTACCGCTGCCGCTTCTCTTCTTTCACCACCTCGCGCTGGTTGTCGAGGTTCTCCACTGTCAAAGCCTGGGGGAGGGTGGCCAGCCGGTCAGCTTCCAACCACAGCGCCAGGTTCAAAGCGCCTGTCGGCATCGCAGCGAAGTAGTTGGTTCGGTCGAACCAGGTGGTCGCATTCACCGATCCTCCGTTGGCCTGCAGCGTTGCGAGGTGCTCCCCGCTCGCGACATTGGCCGAGCCCTGGAACATGAGGTGCTCGAAGAGGTGAGCCAGCCCAGTCTGGCCCAGCAGTTCATCGCGCGACCCAACGTCATACCAAAGGTTCAGGGCAACGACAGGCGCGCTGTGATCCGGGCTGACGATCACGCGCAGCCCGTTGGTCAGGGTGTGTCGGTGGAGGGGATAGCCGAGAATGCCGACGGTACTGGTCACAGCGCCATCGAACCACATGCTCAGAACCCGCGGACCCCGCTCGGTCCTGTCGGCGGGATGAGCCCGACCACCAGGGCCCCGATCAGCAGAGCTCCCACCGACAGCGGGATCGCGGGGCTCACCGCCGGCGGGGTGATGCCAGGTGGGGGTGGGATGGCCGCGCTCGACGGAGTGACGCTTGGGCACGGGTCCAGATTGGTCTCAGGAGCCTTGCCGAAGTTGATGCTGCGGCCGTCAGCGAATCGGTACGGTGGCTGAGCCTCGGCCCTCAATCTCCCAGCGCTGTCCTTGGTCCAGCGGATCTTCGCCGTGCCCCCTGGGACCTTCCACCTTGCATTTCCAGGGCCGCAGGGATCCGTGACCGAAGGCCGGCGAGGCTTATCAATCACGGTCACCTCAGGCGAGGGAAGCGCGCTTTCCCGTGGGGTGACCGCAGGAGCACCCGACTCCTCCACGCTGGGTTCCTTGGGCGGAGTGGAGCGCTTAGTGCTCTTCGGCGGTGTTGGGCGTGGGGTCGGCGAGGGACTCGCGGTTGGCGTGTGACTTGGGGTGGGTGTCGGCGTGGGAGTAGGCGTTGGGGATGCGCTTGGGCTACGGGTCGGGGTTCGGTCGTGCTCGGGGAGGATGCTCATCGACTGCACCTCAGTCTGTGAGACCGGCTCGCCCTCACTTCCAGTGACCTCGGCCGCGGCAAACGGAATGGAGAACACCAAAGAAGCAACCGCGGTCGCTGCGGTCGCTGCCATGGCCGCAGCGCGGCGGCGAACTACTTCAGCCTTGGTCACCAGCCAACTTCCACGTGGATTCAAGAACCAAGTATGCCAACCCGGAGGGTCTCCGTGAAGCTGACTCGGCGGCGAGGGGACCCGGCCAAGATTCACCTGCCTTGGTGGCGTGTGGGACTCGCCTCGCCGTTGCGCGCTGCCCACCTTTGAGCCAGGTGTGAGGACGACCTGGTCACAGCCGGCCTGGCACCGACTGACCTGGCTCACCGTAATGGGCTCGAAGTGCCAAAAACCGCTCCCAACTCGGCTTGTCGAAGCGAGTTGGGAGCGGTTTGTCTCGTAGCGGGGATAGGATTTGAACCTATGACCTCTGGGTTATGAGCCCAGCGAGCTACCGAGCTGCTCCACCCCGCGTCGGCTTCACCAGTCTAGGGGAGCCCGGCTTGGGTCACAAATCGTGGTGGAGCGCTTCCACCTCCGCACGGTGGCCCCGGTGAACGGTGGGGGCGCCAAGCTTGTCCTTCTGGCGTCCGGGGGCTGAGCCGTCCTGGTCCTGAACTCAAGCCGCGCCCAGGTGCCAGCGACCGACACTCAGACCGAGAGTTGTCGCGCGATTGCGGCGGCGCTCGGCCCCACGGGGCCGTTGGACGCACCCGGCTCCTGGCCGGACGTGAGGGTGTTGGGCGAGCCGTCCGGCACCAACGAGTGGGCCAAGACCGGCACGGCGCTCTCGAAAGACCCTCCGGGTGAGGAGAATCGTGAAGGGTAGACTCTGCGCGCGGTCCTCGCGTCGCGGGGTCAGATCATTGGAGCCACATGGTCACCATCGGACGTCTTTCCACCTCCCGGACTTCTGCGTTGCGGCGTTCGGTTCTGATGCTGGTCGGGGTGGTCTCTCTCCTGGTCGGATCGGGGTGCGTCGGGGGACCCCAAGGGGGGGACGTCCCGACCCTCAAGCGACTCGTGGTCGCCGCGACTGCCGAACCGCCGTCGATGGACCCGACCTCCAACCCCGCCGCCGCAGGCCCACAAGTGATGCTCTACAACGTGTATGAGACCCTGGTGAAACTCGACAGTGAGGGTCACCTGCGCCCGTTGTTGGCCCAGGAGTGGAACGTGAGTCCGGACCGCCGCACCTACACCTTCAGCCTGAACCCCGCAGCCAAGTTCGCCTCAGGCGGCGCAGTGACCGCCGAAGCAGTTGTTGCCTCGATCCGGCGGATCCAGACCGACAACGTCTCCTCCGTTCTCACGACTCAGATGTCGGTGGTTCAAGAGGCCATGGCGACCAACTCGGGCACCGTCACGGTGACCTTGAATCGGCCCTCGAACAACTGGCTCTATGACATGTCCTCCACCGCTGGCATGGTGTTCGATCCCGCAGGGATGACCGCCATCGCTGAAAAGACCGCCGGTTCGGGACCGTTCCGGTTGAAGTCGTGGAGTCGCGGCCAGAACGTCATCCTGGAGAAGAACCCGAACTACTGGGGCACGCCCGCCCGCTTCGATGAGGTCACCTTCCGCTACTTCGCCGATCCCAATGCGATGAACGCAGCGATGCTCGCCGGCGACATCGACGTCATTTCGAACCTGCAGGCGCCTGACGCCTTGGCGCAATTCGCCGATCCGGCCCGCTTCCAGGTGATCAACGGCACGACCAATGGCGAGGTGGTGCTTGGGCTCAATCACAACAGCAAGGTGCTCAAGAGCCTCAAGGTACGCCAGGCGATCACCCGGGCGATCGATCGGCAAGCTCTGATCGACACCGTGTGGAACGGCGAGGGTACCCTGATCGGCTCGATGGCCGTCCCCACGGATCCCTGGTATGAGGACTTGACCGCCATCAACGCCTTCGACCCGACCAAGGCCAAGGAGTTGCTCAAGCAGGCCGATGTGGGCTCTCCGACTCTTCGGCTTCGGGTGCCGACCCTGCCCTACGCGGTGAAGTCGGCTCAGTTCGTGGCCAGCCAACTGAAGGACGCCGGGTTCAAGGTGGTCATCGATGAGCTCGAGTTCCCCTCGCGTTGGCTCGATGTGGTCTACACCAAGAGCGACTACGACCTGACCATCGTCGCCCACGTTGAGCCCCGAGACATCGGCAAGTTCGCCGACAAGTCGTACTACTGGCACTACGACAACCCCACCTTTGTGGCCCAGATCGCCGCCGCTGATCGGGCCTCCGAGGCCGAGAGCGTCACCCTGACGCAGGCCGCTGCCCGCACGCTCGCCGAGGATGCGGCGGCGGTGTGGTTGTTCTGCCTGCCGAATCTCCAGGTGTCCCGGGTGGGGATCACGGGGATCGGCCTGAACGCGACAACCTTGAGTTTCGACCTGACGACAATCGCCAGCAAGTAGCTCGGGTGATCCAGCAGGTCTTAGGACGGGTTGGGATCTTTGCGGTCAGCCTCCTGGGCGCGTCGGCGGTGATCTTCCTCGTTTGCTCCGCGCTTCCCGGCGACATCGCTCAGATCATGCTCGGGGAGGGCGCCGACCCGGCGGCGCTGGCGGCACTGCGGGCCGAGTTGGGAACCGATCGTCCGGCCGTGGTCCGCTATGGCGGGTGGGTCGCCGGCATGGCGGGCGGCGATTTCGGTGTGTCCTATCTGACCCGGACGCCGGTGGCGAACCTGCTGGCCCCCCGAGTCGGGGTCACCCTGTGGCTCGTCGGCTTCAGCATGGGGCTGGCCGTGCTGATCGCGTTGCCGCTGGGCATGTTAGCGGCCCAGAAGCAGCGTCACTGGCAAGGCCTGCTGGCATCCTCTCTGGCGCAGGTAGGGATGGCGATCCCCGCCTTCTGGGCCGGGATCATCTTGGTTCTGGTCTTCGCGGTCAGCCTCCGCTGGCTCCCGGCCAACGGGTACGTGCCGCTGCGCACCGATCCCCTCCAGTGGGCGTTGCACCTGGTGTTGCCGACCGTCGCCTTGGCGGGGGTGCAGGCCGCGGTGCTCGTCCGCTACGTCAGGTCGGCCTTCATCGAGGTGTTGGCAGAGGACTACTACCGGACAGCCCGATCGATTGGCTGGATCCCGTGGAAGGCGATGTTGCGGCACGGGCTGCGCAATGCTGCCCTCTCCTTGGTCACCGTTGTCGGGCTCCAACTCAGTTCCGTGCTGGTCGGGGCGATCATCGTGGAGTCGGTGTTCGCACTGCCCGGGTTGGGTTCGCTGTTGTTGTCGGCGGTGGCCCAACGAGACCTGATGGTCATCCAAGGCACCGTGATGTTCCTCGTCCTGGCGGTGTTGGTGATCAACTTCCTGGTCGATCTGTCGTACCTGGTGATCGATCCACGCCTTCGCCCTGGGGTCTCTCGATGAAGCGCCTCGGGTTGGTGGTGGGGGTGGCCTTGGTGGCCCTCGTTCTCGCGGCCGCCCTCGTGTCGCTGCTCTGGACGCCCTTCGACCCAACCCAGGTGCTGCCCCGCCAACGACTGCTGGGCCCTGGCTGGCCCCACCTGTTGGGCACGGACGGCTTCGGCATCGACATCCTGAGCAGGATCCTGGTCGGCGCCCGGAGTTGTCTGTTGGTCGGGGTGATCTCGGTCGGCATCGCGGCCGTGATCGGAGTGCCCTTGGGCATCCTCGCTGGGCAAGCCGGCGGCTGGATCTCCGAGTTGGTGATGAGGGCCGCCGATGTCGCGCACGCCTTCCCCGCGCTGCTGTTGGCGATCCTGTTGGCGGGGGGCTTTCGGCGGCTCGACCGGCACGGCGATGGTGGCGATCGGCGTGGCCACCGTCCCCGCGTTCACCCGGATCGCCCGGGCCGGCACCCTGCAGGTGATGGCCAGCGATTTCGTCACCGCTGCCCGGGCCGCCGGCACGTCGGGGTGGGGAGTGGCCCGGCGTCACGTCCTGCCCAACGTGGCGCCTCTGATCGGGGTCCAGGCCTCGGTCACCTTCGCCCTGGCCATTCTGGCCGAGGCGGCCCTCAGTTACCTGGGCTTGGGCACACCGCCACCAACCCCCACCTGGGGTCGGATGTTGCGCGACGCCCAAAGCTTCCTCTTCGTTTCTCCGCTGCAGGCAGTCTGGCCCGGTTTAGCCATTGCTGTGGCGGTGCTCGGCTTCAATCTGTTGGGCGACGGCTTGCGGGATCATCTCGATCCCCGGCTCCGGGAGGTCTCCTGATGCTGCAGGTGCGTGACCTGGAGGTTTCTTTCGGACGGCGGCGGGTGCCTGCCCTGCGCGGAATCTCCTTCGATCTGGCCACCGGCCAGCGATTGGGGCTGATCGGTGAGTCGGGCTCAGGCAAGAGCGTGACCGCTCTCGCGTTGCTCGGGCTGCTGCCAGAGAACGCCCACACCGGTGGCTCCATCCGGCTGAACGACCACGAGTTGTTGGGGAGGCCGGAACGGGACCTGGCACCGTTGCGCGGCAACGCGATGTCGATGGTCTTCCAGGAGCCGATGACAGCCCTGGACCCCACGATGCCGGTGGGCCGCCAGGTGGCCGAAGTGCTGCGCTTGCATGCCGGCGCCGAGGCCGGACCCGCTCGAAGCAGGGTGCTGGCGGTCTTGGCTGAGGTGGGCGTGCCGGATCCCGTCCGGGTGGCCGACAGCTATCCGCATCAACTCTCGGGCGGGCAACGGCAGCGCGCTCTGATCGCGATGGCCTTGATCAACCGGCCCGACCTGGTGATCTGCGATGAGCCGACCACCGCCCTGGATGTGACTGTTCAGGCCAGGGTGCTGGCGGTGCTGGATCAGGTGTTGGCAGCCAAGGGTGCAGCCTGCCTGTTCATCAGCCATGATCTGGCCGTGGTGTCGCAGGTCTGTTCAGAGGTGATGGTCATGTTGGAGGGACGGATTGTGGAACGTGGGCCCATTGCTCGGCTGTTTGTCGCCCCGGAGCACCCCTACACGCGGGGATTGGTGGCCACGGCCCGGCTCGACCTGGTAGAACCCGGCGCTCGGTTGCCCGTCGTGGAGGACTTCTACGACCGGGCAACGGGAGCGGCAGTGCCCCAGTGACCAGTAACGCGAACCCGGAGGCACCCCGTCGGGACGGCTTGTATTCCGTCAGGGGGCTGACCAGGGTGTACGGACGGGGCAGCAACGCGCTTCGTGCGCTCAATGACGTGTCGCTCACCGTGTCGTCGGGGGAGCGCCTGGGCATCGTCGGTGAGTCAGGGTCGGGCAAGTCGACCCTGATCCGCCTGATGGCCGGCCTGGACCGGCCCAATTCCGGCTCGATCCTCTATACCGGACGCGAGATCACCCACCTGGCAGAGCGTCAGTTGGGCTTCCTGCGGGCCTCGGTGCAGTTGGTGTTCCAGGATCCCCGCTCCTCGCTCAACCCACGGATGCGGGTGCGCGACATCATCACTGAGCCGTTGCGTTCTCGCCTGGTCCGCCGGCACCTCTCCCGTGACCTCGAGCATCAGGCTCGGTTGGCTGAGGTGTTGGAGGCCG
This sequence comes from Micropruina sp., assembly GCA_016711105.1. Classification (GTDB taxonomy): domain Bacteria; phylum Actinomycetota; class Actinomycetes; order Propionibacteriales; family Propionibacteriaceae; genus Micropruina. The sequence continues at coordinate 212,112 of JADJTO010000004.1, read as the reverse complement.
TTGGGTTGTCGATCAAGCTGGCGGACCGGTTTCCGCACGAGTTCTCCGGGGGACAGCGGCAGCGGATTGCCATCGCCCGGGCGTTGGCCCCGCAACCCGACGTCCTGATCGCCGACGAACCGGTGTCAGCCCTGGACGTGTCGGTGCGGGCGCAGGTGCTGAACCTGCTTGCCGATCTCGTCCGAAGCTTCGGGTTGACCCTCATCGTGGTCAGCCATGACCTGATGGTCGTCCGCCATCTGTGCGACACCGTGGTTGTGCTACGTCAGGGAGAGGTTGAGGAGCGCGGACGCGCCGCCGAGGTCTTCGGCAACCCTCAAGCGCCCTACACGCGCACCCTGTGGGAGTCAGTGCCGCGGTTCACCGGCGGGCCCGCCCAGAAGGCTTGAGCCTCAGGCCTTCCACAGTTGGCCGACGACGGAGTCCTGCAGCCGTCCGTTGGTCGCGATGGCACCGGGGCCGTGCGGACCGGAGGAGCCGTCGAGGTTGGTGAACCTGCCCCCGGCCTCGGTCACGATCACGTCGAGAGCCGCCATGTCATGCAAGGCAAGTTCTGGTTCGCAGGCAATGTCCACTGCACCTTCGGCCAGCAGCATGTAGCTCCAGAAGTCGCCGTAGGCCCGGGTGCGCCAGCAGCGTCGCATCAGGTCGACGAATTGCTGCCCCCTGCCCTCGTCGACCCAGCCGTGAATCGATGAGTAGGACAGGGAGGCGTCCTCTATCGAGTCAACTGCCGAGACTGCGCAGCGGGAGCCCTGAAGCAAGCTCCGTCCGGTGAAGGCGCCGCCGCCCAGGCTGGCCCACCAGCGCCTCGACATGGCCGGTGCGCTGACCACCCCGACGACCACCCGGTCACCCTCCATCAGCGCGATCAGGGTTGCCCACACGGGGACGCCGCGGACGAAGTTCTTGGTTCCGTCGATCGGGTCGATCACCCAACGGCGGGGGCCCCAACCCGTGTCGGCCCGTTCCTCACCGTGCACAGCGTCGCGCGGGCGGGCTCGGGAGAGGGTGGAGCGGATCGCGTCCTCCACCGCCAGGTCGGCATCGGTGACCGGAGTCAGATCCGGCTTCGCCGTGATGGTGAGGCCCTGGGACTTGAAGCGGGCGGTCGTGATCGAGTCGGCGGTGTCAGCCAGGACGTGCGCCAGGCGCAGGTCGTCGAGGTAGCCCTGTTCGGGCATGGGGGTCAATCTAGCCCGACTGGTGGGCCGCGTCGGGATCAGCCGTGCGGCGTGGCCCAGGCCCGACCCATCCTGCGGAAGGAATCCAAGCGCTCCGGGGCGAGCTTCCCGGCGGCGACGGCCGCGTCGAAGCCGCACTCGGGCGCGGATGAATCGTGTTGGCAACCCCGCGGGCAGTCCTGGGCGAAGTCCACGAAATCGGGGAACGCGGCCACGATCGATTCCTGCGTGACGTGGCTCAGCCCGAAGGATCGCACCCCGGGGGTGTCGATCACCCAGCCGCCCGGTTCGGGCAACGGCAACAGGATGGCCGAGGACGATGTGTGCCGACCTCGTCCGGTGACTTCGTTGACATCGCCGGTGGCTCGATCCATCCCCGGGATCAGGGCGTTCACCAGCGTGGATTTGCCCACTCCTGAGTGCCCGACCAGGACGCTCGTCCGATTGGCCAGGAGTTCCCGCAACGCCGAGAGATCGGAGCCCGGTTGGATGGTCACGATCGGGACGTTCAGCGGCGTGTAGGCGGCCAGTAGGGCTGCGGGGGAGGCGAGGTCCTGCTTGGTCAGGCACAGCACCGGCTCCAGCCGGGCATCGTAGGCGGCGACCAGCATCCGGTCGATCATGCCCGTGCGGGGCGGGGGATCGGCCAGCGCGGTCACGATGACCAGCTGATCGGCGTTCGCCACGATGGGTCGCTCATAGGGGTCGTCGTCGTCGGCGGTACGGCGCAGGACAGTTTCACGCGGGATCACCTCGACGATCCTGGCCAGGGTGCCCTCGGTGCTGGAGGTGTCGCCCACCAGCCGCACCCGGTCACCCACGATCACCCCGGTGCGGCCAAGGGTTCGTGCTTTCGTGGCGGAAATTTCCCGGTTGATCGTCCCTGGGATCAGGCAGCGAAAGCGCCCACGGTCCACGGTCACGACGAGGGCGATCTCGGCTTTGCTGTAGTCGGGACGATCCTTGGTCCGCGGTCGAGTGTTCCGTGTGGGACGTCCGAAGCCGGAGTGGTCATCCTCGGTGATCGCGCCGCGCAGCCGCCTGATCATGCGCCGGCCAGCATGGAGGTCCACAACCCGGCGAAGTCCGGCAACGTTTTCGTGGTGCATCCGAGGTCATCGAGGGTGATTCCGGGAACCACGAGTCCGAGCAGGGCGCCGGCATGCGCCATTCGATGGTCGGAGTGGGTGCCGAACAGGCCGCCGTGCAACGGTGCGGGCTGGATCAGGAGCCCGTCCTCGGTTTCGATGACGTTCCCGCCCAGGTTGGTAATCTCGCCGGTGAGAGCGTTCAACCGGTCGGTCTCATGGCCGCGGATGTGAGCCACCCCACGAATCCGGCTCGGTCCTTCCGCCAGGGCGGCCAGGGCGGCGACCGCGCAGGTCAGCTCGCTGATCTGGTGCAGGTCGACGTCTGCGCCCCTGATCCCGGCTGATCCGTCCACGATCACCTGATCCCCGACCCGACCCACGTCGGCCCCAAAGGCCGCGAGAGCGGCCAGCAGGGGACCCCCGGCCTGGACGGAGTCCTGGGGCCAGGCGGTGGTGATCGTGCCACGGGTGATCAGCGCGGCGGCGCACAGGGTGGCCGCATTCGTGAGGTCGGGTTCAACGACGTCTCGGGCGGCCCGAATCGTGCCGGGTTGAACCTGCCAGGTCCGCTGGTCGGGTTGCTGGATGGTCACTCCACGCGCTCGGAGCATGCTCAACGTCATCTCGATATGGGGCATGGACGGAACCTGCCCCAGGGCGCGAACCGTCAAGCCCTGGGGGAAGCGGCAACCCGACAGCAGCAGAGCGGTGATGAACTGGCTGGAAGCCGAGGCGTCCACTGCCACCTCGCCGCCGGTCAGAGAACTCGATCCGGTCACCTCGAAGGGAAGCCGATCGCCCACCACCGCGACGCCAAGCTCCCGAAGGGCGTCCAGCAAGGGAGCCACGGGGCGGGACTCGGCCCCGGGGTCGCCCACGAACCGGGTCACCCCACGAGCAAGGGCGGCCACCGGGGGGACGAACCGCATCACCGTGCCCGAAAGTCCGCACTCCAGCGTGCCGCCGCCGGTGAAAGCGGCCGGGGGAGTGACCAGGACGGAGCCCTCGTCGGTGTCGGTGAACTGAGTCCCCAAGTCCTCGAGGGCGGCTCGCATCAGCCGGGTGTCTCGAGCATCCAGGACGCCGAACAGCTCGCTGGGGCCTTCGGCAAGGGCGGCCAGAAGGTAGGCCCGCGCGCTGGCGGACTTCGATCCGGGGACGGTGACGGTCGCGTGAACAGGTCCGGTGGCGACCGGGGCGTCCCAGGGGATCAACTCAGCGCACTCTCGATCGATTTCGTGGCTTTGCGGCCGGCAGACTTGGCTTTCTTGGCTGCCTTGGCGGCGTCCTTGGAGATCTGGAACTTCAGTCGTTCGGCCTCACGCGAGATCGCCTCTTTTTGGGTCCGGGCTCGCCAGATCAGGTTCGGACGGCCTTCGGTGTCGGCCGAGGCCAACAGCACGCCGCCGGTGAGGGCCACGTTCCGCAACAGGATTGAGCGGGCCGCGTCGGCCTCCCCCCGCTTGGCGGTGAAAGGATTTCCGGCGATCAGGTGCGGGATCATGGTCGCGGCCAGGACCCCGGCGCCGACCCGGCGTCCGATTCCGGTGGCAAAGCACAGCCCGCCGAGCACCTGGGCCAGTCCGTTGAGCCGGACGAAGCCTTTGGTGTCCGTGGGCAGGTAGGCCGCCACTTCGGGTGGCAGGACCTTCTCCGCCAGCGGGACGAAGGTGTTGGCCACCGGCTCAGCGGCGTCGGTCAGTGGCTCGGGGTCACGCAGTGCTTTCAGACCGTTCACGACGAAGAAGCTGGCCAACATCGTGCGGGCGGTGAAACGCAACAGACTCATGCCTTATGTCTAGCGCGATCCCCGGCAAACACCAAGCGTTGGCCTGGCTCGATCCAACCCACCGGGCATCTCCGGAGGATTGGCAGTGGCTAGCCTGTCCCCATGTGTGGACGCTACGCGGCCTCGGCCAGCCAGGAACTGCTCGAGGAGATCTTCGAGATTGATCAGGTGCTCGGCCCGCTACCGCAGGCGAAGTTCAATACCGCACCAACCGACCCCGTCCCGGCCGTCCTGGAGCGGATGGTTTCCGACGACCCTCAGGCAGAGCCAGTGCGGCGGTTGGTCCCCCTGCGCTGGGGGCTGGTGCCCTCGTGGTCCGCCGATGCCAAAGGGGCTGCCCGCATGATCAACGCCCGGGTAGAGACCGTGACCAGCAAGCCCGCCTTTCGTACGGCGATGGCCTCGCGCCGCTGCTTGCTTCCCGCCGACGGGTACTACGAGTGGTACCCCCTGGATGTGACTGAGGCGCGGGGCAAGCCGCTGAAGCAGCCTTACTTCATTCGCCCCGCGGACGGGGGCCTGTTCGTCATGGCCGGTCTGTACGAGTTCTGGAAAGACCCCTCGGGGGAGTGGCTGGCCACCACCACCGTCATCACCACCCGGTCCACCGACGCGATCGGACGGATTCACGACCGGATGCCCTTGGTCGTGCCGCGGGAGAACTGGCAGGCTTGGCTTGATCCGCGGCGTCGGGACGGTGCCCTCGACCTGGTTGCCCCTCATGCCGACCTCGAGGCCTATCCGGTCTCCATGTTGGTGAACCGGGTGGCCAACGATGGGCCGGAACTGATCCGGCCATTGCCGACGGTTTGACTGGGCGGGAATACCTCACCCCGACGGCATCGTTGATCCGAGCGTGACAGTGCTTACAGAGCTACCACGCACAGCGACTGCGACCCTCGGGGCCAACCCGCTACTCTCGTATGCGATGACCCTTCCTGTGACGGACGACGATCTGAGCGTCGAGAATCTGCCGGATCTCGAGACCGAGACCGAGGCCGAGCGAAGCGCTCGGTTCGAACGTGATGCCCTGGTTCACCTGGACCAGCTCTATGGCGCTGCCCTGAGAATGACTCGCAACCCGGCCGATGCCGAAGACGTGGTCCAGGAGACCTTCGCCAAGGCGTATGGCTCGTTCAAACAGTTCACCCCCGGAACGAACCTCAAGGCGTGGCTCTATCGGATCCTGACCAACACCTACATCAACACCTACCGGAAGAAGCAGCGCCAGCCTCAAATCTCCGGCCATGAGCAGGTCGAGGATTGGCAGCTGGCCCGGGCCGAGTCGCACACGTCGGCAGGTCTGCGCAGCGCCGAGATGGAAGCGCTCGACCGGATGCCCGACTCTGTGGTGACGACGGCGATGAACAGCCTTGCCCCCGACTTCCGGCTGGCCGTCTACTTGGCCGATGTTGAAGGCTTCTCCTACAAGGAGATCGCCGAGATCATGGGCACGCCGATCGGAACTGTGATGTCTCGGCTGAACCGCGGTCGGAATCAACTCCGGACGGCGCTGACCGACTATGCCCGCGAGCATGGCCTTGGTCCCCGGGAGGGACGATGAGTGACCATGGCGACTGCAGCAAGGCGCTGACCAGCCTGTATGAGTTCCTCGATCATGAGATGACCGACGTGGACGCAGACCTGATCCGGGCGCATCTCGATGCTTGTGAGCCTTGCCTCGACGCGTTCGCGGTCGAGGAGGCGTTGCGAGCGGTGGTTCGACGTTCCTGCGCCGAACACGCGCCGGAGACTCTGCGCTGGCGGGTCTCGCAGATCACCACCACGGTCATCGTCCGTCGCAGTCTGTGAACCACGGGCCCGCTCTCAGCGTTTGACGACGTCCTGGTGGGCTCGGAAAGTTGCGTCCGAGGACGAGCGCCAATGCAGAAGGCCCCCGCACTGCGGGGGCCTTCATAGACAGACTTCAGGCGTTGGGGCGCTTGCCGTGGTTCGCCTTGTTCTTTCTGCGGGAACGACGCTTGCGGCCACCCTTACCCATCAGTACTCCTCGACATGTGCGTGCGCTGCGCCGAACGACGCGCTGCATCATTCTGCCATAGGGTTGCTGCCGTGTTGACCATGACCCAGGTGATTGCCCGACACACCGCCCTCACCGCCCGCGACGAAGCGTGGCTGGAGCATCTGGTCGACGAGTGGCATCTTCTTGCCGATCTGTCCTTCGCCGACCTGATCTTGTGGGTGCCCGGCATCGACGACAACATCTTTTGGGCGGCCGCACAGGTTCGTCCGATGACCGGCCCGACCGCTTTGGAGGACGACGTCGTCGGGGAGGAGATCACCTACGACGCCGAACACCTGGTCACCGAGGCCTACCTCTCCGGTGAGGTCGCCTTGGCCAGCAGTAACGGGTTGAACGCAGGTAGCCCGGTTCAGGTGCAAGCGATCCCCGTCCTGCTCGACGGCCACTGCGTCGGTGTCGTCGAAATCCACACCAACCAGATGGGGGTTCGGGCGCCCGGGGCGCTTGAGGACGCCTATCTCGAGGCCGCGCAGGTCTTGTCGGGCATGCTGCACCGGGGGGAGTTCCCGACGACGGGTGAACGTTCGGTGCCCTGGGTCTCGCCCCGAGCTGGGGACGGCATGGTGCGGGTGGACCAAGCCGGCCTGGTCACCTTCGCCAGCCCGAACGCGATCAGCGCCTACCGACGGCTGGGCCTGACCGCGGACCTGCTCGGGGAGGGCTTCGCTCAGATCACGTCCCTGCTGGTTCCCCGGAAGGCTCCAGTGGAGGTATCCCTCACCGCGGTGCTCCAGGGCCACGGCCAACGGGAGGTCGAGTTGGAGACGGACGCCGTCCAGCTCAGGCTGCGGATCATTCCGCTGGCGACTGCCGACGGGCCCTGTGGCGTTCTGGTGATGTGCCGTGACACCACGGACCTTCGCAATCGGGAGCGACAGTTGGTGACCAAGGACGCCACCATCCGCGAAATACACCACAGGGTGAAGAACAACCTCCAGACGGTTGCGGCGCTGCTCCGGCTTCAGGCGCGCCGGATCTCCTCCGCCGAGGCCCGCGGGGCCCTGGACGATGCCATGAAGCGCGTGGGTGCCATCGCCGTTGTCCACGAGATCTTGTCCCAGGCCTTCGACACGGCGGTGAAGTTCGATGATGTCGCAGACCGCCTACTCCACATGGTGGGGGACGTCGCCGCGACCGGGGGGCCGGTACAGATGACCAGGCAGGGAACCTTCGGCTACGTCCCCGCAGACGTGGCGACCAGCCTCTCGCTGGTGCTCACAGAGCTATGTCAGAACGCGGTCGAGCATGGCGTAGGGACGCAACCCGGTGAAGTGGTGGTGAGCCCCGCGCAATGCGATGGCCAGCTTCGAGTCAGCGTGAGTAACGAAGGACGTTCCCTCCCGGCGGACTTCTCGCTGTCCCGGTCCAGGAGTCTTGGTCTGTCGATCGTCACCACGCTCGTGGCCGACCTTGGCGGCCAATTCTCGCTCGAATCAGCCGACAATCCTCAACGAACGATTGCCCAAGTGACGATTCCGTTGGCCTGACCGCTGCGTGCCGACCGTCCGGTCAGTGCGGGCGAACCCGCGAGCGGGCCGCGCGACGCTTCAGCGCACGACGCTCGTCCTCACTCAGACCACCCCACACCCCGTGATCCTGTCCGGCGTCCAAAGCCCACTGCAGGCACGCCTCGCGGACGTCGCAGCGTTGGCAGACCGTTTTGGCCTCCTGGATCTGCATCAGGGCCGGTCCGGTGTTTCCGACGGGGAAAAACAGTTCCGGATCCTCAGTGAGGCATGCTGCGCGGTGGCGCCAATCCATGCGGTTCGAACTCCTTCAGCGGATCGGATGGGTAGCGCTCGGCGAGGTGCGGCATCCCGCACACTCAGGTCACGCAGACTTTTCGGTTGTCCTGACAAGACTGGCAACTGTATAGGAGGTTGACAAGGGCTCGCGCGCTTTTCAACCAATCGCTGGGCCAGATCGCCCGAAAAGATCGGATGCGCAGACTATCGTGTCGCGCATGACCACGCGACGCCCCCTTCCCTTGCGTCTGGCCGCGGTGCTGTCGGGGCTGGTGGGCGCGACGTTCGTCGTACTCGCCGGTTTGAGCTCCGGCTCGGGGCACGGAGTGTTCAGTTGGCAGATCTCCCTGTTGCTCGCCGGGTACGGGCTTCTCCTCGCCGCAGCCGGCTGGGGACTGTGGCGTGGCTGGATCCTGGCACGTGGCCCGATTGTGGCATTGGCGGCGATCAACACCTTCGCCTCCGGCCAGCTTGGGGCCACTCAACCCTTGGCTTGGGTGGTGACCGCCCTCAGCCTGATCACCCTGGTCTGTGCGGCGCTGCCCAGCACCTCAGATGCCTTGCGCGGGTCCGACTGAGCCGGGTCCGCACGGCTGATCAGACTCGGTGAGCACCTGACTCGGCGCGTGCCACAAAGGTGACGGGCGTGTGGAAGCCTCGTTCGGCAAACTCCCTCGTCACTGCCTCGGCGATCGCCGCCAACTGATCCAGTCGAGCAAGCGCAAGGACGCAACCCCCGAAGCCTCCGCCCGTCATTCGGGCGCCGAGTGCGCCTTGGGCCAGTGCGGTCTCGACCGCCGCGTCCACCGAAACCTCGGTGATCTCGTAGTCGTCGCGCATCGAGGCGTGCGAGGCGGTCATCAGCGCTCCCAGGCGGGTCAGGTCTCCACCTCGGAGCGCCTCGCAGGCGTCCAGCACGCGTTGATTCTCGGTGACGATGTGCCGCACCCGTGGAGCGATCGCCGTCGGTAGCTGGGCGAGCGCCGCCGGGAGGCCGGTCGCGGAAACGTCACGAAGTGCGGGCACGCCGAGAATCCGACACGCCTCCTCGCACGCGGCCCGGCGGCTGCCGTACTCGCCGTCGGCATGGCTGTGTCGAGTCATGGTGTCGATGACGAGGATGGCATACCCGCCGTTGGGCCCCGCGGCCGCATTCAGGTCCATCGGAATCTGTTCAACCGCCAGCGTCCGGCAATCCATGAACAGGGCATGGTCGAGGGTGCACAGCGTGGAGGCGGCCTGATCCATCAACCCCGTGGGAGCACCGACGTAGGCGTTCTCAGTCACGCGGGCAAGCTTGGCCCGCTCCATCGGAGCGATGTCGAGATGGTAAAGGTCGCACAGGGCGGCCACCACTGCGCATTCGATCGCGGCTGACGAGGAGAGCCCGGCGCCGATCGGCACGTCAGAGGCTAAGGCCAGATCGGCGCCCCCGACCTGGTAGCCGGCCTCACGCAGGGCCCAAAAGACTCCCGCCAGATAGGAATGCCAGCCATCGTTGTTCGGTGCCAGATCCGTCAACCGGGTCTCGAACCGTTCCTTGAGATCGACCGAGACGATCCGGATCTGGTCGTCCTCCCGCGCGGAGGCGGCCAAGTGTGCCGCCTGCGGCAGTGCGAACGGCAGCACGAAACCGTCGTTGTAGTCGGTGTGTTCGCCGATCAGGTTGATCCGGCCTGGGGCCACCCAGACCCCAGGGGCAGAGTCGGCTCCGGCCAGGGTCGCATGCGCGGCCAGCACCACATCGTCCAAGCTCATTCGTCGTCCTCGTCATCGAGTCGAGCCAGCCACGTGGCCAGTCGCTCAATTGGTACTTCGAAGTCGGGCTGGAGATCAACGAAAACCCGCAATTGTTCCGCCAGCCAAGCCAGCGTCACCGTTTCATGCCCCCGTCGGTCTTCCAGCTCTTCGATTCCGCGGTCGGTGAAGTACATCGAGCCCCTTCCAGGTCATCGTGCTAGCGCGCGCTCCATCAGGTCGTCCTGTTGTGACTGATGAACCTTGAGGGACCCTACCGACGGGGCCGAGGCGGCCGGTCGCGTCACACCCTTGAGTCGCAGGTCATACCCCGGAAGGAACGCGGCGACAGCCCCCGGCAACTGGCCCTGGAGGAACCACCAAGCGCCCTGATTCTCTGGCTCGTCCTGGACGTAGCGGACGTCATGCACCTGCGGGAACTTGCTGAACTCCGCAGCAATCTCCTTGGCCGGCAGCGGGTAGAAGCGCTCCAGGAAATGATCGCCACCCTTGCCGTCCAGGCCGAGCTCGGTGCGGGCGTTGATCAGATCCCAGCGGACCTTGCCCGAGCAGAGCACGATCCGCTCCACCGAGGCGTTCTCGGTGATCGTCTCGTCGCCGATGGCCGGCATCCAGCGGCCCTGGGTGAAGTCGGTCACCGTGGAGACAGCCTGCTTGTTGCGCAGCATCGACTTCGGCGTGGCGATGACCACTGGCCGGTGCCAGTTCACGTAGGCGTGGGTGCGCAAGAGGTGGAAGTAGCTCGCTGGGGTGGAGGGTTGGCACACGGCGAGCGCCCCCTCCGAACACAGCGACAGCCAGCGCTCGATCCGGGCCGAGGAATGGTCCGGTCCCTGACCCTCGTACCCGTGCGGCAGTAGCAGCACCACGCCGGACTTCTGCGTCCACTTGGCGTTTCCGGCGGCGATGAACTCGTCGGCGATCGTCTGTGCGCCGTTGGCGAAGTCCCCGAACTGGGCTTCCCAGCACACCAGAGCATTCGGCGCCGCGACCGAATAGCCGTATTCGAAGCCCATGGCCGCGTACTCGCTGAGCAGTGAGTCGTAGACGTGGAAGAACCCCTGGTCCTCGCTCAGGTTGTTCAGCGGAACGTAGGACTCGCCGGAAAAGCGGTCCACGACGGCCGCGAAGCGTTGCACGAACGTGCCCCGGCGACTGTCCTGGCCGACCAGCCGAACGGGCCGTCCTTCGATCAGCAACGAGCCGAAGGCCAACAGCTCCGCCGTAGCCCAATCGATCGGGCCGGACCGAATCGCTTCCGCGCGGCGCTGCAACTGGGGGAGCACCTTGGGATGCACCCGGAAGCTCTCCGGGAACGACACGTGGGCCAGAGCCAGTCTCTCCATCGTGGCCATGGTGATGTTGGTGCCCTGGGTCTTGCCGAGCTTCGGCGGGTAGTAGGGCACTTTGCGGTATTCCTGGTCGTCGGTGACGACACTCTCCCGAGCCTGCTTGAACACGCTCTCCAGCCCGTCGCGGAAGCGGGCGATGACTGCCTCGGCGTCTTCGGTGGAGATGTCTCCGCGGCCGATCAGGGCTTCGGTGTACAGCTTGCGGACGCTTCGTTTCTGCTCGATCAGGTCATACATCTGCGGCTGCGTGAAGCTCGGGTCATCACCCTCGTTGTGGCCTCGCCGGCGGTAGCAGACGATGTCGATGACGACGTCCTTGGCGAAGCGCTGGCGGAACTCGAACGCGAGTTGGCCGACCCGGGCCACGGCCTCGGGATCGTCGCCGTTGACATGGAAGATGGGTGCCTGGATGGTCTTGGCCACGTCCGTGCAGTAGATCGACGTCCGTGAATCTGTCGGGGCGGTGGTGAATCCCACCTGGTTGTTCACCACGACGTGCACGGTGCCACCGGTGCGGTAAGCCCGCAGCTGGCTCATCTGCAACGTCTCGTAGACGACCCCCTGGCCGGCGAAGGCGGCATCGCCGTGAAGCAGGATCGGCAGGACGGGGTAGCCGCGCTCGGCCCCGATCACGTCCAACTTCGCCCGCGCAATGCCTTGCAGCACTGGATTGACTGCCTCCAAGTGGCTGGGATTGGCCGCGACGGAGGTCTTGATCGTCTTGCCGTTGAGGCCTTTGAACTCGCCTTCCGCCCCTAAGTGATACTTCACGTCACCCGTGCCCATGGCCAGCCGCGGATCGACCTTGCCCTCGAACTCCCTGAAGATCTGGCTGTAGCTCTTGCCCACGATGTTGGCCAGCACGTTGAGTCGTCCACGGTGGGGCATGCCGATGCACACCTCGTCGAACACCTCATTGGCCGCGGCCTCACACAGCTCATCGAGCAGGACGATCGTGGATTCGCCGCCTTCGAGGCTGAAGCGTTTCTGACCGACGAACTTGGTCTGCAGGAAAGTTTCGAAGATCTCAGCCTGGTTCAGCTTGTCCAGGATCCGCACGTGCTCCTCCCTGGGCCACGGCACGTGCGGGCGCTCGAAGCGTTCCTGGATCCAGAGCCGTTGTTCGCTGTCTTGAATGTGCATGTACTCCACACCCACCGAGCGACAGTACGAGCCGCGCAGCATGGCAAGGATGTCGCGCATGCTGAGCACGTCCCCGTCGCGGCCACCGAACGAGCCGACCGGGAACTCCCGATCCAGGTCCCACAGGGTCAGCCCGTGGGACTCGATCGCCAACTCCGGGTGGGTGCGCTGGCGATACTCCAGGGGGTCGATGTCGGCCATCAAGTGGCCGTAATTGCGGTAGGCGTTGATCAAAGCGAAGATCCGGCTGGTCCGAGGGATCTGGTTGAACCGGTCGTCGCTGATGTCGGTGGCCCAGCGAATCGGGGTGTACGGAACCCGCAGCGCGGCGAAGATCTCGTCGTAGAAGTTGTGCTTGCCGATCAACAGCTCGTGGATCACCTTGAGGAACTCGCCCGACTGGGCGCCCTGGATCACCCGGTGGTCGTAGGTGGAAGTGAGGGTGGTGATCTTCGACACCGCAAGCTGATTGATCCGAGTCGGTGCCGCGCCCTGGAACTCGGGCGGATAGTCGATCGACCCCACGCCCAGAATCACTCCCTGGCCCTGCATCAACCGCGGCACCGAGTGGCTGGTGCCGATCCCCCCAGGATTGGTCAGGGTCGCGGACGTGCCGGCGAAGTCGTCGACGGTCAGCTGGTTGGCCCGGGCCTTACGCACGATGGCCTCATAGGCCGCCCAGAACTGGGCGAAGTTCAGATCCTCACAGGCCTTGATGTTCGGCACGAGCAGCTGTCGGGTGCCGTCCGGCTTGGCCTGATCAATGGCCAGACCCAGGTTGATCGAGACAGGTTCAATCAGGAAAGGCTTGCCGTCGGCCTCCTCGAAAGCGTTGTTCATGCCCGGGGTCCGCTTGAGGGCCTGGATCATGGCGTAGCCGATCAGGTGGGTGAAGGAGATCTTCCCGCCAGTCGTCCGGGCCAAGTGGGCATTGATCATCTGCCGCTGGTCGATCGCAAGCTTCATCGGGACATTGCGGACGCTGGTGGCCGTCGGCATGGCCAGCGACGCGTCCATGTTCTTGGCGGTGCGCATGGCCGGGCCACGCAACGCGAGCCGACGCGGCTCGACCGCCTTCGGCTCAGGACGGACTGCGAGGTTGGGGCGATTGGCCGAGAGGCCCATTCCGGAGCCCGGCCGCTCGGGCGCAAGGTCGTGCGACACCATTTGCGGCTCAACTGCTGCTGGACCGGCTGCCGCCGGACCCGCGGGGGCTGAAGCCACTGCCGCCGAACTGGCGGGCGGCGGGACTGGAGTCGGGGGCGCCGGCTTGCTGGGAGTTGTTGGGGACACCGGGTCGGCGACCACGGTGTAGGAGCGCGGGGGAGAACTGCTGCTGCTTGGGGACGCGGGACCAGCGGCCGAGGGGCTGGTGGCCGCGACCGGAGGCCGGCGCGTGACCTCGGTGGGTGCTGCGGGGGATGGCGTCGGCGCTGTCGAGCCGGCGCTGGGCTGCGGAGTTGGTTGCACAGGGAGCGCGTGGCTGGCGAAGTATTGCTGCCACGCTTCGGTCACCGACTCAGGGTCGTCGACGTACTGGTCGTACATCTCGTCGATCAGCCAGTCGTTGGCGCCAAAATCACTCGCTGATTCGGCCGATGCCGACACATTCTCGGGCGCGAGGGCCACAATCCGCCTTCTTCCATGAAGCCTTTGAGCGCAGGCCATCCCCAGCCTGCTAACCAACGATGCTACTCATCGTGGCGGCTTGTGAGCAGCATCGTTGCCGGTCCGTGACCTGATTGTCGGTACATTTGCCGAATTCTTTGGGCCGCGGGGACGTGATCGGGTCGAACCGGCCTGGAGGAGGAGTGGCTCTGGCGCATGGCGCATGGTGTCGCGGTAGCGCGAACCCGCTACCGTCTTGGTGTGAGTGACGACAATCTTGACCCTGTGAACGCGCCGGACGCCGAGGCGGAGGACCAAATCACCTTCGCCGGACTCGGCCTCGATGAGCGGCTGCTGCGAACAGTGCGCGAGGTGGGTTACGAGAACCCCTCCCCGATCCAGGCGGCGACAATCCCCGCACTGCTCCAGGGTCGGCACGTCGTCGGACTGGCCCAGACGGGCACGGGGAAGACGGCGGCCTTCGCGCTTCCGATCCTCAACAGGCTTGATCTTAAGCAGAAGTCACCGCAAGCCCTCGTCCTGGCGCCCACGCGGGAACTGGCGCTCCAGGTCTGCGAGGCTTTCCAGAAGTACGCCGGACGGATGAGCGGCGTCCACGTGCTCCCGGTCTATGGGGGTCAGGGCTACGGAGTTCAGTTGAGCGCCCTGGCGCGAGGCGTCCATATCGTTGTCGGGACGCCGGGTCGGATCATGGATCACCTGGAGAAGGGCACGCTCGACCTGAGCCACCTGAGGTTCCTGGTGCTCGACGAGGCCGACGAGATGCTCAACATGGGCTTCGCTGAGGACGTCGAGACGATTCTCGCCGACACACCGACTGACAAGCAGGTGGCACTCTTCTCGGCCACGATGCCGGCCCAGATCAGGCACCTGTCCAAGAAGTACCTCACCGACCCGGTGGAGATCAGCGTCAAGGGCAAGACGGCCACCGCGGCGAACGTCCAGCATCGCTACCTGATGGTGTCCTACCCGCAGAAGGTGGACGCCCTCACCCGCATCCTTGAGGTGGAGAACTTCGAGGGCATGATCGTTTTCGTCCGGACCAAGAATGAGACCGAGACGCTCGCTGAGAAGCTCCGGGCGCGGGGGTTCTCGGCGACCGCGATCAACGGCGACATTGCCCAGGTTCAACGTGAGCGGACGATCGGTCAGCTCAAGTCGGGCAAGCTCGACATCCTGGTCGCCACTGACGTGGCAGCCCGTGGCCTCGATGTCGACCGGATCAGTCACGTGGTCAACTTCGACATTCCGACCGACACAGAGTCCTACGTTCACCGGGTCGGTCGAACCGGTCGGGCCGGCCGCAGCGGCGATGCCATCTCGTTCGTCACGCCGCGTGAACGCCATCTCCTGACCTCGATCGAGCGTGCGACCCGACAGACTTTGACGCCGGTCAGCATGCCCACTGTCGAAGACATCAACGCGACCCGGTTGAGCCGGTTCGACGACGCGATCACCCAGGCGTTGGATTCAGAGAAGATCGACTTCTTCCGCCAGGTTGTGGCGCACTATGTGAACGAGTACGACGTCCCCGACGTCGATGTGGCGGCGGCGCTGGCCGTCGTGCTGCAGGGGGACGAGCCGATGCTGCTCGAGCCCGAACCGGCCCGGTCCGCCAGGCAGTTCGACACCCGCGAGGTTCGGCGCGAGCGTCCGGCGTATGGAGAGCGTCCCTCGTATGGAGAGCGTCCCTCGGCTGGGGAGCGTCCGGAACGGGGTGAGCGCGGCTCTCGCAACGACGTGCCGATGGCGACCTACCGGATCTCGGTGGGGAAGCGGCACAAGATCGAGCCGCGCCAGATCGTCGGCGCCTTGGCCAACGAGGGTGGGCTGCGTCGGCAGGACTTCGGGCACATCGACATCCGTCCCGACCACTCCCTGATCGAACTGCCGGCCGAGCTCCCGCAGAGTGTCTTCGAGGCGCTGCGCACCACCCGAATCTCCGGCAAGTTGATTGAGCTCGCTCCCGATCAGGGCAGGCGCCCGAGTTCGGGCGATCGGAAGAAGCCTTACCGCAAAGACCCTCGCTCCTGAAGCCGGTTGAGCCCGGCGCTCATCGGCCCCGGACGTCCCGTTCCCCCGGGTCACGGGCCGGGTCGTCCTTGGGTAGAGCGTCCCGGGCCCAGTCCGAGCGCTTCCACTGCGGAACCGGTGTCAGGCTGTCGCTGCGCGGGACGAAGGACGACCTCCGGACGAGGTCGTAGCGGTGGATGTAGCGCGGACAGTTCGGGTAGACGGTGCGCGCGTGGACCCGAACCACGAACTGGGCCTCTGGGTACTCATCCCTGAGCGGGTCCTCGAGGTCGATCGTCGCCTCTCCGTCCACTCGCATCCGATGGCCGCGCTCGAAGTCGATGAACAGCATCCCCACAACACCCTTACCATCACGGCAAAGTTCGCGGCCTCGGTTGAGCGGGTCTGGGAGGTCTATGCCGACCCCCGCCAGTTGGAGCGCGTGTGGGGTCCGCCCGGCTACCCGGCAACCATCGTCGAGCACTCGCTGACTCCCGGCGGAGGGATGCACTACTTCATGACGAGTCCCGAGGGGGAGAAGTACTACGGGGGTTGGACGATCCTCGCCGTTGAGGAACCCCACCGCTTCTCCTTCGACGACTTCTTCGCCGACTCTGACTTCAACCCAGCCCCCGGCATGCCCATCGGGCGATGCGAGTACGCCTTCGAGTCAGCGGGGACATCGACCACGGCAACGTTCACCACCACCTACGAGTCGGCCGAAGCCCTGCGACAAGTCCTCGCCATGGGAATGGAGGAGGGCGCGACGCTAGCCACGAACCAGGTCGACGACCTGCTCGCTGCCTGAACTGCTCGGCCCTGCCCGGAGGTGATGCCCAGGCTTCCGTTGGCGGCATGCGGGGAGGGTGCACCTGCAGGCGGATGGTCTACTTGAGCGATGACCATCGATGACATCACCAGTTTCGTCACGTCGCTGGGCGGGGTGCTCGTCGTGGCACCACGCCCCGGCGACGGCTCTCCCGAGGTGGCCTGGGGTGACCTGTTCTTCTACTACGCCCCGGATGGCGTGGTTCCTCCCGGTCAGCCGTTCGCCACGCTGGTGACCAAGGATTACCCTGGCGAGCCGTCGTCGGGGCTCGGGAACGGAGTCTTCCGGGTCAACATCGACGGGGGACGCCGTGATCTTGGCGACGTCGGGGACCCGAGGGTTCGAGACCGAGTGCTTCCGCACCCCGTGTATGCACAGCTGGGTTGGGTGTGCGTCGTCCAGCCAGGCGACAGCGTCACCGACGAGCTGAACGGGTTGCTTCGCGATGCCTATGCGGCCGCACGGCGCCGCTGGGATCGGCGCCACCCCTGACGCGCAAACCCGCGCAGGCACGGGCGAGGCAGGGTCGTGCCGGGGAAAGCGTTTCGGGCGTTCTAGCGAGGGATCCCGCCTCGGCGGGCGGGCCGGCCCTGCTGGGCTAGGCCAACCACTGGACCTGAAGTGCCTTGTCAAGCGCTGTTTGCGCCTTCTCTGGCAACTTCTACTACGGGCGCCCCCGGCGCGATTCGAACGCGCGCTCCCGCCTCCGGAGGGCGGTGCTCTATCCCCTGAGCTACGGGGGCCCGACCCGCGAGCGGGCCGCGGAAGACTCTACCGCACTTTCAGGGCGGCCTCTCGCTATCCTCGGGCCCATGAGGAGATGGGCACTGCTGCTGGCCGTCACGCTCCTGGTTTCCGGGTGTGCCGGACGATCCCCTCCACCTCCTGCGACGCTCTCCATGACAGCGCCGCCCTGGCCCGCGCCCCGCGACGCGGTGGCGAATCTCGCGCTGGCCGGAGTGCCCGAGTCGCGGCTCGATGACCGGAGCAACCAACACACCCTCACCCTGACTGTGCGGCTGGACGGCGCCCCTGTGCCACTGCCGGCGTGGATCGGGGTTGATCGGTTGCGTGCAGTGCAGGGCCCGGCGCACACCCACGATGACTCAGGGGTTGTCTGGCTGGAGGGTCGCGGCGCCGAACAGGTCACCCTCGGCCAGTTCTTCACCCTCTGGGGGGTTCGCTTCAGTCGGCGGTGCCTCGGCCCGGCCTGCGCCGCCGTGCGGGTGGTCGCCGACGGGATCACCGTCACCGAGCCGGAACCGCTTCGGCTCGCCTCCGTGCGGGTGATTGAGATCAGCGCCCTCACGCGTTGAGCCGGTGAGGTCCAGCCCCCGGCAGGGGGAAAAGCGTCCGGGGGATCTGGCAGAGTTAACCCTCATGACCCACATGCACGTCGCTGGCTCGATCCATGCCGATGCCACCTCTCCGGCGCCGCATTGGTTGACCAAGCCTGGGGACGTGAACGCCCTAGCTGAGGGGCTGTGGAGTTCGGGTGTGAGTCGTCGCTCGGACGGCGAGATTGAGATCGCCGGCCTGAGCGTCGAGGAGATCGCCCGGCAGATCGGCACCCCCGCCTACGTGATCGACGAGGCCGACTTTCGGGCGCGGGCCCGTGAATGGAAGGCCGCCTTCGCCGGCTGGGAGGTTTACTACGCAGGCAAGTCATTCCTGTGCACCGGGGTGGCCCGCTGGGTCGCCGAGGAAGGCCTGAACCTTGACGTGTGCTCGGCCGGTGAGTTGACCGTGGCGCTGCGCGCCGACGTTGACCCCGCCCGGATCGGACTTCACGGCAACAACAAGAGCGAAGCCGAACTGCGGATGGCCCTGGAGGTCGGCGTCGGTCGGATCATCGTCGATTCCTCCGATGAGATCAGTCGGTTGGAGCGACTCGGGGCTGAACTGGGCACCGTGGCTCAAGTGCTGATCCGGGTGACCACAGGCGTCGAGGCGCACACCCATGAGTACATTGCCACCGCCCATGAGGATCAGAAGTTCGGCTTCTCGATCAATGGAGGAGCGGCGCTGGTGGCCATGGTGCGCACGCATCACAGCCCCTACCTCGATCTGCGTGGCATCCACAGCCACATCGGCTCGCAGATCTTCGACACCAACGGGTTCGAGGTGGCCGCCAGGCGGACGCTGAAGCTCTTCGCCCAGTTCAAGGAGGCCACCGGCCTGGAGTTGGCTGAGCTCGATCTTGGAGGTGGCTTCGGCATCGCGTACACCAAGGCCGACACTCCCGCCACGGCCGGCGAGTTGGCCTCAGGCCTGCTCGAGATCGTGCTCCATGAATGCCGCGGCTTCGGGCTTGCAGTGCCGAGGGTCTCGATCGAACCCGGACGTTCGATCAGTGGCCCGCCGGGAACAGCGCTCTACCGGGTCGGCACGGTCAAGGCGGTGGAGATCGGTGGCGGCCTGTCCAGGCGCTACATCTCCGTGGACGGCGGGATGAGCGACAACATCCGTCCGGCCCTCTATGCGGCGGAGTATTCCGCGACCCTGGCCAATCGCACCTCGGACGCTCCGCCGGTGCTGTCACGCGTGGTCGGCCTGCATTGTGAGGGTGGCGACATCCTGGTTCGCGATGAGTTCCTGCCCAGTGACGTCCGACCTGGAGATCTGATCGCTGTGCCGGCGGCGGGGGCGTACAGCCGATCCATGGCGAGCAACTACAATCACACTCCGCGACCCCCTGTGGTGGCCGTCCTGGATGGACGGCTGACTACGCTGCTGCGGCGCGAAACCCTGGACGACCTGCTGGCGCTCGATGCGGGTGCCTGAAGAAACGAGGACTGTGGTGCTGACCGACTCGGAGCCGCTCAAGGTGGTACTCCTCGGCTGTGGCGTGGTGGGATCGCAAGTGGCCCGCCTGCTGCTGAGCAAGGGTGACGACTTCACTGCGCGGATCGGCCGACGCCTGGAGTTGGTCGGCATCGGTGTCCGGCGCCCAGAGCTGGAGCGCCCGGGGATCGATCCCGCGTTGGTCACCTCAGATGTGATGGCCCTGGCGACCCGCCCCGATGTCGACTTGGTGATCGAGGTGATGGGGGGCATCGAGCCGGCCCGCTCGCTGATCCTCGCCGCGATCGCGCACAAGGCCTCTGTGATCACCGCCAACAAGCAACTGTTGGCCCAGGACGGCGCCACGCTGTACGCCGCAGCCGAGGCCGCCGGCGTCGACCTCTACTACGAGGCGGCGGTGGCCGGGGCGATCCCGATCGTCCGTCCGCTGCGCGAGTCCCTGGTCGGCGATGAGGTCACCGCGGTGATGGGCATCGTCAACGGCACCACGAACTTCATTCTGGACAAGATGCATACCCAGGGCTGGTCGTTCGATGTGGCCCTGGCCGAGGCGCAGCGCCTCGGTTTCGCCGAGCCGGATCCTACCGCCGACGTCGAGGGCTTTGATGCGGCCGCCAAGGCCGCGATTCTGGCCAGCCTCGCCTTCCACACCCGGGTCAAGCTCGATGACGTGGTCCGCGAGGGCATAACCCGGGTCAGCGCCAGCGACGTGGCGACTGCCAGCCAGATGGGGTTCGTGATCAAGCTCTTGGCTCGAGCCTCGTTGGCTGAGGACGGCTCCATCGCGGTTGGCGTGCACCCGACCATGGTCCCCACCAACCACCCGCTGGCGAACGTTTCCGGGGCCTTCAACGCGGTCTTCATCGAATCCCGCAACGCGGGCCAGTTGATGTTCATGGGCCCGGGAGCGGGTGGGTCGCCCACCGCGTCCGCGGTTCTCGGTGACGTGGTCACAGCGGCCCGAAACCGGGTGCGAGGCGTGGCTGGTCCAGGCGAGTCGTCGTATTCGGCTCGCCCGATCGCCAGCAGCGGTGCGGTAGCGAGCAAGTTCTACGCCTCCCTCCTGGTTGATGACGAGCCAGGGGTGTTGGCCAAGATCGCCGACTGTTTCGCTCGCCATCGGGTCTCGATTCAGGCCGTGCGGCAGGACGCCGAGCCCACGGAAGACGGGCAGCAGGCTCGCCTGGCGATCCTCACCCACACCGCCCAGGCCTCCGACATGGCCGGGGCGGTCGCCGAGCTGCGCACCATGAATGTGGTTCGGGGCGACGTGGGCCTGATGCGCGTCGAGGGCGTGTAGCCATGTTGCTGGCGTGTCTCGATCTTGAGGGTGTCCTGGTCCCGGAAATCTGGATCGCTGTCGCGGAGCGGACGGGGATTGACCAGTTGCGGCTGACCACGCGTGACGTGCCTGACTATGACGAGCTGATGCAGCATCGGCTGGCGGTTCTGGATCAACACGGGGTGAAGCTGAGCGAGATCCAGGCGGTGATCGCCGAGTTGGGGCCGATGCCGGGGGCGTTGGAGATGCTGGCCTGGCTGCGTGACCGCTTCCAGGTGGTCATCCTCTCCGACACGTTCTACGAGTTCGGGATGCCGCTGATGAAACAGCTCGGGTTCCCGACACTGTTCTGCCACAATCTCGAAGTCGCCGACGACCGCGTGGTCGGTTACCGGCTGCGTCTGCCCGACCAGAAGCGCGCCTCGATTCAGTCCTTTCGGGCGCTCAACTTCCGGACCATCGCTGCTGGCGACTCCTACAACGACACAGCGATGTTGGCCGAGGCGGACGCCGGGATTCTGTTTCGGCCGCCGGCCAAGGTGATTGAAGAATTCCCCCAGTTCCCCGTGGTCCTCGACTACGACCAGTTGCGGGTCGCCTTCGCTTCGGCTGCCGCCACGTTGTCCTTGGACGCCTGAACGGAACCCGCCCCCACCCCTGGGCAGGCCGATGGGCTAGCGTTTGGCCCACCCCCGACAGCGAAGGAGAGTCGTGAAGCCCACCCGCCTGACGAAGATCGGGCACGTTCTGCTGCTCGCCATCGGGCCGATGCTGGCCGCCTTGTGGGCCGGGGCCACAACGATTCCCGGCGGCGTCTTTGAACCCTGGGATCCGGCGATGATCGATCTGGACGTCTACCGCCGGACGGGGCAACTGTTGCTCGCCGGCGGCGACATCTATAACGTTCCCGGTCAGCTCCCGTGGATCTACCCGCCCTTCGCGGCCTTGCTCACCGTGCCCTGGACGATCCTCGGGACGACCGGGGCCGAGGTGATCTGGCTGGCCATGAACGTGGCGGCCGTGATGGCCATGCTGTTCCGGTTGGGGCTCAGCGGCTGGCAGCTGAGCCTGGCCGCTACGGCGGCGATCTGGCTTGTCGAACCGGTCCGGGAGACCCTTGGCTTTGGTCAGCTGGGCATCCTGCTGGTGACCGCTGCTGTGCTGGATTCGATGCCGGGCCCACGGGTCTTCGCGCGGCGCCTGTTGCCCGAGGGATGGCTGACCGGCCTGGCGACCGCGGTGAAGCTCACCCCGGCGGTGGTCGCGATGGCCAACTTCTTCGCGGGCAAGCGCAAAGAGGGCATTATCAGTTTTGTGACCTTCCTGGCTGCCACCGGCCTGGCTTTCGTCCTTCTTCCAGGGCAGTCGTGGCTCTACTGGACGCGGTTGATCGCTGGTGATTCCGGGATCAACTCCGGGATCCTGTTCAAGACCAATCAGTCGGTCATGGGGGTGTGGAGTCGACTGTTCGGCGAGGCCAGCCGCGGCGGTCTCGTGGTCAGCGCGTTGGTGTTGGTGATCGGCGTGACCGCCGCGGTCCTGGTCCATCGCCAGGGTGAGCTCGCCCTCGCCGTCTGCCTTGCTGGTCTCACCAGCTTGCTCGCCTCACCCATTTCTTGGTCGCACCATTACGTCTGGATTCTCCCGTTGGCTGTGCTGTTACTGAAGAACGTCGGCCTTCCGCTCTACGTCCGCTTACCGGGGTTGTTCTACGCAGTGTGGACGGCTTACGCCCCGTTCAAGCAGCTTCCGGGTGGGGACAAGGTCGAGTTGACCTACGGGCCGTTCAGTCAACTGGTCGACAACATCGGGGTCGTGGCCGGAGTGGCCCTGTTGGTGCTGTGTTTGGTGATGGGGTGGACGACGGCGCGGGTCGCGAGCGAGGGGCAGAAGAAGTACGCCCACTGACCATGATCGTCCGGCAAATCCTGAGGCGTCCCGGCGCGTGTGGCTTCCGCGCGTGTGGCTGGTCGACGCGGGCAGGATCGGTGCTAGGGTTGTCATCGCGCCAGTCGGTGCAACGCCCCTGTGAGATCGGGCGGGACGATGTCAATCGTCGAGGATCACCAGCACCAGCAGCCATAGCGGGTTGCTCGCATTCCGAGATCTTCCTCCCAACTCAATGCTCATTCTGAGCAGGGTCCGCCGCCACAAGGCTTCCGAGCCGCCCCGGACCTGATCCGAAAGGACCTACGTGACCGACACGATCCAGGCCGCCAACTCATCCGGCGGCAAAGGGCTCACCGCGATGTTGCTGCCAGAGCTGAAAACGCTCGGCGCGTCGCTTGGTCTCAAGGGCACCGGCGCCATGCGCAAGGGCCAACTCATCGAAGCCATCCAGACCGCAAGAGGGGGCCAAGCTGCCGCTGAGTCGGCGCAGGCTCCCGTCCGCCGCAATCACCGGGCGGCCTCCACGGAGGCGTCCGGGGAGTCAACCCCCGTTGCCGAACCGCGCCAAGCCGCCGAGGTGGAACGCCCGGCCAGCGAGGTTGCCGAACCGAGCGCGCCTGCTTCCTCACAGACCGAGGGTGGCCAGGACGACGTCGCCGCACGGCTGGAGGCCCTCGAGGGTTCCCGCGGAAGGCGCCGTCGCCAGCGCGGCGTCCCCGAGGTCGAGAACGCCGTTGACGTGACTGAGGTGACGTCGACTCCCGACAGCGCGCAGGCCCCCGCCGAGCGTGTCGAGCGCGCCGAGCAGCCCCGCCAGCAGGGCCAACAGCAGCAGCCACGCAACAACGTCGAGGATGACGAGTTCGCGGGCGGTCGTCGAAGCCGACGTCGTCGGAGCCGCGATCGTGATCGTGATCGGCAGGGTCGACGGACGACCACCCGTGGCGGTTCGGTTCAGACGGGTGGACTGTCCGGCATGGAGGCCGACCCGGTGGTGACCGACGACGACGTCTTGGTGCCGGTGAACGGCATCCTCGATGTGATGGACAATTACGCCTTCGTCCGGACCACCGGCTACCTGCCCGGACCGAACGACGCCTACGTGTCGCTGTCCATGGTGAAGCGGTTCGGTCTGCGCAAGGGCGACATCGTCACCGGCGCGATTCGCCAGGGTAAGGAAGGTTCGCGGGAGAAGTTCAACCCGCTGGTGCGCCTGGACACGGTCAACCTGGACGCCCCGGAGGCGGCCAAGGATCGTCCGGAGTTCGCCAAGCTGACGCCCTTGTACCCGCAGGATCGGCTGAAGCTGGAGACCTCGGCGGTGGGCATGATCGGCCGCATCGTCGACTTGATCGCTCCGGTTGGCAAGGGTCAGCGTGGCCTGATCGTCTCGCCCCCCAAGGCCGACAAGACGTTGATCATGCAGGCGATCGCCAATGCGATCACCACGAACAACCCTGAAGTTCACCTGATGGTGGTGCTCGTCGACGAACGTCCCGAAGAGGTCACCGACTTCCAGCGCAGCGTCAAGGGCGAAGTGATTGCCTCGACCTTCGACCGTCCGGCCGAGGATCACACCACCATCGCCGAACTGGCGATCGAGCGGGCCAAGCGACTGGTGGAGATGGGCCGCGATGTGGTCATTCTGCTCGACGGCATCACTCGTCTGGGTCGCGCGTATAACCTCGCTGCGCCGGCGTCCGGTCGGATCCTCTCCGGCGGCGTGGACTCGGCGGCGCTCTACCCGCCGAAGAAGTTCTTCGGCGCCGCCCGCAACATCGAGCACGGGGGGTCGTTGACCATCCTTGCCACCGCGTTGATCGAGACCGGCTCGAAGATGGACGACGTGATCTTCGAGGAGTTCAAGGGCACCGGCAACATGGAGTTGCGGCTTCGACGGGACCTGGCCGACAAGCGGATCTTCCCCGCCATCGATGTGGACGCCTCAGGCACCCGTCGCGAGGAACTGCTGTTGGGTCGTGACGAACTCCAGATCATCTGGAAGCTGCGTCGGGCACTCTCGGGCCTGGATGACCAGACCGCGCTGGAGACGCTGTTGTCGCGGATGCGGAAGACGGAGTCGAACCGCGAGTTCCTGATCCAGGTCACTCGCACCACTCCCTCGCAGAACTGAGTTGAGGCGGCGGCGCTCCCAGACCTATCGGGAGCGCAGCACTCGGCCCTCGTCCCAGATCGGCTGATCGGATTCGTAGACCGAACCGTCGCTGCCGAAGACCAGGAAGCGGTCGAAGCCCCGCGCGAACCAACGGTCGTGCGTGACCGCGACCACGGTGCCCTCGAAGGCGGCGAGGCCATGCTCCAAGGCCTCGGCGGACTCGATGTCGAGGTTGTCGGTGGGCTCGTCCAACAAGAGCATGGTGGCGCCGCCGAGTTCTAACAGGAGAATCTGCAAGCGTGCCTGCTGGCCGCCGGACAACGTCTCGTAGCGCTGTTCGGACGCCTTTGCCAGCTCGTAGCGATCTAGGGCGCGGGCTGCTTGTTCTTGGCCGACGCCATCGCGGTGGTCATCGCCCCGGTGCAGAATCTGCAGGAGGTTTCGCCCCGTCAGCTCAGGGTGGCGATTCGTCTGGGCGAACCACCCTGGACGAACCCGAGCTCCCAACTTGCCCACGCCAGTGAAGTTCACCGGCTCGATGATGGCGTGATCCACTGACGTGTTCGAGGGTTCGGGGGAGGAGCCGCCTCGGGCCAACAAGCGAAGAAAGTGGGACTTGCCGGACCCGTTGGAGCCCAGCACCGCAACCCGGTCGCCGAACCAGATCTCGGTGGAGAACGGCTTCATCAATCCGCTCAGTTCCAGCTCCTCACACACGACCGCCCGTTTGCCGGTCCGTCCGCCGTGCAACCGCATCGACAACTCCTGACGCCGTGGGACCGCCTGTGGGGGACCCGCCGCCTCGAACCGCGCCAACCGGGTTTGGGCGGCCTGATACCGCGAAGCCATCCCGTCGTTGTAGGTGGCTTTCACTTTCAAGGTCGCAACCAGCTTCCGCAACTGCTCGTGCTGCTCGTCCCAGCGACGGCGTAGTTCCTCAAACCGCTCGAAGCGCTCCTGGCGGGCCGAGGCGAAGTCGGCGTAGCCCCGTCCATGCACCCAGAGCGTGTTCCCGGCGGCCCCCAGCTCCAGGGCTGCTATCTGAGTTGCCGCTCGAGCCAGCAACTCCCGATCATGGCTGACCAACAGCACGGTCTTCTGGGTGAGGCGCAACTGGTCCTCCAGCCACCGCTTGCCCGGGACATCGAGGTAGTTGTCGGGCTCGTCCAAGAGCAGCACTTCGTCCGGCCCGCGGAGTAGCACCTCCAGGGCTAGCCGCTTCTGCTCGCCACCGGACAGGGTGTTGACCTCGCGCCACTTGGCCGCCTCGAAGCCGATCCCGAGAGCGGACACGCAGCACGCATCGAAGATCACTTCTTGGTGGTAGCCCCCCGCATCGCCGTACTCGCCTAAAGCTTCGGCGTAGGCCAGCTGATCGGCGGGGGAGTCCTGCGCCATGAGCAGGAGTTCCAGTGCATCCACGGCAGCAACGGCAGCCCGAATCCGAGGCGGCGACAACGAGAACAGCAGCTCCCGCACCGTCGTGCCGTCACGAATGCTGCCGATGAACTGGCGCATCACTCCCAAGCCGCCCGAGCGGGAGGTGCTTCCCGCGTGGGGTTCGAGATCACCGGCGATGATCCGAAGCAATGTCGTCTTGCCCGAGCCGTTCGCGCCGATCAGAGCCACCACTGCGCCATCGGAGACCCGAAAGCTGATGTCGGTCAACAACGCCCGCCCGTCCGGCAGGTCGTACCCGATCCCCGACAGCTCCACGTGGCCCATGAGACGACAGACTAGGCGGCCAGCCAACATTTTCGGGGGGCCCAGGTCGCGCGATCCCGCGCGCAGCGCGGACCCGGTACTGGCTCGACCCCGCGAACACACCGCGCCGTAGGACGTTTTGGCGATGACCGGCCGATCGGGCAGACTAGAGGGTCGCTGCCGGTTCACGCCCGAGGCCAATCCAGCCTCATCCACAGACGAGATGGCGACCCGGCACGAGACATAGGAGAAGAGTATGAAACAGGGCATCCATCCCGATTACCGGGACACCCAGGTGACGTGCACCTGCGGCAACACCTTTGTCACGCGGAGCACGGCCAAGAGCGGCTCGATCCACGCCGAAGTGTGCTCGGCCTGCCACCCGTTCTACACCGGCAAGCAGAAGATCCTCGACACCGGAGGCCGCGTTGCTCGCTTCGAGCGCCGGTATGCCGCCAAGCCGGCGGCCAAGAAGGGCAAGTAGCTTCACCGCGCGCCGGGGAGCCAGGGATACCCCTGGCGTCCCCGGCGTTGCTTTTGTTGGACGACGCCGGACTTCTCGATGGATCGAAAGGCACTCATGTTCGAAGCAGCTGGGGGGCTGCGCGAGGAGTTCGCCGAGTTGGAGCGTCAACTCTCCGACCCCGCCATCCATGCCGACCTGACCAAGGCTCGGAGAATCGGGCGCCGGTACGCCGAGCTCACCCCGATCGTCAAGAGCCTGGCGGAGTTCGAGCAGCTCACCGACGACCTCGAGGCCGCGGGCGAACTAGCTGAAGAGGACGAGTCCTTCGCCGCGGAGGCCGTCCAACTACAGGAGCGGTTGACCGAAGTCACGGCGAAGTTGACCAAGCTGCTCGCCCCACGCGACCCGCACGACTCCTCCGACGCCATGCTGGAGATCAAGTCGGGCGAGGGGGGCGAGGAGTCGGCCTTGTTCGCTGCCGATCTGTTCAAGATGTACACCCGCTATGCCGATTCCCGGGGCTGGAAGGTCGAAGTGCTGGACGCCCAAGAGACCGATCTGGGCGGTTACAAGTCGGTCACCCTGGCGGTCAAGGCTGCCGCCAACTCGGAACCGGAGAACATGCCCTACGGCGTGCTGAAGTTCGAGGGCGGCGTTCATCGCGTGCAGCGAGTGCCGGTGACCGAGACCCAGGGACGGATCCATACCAGCGCGGCCGGCGTCCTGGTGATGCCCGAGGCAGAGGAAACCGAGGTGGAGGTCAACGACGACGACCTTCGTATCGACGTGTACCGCAGTTCGGGACCGGGAGGCCAAGGCGTTAACACGACCGACTCGGCGGTCCGGATCACCCACCTGCCCACCGGCACGGTGGTCTCCTGCCAGAACGAACGCTCCCAGTTGCAGAACAAGGAGCAGGCGATGCGCATGCTCCGCTCCAGGCTGGTCACCTTGGCCGAGGAACAAGCGGCGGACGCGGCCTCAGCGGCCCGGAAGTCCCAGATCCGCACGGTGGACCGTTCCGAGCGGATCCGCACCTACAACTACCCCGAGAACCGAATCGCCGATCACCGCATCGGATTCAAGGCTTACAACCTGGACGCGGTGCTGAACGGCGACTTGACCGCCGTTCTCGAAGCGCTGCAGGCCGCGGACCTGGCCGAACGGCTGGAGCACATCGGGTGAACCGCGACACCGCAAGCTTGACCCGGTGGGCGAGCATTCGCATTCCGCTGAACGAGGCCCAGATTCTGCTCGCGCACGTGCTCGCGGTCCCGCGAGGTCAGCTCCTGCTCAGGCCCCCGATCACGGCAGCCCAGGAAGCCCGGTTCGCCACGCTGGTCGACCAGCGCGCTGACGGCACGCCGGTGCAGTATCTGACCGGTCTGGCGCCGTTCCGGACGGTTCACCTGTCGGTTGGCCCGGGGGTATTCATTCCCCGCCCCGAGACCGAGGTGATGACCGGCTGGGCGCTGGAGCGGTTGGCCGACGTGCCGCACACGCCCCGGGTGGTCGAACTCTGTGCCGGCAGTGGCGCCATCTCCCTGGCTCTCGCCGTTGAACACCCAGGTGCCGAGCAATACGCGGTGGAACTCTCACCGGTAGCGGTCGAGTTCGCCGATCGAAACCTGGCCGGGACGGGGGTCGTGGTGGTGTCGGCCGACATGAAGGACGCGCTGCCGGAACTGAACGGCACCGTCGACCTGGTGATCGCGAACCCGCCCTACATTCCGTGGGAGGTGTACGAATCCATCCCGCCCGAGGTGCGCGACCACGAACCCGACCTAGCACTGTTCTCCGGAGAAGACGGACTGGACGCCATCCGGGTTGTGGCCGGCGTCGCAGCTCGACTGTTGCGTCCGGGGGGATGGGTTGCCGTCGAGCATGCCGAGGTGCAGGACGAGTCGGCGCCCGCGGTGTTCGTCGGGGCCGGGGGCTACGAGCAGATCCGGGACGTGAAGGACCTGAACGACCGACCGCGGTTCGTGACCGCCCGGCGGGGTGGGCAACTGGCAGGATGGGGCGCGTGAGCACGACCGAGGATTGGCAACGTTTTGACATCGGCAGTACGGCCGCCGAGGCACTGGACGCCGCCGAAGTGGCCGTCCGCAACGGCGACTGCATCGTGCTGCCGACCGACACCGTCTACGGAATCGGTGCCGACGCCTTTTCTGCCAGTGCCGTTCAGGGCCTCCTGGACGCGAAAGCACGCGGCCGCGACATGCCCCCGCCGGTGCTGATTGCCGAGGTCTCGATGCTGCGTTCGATGGGAACCGAAATCACGGCGCAGACCATGGAGTTGGCCCGGGCCTTCTGGCCGGGCGCACTGACCATCATCGTCCGTGCGCAGCCGAGCCTGAGGCTCGATCTGGGCGATCGGACGGACACGATCGCCGTTCGGGTGCCCGATCACCCGTTCACTCGTGAACTGCTGCGTCGCACCGGCCCGCTGGCTGTCAGCAGCGCCAACGTCAGCGGCCTACCAGCCGCGATGAGTGTGGATGAGGCCGAGTCGCAGCTGGGCAGGTCGATTCGGGTCTACCTCGACGCCGGCCCGGCCAGTGGTCCGGTGCCGTCCACCATCGTCGACCTGAGTTCGGAGCCGCGCATCCTTCGCGAGGGCCGGATCACCCGCGAGGAGATGAACGCGGTCGTCCCCGGGCTCTTCGGCGACCCAGATGCGTGAATACCTGCTGATCGCGCTGATCTCGGCGGGGGTCACCTACCTCGTGGCAGGTCTCTGTCGCCGTTTGGCGTTCCGCTTCAATGCTGTGGCTATGGTGCGGGATCGCGACGTGCACACCAAGCCCATCCCGTACTTCGGTGGCGTGGCCATGCTGTGTGGGCTCGCGGCCGGGTTTCTGGTCGCCGGACAGTTGCCCTGGCTGGGTCGCTTGACCTCGTCGCGCATGACGTGCGCGCGGTCTTCATCGCCGGGGCGGTCATCTGTGTGGTCGGCGTCTTCGACGACATGTACGAGCTGAGCGCCTTGGCCAAGATTGCCGGGCAGATCCTCGCCGCCGGGATCGCGGTGCTCAACGGGGTCAAGGTGTATTGGATCCCGTTGCCGGACACGATCGTGTCGCTGGACGACGCGACCTCGATCATCCTGACCGTGGTGTTGATCTTCATCTGCGTGAACGCGATCAACCTCGTCGACGGCTTGGACGGCCTGGCCGCGGGCGTGGTGGCGATCGGAGCGGGCGCCTTCTTCGTCTATGCCTACCTGCTCAGTTATGAGCAGGAACTCGTCCGGGCCACCACGGCAAGTCTGGTCACGGTCGGCACCATCGGGGTCTGCATCGGCTTCCTGCCCTACAACATTCACAAAGCGCGGATGTTCATGGGGGACTCCGGTTCGATGCTGCTCGGCTTCCTGCTGGCCACCTCGATGATCAGTCTGACCGGTCAGCTGGATCCCTCCCGGATCAACGCGGAGGGAGGTGGCCTCCTGGCCGCCTACCTGCCCTTGGTCCTCCCGCTGGCCGTGATGGCGCTCCCGGTGGCGGACCTGATCCTGGCCTATGTCCGCCGAACCATGGCGGGCAAGCTGTGGTACCAGGCTGACAAGCAACACCTGCACCATCGGATGCTCGAACTGGGCCATAGCCACCCCCGGGCGGTGGGCCTGCTCTGGTTGTGGTCGGCGTTGCTGGCGTTCGGCATGGTGGGGATCGGGCTGACCGGCGATCCGGCGGTGATCGCGTTGGTGATCCTGGGCTTGGTGGTGGCCGGCTACCTGACCTGGCGTCCGGTTCGAGACAAGGCGCGGACGGGTGGCTGATCGGTCGCCTCCCTCAACTCGGGTTCTGCAAGCGCGCCGACTGCTGAGCGCCGGAGCGATCGGCGGCCACCTGGTGGCCCTCATCGTGGTGCCGACGTTGTACGTGCTGCGCGGCGAGGCGGCCGGCCTCACGGCCCTGATCGCCGCGATCGCCACCCTGGCGTTCATGGGCATCGGGCAACTCGTGCAGGTGGCGATGGCGGACGCGGAGCCGTCCGCGCTGTTGCTCGCTTCAGTGGCCTCCTACGTCATCCGGGTGCTCGTGCCGGCCGGCCTGCTGGTGGCAATCAGCAGCGACCCTGCTCGCCTGGCCGTGCTGGATCGGATGGCCCTGTCCATCTCGACGATCGGCGTGGTGTTGGGCTGGCTGATCGGGGAGATTCGTGCCTTCTCCCAGCTGCGAATCCCGGTCTTCGACGAGCCAACACCTCCGTCCAACTAGCCGCGCAACGGTGGCCGGACAAGCAACGTTGCTGCTAGAGTCCGGATCGCTATGGACGAGCGAGGCGGCGCCGACCAAGGGATGCGGATCATCAGCTACCTGGTTGCTGGCCTCCTGGTTTATGGCGGTATCGGGTGGCTTCTGGACTATTTTTTTCAGGACCACCTTTGTTTTTCCGCTCGGCATCATCGTCGGTGCTGCCGCGGGGGTGTATATGGTCATCATGAGGTACGGACGATTACCGTGACGTCGAATCAGGAGGCGCGATGGGGCTGCTAGGCCTGGTCATCCCCATGGAGGGGGGCGAAGCGGAGGATTCTCATTGGCCTCCCGGTGTCCACAGCTTCGACGGTCGTCCGCTGTTCCCTGGTGCCGGAGTCGACTGGATCAACAACCACCTCTTCCAGGCAGTCCTCGGCGCAGTGATCGTCATCGGCGTCTGGATCTGGCTGGCCAACGGCCACAAGTTGGTCCCAGGAAAGAAGCAGTTCGCTGGGGAGCAGATCTACAACGTGCTCCGCAATGGCATCGCTCGCGACATCTTGGGCCACGAGTATCGAAAGTTCCTTCCCTACCTCGTCGCACTCTTCTCGTTCATCCTGGTGAACAACTTGTTTGGGCAGTTCTTCCTGCTCATGTTCCCGACCTTCTCGAAGGTTGGTTACGCCTACGCTCTCGCGATGTTGACGTTCATCCTGTACAACGCCGCGGGTATCGCCAAGTGGGGAGTCTTCGGCTATCTGAAGCGGATGACCCTCCCCGAAGGCGTGCCGCCCGCGCTCTGGGTCATCATCATTCCGCTGGAGTTCGCCTCGAATTTCATCGTGCGGCCGATTACGCTGGCTCTCCGTCTGTTCGCGAACCTCTTCGCAGGCCATCTGGTCGTCGTAGTTTTCGTTATGGGCGGCGCCCTCCTGCTCGAGCAGGCCAGCATCGGCTACAAACTGGCCGGCGGAGTCGCACTCCTCATGAGCGGCGCCATCTTCGCCCTAGAGATCTTCGTGGCCGTTCTGCAGGCATACATCTTCACCGTCCTTTCCGCGCAGTACATCGCCTCGTCGATAGCGGAAGAACACTGACCACCCACACTGCACCACGTTCTAACCCGTCCGAAAGGAAAACCAAATGCTCCCCATCCTGGAGATCACCGGCTCTCTCAACATGCTCGGCTACGGCTTGGCAACCCTCGGCCCGGCACTTGGCGTCGCCTGGATCTTCGCCTCGGTGATCAACGGTACGGCTCGGCAGCCCGAGGCTCGCGGCGCCCTGCTCAGCACCGCCTGGATCGGCTTTGCCGTGGTTGAGGCTCTCGCCATCATCGGCATCGCCCTGGCGTTCGCCATTCAGTGAGGGTCACTCCAATGTTGCCGTCGCTGGCAGGCGAGATCCCGCTCATTCCGGCTATCCCGGAACTCATCGCGGGCTTCGTACTCTTCTTGATCGTCTGGTACGCCATTGCGAAGTTCGTGGTGCCCAAGTTCGAGGAGACCTACGCCGAGCGCACTGCCGTCATTCAGGGTGGGATCGAACGGGCCGAAAAGGCGCAGGCTGACGCTGCGACCGCGTTGAACGACTACAACGCGCAGCTGGCCACCGCTCGCGAAGAGGCAGCTCGCATCCGCGAAGAGGCCAAGTCGCAGGGCACCAGCATCCTGGCTGAAATGCGGGCGCAGGCTCAGGAGGAGTCGGCCCGACTCCTGGCTCACGCCAAGGCCCAAATCGAGGCCGAGCGCTCGCTGGCGGTCCAACAGCTTCGAACCGAAGTCGGCGGCCTGGCAACCACGCTGGCCGGGCGCATCGTCGGTGAGTCATTGGACGACGATGATCGGGCCCGCCGAACCGTTGACCGGTTCATCGCGGATCTGGAGTCGCAGGCCGAGCAGGCATCGGGTCACAAGGTATGAGTGCTACCCAGGACGCGCGTCTGAGCGCGCTCGACCGGGTCCTGGACACCCAGAACCCGTCCGCTCCACTGGCCGAGGAACTCTTTTCGGTTGTCGATGTGGTCGAGAAGCAGCCTGCGCTGCGTCGAGCACTGACGGATCCAAGCACCAGCGTTGAGGCCCGAGGCCAGTTGGTCAGTGCCCTCTTCGGAGGGCGGGTCTCGCTCGATGCCCAGGTCGTGCTTCGTGAAGCGGCGAAACTCCGCTGGAGCACGGGATCGGGTTTCGCGGCCGCGTTGGAACGCCAAGCAGTGCGTGCGCTGCTCTCCGCAGCCCAGTCGGAGGCGGCCCTGGATGAGGTTGAGGATGAGCTGTTCCGGTTCGGGCGGGTGGTTTCCGGCGACGACGGGCTTCGTTC
This sequence comes from Micropruina sp., assembly GCA_016711105.1. Lineage (GTDB taxonomy): Bacteria > Actinomycetota > Actinomycetes > Propionibacteriales > Propionibacteriaceae > Micropruina. The sequence goes on along the minus strand of JADJTO010000004.1, from coordinate 178,745 downwards.
GGCCTTGGCCGACCGCGACACGTCGCTGCAGGGCCGCCAGGAACTGATCTCGGATCTCCTTGCCGGCCGGGTCCGCTCGTTCACCTTGGCGCTGGCTCGCAGGGCTGTTGTGGCCCGGAATCGCACCTATGACCTGACGCTGGCCAACTACCTGACCTTGGCCTCCGACGTGCGGCAACGCGCAGTCGCCCGAGTAGTGGTGGCTCGACCGCTGACCCCTGAACAGGCCGACCGGTTGCGCCTCGCGCTCAGCCGCCAGCTGGCTCGGGAGGTCAACCTGCAAGTGAGCGTCGATCCCACGGTGCTCGGCGGCGTCCGGGTCGTGGTGGGCGACGAAGAGATTGAGGGCACGGTGGCCGGGCGGCTGACCGAGGCCGAACGACAGATCAGTTAATTGACGACCAACGAGAAGAGCTAGGACACACCATGGCGGAACTGACGATTCGTCCCGAGGAGATCCGGGACGCGCTTGACCGGTTTGTGACCAACTTCGCCCCCGCCACCGCGTCCCGTGATGAGATCGGCACCGTGGTCGTGTCCGGTGACGGGATCGCGCGGGTCGAGGGCCTGCCCTCGGCGATGGCTAACGAACTCTTGGAGTTCGCTAACGGCACCAAGGGAATCGCGCTGAACCTGGACGTCCGCGAGATCGGCGTCGTGGTTCTGGGCGACTCCGAGGGCATTGATGAGGGGTCGACCGTACGTCGGACCGGGGACATCCTCAGTGTTGAGGTTGGCGACGGCTACCTGGGCCGTGTGGTGGACGCGATGGGCAACCCCATCGACGGACTGGGCGAACTCAAGGGCATCGACGGCCGGCGTGCGCTGGAACTTCAGGCGGCCGGCGTGATGGATCGCCAGAGCGTGACCGAACCGCTGCAGACCGGGATCAAGGCGATCGACTCCATGACCCCGATCGGCCGCGGCCAGCGACAGCTGATCATCGGCGACCGCAAGACCGGCAAGACGGCGATCGCGGTGGACACCATCATCAACCAGAAGGCGTTCTGGGAGACCGGCGACCCGACCAAGCAGGTGCGCTGCATCTATGTGGCGATCGGCCAGAAGGGTTCGACGATCGCCGCTCTGCGGAACGTCCTCGAAGAGTCCGGCGCCATGGCCTACACCACGATCGTGCACGCCCCCGCGTCCGACCCGGCCGGCTTCAAGTACATCGCCCCGTACACCGGCTCGGCCATCGGCCAGCACTGGATGTACGCCGGCAAGCATGTGCTGATCATCTTCGACGACCTGACCAAGCAGGCTGAGGCCTACCGCGCCATGTCGCTGCTGCTGCGGCGTCCGCCGGGCCGCGAGGCCTACCCCGGTGACGTCTTCTACGTCCACTCGCGTCTGCTTGAGCGTTGCGCCAAGCTCTCCGACGAGCTCGGCGGTGGCTCGATGACCGGTCTGCCGGTGATCGAAACCAAGGCCAATGACGTCTCGGCCTACATTCCGACCAATGTGATCTCGATCACCGACGGTCAGATCTTCCTCCAGTCCGACTTGTTCAACGCCAACCAGCGTCCGGCTATCGACGTCGGCATCTCGGTCTCCCGCGTGGGCGGTGCGGCGCAGATCAAGGCGATGAAGAACGTCTCGGGCACGCTCAAGATCGGCCTGGCTCAGTATCGCGACATGCAGGCCTTCGCCATGTTCGCCTCCGACCTGGACGCCACCTCGCGGCGGCAGTTGGAGCGGGGTGCGCGGCTGGTGGAGCTGCTTCGTCAGCCGCAGTACACCCCCTTCCCGGTCGCAGACCAGGTGGTCAGCGTGTGGGCGGGCACCAACGGCTACTTCGATGACGTCCCGATCACCGACGTGCTGCGGTTCGAGCGTGAACTGTTGGAGTACCTCAAGCGCACCACCGACATCCTCACGACCATCGGCGAGACCGGCGGCTGGTCCAATGACACCGCGACCGTCGTCGGCAAGGCGATCGACACGTTCAAGACCCAGTTCACCACCGGTGACGGACGGCTTCTGGTCGCGGGTGAATCCCACGCCAAGCCGCTCGGGGACGAGGACATGGGGGTCGAGCGTATCGAGACCCAGAAGCGGGGCTGATTAATGCCGGCGAGTTTGCGTGAGTTGCGCCAGCGCCGGAAGTCGGTGACGGCGACCAAGAAGATCACCCGGGCGATGGAGCTGATCGCCGCCTCCCGGGTGGTCAAGGCGCAGCAGGCCGCCCAGGCCGGTGAGCCCTACATCACCGAGTTGATTCGGGCGGTGTCGGCCGTGGCGACCTACTCGCACGCTGACCATCCCCTGACCGCCCATCCAGAGGGGGGTGAGGTGCGGCGGGTCGCGATGCTGCTGATCACCTCCGACCGGGGCATGAACGGCGCATACTCCTCCAATGCCATCAAGACCGCCGCGCGGTTGCGTCAACGGCTGGAGAATGAAGGCAAAGAGGTCGTCCGCTACATCGTTGGACGCAAGGCCATTGGTTATCTGAAGTTCCGTGGCCTCTCCGTCCGTAAGTCGTGGGACGGCTTCTCGGATGCCCCGACGTACGCGCATGCCCAGGAGATCGCCGATACCTTGATCGCCGATTTCCTCAAGCCCTACGAGGAGGGCGGGGTGGACGAGATCTGGGGTGTCTATACCCGGATGGAGTCCATGATCACGCAGAGCCCGCGGGCCCGCCGACTGCTGCCCTTGGAGATCGTCCAGGGTGTGCACGAGCCCAAGCCGGGGGAGATGCTCCCGCTCTACGAGTTCGAACCTGACCCGGAAACGGTGTTGGACGAACTGCTGCCGCTCTACGTGCGCAGCCGAGTGTGGTTCTACTTGTTGCAGTCGGCGGCCTCGCAGTTGGCCAGCCAGCAACGGGCCATGAAGTCAGCTACCGACAACGCACAACAATTGATCGAACGTCTGACTCGCGAGGCCAATCAGGCTCGCCAGGCCGAGATCACGCAGGAAATCAGTGAAATCGTCGGCGGCGCTGGTGCGCTGGCCGAAGCCGCCGCCCAGGAATAGGGCACGAGACCGAGAGATCGACCAATGACTGTGACACTGGACAAGAACGAGAGCAGCGAGCAGACCCAGGGTGTCGGCCGGGTTGCCCGGGTCATCGGCCCCGTGGTGGACATCGAGTTCCCGCCGGATCAGATGCCTGACATCCTCAACGCCCTGCTGATCGATATCGATGCGGGCGGCACCACCCGGAGCATCTACGCCGAGGTGGCCCTGCACGTCGGCGACAACATCGTGCGCGCCATCTCGCTGAAGCCCACCGATGGAATGCGTCGTGGATCCCTCGTCCGTGACACCGGCGGGCCCATCTCGGTGCCCGTTGGTGACGTGACCAAGGGTCGAGTCTGGAACGTGACCGGGGAGTGCCTCAGTGAGGACATGTCCGGCATTGAGATCACCGAGCGCTGGCCGATTCACCGTCAGCCGCCGAAGTTTGACGCCCTCGAGCCCAAGACCAAGATGCTGGAAACCGGCATCAAGGTGCTCGACCTGCTCACCCCTTACGTCGAGGGTGGCAAGATCGGCCTGTTCGGTGGTGCGGGCGTCGGAAAGACCGTCCTGATCCAGGAAATGATCTACCGGATCGCGCACACCTTCGGTGGCACCTCGGTGTTCGCCGGTGTGGGGGAGCGCACCCGTGAGGGTAACGACCTGATCCACGAGATGATCGAGGCCGGCGTCATGAAGGACACCGCCTTGGTCTTCGGCCAGATGGACGAGCCGCCGGGCACCCGGCTCCGGGTCGCCCTGAGTGCCCTGACCATGGCGGAGTACTTCCGCGACGTGCAGAACCAGGACGTGTTGCTGTTCATCGACAACATCTTCCGTTTCACCCAGGCAGGCTCCGAGGTCTCCACGCTGCTCGGCCGGATGCCCTCGGCGGTGGGCTACCAGCCGAACTTGGCGGACGAAATGGGTCAGTTGCAGGAGCGGATCACCTCGACGCGCGGTCACTCGATCACCTCCATGCAGGCGATCTATGTGCCCGCCGATGACTACACCGATCCGGCTCCGGCGACCACATTCGCCCACCTGGACGCGACCACCGAACTGTCCCGCGAGGTCGCCTCGCGAGGCCTGTACCCGGCGGTCGACCCGCTGACCAGCTCCTCGCGCATCCTTGACCCGCTGTTCATCGGTCAGGAGCACTACGACACCGCCATCCGGGTGAAGCAGATCCTGCAGCGGAATAAGGAACTCCAAGACATCATCGCCATCCTCGGTGTGGATGAGCTGTCCGAAGAGGACAAGATCATGGTGGCCCGGGCGGCGGCGGCTTCAGCAGTTCCTGAGCCAGAACACCTACATGGCAACCAAGTTCACCAACGGCCAGGCTCCACGGTTCCTCTGGCCGACACCATCGAGGCGTTCAAGATGATCTGCAACGGCGATGTCGACCACATCGCCGAGCAGGCCTTCTTCAACGTCGGCGGCATGGACATGGTCATGGAGAACTGGGACCGGATGCAGAAGGAAGGCTGAAATGGCCGAGGCCGTGCTGTACGTCGACGTGGTGGCGGCCGATCGACGGGTGTGGGAGGGCGAGGCCGTATCGGTGATCGCCCGGACCACCGAAGGTGATGTGGGCATTCTGCCCGGCCACGAACCCTTCCTCGCGCTCCTTGTGCCCTGCGCGGCCGAGATCCTCACCCCTGATGGCCTGCGGGAAATCATCGCCGTCGACGGCGGGTTCCTCTCTGTGGCTGAGAATCGCGTGGCGATCCTGAGCCAGTACGGCTCGCTCGCCCGCGAAATCGGCCTGGCGTCGGCAGAGAAGGAACTCGCCTCGGCCGAGAAAGCGCTGAACGAGGGCGACGTGGATGCCGCGACGCAGCAGCATTATCACCGGGCCAGTGCGCAGGTGAAGGCGGCCCGCAGGGCGGAGAGCCTGCACTGAGGGTTCTGAGCCGGATCGTGCGCTGAGGTGCCCAGCGCAGCCAAGGGGTAGTGGGGGTCGTCATGGATGTGGTGGGGCTGGTTCAGGCGATCCTGCTGACGGCCGCCCTGCTCCTGGCGATCCCCGTCGTCTGGTTGATCGCCCGGCGACGCTGGCTCTCTCGTCAAGGCGGCACCTTCGAATGTGTGTGCGGCTCACCACCACAACTCCGGGTACCGGTTGGGTACTCGGAGTTGCGCGTTATCGCGCCGATTCGCTGGAGTGGTTCAACTCGTTCAGTCTCTCGCTGCGCCCGCGCATGGTGCTTCCGCGTGGCGACACCAGATCCGGGGGTCAGCGTGGCCCAACACCGGTCGAGGCCGTGTTGCTCTTCGACAATCAACGGATCGTCGAGTTGATCTCCGGGTCGGGCGCAGTCTGGGAGTTTTCGATGGCGCCCGAGTCTCTGACCGGCCTACTCAGCTGGTTGGAGTCATCCCCTCCGGGGATGTCGTACCGCGGGCGTCCGCGTTGACCCGCTGAGCCCTCGCCCGGCGCTTGGCTGCTTTTGCTTCCACGGGTGCCCGGTCGGTGCCCGGTAGCCAGAGCACATCGCCCACCTCGTGGTTGGCCACCCGCCCGATCAGGAAGAGCAGGTCGGAGAGTCGGTTCAAGTAGGTGATGGCCTGGCTGTTCAGCCCTCCCGCGGTGTCCACGCCATACTGCTCGGCGGCTCGCCAGGCTGCTCGCTCGGCCCGCCGGACGACCGTCCTGCCCAGGTGGCAATGGGCTGCGGTCAGGGTGCCGCCGGGGAGGATGAAGGAGTTGAGCGGCTCCAGCGAACCAGACAGCTCGTCGCACCATTCCTCGAGTCGGGTGATGCAGGAGGGGATGATCCGCAGCGGCTCCCACGGAGGGTCGTCAGCAAGTGGCGTGGAGAGGTCTGCCCCAAGGTCGAAGAGCTCGTTCTGGATGTGCCGCAGCATGGCCATGGATCGCTCTGGCAGCTCTCCGGCTGAGGTCACCAGACCGAGCACAGAGTTGGCCTCGTCCACGTGTCCGTAGGCTTCCACCCGTAGGTCGGTCTTGGCGGCCAGGGACATGTCGGAGAGACGAGTCTCGCCGGCATCCCCGGTGCGGGTATAGATCTTGGTCAGCTGCACCATGGGCCCACCCTAGTTGGGGGCCCGATCTCCCCACACCCGAACCCCAGCATCTGGCAGGGTGTCGTGGGTGAGAATCCGCCTCCTCTTGGCCACCGCGCTGCTGCTGACCGGTTGTTCCACCGCAACCCCCGTCGCACCGAGTTTCAACGGCCCAACCACCACCTGCACCTACACAGTGACCGGCGACCCCGCCCGAGCGGTGGATCCGCCCAATGGGACGGCTGTTCCGACGGTGGGAGTGGCCACCTTCGTCCTGAAGATGAGTGCGGGCTAGGTAACGATCACGATGAACCGACCCGGAGCCCCCTGCACCGTGCATTCCTTTGAGAACCTGGCCAAGCAGGGCTTCTACAACGACACCTCATGTCACCGGTTGGCCACCTCCGGCCTGTTCATGCTGCAGTGCGGTGACCCATCCGGAAGTCTGCCTCCCTTGATGTCCTGCGTAGCATCGCGAAGGCGGGCAGCGACGGCAGTAACCCCGACGGCACAGGCAAGCCCAACGCCCCGGCCACGATCAGCGAGGTGGTCGGCGGCTAGCCGACCTGCTCCCGGAAGGCCAGCAGCTGATCGATGACCCCGTCCGGATCGTCGGCATGCACCCAGTGGCCGGCCTCCGGCAGGGTGACCAGGTCGACCGCGGGAAACAGCTGTTTCATGATCGGGACGTGCTCGGGCAGGACGTACTGACTCTTCCCGCCGGCGATCCACAAGACCGGACCGGGATAAACACCCTCGACGGCGGGCCAGTCCCCGGCCTGGTCGATGTTGGTTGCCAGGAGCTCCAGGTTCAGATCCCAATGCCAGGTCGGGCTCGGACGGAGGTTCTGCAGCAGGAAGGCTCGCAGCGTGGGGGAGGGAACATCGACCGACATCAACGCACTCGCCTCTCAGAGCGATGCTTGAAGGCGTTCAGGTCGAGGTTCAGCATGGCCGAGGCCAGAGGAATCGAGGTGACGATCTGGCGGGATTCGGCCGGGGCGATGTCGATCACCACCAGCCCTTTCACGACGTCCGGGTGTCGAAGCGCCACCAACATGGCGACCTTGCCGCCCATGGAATGGCCGACCAACGTGACCTGGGGCGCAGAGCCGAGCTTGGTGCGCAACTCGGCGGCGATGAGGTCGGCCATCTCGACGTAGTCGAAGTGCGTCGTCCACAGGCTGTTGCCGTGATTGGGCAGATCGAACAGCACTGAAGCATCCCCGTTGGCGTCGAACACGGCTCGGGCGATGCCGGCCCAGTTCTTCCCACGTCCGAACAGGCCGTGCAGGAAGACATAGTAAGGCCGGCCCTTCCCGACCAGGATGGTGTGCAGTCCAGGCATCAGCGTCTCCTCCTCCAACACGGAGTGTGCCAGTGACGACGCTCCTCCACCCCGGACGTGGAGAGCAACCCCGGAGTCAGCGGCCACGTGACCAGGTGGGGGGTGCCCTCGCGGATCTGCTGCAGGCAACCGGGACACAGGTAGGTCTTCACCGCGGCGTGCGCGGACATCGTCTGCACCATCCAGACCCCGTCGTGGCGAGTCTCCGAGGTGGCATGAGTGACCGACAAGGGCCGGGGAGCGCGCAGATGCTTGCTGGGGCGTTTGGCCATGCGCCCAAGAATAGGGGACTGGCCGATTCCGGTAGCGTAGGGGCGTGCGCTTGCTGATCGCCCGATGCCAGGTTGACTACGCGGGACGGCTCAGTGCCCATCTCCCGATGGCCAACCGGCTGATCCTGGTCAAGGCCGACGGATCGATCTCGATTCATGCCGACGACCGGGCCTACAAACCCCTCAACTGGATGAACCCACCGTGCACGATCACGGTTCGTGAGACCGATTCCGCTGACCTCCTCGAGGTCTGGGAGGTGCGGAATCGCGACAACGACACCCTGGCGATCAGCATCGCCGAGATCGTGCACGACTCCGAACACGAACTTGGCCTGGATCCCGGATTGGTCAAGGACGGTGTCGAGGCCCACCTACAAGCGCTGTTGGCCGAGCACCCGGCAACCTTCGGGACCGGCTGGACGCTGGTGCAGCGTGAGTTCCACACAGCCATTGGACCAGTTGATCTGCTCTTCCGGGATTCCGCGGGCGCCCTGGTGGCGGTCGAAGTGAAGCGCCGCGGCGAGATTGACGGGGTCGAGCAACTGACCCGCTACCTGGCCCTGATGAATGCGGATCCCCAGATCGGTGCGGTCCGCGGAGTCTTCGCTGCTCAGGCGATCAAGCCGCAGGCAAAGGTCCTGGCCAGCACCCGAGGATCGACTGCGTGGTGGTGGACTACGACGCGTTGCGCGGTCTCGACAACGCCGAGGACCGGCTGTTCTGACTCACTGCCGGTCGAGTGCCGGAATCAAGACCTCGCGGTAGAGCAGCAACAGGGCGGCCACGGTCGGGATGGCCAGCAGCGCACCCATCATTCCGTAGATCGTTCCGCCTGATACTGCGGCCAGGATCACGATCACCCCGGGCACGTGCACGGAGCGCTCGAAGATCCTCGGCTGGATGAAATAGGTGTCGATCTGCTGGTAGATGAGGAAATAGATCAGGGTGATCAGGCCGGTCACCGGGGAAATGCTGAAGGCCACGATCGAAATGATCACCATCGACAGAGTCGAACCAATGAGGGGGATGAACGCGCAACTGGCCACCACAACGGACAGCGCGAGCGAGTATTGACCCAGCCCGACGAAGTTCATGAAGACGAAGGACGTGGTGGCGGCCGTGCTCACGACGAGAAAGAGCCCGGTCACATAGCCACCTACCCGGCGGAACATCTCATTGGAGAGGTACCGGACCCTAGGGCGGCGCGAGGCCGGCGCCAGCTCATAGATGACGTCCTTGATGGCCTGCAGGGAGCCCAGGAAGTAGAGGGTGAGCACCACGGTGATGATCGTGGAGAAGACGAGGTTGGCGACGATCTGGCCGGCGCCGAGGATGCCGCCGAAGAGGGCGCTGACCAGATCACCAGAGGTGAGGAACTCGGTCACCCGAGCAATCAGGTCGAACTGGGCATCGAGCTCGGCGATCTGGGGGTTGCGACGAAGGTCGGCCAGGTAACCCGGGGCGTCACGAAACAGGTTGTTCACCTGGACGGTGACCACCGGGAGCAGCGCCCAGATCCCCAGCGCGATCACTCCGATCACGACCAGAGCGACCAACGCCACCGCGATCCCCCGAGCGATCCCGCGTTTGTGCAGCCATTCCACGCTCGGGTTGAGCCCGAGAGCCAGGAACAGCGACAGCATGACCATCACCAGCACCGGCGCCAGACGGAGCGTGGTGAAACCCAGCCCCAGCGCTGCCAGTGCACCGATGGTCAGGAAGAAGCCGATCTGGAACGGGCCTCGTTGGAGCAGACTGATCTTCGAGGGGTCGCTGGGCTCCACCGCGATCAACTGGTCAGGATCGGAGGGAGTCAGCGCACTCTTGCGCAGCCGTCGCAGCCAACCAGTCGGGCGTGCCGGCGTCGGAGACGAACGAGGGGCTACCGACGGGTCAGTTGTAGGACCCGACCCGCCGGTGGCCGCCGCGTCAGTCTCAGGGAGCATGAAGGGTCAGGACTTCTTCACTCGGGCTTGAACGCGGGTCTCGCCCTCATCTGCGGGCTGGACGGCTGGCGTATCGACCAGAGTCGCGTCCGAATCGAGCTCAGAGGAGTCCAACTCGCCGTCGAAGATGTCGTCCGAACTCATGTCGGCATCCTGTGCGTCGGGGAAATCGTCGAAACTTCGATTGGCCAGGATCGACAGGCTCGCCAGCTGTGCCTTGATCGCCTGCTTCCGCTGGGTCAGCAGGACGGTCTCCCGGCGGAGGACATCAGAGCGCTCGGCCGCCTTGGCGCGGGCATCGATCAGGATCCGCTCAGCCCGTGCCTTGGCGTTGGCGACCAGGGCGCGTGCCTCCTCGGCGGCGCCGAGGGTCACCTGTTCGACCTCTGCCAGCGCCAGTCGGCGGCGCTCGTCCATGGCCAGGGCGTCGGCCGCCAGCTGAGTGCCGAACTCCTCAGACTGCTGCCGTGTGGTGGCTACCAACTCGGCCAGGTTCGCGGTGACCTCGTCGTGCTTGGCCTTGAGTTCAGCCAGGGCCGTTTCGTGGTCACGCGCGATGCTTGCCTGCGCCTCCATCGCCGCGCGATGGGCCGCCTGGCGGAGTTGATCAGCTTCGAGCCGAGCCCCCTCGACCAGGGCGGTCGCGGTTTGCTCGGCTTCGGCGACCACCATGTCACGGTGCTGATCGGCCGCCGCACGCAAGGCCGCGGCCTGATCGCGGGCGACCGACAGTTCATGGCCGGTCTGCTCACCAAGGTCGTTCCGCAGCCGCTGCAGGTCCCCGATGCCCAAGGAGCGAGCCTCCTCGGCATTGAGCCGAGCGTCGCTGAGCAACTGACGCGCCTCTGTGTCAGCTTCACGTCGGATGCGCTCGGCCTCGAGTTCGGCGTGTTGGATCAGCTCCGAAGCCTGTGTCTCGGCCACCCGCAACAGATCGCCGGTGTGCGCACCGAGTCGCGAGTAGTCGGTGTCATCAGTGCGATTGCGAGAGTCCGCAAGCTGCTTCTGCGTCGAGCGCAGGCGACGCTTCGCCGACGACAGTTGTCGTTCGATGTCGCGAACGTACGCGTCGACCGCTTGGCGCTCGTAACCGAGCATGGCGTGCGGGAAGCTACCCGCCGCGCTTGCCGTCTCGTCGAACAGGTCGAGACCGCCGGTCTCCTCGGGCTGATGACTCACCAGGTTTCCTTCCGTGTGTTACGCCCCGATGTTACCGGCGAACGCACCCGGATGCCGCCAACGGGCTCAGTGAGCCGCCGGCTCCACCAGTTCAAGCAGCACGCCACCGACGTCCTTGGGATGGGCAAAATTGATCCGCGACCCGTGCGTTCCTCGCTTCGGCTCCGGGTAGAGCAGCCGGACTCCGCGCTCACGCAGCGTGGCGCTGACCGCGTCGAGGTCCTTGACCCGATAGGCGAGCTGCTGCATGCCGGGACCGCTGCGGGCGAGGAACTTGCCGATAGCGCTGTCCTCGCGGAGCGGGGCCAACAGCTGCAGCTGGGCACTCTCCGCACCCTGCTCGCCGGTGCCGATCATGGCCTCCTCGACGCCCTGCTCTTCGTTCGTTTCGCGGTGCAGGACCCGCCAGCCCATCACTTCAGTGTGAAATTTGATGGCCTCGTCCAGATTCGGGACAGCCAGGCCAACGTGGTCAACGCAGAGGAACAAATCGTCGTTGTGCATGTTTCCACCTTGTCACAACTGCGTCCCTGCTTCGAACTTTCTAGCGTTGAACGGACGCGCCGCGGCGTGCCTGGGTGACCTGCGGCCCTTGGCTGGCGCACAATCGTAGGATGACAACGTCCCAGCCACTCAAGGGGGAGGCTTGCCATGGGTAAGTGGATCAAGACCATTGCGCTGGCGCTCGTGATCGGGTTCTGCCTGTTCTACCTGTTCAACCGACCCGAGGCCGCTGCTGCCGCCATCCGCAACTTCGTCGGGGCCTTCGCCGCGATCGGCCGGTTCTTCGTGGCGCTGACCGGGTAGCCATGCGCAGGGGCGGCAAGGACAAGCTGGGGGCTTCGCGGTTCCTGGATCCGCACATCCAGGAACGGCTCCTCCCCGAATTCGGGGAGGTGGTTCAGGAGGAGGTTCGCCGCCACTGGATCACGCGGGTCTTCCCGTTCCTGCGGATCCTGCTCGGCATGCTCCTGTTCATCAGCATGCCGCTACTCGGTCACTCCTGGTGGGTCGCCCTGGTTGCAGGGCTGGCCCTCGGGGTCGAGGGCTTCTGGCGGATGCACCTTGAGTTCATGGATCGCTTCCTGATCACCAACAAGCGGGTGTTCCGCGTGCATGGAGTCATCGATCAGCAGATGGCGATCGTGCCCATCGCCCGAGTGCTCGACATTTCGATGCAGCGACCGTTCTGGGGCCAGATCTTCGGCTACGCGCACTTCATCTTCGAGTCCGCAGCCCAGGAACAGGGGCTGCGGGAGATCAAGTTCGTTGGACGGCCCGATCACGTCAACCGCCAGATCCAGCGGGTCATCATGCTCTCGGGGGTCGGCGGTTCGTTCGAGATGGAGGAGGAGTTGGCCGGCGGTACCTGACCGCCGGCCAACTCCAACTCCCCGGTGCTCAACCGAGCGCCGCGTTGACCACCTCGCGAGCCTCGGCCTGGACCTGTGCCAGGTGTTCGGGGCCGATCAGGGACTCGGCATAGATCTTGTAGACATCTTCAGTGCCCGAGGGTCGGGCAGCGAACCAGGCGTGCTCGGTGACCACTTTGAGCCCGCCGATGGCGGCGCCGTTGCCGGGGGCGTTGGTCAACTTCGCCACGATCGCCTCGCCAGCTACCTCGGTCGCGGTCACGTCGCTGGGGGAGAGCTTGCCGAGCTTCGCCTTCTGCTCGCGATTGGCTGGTGCGTCCACGCGGGCATAAGACGACTTGCCGTACTTGGCCTCCATCTCGGCATAGATCTCTGAGGGCGACTTCCCGGTCACGGCCTTGATCTCCGAGGCCAGCAGGCAGAGCAGGATGCCGTCCTTGTCGGTGGTCCAGGTCTGCCCGTCCAAGGTCAGGAAGGAGGCCCCGGCGGACTCTTCGCCACCGAAGCCGATGTCACCGGTCATGAGTCCGGGAACGAACCACTTGAAGCCCACCGGAACCTCGACCAGCGTGCGTCCGAGATCCTCGGCGACCCGGTCGATGAACGAGGACGACACCAGGGTCTTGCCGATCCCGGCATCCGGCTTCCACCCGGGCCGATGGCTGTAGAGGTAGGAGATCGCCACGGCAAGGTAGGCGTTGGGGTTCATCAGGCCGGCATTGGGGGTGACGATGCCGTGCCGATCGGAGTCGGCGTCGTTGCCGGTGGAGATGTCATAGGCGTCCTTGTTGATGATCAACGAGGCCATGGCGTAGGGGCTGGAGCAGTCCATCCGGATCTTGCCGTCCCAGTCCAGGGTCATGAAACGCCAGGTCGGATCGACCGAGGGATTGATCACCGTCAGGTCGAGGCCGAGATTCTCCGCGATGTACTCCCAGTACTGCACCGCAGCCCCGCCCATCGGGTCGGCACCGATCTTGACCCCGGCCCGGCGGATCGCGTCCAGGTCGATCGCGTTCTTGAGGTCCTCGCAGTACGCGGTGCGGTAATCGTGGCGGACGATGCCCTCGGCGATGTCGTCGTAGTTGCTCCGCTTGATTCCCGCTTGGTCGGCCATCAGGTCGTTGGCTCGGGCGGCGATCACCGAGGTGGCATCGGAGTCGGCGGGGCCGCCGTGCGGCGGGTTGTACTTGAAGCCGCCGTCGGTGGGCGGGTTGTGGGAGGGAGTGACCACGATGCCATCGGCGCGGGGACCTTCATGGTCGCGGTTGTACACGATGATCGCTCGCGAGACCGCCGGGGTCGGGGTGTACTCGTCCTCGCGTTCGGCGCGGATGTCGACCCCGTTGGCGTGCAGCACCTCCAAGGCGGTCTTCCAGGCGGGGAGGGAGAGTCCGTGAGTGTCCTTGCCGATGAAGAGCGGCCCGTCGATGCCCTCGGAGGCTCGGTACTCGACGATCGCCTGGGTGGTGGCGGCGATGTGCAAGTCGTTGAAGGAGGTCTTCAGACTGGAGCCCCGATGGCCGGAAGTGCCGAAGACCACTCGCTGGTCGACATTGCCGGGGTCGGGCACCAAGTCGTAATAGGCGGCGAGTAATGCGTCGACGTCGATGAGGTCCTCGGGCAGTGCAACCTGCCCGGCGCGTTCATGAGCCATGGGGCCATCATGCCAATCAGGTGGCCCAGGGGGCGGTGATTGGCGGGCGGATTTCGCTGGTTAGTACGGGCAACCGGGCCAGGCGGTGAACGGTCGGGCCGGCGAGGCGTGTCAGGGGTGTCGTCGGCGGTGATACGCCGCCGACAGCCCTGCGAAACGCAAGGCCAGCGGCGACCACGTCGCGTCGAGCTCCTCCCGGGCGCCGGCGACGTCGGCGAGCAGGGCGGCCGCGTCGGCCGGGTCTTCGGGTGGCTCCATCCTCGTCCAGCCGAGGAAGGTTGCCTGGTCGACTTCGGGATGCCACTGAACGCCCCACACCGTCGCGGCGAACCGAACGGCCTGCACCTCACCACCGGGTGCCCTCGCCAGCACAACGGCGCTTTTCGGCAGGTCGAGGACGACATCGTTGTTGCTGTGCACTCCTCGCGAGGGTGCGGCGGGGGAGAAGAGGGGGTCGAGGTGGGCCCCGTCCGTCCAGCCGATCGGGGTGACGCCGCGCTGCTTGCCGTGAGGGTTGCGCTGCACCCGGCCACCCAGGGCGACGGCAGCGAGCTGGTGGCCAAGGCAGATGCCGAGGGTCGGCAGCCCGTGCCCGGCCGCCTGGCGAATCGTTTGCCGTACCAGCGGCAGCCAGGGGGCGTCTTGATCATCGGTCGCGCCCATCACGCCGCCCAGAATCACGAGGCCGTCGACGCAGCTCAGCTCCGGCATCGGCAGGTCTGGGGTCCACAGGGTCAAGGCGACTCCGGCTTCGCCGAGCCACGAGCCGAAACGGGCAGGTGGGCATTCGGCTTGATGTTGGATCATCAGGACGTTGGGTGGCCAGGACACCGAGCAACTTTGACACAATGTCCCCATGACCTCTCCTCGGTTCAACGCTTCGCGCGCCATCGATCTGTCCGGACTCGCTGCTGCCGCCAAGCAGCCACCACCCCCGGCGGGCAGCAGCTTCGTGATCGAGCTGGACGAGCAGAACTTCGAACCGGTGATGGCGCTCTCGATGCGGCACCCGATCGTGGTGGAGATGTACTCCCCGCGAGCCAACGCCGCGGAGCTCAGCCAGACCCTGACCCAGCTGGCCAATGCGGCCGGCGGTCGCTATCTGCTCGCTCGGGCGAATGTCGACGCAGCTCCGGGCATCGCGCAAGCATTCGGCATCCAGGCAGTACCGACGGTGATCGGCGTGATTGGTGGCCAGCTGGCCCCGCTGTTTCAGGGAACCAAACCCAAGGAAGAGGTGGTGCCGGTGATCGAGGCGCTGCTTCAGGCCGCGACGGCGAACGGGATCGTCGGTCGGGCCGATCCCGTGGCCGGCGGCCCGGGGGAGAACCCGGATCTTCCGGACCCGCGGTTCGCCGCTGCCGATGAGGCGTTGGAGAGCGGTGACTTCGCGGCCGCGGTGGCGGAGTTCGACAAGATCCTCGCCCACACCCCCAACGATGCCGAAGCGGTCGCGGGGCGAGCCCAAGCGTCACTGCTGGTCAGGCTGCATGGGGTGGATCCGCCATCGGTGTTGGCGGCGGCGACGGCCGACCCCGATGACCTGGACGCGCACCTTGCCGCCGCCGACCTGGAGATCGCCTCGGGTCGAATCGAGTTGGCGTTCAAGCGGCTGATCGACCTGATCCGCCGCTCCAACGGCGCCAATCGGGACACTGTCCGGGTGCGGCTGCTGGAGCTGTTCGAGACGGTGGGAAAGACTGACCCGGCCGTGCTCAACGCCCGGCGCGACCTGATGAGCGCCCTGTTCTAGGAGCCCGCGCCACGCTGGCAGCCGATAGTGGACCGTCCGCGGATTCCGAGGCAGCGTTGCCGACAGCGGGCAACTGCTTCGTCCGGACGGGCGGTGCCGGCTCAGGTGACTCGGCGTCCACGCTCGAGGTAGCGGGTCGTACCCGTGCTGGAGGCGTGGGCGGCCACGGCCTCGGCGAGCCGTCCACGGGCGAACGGAGCCATCACCGGCTCCGCCTCCTGCGGGGTGAGCCAATGGATCGCCCGAATCTCGTGCGGATCGGGCCTCAACTGGGTGCAGGTCTCTTTGGTGAGCTGCCCTCCCTCGAAGATCAGCTCGACCGCGTCCTCCCAGCCCAGGTACGGGGCCAGCCAGTCGACAACCAGGATCTCCCCGGGAGAGCAAGCGAGGCCGACCTCTTCCTGGACTTCCCGGATGGCGCCCTCGCGTGGGCTCTCATTCACTTCAACGATGCCGCCAGGGAGTTCCCAGTCGTCCTTGAACGTGGTCTCCAGCAGACAGATCCGTCCATGATCGTCCCAGAACAGGACGTGCGCGATACAGCGTTTGCGGGGCAGGACCGCGTTCATCACGCCGGTGAACCCAGCCTGTCCGTGGACGTCGTCCCCCGCCAGACGAGCGTAGGCGGCGAGGTCTCCGAAGCCGCCGTCGGGCTGCTGCGTGGCCTTTCTTCGGAGCCCCTCGAAGCGGAACCCGGCGCTCTGCAGGGCCCTCCGGGAGAGGCGATCGCCGGCTGGCACCACCGCTTCGACCCGATGCAGGCCGTCGCGGATCAGCCCCTCGTCGGCGGCCCGTTTGATCGCCTCCGACAAGGCCTGAAACGTGGCTTCTCCGGCCCATTCGAGAGTTCCGAACGGACCGGAGAAGTGCAGATTCAGCGTGAAGGGCTGATCGCTAATCGGCGTACTTGAAGAACACGGCGCCCAACGGTGGGACGACGACCGTGGCGCTGGCGTCGAAGCCGTTGAACGAGTCCTCATGGGCGGTGACTTGACCGAGGTTGCCGTAGGAATCGGAGCCGTCGTAGAGACCGGAGTCCGAGTTGAGCACCTCCGTCCACGTCCCGGCCTTGGGCAGACCGATCTTGTAGTTGGTCCACGGTTCGCTGGAGAAGTTCACCAGCACCGCGATGTGTTCGTCGCCGCTGGAGCGGACCCAGGAGAAGGTGTTGCCGGCCGAGTCGTTGGCGTTGATCCAGCGGAAGCCCGCCGGGTCGGAGTCCAACTGCCAGAGGGCGGCGTTCGAGGTGTACATCTCGTTGAGGTCCTTGACCAGGCGCTGCAGACCGTGATGGCCCCACAGGTCGCTGACCCACCACTCCAAGGAGGTCGCCTCGTTGAACTCGGTGCGCTGACCGAACTCACACCCCATGAAGAGCAACTTCTTGCCCGGGAAGGCCCACATGAAGGAGTAGAAGGCACGCAGGGTGGCGAACTGTCGCCAGGAGTCCTGCGGGATCTTGTTGATCATGGAGCCCTTGCCGTGTACCACCTCATCGTGGCTGATCGGCAGCACGAAGTTCTCCGAGTACTGGTAGACCATGGCGAAGGTCATCTCGTGGTGGTGGTATTGCCGATAGATCGGCTCGAGCGCCAGGTAGCGCAAGGAGTCGTTCATCCAGCCCATGTTCCACTTGAAGCCGAAGCCGAGGCCTCCCCAATCCACAGGCTTGGTCACTCCGCCGAACGAGGTGGACTCCTCGGCGATCATGACGACGCCCGGAACGCGCTCGTAGAGGTGGCGGTTGACGTAGCGCAGGAAGTCGATCGCCTCGAGGTTCTCGTTGCCGCCATAGACGTTCGGTACCCACTGGCCATCTTCACGCGAGTAGTCCAGGTACAGCATCGAGGCCACGGCGTCGACCCGGAGCGCGTCGATGTGGAACTCGGTCACCCAGTAGAGGGCATTGGAGACCAGGAACGACTTCACCTCGTTGCGGCCGTAGTTGAAGATGTAGGTGCCCCACTCGGTGTGCTCGCCCTGGCGGGGATCTTCGTGCTCATACAGGCCGGTGCCGTCGAAGCGACCCAGGGCCCAGGCGTCCTTCGGGAAGTGGCCGGGAACCCAGTCCAAGATCACGCCGATGCCGGCTTGATGCAGCCGATCGACCAGGTAGCGGAACTCGTCGGGACGCCCCAACCGGGACTGCGGCGCGAAGTAGTTAGTGACATGGTAGCCCCAGGAGGGCTCGTAGGGGTGTTCGGTGACCGGGAGGAACTCCACATGGGTGAAGCCCTGCCAGGAGACGTACTCCACCAGTTCCTCGGCGAGGTCAAGGTAGGTCTTGCCCTTGCGCCAGGAGCCGAGATGCACCTCGTAGACCGACATCGGCTCCTTGTGCGGGGTGGTCTTCGCGCGCCGCTCCATCCACTCGTCATCGGCCCAGGTGTACTGGCTGGTGTAGACGATCGAGGAATTGGCGGGGGCCTGCTCGGCGAAGTTCGCCATCGGGTCCACCTTCTCCCGCCAGACCCCATCGATGCACAGGATGTTGTACTTGTACATGGCCCCGGCGCCGACACCCTCGACGAAGAGAGCCCAGATTCCCGATCCGGGTATCAGCGACATCGCATCACCGGTCCACCAGTTGAAGTCAGCGTTGATCCGGACGGCTTGGGCGTTCGGTGCCCAGACGGAGAACCGGGTCCCCTTGATCTCACCACGCTCGTCATCGTGGATGGTGATCTCGTGGGCACCAAGGCGCTTCCAGCACTCGGTGTCGCCACCGCTGTGGAAACCCTCGAAATCCCAGCCACTCAAACCGCCGGCTGAATCGTGTGCCATCAACTCTCCTATCGTGTTGGGCGGGCCGGATGCATCGCAACCCGTCTAGCCTCATCATGGACTGCCCGCAAGGGAATGTGGACCCAATCGGGGCGATTTCTTACCTCATAGACAACTTCGTAAATTGCCTTGTCAGTTTCGTATGCGGCGAGCAGGTTGGGATCCAGGGTGAGGCCCTCACCGTAGCCGTTCAGGAAGCCTTGTCGAGCTTCGGCACACCAGGCCAGAGCCTGCTGGCTGGTCGGGTCGGGATGTGCCCCGCGCACGTAGTCGAACGAGCGCAGCATGCCGGCCACGTCACGCCAGACACTGTCGAGCTCCCGTCGCTCCGCGAGCGTCTTCAACGGCTCGCCCTCGAAGTCGATGATCGTCCAACCGTCCGCCGAACGGAGGGTTTGGCCGAGGTGAAAGTCCCCATGGACACGTTGCGACGTCAAGTGAAGACCGGCGAGAGCGCCGAAACTGAGTTTCAGGGAGTCCTCGACCTCCCGCAGCTCGACCACTTGTGCCGCTGCCGACTGAAGCCGACGCAACATCGTGGCGGAGAGCTCCTCGCCTGCGATGTTCCCGGTGCCGAAGGCCTGGGCCAGCCGCAGATGCACTTCCCGCAGGGATCGGCCGAGCTCGGCCGCCTCGACGGCAATGCTGCGGTTCTCAGCGCAGGCCTCGCAGGCCCACTCCCAACCGTCGGTGACTCCCGAGACACGCTCCACGAACATCCCCAGATCGGCTCTCCCCCCGCTGGGTAGTTCGCCGGTGAGGGTTCCGTAGACCCACGGCGTGATACCGGAGCCGTTCAAGGCGGCCAACACCTCAACATCGAGGTTCCGTCCGACATCGACCTTGCGGAAGATCTTGAACAGCCGATCATCGCCGAGGCAGACCGTGGTGTTGCTCTGCTCGCCGGCCCAGACTTTGGTGGGCGCCTGGGCGTCGACCGCGGCCCGATCAGACCATTCCATCGCCTGGTCGGAGCTGGTCAGCGCCTCCAGCAGGGCCCGCATGCAGTCGGGGTCGGTCGGGGCATCCACGACCTCGACCTCGCGCTCGCCCACGGTGCTACGGCTGACGACCGCGGATGACCCAGTGCCAGGTTCGCGATACCCCACCAGCAGGTGGTACAGCTCGGAGCGTCCGTCGGCGTAGGCGATCTCGGCGATCTCCGAACGGACGGCAGGCAGCACCCCAACGGGTGTGTACCAAGGGCCCGGAGTGATCGCCGAGACGCCCGCCTCGAGACCTTTGCCGCCGAACCACCGTGCCCGGCTGATCACTTGCCACCACGCGTCACGCATCACCACTCCCGCCCAGGTTGATCCAGCAGAAGGCGTAAGGCGCCAAGCTCAACCGCAGTAGCTCAGCGTCCAGGGTCAGTTCAGCGGGCGAGCCGTAGATGACGTCCGCTGCTGAGGTAGACCAGGCGCTGACGTCCAACTCGACCGACTGGGCGGTGGCCGAGAGGTTGTTCACACACACCACCACGGTGCCCTCCAGGGAGCGGACGAAGGAGAACACGGCGTCCGCGCCGCCAAGATCGGTGAAGTCGCCACGGCCGAACACGGGCCTGTCTCGGCGAATCGCCAGGGTGTCGCGGAGCCAGTGCAGCAAGGACGCGGGATCGGCCTGCTGTGCGGCCACGTTGAGCACCTCGGGGCCATAACCGGGGGAGTCGATCAACGGGTAAGGGAACGTGTCGACCTCAGCGGAGGAGAAACCTGCGCCCGGGCCCTCCGTCCACTGCATCGGGGTTCGGACGCCATCTCGGTCCTGCAGCCAGATGTTGTCGCCCATCCCGATCTCGTCGCCGTAGTAGAGCACCGGCGAACCCGGCAGGGCCAGCAGCAGGCCGTGCAGCAACTCGATCCGGCGCCGATCCCCATCGACCAACGGAGCAAGTCGCCGGCGAATCCCCAGATTGCACTTCATCCGAGGATCGGGCGCGTACTCCGACCACATGTACTGCCGCTCGTCCTCGGTGACCATTTCGAGGGTGAGCTCGTCATGATTGCGCAGGAACGTGCCCCACTGGCAGCCCGGCGGGATTGCGGGCGTGTCAGCCAGGATCTGCGAGATCGACGCGCGCGACCCTTCACGGATGCCCAGGTAGAGCCGCGGCATCACCGGGAAGTGGAAGGCCATGTGGCATTCGTCGTCATCGCCGAAGTACTCGATCACTTCGTTGGGCCACTGGTTGGCCTCGCAGAGCATGATCTTGCCGGGGAACTCCTCGTCGACCACCTTTCGCACCTTCTTGAGGATCTCGTGCGTACCGGGGAGGTTCTCGCAGTTGGTGCCGTCCTGTTCGATCAGGTAGGGCACCGCGTCGAGTCGAAAACCGTCCACGCCGAGCTCCAGCCAGAACCGGACGGCGTCGAGAATCTCCTCCAATACGCGCGGGCTCTCGAAGTTCAAGTCGGGCTGGTGGGCGTAGAAGCGGTGCCAGAAGTATTGGCCCCGGACCTCATCAAAGCTCCAGTTCGACGAAATCGAGTCGATGAAGATCACTCGCGCGTCGAGGTACTCCTCCGGCTGGTCTCGCCAGACATAGAAGGCCCCGTACGGGCCGCTCGGGTCGCTCCGAGAGGCCTGGAACCAGGGATGAGCGTCGGAGGTGTGGTTCATCACGAAGTCGATGATCACCTTCATGCCGCGCTCGCGGGTCGCCGTCAGCAGGTCCCGCATGTCGTCCACCGTGCCCAGCTCGGGCAGCACCCCGGTGTAGTCGGCCACGTCGTAGCCGCCGTCACGAAGCGGGGAGGGGAAGAACGGCGGCAGCCAGAGGCAATCGATGCCCAGCCACTGGAGGTAATCCAGCTTCGACGACAATCCCTTGAGGTCACCGATCCCGTCGTTGTTGGAGTCGGCGAAGGATCGGACCAGGACTTCGTAGAAGACGGCGGTCTTGAACCATTCGGCGTCGGTGCTCACGGTCATTCAGTTCCCCGTCAGCACGTGCAGGATCAACGCAGGACTTCCCGGGTGCAGGCGGACGTAGTTGCGTTGACCCCAGGTGATCACGGCGCCAGTGAGTTCATCGCTGAGGGTGATCAACTGCGCGTCCGCCGGCAGCCCGAGGGCGGCCATGTCCAGGTAGACGTCCGACTCGGCCGTGTTGAACGGGTCGAGGCTGCAGATCACCAGGACGGTGTTCCCGGCATCGGTCTTGGAGTAGGCGATGACGCTGTCGTTGGGCGCATGGTGGAAGGTGATCTGACGCATTTGCTGCAGCGCAGCGTGCTTGGTGCGCAGGGCGTTCAGAGTGCCCAACAGCATGTTCAGATTCGGCTGCGCGTTGTAGTCGCGCGGCCGGTATTCGTACTTCTCGGAGTTCTTGAACTCTTCGCCCGGTACCCGCAGTGGCTCACCCTCGAAGAGCTCGAACCCCGAGTAGACGCCCCAGGTGGGGGACAGGGTTGCGGCCAGGATCGCCCGGATGGTGAAGGCGGCCGGGTTGCCGGATTGGAGGAATGTCGGGTTGATGTCGGGAGTGTTGGTGAAGAAGTTCGGACGGTAGAACGAGTCCATCTCGTGGGCGAGTTCGTTCACGTATTGCTCGAGTTCCCACTTGCTGTTGCGCCAGGTGAAGTAGGGGTAGGACTGATGGAAACCGACCTTGCCCAGCGCGTGCATCATCTCTGGCTTGGTGAACGCCTCCGCCAGGAAGAGAACGTCGGGGTCGGTCTCGCGCAACTGCTCCAGGATCCACGCCCAGAACTCGACCGGCTTGGTGTGCGGGTTGTCGATTCGGAAGATCCGCACCCCATGGGCCATCCACAGCTTGAGGATCCGCAACACCTCGTTGTAGATGCCGTCGCGGTCGTTGTCGAAGTTGATCGGGTAGATGTCCTGATACTTCTTCGGCGGGTTCTCGGCGTAGGCGATGGTGCCGTCGAGGCGCGTGGTGAACCACTCCGGGTGCTCGATCACCCACGGGTGATCGGGGGACGCTTGGAGCGCAAAGTCGAGCGCGACCTCGACCCCGAGGCTCCCGGCCTTGGCGACGAAACGGTCGAAGGCGTCCCAGTCGCCCAGGTCAGGGTGCAGCGCGTCATGGCCCCCTGCGGTGTTGCCGATGGCCCAGGGCGAGCCGGGATCCTTCTCGGTCGCATCAAGGGTGTTGTTCTTGCCCTTCTTGAAGGCCGTGCCGATCGGGTGCACCGGCGGCAGGTAGATCACGTCGAAGCCCATCGCCGCGGCTGCTTCCAGGCGTTCATGTGAGCTGTCGAAGGTGCCTGACGTCCAGGTGTCACTGGTGGCGTCGTAAGTCGCTCCCTGCGAGCGCGGGAAGAACTCATACCAAGAGGAGAACTGCGCCCGCTTGCGATCCACGAAGAGCGGGAACTCAGCGGTGGGGGAGACCATCTCGCGCGGACCGTACTTCTTCATCGCTGTGGCCAGCCCGACCCCGTTGGCCACTTCCAGCAGATCCAGCGCCGGACGTTGCGGAATCAGGAGTTGCGCTGTGGCCCGCAGGATGGACGCCTCGATCGGGGAGCCGGCGGCATCCGCCACGGCGGCCGTCCGCTCCAGCAGGTCGCGGCCCTCCAGGCAGACCAACTCGATGTCGACGCCGGCGGGCAGCTTGGCTTCGGCATTGTGGTGCCAGGTACCCCACGGATCGGACCAACCCTCCACCCGGAAAGTCCACGGACCAGGGGCGTCCGGCCGAACCCACGCCTCCCACGGATCCAAACCGGAGGGCTGCATCGGGCTCATGTCGACCCGGGTCTCTACCCCGTCGGGGGAAGTCAGGATCACTGAGGCGTTGACCGCGTCGTGACCCTCCCGGAAGACCTTGGCCCGGATCGGGATCAGCTCGCCGACGACGGCCTTGGCTGGGAAGGCGCCACCCTCGATCACGGGGGAAACCTTGACCACCGGAATCCGTCCGATGCCTCTGGGCACCGTGCGGGTGGGGCTGAGGTCGACCGTGATGGTCGGGGTCGGCGTTGCTTGCTGGGTGGTGTTCTGCGCAGTCACACGGCAAACCTAGCGAAACCGACACCCCACCGGAATGCCTGGTGGGGTGTCGATTCGGATGTTGGGCGGTGCCGCCGCGTCGGCGGACCGACTACTCCGGTGAGACCGTGTTCACCGGCGCTTTGGTCTGCGGCACGCTCGCCCGGAACACCACGATCGTCCGTGCTGGCACGCACACCTTCGAGCCCGGCAGCAGGGCCTTGGTGGGCAACTCGGCGGGCAGGCCGGTGTGGGCGGAGATACGGTACTCGTTGGCCCACGGTGCGCCCGGAAGCGTGACCTCCATCTTGCTCCAGCCGCCGTGGATGAAGATCAGGAACGCCTCGTCGGCGGTGGAGACGTAGTAGCCCAGCGAGCGGCGCCCTTGGTCGTGCCACTGGTCGACGACCATCTCGGTACCGGTCTCGCTGAACCAGGCCACCTCGGAGCGGCCCAAACCGTAACCCTCGGCGTCGGTCACCTCGCGATGGTTGCGGAAGTCCCGGGCCCGCAACACGGGATGATCGGCCCGCAGTTTGAGCAGATCGCGGGTCAGCTCCACCAGGTCTCCCCAGTCGTCGCTGGAGTACCAGTTCACCCAGGAGGTGGGGGGAGTCCTGGCAGTAGGCGTTGTTGTTGCCCCCTTGGGTGCGGCCCTGCTCGTCGCCGGCGGTGATCATCGGCACACCACCGGAGAGCAACATCGTGGCCATCATGTTCCGGGCACTGCGATGCCGGGACTCGATCACCTCGGTGTCCTCGGTTTCGCCTTCGTAGCCGTGGTTCCAGGAGCGGTTGTCATCGGTGCCGTCACGGTTTCGTTCGGCGTTCGCCTCGTTGTGCTTCAGGTCGTAGGTGACCACGTCGCGCAGCGTGAAACCGTCGTGGGCTGTGATGAAATTGATCGACGAGGTGGCGTCTCGTCCGCCGTGGTCGAAGATGTCCGATGAGCCGGACAAGCGGGTGGCCAGCTCTTGCACGCCGCTGACGGCGCCTCGCCAGAAGTCGCGGGTGAAGCCCCGGAAGCGGTCGTTCCACTCCGCCCAACCCGGGCCCCATCGTCCGACCTGGTAGCCGTAGGGCCCCAGATCCCAGGGCTCGGAGATCATCACCTTCCCGGCCAGGTCGGGATCGGTGGCGATTCGGTGCTTGAACGCGTGGTTCTGATCGACGTGGTGGTGTTCGTTGCGGATCAGCGTGGTGTTCAGGTCGAACCTGAACCCGTCCACGCCCATGTCGACCGCCCAGTAGCGCAGCGAGTCCATCACCAGGTCGAGCACCTGCGGATTGGACGTGTCCACCGCATTGCCACAGCCGGTCACGTCGTAGTCGTTGCGGTTGTCGTCGGTCAGGCGGTAATAACCGCCGTGATCAATGCCGCGGAAGAACAGGGTCGGTCCGTCATGGCCGCCTTCCCCGGTGTGGTTGTACACCACGTCCAGAATCACCGCGATCCCCGCCGCGTGCAGGGCGGAGACCATCTCCTTGAACTCCCGCACCTGTTCCCCGTTCTCACCGGCGCTGGAGTACGGGCCGTGCGGAGCGAAGAAGCCCAGGGAGTTGTACCCCCAGTAGTTGGAAAGGCCGCGGCCGACGACGAAGGGTTCGGAGACGAAGTGGTGAATCGGGAGGAACTCGACCGCGTTGATCCCCATCTCGACCAGGTGTTGCACGACCGCCGGGTAGGCGAAGCCGGCGTAGGACCCACGCAGGTGTTCGGGGACGGACGGATGCAGCCGGGTGTAGCCCTTGAGGTGGGTCTCGTAGATGACCATGTCGCCCAGCTCGATCGGGTTGGCCAACGGTGCCGGCGGCGGGGAGTCTTCAACAACCACGCTCAGGGGAACGGCCGCGAAGGAGTCGGTCGGGTCGGGCTGGAAGTTCGAGGTGGCGGTGTGGTCGCTGATCGGGCCGGAGTAGTCGACACCTCCGGTGATCGCCCGTGCATAGGGGTCGAGCAGCAACTTGGCCGGATTGAACCGCTCACCGTGATCGGGGTTCCAGGGGCCGTGCACCCGAAAGCCGTAGCGTTGCCCTGCGGTGACGTCGGGAGCGAAGACGTGCCACACGCCGCCTTCGCCGCTCGTCATGTCAAGGTTGGTCTGGTTGCGGTCACGATCCACGAGGGCGAGTTCCACCCGGACCGCCCGAGGTGCCCACAGAGCGAAATCGGTGCCTCCGTCGCTGACGTGAGCGCCAAGCCGAGGTGCCGTGGTGACCGAGACTTTCCCAGATTCCGTCAAGTGCGTGCTTTCCTTTGGGAGACAGGCCAACCTGATGAGACAGGGTGCTTCATTCTGCCGGATGAACGTGCAAATGTCCTACCCGGAACGGGATGTCACCCCCTTGGGGGACCACCTACGGGCCGGTTGCCACCAGACGACAGGAGTGAGATGCAGAGGGTCTATCTGGACCATGCCGCCGGCTCACCGCCTGTGCCCCAGGCCTGGGAGGCGATGGCTGAGATCGGAGTGCGTCCGGGTAATCCCAGTTCGCTCCACGCCGCCGGGCGCGAGGCGCGACGCCACCTGGAACAGGCCCGGGAGTCACTTGCCGAAAGCCTGGGGGCTCGGCCTGCCGATGTCGTCTGGACGTCCGGCGGCACGGAGGCGAACAACCTGGCCATCCTGGGTGGGTTGGCCGGGCGGGCCGCACTGTCGCCGGAGCGGTCCCAGCTGGTGATCTCGGGGATCGAGCACCCGTCCGTGGCTGCGGTCAGAGGTCTACTCCCCGAGCGGGTGCGCGAGATCGACACCCTGCCGAGCGGTCAGGTGGATCTGGATCACGCGGCCCGCCTGATCGGCCCCACAACAGCGCTCGTGTCGGTGATGACGGTGAACAACGAAACCGGGATCCACCAACCGGTCGGCGAGATTGCCGCGATCGCTCGGGCCGGGGGCGCCTGGCTGCATACCGACGCGGTTCAGGCCTTCGGGCACCTGCCGCTCGACTTCGCCCGCTCGGGGGTGGACGCCATGACCGTCACCGCCCACAAGTTGGGTGGCCCGGTGGGGATCGGGGCACTCGTCGTCCGGCGCGAGGTGGCGCTGGCGCCGATCGGGTTCGGTGGCGGGCAGGAACGCAAGCTGCGCTCGGGCACCGTCCCGGTGGTGTTGGCTGTGGGCTTCGCCGCCGCGGCCCGGGTGGCGGTTGCGCAGCAGGCTGGGGAAGCGTCCCGACTGGGGCTGTTACGAGATCGGCTGGTTGCAGGCGCGCTGGCGATCGCCGGCGTGAAGCTGAACGGACACGGGCCGTCCAGCTCCGCCATCGTGAACCTGGGCTTCGCGGGCTGCCGGGCCGATGACGTGCTGATGCTGCTGGACGCCGAGGGGATCGACGCCGCGACGGGGGCGGCCTGTTCGGCTGGGGTCCATCAACCCAGCGACGTGCTGCTGGCCATGGGGTCGACGCTGGCGGAAGCCAGCGGTGCGCTGCGCTTCTCGTTCGGGCCCTCGACCAGCCGGGCCGACATCGATCGGCTCTTGGGCGTTCTGCCGCAGGCTGTGCACAGGGCCAGGCGCGCCTTTGCGTAGACTCCACGGGTGCGGGTACTGGTAGCGATGTCGGGTGGCGTCGACTCGGCGGTCGCGGCCGCCCGAATGGTCGACGCCGGCCATGACGTTATTGGCGTCCATTTGGCGCTGTCGAAGAACCCGGAGTCCTACCGTTCCGGAGCGCGTGGGTGTTGCTCCCTGGAGGATTCCCACGACGCCCGGCGCGCCGCGGACGTGTTGGGCATTCCGTTCTACGTGTGGGACTTCTCCGACCGGTTCGCCGCCGATGTGGTCGACGACTTCGTGACCGAGTACGCCGCCGGACGCACCCCCAACCCGTGCCTGCGCTGCAACGAGAAGATCAAGTTCGCCGCGGTGCTGGAGCGAGGTCTGGCGCTGGGTTTCGACGCCATCGCCACCGGACACTACGCGGAGCTCCGCCAGGCGGACGGTCAGGTGCAGCTCTGGCGCGCTGCGGAGGCGGCCAAGGATCAGTCCTACGTCCTGGGCGTCCTGGACCAGCAGCAGCTACGGCACTCCCTCTTCCCGCTGGCGCTCGATTCGGCGAAGGCCGACGTCCGAGCGGAAGCGGCGGCACGGGGCCTCTACTTGGCCAAGAAGCCTGATTCGCACGACATCTGCTTCATCCCCACCGGCGACACGGCCGGCTTCCTGACCAGCCGATTGGGCTCCTCGGTCGGAGACATCGTGGACGAGCAGGGAGAGGTGGTCGGCGCCCACTCCGGCACTCACCAGTTCACCGTCGGGCAGCGGCACGGCCTTCGGCTGGGCATTCCGGCGGCTGACGGACGACCGCGCTACGTGCTGAGCATCGCGCCGGCCACCAACACGGTGACGGTGGGCCCGAAGCAGTCGCTGGCCGTGTCGTCGATCCACGGAATCCGTCCGACCTGGACGGGGGAGCCGCGGTTCGAGCGGTGGCGAGGATTGGCTCAGGTGCGGGCCCATGGGTCGGCGATGCCGGCCTGGATCAGCGCTGACCGTGAGGCCGTTCAGGTTGAGCTGGACGAGGCAGCGCATGGTATCGCTCCTGGTCAGGCCGTGGTCTGCTACGACGGCGACCGCGTGATCGGCTCGGCCACCATCGCCGTCACGGGCCGCTGAGGTGGTCACCTTCACGGGGCTCGGCTCCTTGCCGGGTACCGACATGGGCGCCGCCCTGCGGATGACGTTCGACCAGGTGGCCGCGCTGCCGTACCTGCCCGAACTCCCCGCCCGCGGGCCCTGGGCGGGGATGATCGGCCGCGCCACCGGCATTCTGGCCGGGTTGTCGGCGGACTATGCCGCAGGGGAGTGGCGGCTGGCGGCGACGTCCGGCATGGATCAGCGCCGCGCCCGGGCGACCTGGCGTGATGATCTGGAGCAGTTGGAGGAGGCCGCGGAGGGGTACAGCGGGCCGCTGCGGTTGTCGGTGGCCGGTCCGTGGACGCTGGCCGCATCGCTGTTTCGCCCTTTGGGTGGTCGGGTGCTGGCGGATCGCTCCGCCCGGGTTGACCTGGCCCAGTCCTTGGCGGAAGGGCTGCACCAGCTGATTGAGGATCTGACCCGCCGACTGCCCGGGGCTGCCCTGACCCTGCAGATCGATGAGCCGGCGCTGCCTGCGGTGTTGGTCGGCGGCATACCCACCGAAGGTGGCTTCTTTCGGCACCGCTCAGTGGATCGCGCCGACGCGGTGGCGTCCCTCGACCTGCTCTGCGATCTGGGGGTACCCAGCGTGCTGCACTGTTGCGCCCCGCTGGGGGCACTCAGTCTGCGCACCGGCTCCCTACACGTCACCCGCGATGATGACCGCGAGTCGGCGACGCCCGGGTTGGCCGGCCTGTCGCTGGATCAGGATCTGATCACCGATTGGGACGGGTTGGGCGAGGCGGTCGAGCAGGGCCTCACGCTCTACCTGGGGTGTCTGCCGACCAGTGCCGGGCAGGTGCTGGGGGCCGATGCCCTGACCCGGAGGGTTTTGGCGGCCGTCAGGCCGCTGGAGCTGGGCCCGGCGATGGCTGACCGGTTGGTCCTGACGCCCGCGTGCGGACTGGCCGGCTACTCGCCGCGGGCGGTCACGTCCGTTTTCTCGGTGTTGGCGCGGGTCGCGGAACGGGTTGACAGCGAGTTGCGCAGCTGACGTTTTGTCGGGGGTCGAGGGGTAGATTTCCCCCGTGATCGAGCAAACCCCCCACATCAGGCACGCCGAACTCAGTCGGGAGATCGAGGATCATCGGTGGCGTTACTACATCACTGATGCCCCCACGGTCGCCGACAGCGAGTTCGACGCACTGCTGCGCGAGCTGGAACAGCTCGAGGCCGAGCATCCTGAGCTGCGCACCCCCGATTCCCCGACCCAGAAGGTCGGCGGGTCGCTGTCGGCGACGTTCGCTCCGGTGGTGCACCGCACCCCGCTGATGAGCCTCGACAACGCCTTCAGCAAAGAGGAGTTCATGCGCTGGGCTGCCAGGGCGACCAAAGAGGCGCCGGTTGAGGCCTACCTGTGTGAGCTGAAGATCGACGGGTTGGCCCTGGATCTTGTGTACGAGCAGGGTCGGCTGGTCACCGCAGCGACCCGGGGTGATGGCCGGGTCGGGGAGGACGTCACCGCCAACGTCCGCACCATCGCCGGCATCCCGCAACAACTCAGCGGCGACGTGCCGGAGGTGGTTGAAGTCCGTGGCGAGGTGTTCATGCGCCCCGAGGACTTCGCCCAACTCAACGAGGGCCTGGTCGCCTCGGGCAAGGCGCCCTTCGCCAACCCGCGCAACTCGGCCGCCGGGTCCCTGCGGCAGAAGGATCCGCGGGTCACGGCCAGCCGGAACCTGCAGTTCCTCTGCCATGGGCTCGGGGAAGTTTCCGGGGTCACTATCGACACGCAATCGGCGGGCTATGGCCTACTGCGGACGTGGGGCTGCCCGTAAGTAGCCACTTCCGGGTGCTGTCGACACTCCAGGACGTGTGGAACTTCATCGAAGAGGTGGCGGTGAAGCGGCACGCGGTCGAGCACGAGCTCGATGGGGTTGTGGTCAAGGTCGATGATCGCCAGCAGCAGGCGCGACTCGGTTTCACCTCGAGGGCTCCTCGCTGGGCGATCGCCTACAAGTACCCGCCGGAGGAGGTGACCACCAAGCTGATCGACATCAGGGTGAACGTCGGGCGGACCGGCCGGGTGACCCCCTATGCGGTGATGACGCCGGTCTTCGTGGCCGGCTCCACGGTGGAGATGGCGACGCTGCACAACGCCTCAGAGATCGTCCGCAAAGGCGTCTTGATCGGCGACACGGTGGTGCTCCGCAAGGCCGGGGACGTGATCCCCGAAGTGGTCAGCCCGATCACGGAGCTGCGTGACGGCACCGAGCGAGCCTTCGTGATGCCGACCGACTGCCCGTCCTGCGGGGCGCTGCTGCGACCTGAGAAGGACGGCGATGCCGACATTCGCTGCCCCAATCAGCGCTCCTGCCCGGCCCAACTGCGGGAACGGCTGTTCCATCTGGCCTCCCGGCAGGGGCTGGACATCGAGGTGTTGGGCTGGCAGGCCTGCGATGCGCTGCTCAGCGCCGGACTGATCGAGGACGAGGGCGATCTCTTCTCGCTCACCGAGGACGACCTCGCCGGGGTGCCCTTCTTCACCACCAAGGCCGGGGTGTTGTCGGCCAACGGCCGCAAGCTGGTCACCAACCTGGAGCAGGCCAAGACTCGTCCGTTCGCGAAGTTCCTGGTGGCCCTCTCGATCCGCCACATCGGCAAGGGCATCGCCCCCGATGTCGCGGCCGCCTTTCCCAACATCGACGCGCTGGCCACGGCCAGTGCCGAGGAGTTGTCGGCGGTGGAGGGGCTGGGCCCGACGCTGGTCGCCTCGATTCTGGAATGGTTCAGCATCGACTGGCACCGGGCCATCATCGAGAAATGGCGAGCCGCAGGGTGCCTGCTGGCGGATCAACCCAGTCAGGCGAGCGTGGACGTGCCCCAGACCCTGGCCGGGCTCTCGGTGGTGGTCACGGGATCGATCCCCGGCTACACCCGGGAGGGCGCCGGTGAGGCGATCGTGTTGCGGGGAGGGAAGTCGGCCTCGTCGGTGTCAGCTCGCACGGACTTCGTCGTGGTGGGTGAGAACGCGGGCTCCAAGTACGACAAGGCGCTGGCGTTGAAGCGTCCGATTCTCGATCCGGCCGGGTTCGAGGTGCTGCTCAGTCAAGGGCCGGAGGCGGCACGCGACGTCGCCACCCAGAGCTGAGGGCGAGCAACGCGGAGGGCCGCGGGTCAGCCGCTGACTACACTGGCGCACGTGGAGGGCCTGAACTCGAACCTGAATCTCAACGCTGGAGCACCGCCGACCGTGCAGCCCCGGCTGGGTGTCTGGGGTCCGGAGCGGGTTCCCTCCACCAAGCAGAAGAAGCGGATGCGCTGGTGGATCAGCCTCGCCTTCATCGGCGTGGTCGTCGTCCTCTTCCTCTACGGCTGGTACATCTTCCGAGCCTTGCAGGGTGGGTAGCCCTCAGCTGAGTGGCCTACGCCGGGCTCACTGAGCCAAAGCCGCCAGGTGACGCAGTCGGGCCAGCTCGGACTTGATGAACTCCGGCCCGCCTTTGCGGGCCAGCACGATCGCGCTGTCGTTCTTGAACGGTGCGACGGCGATCAGGGTCTCTGGCCAACTGGGCAGCCACCCCTCGTCCAACTCCGACAGGTGTACCTCGGTCAGCGGGGCCAGCAAGCTCACCGCGTCCGGGATGTCGTCGGGGGCCGTGTCCGTTCGGGCCAGCACCGCGCCGGTGGTCTGATCCACCTTGAGCGCCCAGTGGCAGCGGAACACGGCCGGGGCGGCCTGAATGAGAATGTCTTCGGCCCGCTCCGGGTTCTCGGTCATGTCATTGAGCACGTCCACGTCGGACTGCAGGCCCCAACTCTCGGGGTAGTAGGAGAACCACAGCACCTTGACCCCGGAGATCGACTCGCAGGCCGTGATCAGCATGTCGGGAAGGGTCCCTTGGGGGATCTCCACCATGAAGTCGTCGACCGCGTAGGTCTGGTACTTCTCCACAATTTCCACGGCGTTGATATCGGCGCCGACGGTGCCCATGGCAGTCGCCACCGCACCCAGGGATCCCGGACGGTCAGGAAGGACCACACGCAACAGGAACACGCGCTCAGTCTGGCTGATCTTTGTTACAGCGGGTGCACCTTCTCGGCCCCGCGCAGGAAGTGCAAGCGCATCCCATAGGATGGCCAGCCGGACGAGGTGGCAAGGAGTGGTGTTGTGGCATTGAGCCCTTCCGACGTGGCGCGGCTGGGGGAGTTGGCGCGGATCGACCTCACTGAGGAGGAACTGCACCACCTGGCTCCGCAGCTCGACGTGATCCTGGAGGCGGTTGCAAGCGTGACGCTCGTGGCCGGGGACGACATTCCCCCCACCTCTCACGCGCTGCCGCTGACCAACGTCTTCCGCGACGACGTGGTTCGTCCCTCGCTCCCGGTTGCCGACGTGCTCGCCGCCGCTCCGGCCACCGAGATGGACCGCTTCCGAGTTCCGCGAATCCTGGAGGACAACGCGTGAGCGCCGAACTGATCCATCGCACAGCGGTCGAGGTGGCCGCCGCGATCGCCGGCGGAGAGGTGAGCGCCCGCGAGGTGACGGCCGCACATCTGCAGCGGATCGCCGACGTGGAAGCAGAGATCAAGGCGTTCCTGTACGTCGACGGCGATCGTGCCTTGGCGGCAGCGGACGCGATTGACGCCCGGCGTGCGGCGGGGGAGACCCTGGGGCCCTTGGCGGGCGTTCCGTTGGCGTTGAAGGACATCTTCACCCTGAAGGGCGCGCCCACCACGTGCGGGTCACGGATTCTTGAGGGTTGGAAGCCTCCCTACGATTCGACGGTCACCCGCCGCCTCAAGCAGGCCGGCATCGTGATTCTGGGCAAGACCAACATGGACGAGTTCGCGATGGGCTCCTCCACGGAGAACTCCGGTTATCAGACGACGCACAATCCGTGGGACCTGACCAAGATCCCCGGGGGTTCCGGTGGTGGTTCCGCGGCGGCCCTGGCGGCCTTCGAGGCACCGCTGGCGATCGGCACCGACACCGGTGGGTCGATCCGCCAGCCAGCCTCCGTCACCGGCACGGTGGGGGTCAAGCCGACCTACGGCGGCACCTCCCGCTACGGCGTGGTAGCGATGGCGTCCTCCCTCGATCAGCCCGGCCCGTGTGGTCGGACGGTCCTGGACACCGCCCTGCTGCATCAGGTGATTGCCGGCTGGGACCCGCTGGACTCGACCTCGATCAACGCCCCCGTCCCCGATGTCGTGGGTGCGGCCCGCAGCGGCGACGTGCGTGGGATGCGGATCGGGGTCGTCACCGAACTCGGCGGTGAGGGCTACCAGCCGGGAGTGGAGCAACGGTTCCACGAGGCGCTGGAGGTCTTGCGCGGTGCAGGCGCCGAGATCGTCGAAGTGTCGTGCCCGAACTTCACCTACGCGCTCGCCGCCTACTACCTGATCATGCCCAGCGAGGTCTCCTCGAACCTGGCCCGCTTCGATGCGATGCGCTACGGCTTGCGGGTTGGCGATGACGGCACCCGCAGCGCCGAAGAAGTGATGAGACTGACCGGGGGGCCGGCTTCGGGCCCGAGGTGAAGCGCCGGATCATCATCGGCACCTACGCCTTGTCGTCGGGCTATTACGACGCCTACTACGGCTCAGCGCAGAAGGTCCGGACCCTGATCTCCCGGGACTTCGATGCGGCCTTCGCTGCTGTTGATGTGCTGGTGTCCCCGACCACGCCGACCACAGCGTTCACCATCGGGGAGCGGGCCGACGACCCGCTGGCCATGTACAAAGCCGACTTGTGCACCATCCCGTCCAACATGGCCGGCAACGCCGCGGGGTCGTTCCCGTGTGGCCTTTCCCCCGACGACGGACTTCCGGTGGGGTTCCAGGTGATGGCCCCAGTGCTCTGCGATGACCGGGTGTACCGGGTCGGCGCCGCGCTGGAGCGGGAACTGTCGCAGCGGTGGGGCGGGTTGCTGACCGACCGATTGATCGGGCAGGAGGTGACCCGGTGAGTGACGCGGTGATCGCCTTCGAGGAGGCGATGGAGCTGTTCGACCCGGTCATGGGGTTGGAGGTGCACGTCGAACTCAATACCCATAGCAAGATGTTCTGCGGCTGTTCGACCCTGTTCGGGGCGGAGCCCAACACCCAGACCTGCCCGGTCTGTCTGGGCCTGCCGGGGGCACTGCCGGTGGTCAACGCGAAGGCGATCGAGTCGGTGATTCGGATCGGCCTGGCGCTCAACTGCGAGATCGCCCCCTGGTGCCGCTTTGCCCGGAAGAACTACTTCTACCCCGACATGCCGAAGGACTTCCAGATCAGCCAGTACGACGAGCCGATCGCGTTCAACGGCCATGTCGACGTCGAGGTGGACGGGGTCACCTACCGGATCGAGATCGAGCGCGCCCACATGGAAGAAGACACGGGCAAATCGATCCACGTCGGTGGGTCGACCGGTCGCATCCAAGGCGCCGAATACTCGCTGTTGGACTACAACCGCTCCGGGGTGCCGCTGATCGAGATCGTCACCAAACCTATCGTCGGGACGAAGGAGTTGGCCCCCGCGGTGGCTCGCGCTTACGTCACGCACCTGCGGGACCTGCTGCGCTCCTTGGATGTGTCAGATGTTCGGATGGAACAGGGGTCTTTGCGCTGCGATGCCAACGTCTCGCTGATGCCCGCCGGGACGACCGAGTTCGGCACCCGTACCGAAACCAAGAACGTCAACTCACTGCGGTCGGTCGAGCGGTCGCTGCGCTACGAGATCTGCCGTCAGGCCGAGGTGCTGTCCGGCGGCGGCCGGATCAAGCAAGAGACCCGGCATTGGCATGAGGACGGCGGCTATACCTCCCTGGCCGCTCCAAGGAGACCGCCGAGGACTACCGCTACTTCCCCGAGCCGGATCTGGTGCCGGTCGCGCCATCGCCGGAGTGGGTGCAGGAGCTGAAGGCGACGCTGCCCGAACCGCCGGCCCTCCGACGTCGGCGGCTGGTCGCGGACTGGGGCTTCTCGGAGTTGGAGATGCGCGACGTCCTGGGCTCGGGAACCATGGACGCGATCGAGGCCACGGTGGCCGCGGGATGTTCGGCGCAAGCCGCCCGCAAGTGGTGGGTGACTGAACTGGCCCGCCGCGCCAACGAGGCGGGGGTGGACGTGGAAGCGCTGGGCATCAGCCCCACCCAGGTGGCCGAAGTGCAGGGGTTGGTGGAGGCCGGGACGATCAACGACAAGTTGGCCCGCCAGGTGATCGAAGGCGTGCTCGCCGGCGAGGGGTCACCGGCCGATGTCGTGGCCAACCGTGGCTTGGCCGTCGTGTCCGATACCGGCGCGCTGGGAGCGGCCGTGGATCGGGCGATCGAGGCCAACCCGGACGTTGCGGCTCGGATTCGCGACGGCAAGCTGCAGGCGGCCGGAGCGCTGATCGGTGCGGTGATGAAGGAGATGCGGGGTCAGGCTGACGCCGCGGCCGTTCGAGAACTGATTCTGGCGCGCCTTTCGTGAGCGCTCCGCGGGCGGTGGCCGGGCGCAGGCGCTGGCTGCCGACGCTGGCGGTCGTGGCCGTCATCGGTCACCTCTTGGCGTTGTATCTTCCGGGATCAGATCTCCTGCCGACCGGGCCGCCAGGGTTGGACAAGGTGGTGCATGTCGCGCTGTTCGCGGTGCCGACCGCCCTGCTGATCTGGTGGACGGGCCGCCGCCGACTGGTGGTTTGCGCTTTCGCGGTGCACGCGGTGGTCAGTGAACTGGTGCAGGGGTATGTGATTCCGAACCGGTCCCTTGAGGCCCTCGACATGCTGGCAGACGTGGTCGGTATTGGGCTGGCCTGGTCAGTCACCGGGCGGTCGCGATCGCCGGCCGCCTGACCCGACCAACTGTCGAGATCACAGGGCTGGTTGTGCCAACTCCCAAAAGCAGAGCAGGGGGGCTGAGGGTTGGTAGCGGCGGTACACAGTCACCGATGCCCGCGATAGTGTCCCTACAGGGATAGCTCGACGTTCTGACCTTAAGGGGACTTGATGATGTGGCGAAAGTTTGCCGGATCGACCTGCCTAGTGCTGGCCGTGTTCGCGGCATTTGGTGCAGCCCCGATCGCCGCCGCCGAGCCGTCCGGGCAACGTGACGTCTCCGAGGCGATAGCGGCTGCGCGCACGGCTGGACGAGATGTAGAGGCCACGAGCCTGCGGACGCCCACCATGACGGTGATGGCAACCCCCCACGGCGCCACATATGCATACCTGCGGGCCGTGGCGATGACCGAGCTGTGGTCGATCGGCCAGGCGTTCCCCGACGGCTGGAACGAAGAGGTGTTCGTCGGCAAGAACTTTCACGGTCGTCCTTTCGCCTCCCGGTTGTTCTACCGGTTCGACCTGGGCTGGATTCCGCCCCAAGGAATTGCCAATGCGCAGTTTCTGCACTCCCAATTGCGGTCGCCAAATCGGGAGTGTCACCTAGACTCCTACGGCCCGGCAGTTGCGGTCGCGGCGACCGAGCCCTTTACCAGCACGACCACGTGGCCGGGCCCCGACGCGTTGGCTTCGGACGCTGTCTCCGGCTACGCCCATGGTGCGAGCTGTGGGCCAATAAGGGATCAGGTTTGGGATGTGACCACCGGCGTCATCGAGGCCCGCCTCACCTCCTCGGAAGTCACCCTCGGCATGCGGTCCACCGACGAGACCGACAAACGTGGCTATCGCGGGTACGTCCAGCCCACAGGGGCCGGCGGCCAGCACGCCACGCCGGAGTTGCTGGTGCACTTCGATGTCGCCCCGTCCGTTGATTCATTGACGATCACGCCGCTGGCATCCTCGGGTGGTGCTGGCCTGGTGACAGGTTCGGACACCCCCACCTTGCATGCCACGGTGCGTGGCCCTGGGGGGTGCCCGGGAACCACTGCTCTTACCTTCTGCCTGTCCGCTCAATTCGAACTGCTCGCTGGCGGTGCTGTCGTTTTCAGTGGACCAATGAATCAGGGTCGAGAAATCAACGGGACCCTTGAATTCGATGCCGGTCTGGAGTTGGTCGAAGGAACCGAGTACACGGCCAGAGTTCAGGCGGTGAACAGCAGTTCAGGGCTCACCTCTGACATGGCCGAAGTGGTTCTGCGCTATGACGCACCGCCGCCGGCCCCCGAGGCACGGTTGGTCGGCGACCCGGGCCTCGGCCAGCCGATCCTGATCGAGGCTGTCTCCCACGCTCCCGACGTGAGCAAGTTGTGCTGGGTCTCGCCAGGCGGTGCTGTTAACCCGGACGGAGTCTGCACGGCAACGCAGCCTGGAGTGCCGATGATCGTGATCGCCGGAACGAACGAGGGCCAGCTTTGGCTGAACTTGGGAGTCTACGCGGTGGATTCCTCCGGCACGGCCGGCCGGCAAACCATCATTCAAGCCGCACTGACCCCCTGGTGACACCCTGCTCTGATGGGCCGCAACACCCCACAAACATCATCAGGACTCCGGGTCCCGCCTACGTCCCCTATTCGGTTCCACAGCGGCGACCCTTTGTCGCCTGTTCTGCACCCGCAGGGGGAGGCCCTGGATCGAGGGTCACCTCTGCTCGTGCTGATGCTCGGTGATCACCGCTCTGAACGGGCCTACTGACTGAGGCGACGTGTGGAAGTCCCACTCCAAGCCATCCGTAGGAGCTGAACGGTGAGCCAGACCAGCAGCAGGTTGCGAAGCACGAGAATCCCGGTGGCGAAGCCGAGTAGCACGCCTGGCTGCCCGCCGACGTAGACCTCGTAGAAGTGGGGGAACATCACGTTGGTCAGCGCAGCGGTGACCAGCGCCAGCCCTGCCAGCCATCGGGAGCGCTGGGCGTCCGACTGGGGGGTGAAGCAGAGGGCCAGGGGAGCGGCCAGCCAGACCAGGTACTGCGGGCTGAGTACCTTGTTCGTGACCTGTAGTACCGCGACCGCAGCGCTGACGGCGAGCGCCACCTGATCCGCGGACGGGGCCACGCCCGAGCGCAGCAGTCGCCACGCCAGAGCCGCCATCACCAGGTAAGCCAGCCAGCCGATCACCGTCCCCGCGGCCAGGGCTGCCGCGGCCAGAGCGCCTTGCAGCTCGTAACCGCCCGGGATGGGAGCCCCGAAGGCTCGGGCCAGCATCAGTGGAGTGGCG
Source organism: Micropruina sp. (assembly GCA_016711105.1). Classification (GTDB taxonomy): domain Bacteria; phylum Actinomycetota; class Actinomycetes; order Propionibacteriales; family Propionibacteriaceae; genus Micropruina. The sequence continues at coordinate 140,812 of JADJTO010000004.1, read as the reverse complement.
AGGACCGATTCGAACTGCAGCCCACGGACCGATTGGAACCCCAGAGGTGAGATCAGCCGCGCCCACCCGGCGCCCCAGACCGACACCAACGCCAAGCCGGCCCCGGCTCCCACGAAGCCCAGCCACACCCGGGCGCGGTCCGTCCGGCGACCCAGCAGGAACGGGACCAGGATCGCAGGCCACATCTTGAACGCCGTGCCCACGGCCAGCGCAAGCCCGGCCAGCGCGGGTCGTCGGCCCAGCATCACGAGGGCGAGCACCACCGCCACCGCGGGAATCAGATCGAACCGGTGGTAGACCACCGAGCCCACAGCGGCGACCATCACCGTCCAGAACAGCGCGGGGCGGTGCCCCGCCGAAGCCTCCCGCGAACGGACGAGGATCAGGACGGCCGCCAGATCCAGCGACAGGTTCAGCGCCACCACCCACGCCCGGAACACCCCATAGGACCCGCCGGACAGCCCGGCCAGAGCGCTGAAGAGACCGAGCACCGGCGTCGGATACTCCGGAAAGGTGCCCAACACCCCGGCGCTCGGCGCGGCGGCAAGCTCCCGCCAGTAGTAGCCGACGTCGTGGTCGTTGACCACGAGCGCCGCGTGAAGCAACAGCGCCGCCCGGGTCAGCACCCACAAGCCGAGAACCTTCCTCGACGAGAGGGCGAACCCGGGCGACGCCACGAACACCGGGCTCAGATGACCCGGGCCGACAGCACTCCGGAGATGCCGGTGATCTGATCCAACACCGCAGCCGGAACGTCGCCCTCGATGTCGATCAGGGTGTAGGCCAGATCGGCGCGAGACTTGTTCAGCAAGTCGGAAATGTTCAGCCCAGCCGCCGCCAACAGGGTCGAAATCTGACCGACCATGTTGGGCACGTTACTGTTGGCGATCGCCAGCCGGGTGGTCCCCTCAGCCCGCGGAAGGACGGCCTCGGGGAAGTTGACCGAGTTCTGGATGATCCCGTCCTCCAGGTAGGCGCGCAGCTCGTCGGCGGCCATCCGGGCGCAATTCTCCTCCGCCTCATGGGTCGAGGCGCCCAGGTGCGGCAGCGTGACCACCTTGGGTCGCTTGTTCAGCGACGGAGTCGGGAAGTCGCAGACGTAGCCGCGCAGTTCCCCGTTCTCCAGGGCCTCGACCAGCGCCGGCTCATCGACGATCGGCCCGCGGGAGAAGTTGATCAGCACCGCAGTTTTCTTCATCACCGAGAACTGCTCAGCCCCGATCAGACCTCGGGTGCCCTCCACCAACGGCACGTGCAGGGTGACGATGTCGGAGCGCTTCAGCATCTGCTCCAGGGTGGTCACGTGCTCCACCTTGGAGGACAGCTGCCAGGCATGATGCACGGTGATGTTCGGGTCGTAGCCGAGGACCCGCATGCCGAGGGAGATCGCGACGTTGGCCACTTCGACGCCGATCGCGCCCAGCCCGATCACGCCCAGCGTCCGGCCCGGAAGCTCGAAGCCGACGTAGGCCTTCTTGCCGGCCTCGACCGCTTTGTCCATCGCTGCGGCGTCACCGTCCAGTCGGTGCGCGAAAGCTGCCGCGTCGACGATGTTGCGGGCGGCCAGGAAGATGCCGGCCACGACCAGTTCCTTGACCGCGTTGGCGTTCGCGCCCGGCGTGTTGAACACCGGCACACCGCGCGCGCTGATCGCCGCCACCGGAATGTTGTTGGTGCCCGCACCGGCCCGGGCGACGGCCAACACCGAGGCCGGGATCTCCTGGCCGTGCAGGCTCGCCGAGCGCACCAGCAGCGCGTCCGGGTCGGTCACATCGTGACCCACCTCGTAGCTCTCCTTGGGAAGCCGGCTGAGCCCGGCGTTGCTGATGGCGTTGAGGGTTCGAATCCGAAAAGTCATTGTTGTCTCCTGAGCGCACGGCCTCAGCCGTGAGTGCGCTCGACCTGCTTCATAAAGTTGATCAGGGCATGGACGCCCTCGATGGGCATGGCGTTGTAGATGCTGGCTCGCATGCCACCGACGGAACGGTGGCCGGCCAGGTTGGTCAGCCCGGCGGCAGTCGCCTCGCTGACAAAGGTGCGCTCCAGGTCGGCATCTGCCACCAGGAACGGCACGTTCATCCAGGAGCGCGAATCGGGCGCGACCGGGTTGGAGTAGAAGGGTGACTCGTCGATGAACGAGTAGAGCGTCTCGGCTTTGGCGCGGTTGCGTTCACCCATCGCCTCCAGGCCGCCGCTGTCGGCGATCCACTGCAGGACGAGCCCGAGCAGATAGATGCCGAAGGTCGGGGGAGTGTTGAGCATCGAGTCGTTCTTGGCCATCTTGGCGTAGTCCCACACCGAGGGGGTTTCGGGGCGAGCCTGGCCGAGCAGATCGTCCCGGACCACGACGACGCACAACCCGGCCGGCCCCATGTTCTTCTGCGCCCCGGCGTAGATCAGCCCGTACTGCGACACGTCGATCGGTCGGGACAGAATCGTGGAGGAGAAGTCGGCCACCAGCGGCACCTGGCCCACCTCGGGCACGTACCCGAACTCGACCCCCCCGATGGTCTCGTTGGGCGTGTAATGCAGATAAGCGGCCTGCGGGTCGACCGCAAACGAGTCGGACGCGGGCACGCGGGTGTACTTGGACGCTGCCTCATCGGCGATCACGTTCACCGGGGCGTAACGGCGGGCCTCGGCGATCGCCTTGGCCGACCACTGCCCGGTGTTCAGGAACTCGACCGGACGACCGGCTTGGGCCAGATTGAGCGGGATGGCCGCGAACTGACCGAACGCGCCGCCCTGGAGGAACAGCACGCGGTAGTTGTCGGGGACGCCCAGCACGGCCCGCATCCGGGCCTCGGCCTGCGCGGCGCAGGCCACGAAAGCTTTCCCGCGATGCGACACCTCCATCACAGACATCCCGGAACCGTCCCAGTCGAGCATGTCGTCTCGGGCTTGTTCAAGGACGGGCTGCGGCAGCATGGCGGGCCCCGCGGAAAAGTTGTAGACACGCATGGGCCGATTCTTTCATCTTCGCCGACGGACGCGTGTCACCGGACAACCATGGACGACCACTCGAACGACCGCAGCGTTCGGCGTCGGTCAGATCCCGAGGTCGACCTGCTCCAGGCGGAGGACCGAGTCCGGTTCTCCGATCAGCTCCACCGCAGCCACCTCGCGGCGGCCGTAGGCGTAGAGGAGCAGTTCAGAGGGTTCCCCGATCAGGGTCACGATCGAGGCCCCGGGACGTAGTTGGATCAGTTTGCCGTTCGGCCGCTCCAGAACCAGCCCGATCGTGCTGCGCCGGAACGTCAGTCGAGCCACCCCGGGCAAGCGGCGCCACAGATAGTCCTGGAACTCCGGGCTCACCTGGCGGCGCTCGAAGGTTGAGTCCGGGGCGCGTCGGATGTCTTCGGCGTGGGTGAAGTACTCCATCGGGTTGGCCTGCTCATCGGCGGCCGGCAGCGCGAACAACGAGTGCTTGGGCGGGCCCTGACGAAGCAGGCCGACCAGGGCGCCGTAGCTCATCTCCGCCCGAAGGCTCTGCATCCTGGCCTCGGTTCGGCCAGCAAGGGACTTGACCACCAGGCCGATGGCGGCGGACGGATCGTTCTCCCGAATCCACAGGTGGCAGGCCAAGTCGTGCACCCGCCAGGGCGGACACAGGGTGGCACCCTCGGGATCGGCTTGGTCGAGCACGTCACAGAGGTGCTCACGTTCGATCGGGGCGAAGGCCATGGGTCGAACCATAGCCGCCCACCCCTCGTCCGGTTCTGATCGGAGTACGGGGTGTCCGAGGTGACTGACAGAATGGCGCGATGATCCTCGATGCCGCCGTCGCCGCACGGCTGAAGCGGAACCCGGACGGGCTGGTGGCCGCCGTCGTTCAGGACGCGACCTCGCACCAGGTGCTGATGCTCGCCTGGATGGACGACACCGCCCTGGCCCGAACCCTGGCCACCGGCCGCGGCACCTACTTCTCCCGCAGCCGCCAGCAGTACTGGGTCAAGGGGGAGACCAGCGGCCATGTCCAGCACGTCCGCGAAGTGCGCCTTGATTGCGACGGCGACACCCTGCTGCTGCTCGTGGACCAGACCGGACCGGCCTGCCACACCGGCACCACGTCCTGCTTCGACGATGGCGTGTTGCCGATGGGCGTGGGCGCATGATCGGCCAGGTCACGATCAGCCCCGACCTGGCCGGCTTCGAGGCTCAGGCTGGCCAGCGCCGCGTGATCAGCGTCTACACCAGGTTGCTCGCCGACGACTTCACCCCGGTTGGGTTGTTCCATCAACTCTGCGGCACCAGGGATGGCACGTTCCTGCTCGAATCGGCCGACAACGGCATGTGGTCGCGCTACTCCTTCATCGGGGTGTCCGCTGCCGCGACACTCAGCGAGCGCGACGGCGAGGCGTGTTGGACTGGCCGGGAGATCGTCGGACTACCCACCGGCGGTGACCCCTTGCAGGTGCTCGCCGAGACGCTCGCGGTGTTGCACACGGCGCGGGATGAGGCCTTGCCGCCACTCGTCTCGGGCATGGTCGGCTACCTCGGTTACGACGTGGTGCGTCGCCTGGAGGTGCTGCCGGACGGCAACCCTGACGACCTGGGCATCCCCGAGTTGATGATGATGCTGGTCACCGACATGGCGATCCTGGATCACCACACCGGGGAGGTGTGGCTGGTCGCGAACGCGGTCAACTTCGACGCCTCCGATCAGCGGGTCGAGGTCGCCTACCAGGACGCCCGAGCCCGCGTGTTGGCCATGGTGGAGCGCCTCAGCCAACCCGCCGAGGCCCTGGTCGCCGTCCCGGGAACCGGCGAGTCGGAGCCGGTCCTCCGGCAGCGGACCTCAGCCGAGTACGAGGACGCGGTGCGCGCCGCGGTCGAGGAGATCCGGGCCGGCGAGGCCTTCCAGATCGTGGTCAGCCAGCGGTTCGAGGTCGCCTGTCGTGCCGACCCCCTCGACGTCTACCGGATCCTCCGCCGGACCAACCCCAGCCCCTACCTCTACCTGGTCCGGCTTCCGGGCCTGGCCATCGTCGGTTCCAGCCCGGAAGCGCTGGTCACCGTGGAGGACGGTCTGGCCACGACGCATCCGATCGCCGGCAGCCGTCCGCGGGGTGCCAACGCGAAACAGGACGCTGCCCTGGAGGCCGAACTGCTGGCCGACCCCAAGGAGAAGGCCGAGCATCTGATGCTGGTCGATCTCGGCCGTAACGATTTGGGTCGGGTCTGTTCCCCGGGCACGGTCACCGTGGTCGAGTTCATGAAGGTGCGCCGCTACAGCCACATCATGCATCTGGAAGCCGCCGTGACCGGACGGATCGCGCCCGGCCGAACCGCTCTGGATGTGACGCTCTCGTGTTTCCCTGCCGGTACCCTCTCCGGGGCACCGAAGGTGCGGGCGATGGAGATCATCGATCGGCTGGAGGTCAGCCGCCGTGCTCTCTATGGCGGCGTGGTCGGCTACTTCGACTTCGCCGGCAACTCCGACACGGCGATCGCGATTCGGACGGCACTACTCACCGGTGGCAAGGCCTATGTGCAGGCCGGCGCGGGCATCGTGGCCGACTCGGTGCCCGCAAGTGAAGACGTGGAGGCGCAGAACAAGGCAGCGGCCGTGATTCGCGCCGTGCAGGCCGCCAATGAGATGACCCGCCTGACGGGTAACTGAACGATGCGCCGCTACGGCCTGTGGATGGCCTGGCTCGCCACGCTGGGGATGCTCTTCACCACGACCCAGCCGTGGGTGGTGGTCACCCGGCCCAAGCGATGCCGCAGACCGGCACCGCCCGCCAAGCCGCCCTGATCCTCGCGGTCAATGCCGGTGTTGGGTTGCTGCTGTGGGCCTGGTTGCGCCGCACCGGACGCCGGGTGACGATCGTCCTGATCGGGCTCTTGCTGCTGGCGAGCGTGGCGGTCGGCCTGGCTTGGCCAGACGTCGTGTTCGTGTCCGGGCTGAACGGCTCGGTCACCCAGACCCCGTTTCGGCTGGTCTTCACCGCCTGCGCGGCACTGGCCCTGGTCGGGGTGATGATGGTCGGGATCGGTCGCTCACCCCTGACCGCGGCCCCCGCGCCGACAGAGGGAGACGATGACCCCAGGCTGCTCTGGAAGCGACTCGATCAGGGGATTGACCCCTCCGCTAGTGGCGACGAGCGGCCAGACCCGCCACAATAAGGCGATCCACAGGGCGACGAAGGAGCCACGATGAGTCAGGGCCGGACCCCGAAGCACTACCACCACGGCAAGTCCCCAGCGGCCTGGGTGAGCAGCGCCATCGCCGCCATCGGGTTCACTCTGGGCAGCATCGCGTTCCTGATGGGGCCGAACTGGAGCTTCTTCTGGGTGTCGATGGTGATCATCCTGGTGGCGCCGATCGTCGGCGGAGTGATGCGGAAGATGGGGCTCGGGCAAGCCTGACCATGGGCGTTCTTGACGACATCATCGTCGGAGTACGCCTCGACCTGGCCGAACGTGAGGGGCGACTGCCTTTCGCCGAGTTGGTCGGCCTGGTTGAGGCCGTGGTCCCCGCCGTTGATCCGCTTGCGGCCCTGCGCGCCCCCGGCTTGTCGGTGATCGCCGAGGTGAAGCGGTCCAGCCCGAGCAAGGGGAACTTGGCCAGCATCGCCGATCCTGCAGCGCTTGCGGGAGAGTATGCCGCCGGTGGGGCCGCGGTGATCTCGGTGCTGACCGAGCGGCGTCGTTTCGGCGGCACCCTGGATGACCTGCGCGCTGTCCGTGCCGCTGTGCCGACCCCGATCCTGCGCAAAGACTTCATCGTCACCGAGTACCAGCTGTGGGAGGCCCGGGCCAACGGCGCTGACCTGGCGCTGCTGATCGTCGCCGCCCTGAGCGATCGCGAGCTCGTCCGTCTCCTGGGGGTGGCCACCGAACTTGGGTTGACCGCTCTGGTTGAGGCGCACACCGCCGATGAGGTGCTCCGCGCGCTCGCCGCCGAGGCGGGGCTGATCGGGGTCAACAACCGCAACCTGCACACGCTGGAGGTTGACCTGCTGCAGTTCGAGCGGCTCGCCTCGCTGATCCCCGACTCCGTGGTCAAGGTGGCCGAGTCGGGCATCCTGACCACCGACGACGTGGCCAGGGTGGCCAGTGCGGGAGCCGATGCGATCCTGGTCGGTGAAGCGCTCGTCCGGACGGGGACCTCGGCAAAGGTGGCAGACTTCATCACAACAGGAACGGCAGCCCGCGCGGTTGCCCGTTGAATCGGTGGCGGTGACCTCCGCCACCCGATCCCGGTCGAAGGGTAAGAACCGTGGAACTTCCCGACAAGTCGGGCCATTTCGAAGCTGTTCGGGGGCACGTACGTGCCCGAGGCGCTGATGGCTGCGCTCGCTCAATTGAACGCCGAGTTCGAGAAGGCGATGACGGACGAGACCTTCTGGGCGGAGCTGAACCGGTTGCGTCGCGACTATGCCGGACGGCCGACCCCGCTGTCGGACGCGCGGCGCTTCTCCGCCCAGTGCGGAAACGCGACCGTCCTGCTGAAGCGTGAGGACCTCAATCACACCGGCTCTCACAAGATCAACAACGTGCTGGGCCAGGCGCTGCTGACCCAACGGATGGGCAAGACCCGGGTGATCGCCGAGACCGGCGCCGGCCAGCACGGTGTTGCCGCCGCGACCGCAGCAGCCCTGCTCGGGTTGGAATGCCGGGTCTACATGGGTCGGGTGGACACCGAGCGTCAGGCGCTCAACGTGGCCCGGATGCAGCTTCTCGGCGCTGAGGTGATCGCCGTCGAATCGGGCAGCCAAACGCTCAAGGACGCGATGAACGAGGCCATGCGGGACTGGGTGGCCAGCGTTGACCACACGCACTACCTGATTGGCACGGTCGCCGGGCCGCACCCCTTCCCGGCCATGGTCCGCGAGCTCCAGCGGGTCATCTCGACCGAGGCGCGGGCCCAGGTCTTGGATCGGTGTGGCCGTTTGCCGGACGCGGTCGCTGCCTGCGTCGGTGGCGGCTCCAACGCGATGGGCATGTTCGCCGACTTCATCCCCGACGAGAGCGTGAAGCTCTACGGTTTTGAAGCTGGCGGAGACGGCCTCGAGACCGGACGCCACGCCGCCGCCATCACTGGCGGTTCGGTGGGTGTGCTGCACGGCATGCGCACCTACGTGCTACAGAACGAGGACGGTCAGACGCTGGAGTCGCACTCCATCTCGGCCGGCCTGGATTACCCGGGCGTCGGGCCCGAACACTCGTGGTTGGCAGCCACCGGACGCGCCACCTACGAGGCGATCACCGATGCCGAGGCGATGGAAGCACTCGCCCTGCTCACCCGCACCGAGGGGATCATGCCGGCCATCGAATCCGCGCACGCCCTGGCCGGGGCCATGAAGTTGGGCCGCAGCATCGCCGAGGGCGACCCGGACGCTCGTCCGATCATCGTGGTCTGTGTCTCCGGACGCGGTGACAAGGACGTGGATACGGCGATCAGCTACTTCGGACTCACTGGCAAGGCCGATGCCACGTCCGGGGGTGCGGCATGAGGGCCGCCGGCAACTCGGGCCAGGCGTTCCTGCGGGCCGCCGCCGAAGGCCGCAAGGCGCTGGTCGGCTATCTGCCGGTCGGCTACCCCGATGTGCCCAGGTCGCTGGGGACCCTGCGGGCCTTGTGTGGCGACGGTGATCAACCGGGCGCTGATCTGGTCGAGATCGGCCTGCCGTACTCCGACCCGATGATGGACGGCGAGGTGATCCAGCGGGCCGGCACCCGGGCTTTGCAGCGCGGCGTCCGGACCAGGGACGTCTTCGCCGCGATCGAAGCGGTGGCCGCCACGGGCACCCCGGCGGTGGTGATGACCTACTGGAACCTGGTCGACCACTACGGCGTGGACGCGTTCGCCCGCGACCTGGCCAACGCCGGCGGAGGTGGACTGATCACCCCGGATCTGATTCCCGATGAGGCGGGGGACTGGATGGCGGCCTCCGATGCGCACGACCTGGATCGGATCTTCCTGGTCTCCCCGTCGTCCTCGGACGAGCGGATCGCCATGACCACGGCCGCTTGTCGCGGCTGGGTGTATGCCACCGCCGTGATGGGGGTGACCGGAACCCGCAGCACCTCCTCCAGTGCCGCGCCGGAGCTGGTGGCCCGGATCAGGCGGCTGAACCCCGACGTCCTGGTCGGCGTCGGTTTGGGGGTCTCGACCGGCGACCAGGCCGCAGAGGTGGCCCGGTTCGCCGACGGCGTGATCGTCGGCTCGGCCTTCCTCAAGCCGCTCCTGGCCGCCGACGACGCGGGCCGTCCGGACGATCTGGACGAACTGCGGGCGGTGGTGGCAGAGCTGGCGGCGGGCGTCCGGCGGTGATCAGGCCTTCGCGGCGGACGGTCCTGGCCAGCCTGCCAGCGGTGTTCGTCACAGCCTGCACGACGCCGGCGGCGCAGGTGAACCCGGTCGGCCCGCCGCGCACCGATGGCTATCAGGGCGCGTGGCTGACTGAGCCCTACGTCATGCCCGCCTCGAGTCTGACCGACACCGGCGGCGCGTCGTTCCCGCTTCGCACCGGCAGTAACAAGCCCGCCCTGATCCTCTTCTTCGGCTACACCAACTGCCCGGATGTCTGCAAGACCACGCTGGCTGATCTGGCCACGGCACTGAACCGGGTCAGCCCGCAGGTACGGGCGAAGGTTCAAGTCGTGGTGATCACGGTCGATCCAGAGCGCGACACCGCGTCGGTGTTGCGGAACTACCTCGATCGCTTCGATCCCGAGTTCATCGGTCTCACCGGCAAGCTGGCGCGGATTCAGGAGATCGGCCTCAGCATGGGGGTGGTGGTTGAGGGCACCAAGACGGTCACCGGTGGCTACGAGGTGCTGCACTCGACCCAGGTGATCGGCTTCGACGCTGAACGCCGCGGCCGCCTGGTCTGGACCCAAGGCACGTCCATCGCCACTTACAAGTCGGATCTGGAGCGGTTCGCGGCCTCCATGCCGTGAGTCATCGGAGAGGATGGCCCTTGTGATCCTGTTCATCCCGAGCCCGCCGATCAGCGGGATTCAACTCGGCCCCGTGTTCATCCACTTCTACGCCCTGTGCCTGATCACGGGCATGGCAGCCGCGTGGATGATCGGCGTCCGACGCTGGACCGCCCGCGGCGGCAACGCCGAGGACTTCGAGTCAGTGCTGCTGTGGGCCATCCCCTTCGGCATCGTCGGAGCGCGGATCTACCACGTGCTGACGCACCTGGGGGACTACGTGGGCCCAGGCATCGACCCGTGGAGCATGCTCTATATCTGGCAGGGCGGGATCGCCATTTACGGCGCGATCCTCGGCGGGGTGCTGGCGGCTTTCGTGGTGACGCGACGCCTCGGGCTGCGCCTGACCACCATGCTCGACTCGGTCGCCCCCGGGATCGCGGTCGGCCAGGCGCTCGGCCGCTTCGGCAACTGGTTCAACCAGGAGCTGTACGGCCAGCCGACCGAGGTTCCGTGGGCCCTGGAGATCGACGCCGCGCACCGGCTGCCTGGCTTCGAGCAGTTCGCGACCTTCCATCCCACGTTCGCCTACGAGGCGATCTGGAACGTGGCCGTGGCGTTGACGCTGCTCTGGGCCGACCGGCGCTTCCGGCTCGGCCGCGGAAAGGTCTTCGCCCTCTACATCGCCCTCTACGGCTTCGGCCGCTTCTTCACCGAGGCGATCCGGCTCGACTACTCCTACGACACCTTCGGGCCGATCCGGTTCAACCAGTTCGTGGCCGGCCTGATCTGCCTGACCGGGGTGGCCTTGCTGGTCTGGTTGCTCAGCTTCCGTCCCGGACGGGAGGACCGCGCGACCCTGCTCCCGACCGAGCCCGGCACGTCCGAGCTGGAGGCGGACGAAGCGGACGAGAGCCCGGGAACCGAGGCGGACGAGGCCGACGAGAGCCCGGGAACCGAGGCGGCCGACGCGGAAACGGCGCCGCAGCAGAGCCCGACGGCGTCGTCCCCGGCGTAGCGTGGAGGCGTCCCGTTTCCAATCGGACGAACCTCGCACCCCGGAAATTCTCCGGTAGGCTGCGCCACGCGTGCAGCGTCGGCATGGAGTCCGGCGATCCGGGCACCCCCCGACCGGCTCCGCGCCGCTGGCCGGCGCACGCACAGTTCATTCCGCAGATGGGAGACAACCTCGATGGCTTCGATGTCCATGCCTTCCCGGCCCGCCGAGGGTCTATATGACCCTGCTTACGAGCACGACGCCTGTGGCGTCGCCTTCGTGGCGACTCTGAGCGGGAAGCCGAGTCACGACATTGTCGCGATGGGCATCACCGCCTTGGAGAATCTCGACCACCGTGGGGCCACTGGCGCCGACGCCGCCGCCGGTGACGGTGCCGGCATGTTGCTCCAAGTGCCGGACGCGTTCCTGCGCGAGGTCGCCGGCTTCGACCTGCCCGATGCTGGGCACTACGCGATGGGGATGGCGTTCCTGCCCACCGACCCGGTCAAGCGCGCGACGGCGAAGCGGACGATCGAATACCTCGCCGTCGAAGAGGGCCTCGACATTCTCGGCTGGCGCGCGGTGCCCACCGTCGCCTCCACCCTGAGCCCGATCTCGCGCAGCGTGATGCCCAAGTTCGAGCAGCTGTTCGTCCGGGCACTCAACGACGCCAGCGGGATCGATCTCGACCGCCTCGTCTACCCGCTGCGCCAGCGGGCTCGCAACGAGGCCTCGGTGTACTTCGCGTCCCTGTCGTCGCGGACGACGGTGTACAAGGGCATGCTCACCACCCAGCAGCTGGCTGAGGTCTTCCCCGACCTGACCGACCCGCGAATCGCTTCAGCCCTGGTGCTGGTGCACTCGCGCTTCTCCACCAACACCTTCCCCGCCTGGGAGCTCGCCCACCCGTACCGGCTGCTCGCCCACAACGGCGAGATCAACACGGTCAAGGGCAACCGCAACTGGATGCGGGCCCGGGAGGCCCTGCTCGCCAGCGACAAGATCCCCGGCGACCTGGAGCGGGTCTTCCCGATCTGCACCCCGGGTGGCTCAGACTCCACCTCGTTCGATGAGGTGTTGGAGCTGCTGCACCTGGGCGGACGGTCGCTGCCGCACGCGGTCTTGATGATGATCCCCGAGGCGTGGGAGAACCACGACGAGATGGACGCCGACCGGCGCGCCTTCTACAACTTCCACTCCTCGGTGATGGAGCCCTGGGACGGCCCGGCCGCGGTGGCCTTCACCGATGGCAGCCTGATCGGCGCCACCCTGGACCGCAACGGCCTGCGTCCCGGCCGCTACTGGGTCAGCGATGAGGGCCTGGTCGTCTTCGCCTCCGAAGCGGGCGTGCTCGACATTCCGCAGCACAAGGTGGTGGCCAAGGGCCGCCTCCAACCCGGACGGATGCTCCTGGTCGATCTGGAGCAGCACCGCTTGATCGACGACGACGAGATCAAGTCCCAACTGGCCGCCGAGCAGCCCTACGCCGAATGGTTGGAGGCCGGACGGATCAACTTCCGCGACCTGCCCGACCGTCAGCACGTGGTGCACAGCGCCGCCTCGGTGAACCGTCGCCAGCAGGTCTTCGGCTACTCCCACGAGGAGTTGAAGCTGATCCTGGCCCCGATGGCGTCCACCGGTTACGAGCCGATCGGATCGATGGGTAGCGACACCCCGCCGGCCGTGTTGAGCACTCGCCCGCGGTTGCTGTTCGACTACTTCGCGCAGCTGTTCGCCCAGGTGACCAACCCGCCGCTGGACGCGATCCGGGAAGAGCTCGTCACCTCGCTGGGCTCCACCTTCGGGCCCGAGGGCAACCTGCTCGATCCCGGCCCCGAGTCGTGCCAGCACATCGTGATCGGCTACCCGATCCTGGATTCGGATCAGATGGCCAAGTTGGTCCGGATCAACCGCGACGGGTCGATGCCGGCCTATGACACCCACGTCGTCCGCGGCTTGTACCCCGTCGACAGTGGTGCCGAAGGCCTTGAGGCCCGTCTGGACGAACTCTGTTCCCAGGTGAGTGAGGCGATCGCTCGGGGCTGCCGGACGATCATCCTCTCCGACCGGCATTCCAATGCCGATCTGGCGCCGATCCCCTCCCTGCTGCTGACCTCTGCGGTGCATCACCACCTCGTCCGGGAGAAGACCCGTACCCAGGTGGGCCTGATCGTGGAAGCCGGTGACGTCCGCGAGGTGCATCACGTCGCCTTGCTGATCGGCTTCGGCGCGGCTGCGGTCAACCCGTACCTGGCCTTCGAGTCGGTCGAGGACTTGGCCCGCCGCGAGTGGCTGGTCAAGGCCGAACCCGGCGTCGCGGTGAAGAACCTGCGTAAGGCGCTGGGCAAGGGCGTACTCAAGGTGATGAGCAAGATGGGGGTCTCCACCCTCGCCTCCTACACCGGGGCCCAGATCTTCGAAGCCCTGGGGCTGTCCTCAGCGCTGGTCGAGAAGTACTTCACCGGCACCACCAGCCGGATCGAGGGCGTCGGCCTGGAAGAGATCGCCAAGGGCATCGCGATGCGCCACGCCATCGCCTATCCGCCCGACCGGATCACCCTGCCGCACCGCACGCTGCCGGTGGGCGGCGAGTACCAATGGCGTCGTGAGGGCGAGCCGCACCTCTTCGACCCCGAGACGGTGTTCCGGCTGCAGCACGCGACCCGAGCCAAGCGGTACGACATCTTCAAGGCCTACACCGATCGGGTGAACGACCAGTCGCAGCGGTTGATGACACTGCGCGGACTGTTGGAGTTCAACTCCGAGCGTCCGCCGTTGCCGATCGAGGAAGTGGAACCGATCTCGGAGATCGTGAAGCGGTTCTCCACCGGCGCCATGTCCTACGGCTCCATTTCGCAAGAGGCCCACGAGACCCTGGCCATCGCGATGAACCGGTTGGGCGGCAAGTCCAACACCGGTGAGGGCGGCGAGGACGTCGAGCGGCTCTACGATCCGGAGCGTCGCTCCGCGATCAAGCAGGTGGCCTCGGGCCGGTTCGGCGTGACCAGCGACTACCTGACCAACGCCACCGACGTGCAGATCAAGATGGCCCAGGGCGCCAAGCCCGGTGAGGGCGGGCAGCTGCCCGGCGGCAAGGTCTACCCGTGGGTGGCCAAGACCCGGCACTCGACCCCGGGCGTCGGCCTGATCTCCCCGCCGCCGCACCACGACATCTACTCGATCGAGGATCTCAAGCAACTGATCCACGACCTGAAGTGCGCCAACCCGGTGGCTCGCGTCCACGTGAAGTTGGTCGCCGAGGTCGGGGTCGGCACCGTCGCTGCCGGTGTGTCCAAGGCGAAGGCTGACGTGGTGCTGATCTCGGGGCACGACGGTGGCACCGGGGCGGCACCGCTGACCTCGCTCAAGCACGCCGGCGGGCCCTGGGAACTCGGCCTGGCCGAAACCCAGCAGACCCTGCTGCTGAACGGGCTCCGGGACCGGATCGTGGTCCAGGTCGACGGCCAGCTCAAGACCGGACGCGACGTGATCATCGGCGCCCTGCTCGGGGCGGAGGAGTTCGGTTTCGCGACCGCGCCCCTGGTCGTCTCCGGCTGCATCATGATGCGGGTCTGCCACCTCGACACCTGCCCTGTCGGCGTGGCGACGCAGAACCCGGAGTTGCGGGCCAAGTTCAACGGCCAGGCCGAGTTCGTGGTCACCTTCTTCGAGTACATCGCCGAGGAGGTCCGCGAGATCCTCGCCCAGCTGGGCTTCCGCACCCTGGAAGAGGCCGTCGGCCACGTCGAGGTGTTGCAGGCTCGCAAGGCGATCGACCACTGGAAGGCGCACGGTCTCGACCTGAGTCCGATCCTGCACGCGGTCGATGTCGGCGACGGTCCGCTGCACCGGATCACCGGTCAGGATCACGGGCTGACCGAGAAGCTGGACGTGGAACTGATCCGGCTCAGCCAACCCGCCCTGACCAAGGGCGAACTGGTACGGGCAGATCTGCTGGTCCGCAACGTCGATCGCACGGTGGGCACGATCCTGGGCCATGAGGTGACCAAGGCCACCCGGGGCAAGGGTCTGCCGGAGAACACCATCGACCTCACCCTGCGCGGCACGGCCGGGCAGAGCTTCGGCGCCTTCCTTCCGGCCGGCATCACGCTGCGGCTGGTCGGAGACACCAACGACTACTTCGGCAAGGGACTCTCCGGGGGACGGCTGACCGTCCGCCCGGCCGAGGACGCGGCCTTCGTGGCCGAGGAGCAGATCATCGCCGGCAACGTGATCGGGTACGGCGCCACCTCGGGCGAGCTGTTCATTCGCGGCAAGGTCGGCGAGCGCTTCTGCGTCCGCAACTCCGGGGCCACCGCGGTGGTCGAGGGAGTCGGCGATCACGGTTGCGAGTACATGACCGGCGGTGAGGCGTTGATCCTGGGCGCCACCGGACGGAACTTTGCCGCCGGCATGTCCGGGGGCACCGCCTGGGTGCTCGACTTGAACGAGCAGCGGTTGAACACCGAGATGGTCGACCCGCACCCGCTCACGCCGGCGCAGGTGGATCGGGTCACCGAACTGCTGCACCGGCACGTGGACGAAACCGGCTCGGCCGTGGCCGCCCGGTTGCTGGCGGAAGGTCGGATCGCCGACCGGTTCACCGCCGTTGTTCCGCGCGACTACGCCCGGGTGATGGCTGCCCGTGATCAGGCTGAAGCCGCCGGACTGGACCAGGAAGCAACGACGAAGAAGATGATGGAGGCCGCTCATGGCTGATCCCCGGGGCTTCATGACCACCCCCCGTCAGGTCGCAGAGCGGCGCCCGGTCGCCGAACGCGTCGAGGATTGGAAAGAGGTGTATCCCGGCACCCCCGGGGCCGCCGTCCTGCCGATCATCGCCAAGCAGGCCGGTCGCTGCATGGACTGTGGCATCCCGTTCTGCCACCAGGGCTGCCCGCTGGGCAACCTGATCCCTGAGTGGAACGATCTCATCTGGCGTGACGATTGGCGTGGCGCCACCGAGCGGCTCCATGCGACCAACAACTTCCCCGAGTTCACCGGACGGCTGTGCCCGGCCCCGTGTGAGACGTCCTGCGTCGTGGGGATCAACCGCGATCCGGTCACGATCAAGAACATCGAGGTCGCGATCATCGACCGCGCCTGGAACGACCGCCGGGTCACCGCCGTGGTGCCCGAATGGCACACCGGCAAGACCGTCGCCGTGATCGGCTCCGGTCCGGCCGGCCTGGCGGCTGCCCAACAGCTGACCCGCGCCGGGCACACCGTGGTGGTCTACGAGCGGGCCGATGCGATCGGTGGTTTGCTCCGCTACGGCATCCCCGAGTTCAAGATGGAGAAGCAGGTCCTCGACCAGCGGCTGCGGCAGATGCGCTTGGAGGGCACCGTCTTCAAGGCCGGGGTCAACGTCGGGGTCGAGATCACTGGCGAGGAACTCCAGGATCGCTTCGACGCGGTCGTGTTGGCGATCGGGTCGACCATCGCCCGCGATCTGCCGGTGCCGGGCCGCGAGCTCGGCGGGATCCACCAAGCGATGGAGTTCCTGCCCCAGGCCAACCGGGCCGCTCTCGGCAACGCCCCGTCCGACCAGATTCTGGCCACGGACAAGGACGTCGTGATCATCGGCGGCGGCGACACCGGTGCCGACTGCCTCGGCACCTCGATCCGTCAGGGCGCCGCCTCGGTGACCCAGCTGGAGATCCTGCCCACGCCGCCGACGCAGCGTCCCGCGAACCAGCCGTGGCCGACCTACCCGATGATCTTCCGGGTCTCTTCGGCCCATGAGGAGGACGGCGATCGGGTCTACTCGGTGTCGACCACCCGTTTCAACGGGGACGCCGAGGGTCGCGTCGCCTCCCTCGACCTGACCGAGGTGGAGTTCAAGGCAGGCCGTTTCGAGCCCGTCCCCGGTAGTGAGCGCCAGCTACCCGCCCAGCTCGTCCTGCTGGCGATGGGCTTCGTCGGGCCCGAAAAGGCCGGCCTGGTCGAACAGCTCGGAGTGGATCTCGATCCTCGCGGCAACATCGTCCGGGACGACAACTTCGCCACCACGGTGCCGGGCGTCTTCGTGGCCGGTGACGCGGGGCGTGGCCAGTCGTTGATCGTCTGGGCGATCGCCGAGGGCAGGTCGTGCGCCAATGGGGTGGATGCCTTCCTGCAGGGCTCCTCCAGGCTCCCTCGGCCGATTGCGCCCACGGAGAGGCCGCTCGTTGTCTAAGCGCATCAAGAAGTTGGCCAAGCTTGCCGAGCTGGGGGATCACCTCGGCTTGCCGTCGTCGTCCAGGCGACCGCTTGCCGCCCCGATGGATCTGATCACCGCTTTTGTGAAGGCCTGGGACGAGGGCGATGCCGAGGCGATCGGTGATCTCTTCGTGGAGGATGCCGACTTCGTCAATGTGGTCGGACTCTGGTGGAACAGCCGGATCTCCATCGTCCGGGCACATGCCTATGGCTTCGAACGGATCTTCCCCAACTCGAAGCTGACCTTGGAGAAGCTCTCCCAACGTCGGCTCGGCGACGACGTGGCCGTCGTCCACGGTCGCTGGATGATTTCTGGCCAGGTTGACCCCGAAGGGCTGCCCGTCGAGCCCCGTCGCGGTGTGATCTCGGCCGTGGTGACCCGGCTCGAGGACGGGACCTGGATCGGTGTCAGTGCCCACAACACCGACGTTGCCGTGGCGGCGGACACGTTCGTGTCGCGCGGTGGAAAGCTGACCGCCACCAGCTATATCGAGGCCCCCTCGTCCGCTGACCCGGCAGGCCCGGAGGTTGGCGGCGACTAACCTGCGCAATTCTTCCCATTGACCCACCCCCCGGCGCTCACGAGACTGCTCGCAATCGTCACGGATGCGAGGGGATCGAGTGGTGGGGGTCGGGGAGGACCAGTCGGGGATCACCTCAGCGGTTGAGGCGACCGTCCCCAGCGGCTGGCAGGTGGCTGAACACTGGCACCTGAGTCCGGAGGATCCCGGGGTGCGAATCGAGGTGGACGTCCAGCCCGATGCCTCTGGGGAGCTGTTGGGTCACGTTGTCGGCCAGGACGGGGACGCGCTGCGCTCCGACCTGATCTCCTACTCCGAGGAGACCCTGGAGTGGTTCGCGTTCCGCGGCGCCCCCGCGGGGGTGTTGCGCGAGTTCAGTTGGACCGCCCAGGACGGTGGCCGACACCATGAGCTGAGGCTGTACGCCGTCGCCGATCACCGCAGGCTGCTCGTCCGGGCGAGCGCGCCCGAGGGACTGTTCTCGCGGCACCGGCTGACCTTCCTGGACTTCCTCACCCAGCTGTCGGTGCGGTCCGAGCCGCGCGCTCACGGTGCAACGTCCGGGGAGTCCGCGCGATGACCTTCGACGCCGATCGGCTCGGGGTGGCCGCGTTGCCGCCGTCGACGCTACGGGAACAGGCTCAGCAGGCGGCCGATCTGGGGCATTGGAGCGCCAGCAAGGAGCTGGTCAAGGAACTGCTGCGGCGCGACCCGGGCGATCAGGGGCTGCTGGCCCGCCAAGCGGAGCTGAGCTACGAGTCCGGGGATCTCGCCGGTGCGGTCGCCGCCTACGCCGAACTGGAAAGTCGGGACGCGCTGACCACCGGGGAGGCCAGACGCTGGATCGAGTGCCTTGGTCGGCTCGGTGCCCGCCAACAACTGACCCACACCCTCCGCCGACTGGTGGACCACTTCGTCGATGACTCCGCCTTCCTGGCCTTCGCCGCCGATGCCTTCTGGGAGTTGGCCGATCTGCCGGTGCTGGACGGGAAGGATCGGGAGCTGGAGCTCGTCCGGGTCGCCTGGGCCACGTTGTTGTGCGCGGTGCTGCCGGGCGCCACCGATGACGACCAGGGCGTCGGCTTCATTCGCCGGTTGGAGAAGATCTGGGAGAGCGGGCAGGGGGTCGAACCCCGATCGGCTATTACGAGGAGTACGAGACTGCCCTGGCCAAGTTCGCCGAGGCCGGTCCGCGCTCCGCTCTGGCCGCGGCCAACCTGCTGACATCGTCCAACCCGGCCTTGGCGCTGGAGGTGGCCGAGCGTACCGATGACGGCCTGGGCCAGCTGCTGGTTTGCGCCAGTGCTCACTGCGAGCTCGGCGAGTACGAGGCCGCAGCCGTCCTGTTCGACCGGCTGGACCACCTCTGGGGTCACTCGGCGCTGGAGCTTCATCTGGATGACCGCTTCGCCTGGGTGCAGGCGATGACCGAGGTGGGCCGCTTCGCCGAGGCCGAGGGAATCTGCTCGGAAACCCTGGAACGAGTACGGGTGCGGCGGGCTGCTGCTCGGGCCGGGACGGTCACACTCACCGCCGAAGGGCTGGACGACGACCCGACCGGGCATTGGGCACACGTCTACGAAGTGATGGCCGGACGGTTGGCCCAATTGCAGGGACGCTTTGCCGCAGGGTGGGACCACTTCAGGGCCGCCTCCGACGACGACACGGAATCCCCCGAACTACGGCGTTCCGCGCTGCGGCTGCGCCTGATCCAATCGGGCCGGACGCTGGCCGCCCGAGCGCTGCGGGATCTGGAGGAACTGGCCCAGTCGGAAAAGAGTGACGCCGCGATCATGTCGTTCGTCGAGGGCTCGCTGTGGGCCGCCACCCAGTGGGGGAGTGAAACGCCGCTGGCCCTGGTCGAACGGGGTGATGAGACCGAACGCTACTTCCGTGGTGCGCGGCTGCGCGGACAGGTGGCCGCCCGGGGGTTGATGGCACGCGCCGGCGAGGAGTTGGAACTGGGTCAACGGCTGCGCTTGCTGCTGCTGGCCGGCGATGACCGGACGGCCGAACGGCTGCTCGCCAGCCGAACCCTGACCGCAGCCGATCCCTGGTCGGTCTGGGTGCTGGCGGCCGTCCTGGCCCTGCGGACGGGTCAGGACGCCAAGGCCAGCGACCTGCTCGATCAGGTGTTGACCCGCCGTCCGCACGACGTCGACCTGCGCATCCTGCACGCCCAGGCCGAACTGTTCCGCGGGGATTTCCGTTCGGCGCTGGTCGAGGCGATCGGGTGTACCGACGCCATGCCGCAGCATGTGGTGGCCCGGGTGGTGAAAGCCGAATGCGAGTTCGAGACGTCGCTGGCACGAAAGAACGCCGAGGGTCCGGAGGGGGAGGGCCAGTCCGCCGAGAACGCGCAGCAGCTCATTCTGGCGGTCGCCGACTATCGCCGGGCCGCCGATCTGCACGTCTCGACCCGGGAGTACGTGGAGCGGGGCAGTACCTCGGGCGCCGTCGGCTCGGAGCCGCTGTCACCGAGGATGTTCCAGGAGGTCTGCCGCCGCGGAATGCATGCGGCGATCCTGGCCCAGGAAGAGCTTGACCGGCTCGGACTGCGCGGGGACCGGCAGCTGACCCGGAACGCGGCCGCCCTGCTGCACCATCTGAGGCGGGCCAGCCACCGCTGCTGCCATGACCGGGCGGACGTTGCCGGCGGCGGCGCCCTGCATCAGCTCAGGCACCTGACCGATCAGGACGAACCCAGTCGGCTCGGCTGGCTTTTGGCTTCGCACCGGATCCACACCTGGAAGGCGCGGCTGCAGAACGCCGCCTTGATCGCCGCCGGGGTCGCAGTCAGCTGGGTCGGGCTGACGGACCTTCTTCCAGGCCCCGAGTCGGAGGCCATCCGTGCCACCGTGTTCGCCCTGGGGATCTTGTTGGCGCTGATGCCGTTCGCACGCAGCCTCAAGATCGGGGTGGTCGAACTGCAGCGCGCGGAGGCGGCTCGGCCGGTCTTCGGACGGTCGAAGGCTTTGCGGACGAGTTCCCTGATGCAGCGCGGCTATCACTTGGGGTCATTTGCGCTGCCTGCGACGCCGGAGATGGGACGGAGTAAACGCGAGATCGTCGAGGCCGATCTGGGGGAGGGTGAGGGTCCGGCCTCCAACCCCGGCATCGCGGCTCTGGGCACGCAGCCCGCCCACGGCGGCTGAGATCCTGGTCGGTCACGGCACGTTCGGTCACGCGGCGAGCGCCCGGCGAGTCAGCCGGATCATGGCGGCGCGGAGTGCAGCACCGCGCTCAGCGAAGCCGCGCTGCAACCCGACGTAGCCGGCCTTGCCCTCGGGAGTCTCGATCCGAATCGGGGCATAGCCCAGCGCCGAGAGGTCATAGGGGGAGGCGCGCATGTCGACCTCGCGGATGTCGCGGGCCAGCGCGAAGCACTCTGCGACGAGGTCGGCTCCGACGATCGGGTGCAGTTTGTAGGCCCACTTGTAGGTGTCCATCCCGGCGTGCAGACAACCCGGCTGCTCGTTGTCGGCGCGGGTGGCGAGGCTCGGCTGCAGGGTGTTGAGGGGACGCGCCGGTTCGGTGAAGAAGCGAAAGGCGTCGTAGTGGGTGCAGGTGATCCGGTGGCCCTCGACGACGGCGTCCGTGCCTTCGGAGCCGAGCCGAAGCGGCGCCGGGTGCCGATGGTCCTGGCCGCGCTGCCGGTAGACCATCGCCCACTCGTGCAGCCCGAAGCAGCCGAAGGCGGCTGGTCGCGATGAGGTGGCCTCCAACAGCCGGACGATCTGCTCGAGCTGGTCTCGGCGGCGGGCCAGCTCGGACGGGTCGACCCGGATCAGCCCAGCGACGCGGACGTACCCCCTGACCTCGAACGGGACGGCCGGATCGGGTTCGAGGTCGACTCCCCACCCGGGATGCCACCGACGCAGGGCGGCCAGCCGATGCGGGTAGTAGGTGAACAGGAAATCTTCCACCGGGTGCTTCTCGCCTCGTGAACGGCGGGCGGCGTGCACCGCCGTCCACTGATCGATCGTGCGTTCATGGGCGCGCGCCCGACCCTGCCACTGCTCGCAGGTCAGCACCTCTGGCGCTGCGTCAGGCATCCTCGTGGATCCGCAGCAGGGTGCTCTTGCCGAAGAGCGACTCGATCAGGTCGACCGCGAGCTTGGCGGTCGCGTTCCGCAAGTCCAAGGCGGGGTTGAGTTCGACCAGGTCGATCGAGGCGAGTCGGCCACAGTCGGCGATCATCTCCATGCACAGATGAGCCTCGCGATAGGTGGGGCCACCCTGCACTGGCGTGCCCACCCCCGGGGCGATGGCGGGATCGACGAAGTCGAGGTCGAGGCTGAGGTGCACGTGGGTGTTCTCGTCCACACCGGTCAGGGCGCGCTGCATCGTCTCGCGCATCCCGATCTCGTCCAGGAAGCGCATGTCGAAGACCTCGATGCCCTGCTCGTACAGGAAGCGCTTCTCGCCCGGGTCGACGCTCCGCAAGCCGATCTGCCGGATGGCGTCAGCGCGCACAGCCGGGGTCTCGCCGGAAAGGGAGGTCAGCTCGTCCGGGCCGTGTCCGGTCAGGCAGGCCACTGGCATGCCATGGATGTTGCCTGAGGGGGTGAGTTCGGCGGTGTTGAAGTCGGCATGCGCGTCGACCCAGATCACCCGCAGGGTCTTGCCCACCTCACGGCAGTGCTGAGCGACCGCGCTGATCGAGCCGATCGCCAGGCAGTGGTCGCCGCCGAGGACGATCGGCATCCGCCCCTGGTTCAACTCCGTTGCCACCGCATGGAACAAGGTGCGGTTCCACTCGGCCACCTCAGGCAGGTGCCGGTACCCATTGACCGGAGGCTGCTCGGGGTTGGCCGGACCGGCCAGGTCGCCGGTGTCGCGCACATCGCACCCGAAGGCTTCCAGCGCCCTGGTGATGCCGGCCACCCGCATCGCCTGTGGTCCGAGGCGGCAACCGACAGTGGAGGCACCGATATCGGTGGGGACTCCGATCAAGCTGACCTTCTCCATGCTCTCCCTTTCGCTGTTGTCCGAAGGATGCAGCCCTCCAGCCTCCCCGTCAAACGAGTCACTCCTGAGCGGGACGGCGCTCGCCCAGGTCGAAGGCGGCCAGCGTCGCTTCGGCGGCAGCAGCCAGCCCGCTGGCCCGATGCGCCTCCTCCTCGGCTCGGGTGGCGTCGCCTTCAGCGTCGGCCAACGCGCCGAGCCGGGCGGACACCTGGGCTTCGGCACGCCTGAGTTCGGCAGTCAGTTCGGCGACAGCTTGGCGAGCGTCGTTCAGCTCCGCCTCCGCGCGTTCCACCGCCTGGCGGGCTGCACCGACCACGGCCCGGGCCGCCGCCCGGGTGGCTTGCGCTTCCTCGGCTGCAAGCTCGGCGGCGCGACGTTCGGCCCCGGTTGTGGGTCCTCGGACGGGTGCTGCGCTCGTTGGCGGCGTGGAACTGGTCCCGAGGTCGAACAGGCCGACTGGACCGAACGCGGCCGGGGAGGCACTCGCGGATAGGTGGCCGCGAGTCGCCAGTCGCGCAACCTCTGGATCGGTCAAGGCCGCGGTCAGCGTTCCGGTCACCTCGGCTCTGATGGCGTCGGTGGGGGAGTAGCCGGCTTCTCGTCCACACTCCATCGCTGCCCGGGTCAGTTCGGCCACCAGCCTGGTCCGCTCGGCCGAGAGTCGGAGCAGTTCGCCGCTCCCCCCATCGCGGTGTGCCGTCAGCAACGCCTCCGCGAGGGACCCCAGAGCGGCCAGCCGTCCGGGATGCCGGCGCGACAGCAGGTTGATCAACCAGGAGCCCCGGGTCGGCTTGCGCAGGGCGGCGACCTGCCGGGCCAGCGCGGGCTCACCCGTTGTCCGAAGCTGCTTGGCCAGGGCCGTCCGGGAGGCAATGAATTCCTCCGGCG
Source organism: Micropruina sp. (assembly GCA_016711105.1). Lineage (GTDB taxonomy): Bacteria > Actinomycetota > Actinomycetes > Propionibacteriales > Propionibacteriaceae > Micropruina. Next base: position 117,343 of record JADJTO010000004.1, on the reverse strand, counting down.
GCGCAGCGTAGAGCTGGTCGGCGGCCTCGTGGAGATTCATGCGCCCATCGTGCCAGGGTCGGCTAGCGTGGGCCGATGACCGGGACAGTCCAACTCGTCGCCCTCCTGCGAGCAATCAACCTGGGAGCCACCCGCAAGGTGCCGATGGCCGAGTTGCGCGCCTTGGCCAGCGAGCGGGGGCTGTCCCAGGTGCGGACCCACCTCAACTCAGGCAACTTGCTCTTCGCCAGCGATCGTCCCCCGCGGAGTTGGCGGACGAACTGTCCGCTGCCTTGGCCGTCCGTTTCGGCTTTGAGGTTGAGGTGATCATCCGCTCTGCTGGTGACCTGGCCCAGTTGGTGGCCGGCAATCCCTACCCCGAGGGTGACCCCTCCAGGGTGTGCGTTGCCTTCCTGGACTCCGCGCTGAGCCCAGAGGTTCTGGCTGCGGTGACCGAGCTTGCTGAAGCTCGAGAGGCAGTCACCTCAGCCGGGATCGACTTGTACATCCACTTCGGGGACGGGCTGGCCGCGTCCACCTTGGGGGTGCGGTTGCCGATCGTGATCCGGCCACGGATCGCCACGGTCCGGACGATGCGCACCGTCACCAAGCTGGCCGACCTGCTCGGTTGACCGAGGCCCTCCCTGAACCACCGGGGCGTGTCCGGCCAGACTCCAGCCCGTCCTCAACCCGGTCTGACGGCACAGGTTCGCGGGACGAACTCCTTCAGCCCTCGGCTCGCGATGCTGTCGGGGAGTTGCTCCGGCAATGTCGGCCGTGGGGGTTAGTGTGGTCTCCCCGCTGAACTTCCCCCGGCGAATCCGATTCGAACACAACCCCGTTGGAGGGCGAGCGCTGCCATGCCGGATGGGTTCGTACACCTGCACTGTCACTCCGAGTACTCGATGCTGGACGGAGCAGCACGGCTCAAGCAGCTGGTCAAAGGCTGCGAAGAGATGGGCATGCCCGCGTTGGCGGTGACCGACCACGGCAACCTGTTCGGGGCCTACGAGTGGTACAAGGCTGCCAAGGGCAGCTCCGTCAAGCCGATCATCGGGCTTGAGGCCTACCTGACTCCCAAGACCCACCGCAGCGAACGCAAACGGGTCCAGTTCGGTGACGGCACCGGGGACGACGTGGCCTCCAAGGGCGCCTACACCCACATGACGATCTGGGCCGAGAACAACGCCGGGATGCACAACCTCTTCCGGCTGAGTTCGAAGAGTTCGTTGGAGGGCTTCTTCTACAAGCCGCGGGCCGACCGGGAGCTGCTGAACAGCTACGCCCAAGGGCTGCTGGCGACCACCGGCTGCCCCTCGGGGGAGGTGCAGACCTACCTCAGGTTGGGGCAGTACGACCAGGCGATCGCTTCGGCGGCCGAGTTCCGCGACATCTTCGGCGCCGGGAACTTCTTCGTCGAACTGATGGATCACGGGCTCGACATCGAAACCCGGGTCAGGCACGACCTGCTCCGGTTGGCCAAAGACCTGCAGCTACCCCTGGTGGCCACCAACGACCTGCATTACGTCAAGGCCGAGGACGCCCAGTCCCACGACGTGCTCTTGTGCGTGTCGTCCGGCTCCAACCTGGACACCCCGAACCGGTTCAAGTTCGACGGCAACGGCTACTACCTCAAGTCGCCGGCCGAGATGCGGAAGATCTGGGCCGAGCTGCCCGAAGCCTGCGACAACACCCTGGCGATCGCCGAGCGTTGCGAAACACACTTCGACGAGGGCAACGGCACCTTCATGCCGCGCTTCGACGTGCCGGCCGGGGAGACCGAGGCCTCGTGGTTCATCCACGAGGTGGATCGCGGTCTCCAGGCACGCTACCCGGGCGGAGTGCCCGACTATGCGATCGATCAGGCTCGCTTCGAAGAAGAGGTGATCATCTCCAAGGGCTATGCCGGCTACTTCCTGGTGGTGGCCGACTTCATCAACTGGGCGAAGAACAACAAGATCCGGGTCGGCCCGGGTCGCGGGTCGGGTGCCGGATCGATGTGCGCCTACGCGATGCGGATCACCGATCTGGATCCGATCCCGCACGGGCTGATCTTCGAACGCTTCCTCAACCCCGAACGCCCCTCGATGCCCGACTTCGACATCGACTTCGACGAGCGACGCCGCGGCGAGGTGATCAAGTACGTCTCCGACAAGTACGGCGACGACCGGGTCTGCCAGATCGTCACCTACGGCACGATCAAGGCCAAGCAGGCGATCAAGGACGCCGGTCGCGTGCTCGGCAAGCCGTTCCAAGTGGGGGAGCGCCTGACCAAGGCGTACACCCCCCCGGTGATGGGCAAGGACGTCTCCATCCCCGACGTCTTCAACTCAGCGCACAGCCGTTACAACGAGGGCGGTGAGTTCCGCGCCCTCTACGACTCCGACCCCGAAGTGAAGCAGATCGTTGACACGGCCAAGGGGATCGAGGGTCTGAAGCGGCAATGGGGTGTGCATGCCGCTGGGGTGATCATGTCCAGCGAGCCGCTGATCGACATCGTCCCGATCATGAAGCGCGAAGCCGACGGTGCCATCATCACGCAGTTCGACTACCCCGGGTGCGAAGCGCTGGGCTTGGTCAAGATGGATTTCCTCGGGCTGCGAAACCTGACCATCCTGGACGATGCGATCGCCAACGTGACCGCGAACCGCGGTATCGACATCGATCTGGAGGAGCTCAGCAAGGAGCCGACCGACCCGAAGACCTATGAGTTGCTGGCCACCGGCGACACCTTGGGCATCTTCCAGTTGGATGGCAGCGGTATGCGGGTATTGCTCAAACTGATGCAGCCCGACAACTTCGAGGACATTTCCGCCGCGTTGGCGCTCTACCGGCCCGGCCCAATGGGGGCCAACAGCCACACCAACTACGCCCTGCGTAAGACCGGCAAGCAGAGTGTTGAGCCGATCCATCCCGAGCTCGAGGAGCCCCTGGCCGAGTTCCTGGGCCTGACTCACGGTCTGATCGTGTATCAGGAGCAGGTGCAGCAGATCGCGGTCAAGGTGGCGAACTACACCCTCGGATCGGCCGATGAGTTGCGTCGGGCGATGGGTAAGAAGAAGAAGGAGGTCCTCGACAAGGAGTTCGTGCCCTTCGAGGCCGGAATGCTCAGCAACGGGTATTCCGCGGCCGCGATCAAGGCCCTCTGGGACGTTCTGGTGCCTTTCTCCGGCTACGCGTTCAACAAGGCACACACCGCCGCCTACGGTCTGATCTCCTACTGGACGGCCTACCTCAAGGCGAATTACCCGGCTGAGTTCATGGCGGCTCTGTTGCAGTCGGTGAAGGACGACAAGGACAAGTCGGCCATCTACCTCGCCGAATGTCGCCGCATGGGCATCAAGGTGCTACCACCGGACGTCAACGAGTCCGACGGCATGTTCACGCCGGTCGGGGAAGACATCCGCTACGGGCTGGGGGCCATCCGCAACGTTGGCGACAACGTCGTCCGGGGCATCGTGCAGGGCCGAACCGATCACGGCAAGGCAACTGACTTCAACGACTTTCTGGCCAACGTGCCGCTCGTGGTCTGCAACAAGCGGGTGGTCGAGTCACTGATCAAGGCCGGCGCCTTCGACTCGTTGGGCCATACCCGACGTGCCTTGATGGAGTGTTTCGAACAGAAGGTCGATGAAGTGATCGACCTCAAGCGCAACGAGGCGAACGGGCAGGACGACCTGTTCGGTGACTTGGGCGCCGGGGAACAGTTGGTCAGCACCCCGGTGCCGCAGCTCGAGGAATGGGACAAGACGATTCGGCTCGCCTTCGAACGCGAAATGCTCGGCCTTTATGTCTCCGACCATCCGCTGTTCGGTTTGGAACACATTCTGGGGGCCAACCGTGACGTCAGTATTGGCGGACTTCTTGCCGATGACGGCCCGCGGGAAACCCAGGTCACCATCGCGGGGATGATCACCCAGGTGACCCGCAAGCAGACCAAGGCCGGTGACCTGTGGGCGATTGTGACCGTGGAGGATCTGGAAGCCTCAATCGAGGTTCTGCTGTTTCCGAAGGTCTATCAGGTCGTGGCTCTGAGCCTGGCCACAGACACGGTCGTCCGGGTGAAAGGACGGGTTCGCACCAAGGACGAGAGCGTCGAGATGCAGGGTAACGAGGTTGCCTTCCCGGACGTGGATAAAGTCTCCGGCCCGGTGGTGATCACCTTGCCGACCGCGCGCTGCACGCCTGCCGTTGTGCAGCAACTGCGGCAGGTATTGAGCGCACACCCGGGGACGACCGAGGTGCGGGTCCGGTTGATCGGCAGTCGGGAGAGAAACACAGTCTGGAAGCTCGACGAACGGCTTCGCGTGCAACCGTCCCCGCCTCTGATGGCCGACTTGAAGGCTTTGCTCGGGCCGTCCTGCGTGAACGTCTAGGCTGGCCCCATGACCTTGGCGGAGGAAGATCTGGTGGCTTCGGGGGGAGCATCTGAGCGCCGGGCCACTCTGACCCGGCTCGCCTTGGTGGGCACCCTGGCCGTGGCCTTGGGGCTTTTCGCGGCCACGATCTGGCGAGCATTTGTCACGCTGCCCAACTACGTCGTGCAGGCGGACGGGTCGGCCACCATCACCGAGCGTGGCCTGACCGAGATCTTCGCCAGCGACGCGTGGTTCACCGCCTGCGGTGCCGTTGTCGGCCTCGTCCTTGGCCTGGTGGTCTGGAAGTTACTCGGATCACTGGGCTGGCTGAGCGCCGTGATTGCGGTTGCAGCGGGACTGCTCTCGGGGGCCGTGTGCTGGCAGTTCGGCCCCTTGCTGGGGCCCGGCAGCTTCGACGAACGGCTGGCCGCGGCACGCCCGGGCGACCTGGTGCCGATCGCCTTCGAGCTTCACGCGGTCTCCGCGCTGGCGGCGTGGGGATTCTCCGCAGTCACGCCGATCCTGCTGGGATCGGCCTTGGGTCCTGATGAGTCCCTTCCGCGAGAACCGCGACGTCGCAGGATCCCAGGCTTGGCACCGGATGACTCCGAAACCGTTGATGAGCGTGGCGTGGCCACCGCGGATGACGCGGTCAGACCTGTGCCATGACCAGCATCGAGGTCGAGCGAAAGTACGAACTGCCCTCCGGGGTGACCCTGCCCACCCTGGCGGGCGCCGGCGAACAGCGCGAGCACCACCTGGTGGCCACCTACTACGACACGCCGGACTTCCACTTGGCCTGGGCCGGCATCACCTTACGGCGGCGAGTGGGCGGAGCCGATGAGGGGTGGCACGTGAAGAGTCCTGATCCCTCGGGGGGTCGAGCCGAACACCATGCTCCGGTCGGCTCGTCCCGGGTGCCGGTCGCACTGCGGGCGCTTTTTGAGGCCCGGATCGAGGGTGGCCCGCTCGTGCCCGTGGCCATCGTGGCGAACCACCGGACCGAAACCCCGATCCTGGACGCCGTTGGCCGCGAGGTGGCCGTGCTCTGTCATGACCGGGTCGAAGCCCAGGCCGGGGGCAGGCTGGAGTCCTGGGTCGAGGTTGAGGTGGAACTGGTGGCGGGAACTCGGGACGACCTGGCCGCGATCGAGGTAGACCTGCTGGCCGCTGGGCTGCGTCGGGCGGGACACAACTCCAAGCTTGGCCGGGCCCTGGCACTTCTCCCAGCCAACGGCCTGGGGTTACCGGCCGGGACAGCCGGGGCCGTGGTGGGCCGCTACGTGGCCAAGCAGGTGGCCACACTGCAGGCCAGTGAGGCAGCGGTTCGGGCCGATCTCCCGGACGCTGTCCATCGGAGTCGGGTGGCCACACGGCGATTGCGGAGTGCGCTGCGCACCTTCGGTCGGCTCTATAAACGGACGGCCGCGCGCCACCTACGCGAGGAACTGGCCTGGCACGCCGAACGACTCGGCGCTCCTCGGGACGCCGAGGTGCTCGCCGAACGCCTCGAGGCGACGATGACGGGGCTGCTCGACTCCCCGCTCAATCAGGCGGTTCGCGACAACCTCAGCCGAACCCTCGCCGCGGAACACAGTCGGGCTCACGCTGAGCTGACCGCGTCCATGGACACAGCGCGGTACGACCGCCTGCACACGGCGCTGGCCGATCTGGTGGCGGACCCGCCGGTCTCGAAGCGGGCCTCGACGATGGCAGCAGCGCTGCTGCCTCAACTGCTGGACGCCACGCTGCGCCGCGCGGATAGCCTGGCGCGGTTGGCCGAGCAGGATCCGACCGACTTGGCTCACTGGCACGAGGTCCGCAAGGCCGCCAAGGCTGCGCGCTATGGCGCCGAAACGCTGTCCCCGGCCTTCGGGGAACCTGCCAAGAGTCTGGCGCGGGCGTGGGAGCGGGTCACCGAGGCCTTCGGCGAAGTCCAGGACACCGTCGTGGCCGAAGAGTTGCTGGATCAGCTCAGCACACCGGCCGCGACCGCCGGGGAAGACGTCCAGCCCTACCTGGACCTCAAGGCCCTTGAGGTGGCGCGCCGCATCGCAGCCCTGACGCAGGGGCGGGCGGCCTTGGTGCCGGCGCGTGCAGCGTCGGCGAGTGGTTGGACGACCATCTGACCGACGCCGGTCCGTTCGGCTAGCGGGCCAGGTCGGCGTAGCGCGCGCCGGTGGCCCTGAGCAGGTCAGCCGGGGCTAGTTCGACCTGCAGCCCCCGGCGCCCGGCCGACACCAAGATGCTGTCCCAGAGCTGGGCGGTTTCATCGACCAGGGTGAGCAGCCCTGTCTTCTGCCCGATCGGGGAAATCCCGCCGACGACGTAGCCGCTGGAACGCTCCGCCTGAGTGTGGTTGGCCATGGCGGCCCGCTTGGCGCCCAGGGTTGCGGCAAGCGACTTCAGGTCCAACTGGGTGGACACCGGGACGACGGCTACGACCAGTTGTGGCGGCGTTGTCTGGACCTCGACCACGAGGGTTTTGAACAGCCGGGAAGGGTCGACACCGAGTTCCCTGGCCGCCTCAGCTCCGAAGTCTCGGCTGGCGTCGTGATGAGCGTAGGGATGCAGGGTGAAGGGAATGCCCGCTGTCGCAAGCAGCTCCGTTGCCCGGGTGCCGCCGGTCGTCTTGGATGCCACGTGATCACGCTACGACACCGCAGCTCGGTGGTCGGTGCCCCGCAGCTCTGGGATAGCGTGGCCAGGTGACCCCTGAGGAGTTTCGCGAGTACGGCCATCGTCTGATCGACTGGATCATCGACTACCGCCAGCAGGTTGCCACGCTGCCGGTGGCGGCGGCGGTGCAGCCTGGCGAGATCGCGGCCATGCTGCCTGAACACCCGCCGTCGACCCCGGACGGCTTCGACGCGCTGATCGCCGACTTGGATCGGGTCGTGGTGCCGGGGCTCACTCACTGGCAGCACCCCAGCTTCTTCGCCTATTTCCCGGCCAACGCGGGCTACCCCTCGATTCTCGCCGAGTTGGTTTCGGCCGGCCTGGGGGTGCAGGGAATGAGCTGGGTGACCAGCCCGGCGGTGACGGAGGTTGAGCAGCGGATGATGGATTGGATGGTCGATCTGCTCGCGCTCCCGGAGGGCTTCCGCTCCTCCAGTACTGAGGGTGGGGGGGTGATCCACGGGTCGGCCAGCGAAGCGACCCTGGCGTCGGTGTTGGCGGCCCGGTGGCGGGCCACGGCGGGTCAGGTCAACGTTGACGGGGACACCAGCCGCTTGGTGGCCTATGCGACCAGCCAGGCTCATTCGAGTATCGAGAAGGGTTTGCGGATCGCCGGCATCGGCACTGATCGACTGCGGCTGGTGGCCCATGACGCCAACTTCGCGATGCGCCCCGATGCCCTGGCTGAGGCGATCGCCGCTGATCGCGCGGCCGGCTTGGAACCGTTCTGGGTCTGCGCGACGCGGGGGAGCACCAGCTCGATGGCGTTCGACCCGTTGCCGGAGATCGGGCGAATCGCACGTGCGGAAGGGGTCTGGCTGCATGTCGATGCCGCGATGGCGGGGATCGCGGCCCTGGTACCGGAACATCGCTGGGTGAATGACGGGCTGGAGTTGGCCGACAGCTACTGCACCAACCCGCACAAGTGGATGGGGATCGCCTTCGACTACGACCTCTTCTACACCGCTGATCGGCGGGCGCTGCTGGGAGCGCTGAGCATCCTTCCCGAGTACCTGCGCTCGGCCGCGGCCGAGTCGGGATCGGCGCTGGACTACCGGGACTGGCAGGTGCCGCTCGGCCGTCGATTCCGTGCCCTGAAGCTCTGGTTCACCCTCCGAACCGACGGCATCGCTCCTACCCAGGCGATGATTCGGCGGCAGGTGTCGCTGACCGCCGAGTTGGCTGGCTGGGTTGCCGCCGACGAGCGCTTCGAGATCGTAGCTCCAGCTCCGTTGAACCTGCTGTGTCTGCGCCTGCGTGCGGGGGACACGGCCACCGAACAGCTGATTTCGGACGCCAACGGCTCCGGTGAGGTGCTGTTCACACGGACGGTGCTCGACGGAGGCGTGGCGCTCCGCTTCTCGATCGGTGGTGCCACGACCGAACGCGAGCATGTGCTGGCCGGCTGGGAGTTGTTGCAGCGCGTCGCCGCGCCCGCGCCGGCGGGACCGGCCCTCGGTAGCGACGCCGCGTCCTGAGCTGAGGGCCCCCGCAGCCCTCGGAACGGGGTAGCTGGTGAGATCCGCCTCCAAACTCGGTGGCCAAACTCACGTGTTAGTCGAGACTGGCCGGATCATCGTTCTGAGGCGAGATAGACCCGCTGAGCCCGGACCCCGGGCAGTCACGCCGGCTGTCAGTACCGAACGTGACCAGCGGTTGTGGTTGGTTGGGCGGGGCCCAGCACCTTTCGTAGAATCAAGCCGTGATCAGGACTCTTGACGTGCGCGGCTTCGGTGACGACTACCGCGCGGTTCTTCCCCGGGCACCGCTCGACGTGGAAGCGGCTGTGGAGCGCGTCCGTCCGATCTGCGACGCGGTCGCCGAACGTGGAGCGGAAGCCTTGGCGGAGTACTCGGAGCTCTTCGACCACTGCGTCCCGGCGTCGTTTCGGGTTCCGGCCGAGGCGCTGACAGCCGCCCTCGTTGGGCTGTCGCCGACGCTGCGGGACGCGTTCACCGAGTCCATCCGGCGCCGTCGCGCGGTCGCCCTCGCCGAAGGGCAGGCCGAACGGGTCCGGGTTGAACTCGGCCCTGGTGCCTACGTGGAACAGAAGTCGATCCCGGTCGGGCGGGTGGGTCTCTACGTTCCCGGTGGGCTGGCTCCGTTGGCCTCCTCGGTCCTGATGAACGTCGTGCCCGCCCAGGTGGCAGGCGTTGCCTCGATCGCAGTCACCTCGCCGCCGCAAGCAGAGTTCGGGGGCCTGCCACACCCCAACATCCTCGCGGTGTGCGCGCTGCTCGGCGTGGAAGAGGTGTACGCCGTCGGAGGCGCTCAGGCGATCGCGATGTTCGCCTACGGGGTCGAGGGCCTGTGCGCGCCGGTCGACCTGGTCACCGGCCCGGGCAACATCTACGTCGTGGCTGCCAAGCGGCTGCTCCGGGGCCGGATCGGCATCGACTCCGAGGCCGGGCCGACCGAGATCGCCATCCTCGCCGATGACACCGCTGACCCGCGGTTCGTCGCTGCTGATCTGATTTCCCAGGCCGAACATGACCCGATGGCGGGCTCTGTGTTGGTCACCGATTCCGAGGCGCTCCTGGCTGGCGTCGCTGCCGAGCTCGAACGGCAAGTGGCGCAGACCAGGCACGCCGCGAGGGTTCGCACCGCCCTGGCCGGCCAGCAGTCGGCGCTGGTGCTGGTGTCCGACCTCGAGCAGGGCCTGGCGGTCGTCGATGCTTACGCTGCTGAGCACCTTGAGATCCACACCCGCGACGCGGACGCGGTGGCTGATCGGGTGCGCAACGCCGGCGCCATCTTCGTGGGTCCCTGGTCTCCGGTCTCCCTGGGCGACTACAGCGCAGGCAGTACCCACGTGCTCCCCACGGCCGGAAGCGCCGGCCACTCCTCGGGGCTGAACGTGAAGAGTTTTCTCAAGTCGGTGCATCTGATCAAATACGACCAGCGCGGCCTGATGGACGTCGCGGGAGTGGTCGAAGCGTTCGCCGAGGCGGAGGATCTGCCTGCTCACGGTGCCGCTGTCACGGTGCGGCGGGCCGGGCTCGACGCAGGGGGACTCCAGTGAAGCCCAACCCGCCCCTGAGTGACCTGCCGCTGCGTCCCGAGCTGGTCGGCGTCGAACCCTACGGGGCCCCGCAGTTGGATGTCCCGGTCTGCCTCAACGTGAACGAGAACCCGTTCCCACCGTCGGCGGAGATCCGCGACAACATGGGCGCGGCGATCGTCGACGTCGCCGGACGGATGAACCGGTACGCCGACCGGGAGGCAACCGGCCTGCGCACTGCCTTGGCCACCTATCTGGGTCATGGGCTGACGCTGGAGAACATCTGGGCGGCGAACGGGTCGAATGAGGTGATGACGCACGTCCTGGGGGCCTTCGGCGGCCCCGGACGAGTCGTGCTGTCCTTCTCCCCGACCTACTCGATGTACCCGGAGTACGCCCGCAACACCCACACCGCCTGGGTGAGCGAACCGCGCCACCCCGACTTCACCATCGACGCCGAGTTGGTTCTTGGAGCGATAGCGCGCCATCGGGCGGACGTGGTGCTGATCACCACGCCGAACAACCCGACCGGCACCCCGACGCCGCTGGCGGTGATCGAGGCGGTGCTGGAGGGCACGGACGCGATCGTGGTCGTGGATGAGGCCTACCAGGAGTTCTCCCGCACGCCGGAGAACACCGCGCTCGCCCTGCTGCCACGCTTCGGCAATCTGATCGTGAGTCGTACGATGAGCAAGGCTTTCGCCATGGCCGGTGGACGAGTCGGCTACCTCGCCGCCACCCCGGCCATCGTCGACGCCTGCCGGATCGTCCGACTTCCCTACCACTTGTCGATGCAGACCCAGGCGGTGGCCGAAGTGGCCCTCCGGCACGCCGATCACCTGTTGGGCCAGGTGGAACTCCTGCGGCAGATTCGCGACGACATGCTGGTGCGGTTGCCGGCCCTCGGGGTGCAGGTGATCGACTCCGACGCCAACTTCTGTTTGTTCGGCCCGTTCGCCGACCGGCATGATGTCTGGCAGCGGCTCCTCGACAGAGGAGTCCTCGTCCGCGAGACCGGCCCCGAGGGCTGGCTGCGGGTTTCTGCGGGTACCCCGGAGGAGACCGAGCTGTTCTACACCGCGCTGGCCGCGGTGTTGAAGGAGATGCCATGAATGCCAGAAGGGTCGACCAAGGTCGTAACGCGATCATCGAGCGTGTCACCAGCGAGTCCTCGGTGCGGGTCGAGGTGAATCTCGACGGCACGGGGGAGTCGGAGATCTCGACCGGCGTGGGGTTCTACGATCACATGTTGACCGCCTTGGCCCGGCACTCCCTGATGGACCTGAAGATCAAGACCACCGGCGACGTGCACATCGATGCCCACCACAGCGTTGAGGACACGGCGATCGCCCTTGGTCAGGCCTTCGCCGAAGCGCTGGGCGACAAGCGCGGCATCCGCCGGTTCGCCGACGCCACCGTGCCCCTGGATGAGGCCCTCGCGCACTGTGTCGTGGACGTCGCCGGACGGCCCTACGTAACCCACAGTGGAGAGCCCGTCGGCCAGGAGTACGTCTCGATCGGTGGTTCCGGCGTGCCCTACCTCGGGTCGCTGACCCGGCACGTCCTGGAGTCCTTTGCCCTGAACGCCCGAATCTGCGTGCACATGCGGGTGTTGGCCGGCCGCGATGCCCACCACATCGTCGAGGCCCAGTTCAAGGCCCTGGCCCGTGCGCTGCGGGACGCGGTCGCCCTGGATCCACGGATCTACGGCATCGTCCCCTCCACCAAGGGCAGTTTGTGACCCGTCCGTTTATCGCGGTGTTCGACTACGGCTCGGGCAACCTGCACTCGGCGACCCGGGCACTGGAGGCGGCCGGCGCCAACGTCTGCCTGACCCGCGACCCGGGCGTTGCCGCCGGGGCGGACGGTCTGGTCGTACCGGGGGTCGGTGCCTTCGCGGCCTGCATGGCCGGCCTGGTCGAGGCGGACGGTCCGCGGCTGATCACCGAACGACTCGCGGCCAACCGTCCGGTGCTGGGGATCTGTGTGGGCCACCAGGTGATGTTCAGCCACGGGGTCGAACACGGCCTGGACACCCCGGGAGTCGGCGTCCTGCCCGGCGTGGTGGAGCAACTGACCAGCACCCGGCTACCCCACATGGGCTGGAACACGGTCGAGGCCGCCGAAGGCAGCACCCTGTTCCGAGGCGTCGAGCAGGAACGGTTCTACTTCGTCCACAGCTACGGGGTCCATGACCAGACGCAACTCGTGGACGACGCCCGGGTCACCTGGGTGGAGCATCAAGGAGACCGCTTCATCGGCGCCGTCGAACGAGGTGCCCTGTCGTGCACCCAGTTCCACCCGGAAAAGTCGGCCGCCGCCGGTAGCCGGCTGCTGCGCAACTGGTTGGCCACTCTGTAGGCCAGGGGTCGGCAGCTTGTTCCCCCTCCGGGGTCGATGCAGGGGGTGCGCGTCGACGCAGGGATGGCCCCACCGACACCGACCGGGAGTTCGCGTCGCTGGCAGCCGGGGTAGGTACAGCCGCCCAGCGCTGGGGATCGCCAGGCCCTCCTCGGACTCACCTGTCTTCAGCCCTGGCAAGAACTGAGCCGGACGCGGGCGAGCGGTAGGCTCCCGGCCCGTGACCAGACTTCAGTTGCTTCCCGCCGTCGACGTTCAGGGCGGCCAGGCCGTCCAACTCACCCAGGGCATCGCCGGCTCCGAGAAGGTGTTCGGCGACCCACTGGCAGCCGCGTTGCGCTGGCAGGAGCAGGGGGCCGAGTGGATCCACCTGGTCGACCTGGACGCCGCTTTCGGGCGGGGCAACAACGCCGAGATCATCGCCGAGATCACCGCCACCATGCAGCTCAAGGTTGAGCTGTCCGGCGGCATCCGCGACGACGCCAGCTTGGAGAGGGCGCTGGCCACCGGCTGCCGACGAGTCAACATCGGCACTGCGGCGTTGGAGAACCCGGCCTGGTGTGAGCGGATCATCGCCGACCATGGCGACCGGATCGGCATCGGACTCGACGTCAAGGGCACCAAGCTGGCCGCCCGGGGCTGGGTTCGGGAGGGCGGCGACTGGGCAGAGACCGTGGATCGATTGTCCGCCGCAGGCTGCGCCACCTTCGTGGTCACCGACGTGAAGTCCGACGGAATGTTGACCGGCCCCAACCTGGAACTGCTTGCGGCCGTCTGCGCTCGCACGGACGCCGCCGTGGTCGCCTCCGGTGGCATCGCCCAGTTGGACGACCTGCGCGTGCTGCGTGAACTCGTCCCGCTCGGCGTTGAAGGCGCCATCATCGGCACCGCCCTCTACGTGGGCAACTTCAGCCTCCCCGAAGCCCTCGCTGTTGCGGGAGTTTGAGCGGGGGTAGATTTGGCAGAACCACGTCCCGGGAGGGGGGTTCATGCCAGAGCCGGCAACAACGCACGGGTGTGCGTGGAACCCGGTGACCCGTGCGGACCTGCCGGACCTGGCCGATCTGATCACCGCGGTCGAACACGTCGAAGACATCTTTCCGGCCTACAGCCTGCTTGAACCGGACAGCGCTTTCGATACCCCCGGGGCCGATCCCCGGCACAACGCGGTGCTGTTGCGGGACCCGAAGGGTAACGCGGTCGCGTTCGGCTGGAATGTCTGCCCCGCCCCGGATGACCCGCAGCGACGTGTCTTCCTGATCACCTGCGCCCACCCGGGCTGGCGCAATCGTGGCGTGCGCAAGACATTGCTCGACTGGCAGGTGCAGCGCGCCCGCGAGTGGTACGCCGAGACCTACCGCGAAGGAATGTCGCCGCTCGAGGCGGTCGTGATCACCGATGGCCGCAAGCGCGGCGACGTGGCCCGCTTGGAGGGCGCCGGGTTTGTTCCGCAGCGCTGGCTGCACGACCTCCACCAGAGCTTTGGCGAACGGGCCACCGGGTGGGTTGTGCCCGAGGTGGCCGGGGTGCGCATCGTCGGGTTCGATCCGTCCTTGGGGGAGTCGGTTCGACAGGTGCACAACGAGTGCTTTCGTGGACGTCCCGGCGCTCGCGAGGTCACCGGCCAGGAGTGGCGAGCGAGCCTCGCCGCCCCCGGGTTCCGACCCGACCTCTCGTGGATTGCGCTCGCCGGCGAGGAGGTGGTCGGGTACGTGATCAACGCCGTGGTTCCTGCTGAAGGCAGCGTCCACGGTTGGACGGAGCTCCTCGGCGCGCTGCCACGCTGGCGGACCAAGGGATTGCTGAGCACCCTGCTCGCCACCACCCTCAACTCCTTCCGCGAGTCGGGATTCCAGGGCGCCGGCATCGGCGTCGACACCGACTCGCCGACCGGGCTTCGACCCTACGAGGCACTCGGTTACACGGTGGTCGACACGGTGGTCTGGTATCTGTATCGCGGCGGCGGATCCTGAGCCGGATCAGGGTCCCGCCGGGAGCCGTTAGAGTGGTCTGGCGCAAAATCGACGAGGAACGGGTAGATGAGCGGTCATTCCAAATGGGCAACCACCAAGCACAAGAAGGCAGTCATCGATGCCAAGCGCGGCAAGCTGTTCGCCAAGCTGATCAAGAACATCGAGGTCGCTGCCCGCACCGGTGGCGCTGACCCGGCCGGTAATCCGACCCTCTACGACGCGATCCAGAAGGCCCGCAAGACCTCCGTGCCGGTCGACAACATCGATCGCGCCGTCAAGCGTGGCGGCGGCACCGAAGCGGGCGGCGCCGACTACATCAGGATCATGTACGAGGCCTACGGCCCGGCGGGGGTCGCGATCCTGATCGAGTGCCTGACCGACAACCGCAACCTCTCGGCGTCCGAGGTCAAGGTCGCGGTCACCCGCAACGGCGGCACGATGGCCGACGTCGGTTCGGTGTCGCGGCTCTTCGCCCGCAAGGGCGTGGTCGAGGTGGCCCAAGCCGGGCCGGCAAGTCGGTGACCGAGTTGGACGTGATGGAGGCGACCCTCGACGCGAATGCCGAGGAGGTTCGCGACGACGGCGACGTCATCACGGTGCTGTGTGACCCCTCCGACCTGGTGGAGGTGCGCAAGGCGGTGCAGGAGGCAGGGCTCGACTACGACTCGGCCGAGGTGCAGTTCGTGCCGCAGTACACCCAGTCCGTCGACGCCGAGACGGCCCGAGAAGATCTTCAAGCTCCTTGATGCCATGGAGGACCTGGACGACGTGCAGAACGTCTTCTCCAACGAGGACGTGCCTGAGGAGATCCTGGCCGCACTGGAGGACTGAGCGGGGCGAGGCCCGCTTACGGCGTGGCCCCTGGGTCAGTGACCGGTGAGTAGTATCCGAACATCTGTTCGGACGAAATGGGGCTGGATGCGTGTCCTGGGGGTCGATCCCGGCCTGACCCGCTGCGGGGTCGGGGGTCATCGAAGGGACGCCCGGGCGTCCCGCGACCCTGGTCGCCGCCGGCGTGATCAGGGCCTCCAGGCTGGAGACCGGCCCAACGGCTGGTCCAGATGGAGCGTGGTCTGATCGAGTGGCTGGAGGAGGCGCCCCCGACGTGGTGGCCGTCGAGCGCGTCTTCGCTCAGCAGAACGTGCTGTCGGTCATCGGCACCGCCCAGGCGGCCGGGATCGCGATGTTGGTGGCCGCCCGGCGCGGCGTTCCGGTCCCCACCCACACCCCCAGCGAGGTGAAGGCGGCGATCAGCGGCTCCGGGCCGCGCCGACAAGGCCCAGGTGGGGACGATGGTGGCCCGGATCCTGGCTTTGAAGGAGCCGCCCAAGCCCGCCGACGCCGCGGACGCCGTGGCCCTGGCCATCTGTCACCTGTGGCGTGGCGGGGGCGCGGAGCGGATTGCCGCCGCGGTGGCCAACCGGGCAGCCGCCCAGGAGCCGGCGCCGGCGTGATCGCGCAGCTCCGCGGCACCGTCGTCTCCGTGGGCGGCACCTGGCTGGTCATCGACCTCAACGGGCTCGGCCTCAGGGTCCTGTGCCCACCCGGGACGGCAGCGGCCCAGCGAATCGGGCAGCGGCTCACCCTGGCCACCTCCCCTGATCGTGCGGGAGGACTCGTTGACCTTGTTCGGTTTCGCCGACGCCGACGAGCGGGACTGTTTCGAGTTGGTCCAGTCCGCCACCGGCATCGGCCCGAAGATCGCCTTGTCGGTGGTGTCGGTGCTGAATCCGCGCGAGCTCCGCGCGGCCGTCGCCTCGGAGAATCTCTCCGCGCTGACCCGGGTTCCCGGCATCGGGATCAAGGGGGCCCAGCGGCTGGTGATCGAACTCAAGGACAAGATCGGTGCCTGTGGCGGGCGGGCGGACCTGGCCGCCCCAGCGCCCCCGGCGGCTGGCGAGCCCAGGTCGCCTGAGGGCTGGTGGGGCTGGGCTGGTCGGTCCGGGATGCCGAGGAAGCCTGTGACCGGGTGGCCGCGCTGGCCGATCAGGACCCGACGCCTCCGGTGGCCACCCTGATGCGCGCAGCCCTGCGGACGCTGGCGAAGTGACGCCGATGAGTCGCCCCGATACCGACACCGACCCGCTCGACCCACACGCCCACCTCGGCGAGCAGGCCGCCGAGTCTGCGCTGCGTCCGGCCGCCCTGGCCGAGTTCGCCGGCCAGCCCCGCGTCAGCGACCAGTTGGGGTTGGTCCTCGACGCGGCTCGTCATCGTGGCGCGGTGCCGGAGCACGTCCTGCTCTCAGGCCCGCCGGGGCTGGGCAAGACGACGCTGGCGATGATCATCGCCGCCGAGATGGGCGTACCCCTGCGGGTCTCCAGCGGCCCGGCGATCCAGCATGCCGGTGACCTGGCGGCCATTCTGTCGGGCCTGGGCCAAGGCGAGGTGTTCTTCCTCGACGAGATCCATCGCATGTCCCGTCCGGCCGAAGAAATGCTCTACATCGCCATGGAGGACTTCCGGGTCGACGTCGTCGTCGGCAAGGGCCCGGGGGCCACCGCCATCCCGCTGGAGATCCCGCCCTTCACCTTGGTCGGTGCCACCACCCGGGCCGGCCTGCTGCCGGGGCCGCTGCGGGACCGCTTCGGCTTCACCGCGCAGCTCGACTTCTACGACGCCCAGGCTCTGGAAGGCATCATCCGGCGCTCCGCCCGGCTCCTGGGCATCGCGCTCGGCCAGGCACGGCGTCGGAGATCGCTCGCCGCTCCCGGGGCACGCCCCGGATCGCGAACCGGCTGTTGCGCCGGGTGCGGGACTACGCCCAGGTTCGTTCCGAGGGCCGACTCAGCCCGCAGGTGGCCGAAGGGACGGGTGGCCACGCCACGGGCCTGGGAACACCTGGGACTGCGCCCCCCGCAAGGGCCCGCGCAGCTGTTCGCCGACGATGCCGGGTAGGGTCGTCCGCGGGTCTCGAATGGGGATTCCAGGCTTGCGGCGCTAGGCTTCTGGGTCGGCGGAGCTCCGCCGCTTGAACTCGAACACTGAGGAAACGCACATGGGCGGGGATCTTGGGTCCACTTTGTTGATGGTTGCCCTGATGGGCGCTGCGCTGTACTTCCTGATGATCCGGCCTCAGCAACGCCGGACCAAGGAACAGAAGGACGCCTTGAGCGCGCTGACGGACGGCTCCCGGGTGATGCTGGTCTCGGGGATCGTCGGGACGGTTCGGCACCTCGGCGAGAAGCAGGCCATCATCGAGGTCGCCCCCGGGGTGGAGATGACCGTGGTGAAGGCCGCGATCTCGACCCAGCCGGTCGAGGACCCTGAGTACGACGAGTTCGAGCCCCGATGATGACCGACGATCCCGGACCCGACCAGTCCCTGTGGCCTCCGACGCCCCGGACAGCTTCGACCCGACCCCGCCTCCCAGCGCCGAGGCCTCCCTGACCACCAAGAACTGATTGTCCTCCCGGCTCAGGGCAACGTGGCAACCACAAGCAGGAAACACGGTCATCCGGTCCGAACATTGGCGTTCCTGGGGGCACTCATCGCAGTCCTCTACGCCGTTATGGGGTTCGCCAATGCGTGGACGCCGAAGCTCGGTCTCGACCTCCGCGGCGGCACCACCATCACCCTCACGGCCGCCAACAGTTCGGGAGCCGGCACGGTTGCCCCCGACAGCCTTGAGTTGGCGCGCACGATCATCCAGCAGCGCGTCGACTCCCTCGGCGTCGGGGAAACCGAAGTCACCACCAGCGGCGACCGCCAGATCATGGTGTCGGTCCCGAACGTGCAGGCCGACGAGTTGGTCAGCATGGTCGGACAGACCGCCCAGCTGAACTTCCGCAAGGTGTTCGAGGGAGGCGGTCCGGCGCCGCCCCCGAGCCCCTCCGCCGAGACGGTGGTGCAACTGCGTCGACGGAACCGACGACCACGACCAAGCGACCCCTGCCCCAGCTGCCGACCCCGGTGCCCAGCCCCCGCCCGACCACCCCGGCGGCCGAACAGGCGGCGCTGGCCGATCGGTGCTCACGTGGGCGCCCACCGACTCGCGACCAGGCGGACTTCGCGAGCTTCCAGTGCGGCGACCCCTTCCCGGACGTCTTCGACCAGCCGCTGATCACCTGCGATCAGGACGGGACCTACAAGTACCTGCTCGGCCCCGGCCGCAGGCCGCCGTCCCGCAGACCTCGGTCTCCTGGGTGGTGAACCTGGAATTCAGCACCCAGGGGGCAACGGACTTCAACACGGTCACCACCCACCTGTCCACGCAGACCTCGCCGCTGAACCAGTTCGCGATCGTGCTGGACAGCACGGTGATCTCGGCCCCGAGCGTCGCCAACCCGATCCCCGGTGGGCGTGCTGAGATTTCGGGATCCTTCACGCAGGAAAGTGCCACGCAGTTGGCCAACATCCTGTCCTACGGTGCCCTCCCGCTGTCGTTCGAGGTCTCCAGCGTCGACAACGTGTCGGCCAAGTTGGGCGGCGAGCAGCTGCAGGCGGGGATCACCGCAGGGCTCATCGGGCTCGCCCTGGTGGTCCTGTACAGCCTGCTCTACTACCGCGGGCTGGCTGTCGTGGTGGTGGCGTCCCTGACCATCGCGTTCGCCCTCACCTACGCCTTGATCGTCTTGCTGGGCCAGTCGATGGGATTCGCGCTCAACCTGCCCGGCATCGCCGGCGCCATCGTCGCGATCGGCGTCACCGCCGACTCGTTCATCATCTACTTCGAGCGGATCCGGGACGAGGTGCGGGAGGGACGGAGCCTGCGCACCGCGATCGAGACCGGATGGATCCGCTCGCGCAAGACCATCCTGGTGGCCGACGGCGTCACGTTGCTGTCGGCGCTGGTGCTGTTCATCCTCGCCATCGGCGCGGTGAAGGGCTTCGCCTTCACCCTCGGCCTGACCACCCTGATCGACATCGCGGTGGTGTTCTGGTTCACCAAGCCGATGATGACCCTGCTGGGCAAGACGAAGTTCTTCGGTGAAGGACGCCGCTTCTCCGGCTTCGAGGCCGAGCACATGGGCGCCACCCAGCCCCCGCTGCACAGCGGCAACCGGCGCCCGTCAGAGGCCAGGAGGGCTCGCCTGATGTCCCGGCAAGCAACGGCATCGCCCACCGGCTCTACACCGGCGATATCTCCTATGACTTCGTCGGCCGGCGCAAGCTGTGGTACCTGGTCTCGGGCGTGCTGATGCTGATCTGCCTGCCTGGCCCTGGCTCTCCGGCCGCTGAACCTCGGCATCGAGTTCCAGGGCGGCTCGACTTCCAGGCGCCGACCGCGGTGACCGCCAGACCGTCGAGGAGGTCCGCAGGCATGTCGAGGCCCTCAACCTGCCCAAGAACGACGAGCTGAGCGTCACCACCATCGGTGACGAACAGCGTCCGGGTCCAGACCCGCGCCCTGAAGGTGCCAGAGGGTCACCCAGGTCAAGCAGGCCATCGCCGCCGCGGCGGGCCGGCGCCGACGGGTCGCCTACCAGCTGATCGGCGCCTCCTGGGGGCAGCAGATCACCACCCAAGGGCTGATCGCCCTCGGCGTGTTCCTGGTGCTGGTGATGCTGCTGATCTGGGCCTACTTCCGCGACTTCAAGATGTCGATCGCCGCCATCGTGGCGCTGCTGCACGACCTGCTGCTCACCGTGGGCATCTACGCCATCGTGGGGTTCACCGTGTCGCCGGCGACGCTGATCGGCGTCCTGACGATCCTCGGCTACTCGCTCTACGACACCGTGGTGGTCTTCGACAAGATCCGCGAGAACGTCACCGATCTGGACAGGGCGCAAGACTTACTCCGAGGCGGCCAACATGGCCGTCAACCAGGTGTTGGTCCGCTCCATCAACACGACCATGATCGGCGTCCTGCCGGTCGCGGCGCTGTTCACCGCGGGCCTTCGTCCTCGGGAGCGGGCCGCTGAAGGACCTCGGCCTGGCCTTGTTCGTCGGCATGATCGCTGGCGCCTACTCGTCGCTGTTCATCGCCACCCCGCTGCTGGCCCAGATGCGCGAGGCGGAGCCCGAGGTACGGGAGCATCGCCAGCGCCTGGCGCGCCGCGCCGCCCGGGCGACGCGAAGCCGGTGCCCGCCACGGTCGCCCGTGGCGGTCGGCGGGGGCGGCCACCGCCAACCCGAACCAGCCGATGGGGACCAGGCTTGGCCTGGTGAGTGCCAGGCTGGAGCAACGGACGGCGCCAGGCCTGCGCACGCAGCCGCACCAGCGCACCCCGCAGTCAGCGGAAGGACGTGTCCGACCCCCTCGCAACAGCAGGCTGATCCAGGCCTGATCCGCGATGTCCCCGACTTCCCCAAGCCGGGAGTGATCTTCAAGGACATCACCCCCCTGCTGGCTTCGGCCACGGGCTACCGGGCGGCCGTCGAGGAACTGGCCGCCAGCGCTCCGGCCGACATCGACGTGGTGGTCGGCATGGAGGCCCGGGGGTTCATCTTCGCCGGACCGGTGGCGCTGCGCCTTGGGGGCCGGGTTCGTGCCGGTGCGCAAGCCCGGCAAGCTGCCCGGCGAGGTCTACACCCAAACGCTTTCGCCTCGAATACGGCCACGAGACGCTCGCCGTCCACACCGACGCGATCCTGCCCGGCGCGCGGGTGCTGGTGATCGACGACGTGTTGGCCACCGGCGGCACCATCGGGGCCACCGCCAAGCTGATCAGCCGGCTGGGGGCCACCTTGATCCACGTCTCGGTGCTGATGGAACTCGAGTTCCTCAACGGTCGCGAACTGCTGAGGCAGCACGGGGTTGCGAACTGCTCCGCTGTGATCACCACGTAGATGAAGCTCCCACGCCGGGACGCCCGGCTCAGCGCAGGCCGGCTGGGCCGGCGATGCCCAGGTCCGCCTGCCGGCCGCCGTCCACCGCGACCCGGGAGCTGGGCGCCAGGGCTGATCGCGCTGGCCATGCTGGCGCTGAACACCCTGATCGTGTTCGTGGATCGGGACGCGTACCTCGACAACACCGGCCAGGACGGGGTGTCGCTCCTGGACGCCTTCTACTACACGACCGTCACCATCACGACCACCGGCTACGGTGACATCACCCCGGTGGCCGACCATGCGCGGCTGATCAACGCCCTGGTCGTCACCCCACTCCGGGTGGCGTTCCTGGTGCTGCTGGTGTCGACGACGCTGGAGGTACTGGCGAATGAAGGCCGACGCGCCCTGCTGGACAACAGGTGGAGGAAGACCATGCGCAATCACACGGTGGTGATCGGCTACGGCACGATGGGGCGCAGCGCGGTCCAACCCTGCGCCGCCACGGCGTCGCCAGCGGAGAAGATCCTGGTGATCGACTCCTCCCCCCTCGCCATCGCGGCGGCGAACCGGGCCGGGTTTGCGGGCTTCGAGGGCGACGCCACCTTCCGAGAACTGCTCCGCCGCGCCGAGCTGCCCAAAGCGCGCGACATCATCATCACGCTGAGCCGGGACGACACCGCCATCCTCACCACCCTGACCGTCCGCCAACTCAATCCGAGCGCACACGTCGTGGTGGCGGTCCGCGAAGAAGAGAACGTCTCCCTCGTCCGCCAGTCCGGAGCCGATGACGTCGTGATGTCGGCCGGGGCGGTGGGCCAGTTGGTCGGGCTCGCCTCGATCAACTCGAACTTGGGCCAGGTGGTGGAGGATCTGATCGTCGCCGGTGCCGGGCTGGAAGTGGCCCAACGTTTGGTCAGCGCCAGCGAGGAGGGGACGGACCCCACCGGGATCGTCGAGGAGCAGGTGCTCGCCGTGGTCCGGAACAAGACCCTGCGCCGGTTCTTCGAACCCGCGGCCGACGTGCTCGCAACCGGTGACGAGATGGTCGTGGTGCGCCGATCCCTGGGGCGACCGCAGCGGCGCGCACGTGCGGATGCGGACTGCTCCCGGTGGCATGGCCCTCGACCCGCACCTGCTCGAAGGCGAACCGCCCAGACACGGGGAGTGCAGGGAGCCCTCACGGGCCATGCACGGGGGCCTGCCCGGCGAGCCTCGTCCGACGACGCGCGCGCCACCGGCCCGGACCAGCCCCGGATGCGGATGCGCCAGATGTTGTCCCGGCTCGGGGCCCAGAAGGCGCCCCAGACGGTGGTCCTCGACCCCCTGTTGCGGGTGCTTCGGGCCCACCACCCCAAGGCGGACGTCGCGCTGCTGGAGCGGGCCTACCGCACCGCCGAGCACTACCACATGGGCCAACTCCGCAAGAGCGGGGACCCCTACATCACCCACCCGCTGGCCGTGGCGACGATCCTGGCCGAGTTGGGCATGACCGAGCCGCCGCTGTGCGCGGCGCTGCTACATGACACGGTCGAGGACACCTCCTACACGGTCGCCCAGCTTGCCGCTGACTTCGGGCCTGAGGTGGCCGCGATGGTCGATGGCGTGACCAAGCTGGACAAGGTCGTCTACGGCGATTCAGCCAAGGCCGAAACGCTGCGCAAGATGGTCCTGGCGATGAGCCAAGACATCCGGGTTCTGGTGATCAAGCTCGCCGACCGGCTGCACAACATGCGCACGATCGGCGTGCTGCGACAAGACAAGCAGGATCGGATCGCCCGAGAAACGCTGGAAATCTTCGCGCCGCTGGCCCACCGGCTGGGTATGAACACCATCAAGTGGGAGCTGGAGGACCTTTCCTTCTCGACCATGCAGCCCAAGATCTACGACGAGATCGTCAGGCTGGTCGCCGCCCGGGCCCCCTGCGCGAGCAATACCTGCGGGTGGTCACCGAGCAGGTGCGGGACGATCTGGCCGAGGCCAAGATCAGGGCGACGGTCTATGGCCGACCCAAGCACTACTACTCGATCTACCAGAAGATGGTGGTGCGCGGCCGGGACTTCGTGGACATCTACGACCTGGTCGGCTTGCGCATCCTGGTCGACGCCAAGCCCGATTGTTACGCCGTGCTGGGCATCCTGCATGCGCGGTGGAATCCGCTGCCCGGCCGCTTCAAGGACTACATCGCGATGCCGAAGTTCAACCTGTACCAGTCGCTGCACACCACTGTGCTCGGCCCGGACGCCAAACCGGTGGAGTTCCAGGTCCGGACGCACGAGATGCACCGGCAGGCCGAGTACGGCGTCGCCGCGCACTGGAAGTACAAAGAAGGCAGGCCGGGCAGTTCGGAGTTGGCCTGGGTGCATCAGATCACTCAATGGCAGCGCGAGACCGAGGACCCCACCGAGTTCCTCGACACCCTCCGTTTCGAGATCGCCACCGACGAGGTCTTCGCCTTCACGCCCAAGGGCGATGTCATCAACCTTCCGCAGGGCGCCACCCCGGTCGACTTCGCCTACGCCGTCCACACCGAAGTCGGGCACCGCTGCATCGGTGCCCGCGTGAACGGACGCCTGGTTCCCCTGGAATCAGCGCTGAAGAGCGGCGACCTGGTGGACATCCTGACCTCGAAGGCCGCCCAAGGCGGGCCCGAGCCGCGACTGGCTCGGCTTCGTCAAGACGCCCGCGCCCAGGGCAAGATCAAGCAGTACTTCATGCGGGAACGCCGCGAGGAGTCGATCGAGCACGGCAAGGAGTCGCTGGCCAAGCAGATGCGGCGCAGCGGCATGGCCGTGCACCGGTTGCTGACTGTCGAGCACCTGACCGCCGTGGCCAGCCACTTTCGGCTGCCGGACGTCAACGCCCTCTATCCGCCATCGGCGAGGGGCGCTCAGCGCTCAGGCGGTGGTGCAGCGCCTGATCGCCTCCGAGGGCGGCGCCGAGGAGGTCAGGGAGGCGAGCCAAGAGGATCAACCCGTCATCGGCCGCCGCCGTGGGCGCTCCTCCGGCACCCGCAACGAGGTGGGCGTCACAGTCCAGGGGCACCCCGACGTCTGGGTCAAGCTGGCCAAGTGCTGCATGCCCGTCCCCGGCGACCCGATCCTCGGGTTCGTCACCCGCGAGGACGGAGTCTCGGTGCATCGCGAGGACTGCACCAACGTGGCCAGCCTGCTGCAGAAGCCGGAACGGATCCTCGAGGTGGAGTGGGCCTCGACGCCGGGAACCTCGTTCCTGGTCGCGCTGCACGTGGAAGGACTTGATCGATCTGGCCTGTTGGCCGATGTCAGCCGGGTGATGACCGAGCATCACTCCAACATCCTGCAGTTGACCTCAACCTCGACCAAGGATCGGGTGTTTCGCATGCGGCTTCATTTCGAGACGCCCGATCCGACTCATCTGGAGCTGACCACCCTCGGATCCAGGGCGATCCGGAAGTGTGCCGGGTCGGCGTAGGACATCTCCGGTGAGGCGCTCAGGCACCGGCGCAGCCCTCGCCCCGGTGCCCGCCCGGGCAGAGTCGCTGAGGCTCAGCGGGTGAAGTCGGCGAGGGTCGTCTTCGCCTGATCCAGCCAGCTCTGGTAGGTCGCGATCGACTCAGCCGCCTTGGCAGCCGCCTTCTCGTCACCACGAGCGGCGGCCTTGCTGGCCCGATCGTTCAACCGATCGATCTCGGTGCTCAGCATGGCCACGGTCTCTTCCGCACGAGCCCGCGCCTCGGGATCGGTGCGGCGCCACTCGTCGTCCTCGGCCTTGCGGACGGCTGCCTCCAGCGCCCGAACCCGGGCGTCCATCGGACGAATCGCGTCCCGCGGGACCTTGCCCAGCTTGTTGAAGTCCTCCAGGAAGCTCCGGTACGCCGCCTTGGCGCTGGCCAGATCGCTCACCGGCAGGATCGCAGCCTCAGCTCGCGCCAGCAGTGCCTCTTTGGCCTCCAGGTTGGCGTTGAACTCAGTGTCCTGCTCGGTGAGGGTCGCCTGCCGGGCGCCGAAGAACTGATCCTGCAGGCCCCGGAACTCCGTCCACAGCGCGTCGTCGACTTCCCGCTGGGCCGCCCCGGCCGCCTTCCAGCGGGCCATCAGATCCCGGAAGGCGCCGCTGGTGGCACCCCACTCGGTGGAGTTCACCAGTTCGCGGGCCTCGGCGATGATCGCTTCCTTGGTGGCGCGTGCCGAATCCCGGCGCTGGGCGCCTGCTCGGCGAACTGCGCCTTGCGGCGCCGGGTGTAGGTGGTGCGAGCGGTGGAGAACCGGTGCCACAAGGCGTCGTCGGTGGCCCGATCGATCCGGGGGAGGGCCTTCCACTCGTCCAGCAGGCTCCGAAAGCGATTCACGCCGGCTCGCCAGTCGTCACTCTCAGCCAGGATCTCGGCCTCGGCGACCATCGCTTCCTTGGTGGCCTTGGTCGCCTCGGACTGCTTGGCCCGCTCGGCGCGCCGCGCCTCGGACTGTTCGGCCAGCAACGGCAGCAGTCCGCTCAAACGGGCGACGAGCCCTTCGAGGTCGCCGACAGCGTTGGCGCTGGAGACCGTACCGGTCACCGTGGTGATCCGGGTGCGAGCCTCGTCCGGTGACAGCGCCCCCGACTTCACCCGGGTTTCCAGCAGCCCCACCTCGACCTCGAGAGCCACGAAGCGCCGGGTGTAGAAGCCCAGTGCCTCCTCCTCGGGGACGCCGGGAACCTGTCCGACGGAGCGTTCACCGTCGGCTGTACGGACGTAGACCGTTCCGTCGGCGTCGACGCGCCCGAACGAACCTGGCCCTGTGCTGGAAGTCATGGGGACCATATTGCCGTATCACGCCGTGGATGCCATCCGCTGAACACGCCTAACCCGTCGGGTTCGAAACCTCGCCGCTACAGTTCCCCTGTGTTTCTCGCATCCTTTCCGGCCGGTCCCTGGCAGGCGAACTGCTATCTGGCAGTCGCGGAGGCGGGGGCCGCGTGCGTGATCGTCGACCCTGGAGTGGACGCCAGCGAAGGTGTCCGCAGCCTGGTCGCCGAGCATGACCTGACCCCGGCGGGCATCCTGCTCACCCACGGCCACATCGATCATGTGGCCTCGGCCAGCGAGCTGGCCCGCGAGTACGGGGTGCCCTGCTGGATCCACCCCGAGGACCGACTGTTGCTCACCGACCCGGCCGCAGGGCTCAGCTCCGACAGCCGAACGCTGCTCGCCCAGCTGTTCGGGGATGAGCGGTTCGAGGAGCCGCCTGATCTGCGGATGCTGGACGAGCGCGGTTTCGAGCTGGGGGGCCTAGAGTTCTCCGTGGTGCACGCGCCCGGGGCATCGGCCCGGTTGCGTCATGTTCGGCGTCGCCTACGGCGGGCACCCGGAGATCGATCGGGTGATGTTCACCGGCGACGTGGTGTTCGCCGGCTCGATCGGCCGCACCGACCTGCCCGGTGGGGATTCCGATGTGATGCGGCAAACCCTGGTCGGACCAGGTGCTGGCCCTGCCCGAGACCGCGGCGCTGCTGCCCGGCCACGGGCCGCAAACCGTGATGGCGCGGGAGCGCGCCACCAACCCTTACCTGAACACCGATTTCTTGAGGTCTTGATGAGTCGTCCCAAGCCGCTGTCCGGCTTTCCCGAGTTCCTGCCCGCGGGCCGCATCATCGAACAGGCGGTGCTCGACTCGCTCCGCTCCACCTTCGAACTGCACGGTTTCGGCTCGATCGAGACCAGGGCCGTGGAGCCACTGGAGCAGCTCACCCGCAAGGGCGAGATCGAGAAGGAGGTGTACGTCGTCCGTCGCCTGCACGCCGCCGAGGGTGACGTCGCCGAGCTCGGCCTGCACTTCGACCTGACGGTGCCGTTCGCCCGGTACGTGCTGGAGAACGCCGGGCGACTGGTCTTCCCGTTCCGGCGTTACCAGATCCAGAAGGTGTGGCGTGGGGAGCGTCCGCAGGAGGGTCGCTACCGCGAGTTCGCCCAGGCCGACATCGACATCGTCGGGGACGGCACGCTGGCGGCTCACCACGATGTCGAGGTGGCTCTGGTGATGCTGGAGGCCTTGGAGCGACTGCACACCGAGTTCGGTGTACCGCCGGTGGTGATGCACGTCAACAACCGGAAACTGGCCGAGGGCTTCTATCGCGGCCTGGGGGTGGAGGATCACCTGGCGGTGCTGCAGCGGGTGGACAAGCTGGACAAGATCGGTGCCGACGCGGTCCAGCGGTTGCTGACCGATGAGCTGGGCTTGGCCCAAGACGCTGCCGGCAAGTGCTTGGAGTTGGCCAGGATCCGCTCGTCCGACACCTCCTTCGTGGAGGCCGTCCGGGCGCTCGGGGTCGAGCACCCGCTGCTTGAGGTGGGGCTGGCCGAGCTGGCCGAGGTCGTCCGCGCCGCCCAGCGGTACGCCCCCGGGTGCCTGGTCGCCGACCTGAAGATCGCCCGCGGCCTCGACTACTACACCGGCACCGTCTACGAGACCACGATGCTGGGCTTCGAGAAGCTCGGTTCAATCTGCTCGGGTGGTCGCTACGACTCGCTGGCCAGTGACGGGCGGACGACCTACCCCGGCGTGGGCGTGTCGGTCGGGGTCAGCCGGATGCTGGTCCCGCTGATCGCCAAGGGTCGGTTGGCGGCCTCCCGCTCCGGTGCCGACCTGCGTGTTGGTGGCCCTCGATGCGGAGGAGACCCGGGATCAAGCGATCGCCGTGGCCTCGGCGCTGCGTTCCCGCGGGATCTCGGCCGAGGTGGCCCCGCGCGCGGATCGTTTCGGACGCCAGATCCGCTACGCAGACCGACGCGGAATCCCGTTCGTCTGGTTCTCCACCGGCGAGGTGAAGGACATCCGCTCCGGTGGGCAGGTGGCCGCAGACCCCCTGACCTGGACGCCACCGGAGGCGGATCTTCGCCCCAGGTGCGCGTCAGATCGACCCCTGGCCTCGGCGTCCGGGCGCTCGGCCGGACTCGCCCCGTCTCTGGGGGAAGGAAGACCGCATCGTCACCGCGGGGCCACGAAGGGAAAGATTTCGTCATGTTGCGCACCCACCAAGCTGGAACGATCCGCCTCGACCATGCGGGCCAAACCGTCACCCTGACCGGGTGGGTGGGACGTCGGCGGGATCACGGCGGCGTTGCCTTCATCGACCTGCGCGATGCCAGCGGCGTGGTGCAGGTGGTGATTCGGGACGAGATCCTGGCTGCCTCCGGCGCTCATGAGCTCCGCAACGAGTTCTGCATCCAGGTGGTCGGCGTCGTCGAGCCCCGCCCGGCCGGCAACGCCAACCCCGACCTGCCGACCGGCGAGGTCGAAGTGGCGATCCAGACGCTGGAGGTGCTCAACCCGTCCGCGCCGTTGCCGTTCCAGATCGACGAGCGGGTCACCGTCGGCGAGGAGGCACGGCTGCGCTACCGCTATCTGGACTTGCGTCGACCCGCTCCTGGTGCCGCGATTCGGCTCCGTTCCAAGGTGAACGCCGCCGCTCGGACTGTGCTCGGCGAGCGTGACTTCGTCGAGATCGAGACGCCGACCCTGACCCGGTCGACCCCTGAGGGCGCCCGCGACTTCCTCGTCCCGGCGCGCCTTGCTCCGGGTAGTTGGTACGCCCTGCCGCAGTCGCCGCAGCTGTTCAAGCAGTTGCTGATGGTGGCCGGCATGGAGCGCTACTACCAGATCGCCCGCTGCTACCGGGACGAGGACTTCCGGGCCGACCGGCAGCCGGAGTTCACCCAGCTCGACATCGAGATGAGTTTCGTCACCCAAGACGATGTGATCGAACTCAGCGAAGCGATCCTGGCTGAGGTGTGGAAGCTGATCGGGGTCGAGTTGGAGGCCCCCTTCCGGCGGATGACGTTCGCTGACGCGATGAACAACTACGGCTCGGACAAGCCGGACCTGCGCTTCGATCTCAAGATCCAGGAAGTGACCGAATTCTTCAGCGACACCCCGTTCCGCGTCTTCCAGGCCGGCTACGTCGGCGCGGTGGTGATGCCCGGCGGCGGTTCGCAACCGCGGCGCACCTTCGATGCCTGGCAGGAATGGGCCAAGCAGCGCGGCGCCCGTGGGCTGGCCTACGTCACGGTCGGCGAGGACGGCGAACTGGGTGGTCCCGTGGCCAAGAACATTTCCGAGGCCGAGCGGACGGGTCTTGCGGCCCGGGTCGGCGCCCAGCCGGGGGACTGCATCTTCTTCGCCGCCGGCGCCCGGACCTCCTCGCAGAACCTGCTCGGCGCGGCCCGGTTGGAGATCGGCAAACGCTGCGGCCTGATCGACGAGAACGCCTGGTCCTTCCTCTGGGTGATCGACGCTCCGCTGTTCGAGCCGACCGCCGAGGCGGTCGCCGAGGGAGATGTCGCGGTCGGCGAGGGCAGTTGGACGGCCGTCCATCACGCTTTCACCTCGCCGCAGGAGCTGGAGACCTTCGACACCGATCCCGGCAACGCCTCGCCTACGCCTACGACGTGGTCTGCAACGGCAACGAGATCGGTGGAGGGTCCATCCGTATCCATCGCCGTGACGTGCAGGAGCGGGTCTTCAAGGTGATGGGCATTGATGCAACGAGGAGGCGCAGGAGAAGTTCGGCTTCCTGCTGGACGCGTTCGCCTTCGGTGCCCCTCCGCACGGCGGTGTCGCGTTCGGCTGGGACCGGATCGTCGCCCTGCTGGCCAAGACCGAATCGATCCGCGACGTGATCGCCTTCCCGAAGACCGGTGGCGGCTTCGACCCGCTGACCTCGGCCCCGGCGGCGATCACCGCTCAGCAGCGCAAGGAGGCCGGCGTGGACGCCAAGCCGGTGACGAAGGCGTCCGTTCAGGCCTGAGCATGCGCGCCCTGACCTACGAACGCTTCGGCGGACCGCTCAGCGTCAGCGACGTGCCCGAGCCGGAACTCCCGGCGGACGGGGCGCTCGTCCGGGTGTTGGCGAGCGGTTTGTGCCGCAGTGACTGGCACGGCTGGATGGGTCACGACCCCGACATCGCCGTCTTCCCGCACATCCCCGGGCATGAGTTCGCCGGTGAGGTGGTTGCGGTCGGGTCGGCCGTCAGCGGGGTCGCCGTCGGGGAGCGGGTCACGGCACCGTTCGTCTACGCGTGCGGCCTGTGCTCGGTGTGTCGGGCCGGCGATGGCCAGGTGTGCCCGGAGCAGACTCAGCCGGGGTTCACCCGTCCTGGATCGTTCGCTGAACTGGTGGTGGTCGAGCGGGCCGCGACCAACCTGATCCGGCTGCCGGCTGAGGTCACGTTCGGCCAGGCCGCCGCGCTGGGCTGCCGGATGGCGACGGCCTTCCGGGCGGTCGTGCACCGCGGGCAGGTTCAGCCGGGCGAGTGGGTGGTCGTGTTCGGCTGTGGGGGAGTGGGGCTGGCCGCGATCATGGTGGCCGCAGCGGCGGGCGCCAGGGTGGTCGCGGTTGACCCGCATCCTGCCGCCCGGGCCCGCGCCGAACGGCTGGGCGCCATGGTTGCGCTGCCGCCCTCCTCCGACCTGGTCGAGCGGCTGCAGGAGTTGACCGGCGGCGGGGCCCACGTTGCGCTCGACTGTTTGGGCTCACCGGAGGTCTGCCGAGACTCGGTTCTCTCTCTGCGCGGCGCGGCAGGCAGGTGCAGGTGGGCCTGTTGCTCGGCGGGCCGACCCCGCTGCCGATGGGCCGCGTGATCGGCTGGGAGTTGACCGTGCTGGGCAGCCACGGGATGGCCGCAACGGACTATCCCGAGCTGCTCAGCTGGGTGGCGGAGGGTCGCCTGCCCTTGCAGACCTTGCTGGCGGATCGGGCGCCGCTCTCGCTTGCCGAGGCAGCCGAGGCGTTGCCGCGGATGGGGCAGCAGGCCGGTGCAGGCATCTTGCTGATCGATCCGACCCGCGCCTGACCCGCCCCGGCTACCTCGGCTGGAGGTCAGCGGGGGTCGCTGATCCCCGGGTCGTCATCATCGCTGGCCAGCAGGGCGTAGAGCCGCCGTCGCGTCTCGGCCAGGACCTTCGCCGCCTGCTCCTGCTGGCTTCGTGACCCCGAGCGGGTCAACTCCTGCGATGCCATGGCCAGCGAGCGGAACTCCTTCCACAGCCCACTGGTGGCCTCGGGATGCTCGGGAGCACTGTCGGCGTTCAGCACCTCCCACGGCTTCGGGTTGATCTCGGCGGCAGCGTCCTGGCCGGCGTGAGTGAGTCGGAAGGCGCGCTGGCCCACGTTGTCGAAGGCTTCGATCAGGAGTTCGTCCTCCAGCTGGGACAAGGCAGGGTAGACCGCTCCCGGGCTGGGCTTCCACAGGCCGTTGGTCTTCTGGTTGAGCGCTTGGATGAGCTGGTAGCCGTTGGCCGAGCCCTCGGTCAACAAGGCGAGCAGGGCGTGCCGGACGTCACCGCGACGGGCTCGTCCGCGACCCCGTCCGCCGCGTCCCGGGCCGATCGGACCACCCGGACCGAGCGGACCGCCGGAACCGAACGGGCCGTCCGAACCCAGCGGACCGCCGGGGCCGAACGGGCCGACGTGACCGGACGGTACTCGGGGTCCTGGGGTCCGCGCTCCCGGTGTTCACCGTGGGGCTGAAGCCGCCGCCGTGGCCTCCCGGTCCGCGACCGCGCCGGCGACCCGGACGGGAGGGGAGTCATCGGGGCTCAGGGCCAGCCACCAAGGCTGGCGGGTTTCGTACTTCATTGCTGTCTCCTCTGGGGGTGCTGTGTTCTAGGAAGGCTGTGCTCAGGAAGGCTGCGTTCCTGAAAGGCGTGTTCTAGAACGAATTGCGTTGCATCTAACGATATATCGGGATGGTCTGGCATTCAACCCAGGAGGCCCTTCGCGGTCGTGTAGCGTCTGGGCTGTGGAGGATCTGTTCGGCAACGACACCGCCGCCGAGGCGCTCCCGGTCGGGTCCTTGGCCGGCGCCGCCCACCGGGATGCGCCGCTGGCGGTCCGGATGCGTCCGCGAAACCTGGACGAGATCGTCGGCCAGAAGCATCTGCTCGCCCCCGGTTCGCCGTTGCGGCGCCTGGCCCGAGGTGAGACCGCCATGTCGGTGTTTCTGTGGGGGCCGCCCGGGGTCGGCAAGACGACCATCGCAGCGGTGGTCTCGCGTTCCACGAACCAGCGTTTCGTCGAAATCTCGGCCGTCACGGCAGGGGTGCGCGAGGTGCGGGCCGAGTTGGAGCTGGCCAAGCGCGAGCTCGCCCGCGGGGTGCGGACGGTGTTGTTCGTCGATGAGGTGCACCGCTTCTCCAAGACCCAGCAGGACGTGCTGCTGCCGGCGGTGGAGAACCGGCTGGTCACGCTGATCGCGGCCACCACGGAGAACCCGTCCTTCTCAGTGATTTCACCGCTGCTGTCCCGCTCCCTGCTGCTCACCCTCACCCCGCTGGAGGATGACGACATCGGCGGCCTTCTGGATCGGGCCTTGCTGGCCGACCACGGCCTGGCAGCCGCCTTCACGCTCACCCCGGAGGGCCGGTCGCAGCTCGTCCGGTTGGCCGGGGGAGACGCGCGGCGGGCCTTGACCTACCTGGAGGAAGCTGCGGCCGGGGCTGAAGCCGAGGGCCACGTGGTGATCGACCTGCCGCAGATCGAGGCCGCGGTCGACAAGGCCTCCGTCCGCTACGACCGGGACGGCGATCAGCACTACGACGTGATCAGCGCCTTCATCAAGTCGATGCGCGGCTCCGACGTGCATGCCTCCTTGCACTATCTGGCTCGGATGCTCGAGGCCGGCGAGGACCCGCGTTTCATCGCTCGGCGCTTGATCATCCTGTCCTCCGAAGACATCGGGATGGCCGCCCCCTCGGTGCTGCAGACCTGCGTGGCCGCGGCTCAGGCGGTACAGCTGATCGGCATGCCCGAAGCCAGGATCAACCTGGCCCAGGCGGTGATCGCTTGCGCCGTCGCCCCCAAGTCGAACGCGGTGATCCTGGCCGTCGACGCGGCGCTGGCGGACGTCCGGGCGGGGAAGGTCGGCACCGTCCCGCCGCATCTGCGGGACGCCCACTACTCGGGGGCCCGCAGCCTGGGTCACGGCCAGGGCTACCGCTATGCCCACGACGCGGAGCACGGGGTGGCGGCCCAGCAGTATCTGCCCGATGTGCTGGAGGGTGCGCTGTACTACCAGCCCACCGAGCACGGCAACGAGGCCGGCTTGCTGGAGCGGCTGGCCCTGTTGGAGACCTTGCTCGGTCGCCGCTGACCCAGCTGACGCAACGGCGGGCTTCGCCGGTGTGTCGGCGGCGTGCACTAGGCTGCAAGCGTTGCTTCCCGCTGACCTGAAGAGGACGAAATGACCGCTGGAGAGATCGCCGGACTGATCGCGGCTGTCGCGGCCGTCGCCTTCGTCGTGTTCTGCGCCGTCCCGCTACTCAAGCTGGGTCGCGTGCTGGAGGAGCTTCGGATCGCCATTCGCGATCTCGGCCACTCCTCGGTGCCGATCCTGCAAGAGCTCAAGGGCACGGTCACTGCCACCAACGACGAAATCTCCAAGCTCAGCCTGGTCACCGAAGACGTGGCCAAGGTGAGCCGCAACGCCACCGTCGTGACCGAGAACGCGGCCCAACTCAGCACGCTCTTCGCGGCGACCCTCGGGGGGCCACTGATCAAGACTGCGGCCTTCACCTACGGAGTGCGTGAAGCGCTCAAGGGAAACACCACCAGAAGGAGGGCGACCCGCTGATGGGCAAGCGCTTCTTCTGGTTCACCGTGGGTGTCGCCCTGACCGCGCTGATCGTGCTCAAGGGCAAGGAGTACTACCACCGCTTCACGCCCGCCGGGGTGACCGAGCAGGTGGAGAAGGCCTCCAAAGACATGGGTAGTTGGGTCGCCGACTTCATCGACACCGTGAGCGAATCAATGCACGAACGCGAGGCGGATCTGCGCGACGCTCTCGGCCTGGACGGGGAAACCACCCCCGTTCAGGCGAAGAAGAACTGACCTCATTCCGCTGACTCCGGTCCCCGGCGCGCCGCGCACGGGGCCAACCACGACAAGGACACGCCCATGAATACCGCCGAGATCCGGCGCCGCTTCCTCGACTTCTTCGCCAGCCGCGGCCACACCATCGTGCCGTCGGCACCGTTGGTCTACAACGATCCGACGCTGCTCTTCGTCAACGCCGGCATGGTCCCGTTCAAGCCCTACTTCGTCGGAGCCGAGGACGCCCCCTACGCCCGGGCGACCAGCGTCCAGAAGTGCGTCCGGACCCTGGACATCGACGAGGTCGGCAAGACCACCCGGCACGGCACGTTCTTCCAGATGAACGGCAACTTCTCCTTCGGCGACTACTTCAAAGAGGGCGCGATCAACTACGCCTGGGAGCTGATCACCAGTGCGGTCGCTGATGGCGGCTACGGCTTCGACCCCGAAACCGTGTGGGTCACGGTCTACCTCGATGACGATGAGGCTTACGCCTTGTGGCGTGCCGTCGGAGTTCCGGACGCCCGGATCCAACGCCGCGGGCTGAAGGACAACTACTGGAACATGGGCGTGCCCGGCCCCGGTGGGCCCTGCAGCGAGATCTATATCGACCGCGGCCCGCGGTATGGCCGCGACGGCGGTCCTGTGGTGGACGAGGACCGCTTCCTGGAGATCTGGAACCTGGTCTTCATGCAGGAGGAACTGTCCGCGGTGCGGGCCAAGGACGACTTCGATGTGCGTGGCCCCCTGCCGCGCAAGAACATCGACACCGGCGCCGGCCTGGAGCGGATCGCCTACCTGCTGCAGGGCGTCGACAACATGTACGAGATCGACCAGGTGTTCCCCGTGATCGCCAAGGCGTCCGAGCTTTCGGGCCGGGTCTACGGCGCTGCCGTGGAGGACGACGTGCGGATGCGGGTCGTCGCCGACCACGTCCGGTCCTCGCTGATGTTGATGACCGACGGGGTCACCCCCGGCAATGAAGCGCGCGGTTATGTGCTGCGGCGGCTGCTGCGGCGCAGCGTCCGGGCGATGCGGCTGCTCGGAGTCAACGACCCGGTGCTGCCGGACTTGTTGCCGATCAGTCGCGACCTGATGGCCGATTCCTACCCTGAGGTCGCCGAGCAGTGGGCTCGGGTCTCCCAGGTCGCCTATGCCGAAGAGGAAGCCTTCCGCCGCACGCTGGCCACGGGAACCCAGATCTTCGACCTGGCCGTCTCCCAGGCCAAAGCCGAGCGGGCCACCTCGCTGTCGGCGGATCGGGCGTTCGCGCTGCACGACACCTACGGCTTCCCGATCGACCTGACGCTGGAGATGGCGACCGAACAGGGCCTCAGTGTTGACCGTGAGGGTTTCCGGGCGCTGATGCAGGAGCAGAAGGATCGGGCCAAGGCCGACGCCAAGGCGAAGAAGGGTGCCACGGTCAACATCGAGGCGTACCGGACGCTGCGCGGCTTGGGCGAGGTGCCCTTCCTGGGCTACACCGAGCTGGGCACCGAGACGTCCGTCCGCGGCATCGTCAAGGACGGCGAACTGGTCACCTCCGCACGTCCCGGCGACATCGTCGAGGTCGTGCTGGCCCAGACCCCGTTCTACGCCGAAGCCGGCGGCCAGGACGCCGACTCGGGAACCATCTCCGGCAACGGGCCTACCCTGGACGTGCTCGACCTGGAGCTGCAGGTTCAAGGGCTGGTGGTGCACAAGGTCAAGGTCAGCGACGGCGAACTGGTCACCGGGGCGAGTGTGGTTGCCAGCGTCGACATCGACGCCCGCCTGGGCGCTTGTCAGGCCCACTCCGCCACCCATGTGGTGAACGCGGTCTTGCGTCAGATCCTTGGCCCCACCACCGCTCAGGCCGGCTCGTACAACAAGCCCGGCTATCTGCGGTTCGACTTCTCCTCCCAGGTGGCGCTCTCGCCGTCGATGCGGGAGGAGTTGGAGGGGTTGGCCAACCAGGCGATCCGCGCCGATCTCGGCGTGAGCGCTACCCACATGCCGCTGGTCGACGCCAAGGCCATGGGAGCGCAGGCCATGTTCGGGGAGAAGTACCCCGAGATCGTCCGGATGGTCGAGATGGGTGGCGCCTGGTCGCGGGAGCTGTGCGGCGGAACGCACGTCGAGCGCTCCTCCCAGATCGGCCTGCTCACCTTGCTGGGCGAGTCCTCGATCGGCTCCGGGGTGCGCCGGGTGGAGGCGTTCGTCTCCAGCGATGCCTTCGGGCACCTGGCCAAAGAGCGGGCGCTGGTGCTCAATCTGGCCGAGATTCTGAAGGTCCAGCCAGACCAACTGGCCGATCGGGTCGGCAAGCTGGTCGCATCGTTGAAGACGGCGGAGAAAGAGATCGCCGACTACAAGAACCGGGAACTGTTGGGCAACGTCGGCGCCCTGGCTGCCTCTGCGGAGGCCGTCGGGTCGGTGAGCCTCGTGGCCAAGCATCTGCCTGGGGTGAGCGGCGGCGATCTTCGTACCCTGGCGATCGAGTTGCGCGCCCTGTTGGCGGAACGACCGGCTGTGATCGCGCTGGTCGGCGGGCCCGAGGCCAAGCCGGTGGTGACCGTGGCGACCAACGAGGCGGCTCGAGCCCTGGGTGCCAAGGCGGGTGCCTTGGTCGCGGTGGCTGCGCAGCACCTCGGCGGACGCGGCGGTGGTCGCGATGACCTGGCCCAAGGTGGCGGCTCGCACGGCGCCGGGGCGGCGCAGGCGTTGCGGGCCATCGGAGAGTCGCTGGCTCAACTGCATGGCTGAGCAGGTCGACTCCGCCGGTTTCCGGCCGGGGATCCGCCTGGCTCTCGATTGGGGCCAGGCCCGGATCGGCGTCGCCGCCTGTGATCGCGATGGGCTGCTGGCCTACCCGGTGGAAACCATCCCGGCGCGTGGCGACGTCGTCGGCCGACTCCGTGTACTGCTGGCCGAGTACGAACCGTTGGAAGTGATCGTGGGTCTGCCCCGCACCCTGGCCGGGGTGGAGGGCTTCTCGGCAACGCTCGTCCGCGATCAACTCACCGCCCTCGGGGCCCACCAGTGGGTGGTGCCGGTGCGACTGCTTGATGAGCGGATGTCGACGGTGACGGCCTCAAGGCGGCTGACTGTCGCGGGTAAGAGCGCCAAGAGCCAGCGCGGGATCATCGATCAGGCTGCCGCCGTGGCAATCTTGGAACAGGCAATCGCCAGTGAACGCGCGTCCGGACGACCGGCCGGTGAACCGCTGAGCACGAATGACGAAAGCAAACGAGGGGATGGCGATGGATAACCCACTGACCAGGGAACCCAGGATCCGGAGACCGGCAAGTGGGATCCGAAGGAGATTTGGGTCCGGGTCCGGGCCGGGCTGGCCGTCCTGGTGTCGCTGGCCGTGCTGTTCGGCGGTGGCTGGTTCGTCTACTCCAAGGCCCAGGAGGCCTGGGTCGCCGTCCGCACGGTGGAAGACTTCATCAACGCCGAGGGTGAGGCCGATGTGGTCGTCGACATACCCAAGGCCACCTCGCTGGCCGACATCGCTGACATCCTGGTGCAGAACGGTGTGGTGAAGACCGCCAAGGCCTTCGATCGTGAGGCCGCCGCCAACGCCGACGCCAAGAAGATCCAGGCCGGCCAGCACCGCCTGCGCACCGGGGTGCCGGCCAAGGTCGCCCTGGCCATGCTGCTGGACGTCAAGCGGATCGTCCGGAACCGGTTCCAGATCGCCGAGGGGTTGCGCCTCAGTGAGGTGATCACCGCGCTGGTCAAGTCCACCAAGGTGTCCAAAGCCAACCTGCAGAGCGCCCTGAAAGACCGCAAGGCTCTCGGCCTGCCGAGTTGGCTCGGCAAGAGCAACGAGGGGTTCATCTTCCCCGACACCTACGAACTGCCGGCCAAGCCGACCAGCACGTCGGTCCTGAAGTTGGCCACCACCCAGTTCGTCCGGGTCACCGACGATCTCGACTTCGCCGCCAAGGCCAGGGCGATCAAGCTGGGCAAGCGTCAGGCCACGCCGTACGAGGCGCTGATTGTCGCCAGCATCATCGAACGCGAAGTCTTCCGCGACGAAGACCGAGCCAAGGTGGCCGCCGTCTTCTACAACCGGCTGCGGGAAGGCATGCTGCTGCAGTCCGACGCGACTGTCGCCTACGCCAACAACATCACCGGACGAATCTTCACCACGCCTGCCGAGCGTGAGCTCGCCTCGCCGTACAACACCTACAAGTACGCCGGCCTCCCGCCCGGCCCGATCACCGCGCCGGCGCGCAAGGCCTTGGAGGCCGCCGCCAACCCGGCCGACGGGGATTGGCTCTACTTCATGCCGATCAACCTGGACACCGGCGAAACCGTGTTCTCGCGGACGAACGCGGAGCACGAGCAGGCCCGGGCCAAGTTGCAGACCTGGTGTCTGGCCAATGAGGAGAACCGGAAGAAGTGCAACGGCTGAACCCGCCTCGGTGTGCGGTCGTCGGATCGCCGATCGGGCATTCGTTGTCGCCGGTGATCCATCGGGCCGCCTACACCGCGCTCGGGCTGGAGTGGGATTACCAGGCGATCGAGCTTCAGCCGCCGGAGTTCGGCCCGTTCGTGGACGGCCTGGACGAGCCTTGGCGCGGCCTCAGCGTCACCATGCCGCTGAAAGAGGAGGCCGCTCGCTGCGGTGAGCCCAGCGATGACGTGCGGCTCACCGGTGCTGCCAACACGGTGATCCTTGAACAGCAGGGTCGACGCGTCTACAACACCGACATTGCGGGCTTCGGCGAGGCGTTGGCCAGCGCCGGGATCCCGGCCGGACTTCCGGCGCTGATCGTCGGCAACGGCGCCACGGCCAGGTCGGCCTTCGTCGCGCTGGCCCGAACCGGCAGCCGCAGCATCACCCTCACCGGACGCCGTCCTGAGGGCGTGGCCGAGTTCTGGCGGTGGGCGAGTTGGTCGGGGATCGACCCCAAGGAACTGGCCTGGGGCAGCGCCCCGGACTCCGACACCCGACTGATCATCTCCACCGTCCCGGCGGCCGGGGCAGCCGGCGTGGTGGAGGCTCTGACCGAGAACGCGGAGCGGTTGGTGGCGCTCTTCGATGCCATTTACCACCCGTGGCCCACGACGCTGGCCGCGAGAGTTAGCGACCGGGGCGCCACTGTGCTCAGCGGACTCGACCTGTTGGTGCATCAGGCCGCCCATCAGATTCTGCTGATGACCGGGCACCAGGTGGAGATCGAGGTGCTCACGTCTGCCGTCCGGGCAGAACTTCGGCGTCGCGCTGACGCATGACACACTGTCGGCCATGCTTCGTTACCTGACCGCCGGCGAATCCCACGGGCGAGCGCTGGTCGCGACCATCGAGGGCATTCCGGCCTCTGTCGAGGTCACCTCCAGCGACATCGCCGAGGCCCTGGCCCGGCGCCGGCTCGGCGTTGGCCGAGGCGCCCGGATGAAGTTCGAGGCCGACGAGGTGACGATGCTGGCCGGCGTCCGCCATGGCCGCACTCTGGGGTCACCGGTGGCGATCATGATCGGCAACAGCGAGTGGCCCAAATGGGACACCGTGATGGCGCCCGACCCGGTCGATGCCGACCTGCTGGCCGCTCAGGCCCGCGGTCAGGCCCTGACCCGTCCTCGGCCCGGCCATGCCGATCTAGCCGGCATGCAGAAATATGACGTGGACGAGGCTCGTCCGATTCTGGAGCGCGCCTCGGCCCGGGAGACTGCCGCCCGGGTGGCTCTCGGCCGGGTGGCCTCCAACTTCCTGGCCCAGGCCTTCGGCATCACCATCGTCAGCCACGTGGTCGAACTCGGGGGAGTGCGCAGCACCAGCCTGACCAAGCCCACCTTTGCGGATCGGGACGCCGTGGACGCCGACGAGGCTCGTTGCTTCGATCCCGAGGCCAGCAACGCCATGCGGGCCGAAGTTGAGTTGGCGCGGCGGGAGGGTGACACGCTGGGCGGCGTGGTCGAGGTTCTGGCCTACGGCCTGCCGGCCGGCCTCGGTTCGCACATCCAGTGGGACACCCGGCTCGACGCGAAGCTCGCCTACGCGCTGATGGGGATTCAGGCGATCAAGGGCGTCGAGGTCGGCGACGGGTTCGACCTGGCCCGCGTCCGAGGAAGTCTCGCCCACGACGAAATGGTGCCCGGGGTCGACGGAATCACCCGGTTGAGCAACCGTTCCGGGGGTACTGAAGGTGGTATGAGCACCGGCGAACCGCTGCGAGTGCGGGCAGCGATGAAGCCGATCGCCACGATCCCGCGGGCGCTGCGCACGATCGACACCACCACGGGGGAGGCGGCTCCCGCGCACCACCAGCGCTCCGACGTGTGTGCCGTCCCGGCGGCCGGGGTGGTCGCTGAGGCGATGGTCGCCTTGGTGTTGGCCGACGTAGCTCTGGAGAAGTTCGGCGGGGATTCGCTGGCCGAAACGGCGCGCAACCACCAGGCGTACCTGGCTCGGTTGGCAGAGCGGCGAC
This sequence comes from Micropruina sp., assembly GCA_016711105.1. Taxonomy (GTDB): domain Bacteria; phylum Actinomycetota; class Actinomycetes; order Propionibacteriales; family Propionibacteriaceae; genus Micropruina. The sequence continues at coordinate 77,031 of JADJTO010000004.1, read as the reverse complement.
TGGGGTGATCCCTTCGACGATCGTCGTGTTGGGTGCACCCGGAGCCGGCAAGTCCACGGTGGGGCGCCTGTTGGCCAGCAGTCTCGGGCTGTCCTTCACCGACGTCGACGCCCGGATCGAAGCCGAGCAGGGCAAGCCGATTCGAGAAATCTTCGCTGACTCCGGTGAAGCCCACTTCCGGGAACTGGAGCGCGAGGCAACCCTGGCCTGCCTGGCCGAGGGGGGAGTGATCTCGCTCGGCGGTGGTGCCGTGATGACGCCCGCGATTCGGGAGGCGGTGTCGGGGCTCGACGTGGTCTGGCTGCAGGTCTCGATCGCGCAGGCCACCCGCCGGATCGGGATGAACCAGGCCAGGCCACTGCTCCTGGGTAACCTCCGGGCCCAGTTGATCCAACTCTTGGCCGAGCGAACCCCGGTCTATGCTGAGTTGGCGACCATCGTCGTCGACTCCGATCACAACACACCCCGCCAGATCGTTGATCACATCGTCAGCCACGTTTGGGGAGCCCATACATGAGTTGGTCCACCGTCGATGTCATGGCCGAGCAGCCTTACCAGGTGGTCATCGGGCACGGGGCAAGTTCGCTGCTGCCGCAGTTCCTCCAGGAAGTGCAGCGGGTGGCGGTGATCTATCCCGAGTCCCAGCGACTCCTGGCCGCCGGGCTGGTCAAGACCATTGATCAGCCGGTGACCATGATCGAGGTCCCCACGGCTGAGCGGGCCAAGACCGGTTTGGTCCTGCAGCATTGCTGGGACGCCTTGGCGGCGGCCGGGTTCACCCGAACCGACACCATCGTCGGCTTCGGGGGCGGTGCCACCACCGATCTGGCCGGCTTCGTGGCCGCCACCTGGTTGCGTGGTGTGCCCTACATCTGCGTACCGACCAGCGTGTTGGCGATGGTGGACGCCGCGGTGGGCGGCAAGACCGGGATCAACCTGGCCTCGGGCAAGAATCTGGTGGGGGCGTTCTACGAGCCGTTCACCGTCCTGTGTGATCTGGACTTCCTGGAAGGTCTGCCCCCGGCCGAGTTGAGTTCCGGCCTGGCGGAAGTGGTGAAGGCAGGCTTCATCGCCGACCCGTTCATCCTGTCGGTGATCGAAGACAATCCGCTCGCCGCCAGGACGCCGGGCAGCCCTGAACTGGCCGAACTGATCCGTCGGGCCGTCGCGGTCAAGGCGTCCGTGGTCAGCGCTGATCTGCGCGAGCGAACCTCCACCGGCAGCGATGTCGGTCGGGAGTTGCTCAACTACGGACACACGTTGGGGCATGCCATCGAACGGCATGAGAACTACACCATGCGGCACGGCGAAGCGGTCAGCATCGGGATGACGTTCATCGCCGAACTCAGCCGACGGCTCGGTCGCCTGGACGATGACACCGCCGGCCGTCACGCCGCGGTGCTTTCCTCGGTCGGGTTGCCGACCTGTTATCGGGCCGCGGCCTGGCCGCTGCTGCGCGAGGCGATGAACCTGGACAAGAAGACCCGCGGCTCGGCGTTGCGGTTCGTGATCCTGGATGGTTTGGCTCACCCGGCCATCTTGACCGCTCCGGACGAAGAGCTGATGGAGCAGACCTTCACCTCGATCTGCCCGCAGGGCTGAGTCGTCGACCCGGCAGCGTGGTTTGCCGCAGGTTCATCCCAGCCCGTCGGCCCGGCTAGACTGAGCGGTCGCAGCTTCCCGTGGCTCGTCAGAGACGCGGACGATAACGAGGGGTAGTACGTGGCTTCCACGAATGATTTGAAGAACGGCATGGTGCTCGACCTGGACGGTCAGCTGTGGCAGGTGATCTGGTTCCAGCATCACAAGCCCGGCAAAGGCAACACGGTCGTGCGGACGAAGCTCAAGCACGTGCTCAGCGGCAAGGTCGTCGACCGCACCTTCAACTCCGACACCAAGGTCGACACGGCCAACGTGGACCGCCGCGAGATGCAGTACCTCTACCACGATGGCGACGGCTACGTGTTCATGGATACGGCCACCTACGACCAGCTGAGCATCCCCGACGGCACGGTGGGCGATGCGAAGAACTACCTGCTGGAGAACCAGACGGCCACCGTGGCACTGCACGCCGAGAACCCGCTCTACATCGACCTTCCGGCCTCGGTTGAGCTTGAGGTGACCTACACCGAGCCGGGGCTGCAGGGCGACCGCAGCACCGGGGGCACCAAGCCGGCCACGGTGGAGACGGGCCTGCAGATTCAGGTCCCGTTGTTCATCACCACCGGCGAACGGGTCAAGGTCGACACCCGCGACGGCGGCTACCTCGGTCGGGTCTGAGTGGCTCGGATGGCTGAGTCCGCCGAAGCCTCCCTCCCCGTCGATCCCCAGCCGCCCACGGGTTACGTCCCGAGCGTTCACCGTGATCAACTCCGGCCGGACGGCACGATTCTGCGGTTCGTCGAGACCGTCCAGGAGCCGGTGAAACACCTGTCAGCCAGATCGAAGGCCCGCAAGCATGCGCTGGACATTCTGTTCGAAGCCGACCTGCGCGGCGAGGACCCGAGCGACCGCCTGGATCTGCATCGCGGTCTGCCCGAGGCCCCACTGCGGCAGCTGACCGAAGATCTGGTGCGCGGTGTTTCCGGGCACATCGACGAGATCGACCAGCTGATCGAGGCCTCGTTGGTCTCGGATTGGACTCTGGAGCGGATGCCCCGGGTGGATCGCTGCCTGGCCAGGATCGCCGTCTTCGAGCTGCTGCACACCGACGGATCGCCCGAGGTGGCGATTCAGCAGGCCGTCCTGTTGGCTCAGGAGTTCTCCACCAGTGACTCTCCGGCCTTCCTCAACGGCGTGTTGGCCAACGCCCACGCGCGGCACCGAGCCGACGCCGGCTGAGTTGGTTCCCGCAGGCACTCCTCGGGCGTCCGCCACTCCGGCTGCGCTCGACTCGGTCGTGGTGGCCACGGCCCCGCACATCGGGAACACCGGCTGGAACGACGAGGACGACGAGTCCCGCCGCATCTGGGTCGCGGGGTACGTCGTCCGTGACTTGTCGCGGGTTCGCTCCAACTGGCGCTCCAACCGCTCCCTGGACGAGGCACTTAGCGCGCAAGGCGTGGTGGGAATCGCCGAAGTGGACACCCGGGCGCTGACCCGGCATCTGCGCGAACGGGGGGCGATGCGGGTCGGCATTTCGACCCTGGAGTCCGACCCGGCCAAGCTGCTGGAGAAGGTGCTTGCCACCCCGGTGATGAGCGGGGCGAATCTGGTCGCCGATGTCACCATCGCTGCGGCCGAGGTGGTTCCGGCGCTGGGAACGAAGCGGTTCACGGTGGCCGCGATCGATCTCGGGATCAAGGACATGACGCCGGTTCGGATGGCCGAACGTGGCATCGAGGTGCACGTGCTGCCGGCCTCGAGCACCATCGAGGACATTCGCCGGGTCAACCCGGACGGGGTCTTCTTCTCCAACGGGCCGGGTGATCCGGCTGCCGCCGATGACGCGGTCACCCTGTTGACCCACGTGCTCGACGAGGGCCTGCCCTTCTTCGGCATCTGCTTCGGCAACCAGATCTTCGGCCGGGCCCTGGGCTTCGGTACCTACAAGCTGAAGTACGGCCACCGCGGGATCAACCAGCCGGTGATGGACTTGCGCACCCGCAAGGTCGAGATCACCGCGCAGAATCACGGGTTCGCCGTCGATGCCCCACTCGGCCAAGACACCGAAACCGCCTGGGGCGTGGCCCGGGTCAGCCACGTCTGTCTCAACGACAACGTGGTGGAGGGTCTGGAGCTGACCGACGACGCCGGTCGGCTTCGGTCGTTCTCGGTGCAATACCACCCCGAGGCGGCCGCCGGCCCCCACGATTCGGCCTATCTGTTCGACCGCTTCGTCGACGTGATGGCCGCGCGCACCGCTGGAGAGGAAGCCTGATGCCACGCCGCACCGACATCTCGTCCATCCTGGTGATCGGCTCCGGCCCGATCGTGATCGGCCAGGCCTGTGAGTTCGACTACTCGGGAACCCAGGCCTGCCGGGTGCTCCGCGAAGAGGGCTTCCGGGTCATCCTGGTCAACAGCAACCCGGCCACGATCATGACCGATCCGGAGCTGGCCGACGCCACCTACATCGAGCCGATCCAGCCCGAGTTCCTGGAGAAGGTGATCGCCGCCGAGCGGCCCGACGCGCTGCTGGCCACGCTCGGTGGGCAGACCGCCCTCAACGCGGCCGTCGCACTGCACGAGTCGGGCGTCCTGGCCAAATACGGGGTGGAGCTGATCGGTGCCTCTTTCGACGCGATCCAGAAGGGCGAGGATCGGGAGAAGTTCAAGGAGATCGTCCAAGCCCTGGACGTCCCGGACGCCAAGGCCGAGGTGGCCCGCTCGCTGATCTGTCACTCGATGCCGGAGGTGTTGGCCGCGGCCGACGAACTGGGCTGCCCGGTGGTCGTTCGGCCGTCCTTCACCATGGGCGGCGTCGGCTCTGGGTTCGCTCACGACGAGTCCGAACTGCGCCGGATCGCCGGGACGGGCCTGTCGGCCTCCCCGATGACCGAGGTGCTGATCGAGGAGTCGGTGCTCGGCTGGAAGGAGTACGAACTCGAGGTGATGCGGGACATGGCCGACAACGTGGTCATTGTCTGCTCGATCGAGAACCTCGACCCGATGGGCGTGCACACCGGCGACTCGATCACCGTCGCCCCCGCGATGACCCTGACCGACCGCGAATACCAACGGATGCGTGACGTGTCGATCGCCGTGATCCGCGCCGTCGGCGTGGACACCGGCGGCTGCAACATCCAGTTCGCGATCAACCCCGACGACGGTCGAATGATCGTGATCGAGATGAATCCCCGGGTGTCACGCTCCTCGGCGCTGGCCTCGAAGGCGACCGGCTTCCCGATCGCCAAGATCGCCGCCAAGGTCGCTGTCGGTTACACCCTGGACGAGATCCCCAACGACATCACCGCCAAAACCCCGGCCTCCTTCGAGCCGACCCTCGACTACGTCGTGGTCAAGGCGCCCCGCTTCGCGTTCGAGAAGTTCCCCACCGCGGATTCGACTCTGACCACGCACATGAAGAGCGTCGGCGAGGCGATGGCGATCGGACGCAACTTCACCGAAGCCCTCGGCAAGGCGCTGCGGTCGTTGGAGGACCCGAAGTCGACCTTCGACTTCACCGGCGAGATCACCGAGAGCGTCGAGCAGCTGTTGACCATCATGGCCCGACCGCACGACGGACGGCTCGGCGTGGTGATGAAGGCCTTCCGTGCCGGGGCCACCCCCGAGCAGGTGTTCGAGGCCACCAAGATCGACCCGTGGTTCCTGGATCAGTTGCACCTGATCGCCGAGGTGGCCGACCAGGTCCGCGATGCTCCCGAGCTGACCGCCGACATGTTGAGGCTGGCCAAGCGGCATGGGCTGTCCGACGTGCAGATCGCCAAGCTTCGGCACCTCTCCACCGATGTGGTGCGCGGGGTTCGCTGGGCGTTGGGGATTCGTCCGGTGTTCAAAACTGTCGACACCTGCGCGGCCGAGTTCGCGGCCACCACGCCGTACCACTACTCCTCCTACGACTCCGAGACCGAGGTGTCGCCCCGGACCAAGCCGGCGGTGCTGATTCTCGGCAGCGGGCCGAACCGGATCGGGCAGGGGATCGAGTTCGACTACTCCTGTGTGCATGCCTCGATGGCGCTGGCCGAGGCGGGTTACGAGACCGTGATGGTGAACTGCAACCCCGAGACGGTCTCCACCGACTACGACACCTCCGACCGGCTCTATTTCGAGCCGCTCACCCTGGAGGACGTGCTGGAGGTGTACCACGCGGAGCTGCAGGCCGGTCCGGTGGCCGGAGTGATCGTGCAGCTCGGCGGGCAGACCCCGCTCAAGCTGGCCCAGGCCTTGAAGGACGCCGGGGTGCCGATCGTCGGCACCTCGCCCGAGGCGATCCACCTGGCCGAGGATCGGGGCGCCTTCGGCAACATTCTGGCCGCCGCGAATCTGCCGGCACCGCAGTACGGCATGGCCGAATCAGCCGTGGATGCGCTCCGGATCGCGCACGAGATCGGCTACCCGGTGTTGGTTCGTCCCTCCTATGTGTTGGGCGGCCGCGGCATGGAGATCGTCTACGACGATGAGTCCCTGACCGGCTACATCGAGCGCGCCACCCACATCACGCCGGACCAGCCGGTGCTGGTCGACCGTTTCCTCGATGACGCGATCGAGATCGACGTGGACGCCCTCTTCGATGGGCACGACCTCTACCTCGGTGGCGTCATGGAGCACATCGAGGAGGCCGGGATCCACTCCGGTGATTCGGCGTGCACCTTGCCGCCGATCACCCTGGGCTCCTCCACGATCGACCGGATTCGCACCTCGACCCGGGCGATCGCCGAAGGCGTGGGCGTCCGAGGCCTGCTCAACATCCAGTTCGCGCTGATGGGCGACACCCTGTACGTGCTGGAGGCCAACCCCCGGGCCTCGCGCACCGTGCCGTTCGTCTCCAAGGCCACCGACACCCAGTTGGCGAAGGCGGCCGCGCGGATCATGCTGGGCGCCAGCATCGCCGACCTGCGCGCCGAAGGCATGCTGCGCACCGGCCGGGACGGGACGGCGACGCTGCACAGCGCCCCGATCGCGGTCAAGGAGGCCGTGATGCCGTTCAATCGCTTCCGGACGGCCGACGGCAGCTGGGTCGACACCCTGCTCGGCCCGGAGATGAAGTCCACCGGTGAGGTGATGGGGATCGACGTCACGTTCGGGATCGCCTTCGCCAAGAGCCAGGCTGCCTCCTACGGCAACGTGCCCACCCAAGGGGCCGTGTTCGTGTCGGTGGCCAACCGGGACAAGCGGCACGCGATCTTCCCGGTGAAGCGCCTGGCCGACCTGGGGTTCACCGTGTTCGCCACCGAGGGCACGGCCCAAGTGCTGCGGCGTCACGACGTCGAGGTCACCGTGTTGCGCAAAGAGGCCCAGGGCCCCGGCGCGGACGGCACCCGGACGGTCGTCCAGGCGATCATGGACGGCGACATCGCGCTGATCTTCAACACCCCGCTCGGCGTCTCGGAAGGCGGCGATCCTCGCCGGGACGGCTGGCAGATTCGCTCGGCTGCGATCCTCGCCGACGTGCCGTGCATCACCACCGTGCAGGGGTTGAGTGCCTGTGTGCAGGGGATCGAGGCGTTGCGTCGCGGCAACGTCGGGGTTCGTCCGCTACAGGACTGGGGCGCCGACGTGCGCGCCGAACTGGCGCTGTTGGGGGCGGACGAGGCGTGACCTCAGCCAAGGCGAGGGTGCTCGGGGCCGGGTATCGAGCCCTGGTCCGTCCGCTGCTGTTCCGGTCCTATTCGGGTGATCCCGAAAAGGTGCATGAGGCGATGATCGCCACCTTGGCCACCTATTCGGTTCACCCCCGAGCCAGGGCGGCGCTGCGGCTGCTCACCGCCACCCGGAGTCAGGCGATCACGGTGGCGGGCGTCCGGTTCCCGGGGCGGGTCGGGTTGGCCGCCGGGATGGACAAGGACGGCACCGCCGTCCTGGCCTGGCAGGCGCTGGGCTTCAGCTTCGCCGAGGTCGGGACGGTCACCGCCCAGGCGCAACCAGGCAATCCCAAGCCACGAGTGTTCAGGCTCCGCTCAAGTCGGGCGCTGATCAACCGGATGGGCTTCAACAACGCCGGAGCGGCCGCGATCGCTCGCGAGTTGGCGCTCCGCGGGGTCTACCGGGGCAATCGAGCGGCCGGGATCCCGATCGGCATCTCGATCGGGAAGACCAAAGTGGTTCCGGTGCAGGACGCGGTCGAGGACTACCTGGCGTCCTTCCGGCTGGTCGCTCCGCACGCCGACTATCTGGCGGTCAACGTCTCCAGCCCGAACACGCCCGGTCTGCGCACCCTGCAGGACGGGGGAGCGCTCGGTGAGTTGCTGGCCGCGCTGACCCGTGAGGCGACGTTGCGGGCCGGGAACGCAGAAGCGCCGCTGCCGATCTGGGTCAAGATTGCCCCCGACCTGACCGGGGGACAGATCGATGAGGTGTTGGGCGCCTGCTCTGCTGCCGGCGTGAGCGGCGTGATCGCCACCAACACCACGCTGAGTCGCGACGGGCTGGCCAGCAAGGACCGTCCGCTGGCCGTTCAGGACGGTGGCCTGTCGGGGGCCCCGCTGACCGCGCGGGCTCGCCAGGTCGTCGACTACGTCACCCGGCACACCGATCTTCCGGTGATGGGTGTCGGCGGGATCATGACCGCCGATGACGCGCTCGCCCTGCTGGACGCCGGGGCCAGCCTGGTTCAGCTCTACACCGGCTTCATCTACTCCGGGCCGGCGCTGACCGCCTCGATCGAGCGAGCCCTCGCCGCTCGGTCTGCTGGTCGCTAGGCTTTCGGCAACGACTGCGACAAGGGGAGAATGTGACCACCTACTGGCGCCGGCTCAAAGCTGTGACGGCCGAGCGCGGCTCATTGTGCGTCGGGATCGACCCGCACCCCTCCCTGCTGAAGGCGTGGGGGCTCGGGGTCACCGCCGCCGGGCTTGAGGCGTGTTCGCGTCGAATGATCGAAGCGCTCGGTGCAACGGTTGCCGTCTTCAAGCCTCAGTCCGCGTTCTTCGAGGCGCACGGCTCGGCCGGAGTCGCGGTGCTTGAGCGCGTCCTGGCCGACATCAGGGACGTCGGGTCGCTCTCGATTCTCGACGTCAAGCGCGGCGACATCGGCTCCACCATGGACGCCTACGCCGACGCCTACCTCGCCGACGGTTCGCCGCTGGCCGCCGACGCCATCACCGTCTCGCCCTACCTCGGCTTCGGTTCTCTGCAGCCGGCTTTTGATCGGGCGCACCGCTATGAGCGCGGCGTCTATGTGCTGGCCCGCACCTCGAACCCCGAGGGTGGGCAGGTGCAGTTGGCGATGTGCACCGACCGTGAAGGGTCGGTCGTGCAGGAGATCATCGACGACGCCACCCGGGCCAATCACGCGTCCCGGCAGCGGGCCATCGGTCTGGTAGTCGGCGGAACCCACACCAGCCTCGGCTGTGATGTGGCCGACTTCAACGGATCGATTCTCGTGCCCGGAATCGGGTTCCAAGGCGGTCGGATCGAGGACCTGCCGGCGCTGTTCGGGGATGCCGTCGATCAGGTGTTACCGGTGGTCGGCCGCGGGGTCATCTCGGCCGGTCCGGATGGTCCGGCGATGGCCGAGCGGGTGGCGCGCCTGCTCCGGCTGGCCAGCCCCGTCTGAGCCTGGTTCGGCCATGCCCCTCGACCTGCCGCTGTTCCTGCTCGGGAAGACCTGCCCCGCGTGAGCGCTCAGTCCGGGCGTCCGTGCGATAATGGGCACACGTGTTCCGGGGTCGGTGTAAGTCCGAACCGGCGGTGATAGTCCGCGACCCGCGCGCCTAGGCGCTCGGTTGATCTGGTGAAACTCCAGGACCGACGGTGAAAGTCCGGATGGGAGGCACACGTGGGCGGGCCTGTTTCGGCACGCCCAAGGTTTGGCGAGGGGTCCGCAGGGGCCCTCGTCCGACGCCTCCACCCAACCCCCGGAGCCCGCACGGTAGCGAGGCAGGGGTGAGTAAGGGTGACGCGACAGACGACTCCGGACGACGTCCGCTTCGTCGAGCGCGCGATCACGCTCGCAGCGCAGAGCCCTGTCGTCGATCCGAACCCGCGCGTGGGCGCGGTGATCATCAATGCTCGGGGCGAGGTCGTCGGCGAAGGATTCCATCGGGGCGCCGGGCATCCGCACGCGGAGATCGAGGCGCTGCGACGCGCTGGTGAGGCCGCTCGGGGCAGCACCGCGTTCGTCTCCCTGGAACCCTGCAACCACGCCGGACGCACCGGCCCCTGCACCGAGGCGCTGATCACGGCAGGTGTAACGCGCGTCGTGTTCGCCCTGGCCGACCCGAACCCCCTTGCCGCGGGCGGTGCTGACCGGCTGCGAGCTGCGGGTGTGCAGGTGACATCAGGAGTCTTGGCCGACGAAGGCTTGGCGTTGAACCGCACCTGGGTCCACCGGGTCCGCACCGGGCGTCCGTTCGTCACCTGGAAGTTCGCCGCCACGCTGGACGGGCGGTCCGCCGCGGCCGACGGAACCTCGCGCTGGATCACCGGCGAGCCGGCCCGGGCCGAGGTGCACGCGCTCCGCGCCACCTGCGGCGCGGTGATCGCCGGTACCGGAACGGTCCTGACCGACGACCCGCAGCTCACCGTCCGCGACGCGCAGGGGTTGACCGGCCCGCAACCGCTGAGAGTCGTGATCGGCCATCGCTCCGTACCGGGGGAGGCACGCGTCCTGGACGAGACCGCGCCCACCCGACTCTTCCGCACCCATGACCTCGGGCAGGTTCTGACCGAGCTCGGAAGCCTCGGGATTCACCATGCCCTGCTCGAAGGCGGGCCCACTCTCGCCGCGGCCTTCGTCCGCGCCGGGCTGGTGGACGAAGTGGTCGCCTACCTCGCCCCCGCCCTTCTGGGCTCGGGGACGCCCGCCCTGGGCGACCTCGGCATCGCCACCATCGGCAACATTCTTCGGCTCAGCCCCAGCAGCGTCAGCGTCGTCGGCTCCGACGTCCGGATCGTCGCCGGCCTGCACCGACCAGACCAGGAAGGCCACTGACATGTTCACAGGCATCGTCGAGGAACTCGGCAGCGTCGTCTCGCTCGAGCCAGGCGCGGACTCAGCCGTGCTCAGGGTCCGCGGGCCTCTGGTGGTGAGCGACGCCGACGTGGGTTGCTCGATCTCGGTCAACGGGGTCTGCCTCACCGTGGTCGAGCACGACCTGGAGACGTTCAGCGTGGACGTGATGGCCGAAACGCTGGCCCGCAGCAGCCTCGGCACGCTCGCCGCCGGGTCGCCGGTCAACCTCGAACGTGCCATGGCGGCGTCGGCTCGTTTCGGCGGCCACGTCGTCCAGGGCCATGTGGACGGCACCGCGACCGTGATCGCCCGAGAGCCGGGGGACCGCTGGGAGGTGGTCACGTTCAGCCTCCCGACCGCGCTCGCCCGCTACCTGGTGGAGAAGGGGTCGATCACGGTGGACGGGGTGTCGCTGACCGTGTCCGGCTTAGGGGATGACACCTTCTCGGTCTCCCTGATCCCGACCACCCTGGCCCACACCACGCTCGGGTCGGTGCGCGTCGGCGACCCGGTGAACCTCGAGGTGGACGTGATCGCCAAGTACGTCGAACGACTTCTCCACTACGGAAGCGAGGCCCGCTGATGACCGAGTTCGCCTCCATCGAGCAGGCCTTGGACGCGCTCCGCGAGGGTCGTCCGGTGCTGGTCATGGACGATGAGGACCGCGAAAACGAGGGCGACGTGGTGCTCGCCGCCCAGACTGCCAGCGAGCAGTGGATCGCCTGGACGATCCGGCACTCGTCGGGCTACCTGTGTGCCCCGATGACCAACGAGCGCGCCGACCTGCTCGGGTTGCCGCTGATGGTGGCCTCGAACGCCGATCCGCTGCGCACCGCCTACACGATCACGGTCGACGCGGCCTCGGGCATCCGCACCGGCATCAGTGCCGCCGATCGGGCCCGCACCGTCCGCGTGTTGGCCGACCCGGCGGCCACCGCTGAGGACCTGATCCGCCCCGGGCACGTGGTGCCCCTGCGGGCTCGGGAGGGCGGCGTGCTGGAACGCGGCGGGCACACCGAGGCCACCGTCGACTTGTGTCGCCTGGCCGGTTTGACGCCGGTCGGGGTGATCGCCGAACTGGTCAACGACGACGGAACCATGATGCGCACGCCGGACGTGCTGGCCCTGGGCGCTCAGGTCGGCCTGCCGGTGATCACCATCGCCGCCCTCGTCCGCTGGCGGCAACTGCATGATCGGGTCACCGAGGCCGCCCGCACCCTGCTTCCCACCCGGAGGGGGACGCTGGAGACTGTCGGCTACCTCGACCTGTTGACCGGTGATGCCCACGTGATGCTGGTCAGTCCGCACGGGTTGGGGGATCCGGAGCATCCTCCGCTGATCCGGATGCATTCCGAATGCCTCACCGGGGACGTGTTCGGCTCGCTGCGCTGTGACTGTGGACCGCAGCTGGATCGAGCCCTGGAACGGATCGCCGCGGAGCCGGGGCTGTGATCTACCTGCGCGGCCACGAAGGACGAGGGGTGGGTCTGCTGGCGAAGCTGCAGGCCTACCGGCTTCAGGATCAGGGCCTCGACACGGTGGACGCCCAACTTGAACTCGGGCTCCCGGTGGACGACCGCGAGTACGGAGCCGCGGCGGCGATCCTGCACGCCGCGGGAGCGACCCGCATCCGGCTGCTGACCAACAACCCGGGGAAGGTCGCCGGCCTACAAGCCGCCGGGATCGACGTGGCCTCAGCCGTGCCGATCGACATCCCACCCACCTCGTCCAACTTGAGCTACCTGCGTACCAAGCGTGACCGCCTCGGCCACACCCTGACCCTCGATCACAGGAACGGACACTGACATGGCCGGACACGGCAGCCCCACGTTGAGCGTCGACGGAACCGGCCTCAAGATCGCGATCGTCGCGGCCTCCTGGCACACCGAGGTGATGGACGGCCTGATCGGCGGCGCCCGGCGCGGCCTGGCGGAGGCGGGCCTGGCTGACGTCGAGGTGGTCCGGGTTCCCGGTACTTTCGAGCTGGCGGTCGCGTGCTCGGTGCTGGCCTCCCGCTTCGACGCGCTGGTGGCCCTCGGCGTGGTGATCCGGGGCGGCACGCCTCACTTCGACTATGTCTGCGCCGGCGCCACCCACGGACTCACCGACGTCTCCGTCCGGACGGGAAAGCCGATCGGCTTCGGCGTCCTGACCTGCGACAACGAGCAACAGGCGCTTGACCGTGCCGGGTTGCCCGGTTCGATCGAAGACAAGGGCCATGAGGCCGCCACCGCCGCGGTCGCCACAGTCCTTGCGCTGCGGGCCGCTCTCGACGCCTGACTGGTCACCTCCCAGGAGGAGGCGTTGGCTCAGATCAGCCCGAACTCCTCGAAGGCCTTGGCCAGCCCGTCCTCGGCGACGTGTGCCGTGACGTGATCGGCGACGGCTTTGAGTTCGTCGGGGGAGTTGCCCATCGCGACGCCGACGTCGCAGAACTCGATCATCGCCCGATCGCTGGCGGCATCCCCGAACGCGAACGTGCGTTCGACGCCGTCCAACCTCGACAACAGGTCGATCACGGCATGCACCTTGTCGACCCCGAGGATCGCGAACTCGCCGAACTCGGGGCCCTTCCCGGTTCCTGACCAGGTGGTCACCTTGAGCCGCTCGCCGAAGGTCTCCAGCGCCTCGGCGTAGTGGTCGGGGTTCAAGGCGAAGCTGATCTTGGCCACGTCGTCGCGATCGAGGCTTCCGTCGTAGATCAACTCCGGCATCAGGTGAGCGAACTCGGCCCGGTTAGCCGGAGTGTCCTCCCCGAAAATGAACATCGCCCGCTCGACCAGGCGGTCGTTACCGAACAAGCCGTTCTTGCTTTCCAGGTAAAAGCCGAGGCCTCGCTCCTGCATCCAGGCAACCGTCTCGACCACGTCCGCCCGTGCCATCGAGCGGTTGACCAAGACCTCGCCTCGGCGCTCGATATACATCCCGTTGCCGCCGATCAGGCCATCGAAGCCGATCTCCCACAGGTCGGGGTACACCTCAGCCCGGGACCTGCCGGTGGTCAAGTAGACCTGATGTCCCCGCTCGCGAGCCCGCCGGATGGCCTGAACCGCCGAGGCCGGCACAGCCATGCTGTAGTCGACCAGGGTTCCGTCGATGTCCAGAAAGACAACCTCCATGGCCCTGCTCCTTCTTTGTTTGGTTGATGGCTGGACCATCGTGGCACAGCCGATCTGCGAGGAGGCCGACGCGGACTGGGAGCGCTCCCTGAATCGAAAACGAAGACGAAGCCGACTGAACCCACTCGTACCCACCTTCCCGCTGGTGAAAACCCTTGCCAAACGGGTTTCGCGGAAGCCAAAACCCGAGTATCTTTACGCCACATAGACGCCCGTCAGCATCGTGTTTTGGAGAGTCTCGTGACCATTCCTCAGCTCACCACCGAGCAGTTGCGAGCCGCGCGGGCGGCAGCCACCGAAGCGCGCAGAGCCCGGGCAGACCTGAAGGCAAAGGTTCGCTCCGGGGAACTCACGATTGGTGGCGCTCTCGATGCGGCAGCTCAGGACGAGATTCTCGCCCACGTGAAGGTGGTCGACTTACTCAAGGCGTTGCCACGAGTGGGGGAGAAGCGGGCCGCGCTCGTGATGGACCGCTTCGACATCGCCCCGAACCGGCGAATCCGCGGCCTCGGCCGGCACCAGCTGGCGGGACTGAGGGCGGAGTTTCGTGACCGGTGACGTCACCGTCATCTCTGGTCCCACGGCTGTTGGCAAAGGTACGGTCGTCGCTGCGCTCAGGGCGCAGTGCCCGCAGGTGTGGGTCTCGGTGTCAGCCACCACTCGTCCGCCACGCCCGGGTGAGGTGGACGGCGTGCACTACCTCTTCGTGGACGACGCCCAGTTCGACCAGCTGATCGCCGACGACGGGTTGTTGGAGTGGGCGGTGGTGCATGGCACCCACCGTTATGGCACGCCGTCGACTCCCGTGCGGGAGGCCGTGGCCGCGGGCCGCACCGTGATTTTGGAGATCGACCTGCAAGGGGCCCGGCAGGTTCGCCAGCATCTCCCCGAGGCCCGCACCGTGTTCATCGCCCCGCCGTCGCCGCAGGCCCTCGTCCAACGACTCTCCGATCGCGGGACGGAAACCCCCGAGCAGATCCGTCGGCGGCTGGTCACGGCCGAGGGCGAACTGGCCGCTCAGGGTGAGTTCCAGCACGTGGTGGTGAATGACGATGTCGGTCAAGCTGTCCAGGATTTGGTAGTGTTGCTGGGCTTGTGAAACCTTGCGAGCCCGTGGCCTTGCCCGACCCGCCACCGGGACACGCATTCAACTCAGTGAAGGCACACCTTGAGCAACCACATTCCCGAGGGGATCACCAACCCGCCGATCGACGAACTGTTGACCAGGGTCGACTCGAAGTACCGCTTGGTGCTGTTCGCGGCCAAGCGGGCGCGGCAGATCAATGCCTACTACAGCCAACTCGGCGAGGGACTCCTGGAGAACGTCGGCCCGCTGGTCGACACCACCGTGCAAGAGAAGCCTCTCTCGATTGCGCTGCGCGAAGTGAACGCGGGCCTGCTCGAGTGCACCGACATTGATCCTGAGGCCGAGGCCGCCGCCCGCGCCGAGGCCGAGGCTGATCCCAACTTCGACGATCTGGATCCGTTCGGCTCCAACGATCTGGCCTGACCGGCCCGATGAGTCGGCTCCTGCTGGGGGTAGCGGGCGGGATCGCCGCGTACAAGGCGTGCTCGTTGCTGAGGCTGTTGACCGAGGCCGGCCACGAGGTCACGGTGGTTCCCACCGCAAGTTCGTTGAACTTCGTCGGCGAAGCCACCTGGGCTGCCCTCTCCGGGCGTCCGGTGGCGACCGACGTGTGGACGAACGTGCACGAGGTGCCGCACGTCCGGCTCGGCCAGAACGCTGACCTGGTGCTGATCGCGCCCGCGACGGCCGACCTGATCGCCCGGGCCGCCGCCGGGCGAGCCGACGACCTGCTGACCAACGTGTTGCTGACCGCGCGCTGCCCGGTCCTGATGGCGCCCGCCATGCACACCGAGATGTGGCTGCATCCGGCGACGGTGGCGAACGTGGCCACGCTGCGTTCCCGCGGCGTGATCGTCCTCAACCCCGCGGACGGACGACTGACCGGCGCCGACAGCGGGCCGGGCCGACTCCCGGAGCCCGAGGACATCTATCAGGTGGCGCTGAGCGTGCTCGCCGAGGCTCAGATCGCCACGACGTTGCAGGCCCAAGACCTGGCCGGAGTGCGCGTCCTGATCAGTGCCGGCGGCACCCGCGAACACCTCGACCCGGTGCGCTACCTGGGCAACTCCTCCTCGGGCAAGATGGGCACCGCCCTCGCCCGGGCCGCCGTGCAGCGCGGCGCCACGGTCACCCTCGTGGCCGCCAACCTGCAGGCTGAGATTCCCGCGGGCGTCACCGTGGTGACCGCCACCTCGACCGCCGACCTGGCCCTACGCATGCGGGAGTTGGCTCAGCAGGCCGACGTGATCGTGATGGCCGCGGCGCCGGCCGATTACACGCCCAGCTCACCCAGCGCGACCAAGCTGAAGAAGGACGCCGACCACGGCCTCACCATCAACCTGACCCAAACCACCGACGTCTTGGCGGGCCTCGTCCACGACCGGATCCCAGGCCAGACCATCGTGGGGTTCGCTGCTGAAACGGCACCCACCGCCGATCAGCTGATCGACCTGGGCCGGGCGAAGCTGGCCCGCAAGGGGTGCGACCTGCTGGTGTTGAACGACGTCAGCGGCGGTCGGGTCTTCGGCCAGAACACCAACAGCATCATCATCATCGGCCCGGACGGAGTTCTGGGGAGCGTGACCGGCGATAAGAACGTGGTCGCCCATCACATCCTCAACAGCGCCATCGCCGGCCAAACAAGTTAGGTACCAAGCATGAGCCGTTTGTTCACCTCCGAGTCCGTCACCGAAGGCCACCCCGACAAGGTGGCCGACGCCGTCTCCGATGCCGTGTTGGACGCCCTGCTGGCGCAGGATCGCAGCAGCCGGGTGGCCGTGGAGACCCTGGTCACGACCGGGACGGTGATGGTCGCCGGCGAGGTGACCACCGAGGCGTATGCCGACATCGCAGCGATCGCCCGCGAGCGGATCCTCGCCATCGGCTACGACTCCTCGAAGAAGAGCTTCGACGGGGCCTCCTGCGGTGTGTTGGTGTCGCTGGGCAGCCAGTCGCCCGACATCGCCCAGGGCGTCGACCACGCCGGCGAAGAGCGGACGGGGTCGCACGACTACCTGGACGCCCAGGGCGCCGGCGATCAGGGCCTGATGTTCGGCTACGCCTGCACCGACACCGAGTCGCTGATGCCGCTGCCGATCGACATTGCGCACCGGCTCAGCGAGCAGTTGGCCCGGGTCCGCCAGGAGGGGATCCTCGACTTCCTGCTGCCGGACGGCAAGACCCAGGTGACGATCGAATACGGCCCCGAGGGACCCGTCCGGGTGGACACGGTGGTGGTCTCGACCCAACACGTTGAGACCGCCGATCTGACCCGCGACCTCGAACCTGGCGTCATGCGCGAGGTGATTGAGCCGGTCCTGGCCCAATACTCGCTCTCTCATCAGGGCTTGAAGACCTACGTCAATCCGACCGGCAAGTTCGTCATCGGCGGGCCGATGGGGGATGCCGGCGTGACCGGACGCAAGGTGATCGTGGACACCTACGGCGGCATGGCGCGCCACGGTGGCGGCGCTTTCTCCGGCAAGGACCCCTCCAAGGTGGACCGCTCCGCCGCCTACGCGATGCGCTGGGTGGCCAAGAACGTGGTCGCCGCGGGGCTTGCCGACCGGTGCGAGGTGCAGGTCGCCTACGCGATCGGACGGGCGCACCCGGTCGGCTTCTACGCCGACTGCTTCGGCACTGAGAGGGTGCCGCTGGATCAGATCACCGACGCAGTCTTGTCGGTCTTCGACCTGCGTCCGGCGGCCCTGATCCGTGACCTCGACCTGCTGCGTCCGATCTTCTCGCTCACCACCAACTACGGCCACTTCGGCCGGGAGCTGCCCGAGTTCACCTGGGAGCGGACGGATCGCGCCGACTTGCTGGCGAACGCGGTCAAGGGCTGACGCCGATCGGCCGGCGGCCCAGCCGTTCGCGGATCAGAAGTTGTCAGTGCCAGCGCCTACGCTCACCAGCGTGACTGTTGAGCGAATCGCACGGGTGGCGGTGGACATGCCGCTGCCCCACCTCGACCGGTTCTTCGACTATGCCGTGCCCGAGGCCCTCGACGCGGAGGCGGCCCCGGGGACGCGGGTCCGGGTCAGGTTCGCGGGGAAGCTGCGCGACGGCTATGTGATCGAACGGACGACCACCTCGACCCATGACGGCACCCTGGCGCCGTTGCAGCGGGTGGTCTCGCCCGAGAAGGTGCTTGCGCCAGAGATCGTCCGGGTGATTCGGGCGGTCGCCGATCACTACGCCGGATCGTTCGCCGACGTGGTGCGACTGGCAGTGCCGCCCCGCCACGGCCTGACCGAGACCGCCGACCCGCCCACGTACCCGGAGCCGACGCTTGAACGCGAACCGTCGGTGCTCCCCGCCTACCCGCTTGGCTCAGACTTCCTCACCGCGTTGGCCGAGGGAGGTCGACCGCGAGCGGCCCTAGCCTTGGCCCCGGTGCAGCACCGGCTGGGGGACTGGATCGAGGCCCTGATCGACACCGCCTTGACCGCCTTGAGAGCCGGTCGCGGCGCTCTGCTGCTGGTGCCCGACGCCCGGGACTTGGCCCGACTGACTGCCCGCTGCGTCGAGGTCTTCGGCCGGGGCAGCTTCGTCACGCTGACCGCCGAGTCGGGGCCGGCTGCCCGCTATCGAGCGTTCCTGGCGGCCTCGCGGGGGGCGGTGAAGCTGGTCTTGGGCACCCGGGCAGCAGCTTTCGCTCCGGTGGCTGACCTGGGCGTGATCGCGCTGGCCGACGACGGTGACGACTCCTACGCCGACCCGCGGGCGCCCTACACCCATGCCCGCGAGGTGGTTGCGCTGCGGGCTGCTCAGCAGGGGTGCGCCCTGCTCTATGTCGGGTATGCCCGCACGGCCGAGGTGCAAGCCTTGGTGGCGAAGCGCTGGTTGGTCAATCTCGAACCGCCGCACGCCGGACGCCGCGAGTTGTGCCCCGTGGTGCGGGTCGCGGCCGACACCGATCTGGCCTTGGAGCGAGACCCGGCCGCACGCAGTCGGCTGCCGCATGACGTGTTCACCGCGATCCGGGCCGGGCTCGCGTCCGGCCCGGTGCTGCTCCAGGTGCCCCGAGCCGGGTACCTGGCCGCTCTGTCGTGCGCCGATTGCAGGGCGCCGGCGCTCTGTGAGGTGTGTCGGCATCCGTTGGCCGGTTCGCCTGGTCCCTCGGGCGTGGTCCCCACCTGTCGTTGGTGCGGGGTGCAGCCGGGCTGGGTCTGCGCCGAGTGTTCTGGTCGCCGCTTGAAGGCGCCCCGAGTCGGCGTGGCACGAACGGCCGAGGAGTTGGGGAAAGCGTTCGTCCAAACCAGGGTTGTCCAGTCGTCGGGGGATCACATCGTCAGCGAGGTGCCGGACGAGCCGGCCATCGTCCTGGCCACGCCCGGCGCCGAGCCGAGGGCCGTCGGCGGGTTTGCGGCGGCGATCCTGTTGGACACCGCGGTGCTGTTGGGCCGGGCCGACCTGCGTGCGTCGGAGGAGGCACTGCGGCGCTGGCTGGCCGTGTTGGCGCTCGTCCGGCCGGCAGGGGAGGGCGGCACGGTGGTCGCGGCCGGGGAGGCGCCGGCGCGGGCCTTGCAGGCGTTGGTCCGGCTGGATCCGGTCGGCTTCGCCGAACAGGAGCTGGCCGATCGGGTCGAATCGGGCTTCCCGCCGGCGGCGAAGCTGGTCACGATCGAGGGGTCACCGACGCCGGTGGGTGAGGCGTTGGGCCGACTGGTGAGCGTCGGTGCCGACGTCTGGGGTCCGGCGGAGTTCAGCACGCCGACAGGGGTGGCCCATCGGGTGACGCTGCGGGTACCGCTGTCGCAGGGGCGAGGGCTGGTCGCGGCCGTGCGGGAGATGATGGCGCTTCGCTCCGCGCACAAGGACGACGGCGCTCTGCGGGTACGGGTCGACCCTGCCGTGGTCGGCTGAGGCACCCCTTCCCACCCCATAGGCTGAGCGGATGCGCGTGATCTTTGCTGGCACCCCCGAGGTGGCCCTCCCGGCAGTGCAGGCGCTGGCTCACTCCCGGCATGACCTGGTCGCCGTCGTCTCGCGCCCCGACGCCCCGCAAGGACGCAGTCGACGGCCGGTGCCCAGTCCGGTGTCTGCCTGGGCGCACGCCAACGGGATCGAGGTGCTGACTCCGGAGCACCCGCGGGATCCTGCCTTCATCGAACGACTCACTGAGTTGGCGCCGGACTGCTGCCCGGTGGTGGCGTATGGGGCTCTCATCCCCAGCCGTGTCCTAGCCGTTCCGCGGCACGGGTGGGTCAACGTGCATTTCTCGCTGCTGCCCGCCTACCGGGGGGCGGCGCCTGTCCAGCGGGCCATCATGGACGGCGTCGAAACGACCGGGATCAGCATCTTTGACCTGGTGCCCGCGCTCGATGCCGGCCCGACCTATCGGCAGGAAGCCACCACGATCGGCGCGTTGGAGACCTCCGGGGAACTCCTCGGACGCCTGGCTGTGCGCGGCGCCGACCTCCTGGTCGACGTGCTCGACTCGCTGGAGGACGGCACGGCGGTCGCCACACCGCAGACGGAGGCGGGTCTGAGCCTGGCCCCCAAACTGCTCGTCGAGGAAGCCCGCCTCGAGTGGTCTCGGGCAGCGGACGCGCTCGCACGTCACATCCGTGCCTGCAATCCGGCGCCCGGTGCGTGGACGACGCTGCGCGGGGAACGCTTCCGAGTCTTGTTGGCCCGGCCCACTGAGAGCCGCGAGCTCGGCGCCGGTGAGCTGGCCGTAGAACGCCGGCGCGTCCTGGTGGGTACCGGGGAAGGGGACCTGGAATTGATCACCGTGCAGCCCGCGGGACGCAAGCCGATGGAGGCCGCAGCCTGGGGCCGAGGGCTGGGCCAAGGTACGGAAGGATTCGACCGATGAAGAGCCGACGAGCCACCGACCCTGCCCGCCGGGTGGCCTACCGGGTGTTGCGTGCGGTCAGCGCGGACGGGGCGTACGCCAACCTTGAGCTGGCCAAGCAGCTCCGTGAGGCCAACCTCGGCGAGCGGGACGCTGCTTTCGTCACCGAGCTGGTCAGTGGCACGTGCCGCTTCACCGGCACCTACGACCTGATCCTGGCGCGGGCGTCGGGGCGTCCCTTGTCGTCGATGCAGCCCGCCGTGATCGACATTCTGCGCCTGGGTTGTCATCAGTTGTTGTCGATGCGGGTGCCGAGTCATGCCGCGATCAGCGCCACCGTCGATCTTGCCGCCAAGGCGGTCGGCGAGCGCGTGACAGGCCTAGTCAACGCCGTGTTGCGGAAAGTGGCCGCGCACGAGCTGGACGAGTGGCTGGCCGAGTTGACCAGCAAGCTGTCGAACGCTGACGCCCTCGCGGTGCGCTCTCATCATCCTCGCTGGATCGCCGACGCCTTCGCTGAGCTGTTGCCCGCCGACGAGGTGGTTGGGGCGCTGGCGGCCAGCAATCGTCCGCCGCAGACGCACCTGGTGGTTCGGCCCGGGCTGGCCGATCCGCGGGACCTGCCGGGCGAACCGTTGCGCTATTCGCCGTTCGGCACGGTGGTCGACGGCAATCCGGGGGACGTTCCGGCGTTGCGGCAGGGCAGGGCCGGGGTGCAGGACGAGGGCTCCCAGCTGGTGGCTTTGGCGTTGTCGCGGGTCGATGTGCCGGACGGTCCGTGGCTGGATCTGTGCGCCGGGCCCGGCGGGAAGGCTGCGCTGTTGGCGGGTTTGGCTTTGCAGCAGGGGCACACGTTCTTGGCCAGTGAACTGCAACCGCATCGGGCTGAACTGGTGGCCCAGGCGCTGCGCAAGTACTCGCCTCGCCCGCTGACGATCGCTGCCGACGGCACAAAGCCGGCGTGGCGTGCCGGGGTGTTCGCCCGGGTGATGGCCGACGTTCCGTGCACCGGGTTGGGGGCGCTGCGCCGCCGTCCGGAGGCCCGCTGGCGCCGGAAAGCCTCCGACCTGGAGGAGCTGATCCCGCTGCAGCGTTCCTTGCTGCGCTCGGCGATCGACGCCGCGGCGTCGGGCGGGGTGATCGCTTACGTGACCTGTTCGCCGCACCGCCGGGAGACCTCCGAGGTGGTTGAGGCTGTCGCCGCGGACGCGCCGGTGGAGATCATGGACGCTGCCCAGTACCTGCCCGAGGTGCCCGACTGCGCAGTCGGGTCGTTCGTCCAGCTGTGGCCCCACCGGCACGGCACCGACGCGATGTTCTTGGCGCTGCTCCGCAAACGGGGCTGACCGCTACAGTCTTGGTCGTGGGCATGAGAATCACACCGAGCGTCCTGAACGCGAATCTGGCCAACCTTGAGTCGGAAATCGCCCGCATCCCCAGCGCGGACGGCATTCACCTCGACGTGATGGACAACCGCTTCGTGCCGAACCTGACTTTCGGGCTGCCGGTCATCGAGTGCGTCCGAAAGGCGACCACCGCGTTCCTTGACGTGCACCTGATGATCGCCGAGGTCGATCGATGGGCTCCCGGGTACGCCGAGATCGGCTGCGACTCGGTGACCTTCCACATCGAGGCCTCCGATGCGCCGATCAAGCTGGCCCGGGAACTGCGGGCCTTGGGTTCGCGCGCGTCCATGGCATTGCGGCCGGCCACGCCGATCGAGCCGTACGCAGACCTGCTCGGCGAGCTGGACATGGTGTTGGTGATGTCCGTCGAGCCCGGCTTCGGTGGCCAGAAGTTCCTCGACCTCGTCCTGCCCAAGCTTCGACGCACCCGAGAGTTGGTGGCCCGGACGGGGCAAGACATCTGGATCCAGGTCGACGGCGGCATCTCCGAGGCGACCATCGAACGCTGCGTCGACGCCGGCGCCGACACGTTCGTCGCCGGGTCCGCCGTTTACAGCGCGGCTGATCCAGACGCGATGGTGCGTGCTCTCAAAGCCCAGGCCGCCGCCCAACAGGACGCGGCGCATCACCATGGGTGACGGCCCGACCCAGTTGGTCGGGCTGCTCGGACGCGGGCTCGTCCCGGCCGATCAAGCCATCATCATCGCTGACGATCTCGGTTTCACCAGGGGTGATGGCTGCTTCGACGCCACTCGGGTCCGTGGTGGGGGAGCGGGGGCCGTGATCGATCACCTGGACCTGCATCTGGAACGCTTTGCCGCTTCGGCAGCCCGGTTGGGATTGCCCGAACCCGATTCGGCGCAGTGGCGGGCCTTGATCGGCGAGGTGGTGGGAGCGTGGCGCCACGACGGTGAGGCGACCCTCAAGATCATGCTGACCCGGGGCGCCGAAAGCAGCCCCGGCACAACCACCGGGGTGCTCACCCTGACCCGGGCTTCTTCAAGCTTCGCCCAGGCTCGGCAGGGAATCGGCGTGGTCACGTTGAGTCGCGGTCACGCCGCTGACGCGTTCGCGGACGCTCCGTGGCTGCTCGGCGGGGTCAAGTCGCTCTCCTACGCCGTGAACGCGGCGGCGAAGCGCGAGGCCTCGGCGCGCGGGGCCGATGATGCGCTGTTCGTGAGCACGGACGGGTACGCCCTCGAAGGCACCACGTCTGCACTGATCGTGAGGGTGGGGGAGCGGCTGGTGACGACGCCGACCGGTCCGACCGGGATCCTGGCCTCGGTGACTCAGCAGGTGCTGTTCGAGGCTGCAAGGGCTGAAGGAGTCGACTGCGGCTTCGAGCTTCTGTCGCTGGACGAGGTGCGTGCCGCGGACGGCGCGTGGCTGGCCTCCTCGGTGCGAGGCGTGTGCCCGGTGCTTCAGCTCGACGGGATGCCCTTGAAGCACGACCCGGCGTGGTCGAGTCGGGTAGCGGAGTTCGCCGGCTTCTGAGCTCGCTGGCTGTCCACAGGGACGGGGTCGGTGTGGGTCGCCTTGTGGATACTTAGTCATTCACAACCTCCTTGTGGGAGGGTTGGGTCAGACTTTGTTTGCGCCTTGGCCCCGGGAGGTTGATGTCCGTGTCGATGCGGATCGCAGTGTCAGCGTTGAGTGCCGTGATGGTGCTGGCCGGGTGTACGCCGACCACACCGGTGACCAGCCCCTCGCCCGCTCCCACGTTTCAGTGCACCCCGGAAGCTGGTGGAGTGGCGGCCCCGTGCTCGCAAGCGGAGTTCGAGCAGATGCAGAAGACGGACGCCCTGTACGCCGAAGCCGAGCGGGTGTACCGGAAGTACTTGGCCGAAGACGAGCGGGTAGCCAGACAAGGCGGAGCCGCCCAACTGACGAAGGGATATAAGGAGACCATTGGGGACCCGGTTATTCTCCGACAGACTCTAAAGATCATCAAGCAGAACAAGGCGGAAGGGCGCGTGATGCGCGGCGGGGACGTCCGGCTCATTTGGTTGAAGCGGACGCCGGCGCTCAGCGTAAAGGCGTCGCTGGCGGCGCTCGCGGCCTGCATAGATGCGAGTTCTTCTCGCCTGTATATGAATGGTGAATATGTCGGCCAGGGAGCGATCTACCAGGAGGAGGTTTTCTATCAGATGTTCGGTGACGACCTCAAGATCTCGAGCCTGAATTACGAAATGGTCCAGTCATGCGAAAATTGATCAGTGCCTGCGTTGCAGCCATCACGCTCTTCAGCAGTGGCCTTGCGGCGGTCCCCGAGGCCCGACCGCTTCCTGTGTTGCCGCAAGAGTCGGGCCGGTGCCCCAGCGGCTCTTTCTGGTCACCCGCGACGCCATCTCGCGTTATGACGGAAGCGAAGGGGAAGCTCGTTGGCGGGAAGGGAAATTTGACACGCGATTCTTCTGGTCGGTGCATCAAGTCAAGTTCCGGCTCAGCTACCCCGCCGAAAAGCCTTCCCAAACCTGAATGTGTGGAGCAGGTGTTGATGGGGGTTACTGACACGGAGCGGCAGACCGGTGCTCTCTTGGTTTCGCGGGATCGGTGGTTCGAGTGTCGGGATCCATCGTTCGCGCGGGCATTCAGTCCCGAGTTGGCGGTGAATGAGATGCTGGTGGCGTTGCGGTTGCCCGATGTGACGCCTCAGTTCGGTCCGAGGCCGTCGGTGAACGAGTGGGGGATGCTGCCGGTGGGCCATCCGATCTGGTTGTGGACTGATGGTCCCCGTACCCGTTCGGCGTCGGTCGCCAGCCAAGGCGTCACGTTCCGGCTGTCGGCCACCTGGGTTTCGATGAGGTTCTCGATGGGCGATGGGGTGACGGTGACCTGCACGTCGATGTCCAAGTACACCGATGCTGTCGTGCCGGGAACTCGGTCGCCCTCCTGTGGGCACGTGTACTCGATGCCCTCCCTACCCAAGGGTGATTACGCGGTGACCGCGACCGCGACCTGGCGGATCAATTGGTCGGCGGCTGGCGTCAGCGGTTCTTTCCGGCACGCCTATTCCGACACTGCCCAGCTGCCTATCGGCGAACTTCAGGGGCTGATCGTCCGCTGACCTGGTGGGCATCTCCCTCACCAGAAATCGGCAGGGGGAGCGTCCCTTTCTCAGATGCGCGCTTGGCGCGCTCGTCCGACGATGCCGAGCGTGAGGGCGACCATTCCGGCTAAGGGGATCAGCCAGAGCGCCGGATTTCCGCCGGTCTGGTTGGCATCGGCCGACAGGCCTCCGAGGGACAGGGCCACGCAGCCGAGCGCGACGACGATGGCGCCGCCGAGGATCATTGCCGGAAACATCTTCATTGCCTCTGGCCTCTCTTCAACTCAGCGCCGTGGATGCTGCCGACGCAGGAAACCGTTGGAACTCCGCGGCGATCGCGTCCCCGCTGGGTTCCTTCTGCGCCTCGTCGCGGCGCTCTTCCAGCGTGTTGATGTAGGCAGTGATCTCGGTGTCTTCTGAGGCCAGATCGTTGACCTGCTCCTCCCACTGCACCGCTTGTTCGAGCAGTTCACCCGCGTCCAGCGGGCAGTCGAGCACGTCCTCCAGGCGGGAGAGCAGCGCCACGGTCGCCTTCGGGTTGGGCGGTTCGGCGACGTAATGCGGCACTGACGCCCACAGCGACACCACCGGGATCCCGACGACCGCACACTCCGCCGCGAGCACCCCGACGATTCCGGTCGGGCCTTCATAGGTTGAGGCCTGCAACGCCAGCTCAGCGGCCAGGTCGGGATCGCTGCACGTGCCGGTCACCGGGACCGGCCGGGTGTGCGGGGCGTCGGTCAACAGGGCCCCGAGCAGCACCACCATCTCCGGTTTCACGGTCACGAAGGCGGAGATCAGGCGGGCGCAGAACGTCCGCCATTTCATGTTCGGCTCCGGGCCACCGACCAACACCAGATCACGGTCAGCCAGGGAGGCGACCAGCACCTCGGTGGTCGGCCACTGAATGGTGCGCTCCTGCTCGGAGGTCTTCACGATGGTCGGCCGGTTCACCTGGAAGTCGTAGAACTCGTCCGGTTCGAGAGCGAAGGCCAGTTCGGCGTTGGTCAGCTCCGCGACGTGGTCGATCACGTTGCTGGCTGCCTCGGACGCATCGTTCCAGCCGCCGAACGCCGCGATGATCACCGGCCGGCGGAGATTCTTGAGGCTTCGGACTCCCGACATGGCGCCCACCCTACCCAGCCCCCACGTATTCTTGGCCGTTATGACCCTCGACTTGCGCACCGCGCTCTCCACCCGTGTCGTCGTTGCCGACGGGGGCATGGGCACGATGCTGCAGGGGTTCGATCTCACCCTGGACGACTTTGCCGGCCTCGAGGGCTGCAACGAGATCCTCAACGTCACCCGTCCGGACGTGGTCAGCGCCATCCACCGCGCCTACCTGGAGGCGGGGGCCGACTGCGTCGAAACGAACACGTTCGGCGCCAACCTGAGCGCGTTGGCGGAGTACGACATCCCCGAGCGGATCGCCGAACTGGCCGAGGCCGGGGCCGCGCTGGCCCGGGCTGAGGCCGATGCGTTGAGTACGCCGGAGCGTCCGCGCTGGGTTTTGGGCAGCATCGGGCCGGGCACGAAGCTGCCGAGCCTGGGCCACCTTCCTTTCGCCACCCTCCGCGACGCCTACCAAACCCAGGCTGCGGCCATGATCCGCGGTGGGGTGGACGGCTTCCAGGTGGAGACCTGCCAGGACCTGCTCCAGGCCAAGGCAGCGATCATCGGCGCCAAGCGGGCCGCGTCCGCCGCCGGAGTTAACCTCCCGTTGCTGGTCAACGTGACTGTCGAGGCGACCGGAACCATGCTGATGGGCAGCGAAATCGGCGCCGCGCTGACCGCGCTGGAGCCGCTGGGCATTGATGTGATCGGGCTGAACTGCGCCACCGGTCCGGCCGAGATGAGCGAACACCTCCGCCACCTCTCCCGGCACGCCACCATCGGCGTGGCTTGCATGCCCAACGCGGGGCTGCCCGAGCTGACCGCGGACGGCGCCCGCTACCCGCTTGATCCTCAAGGCCTGACGGACGCGCTGGACGGCTACGTCCGCGACTACGGCTTGTGCCTGGTCGGTGGCTGCTGCGGCACAACGCCGGCGCACATCAAGCTGCTGGCCGACACCGTCGCCGGCCGCGAACTGACGCCGCGGAACCCGAGCCGTGTCGCAGCGATCAGCTCCCTGTACGCCGAGGTGCCACTGCGCCAAGACACCTCCTACCTCAGCATCGGGGAGCGCACGAACGCCAACGGCTCCAAGGCGTTCCGGGACGCGATGCTGGCGGGCCTTCTCGATGACTGCGTCGACATCGCCAAGGGGCAGAGCCGTGAAGGCGCGCACCTGCTCGACCTGTGCGTTGACTACGTCGGGCGGGACGGCGCCGCCGACATGCGCGAGCTGGCGACCCGGCTCAACACCGCCGTCTCCTTGCCGATCATGCTCGACTCGACCGAACCCGCGGTGGTGGAGGCCGGGCTGGAATCCTTGGCCGGTCGCTGCGTGATCAACTCGGTGAACTACGAGGACGGCGATGGTCCGAGCTCGCGCTTCGCCACGGTGATGCCGATCGTCAAAGAGCACGGCGCCGGGGTGGTGGCCCTGACCATCGACGAGGAGGGCCAGGCGCGGACCGCCGACTGGAAGGTGCGGGTGGCCGTCCGGCTGATCGAAGACCTGACCACCAACTGGGGCATGGCCGTCGAAGACATCATCGTCGACTGCCTCACCTTCCCGATCGGCACCGGCCAGGAGGAGACCCGCCGCGACGCGCTGGAGACGATCGAGGCGATTCGTCAGGTCACTGCGCTCTACCCCGGCGTGCAGACCACGCTGGGCGTCTCCAACGTGTCCTTCGGGCTGAATCCGGCCGCGCGGGTCGTGTTGAACTCCGTCTTCCTGGCCGAATGTGTGGCGGCCGGGTTGAGTTCGGCGATCGTCCACCCCTCGCGGATCGTGCCGACCTCGCGGATCGAAGCCGAACAGCGCGAGGTCGCCCTCGACATGATCTACGACCGGCGACGCGAGGACTACGACCCGTTGTCGCGGTTCCTGGAGCTGTTCGAGGGCGTCACCACCGCCGCCACCAAAGAGGCCAGGGCCGCCGAACTGGCCGGCCTGCCGGTCACCGAACGCCTGGCCCGACGGATCGTCGACGGCGAAAGCAAAGGCCTGAGCGCCGACCTGGACGAAGCGTTGACGCTCAAGCCGGCCCTGCAGATCATCAACGACGACCTTCTGGCCGGCATGAAGACGGTGGGGGAGTTGTTCGGCTCAGGGCAGATGCAGCTTCCGTTCGTCCTGCAGTCGGCCGAAGTGATGAAGCAGTCGGTGGCCTACCTGGAACCGCACATGGAGAAGGCCGACACCCAGCAGAAGGGCACGATCGTGCTGGCCACGGTCAAGGGCGACGTCCACGACATCGGCAAGAACCTGGTCGACATCATCCTGACCAACAACGGCTACACGGTGGTCAACCTCGGCATCAAGCAGCCGGTCGCGGCGATCATCGAGGCCGCTGAACGGGCCAAAGCCGACGCCATCGGCATGTCGGGCCTGCTGGTGAAATCGACCGTGGTCATGAAGGACAACCTGCTGGAAATGAACGCCCGCGGGCTGGCCGACTACCCGGTGTTGCTCGGCGGCGCGGCGCTGACCAGGGCTTATGTGGAGCAGGATCTCAACGAGCTCTACGAGGGCGAGGTGCGTTACGCCCGGGACGCGTTCGAAGGCTTGTCCTTGATGGACGCGGTGATGGCGGTCAAGAAGGGCGTACCCGGAGCCGCCCTGCCCGAACCCCGGCGGCGACGCGTGGCCGCCGTCCAGCGCCGCGAAACGGTCGAGTTCGTGGACGAGAAGCGTTCGGACGTGGCCCGCGGAGTCGACGTGCCCGTGCCCCCGTTCTGGGGCAGCCGCGTGGTCAAGGGGATCAAGCTGGCCGAGGTGGTGCAGTGGCTCGACCACCGGGCCACCTTCATGGGCCAGTGGGGGCTGCGCGGCACCCGCGATGGCGTCAGCTACGAGGACCTGGTCGAAACCGAAGGCCTACCCCGGCTGCGGATGTGGCTGGATCGCCTGCACACCGAAGGCCTGGCCGAGTTCGCCGTCACCTACGGCTTTTGGCCCTGCCACTCCGAGGGCAACACGCTGATCATCGGCGACCCGGACGAACCCGGCAAAGAGCTGCACCGGCTCACCTTCCCCCGGCAGTCCCGGGATCGGCGGCTGTGCCTGGCCGACTTCTTCCGCGACGCCGAGGAGGCAGCCCAGCACGGGCCGGACGTGATCTCCTTCCAGCTGGTGACCATGGGGTCGCGGGTCGCGGTCGGCACCGGGGAGTTGTTCGCCGCCAACGCCTACCGGGATTACCTGGAGTTGCACGGCCTCAGCGTCCAGCTGACCGAGGCGCTGGCCGAAATGTGGCACGCGCGCGTCCGGGCCGATCTGGGTCTGGTGACCGAGGACGCCGGACGGGAGGCGATGATCCGCGACCAGGCCTACCGAGGTTCGCGCTACTCGTTCGGATACCCGGCCTGCCCCGATCTGGAGGACCGGCGCGTCCTGGTGGACCTGCTCAAGCCCGAGCGGATAGGGGTCGAGTTGTCGGAGGAGTTGCAGCTCCACCCGGAGCAGTCCACCGACGCCCTCGTGGTGCATCACCCCGAGGCCAAGTACTTCAACGCACGCTAGGGTCGAGCAATGGACAAACCGGCCCTGCGCCGCTGGCTGACCGGACTCCTGGTCGGCGGCCTCGCGCTCACCGCCTGCACCGGGCCCGCCCCCACGCCGAGCACGTCGACGTCACAGACCCCGGCGCCCGCTCGTCCGTTCACCGTGGTCACCTCCCAAAAGGTCAGCACCACCGACCCGGCGGGCATCACCACCGACGCCGGCACCATCGTCGCCCTGAACGTCTACCAGAGGCTGATGCTGGTGCACCCCGCGACCGGTGCCCTCAAGCCGGACGCGGCCACCGACTGCCTGTTCAACTCGCCGACCGTTTATGAGTGCACGCTGCCGAAGGATCTGACCTTCAGCAACGGTCACGCGCTGACCTCCTCCGACGTGAAGTTCAGCCTGCTCCGGGCGCTTCGTCTGGACGGCACGGCCACCTCCGCCGGGTTGCTGGGCTCACTCTCCCGGATCGACACCCCCGCGCCGGACGTGGTGCGCTTCAAGCTGCAGTGGGCTGACAGCCAATTCGGCTACGCCTTGGCCGCCCCCGCCGCGTCCATCGTGGACGAGGAGGCCTACGACTCCGACTCGCTGGCACCGGTTGAGCAGGTGCCCGCCGGCTCCGGACCGTACCGGCTCGATCTGCTCGACGTGGACGGCCTGACGTTCAGTTTGCGCGAGGACTACATCGGCCCGAACCGGGGCAGCATCAAGGTGATTCGGCTCGCCTACGTGGCCGATTCGCCCGCAGCCGAGGAGGCGATCGCGACCAACCAGGCCGAGGTGGTCTGGCGCACGCTGGACGAGCCGGCGCTGGCCCGGCTCCGGGCCGAGATCGACGCGGGCGAGACCGGCACCACGACGCACGGCTTCAAGCCGTGGGGCTGCCCGGCGTCCGCGTGCACCGCCTGGTCTGGAACCCAGACTCGGCCCTGCGCCGGAACTCCACGTTGAGGCGGGGGATCGCGTTGGCGTTGCAGCCCGACCGCACCCTGGATTCGGTGATCCCGCTCAAGGTGGACGGGCACCTGAAATCGTTCCCCACCGGGGGCAAACCGAAGATCCCGAACGTTTCGGCACGCCGCGTCACCCTGACCCTGGGCTACCTGAGCACCTCACCTGGTCACGCCGATCTGGCCCGACAGCTGCGGGACCGGCTCGAAGACGCCCTGGGGATCAGCGTGCACGTGGTGGCTAACCGGACCAACGTCGACCTGACGCTGAGCGACCGTCCGGCATGGGTGAACACGGCCTTCGGCTGGTTGCAGGAGTACCTGACCGCTCCGCTGCCGGGGAGCGCGGCCAAGCTGGTCGCCCTCGAACAGCGGGCGCGGACGGCCTCCACCCCCGAGGCCAGGTTGGAGGCGGTCGGCGAGATCCAGAAGCAGGCAGCCGCCGATGCGACGGTGATCCCGGTCGCGCAGAACGACGTCGTGATGTACGTCGGCAGCAAAGTTTCACTGTTCGGCGAGACCTTCGGCCCAGGCTGGCAGTTGGGGTTATGGGGGTTGCAATGGCAGAACTGAACGGGATCAACACCGGGCCGCTGCGGGTCGGCGAACGGGTGGTGCTGAGCGACCCCAAGGGGCGTCGGCATTCGATCCTGCTCCAAGAGGGCGGGGTGTATCACACCACCCGGGGCGGCATCGCGCACGACGACCTGCTCGGGGGGCCGGACGGCAACGTGGTCACCTCGGTCGGCGGCGTCGCCTATCTGGCGCTGCGTCCGATCATGGAGGAGTACACCGTGTCGATGACCCGCGGGGCGGCGGTGATCTACCCCGAGGACGCCGCGCACATCGTCGTCCAGACCGACATCTTCCCCGGCGCCCGGGTGCTGGAGGCCGGCGTCGGGTCGGGGCGTTGAGCATCTTCCTGCTCCGGGCGCTGGGCAGCGAGGGAAAGCTGTACTCCTATGAGCGCCGCGACGACTTTGCCGCGATCGCCCGCAAGAACGTGGAGACTTTTTACGGCGGGCCGCATCCGGCCTGGGAGCTGCGGGTCGGGGATCTGGTCGAAACCCGTGGGGATGAGCAGATCGACCGGGCGATCCTGGACATGCTGGCCCCCTGGGAGTGCATCGACAGCATTGCTGAGGTGCTGATCCCCGGCGGGGTGCTGTGCTGCTACGTCGCGACCGCGACCCAACTCGGCCGCACGATGGACACGCTGCGCGCTCACGGCGGCTTCACCGAGCCGCGCGGCATTGAGCTGACCAGCCGGGAATGGCACGCCGAAGGTCTGGCGATCCGGCCCGGGCACGCCACGTCCGGGCACACCGGCTTCCTGATGTTCAGCCGGCGGTTGGCTCCCGGCGTGACTGCCCCGATGCGTCGTCGCCGTCCGGCACCGGGCGCCTACGGGCCCGACTACACCGGTCCGCGTCCGCCCGGCGTGGTCGTGGACGCGCCGGAGGGCTGATGGACTCCGAGCGGCTCGCGGCCGAGCTGACCGAGGCGCGTCGCCTCCTCGAGGCTCGGGCGCGCGCGGCGGACTTGGCGGAACGGCGCTTGGCCGACGCCCGGTCTGATGCCCGTTCGCTGGCCCAGCAGAACGAGAAGCTCAACCACACCCTGCGCGAGGTTCGCGACTCGCTCGTCGGGTTGCGGGCCGAACTGGACAATCTGGCCCGGCCGCCGCACTCCTTCGCCACCATCTTCGGTCTGCCTGGGCCTGGGCTGGCGGACGTGTCTCTCAGCGGACGGCTGCTCCGGGTGGCCGTGGCGCCCGACGTGGCCGAGGACGGCCTGACCATCGGTCGCACGGCGCTGCTGAACGAGGCGATGATGCTGGTCGGGCTGGTTGAGGACGCGCCGCAGCACGAGGTGGCGACCCTGCGCGAAGTCCTCGCCGACGGACGCCTGCTCGCCGCCGGGTCGAGCGACGAAGAACTGGTGCTGCTCGCGGCCCCGGGGTTGGGCGAGTTGCGTCCGGGAATGTCGCTGACGGTGGATCGTCGGGCCGGGGTGGCGCTGGCCGGGATCCCACGCACCGACGTGGGGGATCTGCTGCTGGATGAGGTGCCGGACGTCGCCTACACCGACATCGGTGGCCTGAGTGCCCAGATCGAGCAGATCCGCGATGCGGTCGAGCTGCCGTTCCGACACCCCGAGCTGTTCCAGCGGTACGGGCTGCGGGCGCCCAAGGGCGTCCTGCTGTACGGGCCGCCGGGGTGCGGCAAGACGATGATCGCCAAGGCGGTGGCGAACTCGCTGGGGGCCGGGGGTGGCAGCCATTTCCTCAACATCAAGGGTCCTGAACTGCTGAACAAGTACGTCGGGGAGACCGAGCGTCAGATTCGGGTGATTTTCGATCGGGCCCGTCAGTTCGCGCGCGACGGGCGTCCGGTGATCGTGTTCTTCGACGAGATGGATT
This sequence comes from Micropruina sp., assembly GCA_016711105.1. Taxonomy (GTDB): domain Bacteria; phylum Actinomycetota; class Actinomycetes; order Propionibacteriales; family Propionibacteriaceae; genus Micropruina. The sequence continues at coordinate 43,995 of JADJTO010000004.1, read as the reverse complement.
CGCTGTTCCGGACGCGCGGCAGCGGGGTTTCCTCCGATGTGGAGAGCACCGTGGTGCCGCAACTGCTCAGCGAGATCGACGGTGTGGAGAGCCTGACCAACGTGATGGTGATCGGTGCCACCAACCGCGAGGACCTGATCGACCCGGCCATCCTTCGTCCGGGACGACTCGACGTGAAGATCAAACTAGATCGTCCCGATGAGGTCGGGGCCACACAGATCCTGGCCCGCTACCTGACCGTCGACACTCCGCTGCGGCTCGATGACGCCAGCGAGGCTGCGGCCTTCCGCGAGCAGTTGATCGACGCCGCCGTCCAGACGCTCTACGCGGTGACCGAGGAGAACCAGTTCATCGAGGTCACCTACCTTTCCGGCGACAAGGAGGTCCTGCACGTGCGGGACTTCGTCTCCGGGGCGATGCTGGCCAACATTGTGGCTCGGGCCAAGCAGGCGGCGATCAAGCAGGTGCTGGCCGGGGGAGCGGACGGGGTCAGCGTCGAGCACGTGATCGGCGCCTGCGCGGCCGAGGTGGCCGAGAACGAGGAGCTGCCAAACACGACCAACCCCGACGATTGGGCCCGGGTGTCGGGTCGCAAGGGTGAGCGGATCGTCTTTCTCCGGACGCTTCGCGGGGCCCGCCAACTGGCCCCCGCACCCTGACTCGTGTGGGTGATTCAGCCCCGGCGATCCCAAGGCCGGGTAGTGAGCAGCCACAGGACGAGTCGCCACCCGAGCAGGCCGGACGCCAAGAAGATGGATGCGACGGTGATGAACGCCGCTTCGGCCGTGGCGCCGCCGTTGACCCTGATCCAGAGCCCGGCGACGACGGTGACCGCCCACAACGCGACCCCCTCGACCAGGAGCAGACCGGTCCGCTTCAGCATGTAGATGGTGACCCAGCCGGCGGCCAGCGCCACGACGAACGGCCAGGCGGTCAGCGCCACGCCGGCCAGGTCGAGCGCTTCGGCGTGGGTGGCGCGCCCGACCAGGGCGAACACGAGCACCCAGAGCAGATCGAGGCCGACGGCATGCTTGGTTGTCACCGCCCCACTCTAAGCTGAGTCGCATGCCGGTGCTGGGAGTGGAAACCGAATACGGCATCACCGCCCTCGCCGCACCCGAGCTCTCCTCCGCCTTGTTGTCGGCGGCTGTCGTGACCAGTTACGACGGCGCGGCCACCGTCGCCTCCGACCTGGACTGGTCCGATCATTTCCCGCTGGAGGATCTGCACAACCGGGTGCTCGGGAACGGGGCCAGGCTGTATGTCGATCACGCGCACCCCGAATACGCCACCCCCGAGGTCACCTCGGCGCGGGCCGGCCTGCTGCACGACCTGGCCGGCGATGAGGTGATGCGGCGAGCGGGGCAGGCCGCCTCCGAGGCGCTGGGCACGACGATCCGGCTGTACAAGAACAACACCGACGGCAAGGGAGCCTCCTACGGCTACCACGAGAACTATCTGCTGCGGCGCTCGACCCCGTGGCAGCGGATCGTCGACGGGTTCACCCCGTTCGTGGTCAGCCGGCTGCCGCTGATCGGGGCCGGACGGGTCGGCCTGGGCCAGCACGGGGAGGAGGCAGGGTTTCAGATCTCGCAGCGGGCCGACTTCTTCGAGGCGTTGGTGGGGATTGAGACGACGATCCGCCGCCCGCTGATCAACAGTCGCGACGAACCCCACTCCACGCCGTCGAGGTGGCGGCGACTGCACGTGATCACCGGGGATGCCAACCGCTCGCACACCTCCACGTTGCTCAGGATCGGCTCCGCCGCCGCCGTGTTGGCGATGCTGGAGGACGGGACTCGGCTGCCGTCCTTGGCGTTGGCCGACCCGCTGCGGGCGCTGCGGACGGTCAGCCGCGATCTGACCTGTCAGACGCCGATTCCGCTGGCCGACGGACGGCAGTTGACCGCGCTGCAGCTTCAAGGCGAGTATCTGGACGCGGTGGTCGCCTGGGGTGGTGCTGACCCGGCGGTTGTCGAGCTCTGGCACGAGACGCTGCAGGCGTTGGCTCAAGGGCCGGAGGAGGTCGCCGACCGGCTCGATTGGGCGGCCAAATGGCAACTAATGCAGCAGTACCGAAGGCGCAGCGGGCTGGAGTGGAGTGCCGCCCGGCTAGCCCAGATTGACCTGCAGTACGCCGACCTCGACCCCCACACCAGCGTCTACGACGCGCTGGTCGGAGCCGGCCGACTGCGCACGCTAGCCACCCCGGCCGAGGTCGAGTTGGCGATCGCCGAACCACCGGCCGACACCCGGGCGTTCGTCCGCGGACGGTTGGTGCGCGACCACGGCGCGTCGGTGTTGGCGGTGACCTGGGATGCGATCACGCTGCGCACGGCGGCCGGGGGACGGGTGGTGCTCGCTCAGTCGGAGCCGGCGCCGGCGAACCCGTCCGCGGGGCTCGATGCGGCCCTCAAGGTGATCAGTCCGTAGGCTGGGCGCCGAGAAACAGGGGGAGTGATGACCGAGCGGGTGCAGCGCCGAAAGGCGGCACAGCAGGATCAGTCCACCCCGATCGAGACCCAGACCGCCCAGCCGCGGACGTCCGTGGACTACGACGCCCTCCTCGATCAGATCGATGCCGTGCTCGAATCTGACGCCGAGGAGTACGTTCGCTCGTTCGTCCAGAAGGGCGGCCAATGACAGTGGAGCCCACCACCCTGTCGCCGACGGTGATCATCGGAGCGGGATTGGTGGGTGCCTCGGTGGGGTGTGCGCTGGTCAAGGCGGGAGTCGCCGTCCATCTGCGCGACAGCGTCTCCAGCCACGCCCGGGTGGCCGCCTCCCGCGGGGCCGGCACGACCGCTGCTGCCGACGCGACGGACGTCCGGCTGGTCGTGGTGGCGGTGCCCCCGGCAGCCCTGGCCAAGGTGATCGCCGATGCGCTGGTGAAGTACCCGCAGGCGATCGTGACCGACGTCGGGTCGGTCAAAGGCACCGTGTTGGCGGCGCTGCGCAAGCGCGACCTCGACCTGTCCCGTTATGTCGGTTCGCATCCGATGGCCGGTTCGCAGCGGGTCGGTCCGCTCACCTCGCGGGCTGATCTGTTCGTGGACCGCACCTGGGTGATCACGCCGCATGACACGTCCAAGGCGCAGGCGGTGTTGGCCGTGCAGGATCTGGCGACGCTGTGCGGGGCTCGGCGGGTCTCGATGGGGGCCGCTCATCATGATGAGGCGGTGGCGCAGGTGTCGCATCTGCCGCAGCTGATGTCGACGCTGACCGCCGGCCGGCTGACCCAGGTGCCCGATGAGCATTTGCGTTTGGCCGGGCAGGGGTTGCGGGATGTCACCCGGATCGCCGAATCCGATCCGCGGATGTGGACCCAAATCATCCGGGCCAACTCCGCGGCGGTGAAGGACGAGCTGGTCGCCGTGCAGGCCGCGCTGACCGAACTGCTGGAGTCGTGGGATGACACCGAGGTGTTGACCGAGTTCCTGGCTCGCGGACGGCGGGGCACCAAAGCCCTGCCGGGCAAGCACGGCACTGGGGCTGCGGAGTATGCGCATGTCGTGGTGGCGATCCCGGACGCGCCCGGCGCGTTGGCGCGGTTGTTTGCCGACATTGAGGCGGCCGGGGTCAATGTGGAAGACGTCCGGATCGACCATGATCGGGAGTTGGAGGTGGGGTACCTGTCGGTGCAGGTGGCCCCCGAGAAACGTGAGCCGCTTGAAACGGCCATGACGGACGCGGGCTGGACCCTGCGTTACGCCGAGGATTTGTGAGGAGTCCCATGTCGAAACCCCTTGTCATTGCCATTGATGGCCCCAGCGGGTCGGGCAAGTCGACCACCTCGCGTGGCGTCGCCGCCAGGCTCGGGCTGGCGTATCTGGACACCGGTGCGCTCTATCGCGCCGTCACCGTCGCCTTCCTGGACGCCGGCATCGACCCCACCGATGCGGCCGGCGTGATCGCCACGGTCGAGGGTGCGGAGCTGGAGATCAGCACCGACCCCGACGACCAGTGGGTCCGGGTGAACGGCCGCGATGTGACCACCGAGATCCGCGCCCAGCGCACCTCGGCGAACGCCTCCGCCGTCTCGACCCTGCCCGAGTGCCGGGCCAACCTGGTGGCACGCCAGCGGGCTCTCATCGCTGCGGCGACCAACGGCATCGTGGCGGAGGGTCGCGACATCACCACGGTGGTGGCCCCGGACGCAGATGTGCGACTGCTGCTGACCGCTGATCCGGAGATCCGGATGGCTCGCCGCAAGGCCGACCTGGGCGGGGCGATCGATGCGGCGGCGCTGCGCGATCAGGTGCTGCGCCGCGACGCCGACGACTCCAAGCTGGTCAACTTCACCACCGCAGCCGATGGGGTCACCCACCTGGACTGCACTTTTCTGACCCTCGCCGAGACCATCGACGCGGTTATCGACCTTGCTGAGGCGGCCCGATCCAAGTGACTGAACAAGAACTCTCGACTGGCACTCCGACGATCACCCCACCGGTGGTCGCCGTCGTCGGACGCCCCAACGTGGGCAAGTCCATGCTGGTCAACCGGATCATCGGACGCCGCGAGGCGGTCGTGCAGGATCTGCCGGGCGTGACCCGCGATCGGGTCTCCTACGACGCCGAATGGAACGGCCGCGCGTTCGTCATCGTCGACACCGGCGGTTGGGCGCCGGACGCGAAGGGTCTCGCCGCGCAGATCGCCGAGCAGGCCGAGCTGGCCATCGCGGCCGCCGACCTCGTGCTGTTCGTGGTGGACGCCTCCGTCGGCACCCAGGACGTCGATGAGGCGGTGGTGAATGTGCTGCGGCGAAGCCGCAAGCCCGTCGTGCTGGCCGCCAACAAGGTCGACGACTCCCGCACCGAAGCACAAGCAGCCACCATGTGGAACCTCGGCCTGGGCGAACCGTACGCGGTCTCAGCGCTTCATGGGCGGGGGAGCGGTGACCTGCTGGACGCGGTGCTGGCCGCCCTGCCGGCTACGACGCAGTTCGAGGAGGAGGCCGATGGCCCGCGACGGGTCGCCATTGTTGGTCGCCCCAATGTCGGCAAGTCGTCGCTGTTGAACAAGCTGGCCAAGCAGCAGCGTTCGGTGGTGGACAACGTGGCCGGGACGACCGTCGATCCGGTGGACGAGCTGGTCACCGTGGGTGGGGTGCTGTACCGGTTCATCGACACCGCCGGCATCCGGCGCCGGATCAAGGAAGCCTCCGGCCATGAGTATTACGCCTCGTTGCGCACCCAGAGCGCGATCGAACGTGCTGAGGTCTGCGTGGTCGTGATCGACGCCGCCGACACGATTGCCGATCAGGATCTGAAGATCCTGAAGAACGTCGAGGAGACCGGCAAGGCGCTGGTGATCGCGTTCAACAAGTGGGATCTCACCGATGAGGAGCGGCGTCGTTACCTGACCCGCGAGATCGAGCAGGACATTCAGGCGTTCGCGTGGGCGCCGACGGTCAACATCTCAGCCCTCACCGGACGCAACGTCGACCGCCTGTCGAAAGCGATCGAGGCCGCCCTGGAAGGCTGGGAGACCCGGATTTCGACCGGCAAGCTGAACGCGTTCCTGGGCCGGATCGCCGCCGCGCATCCGCACCCGGTCCGGGGCGGCAAGCAGCCGCGGATCCTGTTCGGCACCCAGGCGCAGAACTGCCCGCCCACGTTCGTCCTGTTCACCTCCGGCGCGATGGATCCGCAGTACGTCCGGTTCGTGGAGCGTCGGCTGCGTGAGGACTTCGGCTTCGTCGGCAGCCCGGTGCACGTGGAAGTGCGGGCGCGGGAGAAGCGCAAGAAGACGTAGCCCTCAGACGGGCGGGGTTTGGGTCGGTCCCTGCTGTGGGGGGCCGGGGTACGGCTGATTGTTCTGCGGCGCCGACCACGTTGCCGGCATGCTCTGCCCTGGCTGGGGAGCGTTTGGCGCCTGAGTGGCCGGGGGTTGCGCCGGGTAGCCGTAGCCGCTGTTGTAGTAGGTCGGTGCCGGGGCGTAGAAGGGTGCCGGGGGTGTGGTCTGACCGAGGTCGCTGCGGCGCACCTGATCGACGTACATGATCGTGGTGTAGGTGATCATGGCCGGCCCCGCGATCAGCTGGAAGGCGAAGGTCGCCAACGACACCATCACCAGGAGCGGAATCTGCGCGGTCAGCGCGGCCAGAATCTGGGCCGGGTCGGCGTTCTGATCGAGGATCGGCGTGAACGATCCGGCCAGCGACTGGATGACCAGGTTCGGCAGCGCGGTCACCGCGGAGACGGCCAGCTGTGCGACGAGGTAGCTGAGGAAGGTGCGCCAGAAACTGCCCTGGGTGAGGCGCCAGGATCGGCCCAGCGCCTCGAACCCGCCCAAGCCTTCGGCGGCCATCACCGGGACGAAATAGAGGAAACGGACGGTCAGGTACAGCACCACCGCCGCAGTGACCGGGAACGCCAACAGGAACACGGTGGCCAGGCCGATGATGGCGGCCGGGTTGTTGTCTGACATGCCTTCGACCGCGGCGCCCAGCGCCCTGAAGAAGACGAATCCCGCCATGGCCGCCAGGACAGCCAGCGACGCGGACACCGCAAGGAAGACGGGGATCAGGCGGGGCAGGAAGCCCTTCGTCCTGGCCAGCAGGCCCCGCAGGTCGGGGGTGCCGCCTTGGGCAACCTCGAGAGCGCCGAGGCTGGTGGTGGCCATCACCTTCAAGCTGACCAGCCAGGTCACCAGGATCGCGACCCCGGCGAGGACGAACCCCAGGAGGAGGCCACCGAACTGGCGGGTGTTGGTGATCTCGATGACCGCACCGACGAGAACCGCCACGATCAGAGCGGACGCGACGAGGGCGACCAGGCCGGGCAGGAGGGCCATCAGCACGAACAGTCCGAGCCTGCGTTTGAGCACGGCCATGGTGCCGGAGAAGAATCCACCGATGTCGAGAGGGCTGCGATCCAGCAGAGGAGTGGGGTAGCTCATGGGTCCCATCCTAGGGACGGGTGGTGACAGTTCTTGCGGCCGCCCCTCAGGTCGAGCGGACCGTCGGAGTCGTGTAAGGTAACCAGCCGGGGTGCACAACCCCGGGAGCGGGCTGTAGCGCAGCTTGGTAGCGCACTTGACTGGGGGTCAAGGGGTCGCAGGTTCAAATCCTGTCAGCCCGACCGGTTTGACTAGGGGAAATGCCCTAGAAGCGGCGAACGTGCCAGATACGTGCCAGATACTCTGGCAACATCGGTGAAGTTTCTGGCACGAGGATCGTTGTGTGCTCGTCGAGATTCCGGTCTCGTAGTCGCCCCTGCGGTCGAACCAAGACGTGAAGAAGCGCCCCCACCACTGGCTGAGGATGTCGCTCGTCGCACGGGCCACAACCCTCGAGGTGTACAACTCAGGAGTTGTACACACACGCTGTGTGGGACGTTGAGGTCCGGACTCGTCGAGGAGTGGCTGCTCGCGTTGTCCGAGGACGACTACGACCTGATCGTCGCCGTACTGGAAGTACTGCAAGACGAGGGACCGATGTTGGGACGGCCGTTGGTCGACACCATCAAGGGCTCGCGTCACAAGAACATGAAGGAGCTGCGGCCCGGGTCCGGGGCAGATCAGAGATCCGAGTCCTGTTCGCGTTCGACCCGAAACGCCGGGCGATCCTGCTGGTCACCGGCGACAAGAGCCGCGACTGGAATCGTTGGTACAAGCGGCACATCCCGATCGCCGACCAACGGTTCGACGACCACCTCACCACACTGAGAAGGAGGGCTTGACATGACCAACCTGGACCAGCTGAAGCAGCGCCGTCCGGCCCGCCGCAAGGTGGTCGACGCCCACAAGGGCCGCATGCTCGCCGAGACCCGCGCCTGGCGGCTCCGGGAACTCCGCGAGCAGTTCGACCTCACCCAGGTCGAACTTGCCGCCGAACTCGACGTCAGCCAGAACCGCGTGTCCCGGATCGAACGCGGCGACCTCGACAAGACCCAGGTCGACACTTTGCGCCGCTATGTCGAGGCACTCGGCGGCATGCTCCGTCTCGAAGTCCAGGTCGGCGACGACACCTTCCAGATCGCGTAACAGCACCAGCATCCGCTCGCGCGCCGACTCTTCAGTGGCTTTCGCCCGCCCGCGGCCGCCGACAGGAGCCTATGGCTCGGGCTCGGTCGGGCTGGCCTCCTCCGGAAGCATGGCCTGGACGCACAGCTGCAGGAGGTACAGCGATAAAGGGGTTGCGTCGTCCGGGTCCACGTCGTCGTTCCATGTGTCGGATACCGGGTCGTAGGCGCCACCCGCGAGGTCGAGGCGAGTCCAGTAGGTCTGAATCTTGTGGAGGATGGCCAGCGCCTCAACGAACAGGTCCAGGTCGGGGTTGGCGTCCACGTCGATGAGGTACTTGGCCAGTTCATGCGTTAGGTCGTGGCGGTGCGCGTAGATGGCTTCGAGCCGTCCGGCTTCGTCCTCTGTGATGACCTCGTTCTTCACCAGCCAGACGGTCGAGCCTCGGAAGGCGTTCGTCTTGCCGCCCGAACGGGACGGGTCGAGCACGTCGCGTCGGTAGCTCGCGTCGTCGTAGAGGTCCCCAATTGCGTCAAAGCCGCGCCAGTAGTACTGGTGCACCTTCTCCAAGATGGCGGATTTCAGCAGTTCGTGGGTCAGTTGGAACAGGCCAGCGAACGCCAAGGTGAACCTCAAGGCGCTGGGCGTGAGCTTGCCGACAAGTAGTGCCTCGTACTCTGCCCGCGTTCGTCCGCGATAGGCCTTACCCCAACGGTCCGGTTCGTCTGCCACGGTCAGCAAAGTACCGAGTCCCACTGACAAGACCGCGCGCCCGAGCACGCGGCAAGCATTGCCCGTGCGGCAGGCCGTGGTTGACATGAGCCGAGGACCGGGACGCCGACGGCGTGCACTGCTCGACGCCGTTGAGAGGGCGTCCGACCACGCCTATCGAAGGTGCCGGTGGGACGAGACCAAGGCGTGAAGAGCGCCCCCAGCCACTGGCTGGGGGCGCTTCTGCTTGCCCAGGGACGCCCGGATGAGCGGGAGGCGACCTCCTTTCAGAGCCCCGCGGTGCGAAGCGGTCGCAGGAGCTTGTCGACTTCCGCGGGGTCCACGCGGAGGATCTTGGGGCCGTCGCGGTAGGCGCGGAGCTTGCCGGCGGCGATGCGCCGGCGCAGGGTCTTCGTGCTGAGGGACGTCCGCTCGGCTGCCTGGGCGAGGGACTCGTAGGTCTTGGGGGTCATGGGTGTCTCCTTCCTTGCCCTCCAGAAGTGGCGAACAGGGCCCTTGGCGGACACCTCAAGCCCAAGTTCGTCGATGCAACTTGTCGGCGGTTCCGTTCACGGTGCGTGCTGGCCAGGTCTGTCCACAGCCCAGGCATGCAGCCCTGGACGAAGCGCCGCGGTCGGGAGATGCGGACAAGGCCCTTGATCTTGGCGGATGGCTCTGTGCTTGCGTGGATGTGCGAAAATCTCACATGTGGACAAGGTGATGCTCGGGGCCCGCCTGGCTGAGGCGCGGGACTTGGTAGGGATGACGCAGGACAGCGTTGCCCGTGCAGTGGGTCTGGACCGGACTGCGATCGTCCTGCTTGAGAAGGGCGAGCGCAACCTCAAGGTCCCCGAATTGGTCGAGATCGCACGCGTGCTTCGAAGGCCGCTGTCGTTCTTCGTAGAGCCACCGGTTCCGGCTGTGGTGAGCCGGAGGTCCGCGCCGCACACAGCACACGACTCGACCAAGCTCTTGGACGCGGAACTCGAGGGTTTCGCAGTTGACGCGCGTGGCCTGGCCGAGCTCGGCCTGCTGGACACCGTTGCTCGACCCGTTGGGGCGCGTGTGCCGCGCACTCATCGGGAGGCTGAAGGAGCAGCACAGAGGTTCCGGCAGCAGCTGGGCAATAAGCGGGATCCCATCCCGGACCTGGGCCGGGCCTGCGAGGTGTTCGGGCTCCACACGTTCGCCGCCCCGCTGGGCGACACTGGCCCCGATGGCGGCTGCGTGGAGGTCGCGGCGGGCGCCGACGTGTTGGGGGTGGTTGTTGTCAACGGTGACGCCGATCCGGGCCGACGACGCATGACTCTGGCCCACGAGTTCGGCCACTGGATGTTCGGCGACGCCTACGACGTCGAAGCGACACTGGACGCCGAACGGATGATCGATGCGTTCGCGATCCACTTCCTTGCGCCTCGAAGCGGAGTCAACGTGGTGTGGACTCGTCATGTCGCTTGGCCGCTGCGGGACCGTGCGCTCGCCGTCGGCGTCGCTTACCGGCTCAGCTGGTCGGCCGTGATTTCGCAGCTCTGCAACATCAATCTGATCAGCCACGACCAAAGAGACGAGCTCAGCCGGGCCGAGCCGCGCTCCGGTGACTTCCTGCGTCTCGGCCTGGATTGGGCCGTCGAGCTCGAGCCGCCGTACCTGTCGCCCGGCTTCGTTTCTGCCTGCCTCAACGGCTATGTCACGGCGAGACTCACCCAGGCCCGGACTCTCGAACTGCTCCGCGGCATCCTCGGACCGAACGACCTCCCCGAAGTCGAACCAGCCTCGCTGGATAGCCTCCGGCGCTCTTTCGCTGGCCACACCTCACCGAGCCGAGATGCCTGACGCAACCCAGTGGGTGACTGACACCAGCGTCTACACACACCTCTGCCGGGCTGGCCATGCTGACCTCCTGGAGGCCCTCGCGCCGGGCGGGATCATCCTTGTCCCCGACGACGTCGACACCGAGATCAAGAATGGCCAAGCCCTGCACACTGGCATTCCGGACGTCAGCGCTGTCACGTGGGCGGAAGTCACCGTGCTCACGTTCGACGAGGTGATGACCCAGATGGCGGTCAAAGGCGCCATGGGCGGTGGTCCGAGAGATCACCTCGGCGAGTGCGCGGTCATTGCTTGCGCGACACACCGCCAGCTGATCGCGCTGATCGACGATCGTGCGGCGATCACTCAGGCGGACGCGCGAGACGTGGTGAGTCACGACACCCTTTGGCTGGTCGTGGAGGCGTACGTCACCACGTTGGGCTACGACCAGCCACGCGCCGCCAAAGTGGTCGACGACCTACTCGCCACCGGCATGTACCTACCCATCGACTCCGGCGAAAGCCTGTTCGCATGGGCGTACCAGGAAGGGCTCCTGCCCCGACCCTAGGCACCCCGCGATCGTCGTCGGTCGGCGACGCATCCGCTCGCAGCGGGGGCCGCTCTGGCACCGCTGCTGACCTGCCTGGACACCCCCACTATCCCAGTGGAAGTAGAAGTTGGTCCCGTCCGTACGTGTCCACGTTCGTCCCCTTGGCCTCAAGTTGCTTGCACATGGGTGTCCGCCAAGGCCCGTTTCCGCCGCTTCTGGATAGCGAGAGCTACTGGAAGGACGGGGAGCCGTGAACGGATCGTTGGACCTGGCGCGGGCGCTGGGGCATGTGCGGAACGCGGTGGTCGCGTTCGTCGCGGCCGACGACCCGTCGGGGGAGTCGCTTTTCCTCGCGGGGGACTGTCTCGACCTGGAGGGTCTGTTCGCCGACCTGGGTGTTGAGCCGGAGCTCGTCGATCCCGAGCGTGACGCGGCCACTTCGCTCGACGCGGCGTCGGAGGCGCTCACGGCAGCCCGGCCGGGTGCGCCGCTGGCGTTGTGGGCGGGGTTGCAGGCGGTGCGGGCGAAGGCCTCGCGATGACGGCCACGGTGGGGACGCTTCTGGACGACGTCCATGCCCGCGCCTGGGATCTGTGTTCCCGGTCCAGCGAGATGAATGAAGGCACGTCCCAAGAACAGCTGGCTGCAGGATACTTGGCCGCCTGGCCGAGGCTGGCCAACGCGGCCCTCCGCGTCCTGGACGCCGTCCGCGTGGAGCCGGTCTGGCTCGACGACGCCTCCGGAGTCCGTGAGGTGCTGCGCGCGATTGCGGGCGAGAAGTTGTTGGCCTCGCCCAGTGTGGCGGGTAGCGAGGTTGCAGCGGCGGCTTCGGAGCGCGCGGTGCTGGCGATCGCGACTCGGCTCGGGGTGATCGCGGACATGCTGAGTGGACAGCCGGCCGCACGGACGGAGGTGGACCGCGCCGCATCGATGGGGCTGCAGGCCAACGTGGTGGCGGTCGTGAATGCAGTGGCGGTCACCACCTTGGCGGCGCTGGGGGATCAACGAGAGTTCGAGACCGCCAGATGGTTGATGCTGGGGGTGGTGGCCCGCAGCGAGCGGCACGCGGTGACCCCCACGCTGGAACGCGCCGGCCGGTACGAGGACGTCGCCGCCATCTCCTCCGAGGATAGGTCGCTGGACGGCTCAATCGCGCGGTGGCTTCCCGCGACGATCGCGGCCTTGGGCTCTCCGCGGCGGGTTACCCAGACCGCGCTGCAGATCGCCGCCGGTGATGCGCTGATCCTGATCGCGACGGCTGGAACTGGAGGAATGGCACCGCTACACCCTCCCCGGCTTCCTCGACCGCCTGCTCGCCCGGCAAAAGGCCCACTGCGACCAAGACCACCAGCCGTGGCCATCCCGAGGCCGCAGCGCCCGCCACACCGATGAGCGGCAGAGTCAGCGGAGGCAGGACGCCTTCGACGACGACGTTCGACAATTGCTGCCTCCGGAGCCGTTGGTGCCCGCCAGGCCGAGGCTCTCCGTCATCGACAATGGGGGACCGGGCTTCCAGCGCGACTCCGTGATGGCTGCGGACTGCATCGCCAACCAGGTCTGCGCGTCGCCCTTGGTGTCGAAGGTGATGGGAGCCCGATGCTCCTGGCCGTCGGGGCCCGTGTAGCGTGCCTGGAGGCGGCCGGAGGGCAGCTTTCGGACGTTGCCGAACCGCTGTCGGGTGCCACGTGTGTTTCCTCCGCCAGTGTGTTCTTCGAGGTCAGAATCTGGCACGCTAACTGGCTCGGCGTGTTCGGCGCGGTGCTCCAACCGGCTGACAGGGTCCGCCACGGCCCCTCCTTTCGCCTCCAAGACCCCAGTATGGCGTGCCAGATTCGTGCCAGAAAGGATGTCCGGAATCGGGTGCGTCTGGCCGTGTCGGCCCCGTGTCGCCGTCTCCACAATGCTCAGCTGACAACGCTAAACGGTGCAAACGGGCCAGTCAGGCCGCGCTCGCAAGAGGCACCCGGAACATGTTCAAATCCTGTCAGCCCGACCGTTCTGACTAGGGGAAATGTCCTAGTTGTCGGTCGCCGTGCCAGATTGTGACCAGATGTGGGTCGGTCTGACACGACGACGCGTCGCCAGCACTGACTGAACGGGCTCCAGTCGGTGGCCGTATCCACTGGTTGCACTCTGTGGGCACCAGCACAGGGAATGCAGCGGCGAGTTGCTTAGTCGTCGATCCAGGTCGTCATTGGGCTCTCCCTTCCTACTAACCCGAAGCGGCGGAATTGCCTCCGCGGACAGCTGCACTGGAGAAACCCGAACCAAGCCGAGGGCGGCGTCCGCCTTGTCGATGCCGCCTGACCACGATGCACTCGCACTCCTGCCGCGGCACACCTTCATGACCACGGTGCTCGGCGTCGGCGCGGACCTGCGCAACGTCCAGATCTCCGCCCGACACACGCCGGCCCAAAGGACCACCACGCGCTACGACCGCGCCCCCCACAACCTGGATCCCCATCCCAACTACATCTTCGCCTCATACATCGCCTCATACATCGCCTCCGGCACCCAGCCCGAGGACACTCCAAGGAGCGACTCTGCCGAGGCCAGCACGAGCTCATCTGGTTTTGCACCGATCGACCGGATCCGCGCAATACAGGACGTTGGCTGAGCCCCACGGGCCACGCCCACTTCCTCAGGTCGAGCCCAAAGCGTCGCCCAAAGGCCCCCTGCCAAGCACGCGCGGTGGCACCCGCGCATGCGCCTCGCACGATCCAGACAACTCTCCGTACGCTTGATCCCTCGCGCTGGATACCGCGGAACGGAGATACGGCGTTCGGCCTCGGAGGTCGAGATTGACCGGAACGAAGCCTTGATCCGGGCTGAAACATATCTTCGACAACAATACTCTACCGACGAGGGGAGAGTTATCTGTCAGGTGTGCAGGTACCCAATGCCATTCCAAGTGCGAGCCAGTGACTACTTCGAGAAGATTGAGTTGCTGAAAAAGATGGAGGAGCTCCACCCTCAAAATCGCCTTGCACTCTGCCCCGTCTGTGCCGCAAAATACCAACATGCCAACGACACCCACATGGAAAGACTTGAAGAGGAAATCCTGACCCAGCCGATTGACGCCATAACAAGGGAACTCGAGTTTGAAGTGCAACTGGCCGGGCGCCCCGAGTCGATCCTCCTCACAGCCAGACACGTCGTCGACCTTCAAGGGGCCTTCGGAATGGACCTGACGGTAACCGCTGAAATCACCAGAACCACCAGGCTAAACAGCCGTCCACGCTGGCCAAAGTGACAATGACCAGCCACTGTTGACGTCGGAAGGTGCGCATGTCCCGCTCTGCGGTCCTCAGGAAGTTCGCTATGAGTACGCCCCGAAGACCGAGCGCCGCGAGCAGGACGGCGAGCGGCAGCACCTCTGCCATGCCGGCAGTCTGGCATGTCCCGGCCGGTCAACCGCTAGCCCGGGGCCGGCGGTGTCCTAACCCTGAATCCACCGGTTGACCTGTGACAGCGTTTGTGGTTGCCGTGTGCGGTTTCTGGGGAGGGGCTGTCTGGGTCGGGACGTGGCAGGTCGCCCGGTCTGTCCGGGTTTTCCACTGGGGTTCCTTGGTCGTGACGGTCGTGGGGCGTGAGGGTCAGGTGGTCATGATCGCGGTCCACAGCTTCTGCCAGTGGATGCTCCAGGGCCATCGGGTGGGTAGGTGCAGGTGGAGCCGGCGCCCGGAGGTGGCGATGCGTGCGGGGGTGTGGATGAGCAGGGCTCGGATGGTCGCGGTCTCAGCTCGCGCATACCGGCTGCCGACGGTGACGCCGAGGGCTCGGGTGAGGTTGAACGCGATGGCGGCGAGGGCGAGCCAGGCGCTGTTGGCGTGGAACGACTTTGACGGCAGGTGCGCCAGCGGGCCGGCTTTCAGGTCGGCGAATACCTGCTCGATGACGGCGTGAGCGCGGTGGGTCTTCTCCGCCTCGACCAGCGGCGCGGTCTGGTTGGTGAACAGCGCGTGGTAGCGCCACACCTGGAACAGGCCATCCTGGGCGGCTGCCGCGAGCTTGGTGGTGTTGCGTTCGGGAACCCGGCGCACGATCAACCTGGCGGTGACCCGCCGGCGCCCGTGGGAGGTGAACGCCGTGTACGGCGTTTCGGCGACTTCGGCCGAGGAGATCAGCTCGCCGGTGTCGGGATCGGTGATCGCGTTGGGGTACACGATCGAGGTCCACGCCTGCTCGTCAATGGTGCCGATCGCGGCGCGGACCCCCTTGTTCAGGCGGGCACCGATCGAAACCGGCAGCCGGCCTTGACGATCGCGGCAACCAAAGCCTGCTGGTAGTAGGCCGAATCCGCCCGCACCAGCACCCGCCCGGCCACCCCTGCCCGGCGCAGGGTCGCGAGGGCGTCGCGGACCAGCCGGATAGCGCCGTGCGCCGAGGCGGCCGCGCCACGACGGAGCCGGGCAGCCGCGATCACCGGGGCCACCTCGGGGCCGGAGGCGGTCGCGATCTGGGCGTTCAACCCGCGAACCCGGGTGTAGCCGTGCTGGGCACCCTGCTTGCTGCGGCCGTACACCGGTTTGATCGTGTCATCCACATCGAGCCACACCACCTCCCCGGCGGGCAACAGGCCGGGCACCCGCTCGGCCAGCCGGCACAGGGCGCGGGACGCGACCGCGTCAAGCTGGCGGACATGCCCGAACCGGAACGACCGCAGGAAGCTGCCCAGCGTGGACGGCGCCCGCACCCCGCCGAAGAGTTTGCCCATCGCCCCGTGCCGCAGCACGTCCAAGTCATCGATGCTGTCCGCGCCGGCCACCATCCCCGCCAGCACAGACATCAACTTCGCCCCCGCGCAGCCCTTCGCCCCGGGCACCGTCAACAGCCCGTCCGCCAGTTCCACCACTCCGACCCGGCCAGCCAACGCCACCGCGGGCACCAACCCCGCCGACCCAACCAGGTTCGGCTCGTCGAACGACGCCGACATCCGCCGAGGTTGTCCCGAGTTCCGTGGAACTTCTTCGATGGCGGTCCGGTGAGCGTCAGGCTGCGCTCACGTTGTGAGTGTTGCAGTTGGCGGCCGGGGTTTCGGTGGCGACATGCTGTTCGAGAGAGGTTCGGAGGGCGGCGAGGTGGAGGTGGCCGTTCACGCGGCGGAACTGGCCGGATGCCTCAACCATGCCGGCGGCGCACCAGCGCAGGGCCATCTGCCCGTCGCGCCAGCGTTTGACGCTCTTGGCGTGGTCGCGGCAAATCGAGATCATCGACTCGATCGCGTTCGTGCTGCGTAGGGTTCTTGCGAGGGTGGGTGGGACGTTGAGGCGGAGCACGGTCAGGGTCTCGGCCATGCCCTCGCGGAGGCTACCGGCGGCTCCGGGATGGGTCTTGTCCAGCTGCTTGGCCAGTGCCTCCAGCAGCGCTTGGGCTTGGAGTGCGGACTCGGCGTGGTAGGCCGCACGCATCCGCTTGGTCACCGGGCCGCCTAACTTCTCGGGCAGGTGGTCGCTCACGTTCCTCAGCTTGTGGATCTGGCAGCGAGCGATCACCGGGTGGTCGAACACCTCCGTCACCGCGGCAGCCAGCGCCTTGGCGCCGTCCAGGACGGCCAGGATCGGGCGGGTGACGTCCAGGCCACGCTCCCGCAGCCCGACCAACAGGCCGCGGACCAGGGTGGTGTTCTCCGTGGCTCCCTCGACCAGCGCGAGCGGGTGTTTGGTTCCCTGGATGTCAATGCCGAGCGCAACCACGCACAGGTGGTCGGCGAAGTGCGCGCCGTCGATCATCACCGCCACCAGGTCCAGCCCGGTCAGATCCTTGCCGAGCAGGTCGGCCAGGGCGTGCTCGGTCATCGCCACGAACTTGCGTGACACCGCGGACTTGCTGGTCGATCGCGCGTCCTGCTCGACCTGCTCACCGACCGGTTCCAGGGCGATCGGGTAACGGCGGGTCGACACCCCGGCCAGCATCCGCTCCACCGCCATCCGGCCGAGCAGCTCGGTGGAGTTGAACAGGTCGTAGGCCGGCACGGGCACCTCACCGGTCCCGTCGGTGGCGCGGGCCCGAGGCCGGGTGACCGGCACCTGACGCAAGGTGACCGACCCCGCCCCCCTGCCGTGCCGGGTCGCAGTGCGCTCCGGGTCGTGCTTGCCACGCGGCCCACACGCGGCAGTGACGTCGGCCTCCATCAACTGCTGCATCACCTGCAACCCGGCACCGACCGCGAGAGCGAGCAGCCCCTCACGCATATCGGCGGCGATCTCAGCCATCGCCACACTCACCTGCTCGGGAACGGCCAACTTGCTCGTGTCGAACCCGGTCCTCTGATACTTCTTGGTCACAGCGGTCCCCTGTCTCTGGGTCTTCTTGGCGGAACACCCGAGACCTACCACTCGGCAGGCCTCAGGCGGGGGACCGCCCCTCAACTTCCACGAGACCCGGGACAACCTCCATCCGCCCAGCGGTGTGAGACAGTTGCATCTCGGAAATGCCCTTCCCTGGGGAGCTACGGAACCTTAGACAAGTCCCATTCTCCTTGCCAGAAGGGCATTTCCTCACTAACCCGCCGCTACCAGACCGGTGGATTCAGGCTAAATGCCGCTGTCCGTCTGGTCGCCGAGCGGCACCGCACGGTTCGGTGCGGCGTCGGCTCAGCGTGAGGCGCGCGGTCGGTGGACGCTGAGTCGGCGGAGAGCATGCGCTAGGCAGCGTCCGTTCGCCCGCTGCGCGGAAGGCGCGGCTGCGACGTCAGTCGGGTGCAGATCGCGGACGAGCATGCACGTCACGGATAACCGCGCTGATCGCGTACCCGGGATGTCCGCCGCGTGCTCCTCGCCGTTCGGGTGATCGAGGGTGGACGTTCGCGCCCGGCGGCAGCCTCGAAGCGGCGCCGCCCCTGCGGCGCGGCGATGCAGGTGTTAGGCGGGGTTCCGGACCGCGTGACGCACGTAGATGACTCCGTTGGCGAATCGTCGGTGGTCCAGCAGTTCGAGGTCGAGTCTTACGCCCCGAGGCAGCGCCGGCTTGCCGCCGCCCACGAGCACGGGGCAGAGCAGCAGGACGCACTCGTCGACCAGACCGTGTCGGAAGGCCTCCGCCGCGATCCCCGCGCCGCCGATGCTCAGGTCCGAACTGGAGGTCTCCTTGAGCCGGCGGACCGCCTCGGGCTCGAATGTCGGTTCGATCGTCGTCCGCGCGGTCGAGACATCGGTGAGTGAGGAGGAGTAGACGATCTTGTCGGTGGCGCGCCAGAGCGTGGCGTACTCGCGGACCACCGGGGGCTCGTCGGTCAACCAGTCGTCGCTCTCCCAGACGCGCATCGTCTCGTACATGCCTCGCCCGTAGAGCGACGTGCCGATGTGCCGCTCGTGCTCGTTCCAGAACGCGTGCACGTCCTGGTCAGGGACGGACCAGTCGAACGAACCCGTCTCGTCCTCCAGGAATCCGTCGAGCGAGATGTTGGCCGCGTAGATCAGTTTGCCCATGGAGCCCTCCGCCCGGATGAGAGCTCCAGCGTGCCGCGTGGCGCCGACACCGGCAACACCACGACCGTGAGATCACTGAATCCGCCGCCGAGGAGCAGGGCCGGGCTGCCGCCGGACGCAGACGTCCATCCTTCGCCCGGTTCTGGCGCTCCGCAGAAGGTAGCCTCACCGCTGCCCGGCTGCGACCGTATTTGGCCGCTCGCGCGGTCGATCTTGCCAGAAGTGGTGGATGCAGTGGGCCGGTGCGAGCCAGCGGGACCGTCTGTGCCTCGTGTCTTTGACCCGGCGAGCCGAGGACGTTGAGGCTAGCGAGGTGACCGTGATGCAAGGATCGGCGAATGGGCAGCCGGAGTCGGCGCGGCAGCGCGGCCCGCAGCTTGCTCGATTGCCGGGTCACCCTCGCCCACGGCACGAAGCGTTATCCAGGTTCGAACATCTGATCGCTGACATGAAGAGTCGCATGAACCCGGTCTTGTGGCAGTTGTTGGTGCCGGCGGTCGATACGCAGTATCGGTGGCGGGTCCAGAGCGAATGCGTGTGCATTCAGGAGGTCTACACCCAGGGGGATCATCACTTCCCCGACGAGCGGCAGTACCTCGACCCGCTGATCAGGCTTCCGTTGCCACCGGGCGAGATCTGGTGTCCGACCGATCACGGGGCACCCAAGCCGTATCGGGAGATTGTTGAATGGATCGATCATGAGGTTCGTGAGTTTCCTCCCGATCCTGAGGAAAATCCCTACGAGTTCGAGGACGCCGACGTGTGGCCCCGGATCCGCCGGACTGAAGCGAAGCAGTCGGCCCTGTGGCGTGTGAGACTCACCTGCGGCCACTACTACGAGCACGTCCATACAGACGTCGACTGGCGGCCGGAACACGGCCCCAAGCGAGCGACTGAGGAACGCTCCGATGAGATGCGCAAGGAGTTTGAAGATATCTGGGCCGGCGGCGCCGACGCCTGGCCGCGCGAGGGCATCGAGCGTGACCACGTGCGCAGGATGCTCGACCAGCGATGGCCTTGCCCCAGCCCTGAACAGTCATGGTCCGCATGCGCGCACGCGCAGCAGATCACCCCCTACCAGCGGGTTGGCTGGCTGGTTGCCAGGGCGAAGCAGTCTGGCCCTGGGCCGACGCAACGTCAGCGTCTCGAAGCACAGCTGAGGAGGGCAGAGGCGGAGGCTCACCGGCTGCAGGCTCAGGCTTGAGAAGCCGGGCGGGCGCAGGTCGTACGCCAGCCGCCTGATGGCGTCCGAGGCGGCGGTGGCCTCGTGCTCCATCTGTTCGAGCACAACGGCGACCTCGGCCTGTGCCGAGGGCGCGACAGGAGGCGGCAGGCTGTGCCGGCCCGGAGCGAGAGGGCGGCCATGGTCGGGCCCACGTCGTCGGGCAGCGCCCGCCGCACCATGCGTCGTTCCTCCTCACGCGCCAGGACCATCCGGGTGCGGGACGTCTGGACCTCGCGGTGAGCTGCTCCTCGTGGACCGCGGCAGCGACCTGGGCGGCAGGTCCTCCAGCAGCCTGCGTTCCGACGGCGCGAAGCGGTCGCCCCGGCCGCGAAGCGAGACCGACAGTTCACCCAGCTGGACGCCGGCGTGCAGGAGAGGCTCACTCACCACCCGCAGGGGCTCGACGGGGGCCGTTCCCGACTCGACCACCTTCCCGGTGACGCCCCGGATGGCGACGAACGGGACCCTCAGCGCCCGCCTCAGGTCGTCGGCCACCGCCCCCCAGTCCACGTCGCGGACGGCGAGGAGCCCCGCGAGTCGGCGAGGGCGCGGTAGGGGACGTCGCGGTCGGCGTAGATGGCCCGGTTGACGGCGCGTTGGAGCAGGACCCGGAGCGGGTTGACCGCGATCGCCACCGCCACGGCGCCCACCACCGAGACACCGTCGGTCCGGCCGGCGACGAAGCCGGTCAGCAGCCCGACGGTGGCCAAGTAGACCACGACGGCCGCGAGGGTCAGCGCGGCGTAGACGAGCGTCCGGGCAAGGACGACCCAGGTCGAACAGCCGGTACAGCAGCATCGCCACGCCCATGCCGCGGCCGCCGCCTCGCACCGGATGCCCGTCACGCCACAGCCGGGGGCCAAAAGCGGGAAACCGTCTGCGGGACGGGCGCCCACCGCATATGGTTCGTTTCAGCGAAGCCACGCACCGGCGACAGCCCTACCCCTCTAGGAACACCGGTGCGTGGCTCGCTCATTCCATGGTGCGTCGTCCTCGCGCAGGACCCAAATCGACGGTGTCGGCCATGCCGTTTCCATCGCAGCTCGTTACCGCTAACGTTTCTCGGGACGGCGGCAGTATGGGAGGAACGCGAAGATGGCCAGCCAGACCGCGCAGTCGGGGCCGAACGATCGCGACCACGCCGCCACGATCTACACGGTCGCGGAGCGGGCGGGCGTCAGCCACCAGACCGTGTCGAGGTACCTCAAGGGCGAGTCGCTGCGACCACGGAACCGCGAGCGGGTCGAGCAGGCCCTCGACGCCCTGGACTACCGGGTCAACGACGACGCGAGGGCACTGGCGACGAAGAAGTCGCGCCGGATCGGGGCGTTCGTATTCGACCTCGACGACTGGGCCCCGCAGCGTGTGCTGGCGGGAGCCGCGGAGGCAGCCCGCTCGGCCGGGTACATCCTCGACATCCTGCGCGTCGACCCCGAGGACGCCCCGTCCGTCGAGGACGCGCTGCGTCTTATGAACACCACGACGCTGGCGGGCGTGGTGGTCATCTCGCCGTCGGACCCGGTCCTCGCCCGCCTGCAGCTGCACAGGCTCAAGGTGCCGTGGGTCGTCGAGGCCGAGCCGGAACTGCTCGCGGGCGACGACTGGGCGCTCGACCACCCGTTCGCCCACGTGGTGGCCCATCTCGCCGACCTCGGGCACCGCAGGTTCTTCCACATCGGTGGCCCACGCACCTGGCTGGCCGCCCGCAACCGCCTCAACGCCTACCGCGAGGTGTTGGCGCGCCGGGGGCTGCACAACTGCGGCGAGACCGCCGGGGACTGGGGTGCCGCCGCCGGCTACGAGGCCATGGCGTCCTACCCCCACGGCGAGGCGCCCACCGCACTCGTGGCCGCCAGCGACCAGCTCGCCCTGGGGGTGCTGTTCTGGCTGCAGGAGCACGGCGTCCGGGTCCCCGAGGACGTGAGCGTGTCCGGGTACGACGGCATCGTCGACACGGCCTACTACTGGCCTCCATTGACGACGGCGGCCGTGGACTTCGCGCGGCTGGGGCGCAACACGGTCCAGGCGCTGCTCGGCCACGAGGGCCTCGGACGCCGCCCCGACCTCGGCATGCCGGTGGCGCAGCTGATCCCGCGCGCATCGACCGGACGACCAGGGGGCGGCATCCCTGGCTGATCCCCGCCGGACGAAGCCGGGGGAACCTCTTGCACTACGCGAAACATTACCGGTAACGTTTGGGCCTACACCACGGACGACACCACCTGAGGAAGACGATGACGACTCCCGCGCCGAAGCCCGGACTGCGGTTCGGCGCGGCCTACTACCCGGAGTACCAGCCGACGCCCGACCTCGATCGCGACCTCGACCTCATGCGGGCCGCGCATTTCAACGTCATCCGGGTAGGGGAGTCGGTCTGGTCCACCTGGGAGCCCCGGGTCGGCCGGTTCGACCTCGAGTGGGTGCAGCCCGTGCTCGACGGAGCGCACGAGCGCGGCATCGGCGTCCTGCTCGGGACGCCCACCTACGCCGTTCCGCCGTGGCTGTGGCGGGCCTACCCCGAGATCGCCGGCGAGGTCGCGACCGGCACCCGTCAGGGGTGGGGACGCCGTCAGGAAGTCGACATCACCCACGCGGCGTTCCGGTTCCACGCCGAGCGCGTCGTCAGGGCCATCATGGGGCGGCACGCCTCGCACCCCGCCGTCATCGGCTTCCAGGTCGACAACGAGCCCGGCGCCATGCTGCTGCACAACCACAACACCTTCGTCGGCTTCGTCGAGTGGCTGAAGGCGCGCTACGGGGACGTCGACACGCTCAACCGCGAGTGGGGCCTCGTCTACTGGTCGCACAGGCTGGGCGACTGGGCGGAGCTCTGGCGTCCGGACGGCAACCTGCAGCCGCAGTACGGCCTCGCGTGGCGCCGGTACCAGGACGAGGTCGTGACCGAGTTCATCGGGTGGCAGGCTGACCTCGTGCGGGAGTACGCGCGGGACGACCAGTTCGTCACCACGTGCGTCGCGCTCGACCGGCCGGCCGTGCACGAGCAGCAGGTGGTGCGCCGCCTCGACGTGCCCGCCCTCAACGCCTACCACGGCGTCGAGGACCACCTCGACCTCGCCCGGCAGCTCACCCGCCCCGACCACTGGATCCGCACCGGCGTCGCCGGCCTGCTCGAGCTGGGCGACCGCGGCTACGCCCTGCGGCAGGAGCGGTTCCTCGTCACCGAGACCAACCTGCAGTCGATCAACTGGTGGTGGCAGCACTTCCCGCCCTACCCCGGCCAGATCAGGCAGAGCGCGCTCGCCCTCATCGCCCGCGGCGCCGCGATGATCGAGTACTGGCACTGGCACACCCTGCACTTCGGCACCGAGACCTACTGGGGGGGCGTCCTGCCCCACAGCCAGGTGCCCGGTCGCATCTACGCCGAGGTCGCCGACCTCGGCGCCCTGCTCGCGGGCCTCGGTGACCGCCTCGACGGCTACACGCCGGACGCCGACGTGGCGATCCTCTACTCCACCGACAGCAAGCAGTCGTTCGAGGACTTCCCGCCGCTGTGCAACCCCGACGGCAGCCCCCGGACCACCGCCTACCCCGACATCGTCGACGCCTTCCACGCGGCCGTCGTGCACGGGGGCGCCCAGGCCCGCATCCTCCACGCCGAGCAGTGGGACGAGCTGGACGCCTCCGAGGCGGCCCGCCGGTTCCCCGTGCTCGTGGCGACCGCGTTCTACATCGCGACCACGGACCAACTCGAGAAGCTGCGTGACTACGCCGCGGCCGGTGGCCACCTGGTCGTGGGTCCGCGCACCGGCTACGGCGACGAGGAGTCACGCGCCCGGTTCGCCGTCGCGCCCGACGTCGTGGGCCCGGCCGCGGGCGTCCACTACGAGGAGTTCACCTCGCTGCGGGCCCCGGTCGTCGTCCTGGGGGACGGCATGAGGGTGACCGCGGGGGCGTCCGGCCTGTGGTGGGCCGACCACCTCCTGGTGGACGACGCGGACGTACTCGCCCGCTACGAACACCCCCAGCTGGGCCGGTTCCCGGCCGTGACCACCCGTGCCCACGGGCTCGGGCGGGTCACCTACGTGGGCACCGTGCCCGACAGGACCCTCGGCGCCGACCTCGTGCGGCACCTGGTCCCCACACCGGTCGCGGCCGCCTGGCGCCGCGACACCCCGGTCACCGTCCACTCGGGCGTGGCCAACGGGACGAGGATACACTTCGTCCACAACTGGAGCGGGGAGGCCGCGCAGGCGGTCACCCCCCATGGCGTCGACGACCTGGTCGCCGGCGTCCCCGTGCCTGCCCGGCCACACGCTCACCCTCGAACCCTGGGGAAGCCTGGTCCTGGCCGACACCGCACCGCCCACCGACCCCGTCCGATCAGTCTCCACCCAAGGAAAGTAGGCCAATGATGTCCCATCCGCAGACCGAGGCCGAGTACCTCGCCCAATTCCGCACCGCTCCCGTGAGCGGCTTCTCCCGTCGCTCGTTGCTCGCCGGCGCCCTCGCCGTGGGCGCCATGGGCCTGTCCGCCTGCTCGAGCGGGGGCACCACGTCGCCCGGCGCCGCGGCGTCCGGCGAGATCACCTTCGGCAACAACCAGGCCGACCCCGTCCCGAAGGCCGCCATCGAGGCGGCCGCCAAGGCCTTCCAGGACGCCAACGCCGGCCTCACCGTGAAGATGAACACCGTCGCCCACACGACGTTCCAGGAGAACATCAACAACTACCTGCAGGGCTCGCCCGACGACGCGTTCGGCTGGTTCGCCGGCTACCGGGGCCGCTTCTTCGCCGCGAAGAACCTGGTCGGCGACCTCACTGACGTGTACCAGGCGACCGAGGGCATCCCCGAGGGGCTGAAGAAGGCGTGCTCCACCGAGGACGGCAAGCAGATCATCATGCCGGCGACCTACTACCCGTGGGTGGTCCTGTACCGCAAGAGCGTGTGGGAGAAGGGCGGCTACGAGGTCCCGAAGACCCTCGACGAGTTCAAGGCCCTCGGCGACAAGATGAAGGGCGAGGGCGTCGTGCCGCTGGCGTTCGCCGACAAGGACGGCTGGGAGGCGATGGGCACCTTCGACATCCTCAACCTGCGCATCAACGGCTACGACTATCACATCAGCCTCCTGTCCGGTAAGGAGGACTGGACCTCCCCCAAGGTCACCACGGTCTTCGACACCTGGAAGGGCCTCCTCCCCTACCACCAGCCGGACGCGCTCGGCCGCAGCTGGCAGGAGGCGGCGCAGGCGCTGCAGAAGGGTCAGGCGGCCATGTACTACCTCGGCACGTTCGCGGCCCAGCAGTTCGCCAAGGGCGCCGAACAGGACGACCTCGACTTCTTCACCTTCCCCGAGGTCGACTCCGCCATCGGGACCGGTGCCATCGAGGCCCCGACCGACGGCTTCATGATGTCGAAGCGTCCGAAGAACGAGGCCGGCGCCAAGAAGTGGCTCGGCTACCTCGGCAGCGCCGCGGCGCAGGACATCCTCGTGCAGGCCGACCCGTCGGTCATCGCGACGAGCCAGAAGGCCGACGTGGCGAAGTACACCGGCCTGCAGACGAAGATGCTCGGCGTGCTCAAGGACGCCACGGACGTGGCGCTGTTCCTCGACCGCGACTCGCGTCCCGACTTCGCCTCAACCGTGATGGGCCCGGCCCTGCAGAGCTTCCTCAAGACCCCTGACGACATCGCCACGATCCTGAAGAACGTCGAGGCCCAGAAGAAGTCGATCTTCGCGTCATGACGACGACGACGACGAAAGCGGCGGTCACGGGGAGGGGCCGGAGAATCCGGATGTCGACCCGTGACCGGGTCACCGTCGTGTTGATGGTCCTCATCCCGACGTCCGTCGTGGCCACGCTGGTGTGGTTGCCGGCCATAGCCACGATCGTGTTCTCGTTCTTCGACTGGGACGGGTTCGGCCCGTTCGCCGAGGCGAAGTTCGTCGGCACCCGTTGGTACGTCGACGCTGCGACCATCTACCCGGCCTTCTGGCCGGCCATCCGGAACAACGTGGTCTGGCTGTTGGTGCTGTTCTTCATCGCCACCCCGATCGGCCTCCTCGTCGCGGTGCTGCTCGACCGTGAGACCTCGCACACGAAGTTCTACCAGACCTCCCTCTACCTGCCCGTGGTGCTGTCGATGGCCCTCATCGGCTTCATCTGGCAGTTGATGTTCAGCCGCGACCAGGGCCTCCTCAACGCCGTCCTGGGCACGTCGATCGACTGGTACGGCGACCCGAGCATCAACCTGTACTCGGCCCTCATCGCCACGTCGTGGCGGCACGTCGGGTACGTGATGCTGCTCTACTTAGCCGGCCTCAAGGGCGTCGACCTCGCCCTGAAGGAGGCGGCCAGGATCGACGGGGCGTCCGAGGTGCAGACGTTCTTCCACGT
The DNA here is from genome assembly GCA_016711105.1 of Micropruina sp. GTDB lineage: Bacteria > Actinomycetota > Actinomycetes > Propionibacteriales > Propionibacteriaceae > Micropruina. The sequence goes on along the minus strand of JADJTO010000004.1, from coordinate 17,949 downwards.
GGTCTTCCCGGTCATGTTCCCGATCAACGTCGTGGTGCTGGTCATCACGTTCATCGACTCGCTCCGCGCGTTCGACCTCGTCTGGGTGATCAACCGAGGTCGCAACGGACTCGAGCTGCTCGCGACCGAGGTCACCCGCAACATCGTGGGTGAGGCGCAACGCATCGGCTTCGGCTCGGCGCTGGCGACGATCATGCTCGTGATCTCGACGGTGTTCATCATCATCTACCTCAGGATCGTCATGAAGGGGGACCAGTGAGCACCGCCACGGCCACCGCCACGGTCACGGCCAACCCGCGCAGGGCCTGGACGAAGGGCCGCATCGCGACCCACGTCTTCCTGGCCTTCATGGCCCTCCTCTGGCTGATCCCGCTGCTGTACGCCGTCATGGCGTCGTTGCGCGACTACCAGTTCACCGCCCAGTTCGGCTACCTGAGCTTCGGCGGCTTCACGCTCGACAACTACGTCAAAGCCTGGACGACCGGCGAGTTCGCCCGGAAGTTCCTCAACTCGGCGATCATCACGATCCCGGCCGTCATCCTCACGCTCTTCCTCGCGTCGCTGGTGGCGTTCGTGCTCGCGCGCTTCAGCTGGAAGTTCAACATCGTCATGCTGGGCGCCTTCACGGCCGGGAACCTGCTGCCACCGCAGGCCCTGCTGATCCCGGTGTTCAAGATGTTCCAGAACATCGAGGTGCCCTTCTGGCTCAGCGAGTCGGGCACCCTGCTGAACTCCTACGTGGGGCTGATCCTGGTCAACGTGGGGTTCCAGGTCGGCTTCTGCACCTTCGTGCTGTCGAACTACATGAAGGCGCTGCCGAAGGAGATCTACGAGGCGGCCATGGTGGACGGCGCCAGCATCTGGCAGCAGTACTGGAAGCTCACGCTCCCGCTCTGCCGTCCGTCGCTGGCGGCCCTCGCCACGCTCCAGATCACCTGGATCTACAACGAGTTCTTCTGGGCCACCGTCCTGCTGCAGAGCGGCGAGAAGTTCCCCATCACGAGCTCGCTGACCAACCTGTCAGGTGCGTTCTTCACCGACAACAACCTGGTGGCTGCCGGGGCGGTCATGATCGCGCTCCCGACAATCATCATCTATTTCGCACTCCAGAAGCACTTCGTCGCCGGGCTCACCCTCGGCGCCACGAAGGGCTGATCCGCCGGCCCCGTCCCCGACCCACGGGGACGGGGTCGGGTCACCCCCTCCGACCACCGGCCACGGACGCTGCGTATCCGCTCCCATCCGCCTTCACGAGCGAGGAACCCATGTCTGCCACCGCCTCCACCGACACCGCCTACGTCGAGGAGATCTCCCCGGGGTCCGGACGCCGCGTCGCGCCACGCGCCCATCTGCGCACCACCGCACCCAGCCTCGACCTGTGCGGCGACTGGCGGTTCCGCCTCTATCCGAGCGCCGGCGAGGCGGACGCGGCGGCGTCCGACCCCGCCTTCGACGACACCGACTGGGACACCATCGACGTCCCCTCCCACTGGGTGCTGCGCGGCGAGGGGCGCTGGGGGCGTCCGGCCTACACGAACGTGAAGTACCCCTTCCCCCTCGATCCGCCCCACGTTCCGGACGCCAACCCGACCGGCGACCACCGCCGCCGCCTCGACGTGCCCGCCGGCTGGCTCGCCTCGGGAAGCGTCTGGCTGCGTTTCGACGGCCTCGAGTCGCTCGGCCGCGTGTGGCTCAACGGCGACGAGGTCGGCATCGTCCGCGGCAGCCGGCTGCGGCAGGAGCTCGACGTGACCGACAGCCTCCGGGAGGGGGAGAACGTCCTCGTCGTGCGCGTGCACCAGTGGTCCGCGATGTCCTACATCGAGGACCAGGACCAGTGGTGGCTGCCCGGCCTGTTCCGGGAGGTGACGCTGCTGCACCGGCCGGACGCCGGGCTCGACGACGTGTGGCTGCGCGCCGACCGCGACCCCGCGACGGGCCGCGGCAGCCTGGCCGTCGAGCTCACCTGCGCCGACGCGGCCTACCCGCTGCGCGTCACGTGCCCCGAGCTGGGATTGGCCGCCGAGATCGCGGACGCCGCCGCGCCCCACACCCTCGACGTTGGTCTGGTGGACGCCTGGAGTGCTGACGCGCCGCGCCTCTATGAGATCGAGGTCGCCAACGCGGCCGAGACCGTCACGGTGACCACGGGGTTCCGCCGCGTCGAGGTCGACGGGGATGCCTGGCTGGTGAACGGACACCGCGTGCGGCTCCGCGGCGTCAACCGGCACGACTTCGACCCGATCGACGGTCGGGTGTTCCACGCCGACAGGGTGCGCGAGGCGATGCTGCTCATGAAGCGGCACAACCTCAACGCGATCCGCACCAGCCACTACCCGCCCCACCCGACGCTGCTCGACCTCGCCGACGAGCTCGGCTTCTGGGTGATCGACGAGTGCGACCTCGAGACCCACGGCTTCGAGCTGAACGGCTGGGTGGGAAACCCGTCCGACGACCCGGACTGGCGCGAGGTGTACCTCGACCGGGCGCGCCGCATGGTCGAGCGCGACAAGAACCACCCCTGCGTCATCGCCTGGTCGCTCGGCAACGAGTCGGGCGCGGGCAGCAACCTCGGCGCCATGGCCGCCTGGATGCACCGGCGCGACCCGGGGCGTCCCGTGCACTACGAGAACGACCACAGCGACCGGCACGTCGACGTCGTGTCGCGCATGTACGCGCCCATCGAGGAACTCGTGCAGCTGACAGGGACGCGGCCGGGGCGTCCGATCATCGAGTGCGAGTACGTCCACGCGATGGGCAACGGCGCGGGCGGCATCGCCGCGTACGAGGCGGTGATCGACGCGCACCCGGCCCTGCACGGGGGGTTCGTGTGGGAGTGGCGTGACCACGGCCTGCTGACCACCGCGCCCGACGGCACGCCCTACCACGCGTACGGCGGCGACTTCGGGGAGCAGTACCACGACGGCAGTTTCGTCTGCGACGGCATGGTGCTCGCCGACGGGACGCCCACGCCGATGCTCGCCGAGTACGCGGCCGTCGTGACGCCCGTCAAGGTCACGTTGGGCGCCGACGGGGTGACCGTGTCCAACCGGCGGCACGACGGGGACACCTCCGACCTGGTCTTCGCGTGGGTGCACGAGGTGGACGGTCGTCCCGTGGCGGACGGGCTGTTGGCCGTACCCCCCGTGGGGCCGGGCGGGGCGGCGTCCGTGCCGATGCCCGACGTGGAACTGAGCGGTGCCGGCGAGCACTGGCTGACGGTCACCGCCGCCCTCGGCGAGCGGACGCCGTGGGCCGATGCCGGGCACGTCGTCACCAAGGCACAGGTGGAGCTGGCCAGCGTGCCCGCCCCGGTGGTCGCGGGGGGGACGCCCACGCCCACGCCGGCGTCCGCGATGGACGGCGGCCACGCCCTCGGTGATGCCCGCTTCGACCGCTGGGGGCGGCTGGTCTCGCTCGGCGCGCTCCAGGTGGGCGGGTTCGGGGTCACGCTGTGGCGGGCGCCCACCGAGAACGACAGCCTGGCGACGCGCGGCTCGTACGAACTCGCCGACCCGGCGGAGACGTTGGGCATGGGGGTCCCGGGGCCTTCGTCGGCGGAGCGGTGGCGCGAGGCCGGCCTCGACCGGCTGCAGCAGCGGCTGGTCTCGATCGACGCCGGTCCGGACGGGGCTTGTGGTGAGGTATCGGCTCGCGGCGGCGAACTCGGCCCGCTACGTCGCCGTCGAGCAGCGCTGGCGCTGGCTGGACGGGGCGCTGCACCTGGACGTCGACGTGCAGCCCTCGAGCGGCTGGACCGTGACGTGGCCGCGCGTGGGCGTCCACCTGCAGGTGCCGGGGGAGTACGCGTCGGCGTCCTGGTTCGGCACCGGACCGGCGGAGAACTACGCGGACAGCCGGGCGGCGGCCCTTGTCGGGCGCTATGAGGCGCCGATCGACGGGCTCACCGTGCCGTACGCCGTGCCCCAGGAGTCGGGGCACCGGGCCGACCTTCGGGAGCTCCGCCTCGCCGGACCCGGGGTGCCCGACCTCTCGGTGGTGACCAGTCCCGTCGCCGGGTCACGGCCGGGCTTCGTCGTGGCGCGGCACAGCGCGGAGGAGTGGGCGGCCGGACGCCACCAGTACGAGCTGGCCGCGTCGCAGGGCGTCCACCTCTACCTCGACCTCGCCCAGCACGGCCTGGGATCGCGGTCGTGCGGGCCCGACGTCCGTCCGGAGCACGCGTTGTGGCCGCGTCCAGTGTCGGCGTCGCTGGCGTTCTCCGTGGGGTGATTCGGGAGGGCGCTGCGCGACGCCGCCGCGAGCTGTCCCCAGCCCTGCGGTACGGCTGCTCGCGGTCCACGGGCTGGGTCCTCACCGGGGCGCTGGGCGGAAGATTTCTTCGTACGAACTTGGCTTCACCGACACCGTTGCTGTGAACCGCTCTGGGATTGGTGGAGGCTCCTGAGTTTGGAAACGAGGATGGAGCTATCCCGACTGAACAGACACCGGGGAGGCCGACGACCCGCCGGTATACCCCTGAGGAGAGGGCCGCGGCGGTGCGGAAGGTCCGGACCCTGCGCGCCGAGTTGGGCACCACGCAGGGCACAGTGCAGCGGGTCGCCAAGCAACTGGGGTACGGGGTGGAGTCGGTGCGTGGCTGGGTGGTCCAGGCTGACATCGATGAGGGCAAGGTGCCCGGTGTCACCACGGAGGAGGCGAAACGGATCGCGCAGTTGGAGCAGGAGAATCGTGAGCTGCGACGCGCGAACGCGATCCTGAAGCGGGCGGCGACTTTCTTCGGGGCGGAGCCCGACCGCCAGTCAAGAAGGTAGCTCAGTTCATCGACGCCAACCGCGACGCGGTCGTGGAAGGGCGTCGGCTCGGGGTCGAGCCCATCATCACCGTCCTGCGCGAAGCGGGGGTGGCGGTGGCCCCGTCCAGCTACTACGCCCACAAGACCCGGCAGCGGTCGAAACGGTCCCAGCGTGACGTCGAGTTGTTGCCGGCACTGACCCAGCGGTGGGAGGCGAACTACCGGGTGTACGGGGTGCGGAAGCTGTACAAGGCCGCCCGAAGGGCCGGCCTCGAGGTGGGCCGTGACCAGACCCGTCGTCTGATGAAGCTGGCCGGCATCACCGGGGTGACCAGGGCGAAGACCGTGAAGACCACCCGACCCAAGGACGGCGCCGTACGGCGTCCGGACCTGGTGAAGCGGGATTTCACCGCGACGGGGCCGAACCAGCTGTGGGTCACCGACCTGGTGCGCCGTGAGGCGCTTGTGTACCGATTGGGGGTGAGAGACCTTCATCGCCTGGCCGTCGTGGCGGCTGGGTAGGAGCTGAGGCAGCCTGCCTGGCTGGGATGGGCCGGGTGGGCTGGAAAGCGGCCCTGACAACGCCGGGGCGTGCCAGCACTGTCAGATGGTGCGGGTCCGGCAGCGAGACCGAGAGGCATACGTATAGGAACCAGCGTCTGAACGCTCCTCAAGACGAAACCATCGTCTCAAACCTGATGGATAGGGGGCGGGTTGCATCGCGCACCTGCTGGGCCCCCGGGCCTGGTGGGGAACTCCGGAGGCTGAAGAATGTCGGCGGCCAGGAGGCCATGGTGAAGGACCACGGCGTAACCGTGGCGAGGGTGCAGGGGCATAGCTGGGTGCCGATCCGGTCGATCGGAAGCAAGTGAACACGGGAACCGTCGCTGGTCCGCATGGATCGGCTGGCCGCCGGCCAGCCGTGCCCGGGCAGGTTCATCGCCAACTGATGGGCAGCGACGGGGCGGAGGGCTCGTAGTACTCCGAGGACGGGAAAGCCGTCCGCATGGGGAAGGGGCCCAGCTGGATGGAGCAGTGAGTGAGCATGGAAAGGAGACGCCGGGGTGAATATCCAGGCTACGGAGATGAGCGTCGATCAGGCGTTCGGCCGTGTACTTAGGATGCAGGCAAAGCTGCACCGTTGGGCGGTGACCGATCCGGGTCGCCGTTTTGATGATGTGTTCAACCTCGTTTACGACCCGGCGTTCCTGCTGGTGGCATGGGATCGGGTCAGGTCGAACACGGGTGGCAGGACCGCCGGGATCGACGGGCTGCGTCCCAAGCAGATGTCTCCGGGACAGGTGAGCGAGATGCTCGCCGGGATCACCGGAGGGCTGAAGGAGGGGGACTATCAGCCGGTACCGGTTCGGGCGGTTCAGATTCCCAAAGCGAACGGCAAGGTGCGCCAACTCGGGATTCCTGTGGTGGCCGACCGGGTCGTTCAAGCTTCGTTGAAGCTGCTGCTGGAGCGAGCTGTGATGCGGCGATCCCCGGACTGGCGTCGATGGATGATGATCAGGCGTACCGGGCGATGGACGTCCTGATCCAAGCGGACGCGCAAGCGAAGGTGCAGGAGGCGGTGTTCTTCGCGGTGGCGAACCTGCTGAACCTGGAGGTCGACGTGTTGTTGTTCGACACCACCAGCACCTACTTCGAACGCGACACCGAAGAGGAAGGCGATGCCGCGTTCCGCCTGTACGGGCATTCCAAGGACCACCGCAAGGACCTGCCTCAGATCGTGATCGGCCTGGCGGTCACCAAGGAGGGCATCCCGGTGCGCTGTTGGTGCTGGCCGGGGAACACCACCGATGTCACCGTCCTACCCGAGGTGAAGGACAGCATGCGGGATTGGCGATTGGGCAGGGTGGTCACCGTCGTCGATCGCGGGTTCTCCTCCGAGGCGAACCTGGCCTACCTCAAACGCGCCGGTGGGCACTACATCGCCGGCGAACGGATGCGCGACGGCTCACCGCTGGTCGAAGCCTCCCTGTCCCGGCAGGGCCGCTACTCCCAGGTCCGCGACAACCTGCGCGTCAAGGAAGTCCGACTGGAAGCCAGCCCGGACCGTAGGTGGGTGATCTGCCACAACCCGTCCGAAGCCGAACGGGACAAGACCCAACGCGACGCCGCCCTCGACCACGTGCATGCCGAACTGGACCGGATCAAGACGCTCCGCGATCGCGCCGCGAAGACGCCAGCCAAGCCCGCCGCCAAGACGAACGGCAAGACCCCCGGCAAGGCGGACGGCAAGCCCGTGGAGCCGGCGCACGTGAAGGCCGAGTGCGCCCTGCGGGACCATCCCGCCTACGGCCGCTGGGTGCGACAACAGCCGTCGGGCCGGCTGGTCATCGACCGCGCCAAGGTGGACGCCGAGGAACGCCTCGACGGCAAGTACCTGCTGTCGACCTCCGACCCCGACCCTGACCGCGGAGGACATCGCCCTGGGCTACAAGAACCTCCTCGAAGCCGAACGCGGCTTCCGCGATTTCAAGTCCACCCTCGAACTCCGCCCCGTCCATCATCATCTGGAACCGCGGATCCGGGCTCACGTCCTGCTCTGCTGGCTGGCGTTGCTGTTGATCCGTGTCGCGGAACGCTCCACGGGACAGACGTGGCGGCGGATCGCGATCGAGCTCGGCCGGGTGCATGCCGTGACCCTCACCGGCACCGCCGGCAGCGTCGTCCACGTCACCCCGCTCAACACCACCCAAACCGGCATTCTTGCCGCCTGCAAGGTCACCCCGCCCCCGACCATCACCACCCTGAACCCAGCCTGACAAGCACAAACACCCCAAACAGCCACCCGCGGGAGCGTGGGCACACGACCCCCTGCGCCGAATCCACGTGTTCGGCCTAGTCAAACCCCAAATTCAGGCCATCCGCGTGCCCACCAACTGCGGAACCCGGGTTCGGCAAACGCTCGCATCTGCCTGGTCTGGACGGTGCGGAGGGCAGGTCTGTCGCGGATGAGGGAGGTGCCGATCGATCGGGGTGGGGGTGTCGCAACCACCGCGGCCGGCCTGGGTGCGGACTCGTGTCGGGTTCAGCGCTCGTGGAGCGTGCGCTGTGTTCTTCCCGATGACTGCTCGCCGAGGCAGGCAGGGTGGTATCCCTGATCGTGGAGGGTCGCTCAGACCGTCGAGTGGGGAGGCTGCCTGCCATGCCGATGGGACGGGTCGCCTGGACGGCGGATGCGCTGGCTGGCGCCAGCGGTGTCGCGGTTGGTGGGTATGCGCTGCGTAACACCACCTACGCTGATGTGTCGCGGGCGGCGGCCGATCGCTGTGGGTTCGAGGAGAAGACCACACAGGTGACCGGGGCCGCGATCCATTACGCCGAGGGCCCGGCCAACGGCCCGGCTTTGCTGCTGATCCATGGCCAGATGGTCGACTGGACCAACTACTTGCCTGCGTTGCCCGAACTGGCACAGCACTTCCACGTGTTCGCGGTCGACTGCTATGGCCATGGCGGCTCCGCCCGCGTACCGCAGCGGTACACCAACCTCGCCATGGGTCACGACCTGGCTCTCTTCCTGCGCCGGGTTGTCGGCGGTCCGGCGTACGTTTCGGGCAACTCCTCCGGCGGCCTGCTGGCGATCACGATCGGTCTGGAGGCCCCCGACCTGGTCCGCGGACTCGTCCTGGAGGACCCGCCGTTGTTCTCGTCGGTGCACCCGCGGTTTCCGACCACGGCCGGCTTCGACCTGGCTCGCTCGGCACACGCGTTCCTGGCCAGCGACGAAACCGACTTCGCCTCCTGGTATGTCCGCGACAACAGCATGATCAAGGCTTTCGGCACCCTCGGCCGCCGCATGGCCGACACCGCTCTGGCCCTCCGCAGCCAACGCAGAACGATCCGCTGGTGGTACATGCCGCCGATCATCAACGAGATCTACCGTCGCCTCGACCGGTACGACCCCGAGTTCGGCGAGGCGTTCTACACCGGCCGCTGGCACGACGGCTTCGACCACGCCGACGCCCTCACCCACCCTTGAGGTGCCCACCGTCCTCATCCACGCCAATTGGCAACTCGACCCCCGCGACGGCACCCTGCTCGGCGCGATGAACGACGACGACGCAGCCCTCGCCGCCTCACTCATCAAAGGAGTCGACTTCCAGCGACTGCACGCCCTACACGCCGTCCACTTCGCCAAACCCCACCTGTTCAACACCGTCCTCATCCAGCACGCCAAGCGCCACGAAACCGGATATGTCTGGACCGTTCCCAGTTTGGTGGAGGGTGGCTTGTTTCGCGGGTTCCTGAAATCTGTAGGAGCTGAAGATGGGATCAACAAGGAGGGCGTTTACCGCGGAGTACAAGGCGTCCGCGGTAGAGTTCGTGCTCAATGACGGGCGTGCGATCGCGGAAGTTGCGCGAATATTGGCGTCCATGAGATGACATTGGGGAAATGGGTGAAGAAAGCACGTGACGCTGGCGGTGAACCCGACCGGCCGTTGAATGAGAAACGAGCGTTCCGAACTGGAGCGGCTGCGTGATGAGAATCGACGATTGAAGATGGAGGCCGAGTTCGCAAAAAAAGTGGCGGCCTGGTTCGCGAAAGACCAGCAGTGATCTTCGCTGCTATCGCGGACTGGGCCGACGCCAAGAGTACCCGGTCGAGTTCATGTGCGTGCAGCTGGGCGTGTCAACGTCGGGCTACTACGCGTGGCGGACCCGCCCCACCTCGTCCCATGATCGTGCCGATCAGACGTTGCTGCGTCTGATCGGGACCCTGTTTGAGGAGCTGAAGGGCAACCCTGGGGTGCGACGGATGCACGCCGCGCTCGCAGCTCTTGGCCATCGCGCGGGCCGTAAGCGGGTGTGGCGACTGATGAAGGCTGCAGGCCTGCAGGGACGGCACCCGCGAGCGTGGAAAAGGACCACGGTGCCCGGCGACCGGCCCGTGCCGGCCCCTGACCTGATCGGGCGGGACTTCACCGCCAAGAAGCCGAACCAGCGCTGGTGCGGCGACATCACCTACATCAAGAGTTGGAACGGCTGGGTGTACCTGGCGACGGTCATCGACCTCCACTCGCGACGCGTGGTGGGCTGGGCGGTGGCCGACCACATGCGCACCGACTTGGTCACAGACGCGCTCAAAATGGCGATCACCCATCGACGACCGAAAGGGAAAGTCATCTTTCATAGCGACCGCGGAACGCAATACACCTCCCGCGAATTCGCCCGCTTCTGCCGACGTAACAACGTTCGCCGCTCACTGGGAAGGACCGGGATCTGTTACGACAACGCCGTCGCGGAAAGCTTCTTCGCCACCTACAAGAAGGAACTGATCCATACCCGTCCCTGGCCAGACCTGAAAGCAGTCACTAAAGCAACGTTCGAGTGGATCGAAACGTACTACAACCGCACACGCAGGCACTCAACACTCAACTATTTGACACCCCACGAATACGAGCTAGGATATCGACACATCCACGAACTCGCGGCATAAACATGGCCTCCACTTTTTCGGGAACACTCCAGTCCGGGTTTGAAAGTAGGCTCGACCACGAGCCGATTGGGTTCGACTTGAGCGACGACGAGGGGTCTGGCCGTGTGGGGCAGTGCGAGGCGGCTCGAGGACTACTTACGTGGGCGTCTGATGCGTGCGCTGGATGACCTGGCGGGGATGGCTCCGGATGATCTGCTCAGCGAGAATGTGGATGTATTGGTGGCCGCGCTTCGACAAGCACATGCCGACGGATCTCGTCGTTGACTGGGACGCTGCCACGCGCAGTCCTGTAACAGAAGTGTCGACTCAAGTTCGGGACCAGTTCGACCCGGATCGGATCTACACCGTCCCAGCGAGCAAAATCGTGGTCTCGTTCCCCGTTTCCGGCACCGCCGAGATGCTCGACTACCAAGCCAGCCTCGACGTTCAGCATGAGCCCAACGCGCGGCACGGTCACGGGGAGATCCATCGTCGTAGAAGTCCTCGGGAGGACCCTCAGTGCTGATGCGATCCGTGGGCAGATCGAAGGGGTCAGGCAAGACATCAACCAGCGGGTTGGCTGGGCAAACGCTGACCTCGCCAGGTTCCGGCAGACTGCGGCGCAGGAGATCCGGAGCGCCCACGCCAGCCGAAAGGAGCGCATCCTCAACGATCGAGCTGTTGAGGATGCCCTGGGCATCCCGGTGCGCACGTCGACGGCTCCGCGCCAGCCAGTGGCCGCCCATCGAAAGATGGTGACGCTCCAGACGCGAAAAGCTCAGTCCGGTTTTGTGCCCGAGCCGATACTTCAGGAAGCGATCTACCGAGACGTCCTCGACGTCGTTCGGTCCTGGGCAACCTCCCTGGAGCGCACGCCGAAGACCACCGACAAGCTCGACGAGGAGGAGTTGAGGGATCTTCTGCTCGGGAACCTGAACGGCTACTGGCGGGGTGCGGCCGGCGGCGAGCTGTTCAACGGGAGTGGGAAGACGGACATCCTGATCCGCGATGGAGACCGTAATGCCTTCATCGCGGAGTGCAAGATTTGGCGCGGCTCGAAGGCGGTGACCGATGCTCTGGATCAGTTGCTCAGCTATCTCGTCTGGCGCGACAGCAAGGCAGCACTCGTCGTATTCATCAAGACAGCTGATCCGGCATTGACTATCGCGAAACTGCATGCCGCAGTCGCGGCACACACACCGGGTGTGCACCCTGCACGGCCTACCGCTCGGGTGGGCTTTGGTCGGGGCGAAGACCGATGAGCGTGACGTGCTCGAAGACCTGCTCGCCACCCCCGCACTCGCGTCCCGCCCTGGCCGGCGCACCGTGATCGCCGACAAGGGCTACTACGGACGCGACTGCGGAGAACACCTCAACCACGCCGGGATCGACCTGCTGCGCCCCGCCCGCCAGGGAGAGAAATCGCAAGCCACAGCCCGGTTCTTCAGACCGCTACGCCAGGTCGTCTCCTCCAGGACGGTGAGGACGCCCTTGTACTCCGATCGGGTCCTGGGCTTCAGGTCGCGGCGTTCGGCGGGGGAGCGGGCTTCCAGCGCGATTCCGTGATGGCCGCGGACTGCGGCGCCAGCCAGGTCTGTGCGTCGCCCTTGGTGTCGAAGGTGATGGGCGCTCGATGCTCCTGCCGTCGGGGCCGTGTAGCGTGCTTGGGAGGCGGCCGGAGGGAGCTTGCGGACGTTGCCGAACCGCTGTCGGGTGCCACGTGTGTTCCTCCGCCAGCGTGTTCCTCCGGGCCAGAATCTGGCACGGCGTCTTCGGCTTGGTGCTCCAACCGGCCGACAGGGTCCGCCACGGCCCCTCCTCTCGCCTCCAAGACCCCAGTAGGCGTGCCAGATTCGTGCCAGAAACAATGTCCGAAACCGGGCGCGTCTGGCCCGCTCGGAACTTGTCACGGCGGGTGAGGCCGGTGGGTGTTAGGCGGAGTTGGGGCTGGTCCGGGTGGCTGGTTGATCCAGGTGGCGGGTTCGCGGTTGAGGATCTTGGGTCGGGTCGTGGCTCGGGTGCCGAACCGCTCTGGGTGTGCGTGGCGTGCGGCATCGAGGGCGGTGTCGCGGTCTTTGTCGAGGGTCGGCCGGGGTCGGCGGGTGTGTGCTGCCGATCCCGGTGTGCCGGTGGTGGTGGTTAGGCGTGGACGAACTGGCTGAGGAACTCGCGGGCCTCGGCAGGGGTGAATCGGTCGGGGAAGACGGGTGCTATCGTCTTGAACAGCGCTTCGAGTATGGGTTGTCGTTGGAGACGTGGGGTCGGGATCGGACGCGGTCACGCCGAGGTCGGCGAGCAGGTCCTGACGGTCTTCGAGGTCATCGAGGCCGCCGTCGGAGTGCTCGACCTGAGGGTGCCGTGGATCCAGGCGTCCCGCATCATTTCTTTGGCGAGTAGTCCGTCCTCGCAGGCGTGGACGGTGGCGCCCACGATGTAGCGGAGAAGATGTCGATCATCACGTACGCGTCGTAGTAGGTGCCCTTGACCGGGCCGGCGTGTCCCACGTATAGACCTGCCCGGGTGCGGTCGCGATCAGTTCGGGGACCTTCCTGGCGGGTGCCTCGCTTGTCGGCGACGCTCCCGACCTGCCGGTTCTCGGCCAGGACCCGGCATCGTCGACACCGAGCTCGGTATTGGCCGCGTTCGAGGATCGTAGACCTGAACGGCGGCTGTCGACGAACTCGTCACTGTTGAGCGTCGCCAACACCACGCCTTCCAGCGTGGTGGTTCACCGGCGCCGGGCGGAGCGACCGGTTCCGGTCAGGTGGTGCTGCCGGGCGATGCGGGTCGCGGTGGCCCGCGGCACCCCGGTCGCGCCGCCGCCTGACAGGTCGGTACGCCCGCCCCGGTCAACTCCACATGTACCCATCAGCGCCTCGGTGACCGCTCGTCGGGGCCGCGCTCTCTGGAGATCTGCTCCAGGAGGCGTATTTCCCATGATCTCCAGCGCGGTCTGCGCCGTGTCTCGCTCGCCCGGTCTTGCGCAGTCGCGCTCTAACCGGGCGTTCTCCGCTGGACGGCGCTGGGTCGCCCGACCGGCTCCACCGCTCTTCCCTTCCAGCAGGCCGGCGTCACGCTGCCTGCGCGTCCGAGATCAGCGGCGAGTACAGCCCTTCACCCCGCGGAACGCGTTGCCCTGGCGTCTCGCCGCCGACTCGTACTCGGCCAGGTACTTCAGCTTTGACCCGGCTGAACGAACGACGCGTTGAACCGTCAGGAATCGAGAGGAACTCACAACACCATCCTCCGCCGCGACCAACGCGACCGGGAACCTCTTACTCATCAGATTGGTGATCCTTCAACTCGCCCCACGAGGCGGACTTGCTATGAACCGGTGGACTCACCCAACCCTGACACGTAGGGGCTGAGCCAAGGGCCGCCGCCTGCGCAATGCCCGGTTGACAACGCTGAACGGTATGAACGGGCCAGTCAGACACCACTCGCCTGAGGCGTCCGGCACATGTTCAAATCCTGTCAGCCCGACGGTATAACAATCAGTCAGAAGCGGTTTCGGACAAGTCCGGGGCCGCTTCTTTCCCTTATTGACAACAACGCTGACAACAACGGGGCCGCGGGCCTTGTGTCATCGCCGCGGTTGACGCAAACAGGCCCCGTTCCAGGGATGAGGGCGGGGTCTTGTCGCCGCCGGTCAGTCAGTGGGGGAGTGACGACGCTCGTCCTCGACTTCGGTCACTTGATCGTTCGGCGACCTATGGGGCGCGCGTCGAGCTGGGACGGCGGTAGGTGTTGGGCCATGGAGTCGTGATTGCTCGTGTGGGGTGTTCACATCACAGGCATGTTCACGTAGCATGAACATATGGACGCAATGATCGCAGGGGCTGAGGGTGAGAACATCCTCGCTGCCGCGGCCGGCGTGTTGGCCGAGCGCGGCGTCCATCTGACTTGGCGTCTCCGTGATGCTGGGAGTAGGGACAGCGGAGCGGACGGCGACGTCAGGGTCGAGGTTGATGGGGTCGGCATCACGCTGCCGTTGCAGGTCAAGGCCCAGGTGCGGCCGTCCACGATCGGGCTGGTGGGCACCCCGGGAGCGCACGGAACCCTGCTGGCGACAACGCACGTGACGGCGACCGTCGCGCGGTTGCTGCGCGAGCGGGGTGTCAACTTCGTCGACTCCGCAGGCAATGCTTTCATCCGTGCGCCCGGCGTCCGGGTCGAGATCGAGGGACTGAGGCCTACCGTGGGTGCGGCGACGAGGACCGCCACGCCCTTGTTTGGACGGGCTGCCCTGCCCGTGGTTCTCGCGATCCTGAATGCGCCGCATTTGATCGCGGCGCCCTTGAGGGACATCCAGGTCCGGACGCATGTGTCGCTGGGATCGGTGCAGAAGATCGTGAAGGCCCTCCGGGCGGCAGGCTATGACCGGCTACCAGGCCCCGACTCCACCCGCGGTGATCGTGAGCACTGGCAGCGGTTGCTGCACGGCTGGGTGGCCGAGTATGCGGGCGGGGCCCGGGACGAGACCCTGCTGGGGCGCTACACCAGCGCTTGGCCTGTCGCGAACCTGATCGCACGGGCCGACGATCTGCCGGCCGTCCTGTCCGGTGAGGCCGCGGCCGCGGGGAGCGGTGATGTCATCCGGCCGGCGACACTCGACCTGTATGTGCACGGCCAGGTCGGTCCGCTGATCTCCGCCGCGCGGTTACGTCCCGACCCGCAGGGTGCGGTTTGTGTCAGGAAGGCGTCCTGGACGCCTGTGGCGGAGCACGACGGCGCCTCTCGCGCGGTGGTGCCTGTCGCGCCTGCGCCGGTGGTGTACGCCGACCTGATCGCGCTCGCCGATCCGCGCGCCGAGACCGCGGCCAGGAGGTGGCTGGCGAATGACCCGAACCTTCGATCTTTCCTCACGGATTGACCACCCAGCACCATTGGACGTCATCGCGGACTTGCACCGTCGGGCGGGCGAACTGGGTTTGCGGTGGGTCCTGATCGGCGCTGCGGCCCGTGATCTGGTGGTCCATCTCCCCTCGGGACACCCTGTCGTGCGAGCCACCAATGACGTCGACATTGCCATCGCAGTGGAGGGGCGGCAGCAGTTCCTGAAGTTCACTGGAGGCTTTGCCTCCGCCAGGGGGGCAGAACACAAGGTCCTCGTGCGTGGCGTTGAGGTCGACATCGTCCCCTTCGGGGGTATCGAATCCGGCGATACGGTCACGTTCGCCGATGGCCACGAACTCGATGTTGTCGGGCTCCGCGAGGCGGCCGCAGCACCGGACACGGTGATCCTGCCCCACGGCCTACGCATACCCGTGGCGTCGATCGAGGCACAGAGTGCGCTCAAGACGCTGGCGTGGCGGGATCGACACTTCGATACATCCAGGGACGCCACCGACCTGCTCGAATTGCTGAAGGCCGGGTCACAGGGTCCCTACGGCGATGAGCTTTGGCCCGACGAAGAGGCGCTGGCCATCAACGAATTCGATGCCAGTCTGGCCGGCGCTTGGCGAATCGGCCGCGGCGCGGGACGACTCTTCGATCTCAAACGCGGGAACCACGTCCTGGACGTTCTCAACGACCCACGCCAGCACCAACTCCTCAGAAGGGACATGCGCAGCATCCTGGCCGCCGGACTCCTCACGGCCTACCAAGCCGGATTTCGCGCCGGCTCCAGCGCCACGCCGACACCATCCGAAACAGACAACCACTGAGCCTTGACCACAGGGCGATTGCGTCAAACCTGGAAATGGCCGCAGGTTGTGTGGACTGCGCGGTCTCGCTTCTCGCACTTTCGTCCACGCCGTCCAGTCTCACCCATAGCTCCCCACCGTCCCTCGCGGGATTGGTGGGGATCTTTTCGCGTTCGTGAGGCTCTGCGATGAACGCCTCCCAGGGCCGCCCCCGCTCCGGACCGCCACGAGTCTCTGGTTGACCCACTCCTGTTCGCGCAACAGCTCATCAAGGCGCGCACGAGCGGTGCCGCCCGCGACGACGTCGATCTGGTGATCTTGGCGTCCCACGACAGCGACCTCGCGCCAGCGATCGACGAGGCCCGTGAACTCGGCTCGGCGAAGATCGAGGCCTCCGCTGGGACTCCCCGAGCCCTTCGCGTACCAGGTCCGCTCGTCCGATCGCACGCGCCCAATATGGTGTACCAAGCTCGACAAGGTCGCCTTCCGGGCGAGTCGCGACCCCACCCCGTACTGAACACTGATCCCCGACAAACAAGCGTCCGTGTCACCAATTCGGGGGTACGTGGGCCGAGCACTCCGAGGTGGCCTTGCAGTCGGCCAGCTCGCCCGGCCAGGTTGCGTCGTGCGATGCAGGCCCGCAACTGCCGTTCGGTGGCGCGTTGTCAGGCGTTCCAGTACGACAGGTGCGCACGATGCAGCCATTCATCGACCCACGCGCGGTCCGGCTCCGCGGGCAGATCCGAGGAGTCGCGCAGGGCCGCCAAGCGCTGCTCGGCCTGGTCGACCTGCGTGACTACCTCGTCCAGCGCCACCTCGCCTCGCCGGACCTGACGAAGATAGCTGCCGTGCGGATCGGGCACCGGAAGGGGTGATCCGGCCGGTGGTCAGGAGTTCGACCCCTGGACGCCGAGGCGTAGTGCGTGCATCGCGAACTTCGTGTCGTAGCCATGCATGGCGACCAACTCGGGTCGGTTGGTGTGGGCTCCCACGTCGCCGGTCATCGCAGCACGCTGAGCCTGCAGGTAACCGAGGAACCGGCCGGCGGCCAGCGTGGAGACGAAGCGATGCGCGTTGTCCACCAACTCTGCTCCGATCCGGTTTCGGTAGACCACGTCTTCGTCGGGTATGAAGAGTGCAAGCAGGACGGTGGGGTTCCCGGCCAAGGCCAGGCGGCACCATTTACGGGCCGAGTAGATGACCACATCCAGATCTCCCGCGCCGGAGCGGTTTGCCAGGCCCCCGGGCTGGTCCCACACGGTGTGCCGCTGGTACTGCTCGAACTCGACCTCGGCGGTTGCTCCGTCGATGCCGCGGGGGACGCGCGCCAAGCCGGTGACGAACCGAGCGGGCTCCAGGCAGATTCCCATCTCGTCACGGTCGTCCTGGCCGTTGATCGACGTGCCGTGAACCCCAGAACCGACCTGGACCCTCAAGATCATGCCTGCCTCGGCAATCGCCCGAGCCTCCTCCGATGCGTGGGTGTGGCGAAACCCCGCGGGAAGGCGTTTGTCTCCATGGATCTCTGCGGCCGGCGTCATGACTCCGACCGTACGACGTTTCAGGCTTCGCAGGCGATCGGGGATGCAAGGGTGTTGGGCTCTCTATGGGTGAACCGTCGGCCGCCGAACGATCCCGGCTTCAGAGACTGACGAGCGATGAGACACCGGAGCAGAGACTCCAACCGGGATCGTGTCCGTCAGCCGTCGCCGTCTCCCAAGGAGCAGCCAAAATCGACAAACAGGCATCGACATCGGGGGTCGTTCAGGGTCCCAGAAGTGCGAGCGGGACGACTGCGATGCCGTCGGGGCGGCGGTAGGCGAGTTTGCCCGTGTAGATGATTATCCGTTCGACCAGGCGGTCGCCGAGCTGTTGGCCGAGCCAGTTCAGGTGTTCGATGTCGGCAGGTCGGATGGTGTCGCTGAGCTTGACCTCGATCGCGACCGTGGAGCGGTCGTCAGCTTCGACGATCAGGTCGATCTCATGGTCGGTGTTCTTGGTGCGCAGGTGCCCGACGCGCGCACCGGCCGCCTCGGCGTAAACCCGCACCGATTGAGCGGCCAACGACTCGAACAGGGCACCAGCCAGGTGCCGGTTGCGGCGTGGACGCGGCTGCC
>JADJTO010000003.1 GCA_016711105.1 Micropruina sp. | reverse complement strand
TCGACGCCCCGAGGCCTGGAACCTCAAAGCCAGTCGTCGCGCCGTGGTCGTCGTGGTGATCGACACCGGGCTCGACCACACCCATCCCGACCTGGCCGGCAACGTGTGGACGAATCCCCGCGAGATTCCTGAGGACGGAATAGACAACGACCGTAACGGCTACACCGACGACGTCCACGGCTACGACGTCGTGGAGGCGACGGCGACCCGCCGACCCCAACGGCCACGGCACCCACGTCGCGGGGATCCTCCGGCGCAGCCGGCGGCAACCGGATCGGCATCGCCGGCGTGAGCTGGACGGTGAAGATCGCCTCCGCCGGTTCCTCGACGACGGTGGCGGTGGTGACACGGCGGGCGCGATCGCCTGCCTCGATTACGTCAAGGCGTTGCGTCGGACCGGTGTCAACGTGGTGGCGACCAACAACAGCTGAGCGGCGGCGACGAATCCGCCCTCCTGCACCAGGCCATCCGTGACCAGCAGGACGTGTTGTTCGTAGCCGCGGCCGGCAACGACCAGGCAGACCTCGACGCCACCCCGTCCTTCCCGGCGAGTTACGCCTTGCCCAACGTGATCTCGGTCGCGGCCACGGATCGCAACGATGACCTGGCGGGCTTCTCGAACCTCGGGCGCACAACGGTGAGCCTCGGGGCACCCGGTGTCGACATCGTGTCTCTGCGCGGCGCGGGAACCGACACGTACGGGGACGGGGCGCACTTCGTGCCCGACGGCGACCCCGACGCCGAGTACTACCTGGCGAGTGGGACCTCCATGGCCGCCCCGCACGTGACCGGCGTCGCCGCGTTGCTGAAGGCGCGCTCACCGGGTCGCGACTGGCGTGCCGTGAAGAACCTGATCCTCGCCGGAGGTGACCCGGTCGCCGGACTGGAGACCTCCACCGTCACGGGGCGGCGCCTCAACGCCCACGGTGCGTTGGCCTGCTCCACCGGCCGGGTGTTGGCAGCCACCGGAACACCGCCGGTCTTTCCGCTGCAGACGGGGGCGCCGGCGACGTTCACCGTGCTCAACATTGCCTGCGCCGACCCGGCCGGCGCGGTGCGAGCGATCACGTCCACCGGCGCCGGGTTCGATCTACGCGACGATGGTCGGGCACCAGACCTCGCCGCCGGTGACGGCCTCTACAGCGGTACCTTCACACCCACGGCGGCCACCGAGACGATCACCTTCTCGTCCGGTTCGAACTCGATGACCCTGCCGTACATCTCCTTCAGCCGATATCTACCTGAGGCTCACGTCGGGGAGAGCTATCGGGGTGCCCTGCAGTCGTCCGGCTCTGCCCCGTTCCACTGGTCGATCGTCGGCGGTGAGCTGCCTGCCGGTCTGACCTTGGGCGGCGGTACCGGGGTCATCACCGGGACGCCCACGACAGCGGGCCGCTCGCTGGCAAAGGTGCGAGTTCTCGACGCGATCGGACGGGTGGCAGTCGCCGAGGTGAGCGTCGAGGTGGGCGCTGACGACGTGAGGGAGACGCTGTTGGCCGTCGAACATGACGGCTGGAACGTGTTCCCGCAGGGACGTCGCCACAGACGCGGAAGGGAACACAGTCGTCGGCGGCTACTCGATCGATCCGCAGACCCTGGACGAGGACTGGGTGGTCAACAAGTACGACCGGTCGGGTGCGTTGCTGTGGAGCGACTTCCGGGTCAGCACGACGCCCTGGTGGGCGAACCACGCCACCGGGGTCGCGCTCGACGCCGACGGCAACATCTATGTCGCTGGGGGCTACCCCTACTTCCGCGCCGACTCCGACTACATCGTGACCAAGTACGACCGCGACGGGAACGAGCAGTGGACCACGTCGTACTCCGAGGGGATCGCGCTCCCGCTGGCGATCACGGTCGACCCGTTCGGCGACGTCGTCGTCACGGGCATGTCGCGCAAGATCGACCAGGAGGACGTGTTGACGGTCAAGTTCGACCCCGCCGGCAACCGCGTCTGGGCGACGTCAGTCCCGGGAAAGGTGTTCGCCCAGGGCGCCGACATCGACACCGACGCCGACGGCAACGTCTACGTGGGCGGCCGGCATACCTACGTGTTCTCGGAGAACGATGGATTCAGGGAGTTCGGCCACTCGTACCTGACGCTCAAGTACGCACCCAACGGCGACGTGCTGTGGTCGCACTTCTCTGAGGACCTGGAGACGGTTCGCTTGAGCGCCGGCAGGGCGATCGTCGTCGACCCCTCCGGCAACAGCTATGTCGGCGGCGGTTTGGCCGGCGCGATCGAGCGACGCGACCCGTCCGGCGAGTTGGTGTGGCGAGAGTCGCTCTTCTTTGAGGACCGCGAGGTCGACATTTCTGCGATGGCCTTCGACGGTTACGGCAACCTGGTCGTCGGTGGCCAGTACTTCGACCCGGTGGTCGAGCAGTGGCTCAAGGTGCTCGCCACGGTCGACACGGATGGCCAGGTGCTCTGGAGCCGAAGGATCGGCGGCGACAATCTCCGCACGGCACTCGGTCTGAGCGTCGACTCGTCCAACGTGATCCACGTCGCCGTCGCGCGTGACGGTCACCTCGTCGTGACGACCTTCCGGACGAGCCTCGGCTTCGCCGCCACCGAGCTGCCTGATGGCGTGCGGGGGGACCTCTACCGGCAGCCGTTGCGCACCACCGGTGGGGCGACACCGCTGACGTGGAGTGTGTCAGCGGGTTCACTGCCGCCAGGACTCGACCTCGATCCGGACAGCGGCGTGCTCGCCGGCATCCCGACCGACGGCGGCACGTTCACGTTCAGCGCCACGGTGACCGGATCCGACGGAGAAGCCGTGACCCGGCAGCTCACGTTGTCGATCGCCGTGGTCGCGATTGATCCGGTGACCGTCACTCCGGCGGCGACTGGCGTTCCCTGGCAACTCCAACTCAGCGGTCACGGCGGCACTCCTCCCCTGACCTGGCGGATCGCCAGCGGCGAACTGCCGCCGGGGCTGACCCTTGGCTCGGCAAGCGGGCTGATCGCTGGCACGCCGACGGTGGGGGGCACCTACAAGGTCACCGTGGAGGTCGCCGATGCCGAGGGGCACCAGGCCAGTGTCACGGTGACGATCCTCGTCGTCGAGCCGTTGAGAATCCTCACCACCGAGCTTCCCGACGCCGTCGCAGGCAGCCCGTACAGCGTCCAACTCGACGCTAGCGGAGGCACGCTGCCCTACCGCTGGTTCTACTGGGGCAACCCGGTGCCGGGCTTGGACGTCGACACGGACAGGGGCATCATCAGCGGTACACCCACCAGCCCCGGGGTGTACGACAGCGGTGTCTACGTCATGGACTCGACGGGAACCTGGGTCACCCAGCGCCTCACCATCGTGGTCGGGTAGCGGCGACCGTCGAGACGCGGAGTGTGGCGGAGTTTGCCCAGTGCGGACGAGCGGGGTCGCGAGAGAGGGCCACTGGTAATCGCTGGGTCATCGTTGGGAATGCGTGCGATCGGCCATCGCACAACGTGGTTGTCAGTCAGTCAGGTCGGCCTGGTGCCGGTGAGCGAAGGTGGGCCACCAGGCGATCCAGCGCTTCCTCCAGCGCGGACGTCTGGCCGCAAAAGCTGAGCCGGACGAACCGGCGACCCGAAACGGGGTCGAAATCGATCCCCGGAGCCAGTGCTACCCCGGTCGCCGCAAGCACGTCAGCGCACCACGCCTGCGAGTCGTCGGTCAGGTGCGAGACATCGCAGTAGGCGTAAAACGCGCCATCGGGCGGGGCGAAGCTGGTCACACCGATCTCAGGCAGGCGCCGCAACAGCAACTCCCGATTGGCGGCGTAACGGGCCACATGCCCCTCGCACTCGACGCGAGCCGCTGCGTCGAAGGCGGCCAGCGCCGCCGCTTGAGAGATGGCCGGGGCGCAGATCGCCAGGTTGCCCTGCAGCAGTTCGATGGTTCGGCGCAGCCGGGCCGGGACGAGTAGCCAGCCCAGCCGCCAACCGGTCATGGACTGGAACTTGCTGACCGATCCAACCACAACCGTGTTCTCCCGATCGAACTGCCACGCGGTGGCGCAATCTCGTCCGTAGGTGATGCCGTGGTAGATCTCATCGCTGATCAGCAGGCAGTCGCGGGACGCGCACCATTTGCTGAGCGCGGCGAGTTCGGACGCCTCGATGATGGTCCCGGTCGGGTTCGCGGGGCTGGCGATCACCAGTCCAGCGGGAGACTCGAGGAGGGAGTTGAGCAACGACACGGTCGGCTGATAGCGGGTGTCCGCCGAGCAGACCAGGTCGACCACCTGACAGCCCAAAGCCTCGATGTCGTTGCGA
This sequence comes from Micropruina sp., assembly GCA_016711105.1. GTDB lineage: Bacteria > Actinomycetota > Actinomycetes > Propionibacteriales > Propionibacteriaceae > Micropruina. The sequence goes on along the minus strand of JADJTO010000003.1, from coordinate 428,265 downwards.
TAGGCGGGGTACCCGGGTCTGGTCATGGCCACTCGATCTCCCGCATCGAAGGCAGCCAGCAAGGCCAACACGAAGCCGCCGGACGAACCGGTGGTCACCACCACCTCGTCCGGATCAACCTGCACGCCGTACTGCTCGGCGTAGTGCCGGGCGATCCGCTGCCGCAGCGGCAGGATGCCCAGCGCCTCGGTGTAGCCGAGCGGGTCGGACTCCAGTGCGGCATGGGCGGCCGCCAGCACGGCGCGAGGCGCGGGGGTGGCTGGCTGCCCGACGCAGAGCAGGATCGCGTCCCCGTGGCTGCGTTGTCGCCGGGCCACTGCCTTCAGCACTTCCATCACATGGAAGGGCTCGACCTGCCCGCGGACGGACGGACCGACCGTCACCGGCGGCGCTGGGGAAGCCGGGCCGCTGCGGCGGCGATCAGGGCGCCCACTCCGATCCCGGTCGCGGCGCCGACGACGTACCCGGTGCCCATCCCCACACCCATCGCTCGACGTGCCACGGCTTCGTTGACCATGCCCGTCGGCGCAAGCTCGACCTCGGGCTCAACCTCTGGCACGACGGCTGCGACCGGCGCATCGGCGGTGCCGATCCAGGCGGCGAGCAGGAGCACCAAGGTGGCGAAGAGGTTGAAGAAGAGCATCAGCACGATCACGGGCCCGAACAAGGCTGCGGCGGGGTTCCCCGAGAACACCCCGATCAGGTTGCTGACCAGCACTTGCAGCAAGGCCAGGCCGATCGACCCAGCCGCGGCCGCCTTCCTCCGCACGAGCTTCCCTTTGCGCTGTTCGGGCAAGACCAGGAAGAGGAAGGCGAACAAGGCGAAGCCGGCCAGCAGGTTGACCACCACCGGCACCAGCCGCAGCAGGAGGGACGCGCCGGGCACCCCGGTCAGGCCCAGCCAGGTGACCACCGCCCCGGTCAGGGACGTGGCGACGGCAGAGGCGGCGAAGGTGCCGCCCAAGACCAGGAACAGCACGATCAGGATGCCGAGGTTCCCCAGAAGCTCCAGAGCAAAGCCGCGCTTGACCTCCGGGCGGTCGAGCTCCTCCCTCAACTGTGCCCGGACGGCGCTCTTCAGGCTGGCCACCCAGCCGGCTCCCGACCAGGCGGCCGTCGCGAGGCCGATCACGCCGATCGTGCTCCAGCTACCCAGAGCGCCCTCGATCACCTGGGTCACGCTGCCCCCCAGATCGCCGCCCGACAGTCCTGCAGCGATGGCGAGGCGAACCTGCTCCAGCCAATCGGGACGAAGGACGGTCAAGGTGAGCCCGAGCAGGGAGAACACCAGCATCAGGATCGGCACCATCGACAGCACTGAGAAGTAGCTGATCGCTGCGGCGAACTGGCCACCGAGCCGTTGGCCGAACCGCTCCTGCATCCGTCGCAGGTGGGCGACGCTCGGCCGGGCCATCAACTGGTCAATCCGTTGTTTCATGATTACTCCCCGTAGGAGTCGACCGGTGGGCAGGAGCAGACCAGGTTTCGGTCACCGAACGCTCCGTCGATCCGGGCCGACGAAGGCCAGTACTTGTCCCGGGCGCCGGCCCCGACTGCACCAAGGGCCAGCCCTGCCGGGAAGGCGGCCACCTCGCGGCTGTACGGGTGGCTCCACTCCGAGGCGGTCACCCTGGCCAGCGTGTGCGGCGCGTGGCGGAGCGGGTTGTCGTCACTGGGCCACTCCCCTGCGGCGACCCGATCAGCTTCCCCCCTGATCGCGATCATCGCCTCGCAGAAGCGATCGACCTCAGCCAGGGATTCCGATTCGGTGGGTTCGATCATCAGCGTGCCGGCGACCGGGAAGCTCATCGTCGGCGCGTGGAACCCGTAGTCGATCAAGCGTTTGGCGACATCGTCCACGGTGACTCCGGTCTGCTTGGTCAGCGGACGCAGGTCGACGATGCATTCGTGCGCGACCAGACCGTTGGCGCCGGTGTAGAGGATCGGGAAGCTGGGGGCCAGCCGCGCGGCGATGTAGTTGGCACTGAGCACGGCCGCCTGCGACGCCTCCTTCAACCCTTCAGCGCCCATCATCGCGATGAACGCGTAGGTGATCGGAAGCACCCCGGCCGACCCGAAGGGTGCCGCACTGATCGGGCCGTAACTGGTCACCGGACCCGCCTCGGGCAGCAGCGGATGGTTCGGCAGATAGGGCGCCAGGTGGGACTTCACGGCCACCGGACCGACCCCGGGGCCACCGCCGCCGTGCGGAATGGCGAACGTCTTGTGCAGGTTGAGGTGGCTCACGTCGGCGCCGAAGCTCCCCGGTTGAGCTAGGCCCATCAGCGCATTCAAGTTCGCGCCATCGACGTAGACCTGCCCGCCGGCCCGGTGAACCAGCTCACACAACTCGGTGATTCCCTCTTCGAACACCCCGTGGGTGGAGGGATAGGTGACCATGATCGCGGCCAGGGTGTCGGCATGCTCGGCCACCTTGGCCCGCAGATCGTCCAGATCGACCGCGCCGTCCGGCGCCGTCTTCACCACGACCACCCGCATCCCGGCCATCACGGCGGACGCCGCATTGGTGCCGTGCGCGGACGAGGGGATCAGGCAGACGGTGCGCCGAAGGTCGCCGTTGGCCAGGTGGAAGGAGCGAACCGCCATCAGTCCGGCGAACTCGCCCTGGCTGCCGGCATTGGGCTGAAGGCTGACCCGGTCATACCCGGTCACCCCACACAACCAGGCTTCGATCTCGGTCATCAGCTGCTGGTAGCCGGCCGCATGGCCGGGATCGGCGCAAAGGATGCAGATCGGCGAAGCCGGGCAGGCTGATCGCCTCCATCGCCGTCGTCGGATTCAGCTTCATCGTGCAGGAGCCGAGCGGGATCATGCCCCGATCCAGTGCGAAATCGCGATCCGACAAGGCGCGTAGATAGCGCAGCAGCTCGGTTTCGCTGTGGTAGCGGCGGAACACCGGATGGGTCAGGAAGGCCGTCTCCCGCCGGTGGTCGGCCAGGTCACCGAAACCCTCCTCCGACAACCGGCCACCGAAAAGCTCGGCAAGCTGCGCCAGTTCGGTGAGCGTGACGTCCTCACCGAGACTCACCCCGACCCGGTCCGCATCGATCGGACGCAGCAGCAACCCGAGGCCTTGAGCCTGGGCAAGTACCTCAGCCGCACGGCCGGGCAGCTCAACCGTCAGGGTGTCGAAGAAGGCCTCGTGCGCCACGCTGCCCCCGGCGGCCACAATCGAGGCCGCCAATGCCCGGGTACGGTCATGGATCGCGCGGGCGATCGCGGTCAGCCCGTCCGGACCGTGATAGACCGCGTACATGCTGGCCGCCACAGCCAACAACACCTGGGCGGTGCAGATGTTCGAGGTGGCCTTGTCGCGGCGGATGTGTTGCTCACGGGTCTGCAGCGCGAGCCGAAACGCGGTGGTCCCGTCCGCGTCCACCGAGACCCCCACCAGCCGGCCCGGAAGCTGGCGCTCCAAGCCGTCGCGGACGGAGATGAATCCAGCATGCGGGCCACCGTAGAACAGCGGCACTCCGAACCGCTGCGACGAGCCGACCGCGATATCGGCTCCCCACTCCCCCGGCGGAGTCAGCAGAGTGAGGCTGAGTAGATCTACGGCGGCGATCACCTGGGCGCCATTGGCGTGCGCCGTCGCCGCGATCTGCCGCAACTCCGACACCGGACGGACTCCCCCGTCGGCACCCGGCACCTGCACCGCCACCGCGAACGCCTCATGCGTCTGCAGGGCCTCGACCATCGACCCGGCCACCACCACGACGTCAACGCCGGTAGCCAGCGCCCGGGTCTTCACCACGGCGATGGTCTGCGGCAGCGCCTGCGCGTCGAGCAGAAAGACCGATCCCTTGCGGGTCACCCTCCGGGCCAGGGCCATCGCCTCGGCCACCGCCGTGCTCTCATCCAGCAGGCTGGCGCCGGCAGTGGGCAGCCCGGTCAGATCGGCGATCATGGTCTGAAAGTTCAGCAGCGCCTCAAGCCGCCCCTGGCTGATCTCGGGTTGATAAGGCGTGTACGCGGTGTACCAGGAGGGATCCTCCAAGACATTCCGCCGAATCACCGACGGGGTGATGGTCCCGTGGTAGCCGAGCCCGATCAGGGCCCGGGCAGGAACGTTGAGGGCCGCGTAGTCGGCGAGCCGCCGGGCAACCTCAGCCTCGGAACGGGCTGCGGGAAGGGGCAACGACGCGGTGCTGCGAATGGACTCCGGCACGACTGCCTCAGTCAGGGAATCCAGACTGGCGTACCCGAGCCGGTCAAGCATCACCTTCCGATCGGACCCGATCGGGCCGATGTGACGTGCGGAGAAGTCGGCCATCTGAGTCCTTCCGGCGGCAAATCCAGGCGGGTGAGCGCCCTGTCAGGTCACAACTTAGCCGAGCCGGACCTTCCCCGACGGACTCGATCAGCCGACGGCGCGGGTCCGTCGACGGGTGGACAGCTCGTCCAGGGCGACCGGTGCCCCTACTGCTGCACGCTCGGCCGGGAGCGCCGCCAGGGTGCCCTCGATGTCGCGCCAAACTCGACCCAAGGCGATCCCGAACATCCCCTGACCACCGCGAAGGAGGTCGACCACTTCGTCATCGGAGGTGCACTCATAGACCGAGACACCGTCGCTCATCAGCGTCACCTCAGTCAGATCCTGCACTCCGCGAGCCCGCAGGTGCTCGATCGCGGTACGAATCTGTTGCAGCGAGATGCCGGCGTCGAGCAGACGCTTGATCACTTTCAGCAGCAGTAGGTCACGGAAGCTGTAGAGCCGCTGCGTACCTGACCCGCCGGCGGAGCGAATCTCCGGCACGACCAGTCCCGTCCGAGCCCAGTAGTCGAGCTGGCGGTAGGTGATGTCGGCAGCGCTGCAGGCCACGGGGCCGCGGAACCCGAGATCCTCGGGCAGCGGGGAGAAGTCACCGTCGAAGAGCAGGTCCTGGCTGCTGACGTTCGGCTGGGCCGCCTCGGGCTGACCGGTCACTGCTACCTCGCTCGGCTTGGAAGGAATCACGCTGATGGGATTAGACGGTAACCGCGCCACGTCCGACCGGTCAACGACACGCCGCTCCTTCAGCGTCGCTACGCAACCCTGAAGCAGCGCCTCAGGGTTGCGGTTCAGGGCTGAAAGTCGTCGGGGGTGACGGAATCGAGAAACTCCCTGAACTTCTCCACTTCGGCTTCGGGGGTCTGACCCTGGCCCACCTCACCGGTTTGAGCGAAGTCGATCCCCACCGCCGCCAACACTCCTTCGGCGCACAGGATCGGGCAGCCCGCCCGCAACGCGACGGCCAGCGCGTCCGAGGGGCGCGCCGCCAGGGCGTTCCCCGATACCAGCAGTTCGGCGTAGAACTGCCCGTCCTGGTGACCGACGATGTGCGCGGCCTCCACTCGCTTGTCGAACAACTCGACCAGGTCAACCAGCAGATCGTGGCTGCTCGGGTGATCCGGGTCGGGGTCCTCCAGTGCGGTGACAATGCTGCTCGCCCCGGACGCGCTCATCCAGATCGCCACGTGACGGATGCCCCCGACCTCCTTGAGCACCACCACCGGCGTGTTCTGTGTCCCCGCGACCCGGACTTCCACGATTCCCATTTCACGCATTCGGCACCTACTGCGGCATCGTCGAACGCATGATGGCGGCGTGGGCATGCAGAACCAGTTGCATCACTTCGGCTGACAGCTGGTTCGGATTCGGGTTCCGCCGTAAGTGCGGAGCAACCGCTTGCTCGATCAGGCCGACCTCGCGTTCGGCAGCTTGCTTGATCACGCGCAGGTGGCGGGCGTCCATCCCGAACGAGGCGAGCTTGCGAGCGACCACAGCAACGGTCAGGGCGTCCCGACCGTAATAGGCGGTGCCACGGCGCGGGGTCACCAGTGCGTGCCGTTCGAGTTCGGTGAGACTCGTCTCCGACAACCCGCTCAACTCCAGCAGTTCGCGGCGGGTGACCCGGATCGGACGTTTGGCGGAACGAGGCTGCGCGGCGATCGGCGGCTGAGCGATGACGGGGTCAGCGGCCGGCGCGGTCACCGGAGTCTCCAGCTTGGGTGGCTCAAGGCCGCTGTCCATCATGTCGAGGTGCTCGCGAATCACCTTCAACGGCAGGTAGTGGTTCTTCTGGACGTCGAGGATGTAGCGGAGCCGAACAACGTCGGGTTCGGAATACCTCCGATAGCCCGATGGCGCACGTTCGGGTGAGATCAGCCCTTCGCTCTCCAGGAATCTGATCTTTGAGATCGAGACGTCTGGAAAGTCGGGTTTCAGGACGGCTAGGACCTGACCGATGCTCCTCAAGCCGTGGGGCATCCGCGCCTACCCCAGGCTGCCGGTGAAGAAGACCATCCGGAACTTGCCGATCTGGACTTCGTCCCCGCGGCGCAGGGCGACCTCGTTGTCGATCAGCGCGCGATTGACGTAGGTGCCGTTGAGGCTGTTCTCGTCGCTGACCCACACGTAGCCGTCGCGCCGGACGAACCGGGCATGGTGGCGCGAGACCGTGATGTCGTCGAGGAAGATGTCACACCGGGGTGGCGACCGGCCGTGGTCACATCGGCGTTGATCAGGTAGCGCGCACCCGTGTCCGGTCCGCGCAGCACGACCAGGAGGGCCGAGTTGGGGGGCAACGCCTCGACCGCGCGAAGATCTTCGGCGCTCAGGTCGTCAGCCAAGGGTTCGTCGGTGATCGCAGAGATCACCTTGGTGGTATCTCCCGTGGCGCGGGTGAGATTCGTGCCGCAGTTGGCACAGAAGTTGCTCGCCTCTGGGTTGTCGTGTCCACAGGAGGGGCAAGTGAGCATCATCGCTGCCTTCTTCTCGACGTTGGGTCGATGGTGTTGTCACGCACCTGTCGATGCGCTTGAGCTTACGGTAAACCTAAGGTTGACCGTAGGGGTCACTCGCTCACGAGCGACTCGTAGGCGTCCGCCTCCAAAGCGTCGTCGAGTTCGGTGGGATCACTGAGTTCCAGTTCGAAAAGCCAACCGTCGCCATAGGGGTCGGCATTGATCGTTTCGGGGGCGGAGTTGAGTAACTCGTTCACCGACGTGATCACCCCCGACGCTGGGGAATACACATCGGAAACGCTCTTGGTCGACTCCACCTCGGCGCAGGCGTCGTCTTGGGCCACCTCTTCGCCAACCTGGGGAAGGGAGACGTAGACCACATCGCCCAGGGCGTCGGCCGCATACGAAGTGATGCCGACCCTGACCGTGTCGCCGTTCCCGAGCCGAACCCACTCATGCTTGTCGGTGTACTTCAAGTCCTCCGGAAACACTGATCACTCCTCACGTCGTGGTGGGGCTTACGCCCAGCTCAACCCTAGCGAGCCCGGGCAGCTCGCGCTGCCCCTGAAGGGGCCGAGTGGGCCCACGTGTCGCTGGGCTGGGTCGGCCCGCTCAGGCAGGTCGCGCGAACAGGTTCGGCTTGGGGCTGTGCAGTGATGAGATCAGGACGCGCTCGTCGGTGCTGATCGAGACCGATCCGCCGACTCGCTCACCCTCGACCTCGCTGACAAGTCCCCCACGGAACTTCGCCGCTTCCGACAGCGCGTGTGGGTCGCCGATCACTTCGATCAAGATCGGCCTGGTCACCACCTGGTCATCGACGGTCAAGCCGATCGGCCCGCGTCCGACCCAGGTGGAGGCGACGACCCGGATCGCGTTGTTGATCTCGATCACCTCTCCGCCGGCGTCGCGCATCTCTTCCAAGGCGTTCAGGAGGATCTCCGGGCTGACCTTGGCCTGAGGATCATCGATCGTGATCCGGATGCCCCGGCCCTCGGCTGCTGCCGTCCCGCCCAGGATCGAGAGCACATCAAGACGCCGTTGGGCCTCCTCCCGGGCAACTGCCTGCCGATCAACCCCGGTCTGCAGTTGCCGACGGGTCTCCTGCAGGTCGGCGATCTCGTCCTCCAGCCGCCGGGACTCGGCGCTCAGATCCTCGACCATCTGGATCAGATCCGAGCGGCGCAACGAGGAGTAGTCCTCCTCCTGAGCTCGGCTGCGGATCTGCATGGTGAGCGCCACCCCGAACAGGGCCAGGATCAGAGCGAGGACGAGTTGGGCCCGGCTGGGGCGAAGAAAGTCCCGTAGTGCGCGCCCGCGCGTCGCTCCCGTTGTCTCCTCCGGAGCGGACGCCGACTCGACGGGTGGCTCCCCACCGTGGGTGCTCTGCTCCGCAGCCGGCATCGGGGCTTCTGGCTCAGGCATGGAACAGCTTGCGTCTGATCGCCGCGGCGTTGGTGAAGATTCGGATCCCCAGAACGACGACGACGGCCGTGGACAGCTGAGCACCAACCCCGATCTGGTCACCGATCCAGACGATGGTCGCGGCAATGGCCACGTTGGAGATGAAGGAGACGACGAAGACGCGATCGGTGAAGGTCCGGTCGAGGTAAGCGCGAAAACCGCCGAACAGGGCGTCCATGCCGGCAACGATGGCGATCGGGAGGTACGGCTGGAGTTCGCGAGGCAGCGTCGGCTCCAGGAAGATTCCGAGCAGGATCCCGATGATCAGGCCGATGATGGCAAACAACCAGTCCCCCTCACTCGGCCCGTTTCGCTTCCCGAACCCCGAGTCCAGGGTCGGCGCTCACCCGCAGACTACCCGCCATCGACAGCTCGTACTGGACGCCGAAGTTCATGGTCAGGTACGCGCACCACGCGCCACCGGGCGTCTTCGGAAAGGCTGCCACGAGGGCTCGCCCATCGCCGATGGCCTCGATCCGGTACGGCCTGGTCAGCGAGCGGTAATCCACCGTGATGGCGTCGCCCGCAGCACGGATCGCCGTCCTGGCGGAGAGTCGGTGCCCGTTGACCGCGATCGCCTCGGCCCCCGCCTGCCACAGTCCGTTGACAGCCTGCCGCAGATCGATGTCGACCACCCGATTCGAGGAGGACCTGGCCTCAGGGGAGTCGTCCATCACCACGATCACGCCCTCTCCGCTGACCGGTCGCATCCCGGTCGGGATCTCAAGGGCGGAGATCAGCTGGATCGTGCCTTGCGAGGTCTCGGACTCAAGCAGCGAATCGGCCAGTTGCCGGTTCCTGCGGTCAGACGATCGACCTCTGCCCGGAGGCTCTGCTGCTGCGCGGCCTCGTCCTGGATCCGGGCGATCAACTGCGACCGCTCGATTTCGGCCAACGGTGCCAGCCGAAGCGTGTTCGCGACCGCAACGCTCGCCATCAGCCCGAACGCCGCCAGCACCGCGGCGATCCCCCACCGGTTCCGGGCCGGGGGTGGGGGTGACCCCGCACTGAGCGCGTAGTCCGGGTCGTTCGGCTGGCGGAACAGGTTGTTCAGCAAATCCATGCTGTGGTGAGCTGGAGCCGCCGGAGGTGGCTTGGACCGATCGCTCATGTGCTGCTGACGTGCCGGACCCTGGGGAACTGTTGCAGCACCTCGTAGGTCTGCCGGACGTAGAGCAGGCCGGCCCACCAGTACAGTCCCGCGCCCCAAGAAGCGAAGGCCCACCCCACCACCTGGGCACCTCCAGCCCAGGCGTGATCACCGGCGCCGAGCAGGACGAGCGGGAAGGCGTACAGCAGTGCGAACGTGGCCGCCTTGCCCAAGAAGTGGACGGGGAGGCTCAAGAAGCCACGACTTCTCAGCAACGGCAACAAGCAGCCCATCAGCACATCGCGGCTGACCAGCAGGATGACCAGCCACCAGGGAATGATCTCGCGGATCGCCAGACCGATCAGGGTGGAGAGGATGTAGAGCCGGTCGGCCGCCGGATCGAGGACTTGACCGAGTTTGGAGCGTTGATGCCAGCTGCGAGCGAGGACCCCGTCCAGCCAGTCGGTGAAACCGCCGAAGGCCAGGACAATCACCGCCCAGACGTCGTACTGCCGATCAAGCAGCAGCCACAAGAACAGGGGCACCCCAGCAACCGAATGAAGCTCAGCACATTCGGCAACGTGACGACACGTTCGGTGTCGTAGGGTTCGCCGGACACGAACCCAGACTAGGCGATGCCCGGCCGCACCCTCGCAAGCGGGGCGCGTCGCGGACAACTCCTTGCCCAGCTGCCTGACTGAAACCCCTTGGGGAGGGTAATCGCTCAGCGTGATTGGCGCGGCCGGGTTGCCGTGGCCAGACTGGAAGCAACGACGAGAGGATCACACACCATGGAGCATCGCTACCTGGGGAACTCGGGACTGAAAGTCTCACAGATCATCTACGGCAACTGGCTAACCCACGGCTCGCAGGTCGAGGACGACCGCGCGACCAAGTGCGTCGCCGCTGCTCTGCAGGCTGGGATCACCACCTTCGACACCGCGGACGCGTATGCCAACACCGCCGCCGAGACAGTTCTGGGCAAAGCCCTCAAGGGCGAGCGGCGGGAGTCGCTGGAGATCATGACCAAGGTCTACTGGCCGACCGGCCCCGGCGGCCCCAACGACTGCGGTCTGTCCCGCAAGCACATCATGGAGTCGATCAACGGCTCGCTGAAGCGGCTGCGCACCGACTACGTCGACGTCTACCAGGCGCACCGCTACGACACCGAGACGCCACTGTGGGAGACCATGCTGGCGTTCGCCGACGTCGTGCGCTCCGGCAAGGCGCTCTACATCGGCATCTCGGAGTGGACCGCCGATCAGTTGCGCGAAGGACACCGTCTGGCCACCGAGATGGGCGTCCAGCTGATCTCCTCCCAACCCCAGTACTCGATGCTGTGGCGCGTGATCGAGCCCGAGGTTGTGCCCACTTCCGCTTCTCTAGGGGTCAGCCAGATCGTGTGGTCCCCGATGGCTCAGGGCATCCTGTCGGGCAAGTACAAGCCGGGCCAGCCCCTGCCCGCAGGCTCTCGTGCGACCGACAGCAAGGGTGGCTCCGACATGATCAAGCGCTGGATGCGTGACGATCTGCTCGAAGCAGTCCAGGGGCTGCGGCCGATCGCCGACGAACTCGGGCTCAGCATGGGTCAGTTGGCCGTGGCCTGGGTGCTGCAGAACCCCAACGTTGCGGCCGCGATCGTGGGCGCCACCCGTCCGGCACAGATCCGCGAAAACGTGGTCGCGGCTGGGGTCAGCATCCCGGACGAGCTGATGCAGCGCATCGACGCGGTGTTGGGTGATGTCGTGGAGCGCGATCCGGGCAAGACTGCCGAGAACTCCCCCAAGGCGCGTCCCTGCTGACCGGGCGGCCAGGTTTCGGCGGCTAGTCGAGGCCGAGCCAGGCCTCGGCGAGTAGGTCGCGGGTCTGGGACAGCAGCTGCGGCAGGGCCCTGGTTTGGGCGACGACGGGCAGGAAGTTCATGTCGCCCAACCACCGAGGCACGACATGCTGGTGCAGGTGAGCCGCGATGCCCGCGCCGGCCACCTCGCCCTGGTTGATCCCCAGGTTGAACCCGTGCGGCCGGGATACCTCGCGCATCACTGTCATCGCCTGCTGGGTCAGCGTGGAGATCTCGGCGGTTTCGGCGGGGTGGCGTCGGTGTAGTCGGAGACGTGCCGGTACGGGCAGACCAGCAGATGCCCCGGTGAGTACGGGTAGAGGTTCAGCACCACGTAGGCCGACTCGCCGCGGTGAACGATCAGGCCGTCCGAGTCGCTCCGGGCGGGTGCCCTACAGAACGGACATTGTCCGGCCGAGGCATCCGTCGGCTTGTTCTCCCCCGCGAGGTACACCATCCGATGCGGCGTCCACAGGCGCTGCAGGGCGTCGGGGATGCCGACCAGGTCACCGTGGAACTCCAGCCGGACCTGATCGGCATCCCCGCTCATGGTCACTGCTCCGCGGTGGGGTTGGTGTTGGTGCGGCTGGCGATGTGGTCGACGATCAGGCTGATCGCATCCTCGATCGGCACTCCGTTGCGCTGACTTCCGTCCCGGAAGCGGAACGACACGGCGTTGGCTTCGGCGTCGCCGCCGCCCGCGATCAAAATGAACGGCGCCTTCTGTTGGGTGGCGTTGCGGATCTTCTTACCGAAGCGGTCGTCGGAGTCGTCCAACTCAACCCGGACGCCCTGGGCGCGGAGCCGGGTGAGAACGCCGTCGAGATAGTCGTTGAACTCCTCAGCGACTGGAATCCCGGTCACCTGCACCGGAGCCAGCCAGGCCGGGAAGGCGCCCGCATAGTGCTCGACCAGCACCCCCAAGAACCGCTCGATCGAGCCGAACTTCGCCGAGTGAATCATCACCGGCTGTTGATGCGAGCCGTCGGAGGCGGTGTACTGCAGGCCGAAGCGGGCGGGTTGGTTGAAGTCGTACTGGATGGTCGACATCTGCCAGGTGCGCCCGATCGCGTCCTTGGCCTGGACCGAGATCTTCGGCCCGTAAAAGGCCGCCCCGCCCGGATCGGGGACAACGTCGAGGTTGGAGTCGGCCGCAACCTCTTCCAGGATGCGCGTGGCCACCGCCCACTGCTCGTCCGGAACCGGATGAACTTGCCGGCGTTCTTGCCGTCGCCGTCCTTGGTGGAGAGTTCCAGGTAGTAGTCGTCGAGGCCGAAGTCACGCAACAGGCCGAGCACGAACTTCAGCAGATGCCGGATCTCATCGGCGGCCTGCTCAGCGGTGACGTAGGAGTGCGAGTCGTCCTGGGTGATCGATCGGACGCGGGTGAGCCCCTGCAGCACGCCGGACTTCTCGTTGCGGTAGACCGTGCCGAACTCGAAGAAGCGCAACGGCAGTTCCCGGTAGGAGCGCCCGCGGGAGCGGAAGATCAGGTTGTGCATCGGGCAGTTCATCGCCTTGAGGTAATACTTCGTGCCGTCGTCGTCCAGCGGCGGGAACATGCCGTCGGCGTAGTACGGCAGGTGCCCCGAGGTGTGGAACAACCCTTCCTTGGCGATGTGCGGGGTGCCGACGTAGTCGAAGCCCTCCTCGATGTGCCGACGGCGGACGTAGTCCTCCATCTCCCGCTTGATCACCCCACCCTTGGGGTGGAACACCGGCAGGCCGGAGCCGATCTCGTCGGGGAAGGAACAGGTCCAGTTCGGCGCCCAGCTTGCGGTGGTCGCGTCGGGCAGCCTCAACCAGACGGGCCTGATAGGCCTTCAGATCGTCCCGGGTGGCCCAGGCGGTGCCGTACACGCGCTGCAGCGAGGCATTGCGTTGGTCGCCGCGCCAATAGGCCGCTGAACTCTTGGTCAACGACACGGCATCGATGTACCCGGTGTGCGGGAGATGCGGGCCTCGGCACAGGTCTTTCCAGGCCACTGCCCCGTCGCGCCGGACGTTGTCGTAGATGGTCAGGTCGCCGGCACCGACCTCGACCGAGGAGCCGTCGTCGGCCGAGGCGTTCGACTTGAGGCCGATCAGTTCCAGCTTGAAGGGTTCAGCCGCCAACTCCGCCCGGGCTTCATCGTCGCTGACCACGCGCCGGACGAACCGCTGACGTTCCCGGATGATCTGCTGCATGGCACGTTCGATGCTCTTCAGGTCCTCAGGCGACAGCGGCTCGGTCTGGAAATCGTAGTAGAAGCCGTCGGTGATCGGCGGCCCGATACCGAGCTTGGCTTCGGCGAACAGGTTCTGCACCGCCTGCGCCGTGACGTGCGCGCAGGAGTGACGCAAGATGGCCAGGCCCTCGGGGCTGGTGATCAGCACCGGCTCGATCTCATCGCCGGAGTTGACCAGACGGCTCAGGTCGAGCACCTCGCCACCGATCCGCATCGCGACCACCGTGCGCTCGGCGCCGAAGAGGTCAAGACCGGTGGTGCCCGCCTCAACCTCCCGGGACTCATGCGTTTCGGGGCGCACCACGGAAATGGGGACGGACACGATGGTTCCTCTCGAACTGGGAATAGCCCTCGCTATTGTGCCGTATCGGGCGGGACGCCTCCTCGGGGTCAGCTCGCTGGCCAACCTCGCCACGTGCAGGGTCAGGTAGGTCACCTCGTCCTCGGTGACCCGAGTACCCAGCCGGAGCTCCAGGACAGCCCGCAGCCGTTCGGCACAGCGATGCGCCTCCGGGAAGGCCGTCCGGATCGCCGACCCGAAGACCGACTGATCCTCCACCAACTGTTTGCCGCTGGAGGCGCGGACGAAGAAGTAGCGCAGATGGGTGACGAACCTGGCCGCGTTGATCGTGTTCCGATCGAAGCCGTGCCCGTAGGCCGATTCCAGGACGAGGAAGATCTGACGAAACAGCTCGGTCATCTGGAAGGTGCGGGAGAGGTCGTCGGTGGCGAACTGCGCGCGTTGACGAAGTGCAGGGCCAGGGGCACGGCCTCATCACGGGGCAGTTCGATGCCGAAGCGAGTCGAGGCCAGCTCAATTCCTTCCCCGAGCGACAGCCAACTCGTCGGGGTAGAGGTGGGCCACTTCCGCCCCCAGCGGGTACTCCATCACCAGGCCCTGACGCATCCGCTTGGCCGCGAAGCTCAAGTGGTCGGCCAGGGGGATGATCATCCCCTGAGTGAGCGCGAAGCCCAACCGCTCCTGGCCAGGACGAGGATCTCTTCGGCCACCGCGATCGCCTCTGGCGGCAACTCGACCAGGAACGCGGCCAACTGCTCGGCCGCCTGATGGGCGTCGGGAACGAACGTGCGCTGCACGCGCTCCATGGTCACCGCTTCACCGGGCATCGCTCCGAAGCCCAATCCGCGGCCGGTCAGCACCACCTCTCCGCCCGAGTGGTCGCGGGCCAGAACGACGTTGTTGAAGACCTTCACGACGCATGCCAGCACCCCCTTCATTGGCATGGTGGTGGGCCGGCGAACTCGCGCTCACCGGCCCACCCTAAGTGGTTCAGGAGAGATCGGCACCGTTGGTGCTGATGACCTTCTGATACCAAGCGAAGCTGTCCTTGCGGTAGCGGGTCAGCTCTTTGAGATCGAACTCTTCGCGATCGACGTAGATGAAGCCGTACCGCTTGGCCGAACCCTGATGGGTCGAGACCAGATCGATCGCCGACCACGGGGAATAGCCGAGCACCTCGACCCCGTCGCTGATCGCCCACTGGATCTGCTCGATGATCGCGCAGGTAGTCGATCCGGTAGCTGTCATGAACCTTGCCGTCTTCGAGCTTGTCGAAGGCGCCCAGCCCGTTCTCGGTCACCAGCAGCGGCAGTTGGTAACGATCCCAGATGGCCCGGAAGGTCGTCCGGAAGCCGATCGGATCGACCTCCCAACCGAACTCCGTCTTCCCAAGTAGGGGTTGACAGCCCCGGCGTAAACGCCGGCTTCGCCCACGACGATCTGCTGGTCGCCAACGCTCGCGGCGTCCGAGGACTCCCCGCTCGCACGGCCGACTGTCGCCGAGGTGTAGTAGTTGAACGCGATGAAGTCCGGCTTGGCGTTGGTGAGGAGCTCCAGGTCGCCCGCGGCTACCGAGGGCGCCGCTCCCAGCTCCTCCAGGTAGGCCCAGGCGACATTGTTGTAACGCCCGTGAACGGCCATGTCGAGATAGAGCCAGTTGCGGATGGCGTTGAAGTCATCCGCTGCCAGCACGTCCTCGGGGTGACTGGTGGCCGGGTAGCAGACCGAGATATTCGGGGCCGGGCCGATCTTCGCACCGGGCACCATCTGGTGGCAGAGAATGTTGGCCTTTGCCTGGGCCAGCATCATGTGGTGATTGGCCTGATAGACCGCGGACTTCGGCATGCCGGGTTTCACCGTGCCGATGGCCTCGCCATACAGAATCATCATGTTCTGCTCGTTGATCGTCAGCCAGTACGTGATCTTGCTGCCATATTCAGCGAACAAGACTTCGGAGAACCGAGCGAACGCATCGACGGTGTCCCGACTGGTCCAACCGCCCTTGGCGTCCAGCGCCTCAGGCAGGTCGAAGTGATACATCGTGACGATCGGCCTGATGCCTGCATCGATCAGCGCGTCAATGAGGCGGTGATAGAACGCCACGCCGGCCGGATTCACCTCACCATCACCATCAGGGATGATCCGCGTCCACGCGATGGAGAACCGATGTCTTGAGTCCGAGTTCCTTGAACAGCGCCACGTCCTCGGCGAACCGATGGTAGTGGTCACTGGCCACTTTGAAGTCGGTGGTGCCCGCGGGTATTCCCGCGGGCATCAATCACCGACGGACCCGCCATCTTCGTCCCACGCGCCCTCGACCTGATAGGCGGACGTGGAACCACTCCAGAGGAAAGCCTCCGGGAAGGGCTTGAGTTGGCGATACTCACTGGTTGTACCTTTCAGCCCTCGATCACGATGGCGGGCCTCGCCATGGCCCACATGGTGACCTTCGGCGCCGAGAACCTGCGCGAACGACGCCGTGTTGGTGACCACCATGATGGTGGTCGGATCGTAACCCGCGGACTTGATCGCATCTAGGTCCACCGTGCACAGCAGGTCTCCGACCTCAACCCGATCCCCTGCTTGACAGCGGCGGTGAAGCCCTTGCCCTGGAGTTGGACGGTGTCGATGCCGATGTGAATCAGCAACTCCACACCGTCGTCGGACTTGATCCCGTAGGCGTGGCCGGTGGGGAAGGCGGTGACGAGCTCACCGGAGACCGGGGCGTAGAACTTGCCGTTGCTGGGGACGATACCGACGCCCTTACCGAGTGCTTCGGAGGCGAAGACCTTGTCGTTGACCGCGGTCAGAGCGACCAGTTCGCCAGCCACCGGGGAACCAACCTCGGGGGCGCTGACACCGGGAACGACGATGGTGGCGGGTTCCTCAACGACCTCTTTCTTGTCCTCGAAGCCCAGGATCAAGGTCAGGCCCAGGGCCATCCCGACGGCCACAGCGATGCCGATCACCTGCAGGGTGAAGTTGCCGACCTGCATGAAGGCGGGCAGGGCCAGAAGCGAGGGGAACACGAAGCCCGTGGCGGCCGAACCACCGGAGGCCGCGATCGCGCCGCCGACAGCGCCACCGGCGAGGGCGTGTAGAACGGCTTCTTCAACGGCAGGGGTCACACCGTAGATCGCCGGTTCGGTGATGCCGGCCAGGAAGCCGGACAACGCGGCCGGACCGCTGACCTCTTTGAGGGCCTTGTTCCGGGTGCGGATCATGACACCGAGGGTGGCCGCGGCCTGGGCCAGGACGGCCGCCGGGAGCGGGCCGGTCAGGATCGAATGGCCCCTGGGTGGCGATGTCGTTGATGATGACGGGCACGAAGCCCCAGTGCAGCCCGAAGAGGACGAAGACCTGCCACAGGCCACCCATGATCAGACCACCGACGAACGGGCTCAGGTTCCACAGCATGCCGACGCCGGAGCTGACGGCCTTGCCGGCGAAGCTGGTGAGCGGGCCGACGCTGAGCAGAATCAGCGGGACCATGATCAGCATGGTCAGCAGCGGCACCATGAAGTTGCGGAAAGCTGATGGAATCACGCGGGCCAGGAACTTCTCCAGGTAGCTTTGCAGCCAGACGCCGACCAAGATCGGCAACACGGAGGAGACGTAGCTCACCATGACCACGGGGATGCCGAAGAAGCTGACCGGATTGCCGTCGTTGAGAGCGACGATGCTCGGGTAAACCAAGGCTCCGGCGATCGCCATGGACGTGAACTGGTTGGTCTTGAAGCGCTTGGCCGCGGTCACCGCAAGAAGGATCGGCAGGAAGTTGAACAGCGCGTCCGGAGGCGGCGAAAGAATGGTGTAGCCCTGCGAGGTGGCATCGAGCCAACCGAACTGGACGAACATCGCCAGGAACGCCTTCAGCAGGCCGGCGCCGGCGAGCGGCCAGAGCATCGGGGTGAACAGCGAAGAGACCAGGCTGATGAACCGGTTGAGCAGGCTACCGGCCTCGGGGCGGCCTCGGCGTTATCACCGGTCAGCTTGGAAATCTGACCGATCTCGGCGTAGACGATGGGGACGTTGTTGCCGATGACGACCTGAAAACTGGCCGCCGGCCTCCATCACGGTAATGACACCGGGGAGCCGCTCGATACCGGCCTTATCGGCCTTAGTAACGTCGGTCAACTTGGAAGCGCAGGCGGGTCGCGCAATGCGCGAGCGAAGCGACATTCGCCTCTCCCGACTTTGGTTAGAATGTCACCGGCAAGTGTCCGGTAGTCAACTGATGGCACGGATTCCTCCTTGATCCTGTTCGGGTTTGGGCAATAAAAAAAGACCCGAGCCGAACCTGCGATAAACGCACGATCTGCTCAGGTCTTGCCTTGTTGCCAAGTAACAACCCTGGGGGCCACTTGGCCCACTTGAGAGACTAGCAGCGAGAGAATGGTCACGCAACCATCAGGGAATCCCAACCTGGAGTGGCGTCAGCGGCGGGCTTTCGTCTCCTTCGGTGGCAGGGCCGCGACGACGCCGTGGGCGCGAACCAGCCACAGGGTCTTTTGCGGATCGGGTAGCCCTCGGGAAGCGAGAGGTAGCCGCCCATCGGCTGCCCGGCGGGCCGAACGTCCTGCCCCGGCAGTGCCGCGAGTCCGGCAAGGCCTGCTGCATCCAGCTTGACGCCGACGTTCTCGCCGAACAGTCCGGCGAACATGTTGCCGTGACGAAGGCGGCCACCGAACCGAACATCGGTCGCACCTCGACCCTGGCCAGGTCGGGGACAAGCGAACGGAAGTAACTCTTCGCCTCATCACTGTGCTTGGGCATCGGCATGGTCTGGGCACCTTTCTGAAGGGACGTCTACAGACGCTATCTCAGGCAGCCACTCCGGACGCCGCCTCAGCCTGGCCGCGCCAGAGCCTTCACTGGACGAAGCCCGAATTGTCACCGCGCCGTGGGGGCGAGCACTTCAGCGTGCGTTCACCTCTGGCCATTGACGGAGCGTGAGCTTCTTGCCCCTGGCGGGTCGATAGATTCCCTAGTGAAAGTTAGTGCCAGCCCCAAGGTTCACGGTGCTCAGATCGGCCTGCTCCAGGTGTGCGCTGCCGGTGTCCTGTGTCGTCCCACCCTCAGCCGTCCAGGCTGCGGTGGTGTCGCTCGACCAAGTGGGGATGACCAGCGAGTCGCGGGTTGTGCGGATCACGCGGATGCCGGCGCGGAGCGCGACCGCCTGGGCGGCCAGCTTGTCGATGAAGAAACCGGCGTACTCCGAGGGGCTGAACGAGGCCGGCGAACCGGTCGTCAATGCCCGGATCTCTGAGGCGAGCAGGACGCCGCCGCGGTTCTCGATCGGCGCGTCGCTGCGGACGGTCGCGGCCCGCAACTCGCGGACCTGCTCGGCAAGAAGTTCCTCGATCCGATCGTCCACGGCTCGCACTTCGCCCACCTGGGCGGCGTAATCGCGGGACTCATCGGGGGACAGGTCGCGCTCTTCGTCCTGGGCGCGGGTCAGGATGGCATCGGCAGTAGCGCGGTACTCGGTCCGCTTGCTCCGAAGCTGGTCAAGCAGTGCCATGAGGCAGCCTTCCACTAGAGGTTGCCGCCTCGACAACCACTCTAGCACATACCCCCCGGGGGTATAGCTTCGAGCGCTGCGGACGCAAAGGTGCGGGCCGGGCGGAGGCGGCAATCTCGGCACCCGGCCCGCGGATCAGGGGCGCGGTCAAGCGCCGTTCAGCAACTCCGCCAGCTGGGTGTCGGTGTCATTCAGGCCGAGGCGGGAGGCGTGAATCCTCGCCAGCGGAGCCTGACCGTCGGCGACCCACACGCGGATCACGTAGTTGAGTCCGTCGTCGAGGAAGTGGCTGGAGATCACCAGCAGCCCGTCGGCCAGGGCCTTGAAGAAGGCGTCGAAGGCGTCGCCGATCTCTTCGTCGAGGGCGTCACGGAGCTTGTCACTCTGCCGTGATACGGCGTCCAGATAGCACGTGTGAGCGACCTTCCAGGCCGGGTGATCCAGGGGCAGGTTGGCAGGTTTGGGCATGGTGGGTTCCTTCCGGGTCAGCCGATGGACTGCATCGGGTCATAGTCGAGTTCCTGGCGGGCGTGCCGCATCAGGAGATCCAGGGCGCCCAGGACCTGGTCGAGGTCGGCGTCCTGGCGGTAGACGATCGAGGCCAGGGGCCACTCACCATGACCAGGTCGGTAGTGATCGGGACGTCGACCCCGGCAAACAGGGCCAGTCGGGTGAACTTGAACATGGGGTTCCTTTCGGGTGATGGGTTCAGGCGATCGCTGTTTCAGGGTGAAACCCGTGCAACCCGTGCAACCCTCGGGTTGGGTTTCCTGTTGCAGGGGTTGCAGAGGTTGCGGGTTGGAAGTAGTGGCCGCGTCCGTCGGAGTCGATCTGTCCGTCCTGCTCATGCGGTGGAGAGTCGACCGGCTGTCCCCTCGGGGATGCCCACCCGCGGGCGACCTCGGACGGGGTCGCGGCGACATGGCGCCGGAGGTAGTGCAGGACGTCGCGGCGGGTGTCCCCGAGGCGGTAGTCGGCGACCGGTCCGTCGAGCTTGTGCCAGGTGCAGGTCTCAGGGGCGAACTTGAGCGGGTACTCCGCTTCCTCGATGTCGCGGCCGGTGACCCCGAGGATGGCGTCGTGTCCGCCGCGATCACGGCGCAGGACCAGGACGCTGTCGGCGGCGCCGGCCAGGCCCTGGGTGCCGCTGACTAGATCGAGGAAGTCCTCGGAGGCGGCCTTGCGGGTGTGGTGCACGACCAGGGCGGCAACCCGGTGCTGGTCGGCTACGCGCTTCAGGGCGGTGAGGGCGTTGTAGTCGACGTCGTAGGCGTTGGCGTTGGCGGGGGTTTGGCCGCGGACGCGGGCGAGGACGTCGACGATCACAAGGCGGGCCGAAGGGTGATCGGTCAGCCACTGGTCGATTCGCTCCAGGCCGCCGGCGGGGAGAGGTTCGCGGAAGGTGGTCAGGGCCAGCCTCGATGGGGCAGGGGGTGCCGGCGAGCACCTTCAGTAGTCGGGACTGGAGGCGCCGGCCCGGTGTCCTCCAGGGCCAGGTAGAGGACGTCGCCGGCGTCGACGGGGATCGAGCCGAGAGCACGACCTCCGCTGGCGACCTCGATCCCGACCCCGAGCGAGAACCAGGACTTGCCGACCTTCGGAGCACCGGCCAGGAGATTGAGGCCTCAGATAGGAGGCCAGGGACCGCCATCCTCGGCTTCGAAATTGGCAGTCGACGAGCTCGTCGGCGGTCCAGTAGGTCCGGGTCATTCAGGCCACCCGGCCGGAGGTGATGAGATTGTGCCAGGCCTGGTGCCAGGTCAGGACGACGTCTCGCGGGGTCCGCTCAGATGCACCGTCGAGTCCGGGCTCATCGCCTGGAGCAGGAAGTCGAGGACGCGCCTGGTCGGGTATCGGGCCGGGCCAACGTCGAGGTGAAGTCGGCGCCGGGGGGAAGTCCAGCGGCGGCCTCCCAGACGCGGGTCTCCGCATCGTGAGTCAGCGAGTCCCATTCGTTGAGGTCCGCCTTCGTGAGGGCGAGGGGTACCGACGCCACGAGTCGCGGCGGGGTGGTGCTGCTGTCCCGGACGTTGCTCACGCGATCGCCTGGTCGGCGAGAGTCCGGACGAAGCGCTGGAGCTCGTCGTGTGCGATCAGCGTACGGCGACCGATCTTGACGACCTTGAGCTTGCCTTCTGCGATCAACTGGTAGCCCTTCGAACGTCCGACTCGATCAGCCCGAATGCCTCGGGGATCTGGTGCAGTAGCGGGTCACCACGGACCTCCTTCCGTCTCATCGAAGTCGAGCCAGTAGTTGTCGACTTCCACTACCGTCCACGCTAGGCTTGGTGCATACTGACGTACAAGCGCGGAACTACTACCGAAGCGGAAGGAAGTACGACGGACATGCAGCTGGGAATCGGGAACGGCGGATGGGGAGAGGTCGAGGGCCTTGGTCTGCCCGGGCGGGTGTATGTGAGATTCACCGACGTCGACGGACAGCGGCGGGTGACTGAGCTCTATCGACGGCGCTTAACGAACCGATCCAGCCGGGCGCACTCCGGACCCTTCCGATCACAGCGCTCGAACAGTGGATCTCCGACGACCCGCACTTCTCCGACTGGGCAAGTTTGCCGGGGCCGGACCTGAGCCGGCTGGCCGCATCCATCTTCGTGACATTCCTGGGCGGCCCGCGATCGGTGGTTATAAGGGGCGCCACTGTCCTCATTGCAGCGCGCCGCTCAAAGGGCGTGCTGACTGGCGGGCTGCCCGCCGGAAGGACAAGGAAGAAGCGGTCACCAACTGGGTCGAACTCTCTTGGCTCGCTCAGTGGCTAGCTCAGGGCGACCGGGTCGGCATCCCGTTGCCGAAGAAGCAGGCGCCGCTCCGCAGATCCGAACCGGAGCAGCCACCCGAGATCACGCTATCGGCACCGCAGAACGGACTGACCGACGCGTTTCTGAGCGATGTTGGGCGGGCTTACAAGGCGGCCGTGGAGCGGCGCTCGCCACCTGCCACGACGTTGGCGAAGCTTGCGGGGGTCGACCCCCGAACCGTTGAGTCATGGGTCTACAAGGCACGGAAGCGGGGCATCATGCCCCCGGCAGTCAAGAAGGGAAGGATCGTCTAGATGGCTACGACAGCTGGAAGGCGGGCCAACGGCGATGGATCGACCCCCGGCAACGTCTGATAGCCGGTGGGCGGTCGAGTTTCGGCACGTCGACGACTTCGGCAAGTTGAAGCGGACCTCCGTGTACGGCCGGACGCAGAAAGAGGTCGTGGCGAAGGCGAAGGAGGTACGGAAGCGGCTGGAGAACGACCAGCCGGCCACGGATGCGAAGGTGACGCTGGGCGCGTTCGCCCAGACGTGGATCGACACGACACTGGCAGCATCGGACCGCAAGCCGACAACGAAGGCGACGCTGACCACACGATCCCAGGACGCATGTGATCGGATCGACGCTCTGGCTCGCTGGGCTCGACAGGATCCGCCCTACCAGCGTGGAGGCCTGGCTCGTGGAGCTCAGGACGGTCGAGACGAAGCGGAAGGCGGCGGACGGAAAGGCGCGACGGGGCCTGTCTCGGCCAGTAGTTCGTGCGCCACGCGGTCTTGATGATGGTCTGGACGGTGCCGTCCGGGACGGTCTGATCGCGGAATCCAGCGGCCGCCGTGGATCGGCCGAAGGTCACTCGGAAGGAAGCCGGAGTTCCTGGATGCAGAGGGCGCCAGGAGGCTCCTTAGTTGCTGCTCAGAACACCCGACACGCGGCCCTTTTTCGGAGCTCATGCTTCAGACGGGCGTGAGGCCGGGGAGGCCATGGCCCTCACGTGGGAGGACGTCGACTTCGAGCGTCGACTCCTGCTGGTGGCGGGGACGCTTGCCAGGGTGGGCGGAAGTTGGTGACAAGCACGCCGAAGACGCTGAAGTCGCGCCGCTTCGTGCACATGAATCCCGCGGTGGACGCGCTGCTCCGACGCGTGGGCGTCGACCAACTGGAACAGCGACTGGCGGCCGCGGGTCGGTGCGGGTGGAGTCGGGCCGTGTCTTCACGACTGAGTTCGGCCGTCCTTTCGATCCACGGAACGCTCTCCGGGCGATCAAGGCGGCCGCCATGAGGGCGGATCTTCCCGGGAGTCGATCGGGCTTCACAGCCTGCGACACCGGCGGCGCATTAGTCGACGGACACCGTTCTCCGCGACCAACGGTGTCCCACTGACCACGGTGCCCGGGTGCTGGGCCACGGTTCAGCAGTGATCACGGCAAACATCACCTCACGTCACGCCGCGATCCGCCGCTGACGCGCTCGACACGCTCGGCCACGCATGGGCGGCCGAAAGCGGTCAGCCCTGACGAAGGCGGTCGGAGGCGGTCAGGCTCCAACTCCGGAAACGCAGAGCCCGGTTCGGATTCCTCCGAACCGGAAAACTGCCACTAGGTGTAACCCTCGTGGGCGACACTGGGATCGAACCAGTGACCTCTTCCGTGTCAGGGAAGCGCGCTACCGCTGCGCCAGCCGCCCGAGGTGGAGACGGGATTTGAACCCGTGTACACGGATTTGCAGTCCGTTGCCTCGCCTCTCGGCCACTCCACCGGCGAAGAGCCGGTCTCGTTGTCAAAGAGAAGAGACCCTCTCCGAGCGGACGACGGGATTCGAACCCGCGACCCTCACCTTGGCAAGGTGATGCTCTACCAACTGAGCCACGTCCGCATTGCACCGGCAGGTTTGACCGGCCCGCGAGCGCCGGACCTGTTGAGGTGCAAAACTTACCGCCTGTCCAACCGACCGGTCAGAACAAGGCAAACCGAGCGGATGTGACGAAAAGCCGCCGATCAGCTAGCGTTGGACGCCGCGGGCGATTGGCGCAGTGGTAGCGCGCTTCGTTCACACCGAAGAGGTCACTGGTTCGAACCCAGTATCGCCCACCGCGAGAAATGGCTCTGACAAGGTTGAATCCAGTCAGGGCTGTTTTCGTTGTCAGGGCCGTTTTCGTGTCCTCCTGCCCGACGGCCACCTCGGCCCCCGGCCCTTCCATCAGGCGGATCATTGCCTCTCGTGTGCCTGCGCCGAGCGGGGCGAGCCTGGGACGACAGCGAGTGCGAGCTGGGCGTTACCCTTGCCGGGTGCCTATCCCTGACGCGCCGCAGCCTGGCCAGCCTGCCCCGCAGCCCAGGCTTCGGGTGGGTCACGTGGCAGGCGTCACGTTGACCAAATGGCGGCGAATCTGGTCGGAGCGATTCCCTCGCGTGTCACTCGACGTGGTGGAGATCCCAGTCGCCCAGCAGCGCGAGGCGCTGGACTCCGCTCTGGTGGACGTGTGCTTCGTCCGGCTGCCGATCGAGCCAGAGGGCCTGCACACGATTCGGCTTTACGACGAGGTGCCCGTCGTTGTTGTGCCGAAGGACCACGTGGTGGCCGCCTTCGATGAGGTCACGCTGGCTGACCTGGCTGGAGAGAAGCTGCAGTGGGGTGACACGACGACCGACGCCATCGACCAGGTGGCCTGGGGTGCTGGGCTTCTCTGCGTTCCCCAGTCCGTGGCCCGCTCACACAGTCGCCGCGACCTGGTCTACCGACCGATCACCGATGCTCCGCCCACCACGATCGCGCTGGCCTGGTCGGTCCAGAACCCGAACGAGTTGATCGAGGAGTTCATCGGCATCGTCCGAGGTCGGACGGTGAACAGTTCACGGACCGCGCAAGCGCGATCCCTGACGCCCCCAGCCGACCCTAGGGCGACGCCGAAGAAGGCCACCCCTAAGGGCCGCCCCCGTCGGACCGGCGGGGTGCAGCGGGCCGGGCGACGGAAGCGCTGACGGCGATCACCTCCGGGCGTATCGTGAGCCTGCCATGGCGCGAAATCAGGGACCACCACTGCCACGCCGCTCACGCTCATTGTCGCGGCGCCGCTCAGCCCTGTTGCTGGTTGACCTAGGACGGCGGTTCGTCGAGCACCGGATTCTCGGACTCGCCGCGGAGATCGCCTTCTTCGCCCTGCTGTCGCTGCCACCGCTGGTCTTCGGCCTGACCGGCGCTATCGGCTTCGTGGCTGATCGCTACGACCCCGGCGTCGTGCACGCCTTCCGAGACGGACTGGTGGTCGTGGCAGGAAACTTCCTCACCGCCAACGTCTTGGACACGGTCGTCACACCCACGCTCGACAGCGTCCTGGCCGAAGGTCGCATTGATGTGATCTCGATCGGCTTCCTGATCGCCCTGTGGGCCGGCTCGCGCACCATGGTCGTGCTGATGGACACGATCGCGATCATGTACGGCAAGGCCGGCCATCGCAGCATCCTCAGCTCGTGGGCGGCCTCGTTCGGCATCTATGTCCTGCTGATCCTCGTGTGCGCCCTGGTGGTGCCGGCGATGTTGATCGGTCCAGGGCTGGTGGGCCTGTCGACCACCTCCGACCTGCTCGGGCAGGTCGTCTTCTGGTCCGCCGTGCTGGCCGGCGGGGTCACGCTGCTGACCGGGGTTTTCCACGCCTGCCTCCCCCGCCGCCGCGCTTGGGCTCGCGACCTGCCCGGTGCCGTCCTGACTGTGGTGATCTGGTACGGCGGTTCTTGGTTGCTGGAAATACGGCCTGGCGGTCAGCTTCAACTCCCCCACCCTCTACGGGCCACTCGCGGCTCCGATCGTCGTGCTGATCTGGCTCTATCTGATCGCGTTGGCGGTGTTGGTCGGAGCGGCCTTCAACGCCTCGCTGGAGGACGTGCGCTCGCCAGGCGCCGGTCGGGTCGAACGCGAGCCGGAACGCGAGCCGGACGTCCCCCCGCGGGGGACCAGGCTCGAACCTCCGGTCACCGAGAGCTAGATTTGCGTGCAGATTTGCGACGCACGTCCCACATCATGGACGCATGTCTCACATACCGGAATCTCGATTTGCAAACGTCCAGTTCTGACGAAAGCCTTTGGGTGTACTAGCTCGGCAAAGGGGCCGTTTCTGACTTGTGATGGAAGGAACGTTCATGACCGCTCCGGCCCTGGTGATGGTCTCGCGAGGCAGTTCTGACCCCCGCGTCGCACAGGTCACCCACAACCTCCGCAAGGGTTTGCAGACCATCCGACCCGAGATGGCCGTCCACGGCGCATTCCTCGACCACTGCCCCCCCTCGGGCTTGCAGGCGGTGGCCCAGCTGGTCAAGCAAGGCATCGATGAAATCGTCTTCGTGCCGCTGCAACTGGCCAACGCGATCGATCCCAGCGAACAGATGGAAGCCCTGGGACGCCGTGCGCGCGCCACCTACCCTGACGTGCGCTTCACCGTCTCGCGGCCCGTCGGCCCGGAAGTCAGTCTGCTGACCATTCTCGACCAGCGCTTGCGTGCCTCCTTGAGTGCGCACCGGGTGCTGGAGCTGGATGGCCTGGTCTTGGCCTCGGCCTGCGCCGGCGACGTGCGCGGCAGCGCCCTGTTGGCCCGCCGGGCCCGCCAATGGTCCACTCATCACCGGCTGCCCTGCCTGACCGCGGTCGCCGACGGCTCCGGGCCCTCGGTGGCGCAGGCGATTCAAGGGCTGCGTTCGCAAGGTCGGCGACACATCGCGGTGGGTTCGTTCTTCCTCGCCCCGACCAACTTGTTCCACACCCAGGCAGACCTGGCCTACCGCTGCGGTGCGGTATCTGTGAGCGAGCCACTGGGGGCCGCCCAAGAGGTGATCGACCTGGTTCTGGCCCGCTACGCCTTCGCCGCGATGGATCTGCTCGACTTCGGGTTCGCCGCAATGGACGCCGAGGACGAGCACCAGACCCTTGGCGCCTGAGGCCCAAACTTGAGCCCGGGGAGTTCGGCACAAGCCTGAGCGCCAGGCGCCTTCGGCTCAGGCCTTGGCCACTCGGGCCCGTTCGGCCGCCACGTCGAACTCTGCTTCGGGCCAGGTGAGG
This sequence comes from Micropruina sp., assembly GCA_016711105.1. Lineage (GTDB taxonomy): Bacteria > Actinomycetota > Actinomycetes > Propionibacteriales > Propionibacteriaceae > Micropruina. The sequence continues at coordinate 401,248 of JADJTO010000003.1, read as the reverse complement.
TTCAAGCCGATCAGATGTTCACGCAACAACTGCGCCACCGCCCAGTTGCGGTACCACTTCCGATCAGCCGGAATCACATGCCACCCGGCGACGTCGGTGTTGCAGCGTTCCAACAAGTCGGCGTAGGCCTCCTGATAGGCGCCCCACTTGGCTCGGGCGTCCACGTCCCTGGGGTTGTACTTCCAGTATTTGTCGGGGCCCGTCAGCCGCTCGGCCAGGCGCAGCTTCTGCTCCTCGAAGGAGACATTGAGGAAGCACTTGAGGATCGTGGTGCCGCTGGCTGCCACCTCAGCCTCGAAGGCATTGATCTCCTCGTAGCGTTGCATCCATTGGTCGACCGGCACCAGGCTCTCCACCCGCACGATCAGCACGTCCTCGTACTGCGACCGGTCGAAGATCCCGATCATTCCCGGTCCCGGAAGGGCCTTGCGAATCCGCCAGAGGTAGTGGTGCTCGCGTTCCTCCGCCGTGGGCCCCTTGAACGCGGTGAGAGCGATGCCTTGGGGGTCGACCATCCCCATGGCGTGCCGAATCACTCCGCCCTTGCCCGAGGTGTCCATGCCCTGCAGGATCACCAGTAACCGCGGGGAACTCTCCGGATTGACCCGGCCGTTGGCGAACAGGCGCTCCTGCTGCTCGGAGATCTCTGGTCCGAGCGCCTCGGTGAGGGCGGCCGCATCGGCCTTCCCAGCACCCGGGTAGCCGGGGGTCGCCCGGGGATCCAACGCCGACATCTTGACCGGGCCTGGGCCAAGCCGCAAGAGGGTACTGAGCGGGGTCTGGTGGGTTGCCTTCGACTTCGTTGCCATCCCTGTAGTGTGGACCAAATCTGCGCGCCGATGCCTGATTGGGGGCCAGATCGGTGAGCGCGTCGAGAAGGAGCGCCATGGCACTTCCCCTAACCACTAGTCTGCAGCCGATGTTGTGCAAGACCGCCACGAGCATCCCCGCTGGCATGGCCTACGAACCGAAGTGGGACGGCTTCCGCTGCCTGGTGTTCCGCGATGGCGACGATGTGCAACTGATCAGCCGCAACGGCCGCGACCTGACGCCCTACTTCCCCGACGTCGAAGCGGCCGTCCTGGACAACACTCCCCGCGCTGCATTCTGGACGGTGAGTTGATCTGCGTGCAGGGTGACCGGCTCGACTTCGTCACGCTCTCGGAACGGATTCACCCCGCGGCCTCCCGGATCGCGATGCTGGCGGAGAAGACTCCGGCCTCGCTGGTCTGCTGGGATCTGCTGGCAGTCGATGACACCGACCTGACCGGCGAGCCGTTCAGCTCTCGGCGGGCACGGCTGGAGGTTGCGCTGCAACACAGCGAGGCGCCGGTGCATCTGACCCCCTTGACCACCGATCCCACGCTCGCCGAGCAGTGGTTTCAGCAGTTCGAAGGCGCCGGCCTGGACGGTGTGGTGGCCAAGCCACTGGACGGTCCGTACCTGCCGGGTCAGCGCGCGATGATCAAGATCAAGCACCGGCGTGAGGCCGATGTGGTGGTCGGCGGCTTCAAGCTGCACAAGAACTCCACCGCGGAGCGTCCGCTGCTGGGCTCCCTGCAACTGGGCCTCTTCGATGCGACCGGCGACTTCCATTGGATCGGCGTGTCGGCCGCTTTCCCGGACGCGACCCGCGCTGCCCTGGCCGAGCTGCTGGCAGAGACGACTGTGCCCTCGGACAGCGATGAGTACGACCAGCTGGCCTGGTCCCAGCCACAGGTGCCCGGCGGGGCCAGGAGGCCCGGCTCAATCAGTCGCTGGGGAGGGGACGCCACCAAGGTGTTTCACCTGATCGATCCTCAGCTGGTCTGCACGATCGGTTACGACCACTTTGAAGGCACTCGGCTGCGGCACACCGCGCGCTTCCTTCGCTGGAGGCCGGATCGAGACCCCGCGTCCTGCACCTTCGACCAGTTGGACGAAGTGGTCGGCTTCGACCTGGCCGCTGTCCTGCCCTCCTGAGCCGCAGCCCCGCCACGCCGGACGGGCTGGGAGTCACGGGGTGTTCTTGGCCCGACTCGGCTGAACTCGCATGGGTTCCCCGGGCATCTTCGGATACTCCGGGGGATACGGCATTTCACCCTCCCCTGCGCTCGCGTCCCGGGCGTACCAGTCCAGCGCTGTGGCCGCTGACGACGGGCTGATCTGGTCGAGCGCTGCCCAAAGATCCCCGCGCTCCGCAAAGCGTTGCGGCATGGTGACCAGGGTGAAGTCGGCGGGCCGCGCGTCCTGGATCTCTTCCCAGAGGAGGGGGGCCGAGACCAGCCCGGCAGGCGTCGGACGGATCGAGTAGGCCGACGTCATCAGTCGATCCCGCGCCATCTGGTTGAAGTCGACGAAGATGCGTTGCCCGCGCTCCTCCTTCCACCAGTTCACGGTGACCAGGTCAGGCAGGCGTCGCGCCAACTCGCGACCGAGCGCAATCGTGGCATGCCGGGCTTCAATGAAGTCCAGCGGCACCACCGGAACGAAGACGTGCAACCCTCGGCCGCCGCTGGTCTTGGGAAAGCCGGTCAGCCCCGCATCGACCAAGACCTCACGCAGTACCACGGCAGCGGCCACGGCGTCGCTGAAGTCAGTGCCCGGCTGCGGGTCGAGGTCGATCCGCAGCTGATCCACCAGATCCACCTGCGGCGCTCGCACCGGCCAAGGATGGAACCGCACCGTCCCGAGATTCACCATCCACAGGATGCTGGCCAGGTCACCGGGACAGACCTGCTCGGTCGTTCGACCGGAGGGAAAGCTGATCGTCGCCCGCTGCCCCCAATCGGGGATGCCCCGTGGGATCCGTTTCTGGTAGACCGCCTCACCGTCGGGGTTCCCGGGAGCCATCAGGCTGGCCCCCTCGGTGACGCCCCCGCGCCAGCGTTCCATCGTGGTCGGCCGGTGCTGCAAGGCCGCCAGAATCCCCGGACCCACCGAGAGGAAGTATCGAGCAACGTCCAGCTTGGTCAGCCCCAGGGCGGGAAAGTAGGGCTTGTCAGGGCTGGAGATTCGTACTCCGCGCCCCTCGACGTCCAGTTCGATTGCTGCGTTCGCCACGGGCGTCAGGGTACGCGACTAGGCTGGCGGACAACCAGGAGGTCCGATGCAACTCGATGCCAGCAAGTTCAAGACACCCGAAGAGTGGCGCGCGCAACTCACGCCGCAGGAGTACCACGTGCTTCGCGAAGCGGGCACCGAACGTCCGTTCACCGGGGAGTACACCGACACCAAGACCATCGGCGTCTACCGGTGTCGGGCCTGCAACGCTGAGCTGTTCCGCAGCGAGGCCAAGTTCGACTCCCATTGCGGGTGGCCGTCCTTCTACGCCCCTTCTGATGCCGAAGGCGTCACCTACATCAAGGACAACGTCTTGGGCATGGAGCGGATCGAAGTGCGCTGCGCGACCTGCGACTCCCACCTGGGACATGTGTTCGAGGGCGAGGGCTACGGCACCCCCACCGACCTGCGCTACTGCATCAACTCCATCTGCCTGGTGCTGGAGCCCGCCACGGAGTCGTAACTCAACCTGTCGGCGCGCCCCGGCGGCTGGTCGGCCTCCTCGAAGTTACATTCATGCGGTGGGTGCGCATACTGGAGTTCCGATCACGCCCCGGCTCTTCGATGAGGCCGTGGCGGCCATGATGACGATGCAGTGGCGACCCGAGGTGGTGATCGAGGAGATCCCAGCCCCACAGCGGATCGCCCCGCATTCGGTGGCCCTGGGTGCTGAGGTCATGTCGGCCGGCCAGGAGTTGGGCAACGGACGACTGGTGCTGCTGCACGATCCGGCCGGAAACCCGTCCTGGGACGGCGAGTTCCGCTGTGTGACCTACGCCAGGGCGGACGTCGAGGCGGACATGGTGGCAGACCCACTGCTGACCGACGTCGGGTGGTCGTGGCTGGTCGAGGCGCTGGAACGGCATGAGGCCGGGTTCGCGGCCCCGAGCGGCACGGTCACGGCGGTCTCCTCCAAGACCTTCGGCGCTATGGCCGAGGATCCCCCTCGTGCCGAAATCGAGATCCGCGCCTCCTGGACGCCCCTGATCACCTCCGGTGCCGACATCGTCCGACACCTGCGAGCGTGGGCCGAAATGCTCTGCGCCACCGCGGGCCTTCCTCCGCTTCCTGACGGTGTGGTCATGATGTCCAGTCGGCGTCGCCGGTGAGCGCGGAGAACGTCGAGGACAGCGCTGAAGCGTCGCCCCTGACACCGCTCACCGAACCGGCCGATGGCGTTCCAGACGTCGTCGACACTCCAGAGGCCCTCGATCGTGCGCTGTCGGCCCTGGTCGGCGGCAGCGGGCCGCTGGCAGTCGACACCGAACGCGCTCAGAGCTACCGCTACTCGGGCAAGGCCTACCTGCTGCAGCTACGCCGAGCCGGCGCAGGCACTGTGCTGCTGGACCCGATCGCCTTCGAGGCGCTGGCGCGACAGCTGACTTCTCCGCCTGGGCTGAAGCCCTCACTGATGCCGAGTGGATCGTGCACGCCGCCAGCCAGGACCTCCCCTGCCTCGCCGAGATCCAACTGCTGCCATCGCGGCTATTCGACACCGAGTTGGCGGCCCGCCTGCTCGGCCTGCCCCGGGTCGGTTTGGGCACGATGATGGAAGAGGTCTTCGGGCTCAGCCTGCGCAAAGAGCACTCGGCGGCCGACTGGTCGCGGCGCCCGTTGCCCCTGGAGTGGCTGACCTACGCGGCCCTCGATGTGGAGATGCTGATCCAACTGCGCGACCACCTCGCCGGGGAGCTGGAAGCGGCCGGCAAGGCCGAATGGGCTCGCCAGGAGTTCGCCCATCTCGTGGCCAACGCGGCCACCCCGGCGGCTCCGCGAATCGATCCCTGGCGGCGCACCTCCGGGTCTCCACTCTGTGCGGACGCCGGCCGCCCTCGCCCTGGTTCGCGAGCTGTGGCAGGCGCGGGACGAACTGGCCCGGCGGACGGATCGGGCACCGGGACGCCTTCTCCCAGATCGAGCGATCTCCCTGCTGGCGACGCGGCTCGATGCCCCAGGAGTGCGTCGACTCGGCCCTGAGGACCTCGCGGCGGTGAAGGAGTTCTCCTGGCGCCATGCCGCCCGCTACCGGGCCAACTGGCTGGCGGCCATGGACCGCACTGCGTCGCTGACCCGCAGTGAGCACCCACCCCGACATCTGACGCCGGACGGTCCGCCGCCGACCCGACTGTGGGCGGCCAAGGATCCAGCGGCCGCAGTCCGGTGGGAGGCGGTCCGGCCTGCGGTGACCGCACTGGCGGAAGCGCATGACGTGCCGCAGGAGAATTTGATCACACCCGACTACCTGCGCCGACTGGCCTGGGCACCGCCCACCCCGACCACCGCAGGCGCCGTGGACGACTTCCTGGCCGAACTCGGAGCTCGTCCCTGGCAGCGGGAACTGGTGGTGCCGGTGGTCACTCCCCTGCTCACCCCCTGATCTGGGCCGGACCACAGCGTCGGTCAGAGTGGCAGCGTTGGTCAGAATGGCAGGGTCGGTCAGAGTGGCAGCGTTGGTCAGAGTGGCAGCGTTGGTAAGTTCGGCAACGCCGGTAGGGGTGCCGGATCGGTCAGAGCTGATCGGCGGCGTTGTCTGCCGGAATCCGCAACTGGCCGGCCGAGATCCGCTCAGTCACCTGACGGGCGATCGCCTGCGCGGTCAGGCCAAGGTGGTCCAGGAGGGCGGCTCGGGAGGCGTGTTGGTGGAACTCCTGGGCGATGCCGAACTCGCGCACCGGAACGTCCACCCCCTTCAAGCGCAGCTCCTGGGCCAGTCGCGAGCCCAGGCCCCCGACAATCCCGTTGTCCTCCAGGGAAACGACCAGATCATGGTCGATCGCCAGCGCGATCAGTTCGGGGTTGAGGGGCAGGGCCCACACGGGATCAACCACGGTCACCCCGATGCCCTGCTGGGTGAGGCGCTGGCCCACCTCGATCGCCATGCCGGCGAACTGCCCGTAGCCCACCACCAGCACGGTGGGGTTCTCGGTGCGAAGCAGGACGTCAATCCCGCCGCGAGTGTCGATCGCCGGAATCGGCTCGGGCAGCTTCTCCTTCGAGAAACGAATCACGCTCGGGGCGTCGTCGATCTTCACGGCCGCACGGAGCGCCTCCCCAGCCGGACCTCATCTCGCGGCGCGGCCAGGTGCAGGCCGGGCACCAGGCCCATCAGGGACATGTCCCACATGCCGTGGTGGCTGGCGCCGTCCGGTCCGGTGATACCGGCGCGGTCGAGGACGAAGGTGACCCCGAGGCGGTGCATCGCGACATCCATCAACACTTGGTCGAAGGCCCGGTTCAGGAACGTTGCATACAGCGCGACCACCGGGTGCAGACCCGCGCTGGCCAGACCCGCCGACGAGGTGACCGCATGCTGCTCGGCTATGCCGACATCGAAGACCCGGGTCGGGAACAGCGTGGCGAAACGGTCCAGCCCGGTCGGATGCAGCATGGCGGCGGTGATCGCCACCACTCGGTCGTCGTTGGCGCCGATCCGGACGAGTTCCTCGGAGAAGGCGGTGGTCCAAGTGCGATCACCGACGGCGAGGGGTTCACCGGTGACCTCATAGATCTGGCCAACTGCGTGGAAGCGGTCCTCCTCGTGCTCCTCTGCGGCCTTGAAACCCCGGCCCTTGTGGGTCAGGCAATGCACGATCACCGGTCCGCCGAAGTGCTTGGCCTGCTCGAAGGCGCGCTCCAGGGCTGCAATGTCGTGGCCATCGATCGGGCCCAGGTACTTGATGCTGAGGTCACTGAACATGGTCTGCGGTGCCAGGGCGTCCTTCACCCCCATCTTGAAGGCGTGCATGAGGCCATAGGCCAGCGGCCCGACGACGGGAAAGCTGTTCACCAACTTCTTGATCAGCCGGAGCGTCTTCTCGTAACGGCGATCGGTGCGGAACGCGGACAGCTGGGCAGCCAGGCCGCCGACGGTTGGGGTGTAGGAACGGCCGTTGTCGTTGACGATGAGGACCAGTCGTAGATCCTCCTGCACGGCGATGTTGTTCAACGCCTCCCAGGCCATCCCCCCGGTCAGGGCACCATCACCGACCACGGCCACGACTGTGCGGTCGTCGCCGCGCAGCCGGAAGCCCTTGGCCATGCCCTCGGCCCAGGACAGTGACGTGGTGGCGTGCGAGTTCTCGACCCAGTCGTGCTCGGATTCCGCCCGGCTGGGGTAGCCCGAGAGACCCCCCTCCTGACGCAAGGTGGCGAAGCCCGCCTGCCGCCCGGTGAGGATCTTGTGGACGTAACTCTGATGCCCGGTGTCGAAGATGAACGGGTCATGCGGAGAGTCGAACACACGATGCAGGGCGATGGTGAGTTCCACCACGCCGAGATTGGGACCGAGGTGACCGCCGGTGCGGCTCACGTTGGTGATCAGAAAGGATCTGATCTCGGCGGCGAGCTCATCGAGGTCTTCAGGGCTCAGGGAACGCAGATCCTGCGGCTCGTTGACCCGTTCCAGCAAGGGCATGAGGTCGAGTGTACGGGCAGCGTCCAGCTTCCCGACCAGTCACAACTTGCGGATGAAGACCTTGCCGCGCAGCGACTCCTCGACCAGCGCTACCTCCCGCCGCAGCCTCACCAGCCGTGCCCCTTGCTCGGCCCAGGCCTCCACCGCCGATTGCACCACCTCGGTCGGGACCACATCGGCCAAGTTCACTCGGACCTCGGCCAGACCAGACTTACTCGCCTGCACCTGGGACTCCACGAACTGGGCTGCGAACCGCGCCAGCACGATCGGATGCCGACGCAGCACTTGATACGCGCGGTAATCAGCCGGACAGCAGTCGAGCAGGAACTCGATCGCTGTCGCCTCCCAGTCCGGCGCCCCCGGCGGCCGCACCCTAAGCGGCCACCCTGGCGGCACGTAGATGGCCGATGTCTCCTGCATCGCCCGACGGCGTTCCCTCAGTGTGCTCATCGCCGCTCCTCAATATTCGAATCTATGTTCGATTCTAAACATGCGGTGCGTCCGCTGTCTAGTGAGGGATCGGCAGGATAGAGTCGGCGGGCCGGTGATCCGCCCGGCCAGCACAACAGAGGTGAGCACCCGACATGGACGTCGTGACGACGCGCAGCGACCTCGCTGAGGCTCGTGACACCGTGACCGGAACGGTGGGTTTCGTCCCCACGATGGGCGCGCTGCACGAAGGCCACCTCACCCTGGTGCGCCGGGCCAAGCAGGAGTGCGACGCGGTGGTGGTGTCCATTTTCGTCAACCCCACCCAGTTCGGCCCCAACGAGGATTTCTCCATCTATCCCCGCGACCTCCCCAGGGACGTCGACCTCCTCGCTGCCGCCGGCGCCGATCTACTGTGGGCGCCGACCATCAACGACATCTACCCCAGGAACTTTTCGACCAGAATCGTGGTCGACAAGGTGACCGACGTTCTGGAGGAGCCGTCCGTCCTGGCCACTTCGCCGGCGTCGCCACCGTGGTCGCGGTCCTGTTCGGCGCAGTGCGTCCGACCCGGGCCTACTTCGGCCAGAAAGACGCCCAGCAGTCAGTCGTGATCAAACGGATGGTCGCCGATCTCTGCCTACCCTTGGAGGTCGTGGTGTGCCCCACCGTCCGCGAACCGGACGGGCTGGCGATGAGCAGCCGCAACGCTTACTTGAATCGCGGCGAACGGGCGGCCGCGCCGGTGTTGAACCGAGCCCTGCACCTGCTCGGGCAGTCCTATCTGGCCGGGACGGTGGATGCCGACGTGCTCCGCGGGATCGCCCAGTCCGCGCTGGCTACCGAACCGCTGGCCCGCGTCGATTACGTCAGCGTCGCCGACCCCGATCTGCTCGCCGAACTCTCCACCGTTGATCCGGGCCGCGGCGCCCTGGCCTCGTTGGCCGTCCGGGTGGGGAAGATCCGGTTGATCGACAATGTCATCCTCGCCCCGCGCTGAGCCTGCACTCCCCCGGGTCGCCGTCCTGGGGCGCGGTCGGGTCGGCCACGCTCTGGCTCAGGCCCTGCGAGCAGCCGACGTAGGAGTCACCGGCCCGCGGTCGGCTCGGGACTTCACCGACATCGTCGACCTGGCGACCAACCACGACCTGCTGGTGCTGACCGTTCCCGACGACGCGATTCCCGACGTCGTCGCCGCCCTGGCCGGACGCCTCTCGCTCAGTTCGGCGACCGCGGTCGTGCATTGCTCCGGAGCGGTCTCGATCGAGGCGCTGGCTCCGCTGGCCGCTCTCGGCGCGCAAACCGGTTCCTGGCACCCCTTGCAGGCCTTTCCGTTCGTGGGCACGCCGCTGCGCCCCGGCATCACAATGGCGGTCACCGCTGCGGAACCCCTGCGGACCCTCTTGCTCGATCTCGCCGAGCGGATTGCGGCGGTCCCGATGATCCTGGCGGACGTGGACAAGCCGCGGTACCACGCGGCCGCCGTTCTCGCGGCCAACTACTCGATCACCCTCGCAGCTCTGGCCAGCCGGCTGTTGCAGGAGGCGGGCTGTGCCGATCCGGTCGCCGCGGTGACCGCCCTCCAGGCCAGCAATGTCGAGGGTCTAGCGGCCGTGGGGCTGCCGGGTGCCCTGACCGGCCCACTGGTCCGCGGCGACCTTGGAACCATTCGACGGCACTTGGAGGCGCTGGCCGACACCGAGGCGGACGGGGTCTATCGCACCCTGGGGCTGAGCACCCTGTCGCTGGTCGCCGAGCGCGGGGGCGACCCCGAGACCATTCGCGCCGCTCGGACGCTGCTCGAGGGCCCGAGTCGCTAGTCTGGCCGCCATGAGCAGGCCGTCCATTGCCGCCCTGGCGTCACACGCCGCCCAGGGCCAGCGCCTCGTCATGGTCACGTGTTACGACTATGCCAGCGCCCGGATCATCGATCGCACCTCGATCCCGCTGGTGCTGGTCGGGGATTCCCTCGGCATGGTCAGCCAAGGTGGGGACTCAACCCTGCACGTGACCGTGGACGACATCGTCTATCACACCAGGGCCGTGGTTCGCGGGGCCACGCACCAACTGGTGGTCGCCGACCTGCCCTTCATGTCGTACGCCACCGAAGCCATGGCCCTGACCAACGCTGCCCGGCTGCTGGCCGAGGGGGGCGCTCAATCGGTGAAACTCGAGGGAGGCGTCACGGTGGCGCCGACCGTCCGTCGCCTGGTGGAGCTGGGGATCCCGGTGATGGGCCATCTCGGCTTCACGCCGCAGTCGGTCAATCTCATCGGCACCCGGGTGCAGGCCAAAACGGCACCGGCGGCCACGGCCCTGCTCCGAGACGCGCTGGCTCTGCAGGCGGCCGGCGCCTGGGCGATCGTCTTGGAGTTGGTACCTCGCGAGCTGGCCGCGGCCGTTACAGCACGTCTGGACATTCCAACGATCGGGATCGGCGCTGGGCCCGACTGCGACGGCGAAGTCCAGGTCTGGCATGACGTGCTCGGTTTGTACGACGACTTCGTGCCGCGGCACACCAAGCGCTACCGGACGTTGTCGGCCGACATCGCCGAAGCCCTGGAAGAGTTGGCAGCCGACGTCCGCTCGGGTTCGTTCCCGGAGGCACAGAACTACTCCTCGGTCGACCCGGACGTGATTGCCCAAGCCGTGGCCGCGCTGGAGGCGTAGCGCTCAGCCGGCGAAGCCGTACCACCAGATCAGGAACCCGACCGCCACCCCGGCGCCGGCCAGGATCAGGCCTCGCTGCAGTGGATGCAGGCCTGAGGGGAGATACTCAGCGCTGGCTGGCGCGGCGAAGGTCGGGATCACCCCCACCCACAGCCACCACCACCAGGCGTCGACCTTGGCCGTGGCGACCCAGCCGGCGTAGGGCACGAGGAACGCCAGCCAGAAGAACCAGCCCAACCGAAGCGCCAGGGCTAGCGGCAGCATCACCAGCGGCAAGCCGAAGAAGCCGATCGCCAGCTGAATCCCGAATCCGCACTCCCCCAGGCCCTCGACCGGACACAGTCCCGGTATGGCCACCGAGCCGACCGCCAGCAGCAGGCCGGTGCAGAACCCAGCCAGCAAGGCGGCCAGGTGAGCCATCGCGATCCGAAAGCCCAACTCAGGCCTGAAGCCCGAGGCCTTGCTCGGAGGCCCCGCAGGCCCCCGACTGCTCGAACGGCCCCCTCCGGGGCGACGGCGAACCACTACTTCTTCAACAACGACCTGAGCACGTACTGCATGATGCCGCCGTTGCGGTAGTAGTCCGCCTCACCCGGAGTATCGATCCGCAGCACCGCGTCGAAGACGATCGGCGCACCGGCGCCCACCGCGGTCACCTTGACCGTTCGTGGCGTGTGTCCGTGATTGAGTTCTGTCACACCCTCCACGGTGAACGTTTCGTCGCCGCTCAAACCCATCGTGTCGGCGTTGTGGCCTTCGGGGAACTGCAGCGGCAGCACCCCCATGCCGATCAGGTTGGAGCGGTGGATCCGCTCGTAGCTCTCGGCGATCACGACCTTGACCCCGAGCAGGGCGGTCCCTTTGGCCGCCCAGTCGCGCGAGGAACCCGAGCCGTACTCCTTGCCGGCCAGCACGACCAGCGGAGTCCCTTGGGCGGCGTAGGCCTGAGCGGCGTCGTAGACGGTAGCCACGGGGGCCCCCTCGACGGTGAAGTCGCGGGTGAAACCGCCCTCGGTGCCCGCTGCGAGCTGGTTGCGCAACCGGATGTTGGCGAAGGTGCCGCGGATCATCACCTCATGGTTACCCCGACGAGACCCGTAGGAGTTGAAGTCGTTGCGAGCCACCCCGTGCTCGGTCAGATAGCTCCCGGCCGGGCTGTCGGCCTTGATCGATCCCGCCGGCGAGATGTGGTCGGTGGTCACCGAGTCACCCAGCTTGAGCAACACCCGCGCACCGCTGTAGTCGGTGACCGGCGTGGGCTCAGCGGGCATGTTCTCGAAGTACGTGGGCTTGCGCACGTAGGTGGACAACGGATCCCACTCGAAAACCTCGCCGACAGGGGTCGGCAGCGACCGCCAAGCCTCATCTCCGGCGAACACATCGCTGTAGCGCGCGATGAACATCTCCGACGAAATGGACGAGTTGACCACCTCGTCCACCTCGGCCTGGGTGGGCCAGATGTCCCGCAGGTACACCGGCTGCCCGGCCTGGTCATAGCCCAGCGCGTCGTTCAACAGGTCGACATCCATCCGCCCCGCCAGCGCATAGGCCACCACCAACGGTGGGCTGGCCAGGTAGTTCATCTTCACGTCCGGGTTGATCCGGCCCTCGAAGTTGCGGTTGCCGCTCAACACCGACGCCACGGTCAGGTCGTGGTCATTGATCGCCTTGGAGACCTCGGGGATCAGCGGCCCCGAGTTGCCGATGCAGGTGGTGCAGCCGTAGCCGACCAGATTGAAGTCGAGCGCCTCCAAGTAGGGGGTCAGGCCGGACTTCTCGTAGTAGTCGGTGACCACCTTGGAGCCGGGGGCCAGCGTGGTCTTGACCCACGGCTTGCGCTCAAGGCCCTTCTCGACGGCCTTCTTGGCCACCACAGAGCCGCGCCGATCAGCACGCTCGGGTTCGAGGTGTTGGTGCAGGAGGTGATTGCGGCAATCGTCACCGCACCGGTGGGCAGCGCGAACGACGTGCCGTCGGCCAGCGTGACGTGGGCTTCGGCCCGCGGCGAGTCGGTGTAGCTGCGGACGGCCTGGGCAAAGGCAGTGGCGGCCTGGGACAGGATGATCCGATCCTGAGGACGCTTCGGGCCGGCGATGCTGGGCACGATTGTGGACAGATCAAGTTCGAGGTATTCAGAGAAGCGCGGCTCGGCGTCATCGCTGTGCCACAGTCCCTGAGCTTTGGCGTACGCCTCGACGAGGGCGACCTGAGCCTCCGACCGTCCGGTGAGCCGGAGGTAGTCGGTGGTCTTGGTGTCGATCGGGAAGATCGCGATCGTGGAGCCGTACTCGGGGCTCATGTTGCCGATGGTGGCCCGGTTCGCGAGCGGAACCTGGGAGACGCCGGGCCCGTAGAACTCGACGAACTTGCCGACCACCTTGTGCTGGCGCAGCATCTCGGTGATGGTCAGGACGAGGTCGGTGGCCGTCGTGCCTTCGGGCAGTTTCCCCTTGAGCTTGAAACCCACGACCCGCGGGATCAGCATCGAGACCGGCTGCCCCAGCATGGCCGCCTCAGCCTCGATTCCGCCGACGCCCCAGCCGACGACACCGAGGCCGTTGACCATGGTGGTGTGGCTGTCAGTGCCGACGCAGGTGTCGGGGTAGGCCTGCAGGACGCCGTCCACCACCCGCGGGAAGACCACTCGCGCCAGGTGTTCGATGTTCACCTGATGCACGATGCCGGTACCCGGGGGCACGACCACGAAGTCATCGAACGCGGTCTGGCCCCAACGCAGGAACTGGTAGCGCTCGCGGTTGCGCTCGTACTCGATCTCCACGTTGCGGGTGAAGGCGTTCGCGGTGCCGAACAGATCGGCGACGACCGAGTGATCAATCACCATCTCGGCCGGCGACAACGGGTTCACCACGGACGGGTCACCACCCAGCTCGGCGATGGCCTCACGCATCGTGGCCAGGTCGACAACGCACGGAACCCCGGTGAAGTCCTGCATGATCACTCGCGCAGGGGTGAACTGGATCTCGCGGTTCGGTTCCTCCGTGGGATCCCACTGGCCAAGCGCCTTGATGTCGGCCGCGGTGATGTTCGCGCCGTCCTCGGTGCGGAGCAGGTTCTCCAGCAGCACCTTGAGGCTGAACGGCAGTGATGCCGAGCCCTCAACGGCATCGAGCCGGAAGATCTCGTAGGTTGTGTCACCGACCGTGAGGCCGGACTTGGCGTTGAAACTGTTGATGCTCATGCTGGGCTCCTGTGCAACCAGGGAATATCTCGATATCGAGAGATTATCCGACGGCGATCCTGCCGGACAATATGCCACGCTTGGCGCCGCCGCGTCAGCCGGTGGGGCACCTGGAGCGGACGTCGGAGTGCCCCACAAGGCGCCGCGACCGGCCGTCCTCAGCGGGAACCAGCGCGCGGCTCGTCAACGGCCCAGATCATCAACCAGGCGCCGGTCCAGATCATCAGCACCCCAGCCGACGACCAGGGCCGATCCGGGTGCAGCACGGCTCCGAAAACCCAGATGATCGTTGTCCCCGCGGTGAGCAGCAGGAAGGCGACCACCCCGGCCCGAAGGCTCTGTTGAGCACCCAGACGCGGGGTCAAGCGGCCTTCCAGCCAGGAGATCGGCGGGATGATCACGGCGAGGACCAGCACCGAAGCGAGGGTGATCACCATCGGCTGCAGAGCGACCATCGCGGTCTGAGGCCAGGCCAGCCCCAGCCACACCAACAACTGCAGAGTGATCAAGATGCCGGTGCTCTGCCACAGGTAGACGTTGACCGTCAGCGCATTGGCGGTCCGCAACGCTCGGGCAAGCCGACCGCTCAGCGTCCGCATCACGCCGGCTTGCTCCAGGATGCCGAGCAAACTCGCCTGGGCCACGGCCAACAACGCCAGCGCAACGGTGGGTGGCAGGTTGTTGGCCACCCCCCGGTCGGAGAAGGCAACGGCGGCCGGCGGGTAGTCGAGGACGGCGATCAGCGCCGCGATCCCTGACCCGGCACCGACCAGGGTGATGATCGGCAGCCAGCGCGGTCCGCCCCGGAACCAGCCGCGTTGATAGGCGATGCCGACTTGATGGCAGGCCGCCCAGACCAGGAACACGTTGGGGCTTCGGGCCTGCGGCTCGTTCAGGGCGAAGGACAGCTGATCGAAAGCCGCAGCCAGGCCACCCAGGACCGCCAACACGAGCACCCCGAAGCGGTCCTGCGCCGTCACGGTCAGGGGCGCCAGAAAGAGCAACAGCAGATAGACCGCGACGAACCACAGGAAGTAGCAGTAATCGCGGCTTACATAGGTACTCAGCTCCAGCCAGGACAACCCGCTGGTGCCCGGATACAGCAGTGCCGGCGGGGCGCCCGGCTGCCAGGCAAGAGCCGTGGAGAGGGCCGCCACGAGCGTGCTGAACAGCACCAGCGGGGCCACGATGCGGGAACCGCGGCGGGCCAGATAGTGAGCCAGATCAGTGCCTGCCGACCGCATCCCGTCCACCGCCGTCGCATCGGCGTAACCTGCCGCGACGAAGAACACCGGGACGATCATGACCAGCCAGCTGAAGGGCCACCAGGATGGGCCCGGCTCCCAGGCCGTCACCACGGGCATTCCGTCCACGATCTGCACGCCGAAGAGCACGGAGTGGAACAGCACCACCATCACGACCGAGGAGGTCCTGGCAGCATCAATCAGGTGATTGCGTTCGGTTCGGTGAACCACGGTGCCCGCGACCGAGTCGGGGCTGTCGGCCCGACTGGAGATCATCGCGGCTCCTGCTCTTCGGTCTCGCCAGCTCGTTGGACCAGGCTCGGCTCGGGCCGGCCCCTCAACCCTGATGAGCCCATAGAACCAGGTTTGGCGGGGGTCCGATAGGCCAGCCTTCAGTGCGGTGCTGGACTCGCGTGAACAGGGCAAAGGGGTCGATCTTCCTCGCCTCACCGCCTACGCTGAACTCGATCGTCGCGGTCGTCCGGGTACCGCCCGCCAGCGTTGGGAGCCGCTCATGGCGCACGTCCGCCTCTTGCCGGCGATGGCCGGAGTGGGCGCAGCCTGGTTGGCCGCCCAGACCTTCACGCGCCTGTCAGACCCTGACCTCAGCCCGCATCCGGACCCAACCACAGACTTCGAGGGAGCGCGGGCTCGGATCGAGCTCATCCAGGCGGAGGAGGCCCGCCTCGATCTGCTCCCCGAGGGACACAGCATCGCCCTGCTCGCAGAACGCCGCACTCCCAAGGTCGTGGTCGCCTTTCACGGTTATACCTCCGTCCCCGATCAGTTCCGCTTGATCGGCGAGGCCTACCGGGCCCAGGGTTACAACGTGTGGATCCCCCGCCTCCCGCACCATGGCTCGGCCGACCGGATGACCAAGGACTTCTCCCGGATCACTCCGAGCGAACTGCGTGACTTCGCCGACCGCAGCATTGACATCGCCGCCGGACTGGGCGAGGAGATCACCGTGGTGGGGCTGAGCGGGGGTGGTGCGCTGGCTCTCTGGGCGGGCTTCACCAGGGCCGAGGTGGCCAACACCGGCGTGATCTCTCCCCTGTTGCACCCGCTCGGCTTCGCCGATTGGCAGGACCGTCCCCTCGTCCGGACGCTGCGGCTACTCCCGATCGACATCTACAACTGGTGGGACGAGACCCAGCGGGAGCCGAAGGCTGAGGGCTACGGCTACCCCCGCTTCTCGCTCAAGGGAATCGCGGCGCTGCTGTCGCTGAGCCACTGGATCGCCAACCGCGGACTGCCCCCGGTGTCAGGAAGCGTCCTGTTGGTCCGCAACGACGGCGACAGCCGCTTGGACGGGGCCTACAACGAGCGGTTCGTCCGCAGCCTGGTGCCGGCGGACCGGTTGCACATCCACACGATCCCGGGAGCGGCCGGCCTGGGTCACGATCTGGTCGGGCACTCCCCCACCAGCGAGAACTACGCCCGGTTACCCGAGGCCTATCGGCAGCTCTCGCTGGCGCTAGGCATTCTGATCCCCCGCCCGCCCGGCTGACCTCCCCGGCCCCCCGCGGCACCCGCGGTCCGCGTTTGCTGCCGAACGCAACGTTTGCCGTCCAAATTTCGACGGCAATCGTTGCGTTCGGCGGCAAACTCAGGGGCGAGGGTGACCGGGGACCCCGGTTGGCGTCAGGTCCCGGTTGCCGGTCGGGTGAGCAGCGCCACGCACTCCACGTGATGAGTCATCGGGAACAGGTCGAGGGCCCGCACCCAGGTCACCTCGAAGCCGAGCCGTTGGGCGTGACCCAGATCGCGCGCCAGCGAGGCCGGATCACAGGCGACATAGGCAACGGCGCGCGGCTGGAGGCCAGCAACCCGCTCCAGCACGGCTTTCCCGGCCCCCGACCTCGGCGGATCCAACACCACCAGATCAGCCCTGGAGGGCAAGCCCGGCAGCCGACGATCCACCGCCCCGGCGATGAACTGGGCCTGGGGAACATTGCGCCGGGCGAACTCGACGGCGTGACGGTTGCCCTCAATCCCCCAGACCCGGCAACCGCGATCGACCATCGCTCCGGCGAACAACCCGACACCGCAGAACAAGTCGAAGCACACCTCTCCCGGCTGGGGAGCCAGCGCCTCGACAACCACCCTGACCAGGAGGTCCGGAGCTTGGGCATGCGACTGCCAGAAGCCGTCCGCGGCCAGCTGCCACTCCCTGCCCGCCGCCTGCTGCCGGACAACCCGCCGCCCGGCCGAAGCGGCATCAAGGAACACGGGCGAGGGTTCCTGTGCCACCGCAAGAACTTCTGCCATGACCGGACGCGGCACCGAAGCGATCGAGGGATCAGCGATCAGACAGCCGGCATCAGGCAGAGCCACCACCTCAGTGGAGCGATGCCGACGAAGTCCCGGACGCCCGTCCGGAGCAGCTTGATAGCGCATGCGGGTTCGCCACCCCAGCGGTCCCGGGGGAACCGGCTCCACCTCGCCGGACCAATCGATCCCGGCGGTGTGAGCCAGCAGCCCGGCCACCACCTGACGCTTCAGTTCGCGCTGGTGATCGGGGGCGACATGCTGGAAGTCACAGCCTCCGCACGCGCCCGCGATGCGGCAGGGAGCCGAGACCCGGTGAGGGCCGGGCGTGAGCACCTGGGCCACATCGGCTCGGGCGAACGACTTGGCCTCCTCGGTGATCTGGATCATCACGTCGTCACCGCTCAGGCCGTGCCGGACGAAGATCACCCGGCCATCGACCCGACAGATCCAATGCCCGCCGTGGGCGATGTCACCGACGGTCACCGGACCGAGCAGGTCTCCTACGGGCATCGGACCTCGCGAGACGCTGGGCAGGTCACTTCTGCGAGCCGATGTGTTCGCCCGAATGCACTGCGCCGACCCCAGGGCGTCGCCAGGCCGCCACATCGTCACGCTCGGCGCGGTTGATGGCGTACTTGGAGGATTTGAGCAGGTAGGGCACCGCGGTCACCATGACGCCCGGCATGAAGTTCAGCCGTGTCTTGAGCACCAGCCCAGTCTGGTTGTGGAGTAGTTGCTCCCACCAGTGGCCGACGATGTACTCGGGAATGTAGACGCAGACCACGTCCCGGGGGTTGTCCGATCGCAGCCCCTTGACGTAATTCAGGAAGGGGCCGGTGACCTCGCGGTAGGGGGAGGCGATCACCTTCAGCGAAACCCCCGGGTCTGCGAGATTCCAGGCCTCGGCCAGGCGGGCCGTTTCGTCCTCATCGACCGACACGGTGACTGCCTGGAGCGAACTGGGACGGGTGGCCCGGGCATAGTTCACCGCCCGCAGGGCCGGCTTGTTGATCGCCTGCACCATCACCACGGCGCGGACCCGGCTGGGCAGCATCCGGGCTTCGCCGGGCACCACGGCCGTCTCTTGGGCGACCTTGCGGTAGTGCCGCCGGATTCCGCGCATCAGGAAGAACAAGAGCGCCATCGCGATGATCGCCAAGTAGGCCCCGTAGATGAATTTGGCTGCCAGCACGATGATCAGAACAGTTCCGGTGCAGGTCAGGCCCATCGCATTGACGATCCGCGCCCGATGCATCCGGCCCCGCTCCTTGGGGTCGCGCTCGGTCTGGAGGTGCCGCGTCCAGTGCCGCATCATGCCCAGTTGGCTGACCGTGAACGAGACGAACACCCCCACCACGTAGAGCTGAATCAAGGCGGTCACGCTGGCGTTGAACACTAGGACCAGTCCGATCGCCGCGGCGGCCAGAGCCAGGATGCCGTTGCTGTAGGCGAGTCGATCGCCTCGGGTGTACAGGGCCCGGGGGAGGAACCCGTCCTTGGCCAGGATCGAGCCGAGCACCGGGAAGCCGTTGAACGCCGTGTTGGCAGCCAGGAAGAGGATCACCAGGGTCGCACCGATAACGAAGTAGAAGCCGAACGGGAAGCCGTCGAACACGGTCTGAGCCAACTGCCCCATGGCCGTCTGATGTTCGACCTCGATCTCGGCCCCGTTGAGCGTGAAGTGCGAGTGGCCGTCGGGGTCGGTCAGTTTCAACCCAGTCAGATTCGACAAGGTGATGATGCCGGCCAACATCGTGATCGACGTCGCCCCCAGCAGGCCCAGGGTGGTGGCCGCGTTACGTCCCTTCGGCTCCTTGAACGAGGGCACCCCGTTGGAGATCGCCTCGACGCCGGTCAGGGCGGCACAGCCAGAGGAGAAGGCGCGGGCCATCAGGATCACAAAGGCCACGCCCACCAGCGGCTCATAGCTTTCCGAACCCTGGACGTCGTAGCCGGCCGTTGGTGCGCGCAACTGCTCCCCCATCACCAGGATCCGGAACAGTCCATAGCCGATCATGGTCAGTACCCCGGCCATGAAGGCGTAGGTGGGAACGGCGAACAAGGTGCCCGACTCACGCACGCCACGCAGGTTCAAGGCCATCAGGACGACGATCAGCGCGGCGGCCCACATTCCCTCAGAGCCGGAGATGAAGGGAAAGATCGCCTTGGCGTTCTGGATGCCGGCCGAAACCGATACCGCCACGGTCAGCACGTAGTCGACCAGCAGGGCGCTGGCCACGGTCAGCCCGGCCGTCGGCCCGAGGTTCACGGTCGCGACTTCGTAATCCCCACCGCCGGAGGGGTAGGCCTGCACGTTCTGCCGGTAGGAGATGACCACAATCACCATCACCACAGCGACGGCGAGGGCGACTTCCCAGGAGTACACCAGCCCGGCCATACCGGCCAGCGACAGGGTCAGCAGGATCTCGTCCGGCGCGTAGGCCACCGAACTGAGCGCGTCGGAGGCGAACACCGGGAGGGCGATTCGCTTGGGGAGGAGGGTCTCGCCCAGTTGCGCACTTGAGAGCTTTCGGCCCACCAGCAACCGCTTGACGAAGTCGGAACCGTTCACGTCGTGCGACTCTATGCTGCTCCGATTCGTTTCGCACCCTGTCCTCCGGTGTAGCGTCTGTCCTGACCAGATCAGCGGCGGCCATGGCGACGTGTTTCGTCGCCCGGCACTTCAGGAGGCGGACCCCTCGTGCACATCGTGATCATGGGCTGTGGCCGAGTCGGATCGTCCCTCGCCCGGGCCCTGGAACGACGGGGCCATTCGGTGGCGGTGATCGACGTTCTGCAGGATTCCTTCCGCAGGCTCGGTCCCACCTTCCGGGGCAAAACCGTCAAAGGCGTCGGCTTCGACCGTGCCGTCCTCGAACGAGCCGGCATCGGTCACGCCGACGGCTTCGCCGCCGTCTCCAGCGGTGACAACTCCAACATCCTGGCCGCTCGCGTGGTCCGTGAGACCTTCGAAGTGCACAACGTGGTCGCCCGGATCTACGACGAGGGTCGAGCCGAGGTGTATGAACGGCTCGGCATCCCCTCGGTGGCCACCGTCCGCTGGACGTCCAACCAGATCCTGCGCCGTCTGCTTCCTTCCGGATCGGAGCCGCTGTGGCGGGATCCGTCCGGCAACGTTCGACTGATCGAGGTGCACGTGCACCATGGCTGGGTCGGACGGACGATCGGCGACATGCAGGTGGCGGCCCAATGCCCGCTGCCGTTCATCACCCGCTTCGGAGCCGGCCAGGTGCCGACTGCCTCCACCGTCTTCCAGGACGGTGACCTGCTCTACGCCGGCGTCACCAACGATCAGGTGGCCGAGATCGAAGCATTGTTCGGGCAGCCCCCGTCCAGGCACTGAGGAGACAGACCATGCGTGTTGCCATCGCCGGAGCCGGCAACGTGGGCCGTTCGATTGCTCGCGAGTTGATCGCCAACGGCCACGACATTCTGCTGATCGACCGCGACCCGGACGCGATCAAGCCCGAAAGCGTACCGGAGGCCGAATGGTTGTTGGCCGATGCCTGCGAGTTGGCCTCCCTCGAGGAGGCCGGACTTGACTCCTGCGATGTGGCGATTGCCTCGACCGGCGACGACAAGGCCAATCTCGTCCATTCATTGCTCGCCAAGACCGAGTTCGGCGTTCCTCGCACGGTCGCGCGGGTCAATCACCCGAGCAATGAGTGGATGTTCGATGACCTCTGGGGTGTGGACGTGGCCGTCTCCACCCCGCGCCTGATGTGTGCTCTGGTCGAGGAAGCGGTGACGGTCGGGGATCTCGTCCGGCTGCTGAGCTTCAGGGGCGGACACGCCAACCTGGTCGAGATGACGCTGCCCAGCACCAGCCCCCGGGTGGGTCAGCGGGTCGGGGACCTGCGACTCCCCGGCGACGCCGTCCTGGTCGCCATCATTCGCGACGGTTCGGCTCGGCCGCCGGAGCGAGACGGCGCGGTCGAAGCCAACGACGAACTGTTGTTCGTCGTGGACCCGGCGGTGGAGGCCGAGTTGGCGCAGTACCTGGCGCCACGAGAGCGTCGCTCCGCCTGACCCCGGACGCGGCCCTACTCGACCCAGCCAGGGCCCGAAGGTCGCCCTGGTCGGGCCGGCGCTCAGAGCAGTTGGTAGTGGGGGTTGTAGATCCGGCGCCGCCCACCCTCGGCGGACACCCGACCCTCGATCAGCACCTCGCGCCCTGCGATCACGCCCGGAATCGATCGGCGACCCATCCAGATCAGGGTCACCGAACCTGACCCGTCGGTGAACTCAGCCTCCAGCCAGGGCGTCCCGCTGCGCGGCTTCATGGTCAGCTCGGTGAGCGTACCGCGCAACCTGGCCCGTTGCCGGTCGCCGACCTCCGCGATCTGCTGCGCCCCGGCCGTGATGGCGATCTGCCGGCGCTCCTCGGATTCCAGTTCCGCGTTCGAGACGCCAAGTCGGCGCAGCGCCCGCAGGAAGGGATTCGTGCCGGCCATGGCTACTCGCCGATGCCTTGCGGCAGCTTCATCACGATGACCTCGCCGGGCACCATCGGACGATCTCCGCGACGCACGACCACGTTGCGGAAGAACTCCACGAAGGGCTTCGCCGCCGGTTCCTCGCCCTCGGTCAGGCCCACTTCACCCATGAGCATGCCGCGCAACAGCCAGCGCGGTCCCTCGGCGAACCAGATTCGGGCAACTTGGAACAGTTGCTCACCGTTGGGTCCCTCGGCCGGCAACACCCGGCGGACTTCGGGGCCGAAGGGCCCGGTAGCCACCACAGCGTTGCCGCCGGCCTGCTCGGCTTCCTCCAGAAGGTCCTCACGCAGCTCCGCGGCCAGGCCACCGCTGGTCGGCGCGGCCAACAGGGTCAACTCGATACCCGAGTTCTCCCAGACCGCCAAGGCCGCGTGAATCTGCTTGGAGCCCTCCTGAACCTGGAGTTGCAGCCCCATCCCTTCCCACGGGGTGACGATCAGTGAACCGAGGTCGAGGCGGTTGACCTGATCCGCCTCCAGGTCGACCTCCTCGATGTCGAAGGGTCCATCCGCTCGCCAATCACCGGGAGCCTCCACCGTGATCGGCTCGTCGTCGGTCAGTTCGGCCGGCGTCTCGCCCTGAAGCAGCTCAGCTTCGTCCTCGACCACGTCCTCGGAGATCTCGACGTCGGGGGCCTCGACGTCAACCGATTCGGGCGCCTGCCGCTTACGACCAAAGATCACGATGTCTCCTCCAGTTTGTGCCGCTCTGCCCCAACCCATTGACTGATTCCACCGGTAGAACCGTGTCCCGCGGTGTCCCGCTCACTGGGTGGAAGGCCTGAGACCTCCACGAATTGTGCGCTAGCCACCCGCTGGAACACCAACTGGGCGATCAGATCGCCCCGACGCAGCGTGATCGACTCCTTGCGGTCAGTGTTGAGCAGGCAGACCTGGACCTCGCCACGGTACCCGGCGTCGATGGTGCCCGGCGCGTTCACGATGGTCAGGCCGTGCCGGGCCGCCAAGCCTGAGCGTGGATGCACCAACGCAACCCAGCCCTCGGGCAGCCCGATCGCGATTCCGGTGGGCACCAGTCGACGCTCCCCGGGCCCAGCTCACAGTCGACGGCGATGGCCACGTCCGCCCCGGCGTCCCCGCTGTGTGCGTAGCCGGGGGCCGGCAGGTCAGGGTCAAGCCGCCGCAGCAACACTCGAACGGTCTCTGGGGAACTCATTGCGCCACGTCCTGACTGGCCCGGGCGGCCGCGATACCAGCCGCCAAGTCTGCCGGATGCCGTGAGGAGATCAACCAGTAGGGGTGCGGGTCGGCCGGGTCGATCACTTCGACCTCGACCGACCCGGCGAGATAGCCCCGGACGGACAAGAAGGCCTGACGGTTGGCTGCGATGCCCAGGCGACGCTTGGTGCCGGCGGCGTCATGGACGACCACGGCCCCCACGTAAGGCCACTCCAGAAGCGACCGACCCACCAGTAGTCCACGTTCATCCACCCGGATCTCCACCCGCCCGTACGACATCAGGAACCAGGCAATCGCGACGGTAGCCAGCCCTGTGGCCAGCAGCGTGAACGTCGTGCCGGCGTACAGCGCCACCGCGGAGATGAAGGTCAACCCGAAGAACAGGGCGATCCCCCAGTGGGACGCCGGGACGCTGAGGCGCTCGGTGTAATGCACGGGGTCTAACGTAGCCTCCCCCCAGTGCTTAGACTGCAAGCATGGGACCGTCGCAGAAGCTGGTATGGAACCTCTACGCGGGAGTGGTCGGCGCGCTGACCATGATCGTGGCCCAAAAGGCCGTCAAAGGGGCCTGGAAGTTCGCCACCGGCGAAGAGCCCCGGAACCCAACGACCCGGACACCCCGCTGACCGAGGCGCTCAGCTGGGCGTTGGCGAGCGGGATCGGGATCGGCGTGACCCAGTTGCTGGTGAACCGCTTCGCCGCGCAGCGGTGGCAAGCCGCGATGGGCACTCCGGCACCTCGCAGAGGCAAAGTCTCCTTCACGATCTGAAGCCCGCTCTGGGGACCGCCCCGGGGCGAGACGCGCCCCGGGACAGCCGGGACTAGCCGGCGCAGTCGACGCAGAAGAACTGGTTGTTCTTGACCTCGGCGATTTGTGAGCGGTGCTTCACCAGGAAGCAGTTCGCACAGGTGAACTCGTCGGCCTGACGCGGGAGCACCCGCACCGTCAGTTCCTCGTGCGAGAGGTCCGCGCCAGGTAGCTCGAAGGACTCGGCGGCTTCTACTTCGTCCTCGTCAACCTTGCCGGAGTTCTTGTCGTTCCGGCGGGTCTTGAGTTCCTCGATACTGTCTTCGCTCTCCTCGTCAGTCTTGCGAGGTGCGTCATAATCCGTTGCCATGTCCCTGTTTCCTACTTTCACAACCCCGGGCCCCTCGGACCACGTGCGCAATCGAGGCTTGGTTCGTCAACTGTCGCAGGCATACATACCACATCTGGCCAAGCGGCGGCTCGCCGAACGTCCGGTTCTCGCCATTCGGCCCGCTGAGATACCTGACCTCTGGTTCGCCAGTCGTGCGCGGCACGGGCGTGGAACCGGGTAGGTTACGCCATACGACGTGGAGGGAGTCCGCCCACCGCGACAGGCCGGAATGGAGAAGCTGGTCGAGCCGATGCGCACCGCGCGACCCCTAGGGCTGAGCGCCGATGGCAAGAATCTGCTCATCGTCACCGACGATGGGGTCGAGTTTGCCGTCGCGGCCGATGCACGCCTCCGGGCCGCACTGCGGAACGACCGTCCCCGACTTGGACAGCTGGAGATCGATATGGACAGTGAACTCAGGCCCCGTGAGATCCAGGCGCGGATCCGAGCCGGTGAGACCATCGAGCAGGTGGCCACGGCAGCGGGCATCCCGGTGGAACGGATCGAGCCGTACGCGGCACCGGTCATTGCCGAGCGCGAACACATCGCCAATCTCGCTCAGACCCAGCCGGTTCGTCGGCCCGGCGAGACGGTGGCACACCGCAGCCTGCGCGCGGTCGTTAGTGAGCGCCTGTTGGGGCACGGTGTCGACATCGACACTGTCACCTGGGATGCCTGGCGGATGGAGGATCGCCGCTGGCTGGTGAAGCTCAGCTTTGTCACCGACTCAGCGGCTCGGGAAGCGATCTTCACCTACGACCAGACGGGTCGTTTCTCGCTGCCCACCAACGACGACGCCCGCTGGTTGCTGGGAACGGTGCAGGGAACCTCCGCTGATCGGCGGCGCCGTGGCGAGGATCCCGATGCCGAGCCGACCATCGACCTCAACGACGAACTGGCGCTGGTACGGGCCATTCAACCCTCGGCTGACGAGCCGGCCGACAACGGTATCGACATCGAGGACGCCTACACCCCGGTCGAACTCGAAGAAGTCGACGGTGTCTACGAGTTGGTCCCGGACGTCCGGACCAGCATGGACGTCCTGTACGACATGCTGGCCAGCTTCGATGAGGATTCTGTGCAGATCTATGCCGGACTGATCCGGCCGCCCGCCCCCGGCAGCCAGGCCATACCAGTTCTGGACGAGGATCTCGACAGCGAACACGAACCGGCCGGAGATCCGCCGGCCACGCCCGCTCCGGCGCGCCCTCGGCCCACCCAGGCCCTCCCCGCTCCCGAGCCGTCCGGCCGCCACTCCGGCGCCTCTGCGGCACGCGGCCACCCCCGTAGAACCTCCGGAAGTGGCTGAGCCGGTCGAGCCGGAGCAGCCGAGTCTGGTGGAGGAGATGGACGACGGCCTGCCCGAACCAACCCGCCCGATCAAGCGCAAGCGGGCGCAGGTGCCCAGTTGGGACGAGATCATGTTCGGTTCTCCCACCCCGAAAGAGAACTGACCTACTCGCCGAAGGGCAACGGTTCGGGGTTCAGGGTGACCTCGGCGATCTGAGCCGTCATCTTCCTCCGATGGTGACGTCGGCAGAGGGTTTGGTAGGCGACTGCCGCCGCACTCTCCTGGGTGTCTCCGACGACCACTTGGGTGCCGGTCACCACCATCACCCCGTTCAGCGTGCGGGCGTTGTGCGTGGCTCGTTCACCGCACCAGCAGCGAGGCCGCACCTGCAGCGTCTCGATTCGGTCGGAGAGTTCGACCAGCCGCTTGGAGGCTGGGAACAGTTCAGTCCGGAAATCGGTCAGGATGCCGAAGCAGTACACATCGATCTGCAACTCATCGACGAGGCGGGCCAGTTGGTCGATGTGCTCGGAGGCGTAGAACTGCGCCTCATCGCAGACCAGGTAGTCGATCCGCCTACCCCCGGTCAGCTCGGCGACACATAGGCCCAGAAGTCGAAGGGTTCAGCGACCTCGATCGCGGACTCGACCAGCCCGATCCGCGACGAAATGGTCGCCTCACCGGCGCGGTCATGACTGGTGAAGCGACGTCCGAACCGTCCCGCGGTTGACTCGGTGTAGTCGACCTGGAGCGCCAATGTGGACTTGCCACAGTTCATCGGCCCGGCGAAGTAGATCAGTTCTGCCATCTCAACCTACGAGCAGAGGGACGTTCATCTCTGCGGGGGTGAGCGAGCCATGCATCCCGATGAGATTGAGTTCGTTGGGCTGGGTCCGGGACATCAGCGCGATCGGGCCACGACAGGCGACAAGGACGTCCCCGAAGCGGTCGGCCAAGCGCGGGCTCATCGGGCCGAACCAGCCGGCCTCGGTGGCCTCCTCCCGGGTGGTCACCCAGGCGTCATCGCCCAAGCGGTCCCGCCACCGAGCGGCAACCGCGCCGGTCTGGCCGCGCTGGACGTAGAGCTGGCGCAGCCGAGGCTCCCCGCCGATCAGCGCAATCCCGGAGTTCAGGCCGGGTTCGTCCTCGATCAAGATCTGGGCCGTTGGATCGATGTCGACCATGCCGTGGTCGCCCGTGATCAGCAGCCGCACATCGTCGGGCAGGGCGTCGCGGAGCCGCGCGGTGAAGGCGTCGATGTTGCTGAGTTCGGTGTGCCACTGGCGGGAGGCACACCCGTGCGCGTGCCCGGTGTGGTCGAGCTTGCGCTCATAGAGGTAGACAGCCGTTCGCTCGGCGGAGGTGGCGCCCTGGACGGTCAGCGCGATCCTGCGATCTGAGTCCGACTCGTCCTGCACGTCGAGGAAGTCCGGTCCGCGCAACGCCGACATGGTCAGTCCACTGCGCCGGAAGCGGGCCGGGGTGACCGAGGAGGCGCGGACGCCCGCCTTGACCAGCCGCTCAAAGTAGGTCAGTTGCGGTTGGACGTCGAGCCCGCTGAGGCCTTCCTCCCAGGTCAACGCGTTGAGCAAGTGCTGGTCAAAGCGGAAGGTGTAGCCCGCGATCCCATGCTGCCCTGGGGCCAACCCGGTCCCCAGGCAGGTGATGGAGGTGGAGGTAGTGCTGGGGACTCCCGAGGTGATGGCCCGCCCCCGTTCCGCCAACTGGCTCAGGTAGGGGGCGTGGTCGGCCGCTTCTCGAAGCAGTTCCCACCCCAAGCCGTCGACCAGGAAGACCACGTAGCGGTGCGCCGTGGGCAGACCCAACCGGTTCTCCCCTGACAGCCCCGCCATTGTTCCGAGTGAGGGAAGAACGTCGGCAAGGGTGGATCTCCCGTAGTCGGGCAGGACCCAACCACTCACCGGGGACCGCCCGCCGCCAACTGCAGTGCAGTACCGAAGGCCACCAGGCGAGCAACCTTGGCCTGGCCGTCAGCTGTGGCACTGATCCGGACCGTCAGATCGTCACCCACCAGCGACCCCGACATGCCGTGGTCGGCCTCACAGGTCGGGTCACCGCAGTGGGCTGACTCCAACTCCAGTCGACGCATTGCTCCCCAGCCGACGGTCAGCCACGTTTCCACGACGGCGGAACGACGAGTGCCATGGCGCTCCGGATGGGTGACCACCTGGGTCAACGCAACCGAATGAATCCGGCCCAGGGCGACCGACTCGGTCGTGGTCATCGCCTGATGCGGCTCGGCTCCCTCATCGGTATGGCCCACGATCAGCCGGGTCGGGGTGATCACCAGCACGGAGAGGTGCCGCTGGATTTCTTCATGATTGAACGTCGCCTCGTGATGCACGACATGATCCAGCACCGGCTCCCCCGCGGTTGCCAACGCGACCGCGTCGGCGATCAGATAAGGGAAGTACCCGCAGGCGTCGATCGCGGCACGAAGGTCGCCGGGCAGGACCCGCGACAAGGACGGACTCATTCGACAATCTTGGCACGGTTGCGCACAACCCACCCAACCGGAGCCGAGCCGGCCAGGGGTGCGGCTCGCAGCACTCGGCGAGGTTGGTTACGGTGTGCGTGTGAGCACCCGCCCATTCATTGCCGCCCGGATCGATGAAGCCATCGACCGAGGCGCCGAAGCGCTCTTCCGGGCACTCGGCTGGCAGGAACGGGTGATCTGCTACACCGGCTACGGCAGCGGCGAGCAGGCTCGGGTGCTGGGCCGGGTCGTGCTGGGCCCGCGTCGCGCTCAGACTCAACTTGGCCGAGCCACCGAAACGTTCGTGAAACGCCGCGGTTGGCGGAACTTCTTCACGGCCGCCTGCGTGCGGGCTGAGGTGACCATCACCGTCGGCGCGCAGTCGGTGACCATGACCACCGACCGTGGGGGCTACATCGACCAGCGCGTTGCCGATCACGGGCTCGCTCCTGGCTGGCAGATCGCTCAACTCCGGACGGCCACCTCCGAGGTCTGGGAAGCACCGATCCAGATCGTCAGTGAAGAGGTCGGCTTTGGGGTGATCTCGGACGTGGACGACACCGTCTTGACCACCTGGCTGCCCCGTCCGATGATCGCCGCGTGGAACACCTTCATCAAGGATGAGTCCAATCGCACGGCGGTGCCGGGCATGGCCCGCCTCTATCAGGAGTTGCTCGACGCCCATCCGGGCGCGCCGCTGCTGTACCTCTCCACCGGCGCTTGGAACACCCACGACTTCCTGAATCGGTTCTTGCGGCGGCACCGCTACCCGCTGGGCGCCCTCCTGCTCACCGATTGGGGGCCGACCAACACCGGCTGGTTTCGCTCCGGCAGGGAGCACAAGCGCGGCGCGCTGCGACAGCTGACCGAGGAGTTTCCGGGGATTTCTTGGGTGCTGATCGGCGATGATGGCCAGCATGATCCCGAGATCTATGCCGAGTTCGCGGCAGCCGAACCAGAGCACGTGCGGGTGATCGCCATCCGCCAACTCAGTCCGGCCGAGCAGGTGCTCGCCCACGGCACCCCGACGGCGATGGTCGAATCGCCCGAGGAACCCGCCTTCGAGGCCCCTCTGATCGAGGCGCCTGATGGGCGCGGCCTGGCCGACCAGCTCCGCCCCCTACTCTCCGACCAGGCCTGAGGCTCGAAACCACCAGACACACCGCACCCGATCCGTGTCGGCGCGCCCACACCAAGGCAGAATCGACGGGTCCCTGAGATGAAGGAGCTTGAGCGCCGCATGCCAGTCCGGCCCCCGGTCGATGACGAGACCAGCGAGCGGATCGTCGACGTCGACGTGTCCGCCGAAATGGAGACCAGCTTCCTCGAGTACGCCTATTCCGTGATCTACAGCCGGGCCTTGCCCGATGCTCGCGACGGGCTGAAACCAGTGCAACGCCGGATTCTCTTCGGGATGGACGAGATGGGCATCCGCCCCGACAAGAGCCATGTGAAGTGCGCCCGGGTGGTCGGACAGGTGATGGGCCTGTTGCATCCCCACGGGGACGGCGCCATTTACGACGCCCTGGTCCGGATGGCCCAGTCCTGGTCACAACGGCTACCCATGATCGACGGGCACGGCAACTTCGGCTCGCTGGATGCCGGCCCGGCCGCGATGCGCTACACCGAGTGCCGGATGGCGTCCGCTGCTCGGGCGATGACGGCCGGCCTGGATGAGGACACGGTCGACTTCCGGCCCAACTATGACGGCAAGGAAACCGAGCCGGTGGTACTGCCGGCCGCGCTGCCCAACTTGCTGGTCAATGGCAGCACCGGGATCGCGGTGGGCATGGCGACCAACATCCCTCCGCACAATCTGGTGGAGACCATTCAGGCCTTGAAGCACCTCTCCGCCCACCCGGACGCCGACATCGACGCCCTGATGCGGTTCATCCCCGGGCCCGACCTGCCGACGGGGGCAAGATCGTCGGGCTGGAGGAATCCGCGACGCGTACCTCACCGGGCGCGGTTCGTTCAAGATCCGAGCCACCGCCCGGATCGAGCAGGTGCACCCGCGCCGCAAGGGCATCGTGGTCACCGAACTGCCCTACTTGGTCGGCCCGGAGCGGATCATGGAGCAGATCAAGACCCTGGTGCAGAGCAAGAAGCTGACCGGGATCGCTGACGTGAAGGACCTCACCGACCTTCTCAACGGCACCCGTCTCGTGATTGAGATCAAGAACGGGTTCAACCCCGAGGCGCTTCTGGAGCAGCTCTACCGGATGACCAAGCTCGAAGACTCCTTCTCGATCAATGCTGTGGCCCTGGTCGAAGGGCAACCCCGCACCCTGTCACTCAAGGAGATGCTGTCAGTCTTCTTGGAGCACCGCCTTGACGTGATCCTGCGCCGGACCAAGTTCAAGCTCGGCAAAGCCGCCGACCGGCTGCACCTGGTGGAGGGCCTCCTGCTGGCGATCGTCGACATCGACGACGTGATCGCGATCATTCGCGGCAGCGATGACGCCGCTGCTGCGCGGACAACCCCTGATCGAGGCCTTCGACCTGACCGAGATCCAGGCCAACTACATCCTGGACATGCAGTTGCGGCGCCTGACCAAGTTCAGCCGGATCGACCTGGAAGCGGAGCGCAACGACCTGACCGCCACCATCGCCGATCTGCAGGGCATCATCGACGACCCCGTCCGTCTGCGCCAGGTGGTCATAGCCGAACTCGACGACGTGGCCCGCACCCACGGCACCCCCCGGCGGACAGTGCTCCTGGCCTCCGGGGGGACGGCGGTCTCCGCTGTGACAACGCCCCTGGAGATCGGGGACGACCCGTGCTGGGTGTTGTTGTCCTCCGCCGGACTGCTGGCGCGCACCGACGGTGCAGAGCCGCTGCCGGCAGGCGGATCGCGGGTTCAGCATGACGTCATCGTGTCCGCGATCCGGACGACGGCTCGGGCCGACTTCGGGGTGATCACCTCGCAGGGCCGGTTGGTCCGTGCCCACGCGATCGAGTTGCCGGCCGTTCCGGGGACGGCGTCGGCGCCCAACCTCCAGGGTGCGGCACCAGCCACCGAACTGCTCCAACTCCTAGGCGATGAACGCATTCTCGCTTTGACCACGCTGGACGAGGGCACCCACGGCTGGGCCTTGGGAACCCGACGCGGCGTGGTGAAGCGGGTCAATCCGGAGATTCTGAGCAAGGACGCCTGGGAGATCATTCGTCTCGAGGACGGCGACGTCGTGGTCGGCGCGGTCGAGTTGCCTGACGACGACGTCGACCTCGTCTTCATCGCCAGCGATTCCCAGTTGCTGCACTTCCCCGCCGCAGGCGTCCGGCCCCAGGGTAGGGCCGGCGGCGGGATGGCCGGGATCAAGCTGAGCCGGGATGCGCGGGTGGTCTTCTTCGGCGTCACCCGCCGCAGCGGCGCCGTCGTGGTGTCGGTTGGCGGGTCCTCGGAGGCGCTGCCCGGGACCGACACCGGGACGGTCAAGGTGACCCCGTTTGAGGAATACCCGGGCAAGGGTCGCGGGACGGGCGGCGTCCGTTGTCATCGGTTCCTGCGCGGGGAGGACGTGTTGACCAGCGCGTGGGTGGGAGCCGCCCCAGCGATCGCCGCTGCCGCCAGCGGGGCCCCGATCGACCTGCCCGTGCTCGATCCTCGCCGCGACGGCTCAGGCATCCCGGCCGGGCAACCGATCGCGGGAATCGGCTCCCGCCAGCACCCCTTGGCCTAACCCGCAAGGGGCCGCCCGAATCTGGACGGTCCCTGCGGACCGGGAGTCTGCTGCCCCTACGCTGTCCGTCATGCGCGGCTTCGATGATCTTCTGGCGGCCAATGCCGTCTACAGCGACCAGCACGATCACACCTTCGACGGCATCGCTCATGCCGGGGTGGCGATGGTCACCTGCATGGATTCTCGCCTGGAACCGCTGGAAATGATCGGCTTGAGGGTCGGTGACGCCAAGATCATGCGCACCCCGGGCGGCCGCGTCACCTCTTCGGCGCTGACCGGCTGTGTGGTGGCCGTGCAACTCCTGCAGGTCGACCGGATCCTGGTCGTCCCGCACACCCTCTGCATGATGGCCAAGGGTGACGACGACTTCGTCCGCTCAGCGCTGAGTGCCGCCTCTGGCCTGGACGCCGGCGGCATGGTGATCGGGGCCGACCCCGATCAGCAGGCCAGGCTTGCCGATGACGTCGCCCTGCTCAGGACTCACCCGATGATCGCCGGTCGCGCCGAGGTGGGCGGTTTCCTCTACGACGTGGAAACCGGACGCCTCCGCCAACTGCTCTGAGCGCGAGCCGTCCGGCGGCTCAGACGTCGATCCGCTCGGCGTCCAACTGGTAGGCACCGGAAACGATGAACTCCTTACGAGGAGCCACGTCATTGCCCATCAGCTTCTCGAACGTGGCTTCGGCGTCGGCGATCTCATCGACGGTGATCCGGCGCAAGGTTCGGTGTTCGGGGCTCATCGTGGTCTCGGCCAACTGATCGGCGTCCATTTCGCCCAGGCCTTTGTATCGCTGCGGTTCCTTGCAGGCATGGTTCTTCTCCGTCAGTTCGGCCATCTTCCGGCGGTACTCGGCTTCGGAGTAGGTGTAGACGTACTTGGGGTTGCCGCGCCGCGGGTTGATCATCTCGAATCGATGCAGCGGCGGGACCGCGGTGAACACCCGTCCGGCTTCGACGAGAGGACGCATGTACTTGAAGAACAGCGTGGCCAGCAGACAGCGGATGTGCGCCCCGTCGGAGTCGGCGTCGGCCATGAAGATCACCTTGCCGTAGCGGGCAGCGTCAACCTCGAAGCTCCGGCCGGAGCCCGCACCGACCACCTGGATGATGGAGGCGCATTCGGTGTTCTTGAGCATGTCCCCCACGCTCGCCTTCTGGACGTTGAGGATCTTGCCCCGAATCGGCAGCAGCGCCTGGAACTCGGAGTTGCGAGCCAACTTCGCCGTGCCCAGGGCCGAGTCGCCCTCAACGATGAACAGTTCGGTCCGATCCACGTCTGAGCTGCGGCAGTCGGACAGCTTCGCCGGCAAGGAGGACGATTCGAGGGCGTTCTTGCGCCGCTGATTCTCCCGGTGGGAGCGGGCCGCCACTCTCGTCCGGGCCGCCCCGACGGCTTTCTCCATCACTGCCCGAGCCTGAGTGCGCACGGCGGCGCGGGTCGAGGTGAGGAACTCTCCGAGTTCGCGTTCCACGATCCGGGTGACCAACCGAGTGACCGGCGGGGTGCCCAGGACCTCTTTGGTCTGGCCCTCGAACTGGGGTTCGGCCAACCGGACGGTGACGACCGCGGTCAGGCCCTCGAGGATGTCGTCCTTGGTCAGTTCTTCCCCGGTCTTGAGCAGCCGCGTGCCCTCAAGACCCTTCGCGAAAGCCCTGGTCAAACCGCGTTCGAAGCCCGTCACATGGGTGCCGCCCTTGGGCGTGGCGATGATGTTGACGAAGGATTGGACGTGGTTCTCGTACCCGACACCCCAACGCAGGGCGATGTCCACCTCGAGTTCGCGGTCCACATCGGTCGGGGTCATGGCGCCGGCATCGTCGAGCATCGGCACGGTCTCGGTGAAACGGTCGGTGCCTTGCAGCCGGAGGATGTCGCTGACCGGGTTGTCGTTGGCGAGATACTCACAGAACTCCGAGATGCCCCCGTCGTGCTTGAACACCTCTACCGTCGGCTCGGCACTCCGGGCGTCGGTCACCGTCAGCTCCAAGCCCGGGACCAGGAAGCTGGTTTGACGCGCGCGGGCCAGCAAGTGGGTCAGGGAGAGCTGGGCATCCTTGAGGAAGATCTGGCGGTCGGGCCAATAGCGCACCCGGGTGCCGGTGACCCCCCTGGCGACCCGCCCAACTTTGCGCAGTCCGCCGCCTGGAGTGAACGGCGCATCCGGCCCGATCCCCTCGAAGATGCCGGGGACGCCACGACGGAAGCTCATCGCCCAGGTGGCGTTGTTCCGGTCGACCTCGACGTCGAGCCTGCTGGAGAGCGCGTTGACCACCGAGGCACCGACCCCATGCAGCCCGCCGGTAGCGTTGTAGCTTCCGCCCCCGAACTTCCCGCCCGCGTGCAGCTTGGTGTAGACCACCTCGACTCCCGACAGTCCCGTCCGGGGTTCGATGTCGACCGGGATGCCGCGGGCCTGGTCGGCCACGAAGAGGGACCCATCAGCGTCCAGCCTGATCTCGATGTTCTGGCCGTGGCCGCCCAGGGCCTCGTCAACGGCGTTGTCGATGACTTCCCACAGGCAGTGCATCAGCCCCCGGGTATCGGTGGATCCGATGTACATCGCCGGACGCTTGCGGACGGCCTCCAGACCCTCCAGGACCAGCAGATGTCGCGCCTCGTAGTCGCGACCCTCCGCCGGTTTGGCCTTAACAGTGCTCATCGTTCGAGGCTATCGTTCCCGCCCGACACTTCTGAGCAACTCCGACGTGTCGGCCTCCGGGGGTAGGCTTGAATCGTCTTGTAGTCTCGCTCCAGCGGAACGGGGAACAAACCGACCAGGGTCCGCGGTTGATAGGGCAGACGCAAGCCGAACGAGGAGGACGAGACGACGATGAGTACCACCATGATTGATGCTTTGACCGCAGCTGACCGCTGCGACCGTTGCGGAGCCCGGGCCTACCTTCGCGTCACCCTGCCCTCAGGCGGCGAGTTGCTCTTCTGCGCCCATCACGGGCGGGCCCACTCGGATCGGTTGAAGCAGGTTGCGCTGCAGATCCACGACGAGACCGACCGGATCCACACCGCCTAACCACATCCACGACGCAGGGCCTCGGATTGATCCGGGGCCCTGTGTCATCCTCCGGCCTTCCACCGCCCTTCACCGACGAGGAAACACGCACCGTGAGCATCAAGATCGTGCACAATCCTGAACTCGCCCGCTACGAGGCCCACGTTGGGGGCACGCTGGCCGGATTCGCCGAGTATCGGCTGACCACCGGCCTGATCACGTTCACCCACACCGAGGTCGACCCGTCCTTCGAGGGGCAAGGGGTCGGCTCGGCGATCGTCCGCTTTGCGCTGGACGAGGTCAGGGCCGAGGGCACCAGGAGAGTGGTCCTGCTGTGCCCTTCTTCAAACGATGGATCCACCGTCACGCCGACTATCGCCCACTGGTCTATAGCGCCAGGGCGACGAGCCCGGAAGACTGACCTCCATGACCAGTAGGAACTACACCGGACCCCTCGTCGACGTCAGTTTCGACGGCGCCATCTGCCAGCACTCCGAAGAATGCATGAAGGGCATGCCCTTGGTCTTCGACGTCAGCGCCCGGCCTTGGATCAATCCGTCACGAGCCGAGACCTCGGAGCTGGCGTCCGAACTGCGCACCGTCGTGGGCCGCTGCCCCTCGGGGGCCTTGCAGATCCACGACCACCAGGACTCGGCGAGGGTGGCTGCCGAACAGTCCTAGGGCTGCCCGGCCGGCCTGAACGCGGTGGCCCGACCGGCCCCATCCACGTCCACGGTCACCGACTGGCCTGAGGGGAAGTGGATCTGCAGCGCAGACCCTTGACCCAGGACGCGAAGGTCATGCACTTGGGCATAGGTCAAGATCTGTGCCCGAGCGTGACCGGGGAACACGTCAGCAGCGCGGCGGAGAAAGCGTTCAAGCTGCGCAGGGGACGTGGCCGGTCGGGGCACCGACTCGCGGCGGATCCCGAAGTAGGCCACCCCAGCGCCGTAGTCCGCCGCGTACATCGCCGTGGCACCGACCAGCGGCGCAGCCACCAACGCAACGCTCGAACCAGCACCGAGACCGGTGTCGGCAATGCCTGCCAGGGAGAAGCCCTCCGAAGCCAGCTCCCAGAGCTGCCAGGACTCCCCCACCGCGCGAAGCCCCGCCGTCGGTGCGATCGCCGCCAGATCCGGACGGAATCCCGGGTTTGCCCAGGCCCAGAGCCACGTATTCGACTCCTTGGCCACGGTGCCCAAGAGGGTGACCCACAGCGGGATCCCGGCGATCACCAGCCGCGCCTGTTCGATATCGGCGGTGTAGGCCGCCCCTAGGTCGGCCACAGCGGCCAACGCGTCTTGGGCTTCCATCGCTATCGGCAGATGGGCCGCGACCGCATCATTGAATCTGTCGTGGCTCTGGCTCTCGATCATGGGGGCAAGCCTAACGTTGGGTTAATGCCCGACAATGCCGCAGCCCTTGGCCCGGACGGGCCAAGGGCTGCGGGACGTAGATCACATCCGGGGCAGGGTCAGTCGAGGTAGTCCCTCAACACCTGCGAGCGGGACGGGTGCCGGAGCTTGCTCATCGTCTTGGACTCGATCTGGCGGATCCGCTCGCGGGTCACGCCATAGACCTTGCCGATCTCATCGAGGGTCTTGGGTTGACCGTCGGTCAGGCCGAAACGCATCGAGACAACCCCCGCCTCACGCTCTGACAGGGTGGCCAGCACGTCGTGCAGTTGCTCCTGCAGCAGCGTGAAGTTGACCGCCTCAGCTGGGACGACCGCCTCGGAGTCCTCGATCAGGTCGCCGAACTCGGAGTCGCCGTCCTCGCCCAGTGGCGTGTGCAGAGAAATCGGCTCGCGGCCGTACTTCTGCACCTCGACCACCTTTTCGGGCGTCATGTCGAGTTCCTTGGCAAGCTCTTCGGGCGTGGGTTCCCGTCCGAGATCCTGCAACATCTGCCGCTGCACGCGGGCGAGCTTGTTGATCACCTCGACCATGTGGACCGGGATCCGGATGGTGCGCGCCTGATCGGCCATCGCCCGGGTGATCGCCTGCTT
This sequence comes from Micropruina sp., assembly GCA_016711105.1. Taxonomy (GTDB): domain Bacteria; phylum Actinomycetota; class Actinomycetes; order Propionibacteriales; family Propionibacteriaceae; genus Micropruina. The sequence goes on along the minus strand of JADJTO010000003.1, from coordinate 364,630 downwards.
GATCCACCAGGTCGCGTAGGTGGAGAACTTGTAACCCTTGGTGTAGTCGAACTTCTCCACAGCGCGGATCAGCCCCAGGTTTCCCTCCTGGATCAGGTCCAGGAACGCCATGCCCCGCCCGGTGTAGCGCTTGGCCAGGGAGACCACCAGACGAAGGTTGGCCTCCAGCAGGTGGTTCTTGGCGCGACGGCCGTCCTCGGCGATCCACTCGAAGTCCAGCTTGTCCGCGTCCGCGACGGTGGCACCGGAGTGCGCTGTTTCGTCGGCGAACAGGCCGGCCTCGATCCGCTTGGCCAGCGTGACCTCCTGCTCGGCGTTCAGCAGGGCGACCTTGCCGATCTGCTTGAGGTAGTCCTTGACCGGGTCCGCGGTGGCACCGGCCACCATGACCTGCTGTTCGGGTTCGTCGGCATCATCGGCATCGCTGACAGTGAAGCCGCCGTCCTCGACCAGCTCCTTGACTACGACCGCTTCCTTGGCCTCTTCGAAGCTGGAATCGTCCACCTCATCGAGAGACCGCTTGTTCCCACCCACGGTGAGCACGAGATCATTACCTTCTCGCTCGAACTTGACTTCCACACTTCCCGGAATGAGCACCTCCTCGACGGTGACCTCATCCAGCGCGAGGTCAACGACGAGCACGTCCAGGTCCTCGGCGGACGCGTCGTCCGGGTCGACCTCAGGAGCTTGGGGAGCGACCGCAGCCAGAGCTGCCGCCTTGGCCGCTGCTGCGGCGGACTGGGCCCTGGGGGCGCGACGAACGGGAGTCTTCGCTGGGGCTGGCTGGGCCTCGCCAGTGACGGCCCGGCGGGTCCGCGTGTGCGTCACGGTGACGGCCGGGACCGATTCGTCGGTCGTCTCAGGAAGGCTCGTTGTGGCGCGGGCTTGGGAGCGTGGGGACACAGGCAACCTCTCGGATTGTGTGATTTTGGGCGCACAACAACCGGCAATTGTCAATGGCTGTCGCCGGGATCATTGTTGCACGCATTCGGCGAAGACCCAAACCCCGGTCGAGGTTAGGCTGAGCGCCGTGTCAGTAGTCCCTCCGATCGCTCCGCGACGCCCGCACATCCGCTCCCATCACGGCGACGAGGTGGTGGACGACTACGCCTGGATGAGCGACAAGAACGATCCGGAGTTGCTCGAGGTGCTGACCGCGGAGAACGAGTATTGCCGGGAACTGACGGCGCCGCTGGAGCAGCTACGCGCGGAGATCTTCGCCGACATCAAGGCGCGGACTCAGGAGACCGACCTCTCCGTGCCGGACTACCAGACGCACAACGACGGGGCCGCGTACTGGTACTACGCCCGTACCGAAGAGGGCCTGGACTACGCCATTCATTGCCGAGCGCCGGCAGCATCACGTGACGAGATCCCCGAACCGCTGTCGCTGCGGGGGGTTGAGGAGGTGTTGTTGGACGAGAATGCGCTGGCTGCGGGACGTGAGTTCTTCGCCCTCGGCACCGCCGACATCTCCCCGAACGGGCAGGTCCTGGCCTACTCACTGGACGTCTCCGGTGACGAGCGGTACTCCCTGCACTTCCGCGACCTCCGCACCGGGACCGACCTGCCGGATCAGATCGATGACGTCGGCGAGGGCGGGTGCTGGGTAGGAGATGCCCACTATTGGTACGTCGCGGTCGACCACGCTTGGCGGCCGTATCAGGTGGCGGCACGAACTCGGCGGGGGGGCGAGCGCGGCGTTGGTCCACCACGAGCAGGACGACCGCTTCTGGCTGGGGGTCGAGGAGTCCCGTGATCGTGCCTGGGCGATGATCGCCCTGGGCAGCCGGACCACCTCGGAGTACCGGATCCTGCCGGTCAGCGACCCGACCGGCTCACCGCGGACGGTCTCCGCCCGTGAGGAGGGTCTGGAGTACTCCATCGAGTTGGCTCAGGACCGGCTGTTCGTCGTCCACAACCGGGAGGCGACTGACTTCGCGCTTGCCCAAGCCCCGCTGACCTCCACCAGTTCGGCGGACTGGGTCACCCTTTGGCCGGGCGAGCCTGGGGTCCGGCTGCACGGCGTGTCCGCCTACGCCCGCGCTCTGGTCTGGTCACTGCGCCGCGAGGGGCTCTCGGCCGTCCACGTGCAGCCTCGGACGTCGTCGGGCGACCTGCTTCCGGGCGTCGACCTGGCCTTCGACGAAGCTCTCCGTGAGGTCGTGGTCAGCTCCAGCGAGGACTACGACACCGACCGGATCCGTTACGCCTTCGAGTCCTTGGTCACGCCCCGCCGGATCGAGGAGTACCGGCTAGACACCGGCGAACGTCGACTGCTCAAGCAGACCCCCGTCCTGGATCATCCCGAGCATGGTCCCTACCGGGCAGCCGACTATGTGCAGCGCCGCGAGTGGGTGGTGGCGCCGGATGGCACCCGCATCCCGTTGTCCATCGTTCATCGGGCGGGGCTCGCACTCGACGGAACCGCCCCCTGCCTTCTCTACGGCTATGGCGCCTACGAGCTTCCGGTCGGGTTGCGGATGTCGATCGTCCGGTTGAGCTTGCTCGACCGAGGCTTCGTCTACGCGATCGCCCATGTTCGCGGCGGCGGGGAACTGGGCCGCTCGTGGTACGAGGGTGGCCGACTGGCCAACAAGCGCAACACCTTCACCGACTTCATCGCCTGCGCCCGGTTCCTGGCCGATGCCGGCTACACCTCGCCGGACCTCCTGGTTGCCGAGGGCGGTAGCGCCGGCGGGCTGCTGATCGGGGCCGCGATCAACCTGGCCCCGGACGCCTTCCGCGCAGTGCATGCGGCTGTTCCCTTTGTGGACGCCCTGACCACGATCCTCAAACCGGAACTCCCCTTGACCGTCTCGGAATGGGACGAGTGGGGCAACCCCCTGGAGGATCCCGTGGTGTATGCCTATCTGAAGTCGTACTCTCCCTACGAAAACGTTGTGCCACAGAAGTATCCCTCGATTCTGGTCACCACCAGCCTCAATGACACCCGGGTCGAGGTCACCGAACCCGCGAAGTGGGTGGCGAAACTCCGCCGGATCGTGCCCGCGGATCCGGAACGGCCGATCCTGCTCAAGACGGAACTCGTGGCGGGTCACGGCGGCGCTTCTGGACGCTACGACGCCTGGCGAGATGCCGCCTTCGAGGTGGCTTGGATGATTTCCCAAGTGGCCAGACCCGACGAAAGCACCTGAAGTCTGGGGTCCACTACGACTGTGGTCTTGGATTGCCGACCAGGGCTCCCATCAGGGTAGTTTCGGGGCCGTTTCCGGAACCAAACGGTCTCCATCTCGCGTTGTATTGCTGTGCATAGCGAAAGGGAAACCGATGATCTCCACAGCACACCGGATCCGCAGCACCGACGGCATCGATGGCAAGGACGCCGTAGGTCTGTACTTGGACGGAATCGCCAAGACCGCCCTGCTCACCGCCGAGCAGGAGGTGATTCTGGCTAAGCGGATCGAGGCTGGGCTGTACGCCAAAGCGTTGCTCAACCGCACCGTGAGCCCGGAGGAGCGCGGGTCCGCGCCGAACGAGGTCACCGAGGACGAGTTGCAGGAACTCGCGCGGGTCGGCGATGAGGCGTTGCAGCACTTCATCACCGCCAACCTCCGCCTGGTCGTCTCCGTGGCTCGCAAGTACGGCCGCTCCCAGATGCCCCTGCTGGATCTCGTCCAAGAAGGCAACACCGGTCTGATCCGGGCGGTGGAGAAGTTCGACTATCACAAGGGTTTCAAGTTCTCCACCTACGCCACCTGGTGGGTTCGGCAGTCGATCTCACGCGGCATCGCCCAGCAAGGACGGATCGTGCGGCTGCCCGTCCATGTTGCCGAACAGGTCAACCAGGTGTCTGCTGTCCGGCGCACGCTGGAGCGGCGGCTGGGGCGCGAACCCGAGTTGGTGGAGATCGCCGACGAACTGGGCCTGACCGAAGACCAGGTGATCCCCTTGATTCGGCTGTCCCGCGACCACATCAGCCTGGACGCCCCGGTCGAGGAGGACGGCGACACCGCCCTGGGTGACCTGCTCGCCCGAGACGTCTCCCCGGCCCGGACGAGATGGTCTTGGACGCCGAGGATCGGGCTCGCCTGGATGCCATGTTGGGCACCCTGGATGATCGCTCCCAGGACGTGGTGCGGCGCCGCTACGGGCTGCTCGACGGTCGCCAGGCGAAGCTCGCCGACATCGCCGCGGTCTGGGGCATCACCGCCGAACGGGTCCGCCAGATCGAACGGCAGGCGATCCTGAAGTTGCGCACCAACTCCGACGTCGCCGCCTAGCAACGGCACAACCGAACGGGTCGGGTCCTAAGGAAGCGCTGATTAATCATGTCCCGGCTGCGGCGCACTGGACGGGCGACCTGCAACCCCCAGATCGAGGAACGGATGCCCGATACGACCCCACGATCTGGGGGTCGCAGCTCATCCCGTCCAGCACGTCCTCGCTCGGAACAGCATCAATCAGCACTTCCTAACGGAACCGGCCCGTTGTTGCGTTCTCCCCCACCTCGTCGACCATCCGGATCAAACCTTCCTGGGCGCAGGAACCCACCAAGGCGGTCTGGGAGAACAGGCGTCCGAAAGAGAACCCCAGGGCGCCTGACGCTGACGGCGAGACCTGGTCGTAGAGCAACCACTGGTCGGCCCGGGTGGGGCGGTGGAACCACATGGAGTGGTTGATGGAGGCTGCTTGGAGGCTCGGTGAGCCGAACACGACCGGATGCGGGACGGTGCTGACGCCGAGCAGGGTCAGGTCGGAGAGGTAGGCGATCACGAGTTGGTGGGTGATCGGATCGTCCGGCAGCCGACCCTCGGCCCGCACCCAGACCCGCATGGCCGCAGCGCCCGGCGCGCCCGCATCCCCGGCGTACCGCACCTCCAGGGCACCCCATTCGGCCTCCCAGGCGGCCGAGGCTCGGGCCGAGCGGGCTCCCAGGACCTCCGACAGCAGGGGGCAGGCGTCGGGGACCGGAACGCCGTCCGGAAGGGGGTCGCTGTGGTCGAGGCCCGGCTCGACAATGTGGAACGAACTGCTCATGGAGAAGATCGGACGTCCGCCCTGTCGGGCGACCACCCGGCGAGAGGAGAAGCTTCGCCCGTCCCTGGTCGTCTCTACCTGGTAGAGCAACGGGCTGGTGGTGGCTCCGGGGCGCAAGAAGTAGGCGCTCAACGAATGGGCGGCCCGATCCCCCTGCACCGTCCGGTACGCCGCGGCCAAGGCCTGAGCGAGCACCTGGCCACCGAAGACGCGCTGCAGGCTGGTGCTGGCCGGAGTGGCCCGGAACAGGTCCACGTCGATCTGCTCCAAGTTGAGCAGCGCGACCAACTCCCCGACTGTCTGCGGCACGCTCAGCGCTCCGAGTCGGAGTCGCCCTGCTCGGCCAGGAACTGCTCCACCGCAGCCCCGATCTCCTCGGCGCTGGGCACCGCGGCACCGGATTCGGCGAGTTGGTCGTACTGCGCCTCCAAGGTGGAGACGACTCCCGGGAAGTCGAGTCGTCGAGCATCTCCGCCTGGATTGAGGCCAAGTTCGAGGCCGCGACCTCCTCCAAGTCGTCAACCGGGATGTCCAGCTCGGCCACGGCGTTGATCCGACGAAGAACGGCGGCGGTGGCTTGCCCGAAGGTGGTCTGGGCCAGATAGTGCGGCACGTGCGCGACGAACCCGACGCCGGTCAGTCCTGCCTGACCGGCCCGATACTCCAACATCGCCGAGAAACTCCCCGGGATCTGGATCCGATCGATCCAGATCGGGTTGCCCTGCGCCTTCGACGGGTCGGTGGAGTGGGAGGTGACCAAGGTTGGCCGGCTGTGCGGCACCGCCATCGGCACCCCGGTTGCGGTGATCAGCAGCGGTGACTGGAGGCGTTCGGCGATGCCCAGCACGGCGGCGGCCATCCGTCGCCACTGGGTGTCGGGCTCGGGGCCCTTGAGCAAGAGGAAGTCCTTGCCCTGAGCGTCCGTCACCTTGTGCAGCACCAGCGAGAACTCGTTCAGCGCCGTCCAGGTGTTGGTGTCGAAGACCATCTGCGGGCGGCGACTGCGGTAGTCGTGCAGCTGGTCGAGGTCGAACTCAGCCAACGGCTCGTGCTCGCACTGCTCGAGGATGTAGGCGGACAGGTTGTGGGTCACCGCAGCGGCGTCGACGTAGCCGTCGAGCAAATGCAGCATGACCGGGCGTTGGCCCTGCACCGCGGCCCAGGCCTCAGGATTGAAGGTGTACAACAACCGGGGATCCATCACCGGGCCACTGTAGCGCCGTGGCCCATGGGGGTCCGGGATTCACGGCAGCTGGAGCTGCCCGATGGCGGTGCGGATCCGTTTCGCCGAGACCGGTCGTGGCGTGCCCAGACTTTGGGCGAACAGGCCGACTCGTAGTTCCTCCAGCATCCATCCGATCCCGGCCACGTCGATCGGCAGGCCACCGGCCGGGAAGCGAGCGCAGACCTCCGCATACTCGCGCTCAAGTTCCAGGATCAGGCGCGCGTTCGGGACGTCCCGGGCCGGGTTGTCGACCAGCACCCCCAGCCGCACCTCGATGGCCCGCAGATAGACGGGCAGGCGGCTGAAGTGTGGTTCCTCGGTCGCGGCCAGGAAACCCGGATAGACCAGGTTCGCCAGCTGGTCGGTGATGTCCTCTGCTGCCTGCCCCCGCACCCGGGCCAACAGCGGCGCCAGCGTGGCCCGGCGGGCCAACACCTCACCAGCGACGCCTACGACCGCGAGCATGCGGTCCGCTGCCCCTCCCGCACCCGATCTCGAACGGAGCTGAAACGAGCCTCGTCCCGCACCCCGACCGGGTCCCCCGTCGACGCCAGCAGGTCCCCGATCGCCGTCAGGCGGGCGTCGGCGAGCAGGTCGGGGACGCTCGGATACGGGCTCGTCGCCAGGGCGAACTTGACCGGGTTGGAGAGGCGTGAAATCACCCAGGTGGTGGCGTCCGGTGTGGTCAGAGCGATCAGTCGGCGCAGCCCGCGGACGTGCGCCCGCCGGGCACCGGCCGGATCGGGAAACGCGCGCACCCCGACCGTCGACACCTGGTCGACCAGGGCCGGGTAGCCCTGCACACTGTCACCGACCCGCTCCGGGAGGCTGCCGAACGCCCAGGTGACGGCGCCCGGGTGCGTCACGCCCGCGGCGGCCGCATTCACCGTCCTGGTGAGTTGGCCGCCCAGCCCGGAGGCCATGGCGGTCAGGTCGCGGCCCTGGGCCAGTTCGCGGCCGTCCTGGTTGACCACGAAGCGGACCTGGAGGTGGCCCGGCACCTCGGTCGGACGCCAATCCGCCTCGGGCACGATCACCCCGCTGACTCGCCTGATCGCCTCCCCCAACGCCAGGCAGAAGGGCCGTGACTGGTCCTCCACGATCACGTCAAGGGCCCGCCGCGCCGTGTTCGGGGCAGGAACCAGCCGGGTTCGCAGCTGCTTGGGCAGGCCGCGGATCAGCTCGGTGGCGAGTTCATGACGGTAGCCGGGGACCTGCCAGGTGAACGCGGCCTGCGGGATCCGGTTCAGTTGCCCGAGATCGATCTCGACGCTGACTCCGTCGTGGCCGGCCCCTGGGTCGAAGACGTAATCGACGTCAAGAGACACCTCCCCCACCTGCCAGGTCAGCGGGAAGTCGGTGTCACTGACCGACTCCGCTTCGGCAGAGAGAAGGTCATCGATGGTCAGGTCGAGCAGGTGCTCCTCGACTCGCCGCTGGTCGCGCCACCAGCGGTCGAACGCGGCAACGGTCACGATCTGCAGCGGGATCCTGGAGTGGTAGAAGTCGAACAACACCGCGTCGTCGACCACGATGTCGCGCCGCCGCGTCCGTTCCTCCAACTCTGCCGCGGCTTTGCGGGTCGCCTGGTTGCGGGCGAAGAAGTGGTGCCGGGTCTGCCACTGCCCCTCGACGAGCGCGGACTGGATAAAGATCGTGCGAGCGGCCTCGGGGTCGATCCTGCCGTAGGAGACGATCCGTCCGGCGATGATCGGCACGCCCAACAGCGTGACCTTCTCGGTCGCGACGGCCTGGCCGCCGCGGGCCGACCAGCGCGGCTCGGAGTAGCTGCGCTTGAGCAGGTGCTCGCCCACTTCCTCCACCCAGGCCGGCTCGATCGGGGCCACCGTTCGGGCCCAGAGCCGGTTGGTCTCGACCAGTTCGACCGCCATCACCAGGGGTGGTGCCACCTTCGCCGCGGACGACCCCGGATTGATCGCGAACCGGGCCCCGCGGGCGCCCAGATACTCTCGCACTCCCCTGCCCCGTTGCGCGCCGGGCGCCGGGCTGTCGCGAACGTCCAACAGGCCGACGTGCGACAACAGACCGGCCAACGCGGCGATGTGGATCCGCTCGGGGGCGGCCGGTTCGTCGTTGCGCTGCAGCCCCAGATCGCGGCAGACAGTGCGGAGTTGGGCGTGCAGGTCCTGCCATTCACGGATTCGCAGGAAGTGCAGGAACTCGTCCCGGCACATCCGCCGGAAGCCGTTGCCGGACAGCAGGGTGCGTTGCTCGTCCAGGTGCTGCCAGAGCCGGTGCATCGCAGCGAGGTCGGAGTTGTCCGGCCCCCAGAAGCGCCGATGTGCCTCATCGGCCGCCGGACGACGTTCGGCGGGCCGCTCCCGGACGTCCTGGATCGCCAGGCCGGCGACCACCACCTGAGCTTCACGCAGGCAGCCTTGGCGTTCGGCCTCAACCAGCATCCGGCCCAGCCGCGGATCGACCGGTAGCCGGGCCAGCACTCGTCCGACCTCGGTCAACCGGACATGCCGTCCTCGCCCGTCCTCGACCGCACCGAGTTCGCGGAGCAACCGCATGCCGTCCATCACCTGGCTGGAGTCGGGTGCCTCAACGAAGGGAAAGGCCTCGATGTCGCCCAGCCGGGCCGCGGCCATCTGGAGGATGACCGAGGCGAGGTTGGTGCGCAGGATCTCAGGCTCTGTGAACTCCGGCCGACCCAGGTAATCCTCTTCGTCGTAGAGCCGGATGCAGATACCGGGCGCGACCCGGCCGCAGCGTCCGGACCGCTGGTTGGCCGAGGCCCGGGAGACCGGCTCAATCGGCAACCGCTGCACTTTGGTGCGTGCCGAGTAGCGGGAGATGCGGGCGAAGCCCGGGTCCACGACATAGCGGATGCCGGGCACGGTGAGCGAGGTTTCGGCGACGTTGGTGGCCAGCACCACCCGCCGCCCGGTGTGCGCGGAGAACACCCGGTGCTGCTCGGCCGCCGACAGCCGGGCGTAGAGGGGCAAGACCTCGGTGAAGGGCAACTGCAGCGCCTCGACCGCCTCGGCGGCGTCGCGAATGTCACGCTCGCCGGAGCAGAACACCAGGATGTCGCCGGATCCCTCCCCGGCCAGTTCGGTGACGGCGTCACAGATGGCGTCGACCTGGTCTCGTTCGCGGCCCACCCCATCGATGACCGGTCGGTACCGCACGTCGACGGGATAGGTGCGGCCAGCCACCTCGATGATCGGCGCTCCGCCGAAGTGTTCGCTGAAGCGCTCGGTGTCGATGGTGGCTGAGGTGACGATCACGCGTAGGTCGGGGCGGCGCACCAGGAGGACTTTGAGGTAGCCCAAGAGGAAGTCGATGTTGAGGCTGCGCTCGTGCGCCTCGTCGATGATCAACGTGTCGTAGCGGCGCAAGTCGGGGTCGTGGGCGATCTCGGCCAGCAGCACGCCGTCGGTCATCACCTTCACTTTGGTGGCGCGTCCGGCGCGGGTGGTGAACCGAACCTGATAACCGACCAGGTCACCCAGTTCGCTGCCGAGTTCCTCGGCGATCCGCTCGGCAACGCTGCGGGCTGCGATCCGTCGCGGCTGCGTGTGCCCGATCTTCTTCCGACCGGCCAACAAACACAGCTTGGGGAGCTGGGTCGTCTTGCCCGAACCGGTCTCCCCCGCCACGATCAGCACCTGATGTTGCTGGATCGCGGCCACCAGTTCGCCGGCCAGCGCACTGATCGGCAGAGCCGGGTCGAACTGGATCCTCACGGAGCCGAAGGGTACCTCACCGAATCAGCACGACCGGGCAATGCGCGTGCGCCATGACGCCGCGGATCACTCCGCCGATGCTGTAGGTGGGGAAGCTCGTCTGTACTTCCAGCAACAACACGCCCAACTGCTCCGAACGCGCCGACAACTCGTCGACCGGGCTGCCGTAGAGCACCTCGGCGGTGATCGGTATCTCAGGATGCTTGGCGCCGGCTTCGGCCACCATCTGGTTGACCCGCTGCTGGGTGACCTCCATGGCCTGCTGCTTCTGCTCGTCACTGATCGCGTGCCGCAGAAAGCGTCCCGATGGAGCGCGGCAAACGCTCAGCACCTCCACCGAGTCCCCGTAACGCGGGTGCTGGGTCAAGGCCCAGTCCAGTGCTTTGGCTCCTCGTCCGGTGGAGTCGACGGCGACACCCATCGGCCGACCGGGGTGGACGTTCATCTCGGCGGAGACCACGACCACCGGGCAGCGCGAGGTGGCCGCTAGGCCGACTGCGGTCGAACCGGCAAACCGACGATCAGATTCACTGGAGGAACGGCGCCCAACCACCACCAAGGCGGCGGACTGACTGAGCTGAGACAGCGCGGCGGAGGGAGCACCGAGAACGACATCGGCGAAGATCCGTTCCGCCGGAAGGCCTAACCCCTTGGACACCTCCACGCCGCTGGCCAACATGGCCTCGGCAGCCTGTCGGATCGCCTCAGGATCGAAAACCACTCCCCACGCGCTGTTCAGCACGGTGTCGTCGGCGACGTAGACCAGGTGCAGTTCGGCACCGATGGCTTTCGCTTCCCAGACGGCGTGCTCCAGCGCCCGCAGGCAGTCGTCGGAGGCGTCAAAACCCACCAAGACTCGCGGCAGGGCGGTCACTGACTCAGTCACTGTCATTTCTCCCACTTCGTCCAACTCGCGTACACCGAGCGCCCTGTATAGGCGCTCGGATGAATACCTATCAGGATCGGTCGATCCCCGGGGGCCCACGGCGAGGGCAGCTCGCGGGTCTGTGAAGCACTGAAGGGGGCCGTCCGTCCTTGAGCGAGGACGCTCCACCCGACCCGGGTTTCCATATCGAGGTCGTCAACCTGGAAGGCGACGTCGGTGGGTTCGACCAAGCGGGCGAGCTGGGATCCCACTGCGGTGCGGAACACGATCACCCCGTCGGCGACGACGTAGGCCACCGGCAGAATCTGTAGGCCCGTCGACGATTGCCAAGCGACCCGCCCGAAGGCACGACTCCGAACCAGGACTTCGCATTCGGAGGGCTCTAAGGGGCTCAGATGCGCGTAGTCCTCCATGGGTGCCACGCTAGCGGATCGGGTTTGGGGCTGCACCGAACGTCAGCTGTCGTCGGCCTCAAAAGTGGTGCGTCCGCGCAGCTTCGCCGCAAGGTGTTCATCCAGTTGATCGGCTACCACGGACAAGGTCTGCAGAGCTTGGTGAAGATGCGCCGGCACGAAAGGCTGGGCGAACAAAGACAACGACACGAAGACGCGGTCACGGACGATCATGAAGCGGACGAAACGGGCCTCGGTGTTGAGGTCACTGAGCACCTCCATGGCTCGGCTGCGCCCGTCGAGCTCGTGCACCAGCGCGGAGAAGAAGAGAACTTCCCGAGCATCGAGGGTGCAGCGGACGAAGACCATGGTCGAGCCGACTCGAAGGGCGTAGTCGCCATCCGCGTCGCGCAAGGGCCGATGACCCAGGATCTGGGTGAGTTCGGCCTCAACCAGGGAATCGAGATGAGCGCGGCTGGAGACGACCGTGGCGATCACGTCATCGGCTTCGAACTGAAGCGGGGGCACTTCCTGTTTGCCAGGAGGGGCCAGCACCTCGGCCAGCTGATCTGGCGCCAGGAACGCGGGATGCCGCACCCCATAGACGTGGTGCAAGGCTTGGGAGGCCAAGACCGCGATGGTGCTCGAATCCTCCTGCGGGGCCTGGACCCAATAGTTGCCGGTGGCGTGATCCCCGGCTTCCTCGGGCGCCCGCCAGCCTCGGGCCTTCATCATGGCCTGCTGCTCAGCGGTCAGCTGAAACTCCTCGCTGAGCGCGGCATTGGCGGCTGCCTCGACCAGTATTTGATGCTGATCGTCACAGGCGAAGCGGACGAAGGGCACCTGACCGTGCTGTTCGGTGGCCATGGACCCGATGGTCAGCGTCGAATCGGGCTCCATGTGCGAGACCACCTCGGCGAGCCGCCCGGCGAAGTTGTCCCAGGCCGCGGCGGTGCTCCGATCGAGGTCGAAGTCGCTCACCTCCGAGGACGACGGGTCGTGGGTCACGTCAACCAACCTAGCCCACGGAGCCAGCGCCAGGTCAGCGCAGCAGCGCCGAGATCGCCACGATTGCCGGCACCGACAGCAGCGTTGAAATGAAGATGGCATCCCGAGCCAGCAATCGCCCGACTTCGTATCGGGAGGCGATCACAGCGATGTTCTGGGCCGCCGGGAGGGCACCGATCACCGTGACCGCCAGCACTTGGAGCGACCCCAGATGCCACACCTGCGTGGCCAACAGGTAGGCCAGAAGCGGGTGCAGCAGCACCTTGATCAGCACGATCGTCCAAAGGTTGATCGGTGACCCGCCACGACCGGAGAGCGGGTCCAGCCGCAACGAGACCCCGAAGGCGATCAGCATGGCCGGGATCGCCATTCCGCCGACCATCTCGATCGGGGTCGCGATCACCTCAGGGGTGGTCCAACCGGCCAGGTTGACGGCCAGCCCCAGCATGGTGGCGACAGTGATCGGGTTGCGCAACGGCAGGGTGGGGTAGGCCCACCAAGAGATCTGACGGTTCTGTGTCCGGGCTGCGTGAACGTCCAGGTAGCCCAGAGCGAGCGGCTGCAGCAGACCGACCTGGAGCAGCAGGATCGGAGCCATCCACGACATGTCGCCGAGGATCGCGGCGGTGATCGGCAAGCCCAGGTTTCCCGCGTTCGCGTAGGCCGCGCAGAGGGCTCCGATGACCGCCTCGGCGCCCTGGGCGCGGTGCACCGCCCGCGCCAGTACGAGTTGGAGACCGCCGGCGAGAAAGATGGCCAGGGCCGAGACGAGGAGCGTCTCGGAGAAGAGGCGTCCCAGGTCCGCCGTGGACACCACCGTGAAGAGCAGTGCTGGGGAGGCGACCAGGAAGGCCAGACGGTTCAGCAGTGCGCGCTGAAGATCGCCCAGCACCTTGACGTGCGCGAGCAGAACACCGAGCCCGACGATCAGGCCGATGTGGCCGAAGCCGGTCAGTGCCGCCAGCATGCCGACACCCTATCGGCGAGTAACTCCGCCGTTGGCCTCTACGATGAGCGGGTGATGAGCGAGCAAGGTTCGGCACGCCATCACCTGATCGATATCGCGCGGGTGTTGTCCGTGCTGGTGGTGGTGATCTTCCATTGCCTGCTCTATCAGATCGAGGTGGTCGCCTCCGCGCCGAGCATCGTGCCGTGGGCACCGGGCGTTGAGTGGTGGATCGCCAGCTGGTTCTTCATGATCATGCCCGTCTTCTTCGTGGCCGGCGGCTTTGCGCACGCGCTGGTCGTGGACAAGATGCGGGCTCGGGGCGGCGGGTACGCGCATTACTTGGCCAGTCGCGGACGCCGTCTGGTTGGGCCGCTGTTGCTGTTCGTCAGCGCCTCTGCCCTGGTGTCGACTGCGGGTTTCTGGTTCGGGCACCCCGAGCGCAGCGTGGAGCTGAGTCGCCAGTTCGCCCAACTCCTCTGGTTCCTCACCATCTACTTGCTGATCGTGGCGGTGGCACCGGCATTGGTCAGCGCGCAGAGTCGATCTCCCTGGGTGCTCCTCGGGCTGCTCTTCGTCGGGGTGGTCGGCGTTGACTGGTGGTCGTTCTCGGCGAGGAGCTATGAGTTGCGCAATCTCAATCTGCTGCTGGCCTGGCCCCTGGTTCATCAGCTGGGGATCGCCTACCACCGGGGTTGGTTCCGGCGCGGGCCGGTGTGGCAGCCGCTGGCTGGGCTCATGGTCGGGGTGGCCGGGGTACTCGTCCTGGTGTTGGGCTTCGGCTACCCGCCGTCGGCGGTCGGCCTGGCAAACATCCCGATCGCCAACGTACAACCGCCCACACTGGCCATGGTGTTCCTCGGCGTAGCTCAGGCCTCGGCGCTGGGTCTGGCCGAACGGGCTGGGCTGGCCCGGTCGGTGTCGCACCGGGTCGAGCGCATCCTCGCGGCCGCCAACGCCCTGCTGGTGACGGCCTACCTGTGGCACATCCCGGTGATCCTGATCAGTGGCTTCGGGCTCTTCCTGCTCACGGGCGCCTTCCCGGCGGCGACGGACGTGCTGCTCAGCCAGCCCATGGTGGTAGCCGTCACTCTGCCGCTTCTGGCCACGCTGGCGCCGCTGATCGGACGACTCGAGTATCGGCTGGTGCCCGGGTTGGGGTATGCCCCGCGGCGCACGCCAACCATAGCCGCTTTCGCCCTGTTGAGCGGCGCGACCGCCCTGGTCTGGATGAACGGTGCCGTCCTGGCGCCCTCTCAGCCGTGGTCGAGTCTGGGGGTTGTCGGCTTGTGGCTGGGGGCGCTGGCGATGGCCCGGGCGGCCGGAGGGAGCAGCGCGGTAGCCCGGGTAAGCTGAGCGGCCGCAACAAGGAGGCAAACCAGAGTGGATCCGACCCAATGGGGCGCGCCCTATCCGATCGTGGTGGGCGCGCTCTTTCTGATCGTGATGGCACGTGCCAACGCGACCTATTGGCTTGGTCGCCTGGCCGTTGCCGGGGCTGAGCGAACCCCGGCGGCCCGCTTGATGGCATCGGTTGGTTACCGGCGTGCCGTCGACCGGCTGAACACCTGGGGAGCGCCAGCGGTCAGCCTGTCCTTCTTGACCATCGGCATCCAGACCTTGATCAATCTGGCTGCTGGTGCAACCCGGATGCCCCTGCTCCGCTATCTCCCCGCCGTAACGCTCGGCTCGGTCATCTGGGCGTTCCTGTACGCCACGGTCGGCTTCGCAGGCATGGACGCCCTCTCCGCGCTGTACAGCAGGTCACCTGGGGGCGCGGTCGCCCTAGGGCTGGCCAGCGCCGGGCTTCTGGCCTTCTTCATCGTCGTCCAGTTTCGGCGCCGAACCCACGACTGAACGGCTCGGCGGGAAGCCGCCCGGATCCGGATATGACCGAGGGGGCGGGTCGGGTCGTTGAGTGCGTTCGACCGGGTGCTTCTGTGGGTGTCAACTCACGCGTTGTCGGATCCGCTCAGCATCGTTTCGCAGTCCTGGCCGCCGTAGAAGACGCCGAGGATGGTGATCGCCACGTTCGTCAGCGACGAACGTGGCGATCACCGCACGCTTCTTGGAAGTGGACGTGCGAAGCGCAGGACGGATGTCGTCTCGCATCGTCCCTCGGTGCGGGAACACAGCGAGACCCGCGCAGTGGGCGACGATGGCATCCACATAACCGGCAGCAACCGCCGGCGACGCGGCCGAAGCGATGTAGCGGTACAGCGCCTCGAGTTGGCCTGCCGCCTCCGGCGCAAACCGGACGGTGTATGTCACTCGTCGCGCAGGTACGCGAGTCGGGCACGGACCTCACCTGCAGACAGCGCACTCTCCGGGTCTGCCAGGAAGCGGTCATAGGCTGGTGCGACCTGATCCCGCAGCCAAGCGTCGACCGCTCGGTCGCGTGCCGCCAAAGCCCGCAGGCCCTCGCGAACGACCTCGCTTTCGGAGGCGTACTCGCCGGAGACCACCTTGGCGCGCACCATGTCGGCCATCTCGTGCGGCAACGTCACACTCATCTGCTTCGTCGTTCTCACGTCGACCTCCTCGCACCAGAGTAGGACTGAATCCTACTGGGAGGGAAGGGATGCTCGATGCTGCTGGCGAGAACGGCCGCGCCGGTCGCGGCATCAGCGGAAGTCTGGCTAGGTCAACTGTTCCTTGCAGCAGGGTCGTCCGTCACACACGGTTGAGGCAAGTCGATCGGCCAGCTCCTGGGCGGCGAAGCGGCGGGATCTGGCTAGCTTGATGAAGACGGCGTCTCCGCCTGTGACACCCAGGAGCTCGCCTTCACTCGTGTAGAAGCCGTCGACAACGCCCGACTCGACATCGATCCACTCGAACTGCTGCTCGGCCTGGTGGAGAGTGGGGAGACGGTAGTGCCGGGGCGTCTCAAACACGATCACTTCGCTCACCGCACCATGATCGCGGATTCAGCCGCTGCTCTGCGCCAGCTGGCAAACCTCGACTCAGCAGATGCCTGAACGATCGGCGGCACAGGCGGACGGTTCAGGCGCCAGCTTCCCAGCCGTCGTACTCGCCGCCGGACCACTGCTGAGCTACCGACTCGAAGAACACCCGAGCCTCGCGGACGGCTTCTGGACTCGTGACCGCGCCGTGCCGCTCGGCGATGACGACCCGTTCAGGGCCACCAGCCGCGGACTCGGCAACTTCCTGCAGTTGCCATCCGGCGGCGTTCACAACTCCAGCCGCTTCACGGGCGGCACCTTCGTCGGCGAAGTAGAGATAGTGCACCCAGTGCCGCGGAGTCGCGAGGTCGCTCATGTGCGATAGCTGGGCAAGAAGTTGGTCGTCACCTGTGTGGCCGGTGTTGAACTGCACGGGCTTTCGGCGCCGGAAGATTCCCACGCTCCCCATGTTGCCAGTGCGCTCATCCCCTTTGGGACACCGCAGAAAAGTCGAACGAGTTGGCACGTCCGAACGGGGGTCCTACCCGGAGCCGAGCCGAAGCGTCCTGGTAGCGACGGCTCGGCCCAGTCGTATCCCCTTGCTCGCTTCGAGACGAACGATCAGGGGGTCGACTTTCAAGACCTCCGGCTCGACGTAGACGCCGTTCGACAAGGACCAAGCAAGACCTTCTCGGTCGACAATCTCGTCGCGATGCATGCCATACAGTTGCGTCGTCACATCGTCCAGTGCGGCCTCCAGCTCTTGGCTGCTCTCTCGAACTGACCCCACCTCCGAAGCGTCCCACGCTGGCTGCGGCAGTAGCGGACGTTCGCCAAGGCAGTTTCGGCTAGTGGCTGATCGATTGCAGATATGCGGTCACAACGTGTGCCAGCGTCTGGTTCGTTCTCTCAACCCATGACGCCACGAGATCGGGCAGGTCAGTTCTCGACTCGTACCAGTGGGAGACGTCGACGAGTGCGACATGGCATTCGTGGACGACCGCAGTTGGCCTTCGGCCTTCTCCGGTGAGCCGTGCAACGACAGCACCGTCGACCCAGGGGACCGGTCCGACGGGCGTGAGAGCGTAGGTTCCGCCCGCTTCCTTGGAGTGAAGTAGCGCAGCCCTGGCCAAGCGGCCGTCGTGGCGAGGCGTCGGTGCTTGTCGATGTTCGAGAGGCGCGCAACTTGGCACAGATAGTGCTCACGCGCAGATTCCTCGTACCTCTCGGCAACCTCAACCTGGGGATAGTTGATCTTCATGACCTCGCGCCAGTAGAAGGGCTGCACCCTCCGTAGCGCGTGTCGCAATGGGGCGCTGTAGATGCGGCGGGAACCGGCAAATCAACCGGGTCTCCACCTGATGGCCACCGTCCAACTCCGCAACCCCACCGAAGGCCGCACCTACTACGACCGGAAGAAGACCGACGGGAAAACCTCGATGGAAGCGACGCGCTGCCTGAAACGCCGCCTCTCCGACGTCGTGTACCGAACCATGCTCACCGACTACAGCACGGTTCAGGCGACAGGCCCGGGAGGACACCGGGGAACGACACAGACATCCAGCGCGGCCGGCTCCCATCCCCACACCAGCTCTTCGGACAAATCACTTCCCGGACCCGTCACCCACCAGCGTAGAACACGCCAAACCGCCACCGCCTGAACCATCCGCGGCCAACCGTCGCCCGCGGATCCTCACCCCGCCGGTTCCTCCACCGCTGCCCAAACCTGCCAGCGCGCAGGCGCGGTCAAGATGGAGCCCCCACCGGAGGAACGATCTTGACCGCGCCGAGCACTGGGACACCATCAACAGGGGGAGGAATCCGGCACCACCCCAGACCCCCTTGACAGAGAAGGGAGCCAAATCCGGTCGTTTCGAGTGACAGTCTGCTTAGCGGCTAGCGTCGGTGCGTGCTCATCGATGTCAGAAGGAACGCGCCGCTGGGAGTCCCTGAATCGCGCGCAGCTGTTGCCGTGCCAACGCCGAAGCCGGCTCCTGGCACCGCTTTCGCGCCGAGACGCTTGGTGCTGCGGTGTTCCCACCTTGAACTGAGCTTGTGGTGCGGCACCTGCCCGGCCATGTTCCACAAGCTCACATCCACTGAGCAGGCCGATCTCGACCTTGCCAATGACCTGCTCAGCACCGGCCTCGACATGATCTCCGACGACGTGGTCAGTGTCTACGAGAAGGTGCTTCCGGAATCGACATACACGATCCTCCTTCAGGAGGTCGTTCCTCGGCTAGTCGAGCCGGGAAGCGACGGCGACTACTTCACCCACGAGCAGGTCCGGACTTGGGGCGTGGATCCCGTGCTCGGCGCGCCCGAGGATCCGGGCACTGAGTACTACCGGACGTTCGAATGCCCGGTCGGGCTCGACGGGCATCTTTACGAGATCGTGGTACCGATGGTGCCACCGTCGTGGAATAGCACCGACCGAGTCGCGCAGTATGAGGCTGCTGGTAACCATGGCGCCACCGCCGTCGGGTACTGCCTCCTGGACACTCTGCAGCCAGCTATCGATGAGAGCGAGGACTACTACCAGCACTCAGTGCTCACGCACTTTCTGCTCGACGGCCACAACAAGATGGAGGCGGCTGCGCGGCAGGGAACCCCGATTCGCCTCCTTAGCTTCTTGGACGAACGAATCAGCATCTCGTCGATGGCAGAGGTCCAGACGGTGATCCAGTCGTTGTCGCGTCCCCAGCAGGCGAGGGTCCGGCCGCACTGAACCGACACGACCCTCCGGGCAGCGGCATTATGTGGGTGTTCGTTGTCAAGAGGTCTCGGTGGTGTCGAGGTCTGCGATGAGCTTGTCGTAGATGGTCGCGCGTCGGGTCTGGCCTTTGGCGCAGGCGTCGGCGCGTTGGGCGAGGAGGGTGGGCCGGAACTCGAGCCCGGTCGTGAAGTAGGTGCAGGTCTCGCAGATGTTCTCGAACTCGCAGTCCATGACCGTGGGCCGGACGCAGTAGCCGTTGCCGAGCAGCCGGTGGTGCTCACGGTTCAGGCGGGCCATGTTGGGGCCGAGTGCGTCGGCGGGTAGCTGAGCTGGCCGGGCGTAGAGGGCGTCAACCTTTTCGGCGACGGTGAAGTACTCCTCCGCGACGGTCCGGTTGGCGATCCTGGCGTAGCGAGCGTCATGTCGAGGGACTTGTGGCCGAGCATGGCGGCGATCGCTTCCAGGCTCATGCCGCGGTTGATCGCCTGGGTCGCCAGCGTGTGGCGGAGTTGGTGGGGATGGATGTGTCTCAGCCCGGCCGCAGTCCCGGCCTTGTTGATGAACCGGGTGACGGTGTGCCGGTCGAGCGGCTTGCCGTTCTCGGGGCAGCAGCAGTGGGTGCCCGGCGGGCACGTGCGCGTCACAGTAGGCGTCGACGAGTTCGACGACGCGGGGATGCAGCGGCAGGTAGCGGTCCTCGTGGAGCTTGCCGACGGGCACGTGTAACCAGTTCGTGTCGCCGATCAGGACGACCGCGTCGGCGGCCAGCGCGGTGAACTCTCCGACCCTCAAGCCGGTGCGTAGCAGGAACTCGACCGTCACCCCGACGAGCTTGCGCTTGTCGGTTTGGGCAGCGCGGAGTCAGCGCCCGTCAAGGTCGTCGCGTGATCCAAGGCCCCGAAGCACAGGCTTCGGGGCCTTGGATCGCCTTCTGTCTATGTCACTGACTTCTCGTGCGGTCTGGTGATCACTGGAGAAAGGCCCAGACGTGTCGCAGCACTTGTCGTTGACCGACACCTTCAGTGTCGGCCGTCATTCAGACTCAGCTGCAACCGCTGGTGCTGCCGCAACCCTCGCAGACGTAGCACGAGCCGGCCGGACGCATCTTGGTGCCGCAGGTCATGCACAGCGGTGCGTCGACCTTGAGACCCGTCATCGACTCAAGCAATGCCGCGGTGGTGATGGCCGGCTCGATCAGCGACGGCTGCACCGGGCCTGCCTCATCGACTCGCACGTTGTCACCGGCGTCGTTCTTCAACGACTCCGACTCGATCATGGCGTCCTCGTCCTCTTGAGAGAGGTAGGAGCCGGTCTCGACGTAGCGTGCGCGCTCGGAGGCGGTGTAGATGCCCAACTCGGCGCGCTCATCGAAGGACAGGTAGTCCAGCGCCAGGCGACGGAAGATGTAGTCCATGATCGACTGCGCCATCCGGACGTCCGGGTCATCGGTCATGCCGGCCGGCTCGAACTTCAGGTTGGTGAACTTCTGCGCAAAGCTCTCCAGCGGCACGCCGTACTGCAGCCCGATCGACACCGCGATCGAGAACGCGTCCATCACACCGGCCAGGGTCGACCCCTGCTTGCCCAGCTTCAGGAACAGCTCGCCCAGCGACCCGTCCTCATACATCCCTGACGTCATGTAGCCCTCGGCGCCGGCCACCGCGAAGGAGGTGGTACGGCTGACCCGGGACTTGGGCAGACGCTTGCGGCGGGCCCGGTACTCGACCCGAACCTCCGGCTCGGACACTGCCGCCGTGGGCTCCGTCTTGGCCTTGGCATCGCTCAGCGGCTGACCGACCTTGCAGTTGTCGCGATAGACCGCCAGCGCCTTGAGACCCAGCTTCCAGCCCTGCAGGTAGACGTCAGCGATCTCTTCCACGCTGGCGCTCTCAGGCAGGTTGACCGTCTTGCTGATCGCGCCGGAGAGGAACGGCTGGACGGCCGCCATCATCCGCACGTGACCCATCGGCCGGATCGAGCGCTGCCCCATCGCGGTGTCGAACACGTCGTAGTGCTCGACCTTGAGGGCCGGAGCGTTCACGACGTGACCGTGCTCGGCGATGTAGGCCACGATCGCCTCAGCCGTCTCAGCGGCATAACCCAACCGAACCAGCGCACGCGGGATGGTCTGGTTGACGATCTGCATCGACCCACCACCGACGAGCTTCTTGAACTTGACCAGCGAGAAGTCCGGCTCAATGCCGGTGGTATCGCAGTCCATCATGAAGCCGATGGTCCCGGTCGGGGCCAGCACGGAGGCCTGCGCATTGCGGAAGCCGTTCTGGCTGCCGAGGCTGATCACCGCGTCCCATTCCTTGGTGGCGGCCTCGTGCACGACCTTGTCCACCCCGTTGTAACCACGGACGTCATCGTTGGCAGCCTGGTGCTTGCGCATCACCTTCTGGTGCGCCGAGGCGTTGCGGGCGTAGCCGTTGTAGGGACCGACGATCGCGGCCAGCTCCGCCGAACGACTGTAGGACGCACCCGTCATCAGCGAGGTGATCGAGGCGGCGAGCGCGCGACCGGCATCGGAGTCGTAGCCGCGACCTAGGGCCATCAGCAGGGCGCCCAGGTTGGCGTAGCCGATTCCCAGCTGGCGGTAGTCGCGGGTCGTCTGCCCGATCGATTCGGTCGGGAAGTCGGCGAAGCAGATCGAGATGTCCATCGCGGTGATCACCAACTCCACCGCTTTGGCGAACTTCTCCGCGTCGAAGGTGTCATCGGTGCGCAGGAACTTGAGCAGGTTGAGGCTGGCCAGGTTGCAGGAGCTGTTGTCGAGGCTCATGTATTCCGAGCACGGGTTCGACGCGGTGATGCGCCCGGTTTCGGGGTTGGTGTGCCAGGCGTTGATCGTGTCGTCGTACTGAATGCCGGGATCGGCGCACTCCCAGGCCGCCGCGGCAATCTTGCCGAAGAGCTCACGGGCGTCGACAGTCTCGACCACTCGATGCTCCTGGCGGGCCATCAAGTCGAACGGCTGGCCGTCCTCGACCGCGCGCATGAAAGTGTCGCTGACCCGGACGGAGTTGTTCGCGTTCTGGTACTGCACCGAGACGATGTCACGCCCACCCAGATCCATGTCGAATCCGGCATCGCGGAGCGCGCGGATCTTGTCTTCCTCGCGGGCCTTGGTCTGGATGAACTCTTCAATGTCGGGGTGATCGACGTCAAGCACCACCATCTTGGCGGCGCGACGGGTGGCACCACCGGACTTGATCGTCCCGGCGGAGGCATCGGCGCCTCGCATGAAGGACACGGGACCAGAAGCGGTGCCGCCTGAACTGAGCAGTTCCTTGGAGGATCGGATCCGAGACAGGTTCAGCCCCGCACCGGAGCCGCCTTTGAAGATGAACCCCTCTTCCTTGTACCAGTTCAGGATGGAGTCCATCGAGTCATCGACGCTGAGGATGAAGCAGGCGCTCACCTGCTGGGGACTCTTGGTGCCCACGTTGAACCACACCGGCGAGTTGAAGCTGAAGTATTGGTTCAGCAGCATCCAGGTGATCTCGTGCTCGAAGATCTCGGCGTCGACGGAGGTGGCGAAGTAGCCGTGCTCCTCGCCGGCCGCGCGGTAGGTCTTGACCACACGGTCGATCAGGGCCTTGAGGCTGGACTCGCGGGCCGCCGTGCCCACGGCGCCTCGGAAGTACTTGGTGGTCACGATCGTGGACGCGTTCAGGCTCCAGAAGTCGGGAAACTCGACCCCACGCTGCTCAAAGACGCTCGCGCCGGTCTTCCAGTTGGTCTGGACGACGTCGCGCAACTCCCAGGTGACCTGGTCATAAGGGTGCACGCCTTCGGTGGTGAACACGCGCTCAATGGACAAACCGGCCTTCCGGTTGCCCTCGCGCGACGTTGCCCGGGCTGTCTCGGTCATGGTGGTGCCTTCTTTCGTGACGGGTCTGATGCGGGGGTGTTGTTGTTCAGTTGGTCGTGACCATGAGGTCACGCAGGTGCTTGATTTCGGATTCGAAGTCCTCGACGGACTGGTAGTGCTTGTAGACGCTGGCGAAGCGGAGATACGCCACCGCGTCGAGTTCGCTCAAGGGCTTCAGGATGGCCACCCCCACCTCACCAGCGGGGATCTCGGCTTGGCCACTGGCGCGCAGGGCCTCTTCAACTCGCTGGGCCAGCTTGGCCAAGTCGGCCTCGCTGACCGGACGACCCTTGCAGGCCTTTCGAACACCATTGATGACCTTCTCCCGCGAGAAGGGTTCGATTACTCCGGATCGCTTCACCACCACCAGTTGCATTTGCTCCAACGTGGTGAACCGACGTTCGCAGCTGGGGCACTGGCGCCGGCGACGGATGCTGGTTCCGTCTTCGGCGACTCGGGAGTCCAGGACTCGCGAGTCGGTATGCCGGCAATAGGGACAAAACATCTTCGGCCCTCCCCTCGCTCCCCCGTTTGGGTCATCCTGTGGATCACTCTGTGTAGCAATCTGTGGACAACGTTGTGTAAGTCACCACAACCTGTGGATGAACCACAGCCATGTAACTACTACATGTAGAGGTTAGGCGCAGGGCCGACCACAACGCAACACCCAGCGGCCACGTCGGCGTGTCTTGAGGCTGAGAGCGTCAGCGACTCGAGATGACCAACCCGGCATCGACTCCCGACGGGATGCCGCTGACCGGCTGGTTGGGGATCGCCAGGAAGGCTGCGACCACGATCGTGAGCGAAGTGACACAGATCGCGAGGAAGATCGCGATGATCACAGCCAGCCCCTCGCCGCGTCAACTGCAGCGAGCCGTCAGCCACGGCCCCTGGAGTGCGGCTGACCGCTTCGACGGGTCGATCCATCGGAACGGTCGACGGCAAGGAGACGAGAACCGGGCTTCGCAGCGACCGGATCTGCCCGCGAGCGGGCCGCGGCAGCACCGGGGCGGTGCGGGTGATCTGATCGATCGTCATTGCGCTCATCGTGAACTCCTCATCCAGCGTTCGAACATGTGTTCGAGTCAAAAGTAGTGGTCACTGGCCGGCCGCGCAACCCTATTCGTACACGTGTTCCCACGCGGACTGCCAGTGGAAACAGTCCACCACCCGCCACTGACAGTTCTGGTTGGACCGACCGTTCGTGCGGCTCGGTTAGCTCTGCGGGCTCACCTCTGACCCGGGCGCTCCGGGGTTTCCAGTTCTCACCGACGCGGCCGCTCGATCCGCCATCGGGGCGGCCCGGCCCCAGCAACCAATCCGAAACCCGCCGCGGCTCCGAATACCTCGCATGACGACTCCGAGCGCACCGCGCGCCGAAACTCATTGGCCGGCAGCCCTCCTCGGCACGACGTCGCTGGCGCTCGGGGTCGCCTCAGGCCACGGTGTGGCAGGCCTGATCGCACCGTCGTCCTCCCCCGTGCTGGCCATCGCCACCACGGTGATCAACCTGACCCCGACCCCGGTCAAGGAGTGGGCGGTGGCGACCATGGGCACCGCCGACAAGCCGCTTCTGGTGGGGGGCGTGATCGTGGCCTGCTTGGCGCTGGGATCCGGCTTGGGGGTGCTCTACGCTCGGCACGCGACCTGGGGACTGGCCGCAGCCGGGGCCGTGATCGGCCTACCGTTGTTGGCCGCCCTGTCGCTGCCCGGCGCGACCTGGTGGTGGGCGATTCCCTCCCTCGTGTCGTTCGTGGTGGGTATGACCGCCTTGGCCGGCGTCTGGCGTCTGGCCCGCCCCGGGGCACCCGCCGGAGGTGGCCCATCGCCACTCTCTCGGCGGGCGTTGATCGGTGGTGCCGCCGGGACCGGCTTGGCAGCCCTGGTCACCGGCGGTGCCGGTCAGTTGCTCAGCACACGCACTCCGCCCGGGGTCACGAACTTGCCCCGTCCGAGCATTCCGCTGCCGCAACTCCCCGCTGGAGTGGAGGCCGGCGTCCCGGGACTGAGCCCTTGGGTGACACCGAATGCTGACTTCTACCGGGTGGACGTGAACCTGATCGTGCCCGCGATCGACCACACGTCCTGGTCGTTGACCATCGACGGGATGGTCGAGCGTCCCTACCAGCTCGGCTGGTCGGACCTGATCGGCCTGGAGTTGATCGAGCGCGACATCACCATGACCTGCGTGAGCAACGAAGTCGGCGGCAGCTATGTGGGCTCCGCTCGCTGGCTCGGCGTCCGGACCAGAGATGTGCTGCAAAGGGCGGGGATCGATCGGCTTGCCGATCAGGTGCTCAGCACAGCAGTCGACGGCTTCACTATCAGCACCCCGCTCGCAGCCCTGTTGGACGATCGCGACGCCCTGGTCGCGATCGGGATCAACGGACGACCGCTGCCCCCCGAGCACGGGTATCCGGTTCGCCTGGTCACTCCCGGGCTGTATGGGTTCGTCGGCTCCACCAAGTGGTTGACTCGGCTGACCCTGACCACCTATGCCGCCCAGCAGGCCTACTGGACTCAACGCGGTTGGGCCACCGACGCCCCGGTCAAGCCCAGCTCGCGGATCGAATCGCCCCGGCCGCTGCAGCCGATCAGGCCAGGGTCGACGGTGATCGGAGGCACCGCATGGGCACAGCGTCGCGGCATCGCCGCGGTCGAGGTGCGGATCGACTCCGGACCGTGGCGACGGGCTCGCCTCGGTCCGACCGCGGGAATCGACTACTGGCGACAGTGGTACCTGCCCTGGGAGGCAACGACGGGCAACCACACCCTGGAGTGCCGGGCCGTGGACGGAGCTGGCCAGGTGCAGAGCGATCAGCGCGAGGCACCCTTCCCCGATGGCTCCAGTGGCATCCAACAGGTCGTCGTGATCGTGCGCTGACGGCACCTGAGGAAGAAGTTCCAGATTCTCCAATCCGATTCCCCCAGGGCTCCGAATCCCCAATGCAAGAACAAACCGACGCCGAACCCGGCACCCACAAGGAGAAGAAATGAACACCTTCCGCAAGCTCGGCCCGATCGCCCTGCTGTCCCTGCTCCCCTTCACCGTGGTCTCTTGTAGCGCCGGCATGGCCAGTGCCCCGGCCCCCAGCAGCGCGATGACCCAGCCCGCCAGCATGGAGGCCACCCCACCGGCCGCCGTACCGATGGATTCGCCCTTCGGTGCAGCCTGCTCCGTGGTGCCTGCCGACGGCTCCGGCTCGTTTGCCGGGATGGCCAAGGATCCGGTAGCCACCGCTGCCAGCAATAACCCGGTGCTCTCCACCCTGGTCACTGCGGTCACCAAGGCCGGCCTGGGAGAGACTCTCAACTCCGCCAAGGACATCACCGTCTTCGCTCCGACCAACGACGCCTTCGGCAAGCTGCCCAAGGCCGACCTGGACGCAGTGCTGGCCGACAAGAAGCTGCTCACCACGGTCCTGACCCACCACGTGGTCGGCTCCCGCCTCACCCCCGCCATGCTGGCCGGCACGCACAAGACCCTCGCCGGAACCGAGATCACGGTGAAGGGTGCGGGGGAAGCATTCACCGTCGCTGACGCCAAGGTCGTCTGCGGCAACGTCCAAACCGCCAACGCGACCGTCTACATCATCGATTCGGTCCTGCTGCCCCCGCAGTGATCACATGGCCCCAAAGCCGGTTGTCATGGCACCCCGTCCTTCGGGCGGGGTGCCACGCGCCGATCTAGGGCATAATCCCGGCATGGACCAAGTCCGCGACGAGTCGGCTGCCGCCGAACTGTCCCAGGCCCTGGCCTCTGCCCTCACCCAATGCGCCTCGGGTGATGAAACCGCCTTCGAGAAGGTGTACGACATGACGTCGGCCAAGCTTTACGGTCTCACCTGTCGAGTGCTGCGTGACCGTGCCCAGGCCGAGGAAGTGTGCCAAGAGGTCTACCTCGAGATCTGGCGCCGGAGCGTCGACTTCGATCCCGCCCGCGGCGGCGCTCTTGCCTGGATGCTCACCATCGCCCATCGCCGGGCAGTTGACCGGGTACGCGCGAGCGCAGCGGCGGCCCGCCGGGATCAGACCTACCAGGACCTCAATGTGGCGCCACTGGAAGACCTCACTGCCACTGCCGTCACTGATTCGATAGAGGCCGCCCAGGTCAGGGAGGCACTCGGCGCCCTTCCAGCGATCCAGCGTGAAGCCATTCAGTTGGCCTACTTCGACGGGCTGACCCACACTGAGGTGGCCCATCGACTGAAGCTCCCGCTGGGAACTGCCAAAACCCGAATACGCGACGGCCTGCACCGTCTCCGCTCCGCTTGGGGGTGTCACATGACTGAAAGCCTGCACGATCTCGCCGCCGCCTATGCGCTGGATGCGCTGGACGAGGCTGAGCGCACCGCTTTTGAGCTGCACTTGGACACCTGCGCTGACTGCCGCGAAGACGTGGCCGCCTTCAGCGACACCGCCGCCGAACTCTCCGCCCTCACCGAAACACCTCCCCCAGCCCGCCTGAAGGCCGCCATCATGGCCGAGGTTCGCACCACTGCGCCGACTCCGGACTCCCCAGCCCGGCACCCGGAGGCAGAGCCGGTCGTGACCCCGCCGCTGACCGGCTCGCCGGTCCACCGATCCTCGCCCGGCCGCCCGTGGAACCGAGCCTGGTTCGGGCTCGTGGCTGCGTTGGCGCTGATCGTGCTGGGGACCGGAGTTCTGGTGATCCGGCCCTGGGTGACCCCCACCCAGATCACTGCCTCCGACGTCCTGGGGGCCCCTGACGCCGTCCGGGCCACGGAGCGGGTCGGCGGGGCAACGGTCACCCTGGTTCGCTCCAATCAGCTCGGGCGGGCCGTCCTGGTCACGACCGCAATGCCGTCGGCACCCAAGGATCGGGTCTACCAAGCCTGGCTGAAACATGCCGACGGCTCCCTCACCGGCGCCGGAGTGATGCCGGTTGCCAGTGATCAGACCCTGCTGTTGGCCGGTGATGCCCGCGACACGGTCGGGGCCGGAGTCACGGTGGAGCCCCCCGGGGGGTCCAGCCAACCGACCAGCGATCCGATCGTGCTGGTCGGCCTGCCCGCCTGACGCTCGTCCTTGTTCGAATAATCTTGCGACACGCTCGAACATTTGTTTGATTCTTCAGTGTTCTTTGCCTACGTTGAACTCATGGCTGACAGGAACCCGTTCGATACCACTCCACGACCAGGTCGCCCTCCCAAGAAACCTCCGAAGCTGAAGGTGGGCCGTCCCAGCAACGCCGACGTTGACGCGCACTTGGGCAAGGTGAAGCCCCTCCCCGATGGCCCGGCCGATACCGAGGGCCTGACCTTGCGCCAGCGGCGAATCCTCGAGCTCATTCACCTGTCCGTGACCTCGAGGGGCTACCCGCCCACGATTCGCGAGCTCGGGGATGCGGCGGGGCTGGCCAGCCCCTCCAGCGTGTCGCATCAACTCCGGGCCCTGGAAGCGAAGGGGTTCCTGCGTCGCGACCCGCATCGCCCTCGGGCCCTGGACGTGCGGTTGCCCGCTTCGATGAAGCAGACCGCCGAGCCGGCCCCGGCCGCCGTCCCGCCGGTGGTTCCCGAGGTCACCTTTGATGAGACCGGGATCAACGATCACCTGCCCCAGGCGGTCAACGTGCCGGTGGTGGGGCGCATTGCCGCCGGCGGTCCGATTCTGGCCGAGGAACGCGTGGAAGATGTCTTTCCGCTGCCGCGTCAACTGGTCGGCGAGGGCACCTTGTTCCTGTTGGAGGTCAAGGGCGACTCAATGATCGACGCCGCGATCTGTGACGGGGACTACGTGGTGGTTCGCCAGCAGCAAGACGCCAACAACGGTGACATCGTGGCTGCACTCCTGGAAGACGAGGCCACGGTGAAGACCTTCAAGCGGACGCCGGGGCAGGTCTGGTTGCTGCCTCACAACCCCGCCTACGAACCGATCGATGGCAACCACGCCTCGATTCTCGGCAAGGTGGTTGCCGTTCTGCGCCGGGTGTGAGCACCATCCGGATCGCGATTCGGGTCAAACCGGGAGCCGGACGAACCAAGGTGGGCGGGTGCTACGGGGCGGACGAACTGGTGGTCGCCGTCGCGGCGCGCGCAGTCGATGGCAAGGCGACGCAGGCCGCCCTGGCAGCCTTGGCCGCGGCACTAGGTGTGCGACGTGCCGACGTCACCTTGGTCGCTGGCGCCACCAGTCGAACGAAGATCGTGGAGATCCCTGAGGCAGCAGCAGAGCAGGTGGGTCGGTTGCTCCGCTAGCCGGTGCCGCCCCCGGAACGCTGGCTCTCCAGCCGCCGTAGCGCCCCGATGGCCACTTCACGATCGGTGGTCATCCAGAAGTCGGGCATGGAGGACCGCAGAAAGTTGCCATACCGTGCGGTCACCAGGCGGGGGTCGAGAACGGCCACGACACCACGGTCGGCCAGCCTCCGGATCAGGCGTCCTGAGCCTTGCGCGAGCAGCAAGGCGGCATGGGTCGCGGCCACCTGCATGAAGCCGTTGCCGCCGCGTTCGGCCACGGCCCGCTGCCGGGCCTGAAACAGTGGCTCATCAGGCCGGGGGAACGGAATCTTGTCGATGATGACCAACTCACAGGTGTCCCCCGGCACATCGATTCCCTGCCACAGGGAGACGGTGCCGAACAGGCTGCTCGCCGGATCCTCGATGAAGCGCTGAGTCAACTCACTCAGCTGAGCGTCTCCTTGGCAGAGGATCTGGTGGTCTTTGAGTTCCTGGCGGCAATGGACGGCGGCTGTTTCGGCCGCTCGCTGGGAGGCGAAGAGCCCCAGGGTTCGTCCCCCGGCCGCCCAGACCAGTTCGGCGATCTCAGCCAAGGTCTCCGCCGTGATCCCCTCCCGGCGCGGTGCGGGAAGGTCTTTGGCCACGTAGAGGATGCCTTGCCGGGCGTAGTCGAACGGGGAACCCACATCCAGCCCGCGCCACGACACCTCGTCGCGACCATGAAGGCCGACTGAGGCCGCGACCGCGTCGAAGCCACCACCCAGCTTCAAGGTGGCCGAGGTCAGCACGGTGGGGTGCTCGGCGAAGATATTGTCACGCATCAAAGCAGACACCGACAGCGGCGCTTGGTGCGCTTGGCGACCGAAGCGCTCTCGCTCGGCAACCCAGATCACATCGTCGGCCCGCATGGCGGCCATCCGCTCAGCAATATCGAAGACTTCCTTGGCGGCGGCAGCAGCCTGGCGCTTCTCGTTGTCCTCATCGGTGCTGCCCCCCATCGCCGAGACCACTCGTCGACTGACGTCCCGAACCACGCGGAACGCCACCACGATGGGCGAGTCCGGGTCTTCAACCCGCTCCAGCGGCGCCGCGTCCAAGGCGCCGCGCAATCCCTCCGCAGCCTCCAGGAACTCCAGTGCCAGATCGTCGGCCAACCAGGTCAGGCAGCGGCGGGCCACCCGTTCGATCAGTTGCGGGCCGAGTTCATGCGAAGCTGCGCCGGTGACCCGTGAGACCAACTCGTGCGCCTCGTCCACGATCACCCCCTGATGCTCGGGCAGGGCCGTCCCCCCATGCAGCGCATTGATCGCCAGCAGCGCGTGATTCGTCACCACCAGTTGCGAGGAGCGCGCGGTGTCCCGGGACTTCTCCACGAAGCAGGACGACCCGTAGGGGCAGCGCTGAGCGCCCAGGCATTCCCGAGCAGGTATCGACACCTGGGCCCAGGCTTGGGCGGTGTGCGGCGGGGCGTCGTCACGATCTGCGCGACCGCGCTCTTCGGCTTCGGTTTCTACCCAGGAGCGCAGCAAGATCACTTCCGCGCCAACCCTGGTGGACGTGGCCGCAGCGGTTCCGCTGATCGACTCGCTGAGGTCGGTTGCCCCGAACAGGCTGTCCTGATCCTGCCCTTGGCCGTCTCTGGCCCGATAGAGGCAGGCGTAGTTGGTACGGCCCTTGAGGATCGCGTGCGTGACCGTCGTTCCGGTCACCTCGTGACAGGCGGCAACGGCGGCAGGGATGTCCTTGGTCGCCAGCTGGGCCTGCAGGGCAAGGGTCGCGGTCGCGACAATGATCCGTTCGTCCGGATGAGCGACCAGGTGGGCCAACGCGGGCGCCAGGTACCCCAGAGACTTGCCGGTGCCGGTGCCGGCTTGCACGAGCAGGTGATCCTCGCCGCGCAAAGTACCGGTGATCGCCTCCGCCATGTCGATCTGACCTTGACGGGTGGAGCCGCCGATCCCTCCCACAGCCGCGGCCAAGATGGCCTCGGTCAGATCCACATCGTCCGGCACCCGCCCAACTTACCGCTGACGCTCAGCTCCAGCAGCCAACCTGCCGGTCAGGTCACTCGGCGTAGGGGGCCAGTTCGCCCGCCAGGTTGGCGTTGACTCGCGCGACGACCCGAGTTCCCGAGCCGGTGTGTTCCTGGGTCAGGAACTCACCGAACTGATGGATCTTGTTGATCAGGTCCCCACGCTCATAGGGCACCAAGGCGCGTACCTCCACCTCGGGCCGCGGCAGTCGCTCCTCGATCCGTCGAACGAGTTCCTCGATCCCCTCTCCCGTTCGAGCGGAGATGAACATGGCATCAGGAAAGCGCGTGCGCAACATGGTCAGGGCATCGGCACTGGCGTTGTCGATCTTGTTGATCACCAACTGTTCGGCGATCTGGCCAGCTCCGATCTGGGCGAGCACCTCACGAACGGCGCTCACCTGACCCTCGGGATTGGGATCGGAGCCGTCGACGACATGGACCAGAAGGTCGGCTAGGGCTGACTCCTCCAACGTCGAGCGGAAGGCCTCAACCAGGTCGTGAGGCAGATGCCGGACGAAGCCCACCGTGTCGGTCAGGGTGTAGTAGCGGCCATCGGCAGATTCGGTGCGACGGGTGGTCGGGTCCAAGGTGGCGAAGAGGGCATCTTCCACCAGCACCCCCGCCCCAGTCAGGCGATTCAACAAGGAGGACTTGCCGGCGTTGGTGTAGCCGACGATGGCCACGGACGGAATCTGATGCCGCAGCCGCTCTTGTCGCTTCGTGCCGCGCACCTCGTCCATCTCGCGCAGACGGCGACGCAGCACCGAGATCCGGGTCCGGATTCGCCGCCGGTCAGTTTCGATCTTGGTCTCACCCGGGCCGCGCCCGCCGATACCGGCACCGCCCGCCGCGCGTCCGCCGGCTTGCCGGGACAAGTTGCCGCCCCAACCTCGGAGCCGTTGCCGCAGGTACTGCAGTTGGGCCAACTCGACCTGCGCCTGACCTTCGGCGCTCTTGGCGTGTTGGGCGAAGATGTCCAGAATCAGCGCCGTCCGGTCGATCACTTTGACCTTGACCCGGTCCTCCAGGTTGCGCAGTTGGGCTGGCTCGAGCTCTCCGTCACAGATCACGGTGTCAGCACCGGTGGCGATCACGACGGAGCGCAGCTCGTCGACCTTGCCTCGACCGATGAAGGTGGCGGGATCGGGGCGATGACGACGCTGGACAACACCTTCGAGCACCTCTGAGCCAGCCGTCTCTGCCAGCAGCTTGAGTTCCGCCATGGCATTCTCGGCGTCGACCTGGGAGCCGTTGGTCCACACGCTGACCAGGACCACCCGTTCCAGCTGTAGCTGCCGGTATTCAACCTCGGTGATGTCCTGTAGTTCGGTGGACATGCCCGCCACCCGGCGAAGCGACAGGCGTTCAGCCAGCTCCAGTTGGTCCCCATCGAAGTTCTCCACCTCAGGGTCGGACGCATCGTCGTACTCGGGGGATTCAATGTCGGGATTCATAAGGCTTTCACCATGTCAGATTCCCCCAAGGTGCTCAACCAACCTGGGGCACCGACACCAGCCCGCGGGCCACGATCACCGCGGGCCCGCTGAGCCACGCACCTTCGGCGGTGAGCTCGACGCCGAGGCTGCCTCCGGGAACATCGATCCGCCAGGTGGAATCGCCAACCCCACCCCGCTGCGCCAGGATCGCGGCCACCGCCACCGTGCCCGTGCCGCAGGAGAGCGTCTCGCCTGCTCCGCGCTCGAACACCCGCATTCGGGCATGTCGCGCGGCCACGAGCTGCACGAACTCCACGTTCACCCCGGCGGGAAACGCGCCGTTTGGCGTGATCTGTGGCGCCCGCTCCAAGTTGAGGGCGTCCAGTTCGTCCTCACCGCCCACGATGACCACCGCATGCGGGTTACCCACGTTCGCCCCGTGGGCGGGCCAGGAGCGATCCCCCAGGGCCACCGTCACCGGCTCGGGCTGAGTGCGCACCCGTCCCATGGTCACGCGGACGGTGCCATCAGGTCGGACTTCCCCGTGCCGGCTGCCGGCTCGGGTGCCGACCGCAATGTCTGGCCCGGACGCCAAACCCTCCTCGACCAGGTAGCGCAGAAAGACCCGCAATCCGTTGCCGCACATTTCGGCCACGGAGGCGTCGGCGTTGCGGTAGTCCATGAACCACACATCGGGGTCCCCTTGCCAACCTGTGATGTGTCGCGCCCGAACTGCCCGGAGCAGCCCGTCGCCACCGATCCCGGCCCGCCGGTCGCAGAGGAACCGCACCTGCGCATCGGTGGGGGCGAGGGTGTCGTGCTCATCGGTGAGCAGCACGAAGTCGTTCTTGGTCCCGTGCCCCTTGGCGAACGCCCACATGATCGGATTCCACACCAGCGCGGCGACCGGGTCAAACCGCGTCCGCGATCAGGCGGGCATTCCCAGGATCGGACGCCTCCAGCCAGGTGATCCGTGGGTCCCGCCGGAACCAGCCGAGTTGCTTGCGGGCGAACCGTCGAGTTCGCGTGATTGTCTGTTCCTTGGCCTGCCCCATGGTCAGTTCGCCGTCGAAGTGCTGCAGGAGCTGGCGGTACCCAAGAGCCCGCGAGGCGGTGCGTCCCTCGCGCAAACCCCGCTGCTCCAACCCTCGGACCTCTTCGACCAGGCCCTGTTGCCACATCAGCTCAACCCGATGCTCGATCCGCAGGTCGAGCTCCGATCTCTCCAGGGTCAGCCCCCACTGGCGGACGTCGGGGAGGGCGTAGTGCCAGGTGGGCAGGGTGGCTTGGTAGCGCCCGGTGAGTTCGATCACCTCCAACGCACGGACGATCCGGCGACCGTTGCCGGGAAGGATGTCGGCAGCCGCCCCGGGTGAGGCTTGGGCTAGACGCCGATGCATCTCTTCAGCACCCGCCTGGTCGAGATCCCGCTCAAGTCGCGCGCGGAGGGCCGGATCCGTGCCGGGAAACTCGAACTCGTCCAGGATCGCGTGCACGTAGAGGGCGGAGCCTCCGACAAGGATCGGAATCACACCACGGTTGCGGCACTCGGCAATTGCCTGACGGGCAAGCTGCTGAAAGTCGGCCACGGTTGCGGTCTGGTCGACCCGAAGGATGTCGATGAGGTGGTGGGCCACTCCGCCCCGCTCCGGGAGGCTCGGCTTGGCGGTCCCGATGTCCATCCCCCGATAGACCAGCATCGAGTCGGCGTTGATGATCTCGGCCGGCCGCTGACGGCCGATGAGCTCAACGGCCAAGGCCACGGCGAGCGAGGACTTGCCGCTGGCTGTGGGGCCGTTGAGGACGACGAGGGGAAGCACCCGGTCATTGTGCCCCGCTTGACGCCGGAGCAGCCGCCACGACCGGCGTGGGGCAGGCGAGTCCCAGTAAAATCTACGTGTCAGGCCCTTTCCTGAACGCCGTCGGTGGAGTACAAATGGTGTCAGCCGGTTTACGCCGGGTGCTCTAGAGGAAGGAGGCCGCATGGAGATCTTCGAACAGATCAAGGACGCCGCGGCGGGCCATGAGGATCAGATCAGTGCTGGCATCGACAAGCTCGGTGACATCGTTGACGAGAAGACCGGTGGTCAGTATGCGGGTCAGGTCGACCAGGCGCAGGACTTTCTCAGAGATCAACTCGGCAAGGCGGTTTCGGCCGCGAACTGACGAGCCTGGTCTGAGCGAGAAGCCCACCGCTCGAGGTGGGGCGTAGCTGATCGGCTGATCGTTCGAAATCCACTAGCAAGTGTTCGGGGTCGGTTCCACTGGAACCGGCCCCGAACTCATGCCCGAGCAAACCCGGGGAGACCCAGGCCGACCAACTTCTTCGGCGATGCACCGTTGCGTTGTTGCCAGGCGTCGCCGCCGGCAGTCCGGCGTAGGGCCACCAGTCCCCCGTCGGCATTCAGATGATGCGGCGCCGCGTACGTGATCTCCACCTCGGCGAGGTCGCCGGGCCGCGGACGCAGCGCGGGATCCTCAGGCACCGTCACGTGTACCAGTCGGTTGTCGCGGGCACGTCCCGACATCCGCGAGGTGGCTGCGTCTTTGCGGCCCTCTCCGGCGGCGAACATGACCTCGACGTTGCTGCCGACAAGCTGCGAGTTCTCCGCCCAGGCGATCTCCCCCACGAGGTCGATCAGCCGCTCGTAGCGCTCTTGAACAACCTGCTTGGGCACCTGATCGGGCATCGTGGCCGCCGGTGTGCCCGGACGAATGGAGTACTGGAAGGTGAATGCTGCGGCGAAGCGGGAAGCCTCCACCACTCGCAGGGTGTCAGCGAAATCTGCCTCCGTCTCGCCGGGGAAGCCGACGATGATGTCGGTGGTGATCGCGGCATGCGGCATCGCGGCTCGCACTCGATCAATGATTCCCAGGTACTTCTCCGAGCGGTAAGAGCGGCGCATCGCCTTCAGCACCGCGTCCGACCCCGATTGCAGCGGCATGTGCAACGAGGGCATCACGTTGGGCGTCTCCGCCATCGCGGCGATCACATCGTCGGTGAAATCCTTGGGGTGCGGCGACGTGAACCGTACCCGCCGAAGCCCCTCGACCTCTCCGCACGCTCGGAGCAAGCCGGCGAAGGCCTGACGGTCACCGAACTCGACCCCATAGGCGTTGACGTTCTGCCCCAGCAGCGTGATCTCCTGGACGCCTTCGGCGACCAAGGCACGGACCTCAGCGAGGATGTCGCCGGGGCGTCGATCGTTCTCCTTGCCACGCAGCGCCGGCACGATGCAGAAGGTGCAGGTGTTGTTGCAGCCGACACTGATCGACACCCAGGCGGCGTACGCCGAATCTCGCCGGGTGGGCAGAGTCGAAGGGAATGCCTCCAGCGCTTCCTTGATCTCGACCTGTGCTTCCTCGCGCACGCGTGCCCGCTCAAGCAGTACCGGCAACGAGCCCAGGTTGTTGGTGCCGAACACCACATCGACCCAGGGCGCCTTCTTCACCACCACGTCGCGGTCCTTCTGGGCCATGCAACCGCCGACCGCGATCTGCATTCCCGGATGCTTCTGCTTCACCGGGGCCAGGTGTCCGAGGTTTCCGTAGAGGCGGTTATCAGCATTCTCGCGAACGGCGCAGGTGTTGAACACCACAACATCGGCCTGCGTACCGGCCTCGGCGGGAGCGTAGCCGGCCGCATCCAGCACTCCGGAAATCCGCTCGGAATCATGGACGTTCATCTGGCACCCGTAGGTGACCACTTCATAGGTACGGTTCGACATCGCCGACAAGGCTACGCGAAGTCAGCCGCCCGAACAGGCGGCGAGCCGGATCAGCCGCTCAACGGGCGAGTTCGACGGCGCGTGACTCGCGAACCACGGTCACCTTGATGTTGCCCGGGTAGGTGAGCTCCGCCTCGACCTGCCTGGCGATGTCCTTGGCGATGACATGAGCTTCGGTGTCGTCGACCTGCTCGGGAACCACCATGACCCGGATCTCGCGCCCGGCTTGCATGGCGAACACCTTGTCCACCCCCTGGTGGGCGCGGGCAATCTCTTCCAGCCGCTGCAGTCGCTTGACGTAAATCTCGAGGCTCTCCCGACGGGCACCCGGGCGACCACCGCTGATCGCGTCCGCCGCCTGGGTGAGGACCGCCTCCACAGTGCGGGGTTCGACCTCACCATGGTGTGCCTCGATGGCATGGACGATGTCAGGGTGCTCACCGAAGCGACGCGCCAGGTCGGCCCCAACCTTGGCATGGGAGCCCTCCACCTCATGAGTGAGGGCCTTGCCGAGGTCGTGCAGGAACGCCGCCCGTCGGCAGGTGGCGACGTCGAGTTGAAGCTCGGCAGCCATCAACCCGGCGACGTGAGCGCACTCGATCAGGTGCTTGAGCACGTTCTGCCCATAGGACGTGCGGAACCGCAGCGCGCCCAGGGTCGGCAGCAAGCGCGGATCCAGGTCTGTGATCCCCACCTCGGCGCAGGCGTCTTCGGCGGCACGCAGGCACAAATCGTCCATCTTTCGCTTGGAACGCTCGTAGACTTCCTCGATCCGGGCCGGATGGATGCGTCCGTCGGCAACCAGTTCACTGAGCGTGATCCTGGCCGTTTCGCGGCGAACCGGGTCGAAGCAGGAGAGCAGGACACTCTCGGGGGTGTCATCGATCATCACGTTGACCCCGGTGATCTGCTCGAAGGCCCGAATGTTGCGCCCTTCACGGCCAATGATGCGGCCCTTCATCTCATCCCCGGGTAGCGGCACCGTCGAGACAACCGACTCCGTGGTCTGCTCATTGGCCAACCGCTGGATCGCCGACACGATGATCCGCCGGGCTTGCTGCTCACCGTTGCGCCGCGCCTCCGCCTCGATCTCGCGGCTCAGCGCGACGCCCGCCAAGCGGGCCTCGCGCTCGACGGCCGCCATCACCTCCGCGCGAGCCTCCTCCGAGGTCAGCCCCGAAATTCGACTGAGGGCCTGCCGCTGTTCCTGCTCGGACGCGGTGAGCGCGTCGGCGCGCCGATCCAGATCGGCCTGGAAGGCGAGCACCGTCGCCTGCAGTTCCTCGGTCACCTTCTCCGCCGAGGTGGCCCGATCCTCGCGCTGGGCGAGCAACCGCTCACGCCGGTCCAGCTCCACGTGCTGTCGCCGCAGGTCGTCACGCTCCAGGCGCCCTCGCTCATCGACGTCTGCGCGGGTGCGTTCGGCGTCGTGCCGGATTCGCTCCGCCTCAGCCTGGGCCTGGCGGAGGATCTCGTCGGCCTCATGCTTGCGCACCGTCGGGTCGACCTTGGCCCGCAGCGCCTGAAGGGTGGTTTTCTCCTGCTCCACCGCTCGGCGCGCCGCTTGGTTCTTGGCCAGCTGATGGTTGCGGAACAGGACAATCCCGACAGCCAGCAGTGCCAGAAGGACCAGCCCCAGCATGAACGCGATCACGCTCATCAACAGCACTGCATCCATCTCGCACCTCCAGTCGCTAGTGAAGGTACGCCAAACGTCCTATCAAGATGTCAAATCCAGCGGCCAGACGCCAAGGCGCCAAGGTCGCTCTCGTCGCTCCGCGGCAGGACCGCGACAGAACAACTAGTTGAGGTGGGGTTAATGCCCCGTTTACAAGGTCGATCGCATCAGTTGACAGTGTCGAGTAGCACACCTGTTGGCAGGCTAGATCGACCCGGGCCCAGTTTCAAGCCAGCCCCACCAAAGACCACCGAAACGACCTACTCGACCTCGACCCACTGATCGTCGATGCTGTCGGCCTCAGCCTCGCGGATCGCTCGGCTGATCACCGATGACCCGAAGCCCCGTCGCGACAACAACCCGGCCAGCCGTCGATAACGAGCGCTTCGATCCACCCCCTGGAGGGCAGACTGCCGTTTGAGCACCAGGGCCCGCGCGGCCTCGAGGTCGGCCTCAGGGTCGCGCTCCGCCAACGTTTCGTCGATGATCTCGGCCTCGACCCCCTTCTCGCGAAGCTTCTGCCGGAGAACGCGAGCCGAGGTGAGACGCCGCGACTGGCTGGCCGACAAAGCCGAGGCGAAACCTCGGTCGTCGACCAGCCCCACCTCAGTGAAGCGGACCAGAACCTCGTCGACGACGTCTTCAGGAACACCCTTCCGACGCATCGCTCGGCGAAGTTCCTCACCGCTGCGGGCACGGGCAGTCAGCAACCTCAGCGCGATCTCCCGCGCTACCGCCGCGTGATCGGCATCGGCATCCTCGAGCTTCAGAACGCCACCTCGCCGGTCACCGGGTCGACGCCGGCGGGAACTTTGTGCTCGCCGATCCCCATGTGCTTGAGGATGCGCTCTTCGATCTCGTTGGCGACCTCAGGGTTCTTGCGCAGGTAGTTGCGGGCATTCTCCTTGCCCTGACCAAGCTGATCAGAGTTGTAGGTGAACCAGGCGCCCGCTTTGCGGATCAGACCCACCTCGACCCCCAGGTCGATCAGGCTGCCCTCGCGGCTGATTCCCTGCCCGTAGATGATGTCGAACTCGGCTTGCTTGAACGGCGGGGCAACTTTGTTCTTGGCAACCTTGACCCGGGTGCGGTTTCCGACCATCTCCTGGCCGTCCTTGAGGGTCTCGATCCGACGGACATCGAGCCGCACCGAGGAATAGAACTTCAGCGCCCGACCACCGGTGGTGGTCTCGGGCGAACCGAACATGACGCCGATCTTCTCGCGCAGCTGGTTGATGAAGATCGCGGTGGTGCCAGCCTGGGAGAGGGCGCCGGTCATCTTGCGCAGCGCTTGGCTCATCAAACGCGCCTGCAGGCCCACATGGGAGTCACCCATCTCGCCTCGATCTCGGCCCGGGGGGTGAGCGCCTGCCACCGAGTCGATGACGATCAGCGCCAAGGCGCCAGAGCGGACCAGCATGTCGGCGATCTCCAGAGCCTGCTCGCCGTTGTCGGGCTGGCTCACCAGCAGAGCGTCGGTGTCGACCCCGAGCTTCTGGGCGTAGTCGGGATCGAGCGCATGCTCAGCATCGATGAACGCGCAGATCCCGCCTGCGGCCTGCGCATTGGCAATCACATGCAGGGCCACCGTCGTCTTACCGCTGGACTCCGGACCGTAGATCTCCACCACGCGTCCGCGAGGCAACCCACCGATACCGAGCGCCACGTCGAGGGCGATCGCACCGGTGGGGGTG
This sequence comes from Micropruina sp., assembly GCA_016711105.1. GTDB lineage: Bacteria > Actinomycetota > Actinomycetes > Propionibacteriales > Propionibacteriaceae > Micropruina. Next base: position 325,189 of record JADJTO010000003.1, on the reverse strand, counting down.
ACTGCGATCGGCTGCCGGACATCTTCGCCCAGGCGCATCACCGAACCCTTGCCATGCTGCTTTTCGATTTGAGCGAGGGCCGCTTCCAGTGCCTTCGCGCGATCGGCTACCGCCATGTCTTCCCCTTCGTCATCCCGGCTGATCCGGTGTCATGTGCTTCGCCTCACACCATAGGAACCAGCACTGACAAACCTGTCAGCGAATCTGCCGCCTGTGGATAACTCAGCTTTCCTCGTCCACAAGATTAACGAACAGATGTTCGAAAGACGAGCGACACGCCAACCGTCTGCTCAACGTTCGTGGGCCGGGAGCTCCAAGATCTCGCCGACCGCGCGCCAGATCCGCTTGCACGGTAACCCTGCGGCCAGGCCTTCACGTACGGTGCGCCCGCCCAACTCGGCCAGAACCACTTGATCGGCCCAGACCGGGGCATACCCCTGCCCGAGGTGCTTGGTCAGGCGCAGCCACAGCTCGGCTTCCCGCACGTCAGGCGGCGACGGATTGCCGTGGCCGCGGCAGTTGCGTAACGACGTCTTGGCCGTCGATCTTGTCGCTGACCTTGCGCAGCACGCTGGACAGCGGAACGCCCAGGGCACCACAGATCGCGTTGAGCAACTCGCTGGAAGCCTCTTTTTGACCACGTTCGATCTCGGAGAGGTAACCGAGGCTGACCCGGGCGCTGGAGGACACTTCGCGCAGCGTCAAGCTCTCCGACGTGCGGAGCTCGCGCAGGGACTCCCCCAGCACCTCACGCATCAGTAGAGGCTTGTCCTGAACCATGTGGTGACTCTATCCGTCCGAAGTGGTTTTAACGACGTTGGCTGCTCAACACCGCGCGTCCGCGATCTGTTCCCCGGTCAGACCGGGGAGAGCATCGTGACCAGCACTCGCAACGCCGCGGTGACTGTGTCCCGCCGAATCTGCTCCCGGTCGCCCACCAGGTCCAGCCGCACCGCCTGGACGGCCGGCTCCACCGTTCCTACCCGGGGCCCGACCACACAGATCCAGACCTCGCCGACTGGATGCTTGCCTTGCGGCTCGGGGCCCGCCACACCGGTTGTGGCTATCGCCCAGTCGGCCCCGGTGAGTCGCTGCACACCGAACGCCATCTCGGCGGCGGTCAATCCCGAGATCGGCCCGACCATGGCCAACACCTCGGCGGGCACGCCGGAAAGGACCCGTTTCATCGGGGTCGCATAGGCGATCACGCCGCCGAGATAGACCGCGGACGAACCGGGGACTGAGGTGATCGCGGCCCCCAGGCCACCACCAGTGAGACTCTCCGAGGTAGCCAGACGCAAGTCGCGGATCGCCAGCGTGCGCACCGCCAACAGTGCAAGGGCAGCGGCGTCCTGGTCCATCACTGACCGCCGGACCTGCCTTGGCGGCGCAACAGGATCGCCTCGCGAACATAATCGACGCCGGTCATCACGGTGAGAGCGAAAGCCGCGATCATCACCGTCCAGGCAGCCCACTGCAGCGGCACTGGCAACAGCGGCAAGCCGGGAAGGAAGAGGATCAGCGCGATGCTCTGCAGGATGGTCTTCAGCTTGCCGCCCTTGTTCGCCACCATGACCCCGTACTTGAGCATGGCTACCCGAATCCAGGTGATCCCCCACTCGCGGGCAAGGATGATCAGCGTGATCCACCAGGGCAATTCCCCCAGGATGCTCAGCCCGATGAACGCCATTCCGGTGAGTGCCTTGTCGGCGATGGGGTCCCAGATCTTGCCGAAGCGAGTGATCAGGTTGTACTTGCGAGCAAGGTGCCCGTCGAAGGCGTCGGTGACGATCGCGACAATGAAAACGGCCGTCGCCGCTAAGCGCCAGAGCAGGTCGGTGGGGTGGACGAACAGCGTCCAGGCGAACACCGGCACCAGCACCAGCCGGATCACCGTCAGCGCGTTCGGAAGGTTGAACGGGCTAGGTTCCTGCTCAACCCCGGACATCGGATCCTTCTTCGCACGCGATGAGGTCAACACCATCTGTAGCCGCGACCCTACCCCAGACGAGTTCGCCGACGGAGCACTCATCGAGAGCTCCCGCGAAACGGACGGTGCCATCGACCTCCGGCCCCTGGTGTCGAGCGCGGCCAAGCGGGCCCTCCGTGGAGAGTTCTTCGATCAACACCTCCACCCGCTCACCCAGCCGATCTTCCGCCCGTTGATTGGCCACTTCACCGGCAAACTCGCTGATCATGTCGAAGCGTTCAGCGATGACCGACTCGGCCAGGTGACCGGACAACTTCGCCCCTTCGGTGCCTTCCTCATCGGAGTAGGGGAAGACGCCCAGGACGTCCAGGCGTGCCTGTGAGATGAAGTCTGCCAACACCGCGACGTCGCCATCGGACTCGCCAGGGAAGCCGACGATCACGTTGCTCCGGATGCCCGCAGCGGGCGCCAAGGTGCGGATCCGGTCGATCAGGCCGAGGAAGGAGTCCGAATCGCCGAAGCGGCGCATCCGGCGCAGGACGGCCGGCGAGGCGTGTTGGAAGGAGAGGTCGAAGTACGGCACCACCTTCGGCGTGGCCACCATGGCCTCAATCAGGCTAGGTCGGATCTCGGCCGGCTGCAGGTAGGAGACTCGGATCCACTCCACGCCGTCGATCCCGGAAAGATCGGTGAGCAACCCCTCCAACGCTCCCAGCTGACCCAGATCCTTGCCGTAGGAGGACGAGTTCTCGCTGACCAGGAAGAGTTCGCGGACGCCGTTGTCAGCCAGCCAGCGGGCCTCCTCGACGATCTCGGAGGCCGGACGGGAGACGAACGCACCGCGGAAGGACGGGATGGCACAGAAGGCGCAGCGCCGATCACAGCCCGAGGCGATCTTGAGCGGCGCGCTGGGCCCTCCTGCCAGCCGCTTGCGATGAAGCCGCGGACCGGACGCGGGGGCGTGCCCCGGACGGCCACCTCGGCGACTGCGGCAGGTCGCGCACGAGGCGCCAGGGGCAGCAGGGTGCGGCGATCGCGCGGGGTGTGCGCGTCATGTCGGCCACCGGCCAGGATCCAGTTCAACCGGTCAGCGATGCCGGCGTACTCGTCGAACCCCAGGACGGCGTCCGCTTCGGGCAGGGCCTCGGCCAACTCCCGGCCATACCTCTCGGCCATACAGCCGACCGCGACCACCGCTTTGGTCACGCCTGACTGCTTCAGATCGGCGGCCGCCAGGAGGGTGTCGACCGAGTCCTTCTTGGCTGTGTCGATGAAGCCGCAGGTGTTCACCACCACTGCGGTGGCTTCGGAGGCCTCGTCGACCAACCGGAATCCGCCGGCCTGGAGTCGACCGGCGAGTTCTTCGGTGTCGACGTCGTTGCGGGCGCACCCGAGACTGACCAAATGCACGGTGGTCGGCTGAGCGGTCATAAGACCCGAATCTACTGCACGTCGCGCTTGTTCAGCCTTCGCGCAGGCTCAACAGCACATCGTCGAGGTCCTCGGGCTTCACCAACACTTCCCGCGGTTTCGAGCCTTCGGAGGGCCCCACGACGCCACGGGTTTCCAGAATGTCCATCAGGCGTCCGGCCTTCGCGAACCCGACCCGCAGCTTGCGCTGCAACATCGAGGATCGAACCAACTGGAGGTTGACCACGAGCGTGGCCGCCTCCAGCACCAGTTCCAGGTCGTCCCCAATGTCTTCGGCGACGGTCTTGGCCGAATCGGTGACGACAGCTACGTCTTCGCGGTACTGCGGCGTCAACTGCCCGGTCACGTGCTTGACCACCGAGCGAATCTCCTGCTCGGTGACCCACGCTCCCTGGACGCGGAGCGCCTTACTCTGTCCCATCGGCAGGAACAGGGCGTCGCCCTGGCCGACCAGTTTCTCGGCACCCGGCGTGTCCAAGATCACCCGGGAGTCAGTCATGGACGACGTGGCGAAGGCCAGCCGAGACGGAACATTGGCCTTGATCAAGCCCGTGACCACATCAGTGGAGGGGCGCTGGGTCGCCAGCACGAGATGGATCCCGGCAGCCCGCGCCAACTGGGTGATCCGGACGATCGAGTCCTCCACGTCGCGTGGTGACACCATCATCAGGTCCGCCAACTCATCGACGATCACCAGCAGGTACGGGTAGGGCTTGAGGATCCGTTCCGACCCCGGCGGCAGTTGCACGGCCGAGCCACGCACCGCCTTGTTGAAGTCGTCCACGTGCCGGAATCCGAAGGCAGCCAGGTCGTCGTAGCGCGCAGTCATCTCTCGGACCACCCAATCCAACGCTTCGGCGGCCTTCTTGGGGTTGGTGATGATCGGTGTGACCAGGTGCGGGATTCCCTCGTAGTGGGTCAACTCCACCCGCTTCGGGTCGATCATCAGCAGCCGCACTTCATCGGGCGTTGAGCGCATCAGCACCGAGGTGATCATCGAGTTGATGAAGCTGGACTTACCGGACCCGGTGGCTCCGGCCACCAACAGGTGCGGCATCTTCGCCAGGTTGGCAACGACGTAACCGCCCTCCACGTCCTTGCCCAGCCCGACCGTCATCGGGTGGTGGTCGTTACGGGGCTTGACTGCTGCGCAGCACATCGCCGAGGGAGACGATCTCCTTGTCGACGTTGGGGATCTCGATTCCGATGGCGGACTTGCCTGGAATCGGGGAGAGGATCCGGACGTCCGCGGAGGCGACGGCATAGGAGATGTTGCGCGACAGCGCGGTAACCTTCTCCACCTTCACCGCATTGCCAAGCTCCACCTCGTAGCGCGTCACCGTCGGGCCGCGGGTGTACCCGGTCACCATGGCGTCGATCTCGAACTGGTTGAGCACCTCAGTGAGTCGACCCACGATGGCGTCGCTGGCCGCCGTCCGCGCCTTCGGGACCGAGCCGGGCTTGAGCATTCCCGATTCAGGAAGCAGGTACTGCACATCACCGGAGAGTGGCTGCTGTTCGGCGCGAAGCGGCTTCAGCGTGTGCTGGGGTGGCTGCAGCCCTGCGGGGGCCTCCGGGGCTGCGAGCAGCGGCCGAATCGGCTCGGCGGGATCGAGAGGCTCTGGTTCGGGGTCTGGCTCCGGCTCGGGGTGCTCGAGCACCAGCGGCGTGTCGTAGGCCTTGTCGACTCCGTAGTCGAGGGACGGCGGCGAGGACTTGGGCAGCTTCTCCCGGAAGGCCTCGAACCGGCCTGGGATTTCATGCAGCGGGATCCCGCGATCACCAGCAGGCCGAAGACCGTGAGCAGAAGCAGCAGGGGAACCGAGATCCACACGGTGAGCAAGTCGGAGGGGAAAGACGAGGCGATGAAGCCCAGTGCTCCCCCAGCCTCGCGGACGAGCCCGGGGTCGCTGAACCTCGGCAGTCCCTTCGAGATGTGGATCAGGCCCAGCAGGCCCATCAGCGCGCAGCTCCAACCAACCACCTGCCGACCAGCGGGGCCGTTGCGGTCGGGGTGTCGAAGCGTGCGCCACGCCATCCCGAGGGCGAAGAGCGGCAGCGCCACGGCGAGGGAACCGAAGACGGTGGCCACGCCAGTCCGGACGAGAGGCCCGACCGGGCTGGGCACGCCGAACCAGAACTCGGCCGCGACCACGATCCCGAAGCCGATCAACACCAGGCCTGCCCCGTCACGGCGCAGCGCAGGATCCAGATCGGACGCACCGTGCCCGATCCCGCGCGCCAGGGCACCGACGCCCTTGGCCAGGCCGCGCCAGATCGAGGCAACGCCACGACCCAACACCTGAAGGAACCCGCTCGGAGGCGCGGGCTTGCGGCCGCGCACAGGCGCGCGGGTAGGTGGTTTGTTACTTCGGACGACCGCGGAGCAGAACCGCGCGTCGCGCTGGTTCGGGTCCGCGGTGGGGAAGACGCGCGGGTCGCCATGGTCCAGAGACTAGGTCATACCCGGCCGCACGCCCAGCTTCCACGCCGCGCGGGTCGCAGTCGGCCTGCACCGATCCAGCGCCAGGGCCTGGGTAGAGTCTCGCAGCGTGAGTGTCGAGCAGTCCTATACCGCGCCCGGACCGGACGAGCCTGAGCTGCTGCGTCGCTTCGGCATTGGAGCCGACCAACTCCTCGGCTCAGGCGGCGAGGCCAGAGTCTTCGCCCTGGATCGAGACCGGGTGCTGCGAATCCTCTCCCCCAGCAGCGAGCCGGAGGAGAGTGCTGATGCGATCAACGCACTCCTGGCGAGTTGGAGCGGGATCAACCTCGGCTTCGCCCTACCCCGGGTGCTCGAGCAGGGCCGCTGGGACGTGCAGCGTTACACCATCGAGGCCCGGATGCCGGGGCTGGACGGCGGACGCTGGCTGGCTCGGGTCGAGAGTGACCAGCGTCGACGAGCTGGGCTGATGACGGCCCTCGAGGCAGCCACGCGTCTAGCCGAGCTGCCGCTCCCCCGCTCCGGCCCCGGTCGTCCCTGGCAACCCGAGGCACGCTTCTCCTCCCCGGCCGAGCTCTACGCTGCCCAGATCGAGATCAGCCTGGGAGCCAACCGAAAGCTCCTCGCAGCCCTGGTCCCCGACCTGATCCGGCAACAGGCCAACCTTCTCCACGCACTGTCGGCGCGCCGCATCGACCCGGCCTTCGTCCACGGGGACCTTGCACCAGCCAACCTGATCTTCTCCCCGGATGGTCGGCTCGGCGGAGTCCTCGATGTCAGCGTGCACTCCCTGGTCGCTGACCCGGTGCTGGATCTGGTCGGGCTGGTCGCGTTCGTCGAGTTGACCCCCTACCCGCACGCCGACGCCGACGCCGCCTGGTTGGAGGCGCGTCTGGCCGAACACCTCGGCGCCGATGCGTGGTTGATCGACGCCTACCGCCGCTACTACGCCCTCTACTACGCGATGGATGACCAGTTACTCCCCTGGTGCGCCGCGCAACTGAACCGCAGACCCGCCTTCTGACCGGTCCGGATCACAGCCCGCAGGCTCAGAAGTGGTGCCAGCCCGCTTCGCCCTCCCACGGCTGACCGTCGACCAGAACCCCGGGCTCCCCGGCGGCCACCGTCCCGATGACCGTCCAGCCCTCGGGGACCGACTCGGGCGGGAAGGTGGCCGCGAGGGCGTGATCGTCCCCGCCGGTGAGGGCGAAGACCAAGGGGTCCCCGCCGCCGATGGCGGCCGCCACCACGCGCTGCGGTTCGGCGATGTCGAGCAGGGCCGAATTGATGTCGAAGGTCATCCCCGAACCCCGGGCAAGGTGGCCGACGTCGGCGAGTAGACCGTCCGACACATCGATCATCGAGGTTGCGCCCGCCTCAGCCGCCACGAGCCCGGCACCGTAGGGAGGCTCCGGCACGCGATGCGCCACCACCACCGCCCGCGGGGAGCGGAACCCTCGCTTGAGCACCGCCAACCCGGCCGCCGCCCAACCGAGCCGGCCGCAGATCGCCAGCACGTCGCCCGGACGCGCCCCCGTGCGTGTCACGGCCGCACGTCCGCCTAGATTGCCCAGCACGCTGCAGGTGACGGTGATGTCGCTGGCCGATGTGGTGTCCCCACCGACCAGGACCGCCCCGGCGAGTCGGCACTCCTCGCGCACACCGGCCGAGAACTCGGTCACCCAGGCGACCTCCAGGTCGCCGGGGAGGGCCAGGCTGATCACGAGGGCACTGGGGACAGCCCCCATCGCCTCGATGTCGGCGATCGAGGAGGCCACCGCCTTACGTCCGACATCACTCGCGCTCGACCAGTCCTTACGGAAGTGGACGCCTTCCACCATGGTGTCGATGCTGATCACCAGGTCGCCGTCGGGGCGAAGGACGGCGCCATCATCGCCTGGTCCCAGCAGCACCGAGTCCGCGCTGGGCAGACCGGCCACCACCGCGGCGATCAGATTGAACTCGCCGCGTTCGGCCACTGTCACGCCCGCCATACCCACCCCTGTCGTCGCGTGTGAGCTTAGACACCCGGAGCCCGACGTGACACGATCGCCCACGTGTTCAAGGCCCCACTAAGTCAACCGCTGGCCGCCGGGCTCGGCGCCTACCTGCTCTGGGGCTTCCTGCCGCTGTTCCTCAAGCTGCTCCAGCCGACCACCCCGATGGAGGTGCTCGCGCATCGCATCGCGTGGTCCTTCGCCTTCGTCGGACTCGCCCTGTTGGCCCTCCGCGGCGGCTGGGGCTGGATCCGCGAGGGGGTCTTGGTCAGGACGGCCTGGCCCAAGCTGCTCCTCACCTCAGTCCTGATCGGGATCAACTGGCTGATCTACATCTGGGCGGTCGACAATCATTTCGTCGTGGAGGCCTCGCTGGGCTACTTCATCAACCCGCTGGTGAACGTGGTGTTGGGTGTGCTGGTCTTCGGCGAACGACTGGGTGTGGGTGGAAAGGTCGGCGGTGCCTTGGCAGCGGTGGGCGTCCTGGTGATCTCCTACGGCAATCTGAGCACCGTCTGGATCTCGCTGGCCTTGGCCGCCAGCTTTGCCACGTACGGTGTGCTGAAGAAGAAGGCACACCTGAGCGGGCTGCAAGGGCTCGCCGTCGAATCTGCCTTCTTGTTACCGCTGGCGCTCGGTTACCTCAGTTTCCTGGGGGTGACCGGCTCCCTTCAGGCGGCCACCTCGCCGCTGATGTTCGTGCTGCTGGCCCTCTCCGGCCTGGTCACCGCGCTCCCGCTGTGGTTGTTCGCGATCGCCGCACCCCGGTTGCCGTTCGGCGTGCTCGGGATCATGCAGTACCTCGGCCCGACGATTCAGTTCGTCCTGGGGATCACGTTCTTCGGCCAGCGGGTCACTGCCTCGTACTGGGGCGGGTTGATCCTGGTCTGGGTCGGCTCAGCGGTCTACCTGTGGCTGTCGCTCCGCGAAACTAACGCAGGCCAACGCGACGTTGCAGAGCCTGCGTGATCAGGTCGGCGATCAGGTCGGTGTAGGGCAGGCCGGAAGCCGCCCACATGCTGGGGAACATCGACGTTCGGGTGAAGCCGGGCATGGTGTTGATCTCGTTCACGAACACCTCGCCGTCGGCGGTCAGGAAGAGATCAACCCGGGACAATCCCTCCGCGCCGAGCGCCTCGAAGGCTCTGATCGCGGTGTCCTGCAACACCGGGACGAGATGCGCGTCAACATCGGCGGGCACATCGAGGCTGACCTGCTGTTCGGGCAGATACTTGGCCTCGAAGTCATAGAACGCGTCGTCGGTGTGCATCCGGATCTCCCCGGGCAGTGACACCCGGGGTGGGCCGCCATCGCGTCCGCCAAGCACGGCGAGTTCGATCTCGCGAGCCCCGACGAAGCCCTCTTCGACGATCACTTTGGGGTCGAAGCGCTCCGCTTCGGCGAGTGCCGCAACCAGCCCGGACGGGTCGGTCACGCGCGAAATGCCCATCGATGAGCCGCCGCGGGCGGGCTTGACATAGACCGGGAACGTCAGGGCGTTGACCGCCTCGATGCAGCCGTCGAGGTCGGTGGCCAGCTGTCGCGGTGTGAAGGCGACGAACCGGCACCCGGGAAGACCCGCCGCGCTCAAGGCCCGCTTCATCAGGTCCTTGTCCATGCCGTTGGCGCTGGCGGCCACCCCCGACCCCACGTACGGCACGCCGAGCATCTCGAACATGCCCTGGATGGTGCCGTCCTCGCCGAAGGGGCCATGCAGTAAGGAGAACGCGACCTCGAACTCGCGAACGTCGGTGAGCCGCCCCTCGACCATGGTCGCCACCTGAGCACCCGTCGCCGTGCCGGTCACCGCGGCCGAAGGGCGAGCTTCGTCGAGCCGCGGAAGTTGATGATCGACCACCTCGAGGGCCACCAGCTCAGCTTCGGGAACCTGGACCCAGCGACCCGTCGGAGTGATGCCGATGCCCACGACCTCGAAGCGCTCCCGGTCCAGCGCCCGGCTCACTCCGCCCGCAGTCAGGCAGGAGACATCATGCTCCGAACTGACGCCGCCGAAGACGACGGCAACACGGATCCGAGGGGTAGCGCTGGTCATGGCCCACACCCTAGGCGATCCGCCCGGGCTCTAGCCCTCGGTGCCAGACCAGTCTCGCGGCAGCCGTCGACCGACCCGAGTGTCGTAGCGGCCGACCGGTGCCGGACACCCCTGAGTTCCACCAGGAGCGCGGTGAGGGCATCCATGATCCGGACGCTGGCCTCAGCTGCCGCCGACGGCAGATCGGCCGCCTCTGCCAGGTCGGACAGATCCACCGGTTCGCCGGCGAGCAGTCGCATCGTCTTGCGCGGGAACAACCGTGGCCAGGTGGGCTTCTTGCCTGGCATCACCTCGTTGGCCCCCCATTGGGCGACCGGGATCACCGGTGCGCCGGTGCGGAAGGCCAGTTTGGCCGCACCCGGCCGTGCGACCATCGGCCAGCCGTCCGGGTCTGCGGTGATGGTCCCCTCGGGGTAGATCACGACGCATTCGTGGGCTGCCAGGGCCTCCTCGGCCAGGATGAGCGAGTTCCCGGCGCGCTCGGTGTGCCGCTCCACCGGGATCTGACCGGTTTCACGGGCTAGCCAGCCGATCACCGGCACCCTCCACAGATCGATCTTGCCCAGGGCCCGCGGCCAACGGCCATGCCAGATCAGGAAGTGGCCGAGCACGAGAGGGTCAAAGTTTGAAATGTGGTTGGAGACGACGATGATGCCGCCGATCCGGGGGATCCGTTCCCCGCCCAACCACTGCTGCTTGGTCAGGAGTCGCAGGGCGCCACCCACCACCGAGGCCAACGTCCGGTACGTGGGCTGGACCGGGGCGCGATTGACCTGGGCTAGGGCCTTTGCGGCGCGGTTGCTCGACATTGGGTCCCCTCCGGGAAGCTGGCTCGGAACAGGCTATCCACAGCCTGGGAGCCGACACACCCGTGGTCGGGGCAGCACGACTGACGTTGTGAAACTGAGATCAACCCGTCTTACGCTGAGCCCATGACCCAACAGCGACTGACCACGATCACCGTGGCGGGGAGCACGCCGAGCGGGTGGCAGGCGGTGACGGCCAGCGGTCACCGGGTCGAGCTTCCGAGCGCAGCCTTGATGAACCTGCGGTTCGTCCGCAACGGTCAGCGCCTGCACGCCGAAGTGTTGGACGGCCGGGTCGTCCGAGCCTGGCTGGCGTGAGCCGGACTAACCGGCGGTGCGGGCCGGCAGCGTCTTGGGCAGGAAGGACGGCCTAGCCGCCTCGAAGTCGGCGATCAGGTCGGCATGCTGCAGGGTCAGCCCGATGTCGTCGAGGCCTTCGAGCAACCGCTGCCGCGTGTAGTCGTCGATCTGGAAGCCATACGTCTTCCCACCGGCGGTGATCTGCTTGGTCAGAAGGCTGACCTCGATCTGATCGCCCGGGTTGGTCTCGGCGTGATCCCAGAGTTCCTCGACCACCTCCTGGCTGACCACGGCGATCAGCAGACCCGCCTTCCCGGAGTTGTTGCGGAAGATGTCGCCGAAACGTGAGCCGATGATCACCGCGAAGCCATAGTTCTGCAGAGCCCACACGGCGTGCTCGCGCGAGGAGCCGGTGCCGAAGTCGGGGCCGGCGACCAGGATCGAGCCCTGGGCATAGGCGGGCTGATTGAGCACGAAGGCGGGGTCGTTGCGCCAGGCGGCGAACAGCCCGTCCTCGAACCCGGTTCGGGTGACCCGCTTCAGGTACACCGCGGGGATGATCTGATCGGTGTCGACGTTGCTGCGGCGCAACGGAACCGGGATGCCGGTGTGGGTGTTGAACTTGTCCATGTCGGATTCTCCTTACAGATCTGCCGGGGAGCTGAGGGTGCCGCGCACTGCCGTCGCAGCGGCTACCGGTGGGGACACCAGGTGGGTGCGACCGCCCTTGCCTTGGCGGCCTTCAAAGTTCCGGTTGGAGGTTGAGGCGCTCCGCTCCCCCGGTGCCAGTTGGTCGGGATTCATGCCCAGGCACATCGAGCATCCCGCCTCACGCCACTCGGCACCCGCGTCAGTGAACACCTTGTCGAGGCCCTCGCCCATGGCTTGCAGGCGGACCCGGGCAGAGCCGGGCACCACGAGCATGCGCACCCCGGGGGCGACCTTACGACCCTTGATCACGGATGCGGCTAGGCGCAGATCCTCGATCCGCCCGTTCGTGCAGGAGCCCAGGAAGACCGTGTCCACCCTGATCTGCCGCATTGGCGTGCCGGCCTCCAGGGCCATGTACTCCAGGGCACGCTCCGCCGCCGCGCGATCGACCGGATCGGTGAAGTCGCTCGGCGAGGGCACAACGGCCCCCAGCGGGACCCCCTGGCCGGGGTTGGTGCCCCAGGTGACGAACGGGGTCAGGGACGCCGCGTCGAGTTCGACTTCGACGTCGAACGTGGCGTCCGGATCGGTGTAGAGGGTTGACCAGTAGGTGACCGCGGCATCCCAGTCGGCACCCGCGGGCGCGTGCGGACGGCCTTTGAGGTAGTCGAAGGTGGTCTGATCCGGAGCGATCATGCCTGCCTTCGCGCCCCACTCGATCGACATGTTGCAGATGGTCATCCGACCTTCCATGCTCATCGCACGGATGGCCTCGCCGCGGTACTCCACGACGTAGCCCTGTCCGCCACCGGTGCCGACCTTGGCGATCAGCGCGAGCACCAGATCTTTGGGAGTGACTCCCGGAGACAGGACGCCGTTGACGTTCACCGCCATCGTCTTGGGTCGCGCCTGGGTCAGGGTCTGGGTGGCGAGAACATGTTCAACCTCGGACGTCCCGATGCCGAAGGCCAGGGCGCCGAAGGCACCGTGAGTGGAGGTGTGAGAGTCACCGCAGACCACGGTCAGGCCGGGCTGGGTGACGCCCAACTGAGGGCCGATGATGTGCACGACGCCCTGATCCAGGTCGCCCAAGGAGTGGATCCGGACCCCGAACTCGGCCGCGTTCGCGCGCAGCGTGTCCACCTGCAGTCGGCTCACCGGGTCCGCGATCGGCGCGGTGATGTTCAGGGTGGGGGTGTTGTGATCCTCGGTGGCCAGGGTGAGATCGGTCCGACGCACCCCGCGACCGGCAAGGCGCAGACCGTCGAACGCCTGCGGTGAGGTGACCTCGTGCACCAAGTGCAGGTCAATGTAGAGCAGGTCCGGTTCGCCCGGCGCGCGCCGCACGACGTGGCTCTCCCACACCTTGTCGCTGAGTGTCTTGGGCATGATCGTCCTCCTGGCATACCGACGCACACGCGTTCGCGCGCCTCAATTTCAGTATAAGACTTGCATATCAAGATTCGAGACGGCAATATCACCTCATGGACAACTCAAGTGGTGTAGGCGTACTAGATAAGGCCGCCTTGGTCTTGACCGCTCTGGAGCAGGGGCCAACCACGCTGGCCGGTCTGGTCACGGCCACCGGACTGGCTCGACCGACCGCGCATCGGCTGGCCGTGGCCTTGGAGCATCACCGCCTGGTCAGCCGCGACCTGCAAGGACGCTTCGTCCTCGGCCCGCGCTTGACCGAGCTTGCCTCGGCCGCCGGTGAGGACCGTCTTCTGGCCACCGCCGGTCCAGTGCTGGCCCGGCTGCGAGACATCACCGGCGAGTCGGCACAACTGTTTCGCCGACAGGGCGACCTGCGCGTCTGCGCCGCAGCCGCCGAGCGTCCCTCGGGCCTGCGCGACACCATTCCCGTCGGATCCCAGCTCACCATGTCTGCCGGCTCGGCCGCGCAAGTGCTGCTCGCCTGGGAAGATGCGGAGCGGATCCAGCGTGGGTTGCAGAGTGCCTCTTTCTCGGCCGTGGCGTTGTCCACCGTCCGTCGTCGTGGCTGGGCCCAGTCCGTGGCCGAACGTGAAGCGGGTGTGGCATCGGTCTCGGCTCCAGTGCGCTCACCTTCGGGCAAAGTGATTGCCGCGGTCAGCGTGTCCGGCCCGATCGAGCGACTCTCCCGCCAGCCGGGCCGACTGCATGCCCCGGCCGTCATGGCCGCCGCCGAACGACTCAGCGAAGTTCTCCGGCGCAGCGGCGCGGAGGGCTGACGCAGACTGCCGGTTCGGTCACCGACCCTCACCAGTCCGACAAACCGACGTGCGTCAAGGGGCGCTGGTGGCCCGCGATAACGTTGGGCCCGTGAAGGTCATCGTGACGGGCGGCGCTGGGTTCATCGGCGCCAACCTCTGCCGAGAGCTGCTGACCCGGCCAGAGGTCACCGAGGTGGTCGCCTTCGACGACCTGTCCACCGGGTTCGCCCAGAACCTGGAGGGAAGCGGCGCCCGACTGATCGAGGCCACGATTCTCGACCCGGAGGCCTTGGATTCGGCGTTCGCGGGCGGCAGTGCCGTGGTCCATCTGGCAGCTCTACCCTCGGTGCCGCGCTCGGTGCTTGACCCGATCGCCTCGCACCACGCCAACGCCACCGGCACCCTGGAAGTGCTACAGGCGGCCCGCCGGGCCGGTGACCTGCAGGTGATCGTCGCCTCGTCGTCCTCGGTCTACGGGGCCAACCAGGAACTCCCCAAGCGAGAGTCGATGCGCACCGAGCCGATCTCGCCGTACGCGGTGAGCAAGCAGGCAACGGAGTCCTACGCGCTGGGTTTCGGGCACACCTACGGGCCCCGACCCTCGCGTTCCGATTCTTCAACGTGTACGGCCCGCTTCAACCGGCCGGGCATTCCTACGCCGCGGTGGTGCCTGCCTTCATCGACGCGGCCCTGCGCGGAGTACCGCTGACCATTCACGGGGACGGCGAACAGACCCGAGACTTCACCTACGTGGGGACCCTGACCCGAGTGATCGCCGATGCGGTGGTGAACCGGATCACCGACCTTCAGCCGATCAACCTCGCGTTCGGCAGTCGAACCTCCCTGAACCAACTGGTGGAGGACTTGGTTCCCTTCCTCGGGTTCCGGCCCGACGTGGTTCACACCGAGGCCAGGGCCGGCGACGTCCGCGACTCCCAGGCAAACAATGATCGCCTGCTGGCGTCCTTCCCTGACGTTCAGCCGGTGCCGCTCCAGGATGGCCTCCGCGCAACGGTCGACTGGTTCCGCTCCCTGCCTCAGTACCAGGTCTGCCCCTTGGACGGCGGCCATCAGCCCACCTCCATCAGCCGATCCACAACGGTGGACTTTCTCGGCGGGGTGGCACTGGCGGCGCTCACCACCTGGGTGATGCTGGTGACTCTGGTGCTCCGCGGCACGGACCCGGGGCTCGGAGCGGTCCTGGTAACGGCCGGCTCGCTCGCAGCGGGCACTGTCGCAGGACGTGGGCTGCACCGATCCGCCTCCAGCCAAGCGATCGATCTAGCGCTGGTCGGCGCGGTGGGGGTGCTCGTCCTCGGACCGCTCTACCGCGGCGGCGCCGGGGCCTGGCCGCTCAGCTACGCCAACGCCAACGCCGCGCTCGCCGTCCAGTTGACCGCGCTGGCAGGGCTGCGATCGTTCAACGCCAGCGGCTGGCGACGCGCCGGACTGGTCGGGCTTGCTGTTCTCGCCTACGGTCAAACCGTTCTCTCGCAGTCCGTCATCGGCTCCGGGGTGGGTGCCGGGGTGCTCCTCCTGGTGCTGTGGCCGGCCCTCGGCCGCCTCCTCGGACGAGTGACCCCGTTCCTGGGCGGTGTCATCGTGCTAGGTGCCTCCGCCGTCAACGCCGGTGTCGCGGCCGATCTGGCTTGGGCAGGGCGGGCGTCACGCTGGTTCGACGAAACGCGCCGGGAGCTCTGGGCAGCCGCCTACGAGCTGTGGCGCGGTTCACCCTGGGTCGGCAACGGTGCTGGGGCCTTCAGCGAGGCCACGCCGATTCCCGATGCCGACACGATGATGGCCCACTCGGGTCTGTTGCAGATAGCCGCCGAAGCCGGGCTGGTCGGGATCGGATTGTTGGCCCTTGTCGTGGGCGCCGGCTACGTGCTTGCCGCCCGACCGGGAGGCAGTGCGGCGGCGCTGGTGGCCATGGCCTGGACGGCGCTCTGCGTCCACGCGCTGTTCGACCACGTGCAGGACTTCGCGTGGGTGATGATCGCAGCCGGAGGCCTGCTCGGTTTGGCGTCCGCGGGTGAGCTAAGGAAGCGCTGATTAATCAATGTCCCGGCTGCGGCGCACTGGACGGGCGAGCTGCAACCCCCAGATCCAGGAACGGATACCCGATACGACCCCATGATCTGGGCGTCGCAGCTCGCCCGCCCAGCACGTGCTCGCTCGGAACAGCATTAATCAGCACTTCCCTAAAAGAGTTCGACGTCCCCCAAGGTGAGGGTCCAGTCATGGGGAGCCGGCGGTGAGCTGGCCAACGGCCGTGTGGTGAGCAATGGGCCTTGCCCGGGGAAGGGGATCAACCCGGCCCACGGCCCGGTGCGCAGCGCGATCGCGTAGTCGGCCCGGGTTTCGCCCAGCATCCGGCGCAGCAGTCGCAACTGGCGCCGAGGATCGGGAACCAGCAACTCGATCACCGCTGCCTCCACAGCCTCGCCACGCCGGCGCAGCCGGAAGATGATTCCCCCCGCCGCCGGGTCGGCCTCGTCCACCAGGAGCAGGCGGTAGGCCAGCGACGGCAGCGCCGTCCTCCAGGCCAGGTAGGCCGGGCTGCGATCGGTGCGCACTCCCCGACTCGGAGCATGAGCCAGCAACGCTTCGGCCAGCGCCGGGTCGGCCAACGCAGCACCCGCGTCGAGTCCCACCGCTGACGGCTCGGACCACTTGGCGGCAGGCACCCGTGAGGTCACCATCCGAGCCATCGAGCCCGGGCCTGCCGGAAGCACCGCGATCGGCAGCCGCCGAGCCACGCTCCAGCCCATCTTGAGGTAGCCCGGACGGCTTTGGCTGTTGGGCGTGTTGAAGATCAAGTCCTCCCCGGCGAGCGTCAGTTCGGCAACAGCCTGAAGGGTCAGTCGGCGGAAGATGCCGAGCCCCTGAAAGTCCGGGGCGGTGGCCGTATCAACGGCGCGCAGGGCCTTCAGCTTCCGTCCGCCAGCATCGATGAAGCGCCAGCGCACGAACGTCCGGAAGCCGACGATCCGGTCCTCATGCAGCGCGACCCAAGCCGGCGATTCACCGAAAGGGTTCTGCTGATGCTTCCAGGTGAAGAAGTCTGCGTTCGGGTCACCCTCGCGCCACTTCAGGGATTCCCCCAGCAGCGCGAGAATCGCTGGCCGATCTTCCGTTGCGGCAACCCGCACCGTGACCTGTGGTCGTGGCTTCTCAGTCATCGCTGTCCTTCCCCGGGCATGTTCGATCCATCATGCCCACGTCAACCCGCCAAGGGCAGGGGGGCGCGCCCCAGGACGCGCCAGGATGAGGCAGACTCGTCCGGGTGGACACTGCACCGATCCGGATTCTGTGGCTGATCAAGGGCCTGGGGCCCGGCGGTGCCGAACAACTGCTGGTCTCCTCTGCGCGCGTGGCCGATCACCAACGTTTCCGCTTCAGCACCGCCTTTGTGCGTCCGGACAAGACCCGTCTCGTGCCACGACTGGAGGCCCAAGGTGTCTGCTGCACACTGATCGGCGCCGGGCGTTGGGGGCAGTACGTCTGGCCGATCAGAATGCGTCGGTTGATGCGCCGGGCGGATCTGGTGCACGCTCACTCGCCCCTTCTCGCCGGAGTCGCGAGGCTGCTTGCTCTCACCATCCCTCGCTCTGAGCGGCCGATCATGGTCTCCACCGAGCACAACATGTGGCCGCGCTTCGGTCGGCTCACGCGCTGGTTGAATGCCCTCACCGCGCCCCTGGACGCCCAGCGCTGGGCGGTCTCCCGCGAGGTGCGCGAATCCATGTGGCCCTCACGACGCGCCGGTGCCGAGTGTTGATCCACGGCATTGTCACTGAGGAGGCTCCGCCCTCGGCGACCCGGGAGCGGCTGCGGGCTGAGCTCGAGGTCCCCCCGAATGCCGTGGTCGGCATCACCGTGGGGAACTATCGGCGGCAGAAGGACTATCCGAACCTGCTGCGAGCTGCGCGCCAGGCGCTCGACGCCAACCCGGAACTGGTCTTCTGGGCGGTCGGTCAGGGTCCACTGGAGCGGGAAGTGTCGCGTTGCACGCAGAGCTGGGGCTGGGCGACCGCTTCCGCCTGCTGGGCTATCGGGCGGACGTGGCCGAACTACTCACCGCCGCGGACTTCTTCTGCCTCGGCTCCGAGCATGAGGGCCTGCCGGTGGCGGTGATGGAGGCGATGGCCGCTTCGCTCCCGGTCGTTGCCACGCGCGTCGGTGGCATGGGTGAAGCTGTCACAGAGGGGGTTTCCGGGCTGTTGGTCCCCCGCCACGACGCGGCCGCTCTGGCCACCGGCCTGCTCGCGATGGCCGCGGATGGCCCGGAACGTGCCCGGATGGGAGCGGCGGCCAAACAGAGCAGTGCCCGGTTCGACATCCGGAACGCGATGACCGTGCAGCAGGACCGCTACCAGGCCCTGGTCAGCGAGCGCGGCCGACTTTCGGCATGACCCGTCGGGCCACCTTGGCTGTGGACACGAGCCGCGCATAGGCGTGTTCGGCCCGGAGGTTGCCGGTCAGCTTGGCTTCGAAGAAGGCGAGTGGATCCGTCCGCCTGACCGGCACACGGCGAAGGCGCCAGCGGTCTGCATCAGCCAGATTTCGACCCAGGTCGCCGGTCGAGGCGCTCCGAAAGCGGGAGCGAAGCTCCGCCTCGATCCCCGGCACCGGGACTCCCCAGGGGTAGGTGAAATGCGCGGGCCGCACCCCTAGGGCCTGCTCGATGGCGTCACTGCAGTCGTCCACATCGCCGACCCCGAGCACTTCTGGCCGCAGATGGGTGTGAGTGTGGTTGCCGATCGTGGCCAGTCCCGAGGCGAGTAGTTCCGCCAACTGATCCCAGCTCAGCCCTGAACCGGCGGTACCGCGTGCTGTGGAGCCCTCCCACACCATCGTCCGACCGACGTACCCGGACGCCAGGTAGATGATGAACGGGAGGCCCCGTTCCAGCAGGTGTGGCCAGGCGTTCTGGAAGACGTCGGAGAACCCGTCGTCGAAGGTCAGAACGATCGTTGGGCGTTCGTCACCGGCGTCCAGACGATTCAGCGCCTCGTCCAAAGAGACCACGTCGTGAGCGGCAAGCAGGTCCAACTGACGAACGAAGTCCGCGCTGCCAAGATCCAACTCATCGAGGGTCCCTCCGCCGACACGGTGGTAGATCAGGAGGGTCGCGCCCCGGGAGCCCGAAACCTCCGGCAGTCGAGCGAGGGCTCGCTTCACGCTGACCCGCACGCGGCCGCCCGGTTCAATCGCGGGCACGAGCGAACACTTTCTCCTGCTGAGCGTAGACCGACGGCTGCACCGGTTTCGGCAGGGCCAGCAGCACCAGGAAGAACGGGAGCATCAACACACGTTGCCGGACGAGGATGCCGAAGTTGCTGAAACTGGAGAAGGCGACGATGAAGCCCAGCACGTAGGTGATCGAGAACACCATGAACGGAGAAGTCCGCCAGTACTTGGGAAACTGGCGGAAGCGTTTCCAGGACAGCGCCAGGAGAACCAGGAGAACCAGCGACTCCCCGGCCGCCAAGAGCAACTGCGGGTTGTTCGCCTCCCAGACGAACGGACGGAACAAGACCGTGGCAATGGCGGTCGGGATCCCAAAGGGAGACGAGATGGGTACCGGTGTGAAGGTTGAACCTCCCTGCCCCGTGCGCTCGCTCAGGTTGGCCAGGGTGCCACTGACGTCGTCGCCGACCGTCTCGGTACCGCCAAGAAGATCGACAGTCTGACCCCACACCAGGGCGCCGGCTCCTGCGAGGATGAGAAGGCCGAAGACCTTTCCGAAGATCCCCAACGGGTTCTTCAGCGGCCGAAGTGCCTGGCCGACCACGGAGGCGAAAACCAAAAGCACGGCCAAGTGTGGGCGAACCGAGGTGATCCCCAGCAGCCCGATCAGCAACGGGATCGCTCCTCCCTGATGCCCACACCAGATCTTGGCCGCCCCGTAGGCGAAGAGGCCGACGAACAACATCAGCCACGCTTCCTTGCCGATGCTCGAGGGCCAGTACAGGATCGAGGGCAGGAGAAAGATCAAGTAGGCGTAGCGTCGAAGGTCCGCGAAGGGCACGGCCAGTTGGAAAGCCCGAAAGATCAGGTAAGTCCCCCCGTAAGCGAACACCGAAAAAGCAATGAACCCTGCCATGGGCGCCGGCCCGATCACGGTGTAGACCGCCGTTGTGACCATTTTCAGGAATGCCGTCCCTGACCCGACTTCAGCTTCTGGCGCCCCGACGAAGATGCCGCGTCGCCACAGCTCGTACATGGATGCAGCGAACGAGTTGTACGCGTTGGCGTCTCCGGAACCTCCGTACACCACGAACGTCACGTAGTAGCGGGCGAGAGACCCCAGGACTCGCAGCCCAAAACTGATTCCGATCAACCAGGCGACGACCCGATCCGGCTGCTTCCTGGCCACGGCCAGAACGAACGGAAGGTTCAGCGCAAGCACGATCGGAATGACCAGCAGCGAACCCCACACGTTGTAGGACTCGTAATAGGCCGCCCATGCGAGGAACCCGATGTAACCGAGGATTGCCAACAGGCCCACGGCCGCGACGGCCTTGACGCCCGCCTGTTGGAACGTCATGGCTCAGGCCTGCTGCTTCTCGCTGACCCGAGAGCTGGGCTCTTCAAGGCCTTCGGTGAGGAAGGGCTCAGCTGGCGGTTCTACCGGTGCCGCGGCTGCTGGAGGAGCCGCAGCCTCTGTGCGAGGCGAGGTCGGGACGACCATCTCGCTGCGCACCCGAGCCGGTCCGCGGCCCTTGCCGAAGCGAGCGGCCTCGCTCTTGTCCTTGGCTTCGCCGTAGCCGTAGCCGTAGCCGTAGCCCCTGCCCTCGTTGCGGCGGCGGGGAGGCGCGATCAGCATGATGCCCGTCACCGACACCTGGAAGCGCCCGAGAAGTTCGGCGATCCTTGCCCCGGACGCTTCGCTCAGCCGCCCGCTGCGGACCACAAGCAGCACGGTGTCGACCAAGGGGAGCAGGTCGAAGACGTCATTGGCGGCAAGGATCGGTGCGGCGTCAACCAGAACAATGTCGGCCAACCCCCGAGCCTGCTCGATGATCGGCCCGAGACGGGCGGGCAGAGTCTCGGGATGTTCCAGCGTGCTGCCGGCCGTGATCATGCTCACCCCCGGGACCTTGGTCGGCCGGATCAGGCTGGCGATCGAGGCCTGGCCGCGGCTTTCGACGAAGTCCGAAAGGCCCGAGCCCTGCGGAACGTCGAACATCAGGTGCATGTCCGGCTTGCGCACGTCAGCGTCCAAGACGAGCACGGTCAGCCCTGTTTCGGCGAAACTCGCCGCCAAGTTGGCCACGGAGGTGGTCTTCCCGTCGGAAGCGTGACCCGAGGTGATCAACACGGCCCGCGTGGTCGGCACCTCCACCGTGGCGTCCTGCACCGATCGCTTGGGCGTCCAATCGCCGGAAATCACCCCGCTGGGCATGTGCAGGATCGCTGAACGCACACCACGATAGGAATCCGAGTAGGGGCTGAGCGGAGCGGTGAGGACGGTGATCTCCCGGCGCTTACGTGCGACGCGCTTGAGCTTGGGAACCTCGGCCACGACGGGGGTTCGCATCGCGGCGTACACCTCTTCGCGGGTCCGCAGTCGTGAATCCAAGTTAGCCAGGAGCAAGGCCAGAGAGAACCCGAGCAGCAGCCCAAGAATGCCACCCATGGCCGCCCGCAGGGCGCGGCTCGGCGGCAGCACCACGGCGTTGCCCGCCATGTTCGGGATTGCCGTTGCGCGCTGTAGCACCGTCAACCTTGGTGTGCTTCTGCTCTGATTCTTCTTGAAGTACTTCACGGCCTCGTCAGCAAAGGTGTTGGCACGCAACTCAGCGGTTGCAGCGTCGCCGTCGGTGTTGCTGATCGTGAGGGCGTCGGCCTCGGAATCTCCATTGACCGTCATTTTCGCTGCGAGCACGGCGGGCGCCTCGGTGGAGCCGAGTACCTTGGCCGCGTTCTTGGGCACGTCCCCACTGGTGACGAATAGCTCGACCCGCGCCATTGACATGGGCTCGGCGGGGGTCTCGGTCGGGTCCTGAACCGGGTAGCCGACCAAGAGGGTCGCCGTGGCCGTGTAGGAAGCGACCGGTTGTGGCTGAGCTGCCAAGTTCTCAGGAGTGACCGCCCACGTCACCCCAGCCCCGGCGACGGTGGCCACCAGGATCACATACCAATAGCGGACGAACGCCTTCATATAGCCGTTCACGCGGATGCCATCCCGCTCGACAGCACGACTGATCTGTCGTTGATTGATCGGAACATTCATCCTCCGTGCGCGTTACAAGCACTGTTCATGTCGACCGCAACTGCGCGCGGCCCCCCGTCTATGGTAACCCGAACCCTCCCGCGGGCTGATCCGGTCTACCCAGAGCGCGCGGCGGCCCGAGAGAATCCGCCGACCGGCGGACGAAGAGTCAGCTCTCTGGGGACCGAACCGG
The DNA here is from genome assembly GCA_016711105.1 of Micropruina sp. Taxonomy (GTDB): domain Bacteria; phylum Actinomycetota; class Actinomycetes; order Propionibacteriales; family Propionibacteriaceae; genus Micropruina. The sequence continues at coordinate 302,972 of JADJTO010000003.1, read as the reverse complement.
GCCCGGATTCACCCCGGGAAGTGGGTGCTCGGCAACCCTTCGCACGAGCACATTGCGCGTGGCGAAACCCTACAACGTCGCTGCCCGCGGTAACCGAACGGTTAAGACGGATGCTGGTGCGAACGCTGGCGAAGTAGCATTCCTCGGGGCCGACGTGATTCCAGCAGCCAGCCCCGCTGGCGAGCACCCGGGGGGACAGCATGGCCGCGAGGCGTTCGACTCAAGCAGAGGACCGCCCGCTGCGGATCGCACACCTGACCACCGTCGACATGAGCCTGGCGCTGCTCTTGGGGACCGAACTCGCTGTCGATGTGGAGAACGGGCACACCGTCTTCGGCATCAGCGCGCCCGGACCCTACGTTCAGCGGGTCGAAGATCTTGGGGTTCAGCACGTCCCGCTGACCGCACTCACTCGCGATTGGGATCCCTTGAGCGACCTCAAGGCGACCGTCGAGCTCTACCGGCTGATCCGCCGGCTGCAGCTGGATGTGCTGCACACCCACAACCCCAAGACGGGGGTGATCGGTCGGATCGTGGGACGCCTGGCCGGCGTTCCCGTGGTGGTCAACACCTGTCATGGCCTGTGGGCGGGACCGGAGGACTCCCTCCCCAAGCGTGTCTTCGTCTACGCCCTGGAAGGCTTGGCCGCACGCTTCTCCCACGTCGAGTTGTTTCAGAACGCCGAGGACGCCAAGACAATGCGCCGGTTCCTGAAACGCGGGCGCTGGCGCGTCGTCGGAAATGGGGTCGACCTGACCCGACTCCGACCCGATCCAGCTGGGCGAACTGCCGTCAGAGCGGAGTTGGGGATCGCCGACGGTGAGCTGCTGGTCGGGACAGTCGGGCGTCGGGTGCGTGAGAAAGGGCTTGCCGAGTTCGCCGAGGCCGCGCACCGGCTCGCCGGGAAGGCCACCTTCATCTGGGTGGGGCCCGAGGACGACACGGACACGGCTACCCACGTCCCGCACCAGGGCGACGTCCGTTTCATCGGCGAGCGGACGGACATGCCGGCGATCTACGCAGCCATGGACGTGTTCGTCCTGGCTTCCTACCGCGAAGGGTTCTCCCGCGCGTCCATGGAGGCAGCTGCCTGCGGGGTGCCGATGGTGCTGACCGACATCCGGGGCTGTCGGGAGATCGGCGATGACGGCGTCCACCTCCTGCTCGTTCCCGCGAGGGACGGCACCTCGTTGGCGACCGCGGTCGAACGACTGATCACCGATGCAGACCTGAGAGGTCGACTCGCCTCCGCGGCCAGAGCTAGAGCCTTGGAGCACTTCGACCAACGGGTCGTTGCCGAGACGTCGCTGGCTACCTACGCGATGCTCACCCAGTCGATTCGAAAGAAGTAGGCCATGCCGAAGAGCAGACGTTCAGTGAGCCGCGGACCGAATGGCTGGGTGGTTCTCTGGCGGCTCGCCAGCCAATACCGGTGGCGCATGGTGCTGCTCGGCGTGGTGTCCTTCGGCGGCGCCATGCTGGAGGCGGGCTTTCTGGTCGTGGTCACCGCAACGGTGCTGGCGCTGGCAGCCGGTCGGGAGACGATCGGGCCCATCCTGGGGGTGAGTATGCCGGTAACGGTCGCCCTGGTGCTGTCCGGTCTGTCGGTAGCGGCACGCCTGGGCCTAAGCCTGGCCACGGTCACCATCTCCACAACCCTCGGCGCGTTCGTCAGAACGGAACAACGCCGCCGACTGGCCCATGCCTATCTGCGGTCAAGCTGGAGCGTTCAGCAAGCCGAAGCGGCCGGTGGCCTCCAGGAACTCCTCACCTCGTTCGTCGGCCGCATCAACACGGCCATGAACGCGTTGACGCAGGCGATCACCGCCTCCTTGAGTCTGGTTGCGTTCATGGCCGCCGGTGTCGCTGTCGACCCTGTGGCCACCGTTGTGGTGCTGGCCGCGCTGGGCATCTTGGGGGCTGTGCTCACTCCCATCCGCACGCTGGTCCGCAAGCAAGCAGCGATCTCGGCCCAAGCCGACCTGGCCTTGGCCAACACCGTGGCTGAGTTGAGTGCCTTGGGCCAGGAAATGCAGACGTTTGGCGTGGAGCGGCAGTTCGAGCGGCAAGTGGATCTCGTCATCGACCGGGCCACCCAGACCCTTCGTCGCCTGCTGAGCCTCCACGGTTCGCTGTCCCCGCTCTACACATTTCTTGCCTATGCGGCGGTCGTCGGGGGCGTCAGCGCGTTGCGTGTGTTCGGCGTCAGTAGTCTCGCGGCGACCGGATCCCTGATGCTTCTGATGCTCAGATCGTTGACCTACGGCCAGCAACTGATGGCCGTTTCGGGGACCCTTGCTTCGTCCTTTCCCTCGCTCGAGCGAGTCGACGAAACGGTTGCTCACTACGCTTCGAACGCAGCACCACGGGGCGAGGCCACTCCCCTCTCCGCCACGCCTATCCAGCTGGACGGAGTCTCCTACGCCTACTCGAATGACCGCCCAGCTCTCCAGGGTCTGGACTTCAGCATCGAAGAAGGCGAGACGATCGGAGTGATCGGGCCGTCGGGGGCGGGCAAGTCGACTCTGGCTCAGCTGCTCTTGGGTCTTCGCGAACCCACCGTTGGGGCGGTGCGTGTCCATGGCGTCGATCTGCGTCACGTCGACCGGCGTTGGTTCACCTCTCAGGTGGCCTTCGTACCGCAGGATCCGTTGCTGATCACGGGGACGGCGGCGGAGAACATCCGCTTCTTCCGTGAAGGGATCGACCAGGACGAGCTGGTGCGAGCCTGCCGGGAAGCGAACGTGCTCGATGATGTCGCCGGCTTGCCGCACGGGTTCGACACCCACCTGGGTGAGCGGGGCACCCAGCTGTCAGGAGGGCAACGGCAACGGCTCTCGATAGCTCGTGCACTTGTCGGAAAGCCATCGGTCCTCATCTTGGACGAGCCCACGTCCGCCCTGGACGGCAAGAGCGAAGCGCTGATCCGTGACACGCTCGCCCAGTCGCACGGGTTGGTGACCACCATCATCATTGCCCACCGGATGTCGACTCTCGATCTGTGCGACCGCATTCTGGTGCTTGAACACGGCGGCGCCACGGCCATGGGTACGCCCGGTGAACTCCTGGCGACCAGCGCTTTCTACCGTGAGGCCCTGTCCATTGCCGGCGGCGCCTGACCAATTTTCGCCGAGAGCCTCCGGCCCTACAGCCCCCGAGGACGATGTCATAGACCTCTCTGAGCCGCTGCCCAGTACGCTGCGGAGTCCTCTCCCGACGCACCGCTTGGGCGCCGAGGGAAAAGCTCCTCCAACTCTGAGGAGCTAAGGCCGTTGTGATCTGCTCGGCCAAGGAGTGCGGATCACCCGGCAAGGCCACCAATCCGGTCCCATCGGCGCGCACCGACTCTCCGAGCGCCCCGACGTCGCTGACCACGACCGGTCTACCGTGCCCGTACGCATCGTGCAGCACGCCGCGTTGGGAAGCGAACGACACGTAGGGAAGGACTGCCAGGGACGCCTCGGTGAACAACTCCCACTTACGCTCCAGCGGCACGAAACCGATCTCGGCGCTGATCCGGGGATCAGCGTCCGCGGCCGCGCGAGCCAACGCCTCCTGATCGGAGTCCCCTCGGCCCGCGATCACCAGCCGCACGTCCTGGGTGGCCAGCTCGCGCATCGCCTCGAGCAGCACCGCGAGTCCCTTGTTGGCTCGCAGCGCCCCGAAGAACAGAATCATGGGCGGCCGGTCCGACGGGGGTGCCCCGACCTCCGGGGCGGTGAACACCTGGTGATGCACCACGTGCACCCGGGCGGCGTCAATCCCGAACTCGGCCACCAGACGGTCCCGGAGCGCTTGGTGATGCACGATCAACGCATCGCCGCGCCGATAGGTCTGATGCAGCATGGCGTGTTCGACGCGCCCGCCCAACCTGAGGGTGTGCGGAGTCACGTCGTGGACACTGAGCACGAGTGGGTTCGGGAGCCGCGATAGGCCGTCGGTGAAGCGATTGAGATAGTGCAGGTGGACAAGGTCGAAGCGCCGGGATCGCCACATCCGCTGGCGCGCGGTCACCCGCCGCAGGTACGTGGCCGCACGGGACGGCACCCAGGTCAGTGGGGAGACCCCACGATCCACGTCCGGAAGGTCGCGGACCACGGTCACCGCGCCGAACTCGCCGGCCTCGGGTGCCTGAGGTCGGTCGACCACCTGCACCACGATCGACTCACCTGAGCGAGCGGTCGCGGTTGCCCAGTCGAGCTCCTCCGGCCGGGCAAACGGCCAGTACCAGTGGAATCGCATACGCCATCCCTACCACGACGATCCACGAAGAGTCCGCCCTTCGTCTCCTCGGACGTTGGGGATGTCTCTCCGCGAGACGCGGCTAGCATCCTTGTCATGACGGGACTCAACCAGCGACTGCGCGGCATGCTCCGTGGCCCACTGCATGGAGTGACCCAGCTCGCAGCGTCGTTGCGACCCGACGCAGCGCACCTGCCCGCCTGGGAACGGACGGTGCTCGACGACATCGCGGCTCGTCGGCCTTGGAACATCCGGGTCAAGGCGGAACGCCGTGTGGCATTGGCTCGAAGCGGTGGGCTGCGCGACGGCGTGACCATCGTCATCGTCAACTGGAACACCTGTGAGGTCACCTCCGATGTCATCGACTCCGTCGCTGAGCTGACCCCCAGTGGCGTCCGCGTCCTGGTCGTCGACAACGGCTCCACCGACGGGAGCAGGGAGATGCTGAGGGCCCGCACTGGGATCGACAAGCTGTTCCTGCGGTCGAACGCCGGCCACGGCGTGGCGCTCGACCTGGCGCTGTGCCGCGTCCGAACGAAAGTCGCGGTCACCCTCGATTCGGATGCGCTGCCATTGGTCCCCGGCTGGCTGGAGCCTGCGGTGCGACCCGTCGCGGAGGGTCGGGCGATCCTTGCCGGCCTGCGGGCCAGCCGCGACTTTGTTCATCCCGTATTTTCCGCCGTCAGTACAGCCGCGTTCGTACAGCGGCGACTTTCTTTTCAGACCCTCGTCCCACCTGGTTTGTCGGGCGCTGCAGCCAACTGGGGCGAGAACGCGTGGGATACCGGGGAGATGATGACCAGGCGGCTGCCGGCGGATGAGGTCACGTTCGTCGAGCCGACTGCCAATCTGGTTAGCGGACTTCCCGGAATGACCGTGGGCGGCGTCGTTTATCACCACGGCGGGGTCAGCCGCAGCACCGGTGGCGCCCCAGATCCGAGCGCGATGACGGTGTGGCGAGACTCCCGCGCGAGACTCCGTTCCGCCGTGGCGGACGGCCATGTCGGTTAGACTGCCGACAGCCCTGACGTGGAATCTCACCCAGGTATTCCCAGTGCCCGGGAGGTGGTCCACATCCCTGGACTGAGTGTTGTCATCCCGGTGCGTAACGGTGCGCGCACCCTTGCCGAACAGCTTGAAGCCTTAGCGGCTGCGACCCGGCCATCAGGCGAGTTCGAAGTCCTCGTGGCCGACAACGGGTCCACGGACGAAACGGTCGAGGTTGCGGCTGGCTTTGCGGATCAGCTCCCGCTGCGCGTCGTCGACGCCTCCGCTCGGGCGGGCAGCAACTACGCCCGCAATAGAGGGATCGAGGAGTCAAACTACGACTGCCTTCTCCTGTGTGACAGCGACGACCGGGTCGATGGGGGCTGGCTGGTCGCCATGGCAGCTGCCTTTGACCAGGGCGAAGAACTGATCGCCGGACCGATCGACTACCTGCTGTTGAATCCAACCCCGCTCCGGGACTGGAGGGGATCTGACCGTGCGTTCACCGAGGTCGTGATGGGCTTCCTCCCGACCGGGCATGGTGCAAATCTGGGCTTCACCCGCGCGCTCTACGACCGACTCGGAGGCTTCGACGACGAATTCGAGTTCGGCGGCCCGGATGTGGAATTTTGTTGGCGAGCACAACTCTCCGGTGCGACGCTGCACCCAGTCCCCGAAGGAATCGTTCACTACCGGATCAGGCCATCACTGCCCGCGCTCTTCCGCCAGTCCTTGGCCTACGGGGCCGCGGAAGCGCACCTGTACCGCAAGTTCGCGGCTCAGGGCATGCCCCGCCGACCCTTCACTGCCCCGCTGCGCGAACTGTGGTGGCTGGCCTCACGGTTGCCCTTCGCCAAACCCCTGGGCCGACGCGGTGCCTGGCTGCGACGGCTTGGCCAACAATTGGGCCGATTTCGGGGCGCGTATCGCTACCGAGTCTGGTGGTGGTGAGCCGTGCGCATCCTGTTCGTCTCCGAAGCCACTGGCGGCGGATCCCCCCGCAGTCAGCGTGAACTGGCGACGATGCTCGTCCGACGCGGGCACGCCCTCCGCTTTGTCGTCGCCGACAGGCGGCCGGCCAGGCTGACTCGGCGTGCCTATGAACTTCTCTCTGATCTGTCGGTTCGGCTTGAGGGCCGGCCCGGGCACGCGCCGGTCGCCCGACTTCGGGACAGGATCACCAACCGCATCGTGCGGACGACCATCGAGGGCCTCCCCCACTGGACGTCGGCGCTGCCACAGAACATCCTGCCCGCGGCCATCGACGACTTCAGACCCGATGTGATCGTGGTGAACAGTGTCGAACGCTGGGCTTGGCGCCGCATCCATGCCACCTGCGCCGCCCGCGGCATCCCGACCGTGCTCTACGTCCGCGAGGACGACAGTCTGAAGCACCTTGACGCCGGGGCCCGGCCGCAGGTTCTGCTGGCCAACGCCGCCTCACTGGCTCACCAGCTACGGGCCAAGGGGCACGACTGCGCGTTCATTCCCTCAGTCGTCGACACCTCGGTCACGCTCACCGACTCGTCCCGACGCACCGCGCTGGCCATCAACCCGATCCCCAGTCGGGGTGGTGACATCATCTGGAAGGTCGCCGAGCGACTCCCGGACATCCCTTTTGTGGTCCAGGAGTCCTGGCCCTTGCCCGACGACGTGCTTCGCGACGTCAACGCTCACGTCGCGCGGCTACCCAACCTGGAACTGAGGCGAGTGACGGCCCCGGGCCCGGGGCTCTACGGCGACGCCCGGGTGCTCCTGGTGCCCTACCGGGTCGACAACCGTCCCCGGGTGATCCTGGAGGCTCAGTCCAGTGGCATCCCCGTGATCGTCGGCAACACCCCGGCACTGGTGGAAGCCATCGGGGACGGCGGGGTGTGCGTCGAACTCGACTCGATCGACGACTGGGTTGCGGCGCTGCGACGACTCTGGGACGACGCCGAGCACTACCAGCGACTCGCGGACGCCGCCCGGCTGCACAGCCGACGCCAGGACGTTGATCCCGTGACCCTGACCGACCAGTTCGAATCGCTGCTCAGGATCGCCGTCGATCGGCCGGAGAGCTAGGCCATGGACCTGTCCGTCATCGTGTGCGCGCACAACGAGGAGAAGGCCCTGGGCGCCCAGCTCGATGCCCTCCTGGCCCAAGACTGGGATGGCGCGTGGGAGATCGTGGTCGTGGACAACGGCTCGACAGACGGCACCGCTGCCCTGGTCGCGGCTTATGCGCAACGCGACCAGCGAGTAAGGCTGGTCGGCGCCTTCGAGAAGGCAGGTCAGAGCTACGGACGGAACGTGGGAGTTCGGGCCTCGGCGGGCACGTACCTTGCCTTCTGCGATGCCGATGACATCGTCGCCCCCGGCTGGATCGCAGCCATTGCGGACGGGCTGGGTCGGCATCAGGTCGTCACCGGACCACACGAGCTCGACCTGCTGAACCCCCGGTGGCTGGCCGACTCTCGTGGCCGCTCCATCGAAGCCCCGGTGGGCACGTTCTTCGGCATCTTCCCCTGCATCCGGGGCGCGGGATGGGGGATCCGGCGCGCCACCTGGGAGGACCTCGGTGGCATGCGGGAGGACTACCGGGCCGGGGAGGATCACGAGCTGTCGTTGCGTTGCTGGCTCGCGGGAATCCCGATCGTTGGCATCCCGGACGCCGTCGTCCACTACCGCTATCGCGACACCGCTCGCGCCCTGTGGCGCCAAGGCTTCGCCTACGGAAGTAACCGGCCCCGGATTGTTCGCCTGTTGGTGGAGGCGGGCAAGCCGCGACCGCCACGCCTTGCCGGACTGCGTTCCTGGATCCTCTTGGTGCTCCGGCTCCCCACGCTCATCACTCGGCAGGGCCGGGCCTCGTGGGTCTGGATCGCCGCCAACAGGTGCGGCCAGGTGGTCGGTTCGCTGCGAGAACGCACCATCATGCTGTGAGCATCCCCGCGCGCCGAGGCGCGCTTTCGTGACCTGGGGGAAGATGCTCCCAGGCAGCCTCGCTGTTGGCGGGCGGGGACGAGGGACCGATTATGGGAGTGGAGCGGGGGCCGTGACACCACGGCCGTTGTTGCCTTGGAGCCGTCGAGCCCGAATGTGAGCCTGGTCGGGCGGGACCATTACAGGGATTCGTGAAATGTTGCCATCGAGCACGAGTGTCAGACTCCACCAGTTGCCCAGTCCTGCCTGTTACGGCCACCGCTCCTCCACCACGATGAACGAAGGAGCCAACCGATGGAAGTCGTCCACGAACGTTGCGCCGGGATGGACATCTCCAAGCGCGACGCCAAGGTCTGTGTCCGCACACCTGGGGCCCGGGCGGGGACCTACCGCAAACAACTCAGCGTCCACGGCGCGATGCGTCGCGATATCACCGCGCTGGGTGATCACCTGGTCGCCGAGCACGTCACGCTGGTGGTGATGGAAGCGACCGGTGATTACTGGAAGCCGTTCTACTACGGCCTGGAAGACCGGCTGGATCTGATGTTGGTCAACGCCCGGCACGCCAAGAATCTGCCCGGCCGAAAGACCGACATATCTGACGCTCAGTGGCTCACCGAACTCGCCGCGCACGGGTTGGTCCGCGGGTCGTTCATTCCGCCCTGGCCCATCCGCAAACTCCGGGACCTGACCCGACAGCGCACCCTGCTCACGGCGCAACGAACGCGGGAGATCCAACGGCTGGAGAAGCTGATCGAGTCCACCGGGATCAAATACACCTCGATCACCACCCGCACCCTCGGCGTGTCGGGCCGGGAGTTCCTCGAAGCGCTGGTCGCCGGTGAACACAGCCCGGTGGCCCTGGCCACCCTTGCCCGTGGCCGGCTGCGGAACAGAACCGATGATCTCCGGGTCGCGCTGGAGGGTGACTTCACCAGCCATCATGGCGCGTTGGTCCGGATGGGTCTGGACCGCATCGACCTACTCAACCAGCACATCGCCACGCTGACCCGCTTGACTGAGGCGCTCCTCGCCGAGCATGGCCTCGGCTGGGCCAGGGACCTCCCTCGCAAGCATCCCCGGGATCAGCAGCACGGGAGCTGAGAATATTCTTGCCGAAACCGGTGCCGACATGACCGCCTTCGAAACCCCTGCACATCTTGCATCCTGGGCGGGGGTTTGCCCCGGGCAACATGAATCCGCAGGTCGTTCCGGGCCCAGTCACGCACGGCCCGGGAACGCCCACCTCAAGGGCGCCCTTGGCATCGCCGCAATGGCCGCCGCACGCACCAACCAGTCCTTCTTCCAGAACCGCTACCGCAAACTCGCCGCCCGCAGAGGCCCCAACCGAGCACTGGTCGCCATCCAACACTCCCTACTCACCGCAATCTGGCACATCCTCACCAACCAGGAGCCATATCGAGAGCACCGAGCCGCAGCCTGACCTACGAACCACTACCGGCCGCCAACGCGCGGCCACGCTGGAACCTGCCCACTCACCAACGCATCTTCGTGTCAGGCTATGGGAAGGCTGACCTGCCTGTCGGTGACCTGATCAGCGTTCGAAGACCTCGATCGACCACTGATCGACTGCCACCGAATCGGTCTTGACGAAGCCGGACTGGGCTAGCGCCGCCAGGTCGGCGAGGCCCCGCTCATGCGGCTCGTCCGCGACGATCGCCACGACCCGATCGACGCCAGCCAGTCGTTCAGGCACCTCCCGCAGCAACACCGTCGTTTCGGCCACCATCGTCGACTCGTCGGCCGGGACGCCCAGCGTCAGATCCGAGGCAGTGCCGAACGCGTCGGGGTAGGCGTACCGGGCCACTCTGGTCCAGCCGTGCTTGCCGCCGTTGACGAACAGCACAGCGTCCCCGGGACGGATCAGAACCGACACGGTTTCGGCGACAAGACTGGTGGGCGCCTTGGCCGTCTCATGCCGCTGGTCAATCCACGGTGGTGTGAGGATGGCCACCTGGGTCAGTAGGGCCATGACGGCCAACCAACGCGGACGAGCAGCGCTCAACCCGACCCCGATGACCAGGGCCAGGCCCGGCGCACTGGGCATCAGGTATCTCGGCACATAAAGGTTGGTCCCGATCAAGGCCCACGCCGTCACCAGTAGTGGAGGCAGCAGGAGCCACCCGAGGAGCAACACGACGACTCCCCTGCGTCCCAGCGAGCAGGGGGTCCTCCAGCCGTCGCGTCGAGCGGCGAGGAGGAACCAGGTCACGCCGGTCAGCAGCACGAGCCACGCCAGCACGACGTACAGGTCGGATCCTGGGTTGGGGAACCAGACCTCGCGCGGGTACGCGAGCAGTCCCTTGATGCTGGGCTCGCCCACCCAACTGACCTGCCGTTGCTGCGACACGACCTTCAGGAGCAACGGAACCGACGCCACCCCGGCCCCCAAAGAGGACGTGACGAAAGCCACCCACTGACGCCGGCTGGCCCGCCCCACGAACAAGGCCAGCGGCAAGACCACAAACAGGAGGGCCGTCAGAAGGGAAACGGTCAGGCTGAGCAGCAGACTCAGCGCATACCCGATCCACCACGCCGTCCGTTGACGCTCGACGGCCTCGATGAAGAGCGTCATCACCAGCGTGGCGGCGGCCGTGGCCATGGCGACGGAGCGCCCTTCACCGCCCATCCAGGTAACGGCGGGGAGGAGGAGGAACGACAGTGCTGCCAGGATGCCGGCCCGCCGATCGACCAGGCGCTGCCCCAGCCTCACCAGGAGCCCGGTCGCCACACCCACCGCAATCGCTGAGGGAGCTCGGAGCGTCAGCGGCGATGCTCCGACGAGCTCGAACCACAGGTGCATGACCGCGTAATAGAGCCCATGCACCGCGTCGACCTGATCGAGCAGCATCAGCAACGAGGGCCACGAGCGCTGGGCAGAAACCAGGGTTGCGCCTTCGTCCATCCACGGGCCCGGAACCCACGAGAGAAACCCGCTGATCATCGTCGCAAGGATGCCCAGCAGAAGGGCTGACCACGTCGTCAAACGACCCTGCCCATCTGCCGGGCGGACCGTCACTGTCGTGGCACCCCACGTCGTCCGTCGTCGCTGAGACTCTTGAAGCCCACGTACCAATCGGTGAATCGCTGCAGACCCTCCTCCAAGGGTGTCGAGGGCTGGAACCCGATCGCGGCCTGGATCCGATCGTTGGCGGCGTAGGTGGCCGTCACATCCCCGGGTTTCAGGGCCTCAAAGGTTTTCGTGAACGCAACCGGCTCACCCAAGGACCTGCTCAAGCAACGCTCCAGGGTGGCGATGAACACCATCAGCTTCTCGGGATGACTGTTACCGATGTTGTAGACGACATGCGAGGTCTCGCCACCCGGCGGATGGTCCAGAGCCGCACGATGGCTTGGGTCACATCGTCGATGTAGGTGAAGTCACGCGAGAGGTCGTTGTCGGTGTCCCCATTGTTGAAGACGCGGATCGGTTCGTCGGCGAAAAAGCGGTCCAGGAAGGCGAAATAGGCCATGTCGGGCCGACCCCACGGGCCGTACACGGTGAAGAAGCGGACGCCCGTGGCGGCGATCCCGTAGAGGTGGCTGTAACAGTGGGCCATCAGTTCGTCGGCCTTCTTCGTGGCCGCGTACAGCGACAGCGGGTGGTCGACCGGATCGGACTCCTCGAACGGAACCTTCACGTTGCCCCCGTACACCGAACTCGAGGAGGCATAAATCAGGTGCTGAACCGGGTGTTGTCGGCAGGCCTCCAGCACGTTGAAGAACCCGACGATGTTGCTTTGAATGTACGCCCCGGGGTTCTCCAGAGAGTAACGGACGCCTGCCTGCGCAGCGAGGTTGATCACGTGTGTTGGTCGATGATCGTTGAACATCGTCTCCACGAACTCCGCGTCCGCAATATCGCCCCGCAGGAACTCGAACCGAGGGCTCCCAGCCAGACGATGCAGCCTGGCGTGCTTGAGCTCGACGTCATAGTAGGCGTTCAGGTTGTCGACGCCGATCACCCGGAACCCGCTGGTCAACAAGTCCAGGCAGAGATGGTGGCCGATGAAGCCCGCAGCGCCCGTGACCAGGTAGGTGCGGTCGCCGGAGTCGTGAGCCATATCGCCGCCGCTCACGGCCGACCAACGGAGTAGTACTCGACGCCGGCTTCCCGCATGTCATCAGGCGAGAACAGATTCCGGCCGTCGTAGACGAGCGGCGTCCGCATCAGGCTCTTGAAGTCATGCGGGGTGAGCCGACGCACCTCGGGCCATTCGGTGAAGATGAAGCACACGTTCGCCCCCTGCAGAGCCGATCGGGCATCCTCGGGGTAGCTGATCGTCCCGCGGCCCTGGGCACCGGCAGGAAGGACGCGTTTGAAGCTCGCCACCCCCACCGGGTCGTACGCCCGCAGATCAGCACCCTGCTCCAGGAGCAGGCGAACGTTGTCGAGTGAGGGGGCCTCCCTCAGGTCGTCCGTGCCGGGCTTGAAGGTCAGCCCGAGCACGGCCACGTCCAGCCCTTTGAACGTGATCAGGCGACTTGAGGCCTTCCGGAACAGGATCGTCTTCTGGTCGTGGTTCACATCGATGGCCGCCCGAACGGTGCGCAGGTTGTAGCCGTGCTGGCGGGCGAGCCAGTCGAGTGCCTTGGTGTCCTTGGGGAAGCAGGAGCCGCCGTACCCCACCCCCGCACCCAGGAACCGGGCTCCGATTCGATCGTCGTAGCTCATCGCCTTGGCCACGTCCGCCACGTCCGCATTCACCAACTCGCACAAGTTGGCGATGTCGTTCATGTAGGAGATCTTCAGCGCCAGGAAGACGTTCGCGGCGTACTTGATCATCTCGGCCGAGCGACGGCTGACCGACACGATGGGCAGGCCGAACGGCTCGTAGATCCGGCGAAGCAGTGCCTCTGCCCACGGGCTCTCCGTGCCGATGACCACCCGGGCGGCATGGAGTGTGTCGTGGACGGCGGAGCCTTGGGCCAGGAACTCCGGGTTCGATGCCACCTCGACCCGGACGTCATGAGCCAGAAAGTCCCGGACGAACTGCTCGACCTTGTCGTTCGTGCCCACCGGGACCGTCGACTTCACCACGATCAGGCACTCGCTGGTGATGTTTTCGGCGATCTGCCGAGCCACACCGGCGATGTGCGATAGGTCCGCGGAGCCGTCCGGGAGTTCGGGCGTCCCGACGCCGATGAAGATCGCCTCGGCGTCCTGGTAGGCAGACACGTAGTCCGAGCTGTACCGGATTCGATCGGCGGCTCGATTTCGCTGCATCACCTCCTGAAGCCCGGCCTCGAAGATCGGTGGGATGTCGCGGCGCAGCAACTCCAGCTTGGCTTCATCGATATCAACGCAGGTGACCTGGTGGCCGACCTCGGCGAAGCATGCGCCCGCCACCAACCCGACGTAGCCAGTGCCGACGACAGTGATCCTCATACGTATCCCATCTCCATCAATCGGGGGCGAACTGAGCTTATCCACCCATCACAGCCGCAGATCGGCAGCCCCGCGCCCCAGGACGTATTTGGTGTCGTACACCACGTGGCCACCGGGATTGCCCCATTGCCGGATGCGGGCCTCCCCCAGTGCCCGGAATTCCCGATGCGCCACAGCGATGATGATCGCGTCGTACGCGCCGACCTCCGGTTCGGCCACCAACTCCACGGCATAGTGCCGCCGAGCCTCCTCGACGTTGGCCCATGGGTCATGGACGTCAACCTGGATGCCGTATTCCTGCAGTTCGGTGATAATGTCCACGACTCGCGAATTGCGCAGGTCGGGAGTGTTCTCCTTGAAGGTCAACCCCATGATGAGTACCCGGGAGCCGCGCACCTGCATGCCCTCACTGGTCATCCGCTTCACCAGTTGGGAGGCTACGTACACGCCCATCGAGTCGTTCAGGCGTCGGCCGGCCAGGATGATTTCGGGGTGGTAGCCCACCGACTGGGCTTTGTGGGTCAGATAGTAGGGGTCAACGCCGATGCAGTGGCCACCCACCAACCCGGGACGGAAGTTGAGGAAGTTCCATTTCGACCCCGCAGCCAACAACACTGCCTCAGTGTCGATGTCCAGCTTGTTGAACAGCTTGGCCAGCTCGTTCATCAGGGCGATGTTGAGGTCTCGCTGGGTGTTCTCGATCACCTTCGCCGCCTCGGCGACCCGGATCGATGGCGCCCTGTGCGTACCGACCGTGACAATCCGGCGGTAGAGGGAATCGACGAAATCCGCGGTCTCGGGGGTCGACCCCGAGGTCACTTTGATGATGTTGCTCACCCGATGTTCTTTGTCACCGGGGTTGATCCGCTCCGGGCTGTAGCCGACGGAGAAGTCGGTGTTGAAGGTCAGGCCGGAGACTTCCTCCAGCACTGGAACGCAACGTTCCTCCGTGGCCCCAGGGTACACGGTCGACTCGTAGATGACGACGTCACCGGGGCTAAGGTGGGCGGCGATAGTGCGGCTCGCTGAGAGCACCGGGCCGAGGTCCGGCTGGTTGAACTGATCGATCGGGGTCGGCGTGGTCACGATGTACACGTTCGCCGATGCCAGGTCGGCCGGATCAGCACTGACTTGCAACCCCCCGGCCGCAGCCAGTTCCTCGGCGGAGACTTCCAGGGTGTGATCCCTGCCGGCAATGAGTTCTGCGACTCGCTCGTGATTGATGTCGAAGCCCAGCACCGGGAGCGATTTCCCGAACTCGACCGCCAAGGGGAGGCCCACGTAGCCCAGTCCGACCACGGCCAGCCGTACCTCATCCAGCCTCATCCGTGCGTCCCTTCGTCGGCTTGCGCGGGCCAGCGACCCGGCACTCCCTTGACCACGACGCCCGCGGGCACCGCCTTGGTCACCACGGCTCCGGCCCCGACGACCACGTTGGCCGCCACCGTGAGTTGCTGTAACACGATCGCCCCAGCCCCGACCAGCGTGCCCTGACTGAGGTGCACCTCGCCGGAGATGATCGCCCCGGGATTGACTGAGACGTAGTCGTCCAGAACGCTGTCGTGCCCGATCACGGCGCCCGGGTTGAGGTGCACCTGTCGGCCCAGCCGCACATTGGTGGAGACGATCACGCCGGCGCAGAGCACGCACCCCTCCCCCAGAGTGACCTGGGAGCCGAGTGAAACGCTCGGGTGCACGGCCGTGAACGGACGATGCCCCGCAGCGATCATTCGCTCGGCGAGATCGCGGCGCAGCGCCGGGGACCCGATCCCCACCACGAAAGCCACTGGTTCCTCAGCCGAGGCCAGGAAGTCGGACACCGACCCCAGGAGCGGTACTCCTCGCGCGGCGAGCCGCTCCCGGTTGACCTGGGAGGGAGCATCGTCCAGCACACCGAGCAGGCGTGGACCGGAGCCGTGCGCGCGTAACGCCTCGAGCACGTCGAGGCTTTCGCGGCCGAACCCCGAGGCCCCGATGACGACGACGCCATCAGCGGCCCTCATCAGCGACCTCTTCTGCCTGGCTTCCGGTAAAAATCGGCATGGTTGCCTCACCCTCGGCTGAGATCCCCTCACGGCGGAGCACCTTGCCTACAGTGCCCCACAGGATTCTGACATCCAGTGCCCAGGAGCGGGTGTCGACGTAGATCACATCGAGTTCCAGGCGCGACTGCCAGTCCAGCCCATTCCGCCCTGAGATCTGGGCCAGCCCAGTCAGGCCAGGACGCACCTCGTGGCGCCGGGCCTGTCGCGCGTTGTAGCGATTCAAGTACTGCACCAGCAGCGGACGCGGACCAACCAGCGACATCTCGCCGGTGATGACGTTCCACAGACTGGGCAACTCGTCCAGGCTATAGGCGCGGAGCAGCCGACCCAGCGGGGTCAGCCGGTCGTCGTCGCTGACCAGCGTCGGCGTCGGCGCGTGCATCGTCCGAAACTTCACCAAGTTGAACACCTGTCCATCTTTGCCCGGACGAGCTTGCCGAAACAGGATGGGGCGACCGACGTCTCGCCAGACCAGAACCGCAATCAGGAGCTGCAGAGGCAGGCTGACCACGAGCGCGGCACTGGCTGCGATCAGATCCACCGCGCGTTTCGCGGCGTCGTAAGTGCTCCGGGTCATCGGCGAGGCGATCCCAGGATTCCGGTCAGCGTGGCGGCGATCCGGTCGCGCTCCTCGGCTCGCAGTCCCGAACCGCTCGGCAGCGAGAGCCCGCGGACGAAAAGCCCGTCGCTGGTGCCGTCGAGGATCGCGGTGGCTCCTGCGAAGACCGGCTGAGCGTGCATCGGTTTCCACAGTGGCCGGGCCTCGATGTTCTGCGCAGCCAAGGCATCGCGGATCTGGTCGCGGGACACGCCGGCCTCTGCCTGGTCAACCAAGATCGCCGTGAGCCACCAGTTGTCGCTGGTCGGGCCGCCGCTGAGACCCGACGGCTCAGCGAACAACGAGACCCCCCGCACATCGGCGATCAGCTCGGCGTAGAACAGCCGGTTGCTCCGTCGGCGTTCGATCATTCCCGGGAGGCGCTCCAACTGGGCTCGGCCCAGGGCGGCCAGCACGTTGGAGAGCCGGTAGTTGTAGCCGATCTCGGTGTGCTCGTAATGGACGAACGGCTGGCGCCTGGGTGGCGAGATAGCGAACCCGCCCTGCGAACTCCGCGTCGTCGGTGAGCAGGGCGCCGCCCCCGGACGTGGTCATCACCTTGTTGCCGTTGAAAGACAGCGCGGCCGCCACACCGTAGGCTGCCGCAGGTCGCCCGGCCCGCGTGGCGCCGAGGGATTCGGCCGCATCGGAGAGCACCGGAACCTGGTAGCGGGCGGCGATCTCGGCCAAGACCTCGTGATCAGCCACCTTTCCGAGCAAGTCCACCGGCACCAAGGCACCGACCCGCCGGCCAGCCGCGGTGAGTTCGGCGAGCGCCCGCTCGGTGAGTTCGGGATTGAGATTCCCGCTCTCATCGCAATCGACGAAGATCGGCTCGGCACCGGCGTAGACGATGGCGTTGGCCGTGGCAGCAAACGTCATCGTCGCGGTGACAACCGCATCCCCGGGCTTGACCCCCAGGGTGAGCAGACCCAGATGAAGGGCCGCCGTTCCCGACGAGAGTGCCACGGCATGCCCGCGACCGCAGAAGCGTGCCAACTCGTCCTCGAAGGCGTCGACCTCGGGGCCCAGCGGGGCAACCCAGCCGGAGCGGACGGCGCGAACCACCGCCTCCTCCTCCAACTGGCCGACGTCGGGCGGCGAGAGGTGGATCCGAGAGTTCACGCACCGGCCTTGGCTGAGGCCGAATCGGATGTGGACGTGGACTTGGCCGTCGGCGGCGAAGGTTCAGGCGTGGAGGGCATGACACGCCGGGGGGCGCTGATCTGGTCCCTGGAGGCCGCCTCGTCGGGATCGGAGAACATGACGTCGTTCGGCGACAGCAGGGGAACCTCCACCTGCGTGATCAGAGGATGAGCGCTGGGCGAGGCTACTTCAGTTTCGCTGAGGAGCACCTCGTGCAGCTTCTCGCCGACGCGCAGGCCCGTGTACTTGATCGGGATGTTCACCCCGGCCTGATCGATCAACCGTCTCGCCACGTCAAGGATCTTCACCGGGTGGCCCATGTCCAGAACCAACACGTCTCCGGGCTTTCCGATCGCGGCCGCCTGCAGGACGAGTTCACAGGCCTCCGGAATCGTCATGAAATACCGCGTGATCTCGGGGTGGGTGATGGTCACCGGCCCGCCGCGGTCGATTTGAGCCTTGAAGGTGTAAAGCACGGAGCCACGAGAGCCAAGCACGTTGCCGAAGCGGACCGAAACCCACGAGACGTCGTGTTCGCGTGCGAACCAGGCGGTGAGTCGCTCGGCCAGGCGCTTGGTTTGGCCGAGCACGCTCGTGGCGTCGGCAGCCTTGTCGGTCGAGATGTTGACCACTCGCTGGGCCCCACTGGCGTGAGCGCACTGCAGAACGTTCAGCGTCCCGAGCACGTTCGTCTTCCACCCTTCGTCGGGGTACTGCTCAAGCATCGGCAGATGCTTGAGTGCGGCCGCATGGAAGACCACCTCCGGCTTGTGCCGGGCAAAGACCTGACCGAGTGCTTCCCGATCCCGGATGTCACACAACACCATGTCGTCGGTGTCCAGCATCCCGTTGCCGTAGAGGCTGAGTTGGACGGCGTGCAGCGCGGATTCGTCCCGATCCAGCAGGATCAACTTCGCCGGGCCCAACTTGGAGACTTGGCGCGCCAACTCGGAACCGATGGAACCGCCCGCTCCCGTGACCAGGACTGTCTTGCCGGTGAGGACCCCCGAGATCCCCGACAAATCGGTGTTGATCTCCCGGCGTCCCAGCAGGTCGACCACGTCGAACTCACGCAGCTGACCAAGGCTGACTTGGCCCCGATCAGCTCGCGCACCGGCGGAACGACGAGCAGCTTCAGCCCCGCAGCGGTGCACCGCACCTGGAGGTCCTGCAGCATCCTGGGACTCGCGTGGGTGATGGCCAGAATGACTGCATCGGCACCCTGCCGGCGGGCCAACTCAACCAGCTCGCGACCAGTGCCCAAGACTCGACTACCGCGCACCCGAAGGAAGCGCTTGTAGGGATCGTCATCGATAAACCCGACCACCCGGTAGGGGGAGTCGTCGCTGGTTTCGAGGAGCCTGGCAACTTGGTGCCCGGCGTCCCCGGCTCCATAAATGACGGCAGGAGTGACTTCGGCGGACTGCCGTCGTCGGTGAGTGCGAAAAATGTTGCGGAATACGAAACGCCCCGCTGCCATGAAAACCAATGCCAGAATCGGAAGGCCGACCGCGATCCCACGCGAAAAGGCGGGATTCAGGGCCATGAATAGTGCCGCTAGGATAATCGCCTCGATCAGAACCAGGACACCCAAGGCGCTGGCCTCGTCGAAGCTGCCGATGCGGCTGCGGCCCAAGTAGAGGTGGAACAGGAACCCTCCCACCACCTGGAGGGACATGGCGGTGACCGTGTAACCGACCACCCAGCCCCACATGGCGTCGGACAAGGACAGGTCGTAGCGCATCAGCGCGAAGGCAACCAGGGCAACAGCCCAGGCCGTCAAATCCCAGATGACCAAAGCTGAACGGCGGACGAATAATGGCAAGCGAAGCAATGTAATCCCCCTTTGGCTCCGTCACTACGCAGCCTAGCCCAACCCAAAATGGTTCGGCCTTCCCCGTCTGCGCAAGATGGAAATCCTCGCCAACCCTACGGCCTTTGTTGGCACGGGCCAAGCCAGTGGATCGCGGAGTGAGAACTTCCGGGGAAGCACAGCGATCGTCGGCGAAGGCGTCCAGCCCACAATCCGTTGGCCCACCACCCTGACGCCAGCCCCATGGGACAATGCCACAAGGCCGCGCCGGAGCTACTGTGAGCAGTGGCGCTACAGCTGCCGCAGGTGGCCGTTCCGACGCCTCGATGGAGTCCCGATGAGTCCGGTGGTGCTGGTCACAGGATGTTCTTCCGGTATCGGGAGAACCACGGCGAAGACCCTCGCCCACGCGGGGTACGCGGTGGTGGCGACTGCCCGGAACCTCGATGATCTGGCCGATTTGGACGCCGGCCTCAAACTCCCCCTCGACGTGACCCGCCAAGCCTCGGTCGACGCAGCACTGGTCGCCCTCATGGAGCGGTACGGCCGGATCGACGCCCTGATCAACAACGCCGGCTACGCAGTTCTCGGAGCGATCGAGGAGGTGCCTGATGACGCGGTGCGCCACCTCTACGACGTCAACGTGTTCGGCGTCCTGAGGATGATCCGGGCCGTGGCACCTGTGATGCGCGCTCAGCGGTCGGGCCGGATCGTGCTGCTCAGTTCGGTTGCGGGGAAACTGCCGACCCCGGCCAACGGCGTTTATGCCTCCTCCAAGGCTGCGATCGAGGCCCTCGGGGGATGCGCTGCGCCTGGAACTCGCCCCGCACGGGGTGCAGGTCTCGATCATCGAGCCGGGCCCCGTCGACACCGCCTTCAACGCCACCGCCGACAAGCTCTCCCAATCACGGATCGGCGACTCCGCGTCGCCCTACCGGCCCCTGTACCGGCGCGTGCAGCAGTTCTCCGCCACCATGCGTGACCGTCAGGTCACGCCCGACACCGTCGCCGAAACCATTCAACGAGCCTTGGTGGACCCTCGTCCCAAAGCCCGCTACGTGGTGGGCTTCGGGCTTGGCGGCCGAGTCATGCTTCGCACTCGCGACCTGCTCTGGGGACCAGTCGCACAACGCATGTTCAGCAACCAGCCATGACTGTGCGCTGACGCAGTTCGCGGTGGCTCGCGGAGAGGGTCACCCCTGGATCGTGTCGCTGAGGGAGGCCACGTCGGAGTCGACCGCCACGATGTGGTTCGTGCGATCGACATGCACCACCCGCGGCTCGTAAGCGGCGAGCTCGCCAGGGCCGTACAGCCCGTAGGAGATCAGGATCACAGTGTCCCCAGTGTGAACCAGTCGGGCGGCGGCCCCATTGACCTTGATCTCGCCCGAGCCGCGTTGGCCGGCGATCGTGTAGATCTCGAACCGGGCGCCGTTGTCGACGTCCACGACAGCAACCTGCTCGTGGACCTGAATGTCGGCTGCATCGAGAAGATCGGGGTCAACCGTGATCGACCCGACGTAGTGAAGGTCGGAGTCGGTGATCGTCGCTCGGTGGATCTTGCTCTTCAGCATGGTTCGAATCAATGGGCTCACCTCGATGTTCTACAAGCGCGCTTCGAATGAGTCTACGCAAGCGCCACACCGAGGCCGACACAGCGCACATCCCGGACGCCGGCGACAACGCCCCTCGTTGCTGTCGCATTGGCACATCGCCGTGGCATGCCACCGACTGGGACAACCGTGCTGCGTAACCGATTCGGCGCCCGAAGGAAGCAAGAAACCCCCTGTCGGAGTTTCCTCTGACAAGGGGCTCACGCTGTAGCCCCGACGGGATTCGAACCCGCGCTACCGCCTTGAGAGGGCGGCGTGCTAGGCCGCTACACAACGGGGCCCTAGCTGGTCACTGGTGACCATGGGGAAGATTACCAAAGCGCTTCCTGCTCCAGCGAATCGTCTCCGCTGGGGTACTAGGACTCGAACCTAGACTGACGGAATCAGAATCCGGCGGGCTGCCAATTACCCCATACCCCACTGCTGGTCTCTCGAACCAGCGGATGACGACTCTAGCGGAAGCGGTCGCCCAGCCTCAAACCGAGCGGCTGATCGCCGGGGCGATGCGGCCAAGAAGTTGTTCGATCTGCCGCGCGCACAGGGCCGCTGGCTTCGGTCCTCGGCGGTAGGGGTCAGCGATGTCATCCGACATGCTGTCTGGGCGGAGGACGGCGCGGATGCGCTCCAGCGGGTTCTGGCTGCTGCTGGGCCGCCCGGCCAGTTCGGCCGCCCGAGCGAACTGCGCGAGGCCGAAGACTTTATTCCGGGCGTCCGGATGGGAGTCCAGAACTTTCATGTGCTGGCGGAACTCGAAGGTCAGCACCGCATCGGCCCACTCCACGTCGGAGCGACTCAACAGCCGGCTGGAGAACTGACCTGGATCGGTGCCACGCAGCCGGAGTTGCTGAGCCATCTCCGCGTCCATCGCGTGGTCGTCGAAGCCGCGGACGCCCGCGCTGGAGACCTCAACGTCGAGGCCGGCGAAGGTCTGTCGGGCCAGCACTTCGGCGAAGGGCGAACGGCAGATGTTGGCCGAACACACGAACAGCAGACGAAGCGGTCGATCGATCATCGGTCCTCCTCGGTGAACTCCAACAGGCCTCGCTTGAGCAGCGTGTTCAGGAAGTCCCTGGCCTGCTCGAGCTCAGTCGGGCGGTCGTCCATCGCAGCCCAGATCTCGTCCAGGTCGCCGTCCACCGCAGCCATCCAGATGGTCGCCGCCGACCCCTGCAGCAGAACCGGTTCACCGTTGGGCAGCGGCATCAGGTACAGCTGCGGCGTCGTCGGCCAACCCCGCCCTGACCCAGCCGAGCCGGACGGGCACTCGGTAGCTCATCGGCGTCCCTTGGCCCCGCGGAGCTTGCTCCACACCTCCTGGAGGCCCAGACGGAGGCGGCGGCCATACGCCAGGGCCAAGTCTTTCGCGGTTGGCGGGCGACCGAGCACCAACTCAAGCCGGCGAGGATTCGGAACCAGTTGCCGAATGGCCACTCTGAGTGACTCCCGCCTGGTTGGGGCTGCGCGCACTCGGGCAACCCACAGGTCCAACAGCGAGCGATCCCGCATGGTCAACACGCGCCAGAGCTCCGACTCCGGGGAGGAGTCATCGCTCAGGTCGCCCAAACTGGCCGCCAAGGCAATCTGCGCTCGTAGCTTCACTGAGAGTGCCTCGACGGCGCGCTGATCGTCCGGTGAGGCGTCATGCCAGGCCCGCTGAACATCCACCGACGACCCCGGGCCACGCACCGAGTGCAGCAGCAGGACCAATCGCTGGCCAGTGACCGAAGGCACCGGGCACGGCTGGCCGCCCAAGGTCATGACGTCCCGCTCCGCCCACAGGGCCTCGAAGGCCTCCTCGGGCGGCACCGTGATCCCGGGAAACCAGCGATGCAGATCCAGATGACCCAGGTAGTGATGTACCAAGGTGGAGGCATGCTCGAACGCCGACCCGTCCTCGAAGCGCACTTTGGTCGCCCAACCCGCTCGTCCGAGCGCAGCCACGAGCCTGTCCACGTCCCGTGGGCGTACCCATACATCTGCGTCCACGCTGAGGTGCGTGGTCTCGCCGCGTGCGTCCCGCCGACTCAGGCTCGGGTGCAGGGAAGGCCCTTTGATGTGCAGGACGTCGATTCCCACATCGGCGGCGGCGACCTGGACGGCGGCGTGCGTCATCTCGACGCTGACCTCCAGCGGCATCGACGAACCCCCGATCACGGCAGCATCCTAGTTAGCCGGGTGTTCGGCACGCCGGTCAGGACGCAGCCCACGGATCGAGGTCCTCGGCCCGACGCTGCCCCGGTGTGTGGGTGGCGACGTTCATCCGCCGTCCCAACCACAAGGCGGCCAGGGTAAAGAACGTAAAGCCGGCTAGATCCCACGCGGCCTCCGACCATCCCACCTGCTGGATCGCTTTCACCTCGGCGATCGAGGTGACCAGACCCGCCGAGACGAACGCAAGCACGTTGTTCACGACGTGTGCCCCGATCGCGGCCTCAAGACCACCGGTACGGACGACCAGAACTCCGGCTAGGACGCCGAAGGCAAAGCGATCCAGAAACAGGGGCAGGTTCTGCTGGCTGACGTGGAACAGGGCGAAGATCGCCGCCGAGGTGACCACCCCGAACCAGGGCTCCGCACCAGGTTGTTCGAGGCCTGCAGCAGGTAGCCACGAAAGAAGAACTCTTCGGCGGCGGCCTGCAGGGGTGAGGTCAACAGAATCACCAGCAGGAAGGTCAAGAACTGGTCCTGCGGCCGGACCACGACGGACTGCCCCAACCCCTTGACGGCCAGCAGGAGACTCAGGACCAAGGTGGCGATCAGCATGCTGGCGAGCAGGAAGCGCCAGCGGAACCACGGCCGCACCGAGACCAACCAGGCGGGATGCCGGCGATGGATGTAGATCAGCATGGCCATGCTGATCGGGATCAACGTCGCCAAGCCGAGATGGACCGCCAGCATTCCTTGCGGGGTCTCGAAGCGAACCGCGGCCTTGCTGGCTGTTGCCAGGTCTCCCTGCTGGCCACCCAACACCCAGAACAGTGCGATCAGACTCTGGGTCACGATGTTGGCGGTGACGAAGAAGGCCAGAACGCCGATCAGGATGCCGCCGATCGACTTGGCGACCCTTCGCTCTGGACTGTCCAGGATTTCCGAATAGTCCACTCCAGGGGGCGGAGGTTCGGTCGCGAGGCGCGAAACCCACGACTGCTTTCCAACCTGAGGCATCAGTCCTCCGACAGCACAGGGTTGGTCAACGTCCCGATGGCCTCGATCGTGACGCTGACCCGATCGCCGGGGAGCATCCGCCCGACCCCGGCGGGGGTGCCGGTCAGGATCACGTCCCCGGGAAGCAGCGTCGTGAAGGACGAGATGTAACTGACCAGGTCAGCCACGCCATGCACCAGGAGCGAGGTCGAGGCCCGCTGCCGCTCTTCGCCGTTCAGGGTGGTGCTGAGCTCCAATGAACCGGCTTCCTCGAGCGAGAGATGGGTGACGATCCACGGCCCGAGCGGGCAGAA
Source organism: Micropruina sp. (assembly GCA_016711105.1). GTDB lineage: Bacteria > Actinomycetota > Actinomycetes > Propionibacteriales > Propionibacteriaceae > Micropruina. The sequence continues at coordinate 278,735 of JADJTO010000003.1, read as the reverse complement.
GCTGTCGTAACCCTTGGCCCGCGACCACTGGTTGTCACTGGCCTGAAGATCACGGCAGGTCACGTCATTGGCGACGGTGTAGCCGAAGATCACCTCTGCTGCGCGCTCAGGTGGCACCCGGCGGCAGATCCGTCCGATCACCACGGCCAACTCGCCCTCGAAGTGCAGGTCCTCGGTTTCGGCCGGGTGCACGATGGGCTCCCCCGGGCCGATCACCGAGGTGTTCGGCTTGAAGAAAGTGAGGGGGGTCTGATCGACCTCCTGGCCCATTTCCGCGGCGTGGGCGGCATAGTTGCGACCGACACCAACAACCTTGCTGCGCGGCAAGACCGGCGCCACGAGGCGTACGTCGGCCAACGCCAGCCGCTCTCCGGTGAGGTTCACCGGACCGGCGAGAGGGTCGCCGGTCAGTGCTGCCACCGTGTCGGGGTTGGGGCCACCGTCCGCTGCCAGTTCGACAATGCCGAAGGTAGGGTCACCGCCGGCAACATATCTCGCGATCCGCATGGGGACCACCCTAATGCCGCGCAGCAGGCGGAACGGGCTCGCCCGTGCCGCCATCCAGGCTCGCTGCGGCCTCCAACAACATCCAGGCACTGAGTTGGACCGTCAGGTCGCGAGTGGGGCTTTGCGATGACGCCCCGCCGTGGCCAACCCTGCCGCGCCGGGTCGGCACCTGGGCCGGGGTGTCCCACTCAGCGCCGAACACCGGCCCATCGGCGGTGTCGGCCCGGTGCGCCCAGCAGGCGTCGGCGGACGTGAGCACCAGCGTCCGGGCCCGATCCCGGGTCTGGCGGGCCGCGGCGTCCACCCCCGGAAGGCTGTCGGCCACCAGCGCCAGGTACCGGACGGTGATCCCGGCGAACAATCCCCCGTCCCCACCACCACAACCCGGCAGCACATCGTCGCGAGCGAGCAGGCTGTGGAGGGCGGCCACCAGCCGATGCAGTCGCGCCGGGTCCCCACCGGCGAGGACCAACTCCAGTTCGGCACCGATCACCAGGCCCTGGTTGTAGGTGAAGATCCGGGTGTCGGTGCCATCGCTCCGGAGGCCCTCCAGGATCAGGTCGGTGTTGCTGTCCCAGAGGTGATCGTGGATCCAATCCAGCGCCTCCCCAGCGCGCCGGATCCGACCAAGCCTGGCCATCACGATCGCCATCGATCCGTTGGCGGGCACGTTGCGGAAGTCATCACCGCGGCGCCACGGGATGCCCCCAGCGTCCGTTCGCCAGGCTTGGTAGAGCGTTTGCGCGATCAGCAATCGAGCAGACCCGTACTCAACCCCCAGCAACCGCTCTGCGCGACCCATCGCGAGCGCCAGCCAGGCGATGTCATCGAAGTAGCGATTCAACCAGCGTCCGGCGTTGCGGCGCCGCAGCGCGAAGGGCAGCCGTTCGATCAGCCGACGCCTGGCCGGCTGCGGGTCACGCAACTCGGCATCGATCAGGCAATCGAGCAGGTGTGCCTGCCACCAGTAGTGATACTCGACGAAGAGTCGGTGCTTCCAGTCCGCCGGATGGCTCGGCACCGCCAGCGACGCCGACGGATACCACCAGGTGCGACGGAGGTGACGCCGCCGGACGGCGTGCTCCGCGGCCGCGGCCTGCGCCGCCCGGGTGATGCCATTCACCCGGTCATGGTGACACACGGCATACTCGCCCTCATGGCAACGCAGGCATACGACGTGGTGGATCTGATTCGGGCGAAGCGGGACGGCGGACGGCTGACCGACCCCGAGATCCAGTGGCTGATTCCCGCCTACACGGTGGGCGTGGTCTCCGACGAGCAGATGTCGGCGCTAGCCATGGCCATCCTCTTCCGGGGCCTCGACCCGACCGAACTCAACACCTGGACCAACGCCATGATCGCGACCGGTGACCGGATGGATTTCAGCTCACTCTCCAAGCCGACGGTCGACAAGCACTCCACCGGTGGCGTCGGAGACATGATCACGTTGCCGCTGGCACCCCTGGTCGCGGCCTGCGGGGTGGCAGTCCCGCAGTTGTCCGGCCGGGGCCTGGGTCACACCGGAGGCACCCTGGACAAGCTGGAGTCCGTGCCGGGGTGGCGTGCGTCCATCTCGAACGAGGAGATGCTCGCCCAACTCGAGGACGTGGGCGCGGTGATCTGCGCTGCCGGCACCGGCCTGGCTCCCGCGGACAAGAAGCTCTATGCCCTCCGCGACGTCACCGGGACCGTCGAAGCGATCCCGCTGATCGCGTCCTCGATCATGAGCAAGAAGATCGCCGAGGGAACCTCCGCCCTCGTCCTGGACGTGAAAACCGGCAGCGGGGCGTTCATGAAGACCCCCGAGAGTTCGGCGGAACTGGCGCGCACCATGGTCGCGCTGGGGACCGCGGCAGGGGTCAAAACCGTCGCGCTGGTCACCGAGATGAACACCCCGCTGGGGTACACGGCCGGAAATGCGATCGAAGTCACTCAGTCGGTCGAGGTCCTGGCCGGCGGCGGACCGTCCGACGTGGTCGAACTCACGCTGGCGCTGGCCCGGGAAATGCTCGACTGCGTGGGCGTCGACATCGATCCGGCCGACGTCCTGGCCTCGGGGAAGGCGATGGACGCGTGGCGGCGGATGATCCGGGCCCAGGGCGGCGACCCGGAGGCGACGCTGCCGGTGGCCAAGCATTCGGAGGTGATCGTCGCCCCTGCGAGCGGGTACCTCACTCGGCTGGACGCACTCTCGGTCGGCATCGCAGCCTGGCGTCTGGGTTCAGGCCGGGCTCGCAAGGAGGACGCGGTGCAGGCCGGCGCCGGTGTCACCTGGCATGCCCGGCCCGGTGATCGGGTGTCGACCGGCCAACCGCTGTTCACGCTGCACACCGACACCCCGGAACGTTTCGACCGGGCTGCCGCGGCGCTGGCCGATGCCGTCGAGATCGGCGATCAGCCCGGCGTCACCGGCCCCTTGGTGCTCGAACGGATCACCTGAGCTAGGCCGCCTGGGGAAGTGCTGATTAATGCTGTTCCGAGCGAGGACGTGCTGGGCGGGATGAGTTACGACCCCCAGATCGTGGGGTCGTATCGGGCATCCGTTCCACGATCTGGGGGGTCGCAGCTCGCCCGTCCAGTGCGCCGCAGCCGGGACATGATTAATCAGCGCTTCCCTGGGGTCAGTGCTTGCTGACTCCCCAGCGATAGGCGTCGTAGAGCGCCTCCCAGCTGGCTTCGATGACATTGGTGCCGACGCCGACGGTCGTCCAGGTGCGGTTGCCATCGGTGGTGTCGATCAGCGTCCGGACGATCGCGTCGGTGCCGTGGCCCTGGTCGAGGATCCGGACCCGATAATCGGTCAGTTCGAAGTCATCCACGTGCGGGTAGGCCCGCTTCAGCGCCGTCCGCAACGCCACGTCGAGCGCGTTCACCGGGCCGTGACCCTCGCCGACGTAGGCGTGGGTCTCCCCCTTGGCCCGCAACTTCACGGTCGCCTCGGAGTCGCCCTCCGGCTTGACCTCATGGCCGGTCAGGACGCGCCAGCCCAGCACCTCGAAGAACTCCTCCAACTCATGGAGTTCCTCCCGCAGCAGCAGCTCAAAGGAGGCGTCGGCGGACTCGTAGGAGTAGCCCTCCATCTCCCGCTGTTTGACCCGGTCGGTGATCTTGGCCGCCAACTCCCGATCCGACAAGTCGTACCCGAGCTCCTCAGAAACGAGCATCCGCATGTCGTTGCCGACCAGGTCGGATCGATGTGCTGGTAAAGATTCGCGTCCACCTTGATCGCGGAGGCGTGCAGCCCGGCCTTGTGCGCGAACGCAGACTGACCGACGTAGGGCTGGCGATTGTTCGGGGTCACATCGGTGATCCCCGCGATGGCGTGCGAGATCCGGGTGGCTTCACGCAAGGAGCCCTCGGGGATCAGCGACCACCCGTACTTCAGCTGCAGGTTGGCGATCAGGGTGATGATGTTCGCGTTCCCGGTGCGTTCGCCGTGTCCGTTGACCGTACCTTGCACATGCATCACGCCCGCATCCACGGCCGCCAGCGTGTTCGCGACAGCACAGCCGGTGTCGTTGTGGCAGTGGATGCCCAAGTCGATCCCGATCTGACCGGCCGCGGTGACGATGTCTCCCATCCCGCTGGGCAGCATGCCGCCGTTGGTGTCGCACAAGACGGCCACTTCGGCGCCCGCGTCCGCGGCGGTCTTGACCACCTGAAGCGCGTAGGTCGGGTTGGCCTTGTAGCCGTCGAAGAAGTGCTCGCAGTCGACGAAGACTCGCTTGCCGTGCGCCACCAGGTGGGTCACGGTGTCCCGCACCATCTCGAGGTTCTCCTCCAAGGTGGTGTGCAGGGCGCGATACACGTGGGCGTCGTGACTCTTGGCCACGATGCAGACCACCGGAGTCTGAGCGTCGATCAGTGCCTGCACCAGCGGATCTTGCGCGGCAGTGGTGCCCACTCGACGGGTGAAGCCGAACGCCACCAGTTGAGCGGCTTTCAGCTCCAGTTCCCCGGCTGCGGCTGCGGCGAAAAACGCCGTGTCGTTGGGATTGGCGCCCGGCCAGCCACCTTCGATGAAGCCCACCCCGAGGTCGTCGAGGTGGCGCGCAATGCGCAGTTTGTCGTTCACGGTCAACCGCAAACCCTCCTGCTGCGCACCGTCGCGCAGGGTCGTGTCGAAGACATGGAAGGTGTCGGGAGCCACGGGAAGACTCGTCATTGGGTGCTTGCCTCGATCGGTTGAGAGGTTGTGGACATTCGAGTGTCGCGCCGGCCCCGCCGAGCTGGCGCGAGGTCTCAGGCACTGAGATGTGAAGCTCACTAAGGCTACTGGACTGACCACGACCCGCCACCACCCAGGAACTGCCTTGATCAGGGCTGGGCAACAACGGGAAGCCCAGGCGCCAAAGAATTGGTGCTGTGGGCTCTCGCTCAGACGGCCTTGACCATCCAGGAGTGTGTGTCCTCGACGCGTCCGTACTGGATATCGAGGATCCGGTTCCGGATCGCCAAGGTGTGCGGCCCGGCGTCCTGGCTGATCGGGTAGTTGCCCTCCTTGGTACGGAACTCGCCGACCGGAGTGATCACGGCAGCCGTGCCGCAGGCGAACGCCTCCACGAAGTGACCCTGAGCGATCCCCTCGAAGATCTCGGCCAGCGTGATCGGACGCACGTCTGTGGCCAGTCCGAGGTCGCCGGCCACGGTCAGGATCGAATCACGGGTGACCCCGTCCAGGATCGTGCCGCTCAGGCCGGGGGTGACCAGCGTTCCCTCAGCCGTGATCAACATGACGTTCATTCCGCCCAATTCCTCGGCGTTCATCCCCGAGGCCGCATCGCCGAAGAGCACCTGAGAACAGCCGTGGTCGTAGCCCTCGTACTGAGCGATCAAGGATGAGGCGTAGTTTCCCCCACTTGACGGCCCCGGTGCCGCCTCGTCCGGCGCGGCTGTACTCGGTGGTCACCCAAATATTGATCGGCTTCACTCCCCGGTGAAGTACGGGCCGACAGGGCTGGCGATCACCGCGTAGGTCACCCCTTCCGCGGCGCGGACGCCGAGAAAGGCCTCCGAGGCGAACATGTAGGGACGCAGGTACAAGCTCATCTCGCCCGCCTCACCCGAGGGCACCCAACGGTGGTCAGCCTGCAGCAGGCCAACCAAAGAGGCCAGGTAGTCCTCGATCGGCAACTCGGGCAGCATCAGCCGGGCGGCCGAGGTGATGAAACGCTGGGCGTTCTTCTGCGGCCTGAACAGCCAGATCGACCCATCCGCATGCCGGTAGGCCTTCATCCCCTCGAAGATCTCCTGCCCGTAATGCAGCACCGCAGCGGAAGGATCGAGCAGGAACGGGCCGTAGGGCTTGATCTGGGCGTCATGCCAGCCCTGGCCCTTCGTCCAGTTCGCCAGAGCCATGTGATCGGTGAAGTAGTCCCCAAAGCCCGGGTCGGCAACGATCGCCGCGACCTCATCGTCGGTGCGCGGAGTCGGATTGGGGATCAGGTCGAAGGTCAGGGCCATTGGGCGACAATATCGCTTCGCCGCTGAGACGCCCATCTCATGGAATCAGAAGCTCAACTACGCTGCCCGGATGCCGACAACCGCACAGCACAAGCCCACCATCGCCGTCATCCCCGGGGACGGCATCGGCCCCGAGGTGGTCGCCGAGGGTCTCAAGGTCCTGACCAGCGTGGTAGGCCCCGAGACCTACGACTTCGTCCACTATGACCTGGGCGCAGAACGGTGGCTGCGGACCGGCGAGGTATTGCCGGAGTCGGTGATGGCAGAGTCGGCGCAGGCCGACGCGCTGATCTTGGGTGCTGTCGGAGCGGCCCCAGGCTCCACGGCGATCCCGAGCGGGCTGCTGGAGCGCGGCCTCCTGCTGAAGCTGCGCTTCGCGTTCGACCACTACGTCAACCTGCGCCCCTCCAAGCTCTACCCGGGCGTGGCCACCCCGTTGGCGGCGTCGGTCACCGACCGCGGGCCGATCGATTTCGTGGTGGTGCGCGAAGGCACCGAAGGCCCGTATTGCGGCATCGGCGGTTCGGTGCGGACGGGCACCCCGCAGGAGATGGCCACCGAGGTCTCGGTCAACACCGCCTACGGCGTGGAGCGCGTGGTGCGCGACGCGTTCGAGCGGGCCACGAGGCGCCGGAACAAGGTCACCCTGGTGCACAAACACAACGTCCTGGTCCATGCGGGCGGGCTGTGGAATCGCCTGTTCACCGCGGTGGCGCAGGAGTACCCCCGGCGTGGAAACCGACTACCTACACATCGACGCCGCCACCATCGCCATGGTGGTCGACCCGCAGCGCTTCGACGTCATGGTCACCGACAACCTGTTCGGCGATATCATCACCGACCTGGCGGCCGCGGTCACCGGCGGGATCGGGCTGGCCGCTTCGGCGAACATCAACCCCGGGGGGGCCTTCCCCTCGATGTTCGAGCCCGTGCATGGTTCGGCCCCTGACATCGCAGGCCAGGGCATCGCCGACCCGACCGCCACCATCTCGTCGATGGCGCTGCTGCTGGATCACCTGGGGCGGCACGACGACGCCGCGCGAATCGATGCAGCGGTCGACGCCGATGTCGCCGAGCGAGGTGCAGGGCGGCGCTCCACCTCCGAGGTGGGCGACGCGATCGCGACCCGGCTGAGCTGATCCCAAGAACCCCTGAGCCGCCACAGGGCCCCGCGTCACGACGCGGGGCCCTGTGGCGCTCTGGGAGGCAGCGGCGGCACCGCCCGGGTTTGACTCAGACGACTTGCCACACACCCCAGGTGATGGCGAAACCGGCCAGGCCGCAGATGGTGGTCAGCACCGTCCACGTCTTCAGCCCATCGGCCACCGACAGCCCGAGGTACTTGGTGACGATCCAGAACCCCGAGTCGTTGATGTGCGACAGCCCCAGGGCGCCGAAGCCGATCGCCAGGGTGACCAGCGCGATCTCCACCGGCGAATAGCCGCCCGAGGCGATCGCCTGGGAAAGCAGTCCGGCCGTGGTCAGGATGGCGACCGTGGCGGAGCCCTGGGCCGCACGGAGCGCCAAGGAGATCACGAAGGCAGCCACGATCAGGGGCAGCCCCAGCGCGGTGAGGGACTGAGACAGCGCGTCGCCGATCTTGGACTCCACCAACACGTTGCCGAAGACACCGCCGGCGCCGGTGACGAAGATGATGATGGCCACGATCGGGAGCGCCGAATCGGAGATTGAACTGCGTTGCGACTTCCCCCACTTCGCCTTGTTGCCCACGACCACGTAGGCCACCAGAAGGCCGATCAGCAATGCCGTCGTCGGCGCGCCGACGAACGAGGCGAACGGGCGCAGCGCGTCCTCCTTGGGGAGCACCGTGAGCAGGACTGACCCGATCATGATCAGCGCGATCGGGAGCACGATCAGTCCGACCACGGTCCCCGCACCGGGGACGGTGTGTCGCTTCTCCATCGCCTCCACCTCCGTGGTGGGGACGATCGTCGCCTCGGATGCCGGCGAGTCGCCCAGGACGATCTTGTCGAGCTTGAAGAGTTTGGTGGCATAGAAGCCGACCACGCCGACCAGCGCGCAGATGATCAGCCCGATCAGCGTGACCAGGCCGACGTCGGCCTGCACCTGGGCCGCGGCGGCAACCGGGCCGGGGTGCGGTGGCAGTGCGACATGGACGGTGAGCAGGACGGCACCCACCGGGAGCGCCACGTTGAGCGGATTCAGTCGGGCCACCTTGGCGAACCCGAAGACGATCGGCGCCAGAATGATGAAGCCGACGTCGAAGAAGACCGGGATGCCCAGAATGAACGCGGCGATGGTCAGCGCGGCCACCACTCGCTTCTGGCCGAGCTTCTCGGTGAAGGTTCGGGCCAGATGGTCCGCGCCTCCGGAGACTTCGATCAACCGTCCCAGCATCGAGCCCAGACCAACCACGGTGGCCACGGAGCCGAGCACCTTGCCCATCCCCGCCACCATGACCGGGACGACATTGGCCAGCGGGATTCCGGTGACCAGGGCGGTGCCCATGCTGACCATCAGCATGGCCACGAAGGCTGGCAGTTCGACCTTGATCACGAGCACGAGCATGACCCCGACGGCGGCCAGGGCGATCAACAGCAGGGTTGCAGCATCCATGATTCAGGCTCCCTTGCGGTTCGGCGCGATGACCTTGATCACCGAGGAGTCGTCCATCGCGGCTTGGCCGTTGGCCTGCCCGATCAGGTAGAGGCCCTCGGCGGCCGCCGCGATGGGCGTGGCGAGGCCGACTGCGCGGGCGGCGCTGTTGACGATGCCCATGTCCTTGACGAAGATGTCGATCCGACTCTTCACCTCGGCCCCGTCCGGCTCGTAGGCCTGCAGCATCCGCGGCCCTCGATCGGCGAGCATGAAGGACGCCGCGGCCCCGGCGCCGAGGGTTTGCAGCGCCACCGCGGGATCCAGCCCGAGCGCGTCGGCCAGGGCCAGCGCCTCGGCACCCGCCGCAATGTGCACCCCGCACAACAGTTGGTTCACGGTCTTCATCGCCTGGCCATCGCCGGGTCGGGAACCGATCCGGACCAGGGTCGAGGAGAGGTGCTGCAGGGCACCGAGCACGATGGCGTAGGCGTCGTCGGAGGCGCCGACGGTGATCAGCAGATCGCCCGTGCCCGCCCGGACCGGACCACCCGAGATGGGTGCGTCCACCAGGTGCAGGCCGTCATCGGCCAGGCGGCTCGCCACGTCTCGGACGGCGTCGATCCCGACGGTCGAGGTGAGCAGGATGGTGGCTCCGGGCTCAAGGACGGCGACAACCCCCTGGTCGCCGTACAGAGCCTCGTCTAGTTGGAACCGATTCCGGACGGCGAGCAGAACGATGTCCGCACCGGTGGCCGCCTCCGGGGCGGAGCCGGCTGAACTGACGCCGGAGCGCGCCCCGAGGGCCAACCGCTCCGGGTTGATGTCAAACCCCTTGACGGTGAACTTCTCGGCCAATCGGGTGGCCATGGGTAAGCCCATTGCTCCTAAGCCGAGCACTGCGATAACAGGACTGGTCATGCTGGGTACTCCCTTCTGGTGGTGTGTGTGGTGGATGTCAGGTCGAGAGGGTGTCAACGACATCGGCTAGGGACTCCTGCGTTCCCACGTTGCCGGCGAAGACGATGTAGGGAATGCCCTGCGCGGGACCGGTGATCGGTTCCCAGAGCGAGACGATCCCGGGGAGCATCGGCCCGCGCACCTGGGCGCGGCCGATTTCCAACCCACGGGCAGCGACGTCGGAGGAGGTGATTCCGCCCTTGGCGATGACGAAGCGGGGCCGGGTCTGCGTCAGCACCGTCCGCACGACGTGCACGACGGCGTCCGAGATGGCTCGGGCGATCCGCAGCGAATCGTCGCCGTCCGCGCCCCGGACCAGCGTGCGGCTGGTCCGCACGACGACATTTTCGCTACGCAGCGACTCCGACACGCGGGCCACGATGTCGTCGAGGTGGTCAGCACCCCGCTCCCCCAGCACCTGGGTGACGTCGATCTCGTACTCGACCGGACTGCGCCGATCGCGCAGGACGTCCAGCTGCGAGGTGGTGAGCGCGACGTGCGAACCCACGACGATCAGCCCGCCGTTAGCTGACGCTTGGGGGCGGATCCGGGCCACGTCATCGGCGCTCAGCGGTGCGCGAACGGCCTGACCGATCATCGCCCGGACGAACGGCGGGCCGACGCGGTAGACGAAGCGTTGGCCGCGGGCTTCGGCCAGGAGCACGCCCAAAGCCAGGGCACGGAGGTCGGACTCCTCCACGACGTCGACCACAGCACAGGACGCGTTGCTCAGCTGGGCGAGCTTGGCAGCGACCGCCTCGGCTCCCCCGCGAATGTCGTGCAGAGTGATGGCGACGACGTCGGCGGCCGAGACCCGGGCGTCCGTCTTCTCCTCTACCCAGCCGCGAAGGTCGGAGGAGCGGTAGCCGAAGGTGGCGTCGCGGGCGAACTCCGACTCGCCGACCGGACCGTAGCCGGTGCGCTCGTTGCCCGCGTAATGGACCGACCCGATGGTGATCCGGCCCGCGTCAGGAAAGGCGGGCGCGATGATGATCCCGTCCACCTGCCGTTGGGCTGCGGCCATGGTCGCGATGATCACGTCCGGCTCCAACGGGAAGTGGCCGCGCAACGTCGAGTCTCCGCGGGAGACGAAGTCAACCTCGACTCCGAGCCGATCGGCAGCGATCAAGGCGGCGCTGACCACCTCCTCGTTGCGCTGGGCCGCCGCCTCCGGATCGAGTGAACGCGAGTTGGTCATCACGTAGACCGCCGGGGCGCCCGTCCCCAAGGCCCAGGCCAGATCCTCGGCCGTCCACGAGTTCAACACAGGTAGATCGGCCACCGATTGGGTACCGGTCGGGTCATCGTCGAGAACCACTAGTGCTCGGGCGGTGCTGCCGCGGGCCGCCACGACCGCCTCGGCGCTGATGTCACTGGGGGCGGGGTAGCCGCTCAGCAACTCCTGTTGGGATGCCATTCTTCTCCTCCTTGAGATGGTGCTCAGACCTCTGAGGTCTGATGAGTACCATAGCGAAGGAGTGGTGGTTGTGTCCATAGCTCAGAGCAAGGAAAGAGCCCGTCGATGTCGACGAGCTCTTTCGGGGTGGTTTCGGCGGTCTGGTGCGGGGAGTCGTTGCCGCACTCGGGGGGAGTGCGGTCCGACGGCGGGCGCGCCCTCGCCGGCGGTGCGATCAGGCGGTGGCCGAACCGGCCGGACGATCGAAGAAGAGTCGCGTATCCGACCGCGTCTGCCGCATGTGCGAACGCATTGCGCGCCGAGCCTTGACCGGGTCTCGCTCGCGCAGTGCGCGGAGAATTTTGGTGTGCTCCTCGATCGCGTGCTCACGCATCTGGAACAGCTTGGACGTCTCCCGCCGGGCCTCCGACAACGCTCGGCTGAGCGGTTGCATGGTGGCTGCGATGAACGGGTTCTGGCAGCCGTCCAGGATTGTCTGATGGAAGGCCAGGTCGGCCTCGGTCATGGTCGGAACGTCGGTCGCAGCGTGCGCCCGCCGCATGTCGTCCAGCTGGCGTTCGAGCTGCGCAAGTTGATCGTCAGTGACCACCGGGGCGAACCGCTCGGCGGCCCCGACTTCGATGAAACTCCGTACGTCGAAGAGTTGAAGCAGGATGTCCACCGGATTGGCTTGCTGCATCCGCATCACGGCATCGACCGAAAGCCACTTGTCGACCGCGTTCACGAAGGTTCCCCGGCCCTGGACAGCAGTGAGCACGCGTTGCGCCGCGAGGGTCTTGACCCCTTCTCGCACGGTCAGCCGGCTGGCATCGGCGAGGCCGGCCAACTCACCTTCCCCCGGGAGTTTGCCGCCGATCTCGAAGGCACCCGATTCGATGCTGGCGAGGATGTACTCGACAACGTCGTCAGCCCTACTGGTGCGCATGGTCCATCCTCTTCTCAGACGTCTGATGCCTCAAGCTTAGGACCTGCGCCGCCCTGCGGGCTGCCTAAGAGTCCTGGCGGAGCCAGAGCCGCCGAGGCTCACCCAGCAGCCGCCCATTCACCCACCAGGTGACCTCGATCACCACTGCCGCGACCAAACCGGCCGCGAAACCAACGCTCATCATGGCGGCGTTCGAGGGGTCCAGCATGAAGAGGGTTTGCGTCAGCGGCAGCGTGAAGATCAGCAGGTAGGCCGCGAAGGAGCCCAGGATCAGGGCGATCTTCCACCACTCATAGGGGCGCGCCACGACCGCCAGCACCCAACTGGCGCTCACGATGGTGGCCGTGAGCGCCGCGGTGGTCGCTTGGACCCGGAGTTCTGGTGCCGAGCCGGGAGCGGGCAGGACGCTGAGGTAGGTGACGAAGGTGGCGGTGGCGACAGCCAGGCCGGAGGGCACCACCAGGCGCATCACCCGGCCGACGAAACCTCCGCGGGCCCGTTCGTTGTTGGGTGCCAGGGACAGCAGGAACGCGGGAATGCCGATAGTGAACCAGCCGGTGATGGTCACGTGAATCGGCTGATAGGGAAAGGGCAGCTGCCACAGCACCACCAGCAGGGCCAGGATCACCGAGTAGATGGTCTTGGTCAGGAACAGGTTCGCCACCCGTTCGATGTTCCCGATCACCCGACGCCCCTCAGCGACGACGAACGGCAGGGTGGCGAACTTGTCGTCGAGGAGCACGATCTTGGCAACAGCCCGCGTTGCCGGGGAGCCGGAGCCCATGGCAACCCCGAGGTCGGCGTCCTTGAGCGCCAGGACGTCGTTCACCCCGTCCCCGGTCATCGCGACAGTATGACCCCCGCCTTGCAGCGCGGCGACCATTTCGCGCTTCTGATGCGGGGTCACCCGACCGAAGACCGAGTTGTTCTCGATGGCGTCGGCGAACCCGGTCCCTGAGCTCAGTTGACGCGCATCCAAGGCTTCCCCGCTCAGACCCAGCTGACGGGTGACCGCGCCCACAGAGGCGGCGTTGTCTCCGGAGATCACTTTCAGCGCGACACCCTGGTCGGTGAAGTAGTCGAGGGTGGCCTTGGCGTCGGGCCTGATCCGCTGCTTCAGGACGACCAGCGCCTCCGGCGTCACCGTCCCAGGGGCCGCAGGGTCGTCCACCGGCAGTTCACAACGACCCACCAGCAACACTCGCAGGCCGGTGGACCCGATCTGTTCGGCCAAGACGGCGGCGTCCGCGTCTGGGGGAATCAGCACATCCGGGGCGCCCACCACCCAGTTGCCCTGCTCCACGAAGGTGGCCCCCGACCATTTCTTGGCCGAGGTGAACGGCGCTTTCGCCAGCACCGACCAGGTCGGCTCAGCCGGCGAGAGACTGGCGCCGATCGCCTGCATCGAGGCATTTGGGCGCTGGTCGGCGAGGATCAGCTGACCCAGCACCTCACGGAGTTGCGCGTCCTGCGCGCCGTCGAGGAGTCGCAACTCACCAAAAGTCATCCCGTTCTCGGTGAGCGTTCCGGTCTTGTCGGCGCAGACCACGTCCACTCGGGCCAGACCTTCGATCGCCGGCAGTTCTTGGACGAGGCATTGCCGACGCCCCAACCGGATCACCCCAAGGGCGAAGGCGACCGAAGTCAGCAGGACCAAGCCCTCGGGAACCATCGGCACCAACGCTCCTGCCATCGCCAGGACGGCTCGGCGCCAATCGTTCTCGGCTTGGCCAAGCTGCACCCAGATGGTGGCCAGGCCGACCGGGATCAGAATTACGGTGATCACCTTGAGGATCTGATTGATACCCCGGGACAACTCGGACTTGACCAAGCTGAACTTGCTCGCCTCAGCCGTCAGCTGCGCGGCGTAGGAGTCGGCGCCGACCCGGGTCGCACGGTAGGCCCCCGAACCGGAGACCACGAAGCTGCCCGACATCACGTGGCCGCCCGGATCCTTGGGTTCGGGATCGGACTCGCCGGTGAGCAGGGATTCGTCCACTTCGAGGTACTCGGCCTCGATCACCTCGCCGTCGACCACCACCTGGTCACCGGGGCCCAGTTCGATCACGTCATCAAGGACGACCTCCGTCCGATTCCGTTCGCTGGCGACACCCTCGCGGCGGACCCGCGGATGCGCTTCTCCCACCACGGCGAGGCTGTCCAGAGTCTTCTTGGCCCGCAGTTCCTGGACGATCCCGATCACGGAGTTGGCGATGATCAGCAACCCGAACGCAGCGTTGATCCAGGAGCCGGTGGACAGCACGATGACCAGGAGCACGGCCAGAATCGCGTTGATCCGGGTGAATACGTTGGCCCGGACGATGTCGGCGGTGGTCCGTCCCGATCGTGGCGGCAGATCGTTGGTCTGGCCGGCGCGGACCCGCTCCGCTACCTCAGGGGGGGTCAGTCCGGGGTGGCGTGGTGGGGTCTGAATCGTCACGGAGGTCAGCTTGCCACACGCCCTCCAGGCACCGGCGTAGCGCAATCTCCAGGGATGGCCTCAGCTGACTCGTCTTACGCGAGAGGGAGTATTGGGCGGCCGTCGGCAAAGGCGCCGATCAGACCAGCCCATGCTCGACGCGCTGACGCACGATCGGCAGCAGGGCGTCGCGTCCGCGCTTATGGAAGGCACGCAGCGCCTCCATCCCAGGTTGGGGAGGACGGCGAGCCGCATCCGTGGTGTAGGCCAGCATGCCCAACCACACCCCGGTACAATTCGCCTTGCTGCCGCCGTGCTCCCGCACCCAGGGCTCCACCACCTCGGCCACGTCGAACTGCGTGCCCTGAAAGATCGCGGTGCCGGCCAGCGAGACCACGTCCAACCAGGCAGAACCCCTGGCAGCCCACGGCCAGTCGACCAGCCAAACCCTGTCCCCGGAGGAGCCGCCGGATGCGATCAGGAGATTGTCAGATCGCCCGTCCACGTGACAGAGGTGATCACCGGCAATCGTCGGCAGCGATGCGCGGGCCAGTGCGTCGAGGTCGGCCAGGTGGTTGCTGATCCAAGGGTCGAGATCGTCGCACGGGTCGGCGATCAGCCGCGCGAAGCCCTCGAAGTCGGGCCGAAGCAGTTCTTCGGCGGCAGGCAGGTCGCCGGCAAACCCGGCTCCGCTCTCAACGAGCGCGTCGTAGGCATCCAGGGCTGCACGGAAGTCATCGAGGCGCCACGGAAGCTCAGGCTGGCGGCCGTCGATGTCATCGAAGAACAGGACGATCCAACCGTCCTCGTCGAAGCTGTGGCGCAGGCGCGGTGCGGGAACGTCATCGGGCAGCAGTCGATTGACGGCGACCTCTTTCCGGTAGAGGCGAGCGGTCCCCTCATTCACCGACTCCATGGATCGCCTTGCCGAAGACGCGGGCACCGTTGGCCAGCGACAGCCGGTCGGCGGCGCCGGCCGAGAATCCGCCGGTCTGACCCTGCCTGCTGACCACGGGTGAGCCGAGGATGCCCTCGAGCCGCTCACGCAGCTCGGCGGGCAGGTCGAACCAGGAGCTGCGGGACGTGAACACCGCTCCATTGTGCCGGTTCGCCGTGCTGAGTCTGTGGCGGCAATGAAAGCGCCACCGGACGCCGAACGACCCGGCGGGAAACTTCCCCCTCCCCCGCCCTTTCCGCGCCGGAGCCGAACGGGGCCCATCACGCGTTTGCTGCCGAATGCAACGTTTGCCGCCGAAATTCCGGCAGCAAACGTTGCGATCGGTGGCAAACACTGGCTGGTTAGCGATTCGGGCGCGCGAGCGCTGTCTCGATGCGACGGCGGAAGGCTGCCAGGTCCCCAGTTCCTTCCAGCCCCAACGCACTACCCACCAGCCGGCGTCGCGGATCGCCTGCTCGCGGGCCTTCTCGCGCATGACGACCTCTGCCACCTGCTCGGGTGTCCCTGTGTACTTGACCCGGCCATCGAACTCCCCTACGACGCCACGGTCACGCCACCCGAAGTCGGAGCGCGCGATCCAGATTCCTCGCAGATCATGGATCTCCACCTGCAACTCCGGGATCGGCAGGCCGGCCTGGACGAAGCGTACCCGGCTGATGGACTCGCCAACGCTCTCCGAACGGACGTCGGCGAACTTGGCCGCAGCCCGCGCCACGCCTATCCCGCGACGTCCTCGCGCAGCCGCCAGCGCGGTGGCGAGCTGTGACGGTTCCATCCCCAGACGCAGTGCCGCGTCCATGATGGCCACCGCGCGTTCGTGGCTGAGCACGCACCCCAAGTCGACGGCCGTACGGGCCAGGCTGGTCACGCGATACCCGTCGATCTCGATCACTTCGTCGGCTTCAACCTGTGCCAGCCGGACGTGCAAACAGTCCCGTTGGGCGCCATGTCCGCCGTCCGGGCGCACGATCGATACCCGGTTCAGCATGGCACTCCAGCTCGGTAGCCCATGAAGGACTCCCGCACTGGCGTGACTCACCACGCTTCGCTCGCCCAGCAGCGGCCAGGTGGCAGCGAGGAGTTGCCGATGCCGACCCTCCGTCGTCTCGTCCAGGACCGCGGCGTAGGCGCCATGGCGGACCCGCACCAGTTCGCCGGCCCGAACCTGGCGTGAGAGATTGGTCCGGGTTTGGCCAAAAGTCGTCAGCAGCTGAGCTCGTTGGGCTTCCACTCCCCCAGCTGACCTTGTCTCTGCACGGAGAACAACCCGTTAGGCAATACGGACAACACCTCAACCCGAACGGACAACACCCGCCTGATCCGGCAGCCTCCACCTAGGCAACTGCCACCCACCCCGCCTCTTCCCCGGGCCCCCGGCGGGACTATGCCGCCGAAGGCAACGATTGCCGCCGACATTTCGGCGGCGAACGTTGCGATTGGTGGCAAACCCAGCCGAGAGGGCGGCAATGAAAGCGCCACCCGACGCCGAACGACCCGGCGGGAAACTTTCCTGCCGGGTCGTTCGTTGGTGCTCGCCTCAGCGGGCGGCGGTGCCTTCGACGTAGTCGTCGTCGTGCGACTTCACCCAGGCCATCAGGCCGCGCAGGGTGCGTCCGGTCTCCTCGATCGGGTGCGCCTCGCCCTTGGCACGGAGCGCCTTGAACTCGGGAGCACCGGCGTCCTGGTCATCGATGAAGCGCTTGGCGAAGGCGCCGGATTGGATGTCGGCCAGCACGTCCTTCATCCGCTCCTTCACCGACGCGTCGATCACCCGGGGGCCCGAGACGTAGTCGCCGAACTCAGCGGTGTCGGAGACTGACCAGCGCTGCTTGGCGATGCCGCCCTCATACATCAGGTCGACGATCAGCTTCAGCTCGTGCAAGCACTCGAAGTAGGCGACCTCGGGCTGGTAGCCGGCCTCTGTGAGCACCTCGAAACCTGCCATCACCAGGGCCGAGGCGCCGCCGCACAGCACGGCCTGCTCGCCGAACAGGTCGGTCTCGGTCTCCTCGGTGAAGGTGGTCTTGATGCCGCCCGCACGCAGGCCGCCGATCGCCTTGGCGTAGGAGAGGGCCAGGGGCCAGGCGTTGCCGGTCTCATCCTTCTCGACCGCCACGATCACCGGGACGCCACGACCCTCGGTGTACTCACGGCGGACGAGGTGCCCCGGGCCCTTGGGGGCGACCATGCAGACGTCGACGCCGGCCGGCGGCGTGATGTAGCCGAAGCGGATGTTGAAGCCATGCGCGAAGAACAACGCGTCACCGGGCACCAGATGGGGCGCAATTTCCTCGGCGTAAACCTTCCGCTGCACCTGGTCGGGGGCCAGGATCATGATCAGGTCGGCCTCCTCGACGGCCTCGGCGACGGGCAGGACGCGCAGCCCCTCGGCCTCGGCCTTGGCCGCCGAGGGCGATCCCGGCCGCAGCCCGACTCGGACGTCGACCCCGGAATCCCGCAGCGACAACGCATGGGCGTGGCCCTGGGATCCGTAGCCGATCACAGCGACCGAACGGCCCTGGATGATCGACAGGTCGGCGTCGTCGTCGTAGAACATTTCTGCCATCTCGAACTGCTTCCTCTAGTTGCTTTGTGGTGCCAGGCGCACCTTGTCATGCTTGGGCCGGTCGGTCAGGGACTTGCTGCCGCGACCCAGAGCGACCAGCCCGGACTGGACGAGCTCCCGCACACCATAGGGCTTGAGCATCTCCAACAGGGCGTCCAGTTTGTCAGGCGAGCCCGTGGCCTCGATGGTCAGGGAGTCGTTGTGGACATCGACGGTCTTGCCGCGGAACAGCTGCACGATCTCGATGATCTGGTTGCGGGTAGTCGGGTCGGCGCGCAGCTTGATCAGCACCAACTCACGCCGCACCGCGGAGTCCTCCAGCTCAACGATCTTGAGCACCTCGATCAGCTTGTTCAGCTGCTTGGTGATCTGCTCCAGCACCTGCTGGTCGTCCACGGACACCTGCAGGGTGATCCGCGACAGCTCCTCCCGCTCGGTCGGACCGACCGCCAGGGACTCGATGTTGTAGCCGCGGCGGGCGAACAGCCCCGAGATCCGGGCGAGCACGCCCGGCTTGTTCTCGACGAGAACGCTCAGCGTGTGAGTGTTCACAGCACCTCCTCCTCCCAATCGGGCGCGAGGTCCCGAGCGATCTTGATGTCGTCATTACTGGTGCCGGCGGCGACCATCGGCCAGACCATGGCGTCCTTGTGCACCACAAACTCGACCACCACCGGACGGTCGGTGATCGCGATCGCCTGTTTGATCACGTCGTCGACCTCCTCCGGCGTCTCGGCGCGTAGCCCCACGGCTCCCATCGCCTGGAGCCAGCATCGGGAAGTCCGGCACCCGGTGCGTCTTCAGGTCGGTGTTGGAGTACCGCTGCCCGTAGAACAGGGTCTGCCATTGGCGCACCATGCCGAGCGACTGGTTGTTGATCACCGCAATCTTGATCGGGATGCCCTCCAGCGCGCAGGTGACCAGTTCCTGGTTGGTCATCTGGAAACAGCCGTCGCCGTCGATGCCCCAGACCTGGCTGTCGGGGCTGCCCACCTGGGCGCCCATCGCGGCCGGCACGCAATAGCCCATGGTTCCCGCACCACCGGAGTTCAGCCATCGTCCGGGCTTCTCGAAGGGCAGCAGGTGAGCGGCCCACATCTGATGCTGTCCCACACCGGCGGCGTAGTAGGCGTCCGGGCCGACCAGTTCACCGATCCGCTTGATCACGTACTCGGGAGACAGCATGCCCTCGTGGGTGGGCTCAAGCCCGATTTGATAGCGGGTCTTCAGCGAGGTCAGGAAACGCTTCCACGGTGTGTAGTCGGGGAGGTCTGCACCGCGCAGCACGCCGTTGAGTTCGGCGATCACCTCTTTGACATCACCCACAATCGGCACGTCGGCCAGCCGGTTCTTGGAAATCTCGGCCGGATCGATGTCGGCGTGCACCACTTTGGCGCCCGGGGCGAACGTGTCCAGCCGGCCGGTCACCCGGTCGTCGAAGCGGGTGCCGAGAGCGATCAGCAGGTCGGCCCGCTGGAGCGCCCCGACCGCAGCCACGGTGCCGTGCATGCCGGGCATGCCCATGTTCAGCTCGTGGCTGTCGGGGATGGCGCCGCGGGCCATCAGCGTGGTGACAACCGGGATGCCGGTCACCTTGACCAGTTCCGCAAGCTCCGACGAAGCACCGGCCTTGATCACGCCACCGCCCACATAGAGCACCGGACGTTCGGCCTCGCTGATCAGCCGGGCCGCCTCGCGGATCTGCCTGGCGTGCGGCTTGGTCACCGGGTGATAGCCCGGCAGGTCGATCTGCTCGGGCCAGATGAACGGAGCCTTATTCACCAGCGCGTCCTTGGCGATGTCCACCAGCACCGGGCCGGGACGACCCGTCTTGGCCAGGTGGAAGGCGGCTTGGATCGCCGCCGGAATATCTTCAGCGCGGGTGATCAGGAAGCTGTGCTTGGTGATCGGGAACGTGATCCCCCGGATGTCGGCCTCCTGGAAGGCGTCGGTCCCGATCGACGCGCTGCCCACCTGCCCCGTGATGGCCACCACCGGCACCGAATCCATGTAGGCGTCGGCGATGGCGGTGACCAGGTTGGTCGCCCCCGGGCCGGAGGTGGCCATGCACACTCCGACCTTGCCGGTGGCCATGGCGTAGCCCTCGGCCGCATGGCCGGCGCCCTGCTCGTGCCGGACCAGGATGTGCCGGATCAGTTTGGACTGACCCAAGGGATCGTAAGCCGGAAGAATCGCTCCGCCGGGAATGCCGAAGATAACCTCCACGCCAACCCGCTCCAGCGATTCCACCAGGGCTTCGGCTCCGGTCAGCAGTGTGGGTGACGCCTCAGTCATCTCCTCGGTTCCCTTCTTCATCGACGGTCGTGGACTAACTTTCGCAAGAAAAAACCCCCGCTGCTCAAGGCAGGCGAGGGAGCGTGTCGGTTCGAGTTCAACTCGTCGACACGCTAGCTAACTACGAGGGCGAAAGTCCGCACGTGCCAAGACTCCCCGTTCGGGGGCCGCTGTGTCAACCGGCGAACCAGCCTTCCCAGGATACGGACCCTCCTTAGTCAGGATCAACCTCTCGCTACCGGGTCGGGTGAGGACACCTCCGGCAGCCCGACACCGGCCGGCAATTCTTCAACCTGTGGTTTCGACTTTCATTGGCGCGCGAAGCAGAGAGTGCCCCACGATGGCGAAGACGCTTCCCCGACCCGAAGGTTCACCATGACCAGGATCAGATCTGCCCTCCAGGGAGCAGCCGCGTTGCTCGCCGCCGCAGCGACGGCGATCGTGAGCTCGATCGCCACCGCGACTCCGGCGCACGCCGACGCCGCTGTACCCCCCGTCAACAGCTCCATCCTGGTGACTGGCCGCGGCTGGGGCCACGGCATCGGCATGTCGCAGTACGGCGCCTGGGGTGCTGCCGAAGCGGGTCTCAGCTTCGAGGAGATCCTCGACTTCTACTACGCGGGAACGAGCTTGGGCAGCTTGACCACCGGAAACACGATCCGGGTCTGGATCAGCGCCGATAGTGACAACCGACTGCACGTCGTTCCAGCTTCCGGGCTGAGGATCACCGATTCGGCCGGCCGGGTCTGGCGGATGCCCACCGGCAGCGCGTACAAGCAGTGGCGGATCAGCCGCTCCGGTGACGTCCGGGTGCTGCACTACAAGAACGCCGACGGAAACTGGGTGAAGAAGGCCACGACCTTGTCGAGCAGCCGAAACTGGTCGGTGAGCAATCCCGACAGCGGCTACGTGATCGTCAGGCTTCCCAACGGCACCTCCCGGGACCTGCGTCAGAACGTGTCGCTGCGCTTCACCAGCAGCGGGGCCAAGACGGTGAACACCCTGACCATGGAGAACTACCTGAAGAGCGTGGTGCCGGCCGAAATGCCTGCCTCCTGGCACGGGGAGGCACTCAAAGCGCAATCCGTAGCCGCTCGAAGTTATGCGGCGCGCAGCCGGACGAACAGCAGCAGTCCGATCTACGACGTCTGCGACACCACCTACTGCCAGGTGTACAAGGGTCTGGCTACCCGGAGCGGCTCAACCCGATCGGTCCATGAGCAAGCGCCCACGAACACAGCCATCACAGCGACCGCGAACAAGGTGGTCAAGGCCGGCTCCTCGGTCGCCCTGACCATGTTCTCCTCCAGTAACGGGGGTCACGCGGCCTCTGGTGGAACCTCCTACCTCACCGCCCATCCGGACCCGTACGACGCGAAGATGCGCAACCCGGCCTGGTCCAAGCCGATCTCGGCCAGCACCATCCAGAACGCCTACCCCAGCATCGGCACGCTGCGCAGCGTTCGGGTGACGGCCCGGGACGGACAAGGACCCTGGGGCGGACGTGCCACCTCGGTCACGATCCTGGGCAGCAAGAGTTCGATCACGCTGAACGGCGGCCAGTTCAAGAGCAAGTTCGGGTTGAAGGAGCGACTGTTCCTGATCGTCGGCGGCTACAAGCCCGGAACCGGTAACTACGACCGTTGGCAGGCGCTCGGCGGCACCCCGTCCTGGGTCGGCGCGCCCACCGCCTCGGAAAAGGTGGTCAGCTCCGGCCTGGCCGCAACGTTCGAGGACGCTGATCTCTTTTGGTCCTCAGCCACCGGGTCGCGGTACCTCACCGGGCCGGCCCGGGCCGCCTACGCCGCGCTGGGTGGCCCGTCCTCGGCGCTTGGGTTCCCCAAGGCCGACACGGTCAAGGACAGCACCGGCACTGTGACCGACTTCCAGGTGGGACGGATCCGCTGCCTGACCGGTGCTGCCTGTGTGGTCAGCTACGGCTGAGCCGGGCGTGCACCTCGTCCAGGTCGGCTGTGGACCGTCCCATCATCGCGCGCAAACCGCTGCTTCCGGCGTAGCGCGGGATGAGGTGCACATGCAGGTGGAAAACCTCTTGACCAGCGGACGGGCGGGCGCTGGAGAGTAGGTTCAGCCCGTCAGCAGGTAGCTTGTCCACCAGCAACCGAGCGGTGGCCGACACAGCCGGCGCGATCTCGGTCAACGCCTCGTCCACGTCGAGCAGGTCGTCGACGTGACGACGAGGCACCACCAGGGTGTGGCCGGTCTGCCACGGACTCAGATCCAGGAACGCGATCGCATGCGCATCTGCGTAGACCTGGCGGGAGGGCACGTCCCCGGCGACGATGGCGCAGAACACGCAACTCATGCCGATGCCCCTTGGGTCAGACGGACGGGGAATCCGGCGGCCGCCAAGCCGCTCTTGACCTGATCGATGGTAAGGGTGCCGTAATGAAAGACGGACGCGGCGAGCACCGCGTCCGCGCCGGCGCGGGCAGCCTCGACGAAGTCCTCGACTCTTCCGGCTCCGCCTGAGGCGATCACCGGCACCTCGACCACGGCCCGCACGGCGCGAATCATCTCCAGGTCGAAGCCTGCTGTAGTGCCGTCAGCGTCCATTGAGTTGAGCAGAATCTCCCCGACCCCCCGATCGACGGCTTCCCTGACCCAGGCGATGGCGTCCAACCCGGCGGACTTCCGTCCGCCGTGAGTGGTCACCCCGAAACCGGACGGTTGCCCCGGCTCGCGTCGGGCGGCGAGGGAGAGCACCAGGACCTGGTTGCCGAAACGCTGACTGATCTCGTCGATCGCCTCGGGTCGCTGGATCGCCCCAGTGTTGATGCCCACCTTGTCGGCCCCGCAGCGCAGCAGCGTGTCGACGTCAGCGACTCCGCGCACTCCCCCGCCGACACACAGTGGAATGAAGACCGTCTCGGCGGTTCGTCGGACCATGTCGTGGGTGGTGTCGCGGCCCTGATGGGAGGCGGAAATGTCGAGGAAGGTGAGTTCGTCGGCACCTTCCCGACCGTAGGACGCCGCCAGTTCCACGGGATCGCCGGCGTCTCGGAGGTTCCGGAAGTTCACCCCTTTGACCACCCGGCCGTCATGCACGTCAAGACAGGGGATGACTCGGATTGCCACGCTCATGCAGGTCAGCATAAGCCGCAGCACCCGGCCGCGCTCAGGCCATGCGCTCTCCCCCGCAACCTCGAGTGCGAAGCGGAGGGTCAGTCTCCGGCGTCCACCACGCCGCGTCGGCCACGATCGATCAACTCGCGACACGTGCGACGCACCTCGCCAGGACCCACCGCCTCGGCCAGTTGGCCGGCCAGGTCGAGCACCTGCCTGGCACAGCGGACGAAATCACCCGCAGTCGCTCCTGACCGATCCAGGACCGTGCTCAGATCGGCACCACCCACCCAGGCGAAGATCGCTTCAGCGAAACCGATGTCAGGATCACGACCCCGTTCAAGTCGGTGGTCGCGCTCCAGCAGGGACACCCGGCGCCACACCTGCCGCAACGCCGACTGAGCCGACTCGGTGGCTCGATCAGGCATCCGCGGCGGGCGGCGCGGATCCCCGCCGCGGGATTCGTAGACCAGGGACGACAGCACCGCGGCCAACTGCGGGGCGCTCAACTCCTCGAAGATGCCCTCGGCGATGCACTCGGCAGTGACCAGGTCGAGCTCGGAGTAGATCCGGGACAGGACGCGGCCGGACCCGGTCACCTGCTGCCCGCCCTCAGTCAGGTAGCCCAGGGTTTCCAGCACCCGGCAGATCCGGTCGAACTTCACCGCGATGGTGTTGGTCCGGCGTTCCATCTGGCCTTGGAGTGAGGCGTTGTCCCGCTCCAGTCGGAGCGCCTGCTCCGACCAACGGGCGTGGTCCTCGCGCTCCGGACAGCTGTGACAGGGATGCGCCCGCAGTTGCCGGCGCAAGTCCTCCACCTGGGCGGCCAGGTTGGCGTCGAGTTGACCGGCGGACTCGCGGACGTTCTCCGGGTTCAGCGCAGCCACTTTGGAACGCAGGGCAGCAGACAGGTTCCGTCGGGAGGCCGGTTCGCGCGGGTCGAAGTGCTTGGGCACGCGCATTCGGCCGATGACCGGCGGCGGCACGGGGAAGTCCTGCACGGTGAGGCGTTTCAGTTGCCGATCTTCGGTCATCACCAGCGGGTGCGGATCGATCTGCGCGGTGACGCCGGGATCAACCACGACAGCCCACCCGGAGTGGCGTCCGGCCGGGACGCCGATCACGTCGCCCGGCTGGAGTTCGAGCAGCGCGGTCAATGATTCGGCTCGCCGATCCTGCCGGCGCTGCCGGGCCGACTCCGCCTCCAGGGCTGAGATGGAGGCCCGAAGCCGCGCGTACTCGCCGAAGTCTCCCCGATCGCAGGCGGCGGCCGCGAAGTTCTTGGCGGCCTGCTCGGTGTTGCGGGCCACCGTCCGAGCCAGGCCGACCACGCCGCGGTCGGATTGGTATTGAGCAAAGGACTGCTCCAGCAGAATGCGAGCTCGGTCCCGTCCGACGCCGGCGACCATGTTGACCGCCATGTTGTAGGTCGGGGAGAAGGACGAGCGCAACGGGTAGGTACGCCGCGAGGCAAGTCCGGCGACCGCCCGCGGGTCCATGCCCGGTTGCCACAGCACGACCGCGTGACCCTCGATGTCGATGCCGCGTCGCCCCGCTCGTCCGGTCAGCTGGGTGTATTCGCCCGGCGTGATGTCAGCATGCTTCTCACCGTTGTACTTGACCAACTTCTCCAGCACCACGCTGCGGGCCGGCATGTTGATCCCGAGCGCCAGCGTCTCGGTGGCGAACACCACCTTGACCAGGCCTTGGCCGAAAGCCTCCTCCACGCAGGTCTTGAAGGCCGGCAGCAGCCCCGCGTGGTGCGCCGAGATGCCGCAGCGAAGGGCTTCGGCGAACTGGTTGAAACCGAGCGCCTCCAGGTCGGCCGAGGTCAGTCCGGCACCGAAGCGGTCGAGGATGTGCTCGATCCGGACCCTCTCGGACGGGCTGGTCAGCCGGACGCCGGAGCGCATCAGTTGCTCGACCGCGGTGTCGCAGCCTTGACGGGAGAAGATGAAGTAGATAGCCGGCAACAGACCGTCGGCGTGCAGTCGCTCCACCGCTGCGTCCCGGCGCGGAATCAGCAGCGATCGTCCGGAACCGCGCTCCTGCCGGGCCTCGATCTTGTTCCGCAGGTTGCGCCCACGGACGCGCCGGGAGTCGTCGCGGACGACCCGGGATTCCTCGCGCGCCATCTTGATCAGTTCGGGATTCACGCTCGCGTGGGCGGTCACCGGCCCGTCGGTGACGGCGGTGGGGGCAACGGATCCGAACAGTTCATACAGCCGTCGTCCGGCCATCACGTGCTGGAACAGGGGTACCGGACGCCGTTCGCTGACCACGATCCGGGTGTCACCGCGGACCTCGTCCAACCAGGATCCAAATTCCTCGGCGTTGCTCACTGTCGCGCTCAACGAGACAATCTGGACCGAGTCGGCCAACCCGATGATCACCTCTTCCCAGACCGCGCCGCGGAACCGGTCGGCCAGGTAGTGCACCTCGTCCATGACCACGAACCCGAGGGAGCGCAGGGTGGGCGAATGCGCGTAGATCATGTTCCGCAGCACCTCGGTGGTCATCACCACCACCGGCGCCTCGGAGTTGATCGAACTGTCGCCAGTGAGCAGACCGACCCGATCAGCCCCATGCCGGGCAACCAGGTCGTTGAACTTCTGGTTGCTGAGCGCCTTGATCGGCGTGGTGTAGAAGCACTTGCGACCCTGGGCCAAGGCCAGGAAGACCGCGAACTCGCCGACCACGGTCTTCCCCGCACCGGTCGGGGCGGCCACCAACACCCCGGAACCGGCCTCGACGATGGCACAGGCTTGGCGCTGGTAATCGTCCAGCGCGAAGTCGTACCCGGCCGCGAAGGCGTTCAGGGCAGGAGTCTCGACGTCAGTCATCGCCGACAACCTACCGGGTGCCACCCGCGGCGCCACGATCTAGTGGAGCGAACCACTGTGCGGCTCAGGGGACGAACACGCTGAGCACGCCGGGCGCGACCTGCACGCCGAGCGGCACCGGACCCAGTTCCTCCCCGTCGGCGGCACCGAACAGGCCGACGCCGTCCAGGCGCACCTGTTTGGCCCGCAACAACTCCACGGCCGGGTCGGCGATGAAGCCGCCGGTGTACATGCTCGGCAGCAGCCGGAGCAGGGTGGTTCGGGAGACCGGATGAATGATGGTCAGGTCAAGCAGCCCGTCCGTCGGGTCAGCCTGGGGACAGCCCTGCATTCCGCCGCCGAACAGTGGCGTGTTCCCCACGCACACCATCATCGCGGGCACCTCCCGGGCCTGCCCGTCGATCACCAGGCGGTAGCTCAGCGGCTCGAAGACCGACAACTCGGCCAGGGTCGCCCAGGCATAGACCAGGGGACCCAAAGGCAGAGTGACCCGATTCGCGCGCCGTCCGACCAAGGAGTCGAACCCGGTGGAGAGGATGCAGCCGACGAAGCGATGCTCGGCCCCATCGAGAAGGGCTCCGCTGACCTGGAGCAGGTCGATCCGCCGGGTGACGCCTCGAGAGATGGTGCGGACGGCCCCTGCCACATCAGTGGGGACGCCCAGTCCGCCGGCGAAGTCGTTGCCGCTGCCGGCCGGAATCAGGCCGAGCGGAACCTGGGTGGTGGCACAGGCGTTCAGTCCGAGGTGCATCATCCCGTCGCCGCCCATCACCACCAGGGCGTCGCGGTGATCACGAGCGTTGCTGACCGCCTGCTCACAGCGCAGCCGCGCATCGGCGTAGTCGCGGCTCTGATGCAGGCGCAGAGTGACCCCGGGAAGGGATGCGACCAGTTCGCGGCAGACTCTCTGCAGCAGGCGGCGCGCGCGGCCCCGTCCGGCACTCGGGTTGACCACCAGCGTCACCGACGCTGGCCTGGTCACGGAAGGACCGCCAGCTCCATCCGTTGCTTGCGCAGCTTGCGCCGGTCATTGAAACGGCAGATGACCTCAGCGAGCAGGAAGAGAATCGTCATCGGAATGGCCAGCGCCAGCATCGAGAACGGGTCGGTGGACGGGGTCGCTGCCGCCCCGAAGACGAACGTGCCGAAGATCACATAGATCCGCGCCTTGGCCAGCTGCGTCGCCTTCACCACCCCGGCCAGGTTCAACCCGACCACGACGACCGGCATCAGGAAGCCCAAGCCGAAGATCACCATCAGTTGCAGCATCAGCTCCAGGAACTGGTTGATCTCCAGCAGGTTGAGCACCGGCACCGACTGCGGGGTGAAGGCCATCATCACCGAAATGGCCTGCGGAAGGATGACGTAGCCGACCGCGACGCCGCTGCCGAACAGTGGCACGGCGGCGGCCAGGAAGAGCAGCGCCCACTTCTTCTCCCGCGCCAGCAGTGCCGGCACGATGTAGGCCCAGAACTGGTAGAGCCAGAAAGGTGAGGAGAGCACCAGGCCTCCCATGGCGCAGATCTTGATCGCCAACATCAGCGGAGTAGCCACCCCGGTGATCACCGCTTGGGTGTCAATGTTGGGATTGGTCACCTTGAGCACCTCGACCGCCTGCACCCAGGGGCTGAGCATGAAGGTGTAAACGGGGTTGTAGAAGAAGGCGACAACGATCGTCATGGCCACGATGGCCAGTGACGACACGATCACCCGGTAGCGCAGCTCGCGCAGGTGATCGCCCAGCGACATCACCCCGCCGGGCGTGCTGGGCGGCGGCTTCAGCCACCCAAGGCCGAGACGAAAGCGGGCCACGAGTCAGGCCTGCTGGCCCGGCTTCTTGTCCGGCTCCACGATCTCAGCGTCGTGAACGAGGCCATCGGGCTCGGGTGTGGTCTCCGCAGGGTTGACGCCGGCCTTGATGGCGGCCGTCTCTTCCTTGAACTCGCGGATCGCCTTGCCAGCGTTCTTGCCCGCGCTGGCGAGGCGGCTTCCGCCGAATACCAAGAGGGCCACGATGGCGAGGATGACCCATTCCATGCCGCCAAGGTTCCAGGGCATCGCGATCTCCGTTCTGTTTACAGTGCAAGGTTCAGTGTATCTGTTCGCCCTCAGGGCCGACGCACACCGGGGCCAGGCTCGATCTGGGCCAGCAGGGCTGACAGTTCCCCAGCGCGCGTGCCGAGCATCTTCACCTCGCTGAACACATCGGAGGCCTTGTGCCACAGCCATACGGCAAAGCTGACCGTCGTGATCAACCCCCCAAGGGCGATCAGGCCGAAGATCAGCACCCAGTTCATGCTCGCGACCCTACTGCACCAGCGAAAGGTGGGCGTAGAGGGCGAGCGCCTCCGCCGCGGCTGCAGCCGCCCCGTCCGCGGCCCCCGGTGGGGAAACGGAGTGGACGCGGCTCCCCAGGCGGAGCAATAAGCCCCGCAGCCAGGCCGGATCGGCCACCAGCAGTTCGACCCGGAGCCCGTCGGGCAGCTCTGAAACAGAGCGGACCGGGTAGTACTCGGTGATCCAGCGGGCCGTGTCGTCCAGATCGAGCGCGATCACGGCCGCATCGCTGCGCCGATCCAGCCAGCCGCTTCCGAACTCGGGCAGCTCACCGTGCTCGGTCGCCGCGTCCTGGGTCAGCGCGACCCGGGCGATCCGGTCGAGCCGATAGGTCCGCCAGGCGTTGCGCTCGTGGCTCCACGCGTCCAGGTAGGCGTAGCCGTCGCGGGTGCTGAGTCGGATCGGATCGACCAGCGGGGTCGAGGTCTCGGCTCGGGTCGGGCCGTCGTAGGTGAGCCTGACCGCAACGCCGATCTCGATCGCCCGCGCCAACAGGTCGCGGACACCTTCTTGGCCGGCACTCACCGCCAAGGACACCCGCTCACTGGCGGCCACCCCGGCGGCACCGGTGAGTTTGTGCAGAGCGGAGTCGACGGCGGTGGAGACCTCGATCGGGGCCAACTCGCGGATCGCGCGCAGGGCGATCACCAGGCTCAGCACCTCATCGGCGGTGAAGCGCAGCGGACGAGACAGGTAATCGGCGTTGGTCAACCGGATCCGGCCGTCGCTGGTGGCCGCGTCCATGTCGATCTCGATCAGATCTCCGGGCAGGGAGCCCTGACCGCAATACCAGAGCACGTTCAGGTCGGCCAGCAACTGGCGCGGGGTGACCCCGAAGGTGTCGGCGGTGCGGACGACGTCGGCGTCCGGGTGCGCCTGCAGGTACGGCACGAGGGCCAGGAGTCGCCCAACCTGCTCGGTGGAGGTCATCCCAGCACCCCTGACTCATTCCCGGCTACCCAGGCCTGCAATCGACGGATCACCTGGTGGCGGAGTTCGGGCGGGCTGAGCACCAGCACGTCCGGCCCCTGGGCGGCGACCTCGCCGACGAAGTCGCTGTGCGGCGTGTAGGGGACGCGATACGCGGCGAACCCGAGCGGCAGCCCGTCCGGGGACTCCCCCGCGCTCCCGCGACGACGCAGCTCGGGTGCTCGCTCGCCCCTGATCGCCAGCACCGCTTCCCGATCGGGGGCGGCCGGTTCGAGCGAGCGGACCAAGGCGGCCAGATCCAGGTCAGTGGGAACGACGAACGCGCCCCGCTTACCGATCAGGCTCGGCGTCCCCTCGACCCGGGAGATCTTGAACATGCGTTGAGAGTTGCGCTCGACGTCGAGCCCGAGGACGTACCAGGCACCATGCCGATAGGTCATGATCCACGGCTCCAGCGTGCGTGGTTGCCCGCGATAGTCGAAGCCGATCCTGCGCGATGACGTGGTGGCCTGCCAGAAGAGATCGAAAGACGGCTCTCGTGCGCCCATGGTCGGTGCGATGCCGGCCATCCGGGAGGAGTCGACCTCGATCCCGGCGGCTCGCAACTTGGCCAGCGCGCTCACCGTGTGATCGGCCAGGGTGGCCTGTTCCCAGACGCGCCCGGCCAAACCGAGGACGGTGGTCTCTGCGGCGGTGAACTGCACGGGCGGCAGTTCGAAGTTCTGCCGGCGGATCCGGTAGCCGACATCGTCGGGAAAGAGCGGACTGTTGCTTCCGGTCTCGACCGGCACGCCCAGGGCGCGGAGCTCGTCCTTGTCCCGCTCGAAGGTCCGCTCGAAGTTGCCATCGGTCATGCCCGCGTAGCCCTCGACGTTCTCCCGGATGTGGGCCTTGTCGAGGAAGCGCCGTGCCATCAGCAGGCAGATCGTCAGGTTCATGATCCGCTCAGACTTGCGTGGCGACATGGGAACCTTCCAACCCGGGGAGAACAGGCCCCTAGGCTATCGGGGGTGATCGGACCGGCCGGACGTTACGCGCCCAGCCCGACCAGCGACCTGCACCTGGGCAACCTGCGGACGGCGGTCGTGGCGTGGCTGATGGCTCGGTCGTCGGGCCGCCGGTTCGTGCTGCGGATTGAGGATCTGGACACGGCGCGAGTGCGGGCGGCCGGCCCAATGGCACTGCGGCAGCAGGCGGACCTCGACTCTCTTGGCCTCGACTTCGACCCGCCGCTGCTGCGCCAGTCGGACCGGCTGGACGCCTATGCCCACGCTCTGCTGAGCCTGGCCGATCGCACGTATGAGTGCTTCTGCACCCGTCGGGAGATCGCCGAGGCCGCCTCCGCGCCGCACGGCGCAGCATTGCGGCCCTACCCAGGCACCTGCCTGCGACTGACCTCGGCCGAGCGCGAAGCACGCCGCGCCGTCCGCCCCCCGGCCATGCGCGTGCGCGCCGAGGCTGCGGTGCAGACGATCGTGGATCGGTGGTCCGGGCAGGTCACGGCGGTGGTCGACGACCTGGTTCTGGTCCGCAACGACGGCACTCCCGCCTACAACTTCGCCGTGGTCGTGGACGACCTCTTTCAAGGCGTCGACCAGGTGGTTCGGGGGGACGACCTGCTTGCGTCCGCACCGCGCCAGGCCTGGCTGGCCGAGCAACTCGGCGGCAGGGCACCTAGTTACGGCCACGTGCCACTGGTGCTCAACGAGTCCGGCCAGCGGCTGGCCAAACGCGACGGTGCGGTGACCCTGGCCGACCTGGCGGCCGAAGGCACGAGTGCGCAGGACGCGCTCACCACGATCGCGGTGTCGCTCGGCTTGACCCACCCGAACGAACGCGTGACGCCAGCTCAGCTGCTGCACCGCTTCGACCCGGACGCACTCCCCCGCGACCCCTGGGTCTACCGTCCCTGACTGCGCCCCCCGGATCAGGCAGCGGCGCTCGCGTACAGCAGGTCGATCACGTAAACCAGGGTGTCTCCGGCCTCGACCGGCGGATTGTTGCTGCCCTGGGGATACGCCTCGTCCGGAGGCAGCACGAGCAGCAGCCGCTGCCCCACCTTCTTACCAACCAGGCCCTTCTTCCACCCGGAGATGGTGTCGGCCAGCGGTCCTGAATCCATGGCGGCGTACTTGTCCTCGATCACCTTGCCGGTCTTCCAGGAAACGCCGAGGTAGCGGACCACGATGATGTCGGTCGCGGCCACTTTGGCGCCGGTGCCCGCCGTCAGGGGCTGCACCTGCATGCTGGCGGGCGGGTCGCCGGCCGGGATCGCGATCGCGGGCTTGCCGTCGCTGTCGGTGACCTTCGGCAACCCCGCCTTGGGCGTGATCGCCGCGCCGGTCGGGCCTGAGACCGACCCGTCGATGATGTCGACGACGAAGACCAGCGTGTCGCCGACCTCGACCCCGATCTCGGCCTGGCCTCCCGCAGCGTCATAGCCATCGGAACCGGGCATGGCCACGAGGATTCGACTGCCCACCCGCTGGTTCTGCAGGCCGAGGCGGAAACCCGCGACCACCCCGTCGAGCGAGAACGTGGCCGGCTGCTTGCCGCTGAACGTCTCCTGGAAGAGCTTGCCGGTGCGTCCGTTGGAGCCGTAGTAGTTGACCTTGACCACAGCCCCCTCGCCGACCTTGTGGCCCTTGCCCTGCACGAGCACGTCGAACCGTGTCTTGTCGACCGCGAACGGCGCCTTGATCGTGACCTTCGGCTTGGCACCGAACTTTCCGCTGACGCTGATCGGCTTCAGGTCCGTCGACACGGCCGCGGAGGCGGACGGGCTGGTCGAGGGCGAGGTGGAAACCGACGGGGAAACGGACACGCTCGTGGTCGGGCTGGCGGTGCTGGTGGGCGAGCCGCAACCGCTGACGGCAACCGCCACGACGATCAGGCCGGAGGTGAACAAGGTCTTGCCGAGGGAAGTCACGCCCGCATGCTACCCAAGCGGACGAGCACCTCCACACTTCGCCCCTGAACCAACCGAGCGCGTCGGCTATCTCGGGTCAACGATGCTGCGGTGGAGTCCACCCCTGGCGCATCGACTCCAGCAACTCCTCGACCCTCTGATCGGTCACCGCGAACGGGTCCTCCAGCCGAATCGTGCGCTCGCCGGTGTTTCCGGGAAGATCATGCACGGTGAAGGCGACCCAGTCGACACTGAAGTCGCGGCCTGAGGCATGAGCCTGGGTGATCAGGCGGCTCCTCAGCGCAGCTCGGGTGTCGGCCGGTGGCGAGGTCAGGGCGCGTTCCACGTCGCCGGGTTCGGTGAGCCCCCGGACGGCGCCGCCTCGCTCCAGGAGCCGGAACAGGCCACGCGGGCCGTTGGAACTCGGCCCCAGATCGTGGAACGCCAGATCAAGCGCAGCCAGCCGGCGATCGCTCCAGGCCAGCCGGTGTTTGGCCGCATAGCGCTCCAGCAGACGTTGCTTGGTCGCCCACTCCACCTCGGCGGCAATGCCGTCCAGGTCGTCGGCGGCAATCCCGTCCAGCACCGTCAGCCACCGCTCCGTCGTCCCCTCCGCGTCCGAACCAAGCGCCTCCGCGTGGGCCCGCTGCACGTCCACCGCTCGGATACTGCCGCCGCCGACCAGAGCGAGCTTGGCGGCGGGATCGCGACAGGTGTCGCGCAGGGCGCGCGCCGGGTCGTCCAGGACGATCGGGGGCAACCGATGCGGCTGGCCGGCGGCAGCGCGCTCAGCTTCGGCCAACACCAGCAGCGTGCTGGCCAGTTTCAGCTGCGCGGACGGTTCGCTCAGGTTGGAGTCCCCCGCGATCACGTGCAGTCGGCGGAAAAGTCCCGGGTCGGCCAGCGGCTCATCCCGGGTGTTGATCAGCGGCCGCGCGCGCGTGGTCGCTGCCGAGAGCAGATCGTGCAGATGATCGGCCCGCTGGCTGATCCGGAGCCCGTCCGGGGCCCACTGGCCGCTGCCGCAGATGATCTGCCGGGTGACCAGAAACGGGATCAGCGCCGCCACCAAGCGGTTCAGGTCGAGGTCGCGGGGAACGCTGAAATTCTCGTGGCTGCCGTAGCTGTTGCCGTGGCTGTCGGCATTGTTCTTGAACAGCCGAAGGTCGATGTCGTGGCCCTCGGCTCGCGCTTCCGCCATCGCCCGCTCGGCCAGCCGCGTCACCAGTTCGTCCCCGGCGCGCTCCTGGATCAGCAGATCGGGGACGCTTCGGCATTCGGCGGTGGCGTACTCGGGGTGCGCGCCGACGTCGAGGTAGAGCCGTCCGCCGTTACGCAGGAAGACATTGGACGAGGCGTTCTCGCGCTCGATCGGACGGAACAACCATTGGGCTGCCTCCGCCGGGCTGAGTCGCCCGGACCGGCCAGCCGACCGTGTCCGGGCCAGCAGCCCGTACTCGGTTTCGATGCCCAGGATCCGGGAACTCACGGTTCAGGCCTACAGGTTGACCAGGTCCATCAGCACACCGAGTTCATCCCTGGTCAACTCTCGCACCTCACCGGCTTGAAGTTGGCCCATCCGGACGCCCCCGATCGCCGTCCGGGACAACCGCCGGACCGGATGCCCGACGGCCTCGAACATGCGGCGCACAATTCGGTTCCGACCCTCGTGCAGGATCACCGTGACCATCGAGCGGTCTCCGCCGCGCTGCAGCAGCTTCACCCCATCCGGTTTCACGTCGCCATCCTCCAAGCGGATGCCGCGAGTCAGCCGACGCAGCGTGGTGTTCTCGATCACCCCGCTCACCTCGGCCACGTAGGTCTTGGTCACGGTGTAGGAGGGATGAGCCATCCGCTGGGCGAAGTCACCGTCATTGGTCAGCAGCAGCATGCCCTCGGTGGCGGTGTCGAGACGTCCGACGTGGAACAGCCCGTCCTTGCGCCGCCGGCCCAGATAGTCGGTCACCGTCGGACGGCCCTGCGGGTCATCCATCGTGGAGACCACGCCGCGCGGCTTGTTGAAGACCAGGTAGATGTGGCGGCGAGGCGGCGGAATCCGGCGGCCGTCCACCCGAATCACGGCGGTGAACGGGTCCACGCGCATTCCCTGCTCGGCGACCACCTGCCCGTTGACCTCGACCCGGCCCTCATCGACCAGGATCTCGCATGCCCTTCGGGAGCCGATCCCGGCGGCGGCAAGTACTTTTTGGAGGCGGATGCCCTCGTCCAGGCTCATGGTGTGTCCTTCTGCTGGCTAGCCGAGGTTTCCGGCCGGTCGGTGGTGGTCAGGCTTGATCGGGTGTCGGGGGACTCGGAGGATCCGACCGCCTCTGCCGGACGGGCGGCGAACGCGCTCAACTCGTCGTCCAACTGGGTGGCATCGGGGAGGTAGGGGGCGATCGGCGGCAGGTCGTCCAAGCCGGCCAACCCCATCCGTTCCAAGAAGTACGGGGTGGTGCCGAAGAGCATCGCTCCGCTGTCGGAGTCGCGGGAGACCTCCTGGATCAGTTCTCGGGTGACCAGCGTGCGCAGGACGCCGTCGACGCTGACGCCACGGACGGCCGCGACCCTCCCCCGGGAGATGGGCTGAAGGTAGGCGATCACCGCCAGAGTTTCCAGCGCCGCCTGGGAAAGCCGCGCGTGCTGACCCTCCAGCACCCAGGCCGAAATCAGCTCGGCATGCTCAGGTCGGCTGTAGTAGCGCCAACCGCCGGCGATGAAGCGAAGTTCGAACCCGCGCTCGGTCTGGTCGTAAAACGTCTGCAGCTCAGCCAAGGCCAACTCGACCTGATCCAGCGGCGCCTTGGCCGCTCCGGCCAGGTCCATCGACGACAGCGGTTCGCTTGCCATCAGCAGCAACGCCTCCAGCGCGCCGCTGAGCTCACTCATCGTTGTGCCTTTCTGAGCCGGAGGCTGAATCGCCGGACCTACCATCCTCGAAATCGCTGGAAATCGCCAACTCTCCGGAGTCGGCACCCACCCAGCGGATGGTCAGGTCACCCAGCGGGGTGAGTTGTTCGAAGCTGACCGCAGCCTCGCGGAACAGCTCCAGCAGCGCCAGGAACCGGGCCACGACGACCAGCCGCTCCCCCGCGTCGGCGACCAGGTCGCGGAAGCTCAGCGTCCGGGCTGCCCGCAGTCGAGTCACGATCAGCTCGGCCTGCTCCCGCACGCTGACCCGCACCTGATGCAAGTGGGCCAATGAGACCACTTCGGCCGGCCGCGGAGTCAGCGCTCGTCCAGCCAGCCAGGCGAGTTGCTCGGCGGTGGCGCTGATCCGGACTTCCGGAAGGAGCCGGGCGAACTGCTCCTCGACGCCACCGGGGCGAGGATGACGCCCCGCCTCAGCCGCCAGGGTGGCACCGATCCAGGCGCTGACCTGTTTGAAGGCGCGGTATTGGAGTAGCCGGGCGAAGAGTAGATCCCGAGCCTCAAGCAGGGCCAGGTCTTCGGCGTCCTCCACCTCACCTTGGGGCAGCAACCGCGCCGCCTTGAGGTCCAGCAGCGTCGCCGCGACGACGACGAACTGGCTGGTTTGATCCAGATCCCAGCGATTGGGTCCGCGCTCTGCCTGGGCCAGCCGCAGATGGGTGATGAACTCGTCGGTGACCTTGGACAGCGACACCTCGGTGATGTCGAGCTTGTGCCGCGAGATCAGTTGCAGCAACAGGTCGAAGGGGCCCTCGAAGTTCGCCAACGAGACGTTGAACGGCGCGCTGTGCTCGGATGCTCCGAGGCTCACGACACGTCGAGGTGACGGACCAGTTCCGACTCGTCCCCGTTGGCCACCAGATCCGCCACCGCAAGCCCGATCGCGGTTCGGACGATTCGCCCTCGATCGACCGCGATCCCATGCCGCCCGCGCAGCGTCAGGCGCGCCTGTTCGAGGGCCAGCAACTCCTCAGCGCTGACGTAGACCGTGATCTTCTCATCGTGCCTGACCCGACCGCTGGAGACCCGACCGTTTCCCTCGGACTCCAACTCCTCGGTTTGCGGCGCAACGGCATGGGTGGAGCGGAAAAGCTCGGAGGCTCCCGGAAGTCCTACACGCCTTGGCATCGGTGCAACACCTCCCTGGCCAGGTCCCGGTAGGCCTGCGCTCCAGGCGAGGTGGTGGCGTAGGTGGTGATCGGCTCCCCGGCGACCGTGGTTTCGGGGAACTTGATCGTGCGCCGGATCACGGAGTGGAAGACCACCTCTCCGAAGGCCTGGACGACGCGCTCCAGAACCTCGCGCGCATGCAGCGTCCGGGCGTCGTACATGGTGCCGAGGATTCCGAGAATCTCCAGGTCGGGGTTCAACCGATCCTGCACTTTGCCAATCGTGTCGGTCAGGAGAGCGATTCCCCGCAGCGCGAAGAACTCGCACTCCAACGGCATGATCACTCGGTCAGCTGCGGTGAGGGCGTTGACCGTGAGCAGCCCCAGCGAGGGGCGCAATCGATCAGGATCAGGTCGTAGTCGTGGCGGACCTTGACCAACACTCGACGCAGGGTCTGCTCCCGAGCCACCTCGGAAACAAGTTGCACCTCAGCAGCCGACAGGTCGATGTTGCTCGGTAGCAGGTCAAGGCCGGGCACCACGGTCGGGGTGATCACGTCGTGGATGTCGGTGGTCTTGCTGAGCAACAGGTTGTAGATGCTGGTGTCGAGAGTGTGCGGGTTCACTCCCAGGCCGACCGAGAGCGAGCCCTGCGGGTCGAAGTCCACCAGCAGCACCTTGCGTCCGGTCTCGACCAAGGCCGCACCGAGATTGATCGCGGTCGTCGTCTTCCCGACCCCGCCCTTCTGGTTGCACAACGCGATGATCGTCGCCCGCTTCGGGCCGGGTGCCGGTGGGGGCGGCTCGGGCAGGTTGGGCAGCGGTCGTCCAGTGGGACCGAGAGCCTCGGGCTCACTGGTCAGGGCCGGCTCGAACAGTGCCGGTGGATCATTGACTACATTCACGGTGACCTTCCCTTGTCGACAAAGAGCCTATTCGATCGGGTCGCCGACGGCAGACAGGCACGCGGGAATGCTGGTCGGCGATCCTTCGCCGGGCGAGCTCAGCCCTTCAGCACTCACCGGACCCCCACCGGGCCGCTGGCACAGCGCCTTGAAAACATACCCTCCCTGGGTATATTGGCCCCCAACCCGAAAGGATCCCCGATGTCTCGTGCGCTTGCTGCAACCCTGGCCGTCGCTGTTCTTGGCCTTACTGGTTGCGCCTCTTCGGCGATGCCGGCGGGCACCGTGAGCGCCACGGTCAGCTCCCCTGCCGCCAGTCAGAACGCCGCCGATGTGATGTTCGCTCAAATGATGATTCCGCACCACGAGCAGGCGGTGGAGATGAGCGAGCTGCTCCTGGCCAAGACCGGCATCACGCCTGAGGTCACCTCGTTGGCCAGGGCGATCAAAGGTGCGCAGCAACCCGAAATCGACCAGATGCGGGCCTGGCTGACGGCGTGGCAAGAGCCCGAAGGCGGCGATCACAGCGGTCACGGCGGCATGGAGGGGATGCTCAGCCAGGCCGAACTGCAGTCGATCCAAGCAGCCGACTCCGCACGCGGCACCACCCTGTTCCTGCAAGGAATGATCGCCCACCATGAAGGCGCGGTGGTGATGGCTCAGGACGTGCTCCGCGACGGCCGCGACCCGGAGGTCCGCGCCTTGGCCAACGCCATCATCAGCGCCCAGCAGGCTGAGATCGCGACCATGAAGAAGTTGCTGGCAGGCTGAGCCACCCGAGCCGCCAAGAGTGACGAACCTCCGCGGTCCGGGTGCCGAGTCAGTGGGTCGGAAACACCAGGCTTGCCTGGACCGGGCAATGGTCGGAGGCGAGCGGACCGTCGGCGAAGTAGGGTCGCCGACGCCCATCGACTCCCCGTCGCCACTGCACTCCGGGGCCGGTGACGACTTGCCAGTTCTTCACCTGAACACGCTTGGGAACCCACACGTAGTCGATGTAGCGGCTGGTAGTGCTGATGGCGCGGTAGGCCCCACCGCCCCTCGACCACCGTTCCGAAGGCGTTGTGCGATGCCGCTCCAGGTACCTGCGAGACGTCCTTGTTCGCCCTCAACCGGGCGTTGGTCAAGCCTGCGGTGGCCAACTTGAGTAGATGGTCGGCATAGATGGGCCGGGTTTCGTCATCGCGCGCATTGAAGTCACCCATCAGGACGAACGGGGTGGCCAGTCCGGGATTCATCCGCCTGAGGGTCGTGATCAGGACGTCCATCGAGGCCGACCGGGAGCGCGCGGCCTCAGGGGTCTGAAAGGGGTCGAGATGGGTGTTGAAGACGAGCAACTCCCGCCCGGTGCCGCGGTGGGACAACCGGGCCCAGGTGCAGACCCGTTCATACAGACGACGCGACAGGAGAACCTCGCCCTCGTCCAATAGTTGGTGGGTCGAGCGCCGGTACAGGATCGGCAGCGTGCGTTCAGTCTGGGCCCACCCGAACTCGATCAGGTCGGGGCCAAGGCGCGCCGACTGCCGATCGGCCGACCCGCCACCTGCCCCCTCGTTCTCCTGCAGGGCGACGATGTCGGGCTGGGTCGAACGCAGCCAGGCGACGACCCGCGGCTGGCGGTTCTCCCAGATCACGTCGTCGTCCACCACGGGGTCGGGAAAGTCCGCGGCCGTTCGAGTTCCGGTCAGGATGTTGAAGCTCATCACCGACGTCCTCATCTCGCCACCGGGGTCGCTGGGCGAGGGAGCGGGTGCCGTGGCGGACGGAGTCAGCGCGCACCCCGAGACCGCAGCAAGGCCTGCGGTCAGGATTGACCGTCGCGTGTAACCCATGGGACCCCCTCGGGCGCCACCTTAGCTGGGCTCAGTGGTGGGCCCGAGGGTGGGAGCTGAGAAAGACCTCCCGGAGGTGCTCAATCGTGACCAGGGTGTAGATCTGGGTGGTTGTCACCGAGGCGTGCCCCAACAACTCCTGCACCACCCGGACGTCCGCCCCACCGTCCAGTAGGTGGGTGGCGAAGGAGTGCCGCAACGTGTGCGGACTGACCTCGACCTCGATCCCGGCCTGCCGCGCGGAGGAACGCAGCACCGCCCACGAGCTTTGCCGCGAGAGCCGATCGCCGCGACTGTTCACCAGCAGGGCCGGCGTGTGCCGGGCGGCTCGCTCCACCATGGCGGGTCGCCCGCGGACCAGCCAGGCCTCCAAGGCCCGGCGTGCGTAGGAGCCGACCGGCACGATCCGCTCCTTGCGGCCTTTGCCGAAGAGTCGCAGGCCGAGGCTCGGGTCACCGAGCAAGGGGGTGACATCGTCCACATCGAGGTCGGTCACCTCGGAGATCCGAGCACCCGTCCCGTAGAGGAGTTCGAGCAGCACGGCATCGCGCAATCCGCTCGGGGTGGACAGATCGGGAGTGTCCAGGAGTCGCTGCACCTGCGCGATCCCCAGCGCCTTGGGGAGCCGTCGACCTTGGGCCATCGGGGTCACCTCGGCGGCCGGATTGTGCTGGCTGGCGCCGTCGTCCAGGGCGAACGTGTGCAGCGAGCGGACGGCCACGACCGCCCGCGCCACACTGGCCGGAGCCAGCGGGGCAACCTCGTCAGCACCGGTTCGCAGCCGGGCGGCGAAGTCAGCGACCAGAGCCGGAGACACCGAGCCGATGGAGTCGACCCCGTGATCGCGCAGGAAGGCGCTGTACTTGGCCAGATCCCGGCGATACGCCGCGACCGTGTTCGGGGACGCGCCGCGCTCCACGGTCAGGTGGTCGAGGTAGGCGCCGATGACCCGCGCCAGATCGGTCACGCCGACCGGTGCCGCTCCGCTCGCACGTGCCGGGCGAGCCACGGACTGTCACCGGCCCGCAGCTGATCCAGCCGAC
Organism: Micropruina sp.; assembly: GCA_016711105.1. GTDB lineage: Bacteria > Actinomycetota > Actinomycetes > Propionibacteriales > Propionibacteriaceae > Micropruina. Next base: position 238,723 of record JADJTO010000003.1, on the reverse strand, counting down.
CCGACGCGCGGGCCGCCTCCAAGGCCAGAATGCCGGTGACCATGGTCGGGCTCTGCACGGTGCCGGCGAAGACCGCCTCGACCAGGTCCGGGAGCGGAACCAGGCAGATCTCCATGTCGAGTTCTTCGTGTTCGACCACGAAGCCCTCGGGCCGGGGGGTGGGACGCAAACCGCGGGCGAGGAAGAAGCGGATTCCCTCCTCATTGCAGCCGGGCGAGGTGAAGATGTCGACCAGCAGTCGCCAGTCGTCGGCGGCTAGCAGCGCTTCCTCGGCGAGTTCGCGTTGAGCGGCATCCAAGGCCGAGTCGTCCTCGGCGTCAAGTAGCCCCGCCGGAGGCTCGGTGAGCACGAAGCCCACCGGGTGGCGATACTGCCGCACCACGACCACGCGATCGCTGTCATCGAGCGCGATCACCGCCACCGCCCCGGGGTGGGAGAGGTACTGCCGGTGCATGGTCTGGCCGTCAGGGGTCTCCACCACGTCGTTGACGAAGTTGGAGATCGCCCCGCGTCCGAGCACCTCCGAGCTCACAATCGGCCACAGGGCCGGACTGTCGACCGCCTCCTGGGCCGTCAGCACGCGACGTTCACTCAGCATGAAGCGCTCCCCTAGCTCAGGCGTCCGGGTTCGGAGCGGACGTCTCCACCGGAAGCCGAGCCAGCAACTTCCGCATCAGGGCTGCCTCGACGTCGCCGCGGAACACCGGGGGCCGGACGGTGGGACGGGACTTGAGCTCCGGATGCGCCTGTGTGGCGACGAAGAACGGGTGCTGCGCCCGGTCGAGTTCGACGAACTCCACCAGCGTCGAGTCCGGAGAGGTGCCGGAAATGTGCAGGCCGACCGCCTCCAACTGGTCGCGGTAGGCGTTGTTCACTTCGTAGCGGTGTCGGTGCCGCTCGGTGACGTGCGTGGTGCCGTAGCACCGTGCGACCAACGAGCCAGGAGTGAGTTCGGCCGGGTAGGAGCCGAGCCGCATGGTGGCGCCCATCTGCCCCTGACCGGTGACGTGCTGCACCTGCTCGGCCATGGTCGCGATGACCGGCGCGGACGTGTCCGGTTCGAACTCGGTCGAGGCGGCGTCGGTCAGGCCACACAGATCGCGGGCCACCTCGATCACCATGCATTGCAGCCCCAGGCACAGCCCCAAGGTCGGCAACTGGTTCTCCCGGGCATATCGCAGGGCGCCCAGCTTGCCCTCGACGCCCCGGATCCCGAAGCCTCCCGGCACCACGATGGCATCCAGTTCGCCAAGCTCACGAGCCGCCCCAGCCGGAGTCTCACAGGAATCGGACGCGATCCAGCGAATGTTCACCTTGGCCCGGTTGGCGAAACCGCCGGCGCGCAAGGCCTCGGAGACGCTCAGGTAGGCGTCCGGGAGGTCGATGTACTTGCCCACGAGGCCGATCGACACCTCCTCCTTGGGGTGGTGGACGCGATCGAGCAGGTCGTCCCACGCCTTCCAGTTGACGTCCCGGAAGCTCACCCCGAGACGACGAACGACGTAGGCATCCAGACCCTCGGCGTGTAGCACCTTGGGGATGTCGTAAATGGAGGGGGCGTCGGGGCAGGAGACCACTGCCTCTTCGTCGACGTCACACATCAGCGAGATCTTGCGCTTCACCCCCTCAGGGATGTCGCGGTTGGAGCGGCAGACGATGGCATCGGGCTGGATGCCGACCTGGCGCAGCGCCGCGACCGAGTGCTGGGTGGGTTTGGTCTTGAGTTCCCCCGAGGGGCCGAGGTAGGGCACCAGTGAGACGTGCAGGAAGAAGCAGTTGGCCCGGCCGACATCCCGCCGTACCTGTCGCGCGGCCTCGAGGAACGGCAGCGACTCGATGTCGCCGACGGTGCCACCGATCTCGTGGATCACCACGTCCACTTTGCGACCGGCCATGGCCAGCATCTCGTCTTTGATTTCGTTGGTGATGTGCGGGATCACCTGGACTGTGTCGCCGAGAAAGTCGCCGCGGCGTTCCTTGGCGATCACCGTCGAGTACACCTTGCCGGTGGTGACATTGGCATCGGCGTTCAGGTTCACGTTGAGGAAGCGCTCGTAGTGGCCGATGTCGAGATCTGTTTCGGCACCGTCCTCGGTGACAAAGACCTCGCCGTGCTGGAAGGGGTTCATCGTGCCCGGATCGACGTTCAGATACGGGTCGAGCTTCTGCATCGTGACCCGCAGGCCACGGGCTACCAGCAAGCTGCCGAGGCTGGACGCCGTCAGACCCTTACCGAGAGAGGAGGCGACGCCTCCGGTGACAAAGATGTGCTTGGTATTGCTGCCGTTACCCACGGGGTTTCAATCTAAGGGATGCCGGGTCCTTGGGGCGACTCGGACGCGCTGTCGTGGACACTCTGGTGTCCTCGCCCTCTTCGGGGGCGACCCGGGGGGGCACAAACGCAAGCTCAGCGGCCGGCTTCGACGAGCAGTTCGGCGGCATGGGCTCGCGCCGAGCTCGTTGATTCCAGCCCACCCATCATCCGTGCGAGTTCGGAGAGCCGATCAGCCTGTTGCACCTGGCGGATTCCACTGGTGGTCACCTGTCCGTCATCGGCCTTCTCCACCACGAAGTGGCGGTCGGCGAAGGCGGCGACCTGGGCCAGGTGGGTGACCACGATCACTTGGCTGCGGCGAGCCAACTGGGCCAACCGGCGGCCGATCTCCAGGGCGACCGACCCGCCAACTCCGGCATCGACTTCGTCGAAGACGAAGGTCTGGCCCGCGTCCACGTCTGCCAGCACCACCTCGAGCGCCAACCGGACACGGGAAAGTTCGCCACCGGAAGCCACCTTGCCCAGCGGGCCAAGTTCCCCGCCGGGGTTGGCCGCGAACAGCAGGGCGATCTGGTCGGCTCCATGAGGGCCCAGTTCGGGCGTCGGTGAGACCCGAAAGCGGAGCCGCGCGTGCGGCATGGCCAGGGCGTTGAGTTCGTCATCAACCAGAGCGGCCAACCTGGCAGCGGCCTCAACCCGGGCGGCGGTGATCCGCTCGGCCCGTTGCGCCAGCTCAGCACCCAGGGTCGCGATCAGCACCGTCAGGTCGTGGATCCGGTGGTCGCTGGAGCCGAGCTCGGCCACCCGGAGTGCCGCGGTCCCGGCCCAGCCGAGCACCTCATCGACGCTGTCGCCGTATTTGCGGGTCAAGTTCTGCAGCGCGGAACGCCGGGCCGCGATCCACTCCAGACGAGTCGGATCGGCGTCCAACCGGGCCAGATAGCTGGCCAGGTCGGCGGCCACGTCGTTGACCAGGTAGCCGGCCTCGGTCAGCCGCTCGGCCAGCGGCGACAGGCTGGGGTCGTTGTGCGCCGCAGTGGCGAGCGCCTTCCGGGCGGCGCCGAGCAAGCCGATCGCCGAAGGCTGATCCAGGACCGCGTCGTCGTCGCCGCTGAGGGCCTCCAGAGAGACCCGTCCGGCCAACCGCAGGTCGTCCACAGCTTGGAGCCGGGTGGCCTCGGCCGCCAGGGACTGATCTTCCTGGGGTTGCGGAGCCGTCTTGGCGACCTCGTCCAACCCGAAGGTCAACATGGCGAGTTCGCGTTCCCGCTCCCGGGCCATCGTGGTCAGCTCGGTCAGTTCCGCTTCACCTCGACGCCGCTCGGCGTAGGCAACCCGGTAGGCGCTGAGTTCGTCGGCCAACGACTCGCCGGCGAAGGTGTCCAGGACCGTCCGTTGCCGCTCCGCCCCGGCCAGTCGTTGCTGTTCTGCCTGACCATGGATGGTCACCCAACCGGCCACCAGTTCGGCGGCGATCGCCGTCGGGACGCCGACGCCGCCGACGAACGTCCGGGATCGGCTGGCGCCCAGCTGGCGGGAGACGATCGCCTCGCCCTCGTCCAGGACGCCCCCAAGGTCGGCGACGCGTGCCACGTCAGAGGTGCGCCAGCGCCCCTCGATCAGGGCCTGCTCGGCACCGTTGCGAATCAGCCTGGGGTCGGCTCGTCCGCCCAACAGCAGCGAGAGGCCGGTCACGATCATGGTCTTGCCGGCGCCGGTCTCACCGGTGACGACCGTGAAGCCAGGGTGGGGTTCCACTTCGGCGTCGCCGATCACCCCCAGGTTTCGGATCCGCAGGTCAGTCAGCACGGGCGCCGCGCCATCCATCGACCGGCAGGTTGAACTTGCGGACGAGGCGCGTGACGAACGGTTGAGCCCCGATCCGGGCCAACAGCAGCCGGTGGGCGCCGGCTCGGGCCTCCATCACCATCCCGGAGGTCAACGACGTGCTGCGGCGCCCATCGCACCAGACCACGGCTCCACTTTCCTCCGACGGCAGGATCTCCACGCTGACCACCGACCGGGGGCTGAGCACCATCGGCCGGTTGAACAGGGCGTGGGCGCTCAGCGGCACCACCAGGATGCCCTCGAGGTCTGGCCAGAGCACGGGCCCGTTGGCGGAGAAGGCGTAGGCCGTGGAGCCGGTCGGGCTGGAGACCAGAACGCCGTCGGTCCCCCAGCGGGACAACGGCTCGCCATCCACCCGGACCAACACGTCGATCATCCGCTCCCGGGCCAGCTTCTCCAGGGACACTTCGTTGATCGCGAAGGAACGCCACAACTCCGGCCCGTCCAGCGACGCCCGGACGATGGTGTCGATGGTCATCCGGTCCTCGACTGTGTATTCCCGGTTCACCACGTGGTCGATCAGTTGCCCCGCCTCGTGCGGCTCCAACTCGGCCAGGAACCCGACATGGCCGAGGTTGACGCCGAGAACCGGGAGGTTGAACCGCAACGCCCACTCCGAAGCACGCAAAATGTTGCCGTCGCCGCCGAACACCACGGCCAGCTCGCAGCCTTCGCCGTTGGAGTCGCTCAGTTCACCGACCGCCGCCGTCGGGCCCAGGGCTAGGCGCAGGGCCGGCAACTGTTCTCCCGGAAGCAGGCAGGTGATCCCATGCTCGGTCATGCCGTTGACGAAGCGCGCCGCAGCCGCAACGGCCGCGGGCCGCCGGCCGTGGTAGGAAACAGTGACCCTGCGGGGACTCGCCATCACATCTCCACCCTAATGCTCAGCACCCGCCGATTCTGACCCTCGGGTGAGCTTGAGGAAGTACTCGACGTTGCCCGCCGGTCCGGGGAGCCGGGATTCACCCTGCCAGCGGGCGTACCAACCGCGGGTCTGGCAGGCGTCCCGAACCCGCTGCAGCGCCGCCAACCGTCCACTCTCGAAGCGGACCACTCCTCGGGAGTCCAGTCCTCCCCGACCCACCTCGAACTGCGGTTTCACCAGCAGCAACGCTGTGCCGGCGGGCGCCAAGACGGCGAACAGGGGGTCCATCAGGAGCTCCAGGGAGATGAAGGACACGTCGGCGACGACGAGGTCCACCGGCTGGCCCTCGACGTGGGGCAGGGTCAACTCCCTCAGGTTCGTCCGTTCCCAGACGGTGACCCGGTGATCGGCGCGCAGCTGGGGAGCAAGTTGGCCATGCCCGACGTCCACCGCATAGACCTGCTGGCACCCTCGCTCCAGCAACACCTGGGTGAACCCGCCGGTTGAGGCGCCTGCGTCCAGCGCCCGGGACGGAATCTTGGTGTCACTGTCGTCCAGTGCGCCGAGCAGTTTGTGCGCAGCCCGGGAAACGTAATGATCAGCGGTCGGGACGGTGATGTCGTCGTTGGGGCCGACCGGCTGGGACAGCTTTGCTGCCGGACGGCCGTTGATCCGCACCACGCCGGCCGCCACGAGATCGGCTGCCTGCTGCCGTGAGCGAGCCAATCGGCGTCCGACGAGCGCGAGGTCGAGCCGTTCGGTCACTGCGCGGCGCTGCCGTCGACCGGGGCGCTGAGCACCGCGTGCAGCACGTCCTGGGCCTGTGCCAGCAGCGCCGGATGGCCGGCCACCGGACCACTCAAGTCCAACCCGGCCAAGGCCTCGTCCACGGCTTCGATCCCGGTGTGCGGTGGGGTGCTCGGGGCCTGGTTGTCGCTCACCGGCTCAGCTTAGGCTCGCGGGTCTCGCCCAGGCCACGCGCGGTGAGTGCCTCACCGGTCGCCTGGGCGAAGGCAACCGCCTTCACGACCACGGGAGCCAGTTGCGCGAAGAGATTGCGCTCCAACCCCCGGGCGCGCGCCGCGTCCCGCACCTCGGCGAAGGAGCCGAGCAGGTGCGGGATGCTGCGCATCATCACCGCGACGGCAAGGCCGAAGCGTTCCGGGTCGAGTCCGACGTGATGCAGCGGCCCGGCGAAGCCGACCAGGGCGTCGATCAGCACCGGCCCTGGCGTGGTGAGAGTGAGCAAGCGCGCCGCGTACAGGGCGGCCACCACGTTGAGCGTGGTCACCCAAACGAGGTTGCGATCCCCCAGGAACCACTGGAAACCGCCCATCGCGATCAGCAGGAAGATGAGCGCTCGGGGCAGGCCAAGCGTGATCGCCGGTGGCAACCGAGTGACCAGCAGGCAGCCGGCCGACAGCATCACCGCAGCCGCGCACCATTGGGGCGACTGGGCGAGAAGTGCGGGCACGGTCAAAGCGAGCACGATCAGGTACTTCCAGCCCACTCCCGCCGAGTGGAAGAACGAGTTGCCGGGGACGTAGAGGCCGAAGAGCCGATGGTGCTGATTCATTCGAGACCTCCCCTCACCCGTGGACCAAGGTCCGATAGGCGGCGATGGTCGTCTCCGGCGAGCCGTCGGCGACGACCCGTCCGGCGTCGATGACCAGGACGCGGTCGAAGTCGGCCACCAGCTCCAGGTCGTGCGTGGCCACGATCACCTGTTGATCCAGCCCGCGCAGCACCTCCCGGACAACTTCGCGGTTGCGGAGGTCGAGCAGCGTTGTCGGCTCGTCGGCGACGAGGACGGAGGGTTCGACCGCGAGCAGGCTGACCAGGGCGACCAGTTGCCGTTCACCCCCGGAGAGGTCGTAGATGCTCTGCTCGGCGAGGGCGCCCAGCCCTCGTTCGGTGAGCAACTCCACGGCCCTCTGACGCCGGGCCCGACGGTCAGTGATGCGGCTGCGCAGGCTGAGCTCGACGTCGTCCACCGGGGTGGACATGACTAGTTGGCTGAGCGGGTCGGTGAACGCGAACCCGACCCGTGCTCGTACCTTCCGGCCCTGGGTTTTGGTGTCCAACCCATCCACCTCGACGCGTCCACCCGTGGGCAGGATCAGCCCGTTGAAGAGGCGAAGCAGGGTGGATTTGCCCGAACCGTTGAGCCCGATCACCCCGATCCGAGCTTCGGCGAGGTTCAGGTCGATGCCTTCGAGCAGCGTCTTGGGCCCGACGCTGTTTCCCGGAACGTCGACCCTGACCGAGACCTGGTCGAGGCGAATCACCTAGGCGATGGCGGGACGACGAGTGGCCAGCAGGGCCGGGAACGCCTTGTGCACGGCGACGGCGATGGCCGCGGCCACCACGTTCTTCAGCACATCCCCCGGCCAGAACGGCAGGTCGATGGCGATCGCCTTGGCCAGGTCGATCTTCAGGATGGTCATCAGCCCGACGATGCCGGCCGGGTGGACAACGAGGATCGAGGCGCCCAGACCGGCCGCGATCAGCCACAGGTATTGGCCCTTGAAGCCCTTGCGCACGAACCAGGTGGCCAGGAACCCAGCCACCAGGGCGGCGAACGGAAAGCTGAGCAGGTAGCCGATGGACGGCTTGGCCAGGACACCCAGTCCGCCGGTGTACCCGGCGAACACAGGGAGGCCCGCGAAGCCCACCACCAGGTACAGCGAGGTGGCCAGGAACCCGCGCAGCGGACCAAGCACCAGGCCACTGAGAGCCACAGCAAGGGTTTGCAGGGTGATCGGCACCGGCCCGATCGGGATCCCGGGAATCAGGGAGAAGGCCGCGATGACCGCGGCGAAGACGGCGACGAGGGCAAGGTCTGTGGTGGGGCTGGAGTTGGCGCGCTGGGCCATGGGACTTCTCCTGTTGCTGGTGGTCGGGAGTGAGGATAGCCGTGCCCCCCGTGGCCCGGGGCAGCCATCTCAGCGCAGGTCGGACAGCCGCGCCAGCGCCGATTCCGTGTTCAGTGACGGATCTGTCCACGCCAGCTGGGCGATCGCCCACAATGCGTCGAGCTGCCCTGGGAGATCATCGGCCAGCGACTCGATCTTTACCTCGCCCTCACTGCTGAGCGCCACCGCGGCGCCGCATTCAGCGCGGCCGTCGCTCAGCGTGACCGACCGGTGTGGCTGGAGAAGCGCCCCGACGTCGGAGCCGATCGCGGACGGTCGGGCCCCCGCCGACGCGGCGACCAGGTCGGCCTTACCGTGCACTCCGGTGAAGACGAACAGCGAGGCCATGCCCGCGTTGTTGGCCCCTTCGATGTCGGTATCGATGCGATCCCCCACGAAGATCGGACGCTCGGCGCCGGTCTTGGCCAGCGCGAAGTCCAGCATCGGTCGGAACGGCTTGCCGAAGACCGTCGGACGAATGTCGACCGTGTTCCCGACGGCGTTGATCGCCGCCCCCAAGCCGGGCAGGATGCCCCGATCGTTGGGCAACGTCGAGTCGTTGTTGGTGGCGTACCAGACCGCCCCCCGTTGAATGGCGATCGCGGCTTCGTTCAGCCGTGGCCAGGTCATCTGGGGGTCGTACCCCTGAATCACCGCGTCCGGCTCCTCGTCAGCGCTGGTCACCACGACGAACCCGGTCTCAGTCATCAGGTTGACCAGGTTCGGCGACCCTGCCACCAGGATCCTCGCCCCCTGGGGTAACTCCCGAGACAGAATGTCCGCCGCGACCTGGGCGGAGGTGACCAGGTCGTCCGGGGTGGCCACGAAGCCCAGCTCGCTGAGGTGGTCAGCGACCTGCTGGGCACTGCGCGAGGCGTTGTTGGTCACGTAGATCACCCGCGTGCCACGTGACCGGACGCCAGTGACGGCTGCTAGCGCACCGTCCACAGCGACTGGACCGAGGTAGATCACGCCGTCCAGGTCGAAGAACGCCACGTCATAGTCGTCGATCAGCAGCCGACTCATCGCTCCTGGTCTCCCGCCTCCGCCGGCTCTACGGACTCGTCAGAATCCACCGCCTCAACAGTGTCGGGCTCGTCGGAGTCGTCGCCTTCGTCGGAATCGTCATCCTCGTCGGAGTCGTCGTCCTCGTCGGAGTCGTCGTCCTCGTCGGAGTCGTCGTCCTCGTCGGAGTCGTCGTCCTCGTCGGAGTCGTCGTCCTCGTCGGAGTCGTCGTCCTCGTCGGAGTCGTCGTCCTCGTCGGAATCGTCGTCCTCGTCGGAATCGTCCTCCTCGTCGGGATCGTCCTCCTCGTCGGAGTCATCGTCCTCGTCGGAATCGTCGTCCTCGTCGGAGTCATCGTCCTCGTCCTCATCCTCATCGAACACGAGTACAAACCCTTGGAGAGCCTCGGCGCGCTCGGTGGCGTCGGTCTCCGACTCGGGATCAAGCTTCGCCGCGGCCAGGAACCAATCCTCGGCTTGTTCGGTCTCGCCCACGGACTCGAGAAGATCGGCGTAGCCGTACCGCAACCGAGCCCGAGCGAGCTTCGATCCACGAGCACCGATGACCTCAATGTCGGACCGCAAGAGGCGCAGCGCCTCGTCGTTCTGTCCCAGATCGAGACGGACGCCGGCCTCGACCAAGCGCACCTCGACCCGCTCGGCGATCGTCAGCTCGCCATCGAGTGCCTCCTTGATGAGCTTCAGGGCGGCTTGTGGCCGACCGAGCCCGCGCTCGCAGTCAGCCATCAGCGCCATGTGCTCCATGCCACCGGACATGCGACGCAGTGCCCGATACTCGTTCAGAGCAACCGCGAACTCACCTGCGGCGTAGGCAGTCTCCGCCGCGGCCTCTCTGGTGACGGGGAGGCGCGCAGCCCGACGGCGAGCCGCCTCAGCATGGGCGTACGCCAACTGCGGGTCGCTCTCGATCAGTTCACCGGCCGCAAGTAGGTGCGCCCCGACGATCTCCGCCAACTCCGGGGTCAAGCTCCGGAGCTCGGCGCGGGTACCCCGCGGCAGCTTGGACAGGTCGGCATCTCGCGGAGTCTCAGGCTCATTGGGCTTGGCCGCAAGGCCTGGCGGCGGCGCTTCACGAGGACCACGATCCGGTCGCTCGTCACGCCCACGGAAGTCACCCTGGGGACGGTCCCCGAAATCGCGCTGGGGTCGGTCGTCGCGTCCACGGAAGTCACTCTGCGGGCGGGCCGGCCGGTCGCCGAAGTCGCGCTTCGGTCGGTCGTCGCGTCCACGGAAGTCACTCTGCGGGCGGGCCGGCCGGTCGCCGAAGTCGCGCTTTGGACGGTCGTCGCGTCCACGGAAGTCACCCTGAGGGCGGGCCGGCCGGTCGCCGAAGTCGCGCTTTGGTCGGTCGTCGCGTCCACGGAAGTCACCCTGGGGACGGTCCCCGAAGTCACGCTTCGGTCGATCATCGCGTCCACGGAAGTCGCCTTGGGGGCGGGCCGGCCGGTCGCCGAAGTCCCGCTTCGGACGGTCGTCGCGTCCACGGAAGTCACCCTGCGGACGGGCCGGACGGTCACCGAAGTCCCGCTGGGGACGGTCATCGCGCCCACGGAAGTCACCCTGAGGGCGGGCCGGACGGTCACCGAAGTCCCGCTTGGGACGATCGTCACGTCCACGGAAGTCGCCTTGGGGACGGGCCGGACGGTCACCGAAGTCCCGCTTCGGTCGGTCGTCGCGCCCACGGAAGTCACCCTGCGGACGGGCCGGACGGTCACCGAAGTCCCGCTGGGGACGATCGTCACGTCCACGGAAGTCACCCTGCGGCCGGTCCCCGAAGTCACGCTTGGGACGATCATCGCGCCCACGGAAGTCACCCTGCGGCCGGTCCCCGAAGTCACGCTTCGGTCGATCGTCCCGTCCACGGAAGTCGCCTTGGGGACGGGCCGGACGGTCACCGAAGTCCCGCTGGGGACGGTCGTCGCGCCCACGGAAGTCACCCTGAGGGCGGGCCGGACGGTCACCGAAGTCGCGCTTCGGTCGGTCGTCGCGTCCACGGAAGTCACCCTGGGGCCGGTCGCCGAAGTCACGCTTGGGACGATCGTCCCGTCCACGGAAGTCACCCTGGGGCCGGTCGCCGAAGTCACGCTTGGGACGATCGTCCCGTCCACGGAAGTCACCCTGCGGACGGGCCGGACGGTCCCCGAAGTCACGCTTCGGTCGATCGTCGCGCCCACGGAAGTCGCCCTGGGGACGGGCCGGCCGGTCACCGAAGTCACGCTTCGGTCGATCATCACGCCCACGGAAGTCACCCTGCGGACGGGCCGGACGGTCACCGAAGTCACGCTTCGGTCGGTCATCGCGCCCACGGAAGTCACCCTGCGGACGGGCCGGACGGTCACCGAAGTCACGCGAAGGACGCTCAGACCTGCCCCAGCTAGTGCCGCGGTCGTCCCCTCGCCCGCGATCGCTGCGCGGAGATCGATCGTCGGCCCCACGGTAACCGCCACCAGTCGGACGTGAGCCCCCCGACCGCTCACCCGCCGGCCCTGAGGACCTGTAAGGACGCGATCCAGAATCGGGTCGACTGTCGCTCCGGAACCCGCCCTGCGATCCGCGGTCACCCTGCACGCCATCGCGGCCACCAACACCTGCTCCTGGCGTCCAACCGCGCCCACCGGTGCCTGAGCGACGCGCGTCGCCACCGGACCCGCGGCTACCTCCGGCAGGGCGAAAACCCTGCTTGTCTTGCCGTGGGCGCTCGTTGCGGCGATCGCGTCCAGTTCCGCCGATGTTGTCAGTCACCTGCCAATCTTGCCGTTGTTTGGGCGCAAGAGCAAAGCGCGTAGCCAGTGGGCACTTCCGCAACACGCAAATGAAGCATGCTGCAAAAAGACCTTGGAAACGTAAAACACCCCTGTGGTGATCATTGCTGATCCCCACAGGGGTGTTTGTATGTCCGGCGACGTCCTACTCTCCCACAGGTTCCCACCTGCAGTACCATCGGCGCTGAGAGGCTTAGCTTCCGGGTTCGGAATGGAGCCGGGCGTTTCCCTCTCGCCATGATCACCGTAACTCTATCAAGTTGTGGCGCAACCTCCGCCCGAGCCAACAAACCAACCCAACCTGCCACAGCAGGAAAGCGGTTTGCCAACCCAGCGGAAGCTCTCGACCGTTACTCGAGAACCGCACAGTGGACGCGTAGCATCTTTGTAGGAAACAAGCCCTCGGCCTATTAGTATCGGTCAGCTCCATGCATTACTACACTTCCACATCCGACCTATCAACCCGGTGATCTTCCGGGGGCCTTACCAGATTAACTCTGTGGGAACCCTCATCTTGAGACGTGCTTCCCGCTTAGATGCTTTCAGCGGTTATCACTTCCAAACGTAGCCAACCAGCCGTGCTCTTGGCAGAACAACTGGCACACCAGAGGTTTGTCCGTCCCGGTCCTCTCGTACTAAGGACAGCCTCTCTCAAGATTCCTACGCGCGCAGCGGATAGGGACCGAACTGTCTCACGACGTTCTAAACCCAGCTCGCGTGCCGCTTTAATGGGCGAACAGCCCAACCCTTGGGACCGACTCCAGCCCCAGGATGCGACGAGCCGACATCGAGGTGCCAAACCATGCCGTCGCTATGGACGCTCGGGCAAGATCAGCCTGTTATCCCCGGGGTACCTTTTATCCGTTGAGTGACGGCGCTTCCACGTGCCACCGTCAGATCACTAGTCCCGACTTTCGTCCCTGCTCGAGATGTCTCTCTCACAGTCAAGCTCCCTTGTGCACTTACACTCGAAACCTGATTGCCAACCAGGCTGAGGGAACCTTTGGGCGCCTCCGTTACATTTTGGGAGGCGACCGCCCCAGTCAAACTACCCATCAGGCACTGTCCCTGATCCAGATAATGGACCTAGGTTAGATATCCAGAACAGCCAGAGTGGTATTTCAACGATGACTCCACAAGAACTGGCGTCCCTGCTTCACAGTCTCCCACCTATCCTACACAAGCTGTACCGAACACCAATACCAAACTATAGTAAAGGTCCCGGGGTCTTTCCGTCCTGCTGCGCGTAACGAGCATCTTTACTCGTAGTGCAATTTCGCCGAGTTCGTGGTGGAGACAGCGCCCAAATCGTTACTCCATTCGTGCAGGTCGGAACTTACCCGACAAGGAATTTCGCTACCTTAGGATGGTTATAGTTACCACCGCCGTTTACTGGGGCTTAAGTTCAGTGCCTCGCTTGCGCTAACACTTCCCCTTAACCTTCCAGCACCGGGCAGGAGTCAGTCCGTATACATCGTCTTACAACTTGGCACGGACCTGTGTTTTTAGTAAACAGTCGCTTGGGCCTGGTCTCTGCGACCCTCAACGCCCCGAAGAGTTACTCTTCTCACGCATCAGGTCCCCCTTATCCCGAAGTTACGGGGGTATTTTGCCGAGTTCCTTCACCACGATTCTCTCGATCGCCTTAGTATTCTCTACCTATCCACCTGTGTCGGTTTGGGGTACGGGCGGCTCACAACTCGCTCACGAAGATTTTCTAGGCAGCATAGGATCACCCACTTCAACAACCGAAGTTGCCAAAGCCGTCATGTCTCAGGCACATGTGATGCGGATTTGCCTACACCACGCCCTACGCACTTAGCCCGGGACTACCATCGCCCGGGATGGGCTACCTTCCTGCGTCCCTCCGCAGCTTACCTACTACAAGATCGGGTCACACACTCAACAACACTCAGACCGAAGCCCTCCTGCCATCTCGCATACTTAGCATCACTCGCCTCAGCATGGACGTTGCTTCGCCGGTACGGGAATATCAACCCGTTGTCCATCGACTACGCCTGTCGGCCTCGCCTTAGGTCCCGACTTACCCAGGGCAGATTAGCTTGACCCTGGAACCCTTGGATATTCGGCGGACGGGTTTCTCACCCGTCATTCGCTACTCATGCCTGCATTCTCACTCGTGTGCTCTCCACGACTGGGTCACCCCGCCGCTTCACCGCGCACACGACGCTCCCCTACCCAACCACACACCTGGACCACAAAGGCCTGGCTAAAACATGAATGACACAGCTTCGGCGGATTGCTTGAGCCCCGCTAAATTGTCGGCGCGGAATCACTTGACCAGTGAGCTATTACGCACTCTTTCAAGGGTGGCTGCTTCCAAGCCAACCTCCTGGTTGTCACTGCGACTCCACATCCTTTTCCACTTAGTCACCGCTTAGGGGCCTTAGCTGATGGTCTGGGCTGTTTCCCTCTCGACTATGAAGCTTATCCCCCACAGTCTCACTGCCGCGCTCTCACTTACCGGCATTCGGAGTTTGGCTGATTTCGGTAAGCTTGTGGGCCCCCTAGACCATCCAGTGCTCTACCTCCGGTAAGAAACACGCGACGCTGCACCTATATGCATTTCGGGGAGAACCAGCTATCACGAAGTTTGATTGGCCTTTCACCCCTATCCACAGCTCATCCCCTCGGTTTTCAACCCAAGTGGGTTCGGGCCTCCACGACGTCTTACCGTCGCTTCACCCTGGCCATGGATAGATCACTTCGCTTCGGGTCTAGAGCACGCGACTCAAACGCCCTATTCGGACTTGCTTTCGCTACGGCTTCCCCACACGGGTTAACCTCGCCACGTACCACTAACTCGCAGGCTCATTCTTCAAAAGGCACGCCGTCACCCCGCAAGGCTCCGACGGATTGTAGGCAATCGGTTTCAGGTACTATTTCACTCCCCTCCCGGGGTACTTTTCACCTTTCCCTCACGGTACTTGTCCGCTATCGGTCATCAAGGAGTATTTAGGCTTAACGGGTGGTCCCGCCAGATTCATGCAGAATTTCAGGGGTTCCGCATTACTTGGGGTGACGCTCGAGAGAGATCAACTTACACCTACAGGGGTATTACCTTCTATGCCAGAACTTCCCAGAGTCCTTCAGCTTCATTGATCTTTTCTTACTCTCTGACCCTTTGACAGCAAGGTCTGAACGGCCCCACAACACCCAACATGCAACGCCTGTCAGCTATCACACATGCAAGGTTTGGCCTCTTCCGCGTTCGCTCGCCACTACTTACGGAATCACGGTTGTTTTCTTTTCCTATGGGTACTGAGATGTTTCACTTCCCCACGTTCCCTCCAACTACCCTATATATTCAGGTAGAGGTCGCCGGACATTACTCCGGTTTCTTTCGAGGTTTCCCTATTCGGACATCCACGGATCAAAGCTTGTTTACCAACTCCCCGTGGCTTATCGCAGGTTACAACGTCCTTCATCGGCTCTTGATGCCCAGGCATCCACCGATTGCCCTTAGTAGCTTGTTACATCACTACAAAGATGCTCGCGTCCACTGTGCAGTTCTCAAAAAACGGGCGAGCCCAAACCCAACCCCACACCACAGCGTGAAACCGGCATCTGGTCCGCAGAAGAAAGACGACGCCCAACAGGCAACCGACCCTTCAGGGCCCAACAGCGTGCTCAGGCCACACCCCCCACACCCAACGTTCCACACCCCCAACCCCCCAAAAAAGGGCCAGCAAGCAGTACTAATGAATGCACAAGACATGGCTTAACAGTCAATGCTCCACAAAAGTGCCTGCCCGGCCACCGAACGAACGCCGATGAAACCAGACACATGGACAGGCGATTAACCCTGCCAAAGGCTCCTTAGAAAGGAGGTGATCCAGCCGCACCTTCCGGTACGGCTACCTTGTTACGACTTAGTCCTAATTACCGGTCCCACCTTCGACAGCTCCCTCCACAAGGGTTGGGCCACCGGCTTCGGGTGTTACCGACTTTCATGACTTGACGGGCGGTGTGTACAAGGCCCGGGAACGTATTCACCGCAGCGTTGCTGATCTGCGATTACTAGCGACTCCGACTTCATGGGGTCGAGTTGCAGACCCCAATCCGAACTGAGACTGGCTTTATGGGATTCGCTCCACCTTGCGGTATCGCAGCCCTTTGTACCAGCCATTGTAGCATGCGTGAAGCCCTGGACATAAGGGGCATGATGACTTGACCTCATCCCCACCTTCCTCCGAGTTGACCCCGGCAGTCTCCTATGAGTTCCCACCATAACGTGCTGGCAACATAGGACGAGGGTTGCGCTCGTTGCGGGACTTAACCCAACATCTCACGACACGAGCTGACGACAGCCATGCACCACCTGTATACCGACCTTGCGGGGCACCCATCTCTGAATGTTTCCGGCATATGTCAAACCCAGGTAAGGTTCTTCGCGTTGCATCGAATTAATCCGCATGCTCCGCCGCTTGTGCGGGCCCCCGTCAATTCCTTTGAGTTTTAGCCTTGCGGCCGTACTCCCCAGGCGGGGCACTTAATGCGTTAGCTACGGCACGGAACCCGTGGAAGGGTCCCACACCTAGTGCCCACCGTTTACAGCGTGGACTACCAGGGTATCTAAGCCTGTTTGCTCCCCACGCTTTCGCTTCTCAGCGTCAGATAAGGTCCAGAGAACCGCCTTCGCCACTGGTGTTCCTCCTGATATCTGCGCATTCCACCGCTCCACCAGGAATTCCGTTCTCCCCTACCTTCCTCAAGTCTGCCCGTATCGAGAGCCGGCTCAGGGTTAAGCCCTGAGTTTTCACTCCCGACGCAACAAACCGCCTACAAGCTCTTTACGCCCAATAATTCCGGACAACGCTCGCACCCTACGTATCACCGCGGCTGCTGGCACGTAGTTAGCCGGTGCTTCTTCTCCCACTACCGTCAGAAACCCTTCGTCATGGGTGAAAGCGGTTTACAACCCGAAGGCCGTCATCCCGCACGCGGCGTTGCTGCGTCAGGCTTTCGCCCATTGCGCAATATTCCCCACTGCTGCCTCCCGTAGGAGTCTGGGCCGTATCTCAGTCCCAGTGTGGCCGGTCGCCCTCTCAGGCCGGCTACCCGTCGTCGCCTTGGTGAGCCACTACCTCACCAACAAGCTGATAGGCCGCGAGCCCATCCCTGACCGTCGGAGCTTTCCACCCCAGCAGATGCCTGCCAGGGTCATATCCGGTATTAGCAGCTGTTTCCAACTGTTATCCCAGAGTCAAGGGTAGGTTGCTCACGTGTTACTCACCCGTTCGCCACTGATCAGAAAAGCAAGCTTTCCATCACCGTTCGACTTGCATGTGTTAAGCACGCCGCCAGCGTTCGTCCTGAGCCAGGATCAAACTCTCCGTTGAAAACATCACCACAACCTGAAACCAGGCGTAAGTAAACACAACAAAAAACTCGACCATGACAGGATCCAAAAACTGGATCAATCAATAATCAAAGGAATCACGAACCGATCAACCCCCAAGGGCATCACGAGACGAGTTATTCACAAAGTTCGCACAAACAAAAGTTTGTACTAAATGCATTGACTTTAAGCACGCTGTTGAGTTCTCAAGTTTCGGGTGCGCACCTCGCTCCGGCTCTTCACCATCGCTTGGGGCAACTCGCTAAACATTACTTGGGATCTTCCCCGGCGTCAAACCGGGGCTTTTCCCATTTCCGCCTCACAAATGCCAAAGATCTTGGACGGGTTCTCGTATGAACGCACGCCACATCCGAGACAGTTGTGGTTTGGGTTTGCCTCCCGGTCCGGCCGTTCCGATTGATCCTCGGTCCGTCCGTCTCCCCGGCGGGGCTTAAAGAACATTACGGGCATGTGACGCTGGACGCAAATCGCTGACACCTCCGGGCGAGTCCTCGCTCGCCGAAGCAGCGAAGCACCTTGTCAGGTGACTGATCGGAGCACTTCCACGGAGCCAACCGTCCGGCGTCCGCGGCGAACGACCACGAACCGGCCGGCCAGCAGATCGGTCTCAGCCAGCCGCGCATTGGGATCGACGACTCGAAGGTTGTTCACGTAAGCCCCGCCTTCGGCGATGGCGCGCCGCGCGGCCGATTTGCTGTCCACCACCCCGGAGGCCTCGAACAGCTCAACCAGTGTCGGCAACTGTGGGCCGGACGTTAACGTCCGAGACCCCAGTTCTTTTGTCACGTCGCCCAAAACCGCAGAGGTTAGGTCGGTCAACTCCCCACGCCCGAAGAGTGCAGCGGCCGCCGCGGCCGCCGCCTCGCGCGCCTGTGGTGAGTGCACCAGGTCGGTGACATCGTCAGCCAGGGCGCGTTGCGCCAGCCTGAGGTGGGGCGCCTCGGCGCTGCGCAGGCCGATCTCCTCGAGTTCGTCGCGTGGACGCTCGCTGAACACCTTGAGGTAGGTCATCACCATGGCGTCCTCGGCGTTGAGGAAGAACTGATGGAAGGCGTACGGCGAGGTCATCTCCGGGTCGAGCCACAGCGTCCCCGCCTCGGTCTTGCCGAACTTCGTGCCATCCGCCTTGGTCAGCAGCGGCGTGGCCAAGGCGTGCACCTTGGCACCCTCGGAGCGCCGGATCAGCTCCACCCCAGCGGTGATGTTCCCCCACTGGTCGGACCCCCCGGTCTGCAGCGTGCACTGATGGCGACGGAACAACTCGCGGTAGTCCAACGATTGGAGCAGCACGTAGGAGAACTCGGTGTAAGAGATGCCGGTCTCCAGACGGGCCTTCACCACCTCACGGTCCAGCATCCGGTTCACCGAGAAGTACTTGCCAACATCGCGCAGGTAATCCAGGGCCGAAAGCTCTGCCGTCCAGTCGTAGTTGTTCACGATCAGTGCGGCATTGGGCCCCTCGAACGAGACGAACTTGCTCACTTGGGAACGGATCCGCTCAACCCACCCGGCGACCAACTCAGCGGGGTTCATCCGGCGCTCGGCGCTGTCCTTGGGGTCGCCGATCAGCCCGGTCGATCCTCCCACCAAGAGGATCGGGCGATGGCCCGCGCGCTGCAGCGTCCGAGCTACCATCAGCTGCATCAGGTTGCCCATGTGGATACTGGGAGCGGTCGGGTCGAATCCGACATAGAACGACTGCATCGGGGCGTTCAGATGCGCGGCAAGGGCCTCAGGATCTGTGGAGTGGGCAATGAGTCCCCGCCAGGAGAGTTCGTCAAACACGTTGGTCACGCGGGCTAGGGTAGCCCGCCCGACTCCCCTGGAGGGCCAGAGACCGGGTTCGACGGAGCGCCGCTCGCTGCCTCACGGACGCGGTAGCGACTCCCCCAACTCGGGCAGCCGGGCCGCGGCGACGCTCGTCCGCAACTCGGCCAGCTGTTCTCGGACCCGCTCCGGGGCGGTGCCTCCCCGCCCGTTACGCGACGCCACCGACCCGGCCGTGGTCAGCACGTCCAACACCGACGGGCTGAGCGCCGGCGAAATCTCCGCCAACTGGTGGGCGGTCAGTTCGGGCAGGTCGATCCGCCGGGCCTCGCAGTAGGTGACGGCCGCTCCGGTGATCTCGTGAGCCCGCGCGAAGGGCACCCGCTGGCGGACCAGCCAGTCGGCCATATCGGTGGCCAGGGAGAATCCTCGAGGAGCCAGGGCCGCCATCCGGTCGGTGTGGAACGTGAGCGTGCTCACCATCCCGGCGATCGCCGGCAGCAGGATGTGCAACTGATCGATCCCGTCGAAGAGCGGCTCCTTGTCTTCCTGAAGGTCGCGGTTGTAGGCCAAGGGCAGCCCCTTGAAGGTGGCCAACAGGCCGGCCAGGTTGCCGATCAGTCGTCCCGCTTTGCCTCGGGTGAGTTCGGCGACGTCCGGATTCTTCTTCTGCGGCATGATCGAGGAGCCGGTCGACCACGCATCGGCCAACGTGACGAAGCCGAACTCGTGGGTACACCAGAGAATGACCTCCTCAGCCAGTCGGGACAGATCAACGCCCAGCTGGGCCAGCACGTAGGCCGCTTCGCTGACCAGATCCCGGGCCGCTGTGCCGTCGATCGAGTTGGGGACACTACCGGCGAACCCGAGGTCCGCGGCGACGGCCTCGGGGTTCAGGCCCAGCGACGTGCCGGCCAGCGCCGCCGACCCGTACGGGCTGAGCGCCAACCGGGCGTCCAGGTCAGCGAACCGTTGCAGGTCTCGTAGCAACGGCCAGGCGTGCGCCAACAGGTGATGCGACAACAGCACCGGCTGGGCGTGCTGCAGGTGCGTGCGACCCGGCATGATCGCCCCCAGGTGCTCCTCGGCAACGCCTGCCAGGGCCTCGATCACCCCGATCACGTCGTCCCCGAGCAGCCGGATCTCGCGCCGCAGGTAGCTGCGGATCAGGGTGGCGATCTGGTCGTTGCGGCTGCGGCCGGCCCGCAGGCGTCCGCCTAGCTCGGGCCCCACCCGCTCTATCAGCCCGCGCTCCAGGCAACCGTGCACGTCCTCGTCGGTCGGTGCGGGCAGGAAGCTACCTGCCGCCACGTCGTCCCGCAGCGCGGCGATCCCGTCCTGCATGGCGGCGTGCTCCCCTGCCGTCAGCAGCCCGGCGGCCAGCAGGGCGTTGGCATGGGCGCGCGATCCGTCGAGGTCGTCCAGGGCCAGCCGCCAGTCGAACTGGGTCGACTGCGACAACGCGAACATCGCCTCGGCCGGTCCTCCCGCAAAGCGACCGCCCCAGAGCCGTCCGTCCTCGCTCATTCGTCTCCTGCTCTCGTCGCTGTGCTCATCGCCACCATGGTTTCGGCCAAGGCCGCGCCGCCGGTCGGGTCGCGCGTGATGACGGCGATGGTGTCATCTCCCGCGATGGTGCCCAGCACGGCCTCCCAGCCGACCTTGTCGATCGCGGAAGCGAAATACTGGGCCGCGCCCGGGGGTGTGCGCAACACGGCCAGGTTCGCTGACCCCTCGGCCGAGACCAACAACTCCGCACACAGCCGGTTCAGCCGACCGATCGCGGCCGGCGCCTCGGGCCCTCGAGCCAGCAACGCGTAGGTCAGGTCGCCGTCGGTGCTCCGCACCCGCACCGCCCCGACGTCGACCAAGTCCTTGCTCAGGGTTCCCTGGGTGACCACGAACCCGGCATCGGCCAACCGGGCCGCCAACTCGACCTGGGAGTGGACCCGGTGCTTGGTGATCAGCTCGACGATCCGAGCCTGGCGCCCGGTCTTGGTGGAAGGGCTGCGGGACTCGGTCATCGGGAAGCCTGGGCCAGCAAGCCAGGCAGTGCCGCGACGAACTCGTCCAGTTCTTCCTCGGTGATGATCAGCGGCGGCGCCAACCGGATCACCCCAGGACGTGGGGCGTTGACCACGAACCCGGCCTCGAGGGCGACGTCCGCCAACGCTGGGGCAATGTCGGCGTTCAGCACGATGCCGCGCAGCAAACCAGCTCCGCGGACGTGGCTGATCAACGGATGCCCCAGCCCTTCGATCGCGGCCACCAGATGCTCGCCGGCGCGCAGCACGTGAGCCAACACGTCCGCCGACTCCAGGTAGTCCAAGACGGCCAGGGCGGCCGCGCTGGCCGGTGGATTGCCACCGAAGGTGTTGCCGTGCGAGCCCGGGCCGAGCAGAGTCGCCGCCTCACCAACCCCGATGCAGGCTCCGATCGGGATGCCGCCGCCCAGACCCTTGGCCACGGTGACCAGATCGGCGGTCACCCCGGTGGGCAGGTGGGCCAGCCACTGTCCGCAGCGTCCGATCCCGGTTTGGACTTCGTCGAGCCAGAGCAACGCTCCGGCTTGGGTGGTCAGTTCCCGGGCGCGAGCCAGGAAGTCCGGCGGGGGAACGACGACGCCGTTCTCGCCTTGGATCGGCTCAATCACGACGGCCGCGATGGTCTCGTCGAGCGCTGCCGCGAGGGCGTCGGCGTCGCCGAAGGGCACGAACGTCACGTCACCGGGTAAGGGTTCGAACGGCTGCCGGTAGGCCGGGTTGGCGGTCAGCGCCAAGGACCCCATGGTCCGGCCATGGAAGGAGCCCCCCATGGCGATCAGCCGCGTCCGTCCGGTGCGTCGACTGACCTTGAACGCGACTTCGTTGGCCTCGGTGCCGGAGTTGGTCAAGAAGACCAGGGCCCGAGCCCCGGGGGAGTTCGCTGTGGCCAACCTGCCCAACCGCTCCCCCAGCGCGATCTGCGGCTCGCTGGCGAAGAAGTTGGAGATGTGGCCCAGGGTCTGAAGTTGCTCGGTGACTGCGGCGACCAGCACCGGATGGGCATGGCCCAGCGCGTTGACCGCCAATCCGCCCAGCAAGTCGAGGTACTCCCGGCCCTGATCATCGATCAACCGGGTCCCAAGGCCCTTCACGAAGACGCGCTTCGGTGGGCCGAAGGTATTCATCATCGCCGCGCCGTAGCGCTCCTGGGAGGTAGTCATGCCGACTCCCGGACGACCATGGTGCCTAGGCCTTCGTTGGTGAAGATCTCCAGCAGGAGCGAATGCTCCACCCGTCCGTCGAGGATGGTGGCGCGATCGACGCCGCCTTCGACCGCGT
The DNA here is from genome assembly GCA_016711105.1 of Micropruina sp. Classification (GTDB taxonomy): domain Bacteria; phylum Actinomycetota; class Actinomycetes; order Propionibacteriales; family Propionibacteriaceae; genus Micropruina. The sequence goes on along the minus strand of JADJTO010000003.1, from coordinate 216,560 downwards.
TCAGGCAGGCTTCCATCTTGGGGATCATCCCGGACTCGAGGCTGGGCAGCAGGGCGCACAACTCTTCGGCATCGATCTGGGAGATCACTTCCTGGCTGTTGGGCCAGTCGGCGTACAGGCCGTCCACGTCGGTGAGCACGATCAGACGCTCAGCACCCAGCGCGATCGCCAGAGCGGCCGCAGCGGTGTCGGCGTTCACGTTGTGCACTTGGCCGTGATCATCGGGGGCGACGGTGGCCACCACCGGAATCCGGCCCGCCTCGATCAGGTCCAGCACGGCGTCGACGCGGACGTCGACCACCTCCCCGACCAGTCCGAGATCGACGGCTTCCCCATCGATCGTCGGCGTGTGACGGGCCGCGACGAACAGCCCGGCATCCTCTCCCGACAGCCCGATCGCCAGCGGGCCGTGCGCGTTGAGCAGCCCTACCAGTTCGCGGCCGACCTGGCCGACCAGGACCATCCGGACCACGTCCATCGCCTCCGGCGTGGTCACGCGCAGCCCTCCCCGGAACTCACTCTTGATGCCGAGCTTCTTCAGCATCTTGGAGATCTGCGGGCCACCGCCGTGCACCACCACCGGCTTCACCCCGCAGCGGCGCAGAAAGACGATGTCCTCGGCGAAGGCTCGCTTGAGGTTGCCGTTGATCATGGCGTTACCGCCGTACTTGATCACCACCACCTTGCCGGCGTAGCGCTCCAACCACGGCAGCGCTTCGATCATGATGGCCGCCTTGGCGACCACCTCTGCCGTCTTCTCCGGGCTTCTCGTCCAGGTCATGTCGAGTACTCCGCGTTCTCCTTGACGTAGTCATAGGTCAGATCGTTGGTCCAGATGGTCGCCATGGCCTCACCGGCGTGCAGATTCACCACGACCACCACGTCGCGGCCGCTGCCCAGGTCGACCTCGGAGCGGTCGGCACCCAGTTGCCCGCCGACGAAGACGTCCACGCCGTTGAAGGAGACATCGACAGCATCGGGGTCGAAAGCGGCGGACGAGGTGCCGGCGGAGGCCAGCACCCGGCCCCAGTTGGGGTCGTTTCCGAAGACGGCGCACTTGAACAGGCTGCTGCGGGCGATGGCCCGGGCGACCTCGAGCGCATCCGCTTCGGTGGCCGCGCCGGTCACCACCACTTCGATGTCGTGGGCTGAGCCTTCGGCATCGGTGAGCAGTTGGCGAGCCAGCGAGTGGCACACCCCGGTCAGCGCTTCGGTGAACTCGTCCAGCTCCGGAGTGATGCCGGAGGCGCCATTGGCGAGCAGGATCACGGTGTCGTTGGTCGACATGCAGCCGTCGCTGTCGGTGCGATCGAAGGTGAACCCGGTGGCCGTCCGGAGCGCCGTGGCCAGATCCTCGCTGGCGATGACGGCGTCCGTGGTGAGGGTGACCAGCATCGTGGCCAGCGCCGGGGCCAGCATGCCCGCGCCTTTGGCCATCCCGCCGATCGCCCAGCGGTGCGGAGACAAGAAGGAGGCTTCCTTGCTCACGGTGTCCGTGGTCATGATCGCCTCAGCCGCGCTCGGACCGCCTTCACCGGAGAGATCCTGAGCAGCTTGCTCGATGCCGGCCAACACCCTCTCCATCGGCAGCCGAGTGCCGATCAGGCCGGTGGAACAGACGGCCACGTCGGTGACGTCGCAACCCAAGGAGGCGGCCGTCCACTCAGCCATCTTCTCCGCATCGGCCAGACCGGCGCGGCCGGTGCAGGCGTTGGCGCCCCCGGAGTTGAGCACGACGGCAGCCAGTCGACCATCGGCCACCGCAGAGCGTGACCACAGCACCGGTGCGGCCTGGAACCGATTCGAGGTGAAGACCGCGGCCGCGTGCGCCAAAGGACCGTTGTTCACCACGAGGGCCAGATCGAGGCGACCCGACGACTTCAGGCCGGCGGCAACTCCGGCTGCGGTGAACCCCTGGGGGGTGGTGACGCTCATGGTGCGACTCCGATCAGGTTGAGGGCCGACGTCTCGGGCAGGCCGAGGGCCAGATTCATGCATTGGACGGCGCCGCCAGCCGTGCCCTTGGTCAGGTTGTCGAGCGCCGCAACCACAACCAAGCGACCCGCCGCCTCGTCGAGGCTGACCTGGACGTGCACCTGGTTGCTGCCCAGCACCGACTGGGTTTGCGGCCACAATCCCTCGGGCAGCAACTGGACGAACGGTTCCTCGGCAAAAGCGGCCACGTAGGCTGCCCGAATGGCCTCGGAGGAGACTCCGGAACGAATCGGCGCCGTGCAGGTCGCCAGGATCCCGCGCGACATCGGCACCAGAACCGGAGTGAACGACACGGTGGGCTGGACCGCCCCCAGTCGGCGGAAGTTCTGCAGCAGTTCCGGCACGTGGCGATGCCCGCCGCCAACGCCGTAGGCGCTGGCCGACCCCATCAACTCGGACCCGAGCAGATTGGTTTTGAGACTCTTGCCGGCGCCCGAGGGGCCGCTGGCCGCGACCACGACCACGTCGTGGCCCTCAATCAGGCCCGCGGTCAGCGCCGGAAGCAGGGCCAAGGTGACCGTGGTCGGGTAGCAGCCGGGCACCGAAACCCGCGTGGCCCCGGCCAGCGTGGCCCGCTGGCCGGGCAGCTCGGGCAAGCCGTAAGGCCAGGTGCCGGCGTGGTCGGAGCCGTAGAACTGGCGCCACTGCTCGGAGTCCTCGAGCCGGAAATCCGCTCCGGCGTCGATCACCAGCGTGTCGTCGCCCAGCCAGGCGGCCACCTCAGCCGAGGCCCCGTGCGGCAGTGCCAGGAAGACCACGTCATGGCCGGCCAGGTTCTCAGGAGTTGTGTCAGCGACCACCCGATCGACCAGTGCGGTGAGGTGTTGATGATGCTGGATCAGCGGCGAGCCCGCGCTCGACTTAGCGGTCAGCGCTCCGATCTCGACGTCGGGGTGCTGCAGCAGGAGGCGCAGCAACTCACCTCCGGCGTAGCCGGTACATCCCGCGATCGCGACCTTGACACTCATGGGCATGATTATGCCCCGAAAGGAATGAATATTCCAATCTGCCTAGGCGCTTCGACCGCTCAGATTTGATCGAGCAGTTCGTGAACGCCGTTGAGGATCTGGTCGGGGCGGAACGGGAAGCGCTCCACGTCCTTGGCGGTGGTCAAGCCGGTCAACACCAGCACGGTGTGCAGGCCCGCCTCCATTCCGGCCACGATGTCGGTGTCCATCCGGTCGCCGATCATCGCCGTGGTCTCGGAGTGGGCTTCGATCCGATTCATCGCAGAGCGGAACATCATCGGGTTGGGTTTGCCCATCACGTAGGGGTTGCGGTTCGTCGCAGCGGTGATCATGGCCGCCACGGCTCCTGTCGCCGGCAGCAAGCCGTCCTTGGAGGGCCGGTCGCATCGGGGTTGGTCACGATGAAGCGCGAGCCGGCGGTGATGAACCGGATCGCCCGAGTAATCGCCTCGAACGAGTAGTTCCGGGTCTCCCCCAGCACAACGAAGTCCGGCTCCGTCTCGGTCATGATGAACCCGGCTTCATGAACCGCGGTGATCAATCCGGCCTCGCCGATCACAAAGGCGGTCTTGTTCCCGGGCTGGTTAGCCAGGAAGGCGCCCGTGGCCATGGCGGAGGTCCAGATGTTCTCTTCCGGAATGTTCAGCCCCGACCGGGCCAGTCGGGCGGCCAGGTCACGCGGAGTGAAGGTCGAGTTGTTGGTGAGCACCAGGAAGCGCTTCGACGTGGCGACCCAGCGTTCGATCAGGTCTGCCGCGCCCGGGAGGGGCTGCTCTTCGTGCACGAGGACGCCGTCCATGTCGGTCAGCCAGCACTCGATGTCTTGGATCTTTCTCATGACTCCATCGTCTCATTTTTAGTATTAAGAACCAATAAGTAGCTTGTGAACGTTCCGTGAACAGGATCGGCCACCTCAGACCACCCGTCTGACGATACCGAGAGGCGCCGTGGGCCGCTCTGCGGCAAGATCGTTGGGTGCACATCCGACTCGGTACCCGCGGCTCCGCCCTGGCGCTCGCCCAATCCGGTCACATGGCTGACGCCCTGAGACAGCTGGGACATGTGGTCGAGCTCGTGGTGATCACCACCCTGGGAGACACCTCGACCGCGCCGCTGGAGACCTTGGGAGGCACCGGGGTCTTCGCGACCGCGATCCGACGCGCTCTGTTGGCCGAGGAGTGCGACATCGCGGTGCACTCCCTCAAAGACTTGCCGACCGCGGCGTACCCCGGGTTGACCCTCGCCGCCGTGCCGGTGCGCGCCAGCGCCTGGGACGCTTTGTGCGCCCGAGATGGCCTCACCCTGGCCACGCTGCCTCTGGGCGCGACGGTGGGGACCGGGTCTCCCCGGCGACGGGCCCAACTGGCGGCGTTGCGCCCCGATCTGCAACTGACCGCAATCCGGGGCAACGTGTCCACCCGACTGCGGATGGTGTCGGACGGCGTCTTGGATGCGGTGGTGCTCGCCGAGGCCGGACTCGAACGGCTGGGCCTGCTCCAGGCCATCACCCAGACCTTCGGGCCTCCTGACCTGCTGCCGGCCCCTGGTCAGGGTGCCTTGGCGATCGAGTGCCGAGCAGCTGACGCCCAGCTGATCGAGGCGCTCCAACCTCTGGACGACCCGGCCACACGCCTGTGCGTGAGCGCTGAACGTCACGTGCTCGCCACCCTGGAAGCTGGCTGCTCGGCGCCGGTGGGGGCGTGGGCAAGCATCGACGGCGACCAGCTCACCCTCCTCGTCCGAGTCGCCGATCAACCCGTTCGGGAGCGCCGGGAGACCGCTACCGCGACCAACGTGGAGCAGGCGTCCGCGTTGGGCGCCCGGGTGGCGGAACGCTTGCTGGCCGAGCCGACGCTGCGAGGGCTCAACGTCCTACTGCCGGACCGCCGGGACGACCGCTTCGCCGCGGCGTTGCGGACGGCCGGAGCCGAGGTCACCACGGTGGCGCTGACCGAGATCGCCGCTATGGACGGGCCGGAGACGGCCACCGGGCTGGCCGACCTTGAGGCCGGCGGCTTCGGGTGGGTGGCCATCACGTCTGCCACCACGCTGGAGGTCCTGGGCGCGCGGCTGAAGGTTCCCGCGTCGACCCGAGTCGCCGTTGTCGGCCCCGGGACCGCCGCAGAGGTCGTGCGTCGGGGCCTGCCGGTCGATCTCCAACCCGAGGTCGGCGCCGGCGGGGCTGCTCTGGCAAGGGTGTGGCCCGAAGGGAACGGACGAGTGTTCGTGCCGGGTGCCGCTGACCCCTCCCCCGCCCTGGCCGCCGCGCTGAGCGCCAGCGGTTGGCACGTCATCGAAGCGCCGGTTCAGGCGTGCGCACGCGCCCGTCCGTGCCGGATCAGGTTCGCGCCGACTGGGAGTCGGGCCGTTTCGATGCCATCGTGCTGACGGCGGGGTCAGCCGCGCGCGCTGCCGCCTCTCTGCTCGGGGTGCGTGACACGCCCGTGGTCGCCCTCGGCGATTCCACCGCAACCGTGGCCCGCAACCTGGGGTTCCGCGTCCTTGCGGTGGCGACCACGCCCGACGGCCCTGGTCTGGCCAGGGCTCTCCACCTCCTCGTTGAAGGATCTGCATGATCATTCGTCCCCGCCGACTCCGCAGCAGTGCGGCCATGCGCCGCCTGGTCGCCCAGACTCGGGTGCACCCGTCCCAACTGGTGCTGCCGGTCTTCGTCGCCGACGGGCTCGCCGAACCCCGACCCATCTCCTCACTGCCCGGCGTGGTGCAACACACGCTGGGCTCCTTGGTCGACGAAGCACACCGAGCCCAAGCGGCCGGGCTCGGCGGAATCATGCTGTTCGGCGTGCCTCGACCCGAAGACAAGGATGCGACCGGATCGCACGGTCTGCGGGCCGACGGCATCCTCAATCGGGCCCTCAGCGCGGCCCGCGCCGCGGTCGGGGACGAGTTGGTGGTGATGGCCGACACCTGCTTGGACGAGTTCACCGACCACGGTCATTGCGGCGTGCTGGATGCCTCCGGCCTGGTCGACAACGACGCCAGCATGGCCCTCTACGCCACCATGGCCGTGGCGCAGGCAAGGGCCGGCGCTCACGTCGTCTCCCCGTCCGGAATGATGGACGGCCAAGTGGCGGCGATTCGGACGGCCCTCGACGCGGCTGGTTACACCCAGGTCGCGATCCTTGCCTACGCCGCGAAGTACGCGTCCGCCTTCTACGGGCCGTTCCGCGAGGCGGTCGGATCCTCCCTCAGCGGGGACCGCAAGACCTACCAGCAGGATCCGGCCAACCGACGCGAGGGGGTCCGCGAGGCCGCCCTGGACGAAGCCGAAGGTGCCGACTTCCTGATGGTCAAACCGGCCGGGTACTACTTGGACGTGCTGGCCGACGTCGCGGCAGCCGCCGCGGTGCCAGTGGCCGCCTATCAGGTCTCCGGCGAGTACGCGATGATCTGCGCAGCGGCCGAACGCGGCTGGATCGACCGACGAGCAGCCCTGGCCGAGGCGGTGACCTCGATCGTCCGGGCCGGGGCCAGCATCGTCCTGACCTACGCAGCCCTTGAACTGAGCGAGGACCACCATGGCTGACCTGTTCGATCGCGCCTGCCGCTCCATTCCCGGCGGCGTCTCCTCACCCGTCCGGGCCTTCGGTTCGGTGGGCGGAACCCCGGTCTTCATCGACCACGCGTCCGGCCCGCTGCTCTACGACACCGAGGGGCGCGAGTACGTCGACGCCGTCGGCTCGTGGGGTCCCGCACTGCTCGGCCACGCCCATCCCGAGGTGGTGGCCGCCGTACAACAGGCAGCAGCCAAGGGCCTGTCCTTCGGCGCTCCCACGTTGGGTGAGGTGGAACTGGCGGAGATGATTCGTGAGCGGGTGCCGGTCGCCGACAAGGTGCGTTTCGTCTCCACCGGCACTGAGGCGACGATGACCGCGTTGCGACTGGCTCGCGGAGCCACCGGCCGCAGCCTGATCGTGAAGTTCGCCGGGTGCTACCACGGCCATTCCGACGGTCTGCTCTCCCAGGCAGGTTCTGGCGTGGCGACGGCCGGACTGCCGGGGTCGGCCGGGGTGACGCCTGAGACGGCGGCCCAGACGATCGTCATTCCGTTCAACGACGTCGCCGCGCTGGAGGCGACTTTCCGCCGCTTTCCCGACCAGATCGCCGCCCTGATCACCGAACCGGCACCGGCGAACATGGGAGTGGTGCCGCCGCTGCCCGGGTTCAACCGGACGTTGCGTGAGTTGACCGCTCAGTACGGGGCCCTGCTGATCTTCGACGAGGTGCTGACCGGTTTCCGGGTGCACCGGGCGGGTTGGTGGGGGCTGGAACAATCCGGTGCCGAGCCGACGATGGCGGCACCCGACCTGTTCACCTTCGGCAAGGTGGTTGGCGGCGGCATGCCGCTGGCCGCGATCGCCGGAAAGGCAGCAGTGATGGATCTGCTGGCTCCGCTCGGCCCGGTCTACCAGGCAGGCACCCTGTCGGGGAACCCGCTGGCCACGGCCGCCGGGCGGGCCACCCTTCGGTTGGCCGATACCGAGGTCTATCGACACGTGGACGAGGTGTCGGCCACGATCCAAACCGGGATCACGGACGCGCTCAGCCACGCGGGGGTGCCGCATCGGGTGCAACCGGCGGGTTCCCTGTTCACGGTCTTCTTCGGTGAGGCTGCTGCCGCCGCGCCGTTCCAGAACTATGCGCAGGCTCAACAGCTCGACGCCCGGAGCTACGCCGCCTTCTTCCACGCCATGCTCGCCGCGGGGGTCGCGTTGCCGCCCTCGGGCTATGAGGCCTGGTTCTTCTCCGCGGCCCACGACGACGCAGCGGTGAGCCGCGTGCTCGCAGCCCTGCCGGGCGCCGCCGAGTCCGTGGCGGCGGTGACCCGATGAACGGACGAGTGACCCTGGTCGGTGGCGGCCCCGGAGACCCGGGCCTGATCACCGTGTCCGGACTGGCTGCGCTCATGGCCGCCGAAGTGGTGCTCTACGACCATCTGGCCCCGCTGAGCCTGCTGGAGGAATGTGCCCCAGGCACCCTGTTGATCGACGTCGGCAAGATCCCCGGCGGCCGGGCCACCCCTCAAGATGAGATCAACCGGTTGCTTGTAGAGCACGCTCTGGCAGGACGTGAGGTAGTGCGCTTCAAGGGTGGCGACGGTTTCGTCTTCGGCCGAGGCGGCGAGGAGTGGCTGGCGTGCGCTGAGGCCGGAATCGAGGTCCGGGTGATCCCGGGCGTGACGTCGGCGATCGGCGGGCCCGCGCTGGCCGACATCGCGGTCAGCCATCGTGGACTCATCCAGGGTTTCACCGTGGTCTCCGGGCATGTTGGCCCGGACCATCCGGCCTCGACCACCAACTGGGAAGCCTTGGCCGCCTCGGGAACCACCCTGGTGATTCTGATGGGCGTGCGGACGTTGGGCGAGATCTGTCGCGGGCTGATCGACCGCGGCCTGGATCCGGCCACCCCGGCCGCCGTGATCGCGTCAGCGGGAAGCCCCTCGATGCGCGTGATTCGCGGCACTGCCGCCACCATCGCCACCCTGGCCGAGAAGGTTCGTCCTCCGGCGATCACCGTGATCGGGGCCGTCGCGGCTCTTGCGCTTGCGGACGCTCAGCCGGGCCCGGGAGCCTGACCCGGCTGAGCAATCAGGCCCGCTGCACCGCTGCGCAGCGTTGGGCCGCCAGTGCGATCGCTGCGTCCTTGGCCGCACCGGCTTCGGCGTCGGTCAAGGTGCGGTCCGGAGCCCGGAAGCGCAAGGCGAAGGCCAATGACTTCTTGCCCGGCTCGATCTGGGATCCCCGATAGATGTCGAACAGCCGAATCGACTCCAGCAGGGCTCCGGCACCGGCTTCAAGGGCGGCCCGAACCTCTCCGGCCGGCATCGCTTCGTCGACGACCAGCGCCACGTCCTCCTTCGCGACCGGGTGGGCCGAAACGGGCGCGATCGTTCCCGGGCCGGCCGCCAGGGCCAGCACAGCGTCCAGATCAAGTTCCACCGCCGCCGTCCGTGGGGCATGCCGAAGGCCTTACACACGGTCGGATGCACCTCACCGGCATAACCGATCACCTGCCCGGCCACCACGAGTTCGGCGCAGCGTCCGGGATGCCAGGGCGCCTGCTCGGTCGCCCGCCGCTCGACGACGACGCCGACCGCACGACCGACCAGGTCGGCGAGCGCCACGGCGTGCTGCCATCCAGCCGGCTCCCCCGCCCCACGCCAGTCCGTCGGACGCCAGGAGCCACTGAGCACGGCTGCCAGATGGCGCGGTTGACTCGGCAGAGCAGCATCGAGTGCGGCCAACTCGTCCGCTGAGGGACGGCCGAGCACGGAGAGCACCGGAGCGGGAGTCGAGGGCAGACCGCGGAAGACTCGTCCGGTCTCGAAGAAGGCGAGGTCGTCATTGCCACGGGAGACGTTGCGCTGTACGGCGGCGAACAGGCCCGGCAGCATCGTGCTGCGCAAGTACGGCTGGGTGTCTGCCAGCGGGTTGGCCACCCTGACCAGCTCTCGCCGCGGATCGGTCGCGTCCACCCCGAGGCGGTCCAAGTCCTCGACCGAGGCGAACGGAAAGACCAACACCTCAACGAACCCGGCCCCGACCAGCGCGGCGTTGATCGCCCGACGCGCCCGCTGACCGGCGGTCAGGCCGCGACCCTGGGGCGCCTGCGGGACCACCGAGGGGATCTGATCGAAGCCGATCTTGCGCCCCACCTCTTCGACATAGTCGTAGGGGTCGCGCAGATCAGGCCGCCAACTGGGCGGAGTGAGGGTAAGGGTGGGGGCCGCGTCGTCAACCTCGACCGCGACACCGCTGGCAGTAAGAATCCGGACGACGGGTTCCAGGGGAACCTCGATGCCGAGGATGCGGCTCGGCAGATCCACCGCGATGCGCTGCGAGGGCACCTCAGGCAGCGCTCCCGCCACAGTCTGGGCCTCCGACAAGGTGCCCCCGGCCAGTTCCACCAGGTAGCGCGCGACCAGCCGTGCAGCGGAGTAGGCCGCGTTCGGATCGACGCCACGTTCGAAGCGTTTCGACGCCTCCGAGGGCAGCCCGTGGCGGCGCATCGAGCGGGAGATGGTGGCCGCGTCGAACGAGGCACCCTCGATCAGCACGCTGGTGGTGGTGTCCCGGATCTCGGTGGACGCGCCACCATCACCCGGCGATGCTGATCGGCCGCCGTTGCCGTCGGTGACTTCAGCGGCAGGTCGTCGGTCGACAGGGTGCGCACCTGCCCGTCCAGCGTGGTGCAGGTTTCGCCATCGGCGGCCTTGCGAACCACGATCGGGCCGCTGAGCAGGTCCGCGTCATAGGTGTGATTGGGCTGACCCGTCTCCAGCATCACGTAGTTGCTGATGTCCACCGGCAGGGAGATGGAGCGCATCCCGGCCCGGGCCAGCCGACGCTGCATCCAGGGCGGGGTCGGCCGCGACTGGTCGATTCCGGTCACGGTGAGGGCGACGAAGAGCGGGCAGGCAGGATCGTCGAGCCGGATCGGGTAGCCGTCGGTCAGTGAGCCCGGGGTTGCCAAGGTGACGATGTCGGTGAACCGGACGTCCAGTGCCTGTGCCGCCTCCCGGGCGAGCCCGCGGATGGACAGACAGTAGGACATGTCGGGCGAGACGTTGATGTCAAGGACGTCGTCGTGCAGGTTGAGGTAGTCGGACGGGTCATCACCGGGAGCAAGCCCGGCGGTCCTCGGCAGCACGATGATGCCGCTGTGATCCTCCCCGATGCCCAACTCGTCCTCGGCGCAGATCATGCCGTCTGAGACGTGCCCGTAGGTCTTGCGAGCACTGAGGGTGAAGCCGCCAGCCAGCACCGTCCCGGGAAGCCCGACAACCACGAGGTCACCGGCGGCGAAGTTGTGCGCGCCGCAGACCACCCCCCGGCTGGGTAGCCCCGCGTCGCTGAGCATCGCCGGATCGTTGAGCTCGGCGCCCACGTCGAGGTGGCACCAGCGAATCACCTTGCCGTTCTTCTGCGGCTCATCGACATAGTCGAGCACCCGTCCGACGACGAGCGGGCCGACTCCCCCGCCTGCAGCCTCAACCGTCTCCACTTCCAGACCGGCCCGGATGAACACTTCACCGAGTTCTCGGCCGCCCATGGTCGGGGGCAGGTCAACGTAGTCACGCAACCACGACATTGGCGCCTTCATCGGGCAATTCCCTTCAACGAACGGCTGAACCGGATGTCGCCCTCGACCATGTCCCGTAGGTCGCCGGCGTTGTTCCGCGACATGAGAGTGCGGTCGATCCCCATGCCGAAGGCGAACCCCGAGTAGATCTCGGGGTCGATGCCGCAGGCGGTGAGCACGCGCGGGTTGACCACCCCGCAGCCACCCCACTCGATCCACCCCTCCGATTTGCAGGTGCGGCAGGGCCGGTCGGGGTTACCCACCGATTCGCCGTGGCAGACGAAGCACTCCAGGTCGACCTCGGCCGAAGGTTCGGTGAACGGGAAGTAGTGCGGACGCATCCTCGTCCGAATCTCAGAGCCGAACATGGCCTTGGCGAAGTGATCCAGGGTGCCTCGCAGGTGCGCCATCGAAATGCCCTTGTCGACGCACAGCCCCTCGATCTGGTGGAAGACCGGCAGGTGGGTCGCGTCGAACTCGTCCGCCCGGTACACCTTGCCCGGGCAGACCACGTAGACCGGAAGGTCACGCTCGAGCAGCGACCGGGCCTGCACCGGTGAGGTGCGGGTGCGCAACACCAGGTGCTGCTCAACCGGGTCGATGAACAGCGTGTCGGTCAGCCCGGCGGGAAGGGGTGATCGGGGCCTATGTTGAGAGCGTCGAAGCTGAGCCATTCGGCTTCGAGTTCGGGGCCTTCGGCAACTTCCCAGCCCATCGCCACGAAGACGTCGCACATCTGGTCGATCAGCGCGGTGATCGGATGGGCGGCACCCTCCGGGGCCAGGTCGACCGGCAGCGTGACGTCGACCCGCTCTTCGGTCAGCACCCGGGTCAGTTCCGCCAGGGTCACTTCCGCTTCTCGGGCCGCGAACACGGCGGCCATCTGCGCTCGGGCCTGGCCGACTCGCTGGCCGACGTCCTTGCGGGCGGCCGGGGGCAGCGCACCGATCTCTCGGTTGGCCAGGGCGAGCGGGGCCCGGTCACCCAGGTGGGCCAGCCGGGCGTCCTTGAGGGCGGCAACGGAGCTGGCCGCCGCAAAGGCCGCTGCTGCATCGGCGACCATCGCGCCACCGACTCCGCACTGAGCGCGCTCACCTGCTTGGGGTCGTAGTTGCTGTTGGGCGCTGACATCGTTGGTTCTCCTCGACCCGGGATCCGTTGCGCCGGCGTCTGGGCCGACGTGGGAGCCTGGTTAGTTTCGTTGCGCGCTGGCGCTGGCGTAGAGGACGACAGCTGCGGCCGTCGCCAGATTGAGGCTTTCGGCCTGACCGTAGATCGGCACTGCCACGCTCTGGTCGGCCAGTGCCACGTGCTCCACCGGCAGTCCCCACGACTCGTTGCCCATCACCCAGGCGGTGGGGCGGGCCAAGGCGTCGCCCAACTGAGTCAGTTCGACCCCGGACTCACCGTCGGTGGCGAAGATCTGGAGACCCGCGGCCCGGCAGGCATCGATGGCGGTGACCAGGTCGACTCCGGTCACGATGGGCAGGTGAAAGATGCTGCCCACGCTGGAGCGGACGGTCTTGGGGTTGTACACCTCGACCGAATCGGACGAGAGGATCACGGCGTCCGCACCGAAGGCGTCCGCGCACCGGATCACGGTGCCGGCATTGCCCGGGTCCCGGACCTGGGCGCAGATCACGATCAGCTTGGCGTCGTGCAGGACGGCCTCCAGCGGCACGTCAATGTTGGCCACGACCGCGGTCACCCCTTGCGGGTGCACGGTGTCTGACATGGTGGCCAGGTTCTGCTCGCTCACCGCGTAGTAAGGGACCCCGGCCACCTGAGCGGCTTCCAGGAGTTCCAGGTGCTCGCGCACTGAGCTCCACCGGAAGAACACGCTCTCGACGGACTCGGGGATCTTCAAGGCTTCGCGGACGGCTTGCGGCCCTTCAGCCAGGAAGCGGCCGGTTTCCTTGCGATGTTGCCGTCGCAAAAGTTGCCGGGCCCCACGCAGGGTGGCCTGGGAGGGCTCGGGAAGTTCAAGTGGTTCGGTGATCATGCCTAGTGCCTTCGTCGTTGCGTGCTGCCTGAGCGGGGTGCCCCAAGCAAGAGTCGACGGGGCGGTACCGTCCGGTGAGCAGTGCTCGCCCGGACGGTACCGCGTCGGCCTGAATGCCGCAGGTGTCAGGCAGCGGCGCCGGCGCCGGCCTTAGCCAGCTCCACGAGCGCGTTGAATGCCTTCGCGTCGTTGACCGCGAGTTCCGCGAGGATCTTGCGGTCGACCTCGATCCCGGCGGCCTTCAGGCCGCTGATAAATCGGTTGTAGGTCATGCCCTCCGCACGGCGGCGGCGTTGATCCGCTGGATCCACAGCTTGCGGAAATCGCCCTTGCGATCCTTGCGGTGGGCGTAGCTGTAGACGTAGCTGTGCAGCAGCTGCTCTTTGGCCTTGCGGTACAGCCGTGAGCGCTGGCCCCGGTAGCCGGAAGCCTGTTCCAGAACTTCGCGGCGCTTCTTGTGCGCATTCACAGAACGCTTGACGCGTGCCATGGGTTACTCCTTGAGATTGTCGTGACCGGTACTTCAGACCGATCGTGCGCGAGTGCGCAGGTGGTCGAGGGTCAGCGGGCCTTGTAGGAGCCGAGCAGGCGACGAGCCTTCTTGGCATCGCCGGGGGCGAGGACTGCGTCCCCATCCAGCCGACGGGTACGCGTCGAGGACTTGTGCTCGTTGAGGTGCATCTTGCCGGCCTTGCGGTGCATGACCTTCCCCGTGCCGGTCAGCTTGAACCGCTTCTTGGCACCGGAGTGCGTCTTCATCTTCGGCATCGTGCCGCTCACTTTCTCTTCTCAGGGACCTGGGTTACAGGTCGATGTCGGGATCCAGGTTGTCGGCTGGTCCCCGCTTCTTGGTCGTGGGTACGGCCTGAACGGCAACCCGGTGCTCGGCCAGTTCGTGACGCTCGGCCTCGGCGGCCTCCGCCCTGGTGGCGGCTTCGGCAGCCTTCTGCGCCTGCGCCTCGGCGCGAGCCTCGGTCTTCTTGCGGGTCGGGGAGAGAACCATCAGCATGTTTCGCCCGTCCTGCTTCGGCGCGGACTCGATGTAGCCGTCTTCGGAAACATCTTCGGCCAGCTTCTTCAGCAGGTTGAAACCGAGTTCGGGACGACTCTGCTCGCGGCCGCGGAACATGATGGTGATCTTGACTTTGTCCCCGGCCTTGAGGAAGCGCACGACGTGACCCTTCTTGGTGTCGTAGTCGTGGCTGTCGATCTTCGGCCGGAGTTTCATCTCCTTGATCACGGTGTTGGTCTGGTTGCGGCGCGATTCGCGGGCCTTCTGGGCGTTCTCGTACTTGAACTTGCCGTAGTCCATGAGCTTCGCCACCGGCGGACGGGCCATGGGAGCAACCTCGACCAGATCGAGATCGGACTCCTTGGCCAGCCGCAACGCGTCGTCAATGCGCACGATGCCGACCTGTTCGCCGTTGGGGCCGACCAGGCGTACTTCGTTCGCATGGATGCGATCGTTGATCCGCGGTTCAGTGCTGATTGTCTTTCCTCCGTTGCTGGTGTGACGGCGTCCGACAACCAAAAAGGGCCTCCGCGGACGCGAAGACCCTGCTGAATGCGCGTCGCGCATTCAGTGCACCAACCTGCCGGTTCAGGAACCGGGACAGGTGGGAGTTCAGGACTCCACTTCGCGGATCAGCCAATCAGGCCAATCGAACAGCGCTGAGCATACCTTGACGAACCGGACGGGAGCCAATCAGCCTTGCCCGACGCGCCGACGCCGACCGGCGATCGATCAGGAAGGACCCATCTGGCCCGCTCCGGCGTCGGGGGCCGCAAACAGCCAACCCCAGCCCGAGTCGGTGCGCACCAGTCGTCGTCCTTGCGCCAGTTCGGCCAGCAGGGGCTGCTCAATCACCAGCGAGGACGGGCCGGCGTGGTCGATCAGCACGGCGCTGGCACCGAGCTGGACGGCTGAGGCGGCCACGTCGTCCAAGGTGCACGGCACGGGGCGGGCCGCCCGGTCGAAGTGCTGCAGCGAGTCGAGCCCGGTGAACGCCAACACCGCGGTTTCCCCCGAGGCCCCGGTGAGCAGCACGGCGGCCATCTCAGCGTGCCGGTCCGGGTCGGCCCCAACGAGGCGTGCTCATCACCTGAGGCCACGATCGGCAGCAGCAGCCTCGCCCCACAGAGGGTGGCCACCGCGGTCAGGTACCGCTCCTGATCCTGCCCGGCCGCGTTCGCGAGGGCAGCACGCACGTGCGGGTCGGGATCGCCGCGGTCACCGGCCCACGCGGCGTTGGGCTGACCGAGGGTTTTCACAGCCCCAGCTAAGCAGATGGAAGACCCCTTGGGCCCGTTGAACCCATCGGACCCGCATCCCTGGCAGGCTGGCCCCATGGACCTCTCGATTGTGTTTCTGATCATTGCCGTGGTCACGACCGTCGTCCTCGTGCTGATCGTGGCGGTGATCTGGAGCAGGGCCCAACCGAAGGCGATCGTGGCCTGGCTGGGCTTCGCGATGCTCCCGATGGGCCTCTATTTGGCGGGGTTGGCGCCGCGCCTGTTCGATGCCTACACGACCCTGTCTCAGTGGTTCTACGGATTGACCTACAGCACCAGCGATTGGGTCGGGCTCGGCCTGCTCGGCGGTGGCCTGGCGTTCCTCCTGATCAGCAGGCTGATGCCGCATCGTCCCCGTCGGCCCAAGCCCGCCGCCCCCAGCGTGTCGGCTTCCCGTCCGGCTCCGCCGGCGTCGAGCTACTCCCCCGATCCGTCCACCGCTGAGGCGACCAAGATTCTGCACCACCGCGACGGCGCCTGAGTCAGGGCTGCTCGACGTCGTAGGCGACGCTGAGGCGCCGGCGCAGCTCGGCCACATGCTCGTCGGCCGCGATCCGGTCGGTGCGTTGGATGCCCATCAGTGGGAGGCGATCGGCATCGCCCGCGCGCAGCAGCGCATACGCCCAGGGATCGCCCTCGCGATAACGGATCGCGGTGATCTCGCCCCAGGTCAGCGTGTGCGTGCGCAGGCCATTGCGGAAGGTCAGCCCTGTGGAGTCGGCACGGGTGTAGCTCAACCCGACGGACATCATGAAGGTCACCATGATGGCAATGATCAGCAGCAGAGTCGCCAGCTGGATCGGGGAAAACAGCACCTGCACCGAGGGTGGAGTCATCACCCAGCCCAGCGCCGAGGCCGCCACCAGGGAGACCGACAACGAGCTGGCCATCCTCAGCGAGGCGTAGGGGCGGAAGGTGACCGGCTCCATCACAGCCTGCAGGCGACGATGTCTGTGACCAGAATGGCGTCGGCGCCGACATCCCAGAGTTGATCCATCAGGGTCTGGGCGTCGCGTCGCGGGATCATCGCCCGGACGGCCAGCCACCCCGGTTTGGCCATGTGGGACACGGTGGGCGAATCCAATCCGGGGGTGATCTGGATCGCCTGATCGAGCGCGGTTTCGGGCACGTTGTACTCGATCATGAAGTAGTTTCGCGCGGTCAGGACGCCGGTCAGGCGGCGCAGCAGCAACTCCAGCCCCGCTGGTGCCGCGGCTCCGCTGCGCTGGATCAGGATCGCCTCGGACTCCATGATCGAATCGCCGAACATCTCCAGCCCGGCCTTCTTCAACGTGCTGCCGGTCTCCACCACGTCCGCGACCGCGTCGGCAACGCCCAGTCGCACTGAGCTCTCCACCGCACCGTCCAGGTGAATCAGTCGAGCGCTGATCCCGTTCGCGTCCAGAAAGGTGCGCACCAGCCCAGGGTAGGAGGTGGCGATCCGCTTGCCGTGCAGGTGCTTGACCTCCCAGGCGGCGCCGCCCGGAGCTGCGAACCGGAACCGCGTGCCGCCAAAACCGAGGCTGAGTACTTCTTGGCCTTCGGCACCGGAGTCGAGCAACATGTCACGGCCTGTGATGCCCAGATCGAGGGTGCCCTCCCCCACGTACACGGCGATGTCGCGAGGACGGAGGTAGTAGAACTCGACTCCGTTGTTCTCGTCGAGGAGGATCAGGTCTTTGGGGTCATGACGCTGCCGGTAGCCCGCCTCGCGCAGCATGCCCACGGCGGACTCGGAGAGGGAGCCCTTGTTGGGCACGGCAATCTTCAGCAACGGACGTTCCAGCACTTGAGGGACTCTACTTCGCGGCTCAGAGGTACTCATAAACGTCATCGAGTTCGAGACCCAACGACACCATGAGCACCTGCAGGTGATAGATCAGCTGGCTGATCTCTTCCGCGGCCTCCTCTTTGGTCTGGAACTCCGCCGCCATCCAGACCTCGGCCGCCTCTTCGACGATCTTCTTGCCTATGGCGTGGACGCCGGCATCGAGGGCTCGCACCGTCCCTGACCCTTCCGGGCGCAGCACGGCTCGGCGCTTCAGCTCGGAAAACAACTCGTCGAAGGACTTGCTCATTGGCGCAGCCTAGCCGTCAGAGGACGCCCAGCAACGCATCCACGAGCCGCCGGACCTCGAACGGGGAATGCCGCTCGGAGTCATCCACCGCGCTGCGCGCCACCCAGGCATCCACAGCGGACAGGGCTGCCGGGGCGTTCAGATCGTTGCGCAGGGCCGCGCGAACCGAGCCGAACACCGGCGCCGAGGGAGCCCCGGAATCGGCGGCGAACGCCGCCCGCCAGGCCGTCAGCCTCGCCTCAGCCGTGGCCAGATCGTGATCGAACCACTCCCAGTCGCGCCGATAGTGGTGGTTCAGCAACGCCAGCCGGATCGCCATCGGGTCCACGCCTGCCACGCGGAGCTTGCTGACCAGAACCAGGTTGCCCTTGGACTTGCTCATCTTCTCGCCGTCGAGCCCGACCATGCCGCAGTGCACGTAGGCCTGGGCGAACTGCTCGCCGGCTGCCAACAAGCCCTCCGCCGCGCACATCTCGTGGTGGGGGAAGACCAGATCCGAGCCACCACCCTGGACGTCGAAAGCGGGCCCGAGGTAGCGGAGTGCGATCGCGGTGCACTCGATGTGCCACCCGGGCCGGCCATGACCCAGCGAGGAGTCCCAGGCGGGCTCGTCCGGGCGGGCCATTTGCCAGACCAGGCAGTCCAACGGATGCCGTTTGCCAGGACGTTCCGGGTCCCCGCCGCGCTCGGCGAAGATCGCCAGCGCCGCAGGCTCCTCCAAGCCCGAGACGCCGCCGAAACCCGGCGCGCGGTGCACTTCGAAATACCAGTCGGGGTGCTCGGGGTCCTCAACCTGGTAGATCGCGCCGGTCGCCTTCAAGCTTTCGATCAGGGAGACGACGCAGGGAATGCACTCAACCGCGCCTATGTAGTGGTCTGGCGGGATCACCCGCAGCGCCTCCATGTCGGTCCGGAACAGCGCGATCTGGTCTTCCGCGAGTTCGGCCCAGTCGACCCCGGTGGCGCTCGCGCGCTCGAGCAGCGGGTCATCCACGTCCGTGATGTTCTGGGCGTACAGGACCCCCAGACCGCTGTCCCGGAAGGTTCGGTTGAGCAGATCGAAGGTGACGTAGGTAGCGGCGTGGCCCAGGTGAGTCGCGTCGTAGGGAGTGATCCCGCACACGTAGAGCCGGGCCGTCCCCGAGTCCGGGCCCACTTCGACGACGGCCCGCCGGGACGTGTCGTACATCCGCGGCTTTCCCGGGCCGGAGGTGGTCAGCGTTGGGATGGGGGGTCGCGGCCAGGACTTCACCGGCACAGCCTAGCGAGCCTCCAGCGGGGCCGCTCAGCCGTGGCGAACCGGCCCGACCACTAGGCTGTCCGGCGGTAAAGACGTAGACGCGGAAGCAGGGCACACATGATCAGCTGGTGGGAATCGATCCTGTTAGGCATCGTCGAAGGGGTCACCGAGTTCCTCCCGATCAGCAGCACCGGCCACTTGACCGTCGTCGAGAAGCTGATGGGCATTCCGATCGACGATCCCAGCGTGACCGCCTACACGGCGATCATCCAGGTGGGCGCCATGATCGCCTCGATCGTCTACTTCTGGGGCGACATCGTCCGGATCGCCTCGGGCTGGTTCGGTGGGTTACGCGACACGTCCGCCCGCGGTGCGGATCACAAGATGGGCTGGGCCGTGATCGCCGGCTTCATTCCCACGGCGACGATCGCACTGATCTTCCAGGACTTCGTGACCGGTCCGCTGCGCAGCTTGTGGGCGGTGGTGATCGGCCTTCTGGGCTGGAGCGTCGTGATGTTCATCGGCGACCGTTTCGGCAAGCAGACCCGTGGCGAGGACTCGATCACCTGGAAGGACGGGGTGATCCTCGGCACCCTGCAAAGCTTGGCACTGGTTCCCGGGGTGTCACGTTCTGGCGCCACCATCTCCGGTGGTTTGTTGCTTGGGCTGGATCGGGTGGCCGCGACCAGGATGAGTTTCTTCCTGGGCATCCCGACGCTCACTGCGTCCGGTTTGTACGAGGCGGTCAAGGAGGCCAAGGACATCGGCGGAGGTGTCGGCTGGGTCTCCACCGGGATCGGCACGGCGGTCTCGTTCGTGGTGGCTTATGCGTCCATCGCCTGGCTGCTCAAGTTCGTCTCCGGGCACAACTTCACCTGGTTCGTCGTCTACCGGGTGGCACTGGCACTGGTCATCGCCGCCCTGCTGCTGACTCAGGTAATCGCCCCCGTCTGAGGCCCCCAGCCCGGCTTGTTAGGGTGAGCGCATGCAGCGTCGAGCGGTCGGCACGAGCGGATTGCACGTATCCAGACTCGGTTTGGGCACCCTGACCTGGGGCCGTGACGTAGCGATGGACGCCGCTCGTCCCTTGTTTCGGGCGTTTGTGGAGGCCGGCGGCAACCTGATCGACACCGCTGCCGCGTACGGCGCCGGGGACGCCGAACGCATGATCGGCCAACTGATTCACTACGACGTGCGTCGCGACGACATCGTAATCGCGACCAAGGCGGGATTCACGGTCCGCGATGGCAAGCGGGTGGTGGACACGTCCCGGCACGCCCTGTTGGAGGACCTCACCGCGTCGTTACGGCGCTTGAAGACCAACCACATCGACCTGTGGCAGCTGCATGCGTGGGGGCAAGCGCCCCTGGAGGAGTCGCTGGCCGCGATCGACTACGCGGTCAACAACGGCATGGTGCGCTACGCCGGGGTGTCCAACTTCGTCGGCTGGCAGACCGCTCAAGCGGCGACCTGGCAAGTGGCATTTCCGGGGCGGTCCCCGATCACCAGCGCACAGGTGGAGTACTCGCTACTCGCCCGGCGCGCCGAGGTGGAGGTGATTCCGGCCATCCGCGCCTTCGGCATGGGGTTGTTCCCGTGGTCGCCGATCGGACGCGGGGTGCTCACCGGAAAGTATCGGACGGGCATCCCGCGGGCCTCCCGTGGCGCGGCAGACCACTTCTCCTGGTTCGTTGAGCCGTACTTGGAGGCGCGGTCGCGTTCGGTTGTCGAGGCGGTGGCCAAGGCGGCCGACGGGCTGGATCTGACCTGCGCCCAGGTGGCCTTGCTCTGGGTGCGCGATGCCCCGGGAGTGACCGCTCCCCTGCTGGGTGCTCGGACGGTGGCTCAGCTTCAGCCTTACCTGGACGCCGAGCCGCTGACGCTTCCGGGGGAGATCTCGTCGGCTCTCGACGACGTCTCAGGCGGGCCGAATGCGGGCCGGGAACTCCGCGCCGACTAGGCGTGTTCTTCTCGGTCGCCGAATCATGGACGGACGCCTCTGGTGGTCAGGCTTGGTCGAGGAAGCGATCCAGGACGCGGGAGCCGAACTCAAGCGACTCCACCGGAACCCGCTCGTCAACCCCGTGGAACATGGCCACGAAGTCGAGGTCGGGCGGCAGCCGAGCGGCGAGAAGCCGAAGCAGCGGACGCCCAGACGCGACCAGCCCTTGGCGTCGGTGCCTCCACTCATCAGGAACGGGACCGCTTGGGCCGCCGGATCCTCGGCGGCCAGGCAGGCCTGCATTGCCTCCACCAGGGCTCCGGCGAACTCTGTCTCCACCGCAATCTCGGTGGTTTCGACCTCCAGGCGCACTTTCGGCCCGATCAACTCGGTCAGGGTGTCGAGCAGTTCCTGTTCGTAGCCGGGGATGAAACGGGCGTCGATGCCAGCCGTGGCCCGACCCGGGATCACGTTCACCTTGTAGCCGGCCTGCAACATGGTCGGGTTGGCGGAGTTCGCCATCGTGGCCCCCACCATCCGCGCAACGGTGCCGAGTCGGGCCAGAGACTCCTCGACGTTCCCGGTGTCGATGGTGATCTCGAACGCGTCCTCGACCGCCGCCAGGAACGCCTTCTGGGCCGGATGCAGCCGCTGCGGCCACTCGTGCGCGCCGATCCGGGCAACGGCGGCAGCCAAGTTGGTGACCGCGTTATCGGGGTTGCGCATCGAGCCGTGCCCGGCGGTCCCGTCCGCGATCAGCTTCAGCCAGGAGAGGCCCTTCTCCGCTGTCTGGATCAGATAGAGGCGCAGATCATCGCGGACGGTGATCGAGAAGCCACCCACTTCACCGATGGCCTCGCTGCAGTCACTGATTAGCTCCGGGTGGTTCTCGACCAGCCACTTGGCGCCCAAGCCGCTGCCCGCCTCCTCGTCGGCGGTGAAGATCAGCCGAATCGGTCGGCGGGAAGGTCGTCCGGTGCGGACGCGATCGCGGATGACGCTCAGCACCATCGCGTCGAAGTCCTTCATGTCGACCGCGCCCCGGCCCCAGACGCAGCCGTCACGGACCTCGCCGGCGAACGGGTCCACTTGCCAGTCGGCGGGCTCAGCAGGGACCACGTCGGTGTGGCCATGAATGAGCAGCGGCGGCAGCGAGGTGTCACAGCCCTCCGGCTCCCAGTGAGCGACCAGGGTGGCTCTGCGCGGCTCTGATTCGAGGATGGTCGACGTGATGCCCACCTCGTCCAGCATCGTGGCCAGGTACTCGGCGGCCTCCCGCTCCCCCTTGGATCCCTGAGGTCCGTGGTTCGACGTGTCGATCCGGATCAGGTCCGAGCAGATCGAGGTCACTTCACGCGCGGGATCGCTGGGCTGCATGCGGGACATCCTTCCCGAGACCACCGACAGAACCAAGCTGTCTCTGCCCGCTGGCACCCTCGCAGGTGGCCAACAGGACAGCGGGGAGGTGAGTTGCTATAGTTGCGGCGCCGTCTGGGGCTCACCAGACGACACCCTGTCCGGGTGGCGGAATAGGTAGACGCGCTAGCTTGAGGTGCTAGTGCCCGTAAAGGGCGTGGAGGTTCAAGTCCTCTCTCGGACACAACGATGTATGGTCTTCTGACTACGTGAAATCCCCTCTGACAAGGACTTCGGTCTTTGTGGGGGGTGGACTCTCGTGGCCACAGATGGCCATGAGTGGGTGTTCATTCCCCACATATTCCCCACGACACCAGCTGCGTGGGGAACGCGTACCCCTTGGCTGCCTCGCCCTGTCCCCCAAGCGCGCCCGTCGACCGTTACGAAGCGCGACGGGGGGTGCGCATCATGGGTAGCCGACGGGTCAAGGCCAAGCGTGGCTTCGGCGAGATCTCCGTGCTTCCGAGCGGGCGGTTCAGGGCTCGCTACACCGGTCCTGACACGAGGCGGCACAGTGCCCCGGTCACGTTCGTCGCGAGGATCGACGCCGAGGGTTGGCTGGTCGAGCAGGAACGGCTGATCAGTCGCGGTGAGTGGAAACCACCGGCTCGTCAGGTTCGCGAGGCTCCCCTGCTGCTGGGCACGTATGCGGCCACGGTCGTGGGGCGTCGACGGCTTCGGCCCGCGACGGTCGCGCTCTACGAGAAGCTGCTCCGCCTGGCGATCCTGCCGACGTGGGCCGACACGCAGCTCGGCGACGTCACGCCAACTGAGGTGGCGGCTTGGTACGCCGGGATGAGTCACACCCCGACCCAACAGGCGAACGCGTACGGACTGCTCAAGTCCATCTTCAAGGAAGCGGTCGACCAGGGACTCCTCGCCGACAACCCCTGTCGGGTGAAGGCAGGTGGGCAGAAGCAGCGGGCGCGCGAGATCGAGGTGCTCACCGTCGACCAACTCAACCGCTACCTGGCCGCACTGCCAGAGGAGCGTCGAGTGCCACTGCTCCTGGCCGGATGGTGCGGCCTACGTTCCGGCGAGGTGCGCGGACTCAGGGTCCGCGATCTCGATCTCGACACTGGCGTTGTCCACGTCCGCCAAGCCGTCGTGCGGCTCAAGGGGCAGCTGCTCATCGGCCCACCCAAGACAAACGCCGGCATCCGGTCGGTGGCCATTCCTCCCCACCTGCTTCCCGCCCTCAGGGTGTGGGCCGAGAAGCAGCCCACCCGAAAGCGGGACGAGCTGCTGTTCCCCGCCGGCGACGGCCACTCACCGCTCAACGACAGTGTCCTGCGCGAGGCACACGACAAGGGCAAGGCCGCAATCGACATGCCAGGACTCACGATCCACGGCCTGCGCCACACAAGCGCGACCCTGGCCGCGCAACTCGGAGCGACCCTCGCCGAACTCCAAGCCCGCATCGGGCACAGCACACCCAACATGGCCATGCGCTACCAACACGTGGCCGCTGAACGCGACGCTCAGCTCGCCTCCCGCATGTCAGCATTCGCGACCGGCGGGAGCCTCTGGACCTCACGCAGAGACGCGGCTCCGGCTGGGGCCCCATGAAGCTCGGAAGGAGGACCCCGGACGATGAGGTGCCGACAGCGGCGTCCGCCCATTGGCTCAACGCCCGACCTCGCCACGCCCCGGGATGGGCGAGGTGGCCGATGAAATGCGCGGCCCAGCACTACCCACACGATCAGCGAGCCACCCCGGCTGACACGAACGGAACGCTTGTGGGTGCCGGTTCCGGGGTGCCCGCGGGGGTGACGGAGACTGCCTCCCAGCGCTTTGGGTCGGTCTGGATGCGGATGTCGCCTTCGAGGGCATCGAGCGCGGTGTCGGTGATGGTCGGGGCTGGCTGCGTGGCCTGAAGAATGAGGTCGGCGGCACCGATGACGCGCTGGCCGGTGCTGCGGAGGATGTCGGCAAGGTCGCGTTGCTCGGTCACGGCGTTGAGGGCCCAGCCGGCGACGTAGTTGAAGGTGTACTGGCTGGAGTCGAGGCCGTGGGCGCTGGTGACCATGTAGGCGACCGATTCGGCTTCTACTTCGACGATCCCGCGGCAGTCGCGGCTGACCTGGTCTTGGTGGAGGAGCACGTGTCCGGCTTCGTGGGCAAGGGTCTTGACGGCCTGTGCGTCGTCCACGTCGTCCCGGACCATCACGAGCCGCAGGCCGAAGTCGGTGTAGCCGTTAGCGTCGCCGAGGTCTGCGCCGCGATCTACGTGGAATCCTCGTTCTCCGAGGAGGTCTTGCAGTCGGTCCCACAGCCCTGCGGGGGCTTGGCCGGTGAGGAGCAGAGCATCGCCGATCTTGGGGTCGGGCAGAGGTGGACCGTCTGTCTGGCGGATGTCGAACACCGTGACGGGCTTTGTGCCGACGACGTGTGTCCGGTGTACGGCACGACCCTGGTCATCGCGCACAGGTTGGCCGGCGTCGTCGAGGCGGGGTTCCCGGCGGGTGATCGGGGCAAGGACCTTCATGCCGGTTTCGCCGCGGCGCACCTGGCGCCCCATGGCCTTGAACGCCTGGTAGCCGGCGACGTGGGTAGCGTGCGGGTCCTGCAGCATGATCAGCAGGCTGTTCCCGAACGAGTAGCGGTGGAACTGGCTGGAGAACTTCAGCCAGGCCTGCCACGTCTTCAGATCGTTTAGGGCGAGGATGCCCTCGCTCAGCTGGGCGTGAAGCTTGTCCAGCGTCGCCTGCCGAGCCTCGGCTGTCGCGGCCAGCTCTGTCTCGCTCACAGGCCTGCGGTACCCGACCATCAGCCGCGGCCTTCCCTCAGGTCGGCGACGTGGTCGAGGACGGCCTTGATCACCTCAGTCGGTGCACCGGAGTCCGCAAGTCGGCGTGCCTGGCACAGAACGTCCTCGACGATGAGGGGAACGTCCGCGAGACGAGCCTCCGCCTTGTTGGCGACCCCCACCGTTCTCGCGATCCCGAGCGCGGATGAGTCCTCCTCGTTGTCGGCGTCGATCGTCAGGGCCCCCCTTGCGCGACACACCTGGGCCCGTGGCTGTTGCGGAAAGACGTGCCCCTCCGCGTCGGTGATCTGTACTGGATCCTCATCGACCTCACACCTGCCGGTTCGTCGGATCTCGCGCGGCATGCGACCTCCTCCTGTCTCACCGCTCAGCCAGTCACCCCGCATAACGGATGCGGACCACAGCCGGTGGACAACTTCGGCGGCCCAGCTACCCGACAAGAACCCGCGACCCGGGAAGACGATCCTGATCCGCGCCGACGGAGCCGGCGGCACCAAAGACTTCACCCGATGGCTCACCGGCCGCCGCGTGTCCTACTCGGTGGGGTTCACCCTCCCGATGGACACCACTGCGCTGTATCACCTGATCCCCGGCTGGGTCTGGGTCCCGGCCCTCAACGCCGATGGAGACGCTCGTGAGGCAGCGGATCTGGCCGACTTCACCGGCCTGCTCAACCTCGACGGCTGGCCTACCGGGATGCGGGTCATCGTCCGCCGCGAACGGCCCCACCCCGGCGCGCAGCTGCGCTTCGATGACGTCGACGGCTACCGGCTGACCGCGTTCGCGACCAACACCCGCACCGGCACCCTCCAACACCTCGAACTGCGGCATCGTCGCCGCGCCCGCTGCGAGGACCGGATCCGGATCGCGAAAGACACCGGCCTGGCCAACCTCCCCCTGCACGGGTTCAACCAGAATCGGATCTGGTGCCAGATCGTCGCACTGGCGAGCGAGTTGCAGGCCTGGACAGGGATGCTCGCTCTGGCCGGCCACGAAGCACGCCGCTGGGAACCAAAACGCCTGCGCTACCGCCTCTACAGCATCCCCGCGGCCCTGGCCCGCCGCGCCAGACGAACCATCCTCCACCTGGCCCAACAGTCACCCTGGGCAGCCCTCATGATCGACGCCATCACACGACTCCAGAACCTGCCCGCCCCCGCGACCTGACACCCGGGCCCTCGAACGTCACCCCTGATCCCGGAAAGCCCTCTCGGCCTGGAAACCCGCCCAACGCGAGCGACACGCGGCCCCTTGTCACACCCACCTGCAAGAATCAGCTCGACATCGACGCCACAGGCGCCGACAAGCCCCTCACAAGGCCATCATGAAAGATCGAGGTTAGGGATGACCTAGCTAGGTTCAGCTACACGCCCGGAAATGCCGCGATGATGATGGAGCTCTTGTGATCAAGTAGCTCGTCGGCGTGCCCCACCATCGCCAAGACGCGAGCATGACCGCCGCGGTCGTGAGTAGCCACCAGAGTTCGTCCATCCCAGGCGGATCGGCCCACGGGCCGAAGTAGAACATCATGCCCATGACTGCTGCCGTGACGATCGCCGCCAGGTCCGGGTACACGGAAGCCTCCGGCGACGGGGGGGTGTCCCTATGTTTCTCGTCAAGCTGCGAGGGGTTGTGGCGTCGGGTTGGGGGCCCGGTAGGGCTCGCGGTTTCTGAGCATGGCGAACAGGACGTCGACTCGGCGCCGGGAGAGGCAGATGAGTGCGGCGTTGTGTTTCTTGCCTTGGGCTCGTTTCCGGTCGTAGTAGGCCCTGCTGACGGGATCGGATCTGAGCGCGGCGAACGATGACAGGAACAGGGCCCGTTTGAGGTGCTTGTTTCCCGATCTGGCTGGGAACTCGCCCCGGATGCTGGTTCCGGAGCGGTGCGTGACGGGTGCGAGGCCGGCGTAGGCGGCCAGGTGTCCGGCGGTCGGGAACAAGGAGGCGTCGCCAACGTTATGGCGCCCCGCCCTGTGGGTTCCGGGCCGCCTCCGCGGTCGACAACCGAGTCGCTTCCGCAGCCAGGTCCTCATCGAACCCGACCAGAACCTTCAACTCCGCCAAGGTCTCTTCGCCCAGGTCGACCCGGCGAAGGGTGTGCGGCATCGTTCGAGCGGCGTCGGCGATGACGAACGCGTCGCGCGCGTCGGTCTTCGCGTTGCCCGGATAGAGATCGGCGGCCCTTCGCATCGCCAGTCCTGGCAGGTAGGCGACCTGGATGCCCATCGACCGGGCGACGGCGATGGGCAGCGCGCCGATCGTGTTGGGCTGGTCGACGATCACCAACACCCGACCGTGCTCGGACAGCCTCGTGAACAAGTCTTCGAGCTTGGACTGGTCCTGCGGCAAGGGCTTGTCGAACACCTTCTTGCCGGCGGCGTCGAGGGCGCAGGCATGGTGGGCTTGCTTGCCCACGTCGAGCCCGCACCAGATGTCGAAGCCGAGGTCGTTGTGCATGACGGCCACCATCCTTCCATCGAAACGACGGTCGTCGGAGTGGTGATGCGTCAGCTGCCGGCACCCACGTTACGAAGAGACCTGTGTTGAGGCCGTGTCCCTATCAGCGGTCATCTGGCGCCACCAGGCCCGGTGACAACACCCCCCGGATCATGCGTGAGACAGGGGCAGTAAGTCATGCCGGGCCCGGCGACCGTAACCCCGCCCTACGGGGTCACCAGAAAGGTAACGGGGGGGCTGGAGGCTTCCGGCTGGATGGTGTCGATGGACGTCGACACCGCTTTGGGTGTGGTTCCGGACACTACCGGGCTGTGGCCGTCACCGGATACCTAACCATCGGCTGCTTCTTCGAGCTCAGGGGGACTGCCCACGCGTCTCAGTGGGGCGGGCTCAAGCCCCACGTGTCTTTCTGTTGCGGAAAGCGAAAGCGTGAGTTAGTGTTTCCGTCATGGAAACCGACACCGCATACTCCGCCCGTTCCGCCCTGCGAGACGCCGCCGGCGCACGGGTGGACATGGCACGCAAGAGCCTCTTCACCACGGGCGACTACCTCGCAAGCGCGGTCATCGGCGCTGCCTTGGCGGTGCAGGGGGCAGCCCAGCTCGCCGACGGTGCCTGGGCCTATGCACTGATGGGATTCTCGATGGTGATCCTCGCCGCGGTCCTCATCCACACCATGTGGCGGACGTCGCGGGCCGGCAGCCCATCGCGGTGGTCGACGTTGACCGCGGTCTCCCGGGGTCCGGTGGCGTTGCTCCTGCTGGGGGTGCTGGTCTTCTTGGCGTCCCTGCCGGTACGCGACGTCTTCGACCTCACCGCGTGGGTCCCGGTCTACGCGGTCCTGGTGACCATCGTGTGCCTGGCAGCAGGCACCTGGTGGATGTCTCGGCTGGCACGGCGCGAACTGGCCGACGCGCAGCGGGAGCTGGTCGACGCCGAACGGGACCTGGCCCGGTTCGGGGCGTCGTGAGCAGCGCCCGGTTCGACGACACCATCCACGCGCCCCTGAGGCTGCGCATCTGCGCGATGCTCGCCGAGGCCGACGCCGTCGAGTTCGCCACTCTGCGCGACCACCTCGATGTCGCCGACTCCGTCCTGAGCAAGCATCTCAAGACCCTGGTCGAGGCCGGCTATGTCAGGC
Organism: Micropruina sp.; assembly: GCA_016711105.1. Lineage (GTDB taxonomy): Bacteria > Actinomycetota > Actinomycetes > Propionibacteriales > Propionibacteriaceae > Micropruina. Next base: position 188,157 of record JADJTO010000003.1, on the reverse strand, counting down.
TCGACAAACCCACCGGCGGCGGCGGCAAGATGCGCACCTGGGCCAAGCTCACCCGGCTGGGTCGTCAGGCCCTGGAGGGTCACCTCAGCGCGCTCCGGGAGATGGTCGAGGCGGCCCGCGCCGGTGTCCCCTCGTCCGCCCAGATCGTCACCGAATGATCACTCCGGACGGAGATCGCCGTCCTCGCTCAACAGCTTGGCCGTCCTTGAGGATGTGCCTGCCGATCGAGTCGAGCGCGCATCCAGATCCGTCGACTCGCATTCCGATACCGAGGGCGGGCGGTATGAGCAGCGATGTGCTGTTCGTATCTGCGAGTGCATCGGTCAGTTCGAGCGTGTAGGTGCCTGAGGTCCCGGCCTGGCACGGGTCGGCCGATCGCAGCCGGGTGACGCCTCGTCGATCTGGTGTCATGTGCTGGTTCGTGGGCGCATCCGTCCGGTTTGGTGGGCCCAGATGGCGATCTCGACACGGTTGCGGGCGTCGAGTTTGGTCATGAGGCTGGCGATGTGGGTTTTTACCGTGGAGAGGGTGATGTACAGCTGGCTGGCGATCTCGCTGTTGCTCAGGCCCCGCGCGACCTTGATGAGGATCTGCTCCTCGCGTTCGGTGAGCGGCGCGATTGGCTGGGGAGGTGGTGCGGTGGGTGCTGTTGCGGCGAAGGCCTCCAGTAGCCGCACCGTGACGTTGGGGGCGATCAGGGCGTCCCCGGCTGCTGCGGCGCGGATCGCCTGGGCGAGCAGTTCCGAGCCGGCGTCTTTGAGGAGGAAGCCCTTGGCGCCGGCCCGCAGTCCCGCGAAGACGTACTCGTCGCGATCGAAGGTGGTGATGAGGACCACTGCCATCGGGTCGTCTACGCCGGGGCCGGCGAGCACCCGGGTCGCTTCGATGCCGTCAAGGCCGGGCATGCGGATGTCGAACAGGCAGACATCGGGTCGCAGGCTCCGGGCGAGTGCGACCGCTTCGTTGCCGTCGACTGCTACGTCACGCACGGCAGGTCACCCGTGTCGACGTGCTCGTGGAGGCAGACGAGACCGGGGTGCGGCTGAGCGTGACCAACGACGGCGACGTCGCCGCGACACCGACGCCCGGCTTCGGCATCCTCGGCATGGTCGAGCGGGCCGCACTGCTCGGCGGCACCTGCCAGGCCGGCCCAGCGCCAGGCGGGTGGGCCGTGACCGCGGTGCTCCCTCGTGTTGGATGGGCATCATGATCATCCGCGTGCTCATCGCCGACGACCAGGAACTCGTGCGGACAGGATTGAGCATCATCCTTGACGCGCAGCCAGACATCGAGGTCGTGGTTGGTCACCGACTCCTGCGCGAGCCGGAACACCGCCGCGGCCACGGGCGGGGGGATGCTGCCGTCCTCGCCCGTCACCTTCACGGTGACCCCGCCCCGCCCGGCCTGGTCCCGGCGAGTTGTTCGATGTCCCTCAACTGTGGGCTTGGCGCGAGCTCCGCCGTTTCGCCCTGCCGTAGAACTCGCACCATCGACCGCAGTTCGCTCAGCGTTGTCGCTGCCTCCTTCTCGATCACGTCCAGCGCGTCCTGTACTGCGCGCGGGTCCCTTGCCCCCACCGCGAGGCCGGCCTGGGCACGGATCGCGATGGCCGAGATGTGGTGGGCGACCGTGTCATGCAGGTCACGGGCCAGGTGCTCACGTTCCAGCATCCGGATTCGGTCGAGGTGACGCTGCCCGGACTCGGCGCGGTAGCGCACCGCCACACCCAGCAAAGCGACCGAGAGGAGCAGAGCGAACCCGCCGATCAGGTCGTCGAGACTGCCCCCGGAGACGAAGAACAATGCGAGGATCGCCAGGAGGATGCCCGACGCGATCATCAGATCCCGCCCCGAACCCCAGCGAAACAGTGCGTAGATCATCACCGTGACGAACAGGCCCGTATACAAGTTCGAGTCGGGCAGCAGCAGGTCGATCGGCACCATCACGACCAACACGATCAGGAGCATGAGCAGCGGCCTCGTGCGGCGCCACAGCACGGTCGGCAGCACGACGAGCAGCGAGAGCACCACGGGCAGGGGCTGCGGCAGGTCCGTTCTCAGGCTGCCCTCCACCAGCGCCAGGACGGCGAGGACAGCGACCAGAACCCAATCCCGCCAGACCCGCCGCGGCGGGGGCGGCACGGCGCTCGGCGCACTCCACGCGGAACGCAGGAGCCCGATCACCCTCTCATCATACGAACACACCACGAACCGTCACCCGTTCATCGGCCCGGCGGTCCGACGCCGGATGAGTAGCTCCGCCACGAAACTGTTGATCACGAAGCCCGCGGCAACCAGCCACGTCTCACCGGAGGCGTCCACTTCGCCGAAGGTCAGCGTCCACAACGTGAACACCAAAGCCTGGGTCCCACCTGAGACGGCGATCGCGTAGGCGCGCGTCATCCATGCCTCGTGCGCAGCGAAGTCGCGACGCTTGATCGCGATCACTGCCTGCACAAGAACACCAGCCATTGCTACGGCGAAGACGAGACGAACCATCGCCGATGCGAGCTCCTCAGTGGGGCCACTGAAGACAACCGCGAGCCAGGCGGCCGACAGCGCCGCGAAGAGTCCAGCAGGGATCAGGACACGGCCGGCGCGACGATGCCAGGAGCGCCGATTGCGTAATGCCGGGGAGAACTGGAAGGCGCCGAGACAGCAGAACACGCTCATCGCCACGATGTGCACACCGATCGGCGCCGCCGAGGCCAAGGGAAGTGCGCTTGCGGGGTCGGCGCTCACCTCCCTCAGGCGAAGCACTCCGCCCAGCACAGGGAGTGCACTGAGCAGCAGCAGTCCCGTGATCTGCAGCCATCGGCTCCGCGATCGCTGCCGATCCTCCTTGCGCTCGGCGATCGGAGTGGTGGCAGTCATCTGGTGGGACATGACTTGATGCTCGCCTGGTTCACGGCTCCAGACATCAGGATTCCGGACGAGCCCAAGACCGTACTTTCGGCGAGCAAATCCAGACCTCCCAGCCGATGTGTCGGCGGACACGGAAAAATGCCCAGTGACGGTCATGTAGTTGCCCGCTGGCGGTCATGAAATCTGCCCGGTGGTGGCCATGGGATCTGCCCGACACGACATCCGTTGCCTGGCCGCGTCCGCGGTCGGCGTCCCTTCCTCGGGTGCGACGAGTGGTGCTGAAGCACTGTTCGTCACCCGGGGAAGGGACATCTTGAAGTCAGCGGCGGTACTGTTCGTTGAAGAACGAATACTGGTACGGCACCTCGCCCGTCGAGCGGCACTTCGCCACGTACTCGTTCCACAACACCAGCAATGTCACCGACGGCCGACCCAGCTCCCGGTGCACATACTCGAAATCTGGTGGAGCCCGCCCAGAGTCCGGCCTCACCGGCTCCGGCAGCAACAGGTGGCGGACCTCGTCAGCCCCGAGGTCCGCCACCTGCCCGAACCCGACACCAGCCGAGTCGGCCGCCGTGAACGCCCCCGCCACCGTGTTACGTGAACACCCCAACGCGTCAGCGATCCCGCGCTGGCTCACCCCCTCAGCACGAAGCTGAAGAATCCTCTTGTAGTCGACCATCGAAGGCGACCCCTCTCGTCACGACCGTGCCCCAACGGCACGGACCCGACGAACCTCCCACACGCGAAACCGCGGCCGACCGCGGCGTCACCATGGCCCAGCCGTCAACGGAACACTGGCTCACCCCACAACGGAACACCGGCTCTCACCCAGCGCAATATGCAGTCGTCCACAGCGAGCGAGATTCGCGTAGACGAGCACCGAGCTCGCCGACAGCACGGGCCGACTCCGGGGACGAGGCCCTGGCGACGATGGCCGAGCTCGCCCTGCGCGACCGGCCCGTCGCCCTGCTCGTCTCCGACCAGCGCATGCCCGGTATGACCGGCATCGAGCTCATGGCCGCGGTGCGCGAGACCTCGCCGGACACCAAGCTCCTGCTCCTCACCGCATACGCGGACACCGACGTCGCCATCCGGGCGATCAACGACATCGGCCTGGACTACTACATGTTCAAGCCCTGGGAACCTCCCGAGCAGTCCCTCTATCCCGTCGTCGACGACCTGCTCGCGGCGTGGCGGCAGACCCACCGCGACGGCGAGGGCACGGTGCGCGTCGTGGGGCACCTGTGGTCTGACCGCAGCTACGACGTCAGGATGTTCCTCGCCCGCAACCACATCCCCTACGTCTGGCTCGACCTCGAGCGGGACAACGAGGCCAGGCGCCTGCTCGACCTCGCCGGCGCGGACGTCGCCGACCTCCCACTCGTCCTCCTCCCCGAGGGTGGGCCGCTGCGCTCCCCCACCAGCGTCGAGCTCGCCGAGGCGCTCGGCCTGCGGACCCGCGCGGAGCAGCCGCTCTACGACCTCTGCATCGTCGGCGGCGGACCGGCCGGACTCGCCGCCGCCGTCTACGCCGCCTCCGAGGGGCTGCGCACCGTCGTCGTCGAACGGGACGCCCCCGGCGGTCAGGCCGGGCAGAGCGCGGCGATCGAGAACTACCTCGGCTTCCCCAAGGGCGTCTCCGGGTCCGACCTCACCCATCGGGCCGTTGCCCAGGCGGCGCGCTTCGGCGCCGAGACCGTCCTGGCCCAGGAGGTCGTGGGCCTGGAGCAGCGCGGCCCCGTCCACGCGGTGCGACTCGCCGATGGCGGGGAGGTGGAGAGCCGGGCCGTGCTCGTCGCGACGGGTGTGTCCTACCGGCGACTGGCGGCCGAGGGCGCCGAGCGGCTCGGGTCGCGCGGCGTCTACTACGGCGCCTCCGCCGCCGAGGCGGCGCAGACGGCCGGGCAGACCGTGCACGTCGTCGGGGCGGCGAACTCGGCCGGCCAGGCCGTGCTCAACTTCGCCAAGGTCGCCTCCCGCGTCGTCATGCTCGTACGCGGCGACAGCCTAGAGGCGTCGATGTCGCAGTACCTCATCGCCCGGATCGAGTCGGCGGACAACGTCGAGGTCCGCTACCGGACCGAGGTCGTCGCGGCGCACGGCGAGGACCATCTCGAGAGAGTCACGCTGGCCGACCGGACCACCGGGGATGAGCACGACGAGGTGACGAACTGGCTCTTCGTCTTCATCGGCGCCCTCCCCCGCACCGACTGGCTCGACGACACCGTCGTCCGCGACGACAAGGGGTTCCTCGTCACCGGCCCGGACCTCCAGCAGGCCGACCCGCCCGACCGGTGGGCGCTGACCCGGGCGCCCTTCGCGCTCGAGACGAGCGTCCCAGGCGTCTTCGCCGCCGGCGACGTCCGGCTGGACTCGATGAAACGCGTGGCGTCGGCCGTCGGCGAGGGTGCGATGTCGGTCTACCTCGTCCACCGCTACCTGGCGAGCGTCTGATGGACATCCGCGAGCTGCGGGCCCTGCCCCTCTTCGACGGCCTCGACGACGCCCAGCCGGAGGAGCTGCTGGCGGCTGCCACGGAGAAGATGGTGGAGCGCGGAGATGTGCTCTTCGAGGAGCAGCGGCCGGCGGACAACTGGTGGGTCCTGCTCGAGGGGAGCATCGCGCTCGTCCGGCAGGTGGGCACCGAGCAGTCGGTGTTCGGCCACATGACGAGCCCGGGGCAGTGGGCCGGCGGGTTCGCAGCTTGGGACGAGTTCGGCGTCTACTTCGCCACCGGCCGTGCCGAGTCCCCCGGACGGGTGCTGCGCGTGGAGTCCGCGCAGCTGCGCCGGCTGGCCGAGCAGTGGTTCCCGTTCGGGCTGCACTTCATCCACGGACTCGTCAACACCGTCCGCCGGATCGAGTCGACCGCTCGCCAGCGCGAAGCCCTCGTCGCCCTCGGCACCCTCTCCGCCGGTCTCGCGCACGAGCTCAACAACCCGGCGTCTGCGGCGACGCGCGCGGCGGACACCCTCCAGAGCACCTCCACCGCCCTGCTCGTCGCGCTGTCCCACCTCGCCGCGACCGGCATCTCCCCGGAGCAGTTCACCGTCCTCAACGACCTCCGGCTGCGCGTCAGCGACAGCGGTGACGAGCCGGCGCCCACGGCCATCGCCCTGGCCGACCGCGAGGACGAGCTCTCCGAGTGGCTGGTGGACCACGAGGTGGACCGGGACTGGGAGATCGCGCCGGCGCTGGCGGCCGCCGGGGCGGATGTCGAGTGGTGCGAGGAGGTCGCCCGGGGCCTTCCCGGTGCCGCCCTCGGCCCCGCGATGGAGTGGGTGGGCGCCTCCCTCGCCAACGCGGCACTGCTGCGCGAGGTCAAGGAGGCGACCCGGCGCATCTCCACCCTCGTCGCCGCCGTCCGGTCCTACTCCCAGATGGACCGCGCCTCCCTGCAGACCACCGACCTCGTCAAGGGTCTCGACAGCACCCTGGTGATGCTGGCGCACAAGCTGGGCGACCGCATACAGGTCCAGAAGCGGTATGCACCCGGCCTGCCTCCGATCGAGGCCATGGCCGGTGAGCTCAACCAGGTGTGGACCAACCTGGTGGACAACGCCATCGACGCCATGGAGGGCCCCGGAACCCTGGGGGTGTCGGCTCGCCTCGACGGCGAGGACTGGGTCGTCGTCGAGATCAGCGACACCGGCCACGGGATGCCGACGGAGGTCAGCGCGCACGCCTTCGAGCCGTTCTTCACGACCAAGGAGGTGGGGAAGGGGACCGGGCTGGGGCTGGACATCTCGCGCCGGATCGTCGTCGGACGCCACTCCGGCGAGATCACCATCGAGTCCGGACCCGAGGGCACCCTGGTGCGGGTACGTCTGCCCACCCGCCACGCCGGCGAGACCTGAGCCGCCGGGGCGGGCGAGGGGCCTGCTTCAGGGCGTCGCGTCCTCGCGCGGCAACGGCGGGGCGTCCCACTCGTCGTCGCTCATCCGCAGCACGGCGAGCGCGACGATCGCGAAGCCCAGCGTCGTCGCACCCCAGCCGCCGATGACGTCGAGTGCCCGGCTGGGGACGACGACGGCGGAGATGACGTGCACCGGCTGGGCCACGATGATGAGGGCGCCGACCCACCAGTGCACGAGCCCGGATCGGATGACAGCGATCCCGAGCAGGACGAGCCCGAGCAGGTGCCCGAGGACGAAGGCGAGGATGCCGACGAGACCGGTGGGGTGGTCCATGACGAGAGTCGTCACATCGACGGTGCTCGCCTCGTCGTAGCCGGCCCGCAGCATCGCCTCGGCGACGACGTCGCTGGCGCCGACCATGGCCCCGAGCGCGTATGCGGTGAAGAGCACCCCTGAGCCGAGCGTCGCCAGCACGGGCACCCGCCGACGCAGGGCGAAGCCGAGCGCGAGCGCGCCGAGCAGCATGAACGGGTACCCGAACAGGGCGAGCCAGTTGAGCGCGGCGATCCCGCCGAGGTCGTCGGCGATCGCGGCGACCCCGGCCTCCGGCGACTCATCGGTCCAGTACGGCATCACCCACCGCATGAAGGTCACCGCAAGCGGCCCGAGCGGGATGACGACCGCGGCGAGGATGCGCCAGGTCCGGCGCATATCCCGCCGCGTCGACACGGGCACCGCGGCCGGCGCATCGGGTGACACAGCGGCCGCCCTGGACGAGGGAGAGGGAGCGGGAGCGAGGGTCTCGGACATGTCGGTCTCCTATGACTGTGAACGCGTCGATCCGGCGTCGAGCGGATCTCGAGCCGAGTCCCAGCCTGTCGATACGTGACTGCGAAAGCCTCGTGGCGCATACCGAATTAGTCGCCCGGGCGACCACCGACGCCGGTCTGCGTGCCCGCACGGATGACACGGCCGCCGCCGCGGCCCTAGCGTGTGCTCTGTGCCCTGGCCCAAACGCGTGACGGTGGCCCTGTGGGCCGCCACAGCGGTGCTGCTCGTCCTCTCGATCTGGGCGACGATGGACCTCGGGGGCCGGGCCGACGCCGCGATCACCGCGCTGTCGTGGGTCGTCGTCGCGGCGCCCCTGACGGCCGGCTACCTCGCGATCCGGCACGACCCGGGCAACTGGGTCGGCACCTGGCTCACCTCCGCCGGCACGGGGATCGCCCTCATCAACGCGCACGGCACCTGGCAGGACGCCCTCGCCGCCGAGCCGAGCGCGCTGCCCGCGAGCCCGCTCCTCTGGGTCCTCACCCAGGGCGTGTGGATGGCGTGGTTCGTGCCGTATGCGATGGTCGTCGTCCTCTTCCCCGACGGCCGGCCCTGGGGTCGGCTCGGGCGGGCGAGCGCAGTCGCGCTGCTCGTGATCCCGGTGCTCTTCAACCTGCTCACCGCGGTCATCCCCGGCCCCCTCATGCCGCCGCTCGATGACTGGCCCCGGCCGCTCGGCACCCACGCCGTCGGCTACGTCTCGCTCGGACTGCTGCCGATCTTCCTCGCCGTCCTCATCGGGGCGGGGGTCTCACTCTGGCGACGGCACGCCGCGGCCTCCGACCCTCGGGCCCGCGCCCAGCTGCGGTGGATGCTGCTCGCCGCGGGGCTGATGCCCGTGACGCTCGTGCTGTGCTGGGTCGGCTATCTCGTCACCGGCGGGCCCGAGCCGGTCGTCGTCGGTCTCGTCGCGTTCAACGTCGCGATGCCGGCGGCGACGTTCGTCGCGATCCTGCGCCACGACCTCTATGACGTCGACCGGGCGATCGTGCTCGCCGGGGTGTACTCGATCCTCACCGTCGGCGTCCTCGTCGGGTATGCGACGGTGTCCGCCGTCCTCGGCCGCACCCTCGGCGCGGACTCGGTCACCGCCGCCGTCGTCGCGACCGTCGCGGTGATGCTCGCCCTCCTGCCGGCCCGCTCGTTCCTGCTCCGGGTTCTCGGGCGGCGGCTGCACCCGCGCCGGGCCGCGGGCCTGGACGCCGTCGCAGCGCTGGCCGAGCGGGTGGGCGCCGGGCGCGACGAGCCGGAGCGGCTCGAGGAGGTGCTGCGCGAGGCGCTCCGGGACGACGGCCTGCGGGTGGGCTACCGGCGGCCCGGTGCCACCGCATACCTCGACGTCGCGGGCCGCCCGGTCGAGGAGGCGGGCGGTCAGCCGATCCGTTCTGGTGGACACGATGTCGGGGTCGTCGTGCCCGGGCCGCGGTGTGCGGTCGTGCCGAGTGAGATCCTCACGGCCAGTGGGCTGCTCGCCGATCAGGTACGGCTGCGGCAGGAGCTCGCCGAGGCGCTCGTCGAGGTCGAGGCGACCCGGGAGCGACTGCTGGAGGCGGGGTACGAGGAGCGGCGGCGGCTCGAGACCGACCTGCACGACGGTGCCCAGCAGCGGCTCGTCTCGCTCGGCATGCGTCTGCGGGTGGCCCAGCGGCATGCCGCCTCGGGGGCGCCGGTCGACCTCGACGCCCTCGTCGACAGCGCCGTCACCGAGATCGCGGACGCGGTGGGCGAACTGCGCGCGATCGCCCACGGCCTGCGGCCGAGCTCTCTCGACGATGGGCTGCCGGCGGCGCTGGACAACCTCACCCGCTCCAGTGCACTGCCCGTCGAGGTGTCGTACTCGGCCAACGGCATCCCCGACCACGTCAGCCTCACTGCGTACTACGTCGCCAGCGAGGGCGTCGCGAACGCCGTCAAGCACGCCGGCGCGTCCCGGATCGCGATCGACGTGCGACACGAGGACGAGGAGCTGCGGGTCGTGGTGCGCGACGACGGGGCCGGCGGGGCGCGGCTCGTGCCAGGGTCGGGCCTGGCCCGGCTGCGGGACCGCGTGCACGCCCACGGCGGGTCGCTCGCGGTGAGCAGCCCACTCGCACAGGGCACGGCGATCGAGGCGGTCATCCCGTGCGGATCGTGATCGGCGAGGACTCCGCCCTGTTCCGCGAGGGGTTGTCGGCGCTGCTGGGCGAGCTCGGGCACGAGGTGGTCGCCACGGCCGCCGACGCGCCGGGCGCGCTAGCCGCCATCCTCGAGCACCGGCCCGACGTCGCGGTGCTCGACGTTCGGATGCCCCCGAACCACGCGCACGACGGGGCCGAGGTCGCGGCCGAGGTGCGCCGGCGCACCCCCGAGGTGGGGGTACTCCTGCTGTCCCAGCACGTCGAGACCCGGCTCTCGGTCGAGCTCGTCGCGACCGGCCGGTTCGGATACCTGCTCAAGGACCGGGTGCTCGACGTCGACGAGTTCGTGGACGCGCTGACCCGGGTCGCCGCCGGCGGGTCGGCGCTCGACCCCGAGGTCGTCGCGCGGCTGCTCGCGGGGGGCCGCGACTCCCTTTCCGCGCTGACGCCGCGCGAGCTCGAGGTGCTCGCGCTCATGGCCGAGGGCCTGGCCAACCCGGGCATCGCGGCTCGGCTCGTCCTCGCCGAGCGCACCGTGGAGTCCCACGTCGGCAGCATCCTCGCCAAGCTCGGTCTCAGCGAGGGCGGCCCTTCGGAGCACCGCCGAGTGCGAGCCGTCCTCGCCTATCTCGAGGTGCGGCACGGCGGTCCGAGCTGAAGGGTGCCGGAGCGGGCGGGTCCAGGGTGGTCAGCACGGAGGGGCCGGGCCCGCAACGCGGACCCGGCCCCTCGTGCCAGTGCTACGAGCAGAGCGTCAGCGCTTGCCCTTGCCCTTGCCCTTGCCGGTGACTGCCAGACGGAAGTCGTAGTAGGCGTCGAGGACGGTGACGTCCCCGGTCGGCATGTTGGAGATCACCGTGGTGAGGTCCTCCTTGTTGCCATTGGCGCACTTCGTGTCGAAGCCGCCGTGTGTGGTTCCCCCGAAATCGTGGAGGGTTCCTTATCCCGGATCCACCGATGGGGTTGAGGTTGTAGCGGGTTGCGTGCGGGTCGGAGCATGAGAAGTCCCTTGTGGTGCAGGAGAATCGAAGTTCTTGAGGCTTCCGTTCGACCTGACCACAAGGGACATCTCGTAGGTGCAACTCTCTCATACACCGGCAGCGGCATCAGCGGTCTTCGATGACCCGAACCTGATCGGGTCGGCCGGGCTGATCCCAGTCCTGCGGCTGGCCGAGACGGCGGGCCTGGGAGGGTTGGCCGATGCGCGGCTGAGCGTGCCCACGGACAAGGGCGCCAACGCCGGCGCCAAGGTCACCGCCCTGGTGGCGGGGATGGTCGCCGGCGCCGACAGCATCGAGGACATGGCGCTGTTGCGGCACGGTGGGATGGGTCGGGTCTTCGACCGCTGCTACGCCCCAAGCACGCTGGGATCGTTCCTGCGCGCCTTCACGTTCGGGCACGTGCGTCAGCTCGATGCGGTCGCCTCGAGGTTCCTGACCGGGTTGGCCGCGGCCACGCCACTGACCTCGGGCGTCGGGGAGGTGGCGGTGGTCGACATCGACGACACCGTCGTCGAGGTCCACGGCTACGCCAAGCAGGGCGCCGGGTTCGGCTACACCAAGGTCCGCGGCCTGAACGCTTTGATCGCGACCGTCTCTACCGAGTCGTGCGCTCCGGTGATCGTCGCGCAACGGTTGCGGAAGGGCTCGGCCAACTCCGCCCGCGGTGCGGGGCGGCTGGTCCGTGATGCGTTGAAGACGACTCGTACCCTCGCCAGAGACGAGAGCAAGACAGGCGGCAGGGTGCTGGTGCGGGCGGACTCGGCGTACTACGGGCATCCCGTCATCGGGCCCCCTTCATCCCAAACCTGAGCGCCAAGTTGGGTTTCCGGCTGCGGGCTCACTTTGAGAACTACGAACGGTTCGTCCTCCCTGCCCGAGACTGGCGCTGGCGAGGTGAGTGAAGCAAATGCGGCCTGATAGAGCTTGAGGAGCCCAACCCGGAGATTCCGCACCTCCGAACTGCTGAGCCGCGTCGGAGGCAGAGAGCTCGCGGCCTCTGCGCCACAGAAGGGCTCGACCCAGGCTCTGTCGAAGAATCGTGCGACCATCTTCGGCTGATTGCGGAGCAGTTCGTTGATCTCCTCGGCTCCCCATGCCACGAACCGGACTCCGCTTAGGGCAAGTCGTTCGGCCGCCGCTCGTACCGCAGAGTCGAGGCTCGTCGCCGTGAGGTCGAAGGTCGTCGCAAAATAGAACACCGACGTCCGTTCGGGCCAACTCCCCTCAAGGAACTTCGCCACCGCGTTATGAAGGTCCGAAGGCGCGACAGTCTTCACGTTCTTGGACTGCAACACCACATACGGCCGAGGCAGCTCCCCGGGAAGGCGTGCGTATACGTCGATTCCCTCCTGGTCCTGACCGCGCACGCCGAAGGACTTGGCGAATTCGACCTCCGCTTGCCCGGCCAGCAGCTGCAGAAGCAGCCTCTCCGTGTCCCGCCATGAGAGCTTCTGCAACGGCAGGCCATCAATCAAAGGCCGGGTCGGGTACTCATCGACCATGTCCTCGGGCATCGACCAGAGCCAAGGTTCGACGCCCGTCTCACCGAGCGGTGACTCGGCTCCTAACAGGACACTGGATTGATCTGCCACCACCACATCATCGCCCACTAGTCTGCACACGGCTCTCGGTATCTGCGAACGCTGCATCTGTGACGCATCTCGGCCGCTTGCCCTCAAGACGCGCGGCACCCAGCTGAGCGTTCACGGGGGCAGTCAACTGCCGAGTGAATCGGCGTCGCGAGGCTCGCGGATCGCGGATCACTCAAGGACGGTGCCGTGGTCCTGCAGTCAACATAGAGGACGTCCAAGTTGACTGGCGTTTCCGGCGACACGGGCGCGCTCCTTCTCTACCAAGAGCGACATGCGCTTATGATTCGCCGGCACCCTGGCACGCACTGGGTCTGAACCACGGACTGCTGACTTTGGAGGTGGCGCTCGCCCAAACCCAACTACTGCTGGAGCGGTGTCACCCCGCGATACCCTAGAGACGGACGTGCCGAACGCCGGCAAACTCGGTGACGCCGAAGCCCGATTCCCCACATATTCCCCACGACAAGGTGACGAAAGTGACGAACTCCAGTCATAGGTCCTTGCCAGAGGGCCATCATCTTCCCCCGCCCGGGAGGTTCAAGTCCTCTCTCGGACACCATGCGAAAGCGGCTCTGACTAGAGTAAATGGTCAGAGCCTCTTTCGTCTCCGGAGCCTTTGCCCAATACGTGCACAACAGCCTGGGCGGCTGATTGATCCCCTGATGCGCTGGAATGGGCACCCCGATCAGATGAAGAAGCTGAGGTTGGGCAGGAGCCTGTCGGCCGCTTCGACGATGCTGCGGGATTGCGCCACCGCCTCGGTCGCCTCTTCGACGTCGGACGTGGCGGAGCCGACGCTCGGGTACTCAAGTTCGTTGCGTCGGCGGCGCAGGAACCCGAAGTTGCGGAAGCCAGCGCCGAACTGTGCACGGATGGCCGACTCGACGGCGTCGTGGCCGCCGGACGCGGTGGGACGCAGACCCTGTTGGGCCAGGAGAGCCGTTGCCGCGTAGCGACCGGCGTCGTAGGCGAGAACGAACGCGCTGTCAGGGTCGGTGCCTGCAATGGAACCTGCAGTCCCAATGTTCGGTGTGCCTTGTCCAGCAGCGGCCGCCCGTTCGCTGCGGCGCCGGTTAGTGGCTGTAGGTGTTTCAGTCCGAGCAGCCGCTCGATCTCGGCCTCACCTCGCGGCCAGGGTGCCATCGACGTCCTCCTGACCAATGACGGTCAGCGTAGGCGAGGATCGAATCTGGGAGCTGAGCGGATCGTTCGCGTCGGCCCATTGGGCGTTGGATCGGATTGTCGGGTTCACCGGGAGGCCGAGCCTGGCCTGTGCCCCATCGGCGGCTTCGTACACGTCTGACCTCGCGACACCCTCGCCAAGCACCAGGACGTCGATGTCGGCCGGTCCCGTGGTCGCCGACCGAACCGCCGCCGGCGAGTGGGAGAGGTTCTACTACGAGGTTCCCCCGGTCGGCCTCCTTCCCCCAGAACCTCCGCCAGAAGGCGAACACACAAAGCTGAACCCCCGGCGGAAGCACCCCACCGACGCAGGAGAAGCCACCCGCATCGAAGGCCACCGCCGACTACCCTGACTCGGACGCTCGATCAGACATCACCCACGGCGTGAGGACCGCAGGCTCGAATCCCTCTGGCGGCGGAGGCGCCCCTTTCTGGTGCCCCACTCGCCACTTGCTATGTAGCCGCCAATCGCCGGCGACACCTCATACCTGACCGAGAAGCCGTGCCACTAGCCCAGATCGTTGACCTCAACCGTCGCCCGACGACGTACGCTAGGGACCGTGGTTTTTGCTGCGCCACCAGACCAGGCCCGCAGGATGGCACTCGCTGCGATCTCGATGTGAGTCAAGGTCGTGGATCGACCAAGGGTGAGCCTGAGCGAACCGAGAGCGAGGGCTGGTTCGATCCCCATGGCGAGCAGCGTGGCCGACGGGGAGTGGGTGCCCGAGTGGCAGGCGCTGCCAGTGGACGCGGCGACGGACGGGGTGGCGTCCAGCAGGTCGGCGCCCAACCAGTCGGGAAGTGCCACCATCAACGTGTTCGGCAGGCAGCCGAGCGTCGGACTCACCCGGACCAGGCCTGCAATACCGCCGACAAGCCGCTGCCACAGTTCCTCGCGGAGGGCGGCCTGCCGGGCCGGTTCGGTGGCGAGCAGGTTCAGCGCAAGCTCGGCGGCTTTGCCGAGGCCGACGATGCCGGCCACGTTCTCGGTGCCCGGGCGCAGGCCCGTTCCTGGCCGGCGCCGACCAGCAGCGGGCTGATCGCCGTGCCGCGCCGGATGTAGAGGGCCCCGACGCCTCTGGGGCGTAGAGCTTGTGACCAGCGATGCTGAGCAGGTCGACGCCCAAGTCGTCGACAGATACCGGGATCTTGCCGACTGCCTGGGCGGCGTCAGTGTGCATCACCCCGCCGCCGGCGTGGACCCGCTCCCAATCTCGGCGACAGGCTGAATCGTGCCGGTCTCGTTCTGGGCCAAGATCAGCGTGCCCAACCCGATCGCGCCCGTCGGCATCTGACTCGGCGAAACCCGGCCCTCGGCATCGACAGTGAGTCGATGCACCTTCCAACCCGAGCCTCCAGAAGGGCGAGCGGCTGCGCGGTGGCGGGGGTGCTCGACCTGGGAGGTGACCCGCGACCCGGTGCGTGGCGATCGCGGCGCTCCCTCGGATCGCGAGGTTGTTCGATTCGGTGCCGCCGGAGGTGAAGGTGATCTCTCCGGTTGGGCGCCGATCAGGGCGGCGACCTGATCCCTCGCCACCTCGACCGCGCCTTTGGCTCTGCGTCCTAACGGGGTGGCGCTGGAGGGGTTGCCGAAGTGTTCGGTCAGGTAGGGCCACATCGCCTCGGCGACCTCCGGGGCTACCGGGGTGGTGCCGTTGTGGTCGAGATAGACCGGCGCAGCGTCCATCAGAACACCAGCACCTTGTCGGCGGCCAGCGTCTCCTGGGTCAGCTCGTCCAGGGTGGATCGCTTCGCGCCAGGAACGAGCTCTTCCTCGGTGAGGCCGCGGGCGTCCATGCACGTGCCACAGACCAAGATGCGACCGTTGCGGCGCACAACGTTGCCGAGCATCTTGTTCACGTTGTAGAACCCGTCAGGCACCTTGTGGCCGCCCTGGGCTGCACTCGCGGCATCCCCCATCAGGAAGACCACCACGTCGTGATCTTCGTCCAAGCGCTGCAGGTTCGCCGCCAACCGGAGCCGTTGTACACCCGTTCAGTGCCATACGGCGGGTCGTTCAGGATGAAGAGCGTGGTCACGTCAATGTCCTTCTTTCCGGATGGGACGGGCCCGGCCCTGTGCCGGACGCGGTGAGCCAGTCAGGGGTAGCCGACAGCCAACCGGGCAGCCGCGAACCCCGCCTCCCTGAGCTGGTGGACCGCGGAGGCGGCCATCACGCAAAAGGGGCCGCGGCAGTAGGCCACGATCGGACTGTCGAGCGGGAGTTCGGCCATCCGCTCGGCCAGTTCATTGAGCGGGACGTTGATTGCCCCGGGCACGTGGCCGCTGGCGAACTCCCGGGCGGGGCGCACGTCGATCAACGTCAGCTCCTGGTCGGCCGCCATGGCCTCCTGCAGTTCGGGCAGGCTCATCGGACGGGCACCGTCAGCCTCGCCGAAGAACGCCGAGGCAAGTCCCGACACCTCCGCGATCCGCGCCTCAGCTACCGCCACCAGCGCCTGATACGCGTGCAGCACGCTCGGATCTGCTAACCGGTAGACCCGGGACGTGCCCTCGACGCGGCGAACCACCAACCCGGCTGCCGCCAAGATCTGCAGGTTTCGGGACGCGTTCCCCACCGACGCGTTCACGTCACGAGCCAGCTCCTCAACGCTCCGCTCCCCCTGGGCCAGTACGTCGACGATCTCGACCCGCTTCCCGTTGCCGAGCGCCGCCCCCACCCGGGCGAAGTGCCCGAAAACGCAGTCCTTGAAATCGCGACCGTCCACAGCTGCTCTCCCATTCCCGAGATTTCGAGAATAGCCTCTCCGGAGCGTCGCGAACACTGCCCGGGGGCCGGCGGGAAGTGCCCGGGTCGCCCAAGCAACCTGGGCTCGCCAGGGAGTGCTACCCCGGCTGACCGGTCTGCCGCGGACCGATACGGAACGGAAGCATCATTTCGTTGTCTTCGTGTTCGAGAATGTGGCAGTGCCAGACGTATTGCCCGGCCCGAGTGAACGTGGCCTTGATACGAGTGACCTCGCCAGGCAGGGCCAAAACCGTGTCTTTTCGCCCCCGCTCCCATGGCTTGGGCGATATGGGTGTTGAGCCGGGGACGAGCGCCACTTCGTGCATGTCGACGTCAATCGCCTGCCTATTCAGCACCTCGAAGACCACTTCGTGAACATGCACCGGGTGGGCGTCGACCGTCATGTTGTAGAACTCCCACACCTCGGTTGCACCCACCGCCGGGTTGGTTGTGATCTGGTCGGACCACATCTGGCCCACGGCGTGACCGGTGCCGATTCCGTCCCACTGAGGTGACGCAGGGTCCATGCTTTGCCGGACGATCCCCAGCACCGCAGCCGTTGGGCCAACTCCCCCGTGCCCGTGCTCCATGAGGACGAGTCGGCGAGTCACTGTGGCCCCCGGAAATGCCGGGATGGATGGCAAGCGCAGGTACCTGGCGGGAGTGCTGGAATCGACGACGCTGCTCGACACCACTCTGAACTGCATCACAGACCCGGTGGTGGTCGGATCCGCGGTGGCGAAATCCACACCTGGCACGCCACCGCCGTACTGTTCATCAGGACCCACGTTCCGTAGCGTGTAGGACCCCACGGGGACATTGGTGAAGTCAACGATGAGGTCTGCACGCTCGGCCGGAATGATCAGGAGCCGATTGCCGTGGCCCGTTGACAGGTCGACCGGCGCCTTCAAGAGCCCGCCGTCGTTACCGATCTGCCAGACCGAGACGCCTGGGATGCTGCTGAAGTCGAGAATCAGGAATCGAGATTGGCAACCGTTGAGCATCCGGAAGCGATAGCGGCGACGTTCAACACTCCTATAGGGCCAGGTCCGTCCGTTGACGACCAGCGCATTCCCAAAGAACTCGGGGTTCCAGATGGGAGGCGTTTCCGAAGCGGGAACATAGGGGCCTGAGTTTCCGTCGAAGAAGGAACGAGTATCCGGGTAGAACAGCGATCCGTCGGAATTGAAGGAACGATCCTGAATGGCGATCGGAATGTCTCGACAGGTCGAGGTGGAGATCGACCCGTACGTGGGCGCCGGCCCGGGCAAGACGGCAGGTAGGTTCGTCCTCGCATCTTGAATCATCGCGTCACCACCCGAGCCCCCACGAATAATGAAAAACCCAGCGAGCCCTGCGTAGACATTCTGACGCGTCAGACCCAGCGTGTGATCGTGGTACCAGATCGTTGAGGCGCGGTTCTCGTTCGGATACTGGGTGGTCGCGTACCCGGTGCCCCAGAGGCCCCCGAACAGTTGAAGAGCCTTGTTGGCGAAGAACGAACTCCAGGTGCCTCTCCGCGCGTAGCCAGTAGGGATGTTGAGCGCCGCCGGCAGTGTCCACGCCTCGGGGTACCCGTCGCTCTCGTCGCCCACGCCGACGGCACCATGCACGTGCGTGACCAGCGGCACGGGACCCCAATAGCGCGTGTACTCGCTGACCCCGTTGATCGAGTCGGTTGGAGAGTCGGTCGGTACGTAGGTCTTTCCGGTCAGATCTGGCCGGGAGTCCGTGCGGTCACTGCCGAGGCGACCTGGGTTTGCCCAGTGCAGCGTCGGGTCAACAGGCAACAGGTGAGGGCGGTACTTGCCCAACCCATCAACCAACTCGTTGAGCCACTTCACCCGGACGGGGGTCCCTGCGGTCGCCTCGATCGTCAAGGAGGGGGAGCTGAACATCTTGAGCAGAGGCAAGCCCAGCACGTCGGTGACCACCGCACCGTAGCCCCACACCTTTGTCTTCGGCAGGCCCGACGGCAGCATCTGCTGATCGATTTCCCTGACCCCGATCTTGTAATAGTCAACGAGGCGCCCGCCACTCAGAACGCGGCCGACTCGGGGCATCACGGGAGGGATCGTCAGCGGGCTGACGAACTTCGAGATGGACGCGGGAGTGAGGGTCCCGCCGGGCAAGGGCTGACCGAATGCCGTCGACTCCCCGCTACTGCTGAGGACGTATAGGGCCAGGGTCGACCCGCCGCTGTATTTGAAGAAGGCGCGCCGAGAGAACATCTACTTCCAACTTCCTGGGGGATAAGGGCTAGCTGGGTTAGCTTCGAGGAAGCGGGCGCTGGTGTCAAACCGGCGCCACAGCTTCCTGCCCTACGACCCCGGGTTGTAGCCCTCAGCCGTGAGGCCTGTCGACAGCCGCACGCCGCGACCCGACGTGAAGAACATGAATCGGTTCGGCGGCATGGCGAAATAACCTGGCGCACCGCCGCCCCACATGATGGTCAGCACGCTCCAAGAGCCAGTTGGCCTCGGGTGTCCCCCGTGTGGCTCAAGGAGCGGAAGCGGTCAGTGCGCGAAGCGTCCGAGGCGCTTCGACCGGGGACTACGTCCCTTCGGGCACGTGTTCGGTCACCTCGTCGTAGCCGACAGCGCTGGGCGCAGCCGTAGGCGCGTAGATCACCCGGATCACGCCTGTCGGGAACGCCTCGGTCGCCGTCACCTTCAGGTGATACGGCGTCTCCCCGTCATCGAAGAGTCGGCGTCCCTTGCGGGCGGCGACTGGGTGGACCAACAGCCGGAGCTCGTCGATCAGCCCGGCGGCGAGCAACTGCTGCACCACGGAGATCGAACCGGGGATGAGGATGCCGGTGATGTCAGGATCCGCTTTGAGCGCCGCCACGGCATCGACGAGATCGCCCTCGATCAGCTCCGAGTTGCGCCAGGAGAACTCGAGCTGTTGCCGGGACGCAACCACCTTGCGCACGTCTCCGAGCTGAGCCGCGAACGGTGCATCCTCACCGCCGGCGGTCTCTCGCTCGGGCCACGCTCCGGCGAAGCTGTCGTAGGTCACTCGGCCGATGAGAAGCACGTCTGAGGTGTCGTAGTCCTCGCCCACGGCGCGGCCCATGTTCTCGTCGAAGTAGGGGAAGTGCCAGTCGGGGTCGATCTCGGCGACGCCGTCGGCCGAAATGAACAAGGTGGAGATGACCTTTGCCATCGCGGTGATCCTTTCGCGTTGAGTGGCGTCGGCAGGTTCACCGAACGCGCCCCAACCTAGTGGCCGGGGGCGGATCTGTCCCAGCTCAATGGGGCCCGAGGCCGGTGGCGGCATCCGAGCTGCCACGCCCTCAACCCGTCGATGATCGGCATCGGGAGCGGGCATGGCTGAGGCAAGAGGAGTCAGCTGAGCATGACGTACGCCACGAAGACCCCCACGGAGGCCAGCGAGTACAGCGAGAGGACGTTGTTGGCGTAGGAGATGTCCTCCCGGCGGTCGGCAGGGATGAACAGCGGCACGATGAAAGGTGGGGGCAGCACCATCAACGTGAACAGGCCGGCCTCGAAGATCGGATCCAACCCCAGCACGCCGCGCACAACGAACGCGTTGAGCAAGAGCGCCAAGCCCACCGCAATTGTCAGGCGGGTCAGCACCAACGGCAGTGCCTCGCGCACGCCCGCCACGGTGAGTCGGGAGCCGTAGCCAACGATCAGCAGCACCAAGGGCACAATGATGCCTGCCAGGTAGCGCAGCGTGGTCATGACGCCAACGCTGAGGGGACTGGTGAGGATTGCTGGTCCCCAACCCAGCGCGTTGAAGAGCAGGCCCGAGAGGATGGCCACGATCACCGGCGAGGTGGCCAGGTTGCGCAGAGTCATGCTGAGGGAGGGTGACTCGTGCGCGGTGGCGCGCAGCAGCGACACGAAGATGAACCACACGAACAGTTCGTGGCCCAAGGCCAACACACCGAGCGCGGGCAACCGCTCCACACCGTAGACGGCGGTGAACAAGGCGAAGCCAATCATCCCCAGCTCGAAGCCGGTGAACAGGAACGGGCTGTAGGTCGACCCCCGAGTCAGAAGCCGGAAGATGTAGCCCACACCGAGCAGCAGCACGCAGACCGTGAACACCATCACGATGATCCAGACGTGCCCGGGCTTGAACTGAGTGGTCAGAAACGTGGTGAAGAGCAGGGCCGGAAGGGCAACGGCGACCACGAGGTGAGTGAGTCCAGCGACGAGTGAGTCGCTGAGCAAGCTCGTTCGGCGCAGCCCCATCCCCAGAGCGATGATCAGCAGGACAGGCAGCACGCTGCCCACCAACTCGGCGAACTCTGCTGACATGGCCCCTCGATCTTGGCATTCCTACGGCGCGGACGCTCACCCGCTCACCGGCCGAGCAGCAGATTACGCGAGGATGGCTCCGCCAGGGTCAGCACTCGTGTGCCACCCCAGCCGTGGCAGGATCAACTCGTGCCGCCTCTCGACGTCTCCCTGGTGAACTGGATCGTCATGGCGATCGGGGCCGTCATCATGGGCTTCTCCAAAACCTCGGTGGGTGGCTTGGGCTCCGTCACGGTGGCGATCTTTGCGCTGACCATGCCGACCCGGGAGTCAACCGCGGCCGTGCTGCTACTGGCCATCGTCGGCGACGTCGTCGCGGTAGCGACGATCGGGCGTCACGCGAGCCGGCCGTTGCTGCTGCGCTTGATCCCCGGCGTGATCCCCGGTCTGATCCTTGGATCCCTCTTCTTGGCCTGGGTGGACGACGTCACACTGCAGCGCGTGATCGGCGGGGTGCTGGCGGTGTCGCTGCTGATTCAGCTCTGGAGCCGTCGCAAGCCGGCCGAGCCGTCGGACCCGGACGCCCAGCACCCGGCACAGCACTGGGTCGCGGCCGGCAGTTCGGGACTGGCTGCAGGTTTCACCACCATGACCGCCAACGCCGGAGGCCCGGTGATGGCGCTTTACCTCTTGGCGGCCCGGGTGGACAAACACCGCTTCATTGGGACCAACGCCTGGTTCTTCGCGGTGGTGAACCTGATCAAGGTGCCGTTCAGCGCGTCGGTGGGGCTCTTCCCGTGGCATACCCTCCTGCTCGTCGCGACGCTGGCCCCCGTCGTGCTCGTTGGTACCTGGTTCGGACGCCGCTTCGCGCACCGCATCTCCCAGGCCGCCTTCGAGAGGATCACCCTGATCACCTCACTGTTCGCCGCCACGTTCCTTCTGCTCCGCTGAACCGAGCGCCACAACACCCAGCGTCAAGCGTTTACTCCGGGGTCTCCTCGGGCGTCAGGTTCAGCTGAGGTCGGCCCTGGGCCGCCCCTGGAACGATGCGCCATCGTCCTCCTGGGGTCGACTCGACCAGCCCGCGCTCCTCCAACGCGTCCAGGATGCCGAGGGTGAGCGGCAACGGGGTTGAGCTGCGCAGCGACAGCTCCCCCGCCGCCAGGGCCGCTCGCGCTGGCAGTGCCTCGTAGACGGCAAGTTCGTCGGCCTCCAAGACATCCAGTGGTCGATGCTCGCGGGCCAGGGCCTTCCCGGGCCGGCCCACTGGGCCCAGCAGTTCGAGAACATCCTGGGATCCGGTGACCAACACCGCCTCCTGGTCCCTGATCAGGCGATGCGGAGTCACCGAGTTGACGCTGTGCACCGGCCCCGGGACGGCCATCACCAAGCGGTGGCAGGCATTCGCCCAGGTCACGGTGTTCCTGGCCCCGCTGCGGACTGCTGCCTCAACCATGACCGTTCCCGGCGACATGGCCGCGATCAGGCGATTCCGCGCCAAGAACCGGACTCGGGTTGGATGCTGCCCTGGCGGCAACTCACTCACCAGCAGCCCGTAGCGCGCGATCCGCTCGAAGAGTGCGGCGTTTCCGGCCGGGTAAGGACGATCCAGCCCGCCGGCCATGACAGCCACGGTGAGACCCTCCACCGAGAGCGCCCCCCGATGCGCAGCAGCGTCGATCCCATACGCTCCCCGGAGACGACCGTCACGCCTTGACCGGCGACGCCGGCGGCGATGTCGGAGGCGGTGGTCTCCCCATAGGCGGTGGCAGCGCGCGAGCCGACGATCGCCACCGAACGGGTCAGCACGTCGCTCAAGACGGCTTCGCCGCGGTGCCACAACCCGAACGGTGCCCCTCCGAGCTGCCGGACGGCCTCGCAGCCGTCCAGCTCTGCCACCTGGTCGGGCCAGCCCGGCTCACCGGGGCAGGTGAACGAGATCTTCGCCCGGGCTGCGGAATCAGCGACCTCCCGCAGGTCAAGGACGGCCGCACGCTGGGCCAGCGTCGGGTTGCCCGTACTGGAGAGGATTCCCTGCCACACCGCCAGCGCCCCGAACTCGGCCACCAGCTCGGTCACCCGGGAAGTGCCAGGCTCCACCACGCAGGTGAGAGCCATCCGCGCCTCACGATCGTCCATGAGAAGCCTCCAGGGATTCACCGCGACGCATCGCGAGCGCCGTCCGAAGATGGGAACGGGAGGGATGATCGGCACCGGCCAGATCGGCGATCGTCCAGGAGAGGCGGAGCACTTTGTCCACCCCACGAGCGGAGAGTCGACCTTGGGCAACCGCGTCATCGAGAAGCTCGAAGCCAACTGGAAGCCGGAGCTTCCGCCGCAGCGCCGGCCCGGGGATCTCCCCGTTGGTCCGCCAGCCCAACGCGGACAACCGGCGCCGCTGCCGGTCACGCGCGGCCCGAACCCGGTCGGCGACGACCGCCGTGGGCTCCCCCGCGGCCAACGCGGCCTCCAGGTAGGAGCGCCGCAACGGCCTCAGGTGCTGGTGGATGTCGATCCGGTCGAGCACCGGACCGGAGACCCGCTGGGCGTAACGACGAATGGCCATCGGGGCGCACTGGCATTGGGCACCCTTGGTGGCCGCCATCCCGCAGGGGCAGGGGTTCGCTGCCAGAATCAGCTGAAACCGGGCGGGGTAGGTGGCCTGCGCAGCCGAGCGTCCGAGAACGATCTGGCCCGATTCCAACGGCACCCGCAGCGCCTCCAGCACCCTTGGCGAGAATTCCGGGGCCTCATCCAAAAAGAGCACACCACGATGAGCTTTCGAGACTGACCCAGGCATGGCGACGCGGGCTCCGCCACCGACCAGGCTGGCCAGCGACGCCGAGTGATGCGGATCGCTGTAGGGCGGCCGAATCACCAGTCCGTCGTCAAGGCCGCAGCCGGCCAACGAATGGATGGCCGACACTTCCAGCGCCTCCGGCAGGTCGAGGTCAGGCAGCAGGCCGGGCAATCGCTCGGCCAGCAGCGTCTTGCCCACACCCGGTGGCCCGTGGAAGAACAGGTGATGCCGACCTGCGGCAGCGACCTCCAGGGCCCACTTGGCCTCCACCTGCCCCACCACGTCGATCAGGTCTTTCACCTCGGACGGCTCCACCGGAGTGGCACTCTCGATCGCCGGTAGCAGCACGGGGCGCCCTGCGAGCACCTCCATCACGTCGGCCAGATCGCGAACCCACCACACGGTGATTCCCTGCACCAGTTGTGCTTCGCCCACTTGGGTGGCCGGGACGATGGCGCGGCTGAAGCCGTTGGAGGCCGCGGCCAGCAGCGCGGGTAACACGCCGCGTACGGCGCGCACTCGTCCGTCGAGCCCCAGTTCACCCAAGAGGACCAGGCCTTCCAAGGCCCCCTTCGGCAGACGACCGTCTGCGGCGGCCACCGCTGCCACGATGCTCAGGTCGTAGTGCGCCCCGGTTTTGGGCAGGGTCGCCGGGGACAGGTTGATGGTCAGAAGTTGGGAGGGCCAACCGACCCCGGTTGAGGCGACGGCCGCCTTGCAGCGGTCGCGAGCCTCATTCAGCGAGGTGTCGGCCAGACCGACCAGGATCGTCCGTGGGAGACCGCCGCCGATCGCGGCTTCAACCTCGACCATCGTGCCTTCCATCCCGACCAAGGCCACCGACCACGCGCGCGCCGGGGTCATGTGCCGATCCCTTGCAGGTGAGTCACCAGCGGCGAGGCGCCGCGGCGAAGCAACACCCCGATCGCGTCGATCCGAAACCGAGCCACGCCCTGCTCCTGGTTGCTCAGCCAGGTCAAAGCCAGCTGACGCAGCTTCATTTGCTTGGCATAGGTGATCGCCTCGAGCGGATCCCCGTAACCCAGACCCGTCCGACATTTGACTTCGCAGAACACCACGACGGGATCGGGCTCCGGAGTCAGGGCGATCACGTCGACCTCGCCCACCGGACATCGCCAGTTCCGCTCGACGATCTGCCAGCCCCGGGCCACCAAATGAGCGACCGCAGCATCTTCCCCGGATTGCCCCACGCTTCTACGTTCCACAACACACCTCCAGCTGCACACTGGTGGGATCGTGCCCTCAACCTGTCAGCAAGTTCTGCGGTTGTGGACAACTCGGCATCCGCCCGTCCACAGGGCGCCGGAACTACGTTGTTGCGGCCAGCGTCGGAGGGTCGGAGCTCCTTGCGGCGCGATCAGCCGAGGTCTTCGGGCACCCTCAGGTCGCTGTGGGCGATCTCCTCGATCGAGACATCGCGGAAGGTCAGCACCTTGGCGCTCTTCACGAACCGAGCCGGTCGGTACATGTCCCACACCCAGGCATCGCCCATGGAGCCTCGTAGTAGACGTCGCCACCTTCGGTGCGAACCTTGAGATCGACGGCGTTGCACAAGTAGAAACGTCGTTCCGTCTCCACCGCATAGGTGAAGATGCCGACGACATCCTTGTACTCGCGGTAGAGCTGGAGTTCTAGTTCGCTCTCATACTGCTCAAGGTCTTCGGCGCTCATGTCGCAGACACTCTAGCCGCTTGGCGGACGTTGTCGAAGCACCACCGGTGGATCTCGCAGGGGCCGTGAGCCTTCAGGTTCGCTTGGTGCAAAGGCGTGCAATACCCTTGTGAACATCGAACTGAAACTGCGGCCAGGACGCGTGCGCCTGGACCATCAGCCGGTCCCTGGTCACCTTCGCCACCACGGACGCCGCCGCCACGCAGCCGGCCACCCGATCGCCCTTCCACATGGCCAGGCTCGGTGCCGCCAAACCGTCCACCGGGAAACCATCGGTCAGGACGAAGTCCGGACGGACCTCAACCGCAACACGGCCCGGCGAAGGGCGCTGATGTTGGCCACGTGCATGCCCAACAGATCACACTCACGGGGCTCCACCGCCACGACTGCCCAGGCGGCCGCCTTGGCCATGATCTCGTCATAGCAGCGCTCGCGGTGGGCTGCGGTGAGGAGCTTGGAATCTCGCAAGCCGGTGATCTGTGCGCCGGCGCCCTCGCCCAAGATCACTGCCGCCGCGACCAGCGGGCCGGCGCACGCCCCGCGACCCGCTTCGTCCGCCCCGGCGATCCGGGAGAACCCAGCCCGCCGCAGGCCCCGTTCGTAGCCGTAGAGGCCGGCGTCCTTGCGCACGACGAAGGTCATCGGTCAGCAGGGAGGTGGAGGCCCGATGATCTGAGCAACCTCCGGGGCAGGTTCGGCGGGGGCAGGCACTCCCTCAAAGGTTGTCGGCCTGGTCAAGACGCGCCACCGGTAGAACGGGAACACCACCGCGACCGTGCTACCCACCACGTTTGCGGTGGGAACGAAGGCCGGCGATCCGATCAGACCCTCGGTCCCCTGATCGTCCAGATGACACCGTGAGTCCTGGGAGTTGTTCCGATGATCGCCCATGACGAAGATCCGGTCCCTCGGCACGACCACCTGAAACTCGAAGTCAGAGGGTTTGATCTGGCGACCATCTGGCGTGGTGTAGAGGTAGCTCGTCTCGTCGAGGGGATACCCGTTGACCAGCAGGCGTCCTTGGGCATCACAGCACTGCACTCGATCCCCAGGCATACCGATCACCCTCTTGATCAGGTGATTGGTGCTCTCGTCAGGTGCCAGGCCCAGGAAGACCAGGGTCTGGCGCACCGGGCCCAACTTCTCGGGCTCAGTGACCAGCCACTTCTCGGTATCGCGGAAGACGACAACATCGCCGCGGCCCCAACCGGCAACCTTCTGCACCATCACCCGATCACGGACCATCAGGGTGTTCTCCATCGACCCTGACGGGATGACGAACATCTGAGCCAGGAACAGGCGCAGCAGGGTGGAGGCGATCAGCGCCCCCACCACCACGATGGAAATCTCTTTGGTCCAGAGCCAGGTGGTGCGAGCGAACGAGTTCGCTGGGCGGCCCTCGCTGCCGGAGGGGGTGGTCTGGTTCGTCAACGCGGGCCTCTCAACGAGATGGCGAACTCGCGTCCGCCGGGACGGCGACTCAGCGGTCGCGCTTCTCCTTGATCTTGGCAGCCTTGCCGCGCAAACCACGAAGGTAGTAGAGCTTGGCGCGCCGCACATCACCACGACGCTCCACCTCGATCTTCTCGATGATCGGGGAGTTCAAGGGGAACAAGCGCTCGACACCGGTCCCGAAGCTGACCTTGCGGACGGTGAAGGACTCACCGATGCCAGAACCGGTGCGGGAGATCACGGCGCCGGCGAAGACCTGGATCCGGGAGCGGTTACCCTCGACCACGCGCACGTGGACGCGGACGGAGTCGCCGGGCCGGAAGTTGGGGATGTCGTCGCGCAGGGCGGCCTTGGAGATCTCTTGGACTAGCTTGTTCATGTCAGTTCTTCCTCGCCGGTGCCACAGGTCACCTCGTGGTTCGTTTTTGGTTTGTGGGCTGCGGCACTGACCCCCTGTGGCAGGAGCGCACGACAGCACAACGACTGATCAGTCTGCCACAGCCACGGGGCGGGCACCCAATCGACGGACGAACGGCGCCGCCCTTAGTTGGGCGGCGCCGTCGGCACCGATCATGCTTGCGCAGCGGAGCTGAGACCTACTTGCCGTCTCGCTTGAACAAGGACGCGACCAGATCTCGGTTGAGCTGGCTGATCACGTCCAGGGGGATCTCCTTGGGGCACACGGCCGAACACTCACCGATGTTGGTGCAGCCACCAAAGCCTTCGGCATCATGCTGGGCGACCATGCTCTTGACCCGGGAGAACCGTTCCGGTTGCCCCTGGGGAAGCATGGCCAGGTGGGTGATCTTGGCCGAGGTGAAGAGCATCGCCGACCCGTTCGGACAAGCCGCCACGCAGGCCCCACAGCCGATGCAGGTCGCAGCGTCGAAGGCCCGATCGGCCATGATCTTGGACACTGGCGCTGCATGCGCGTCCGGTGCAGCACCCGTGTTCGCGGAGATGAAGCCACCGGCCTGGATGATCCGATCGAAGGCAGTCCGATCCACCACCAAGTCCTTGATCACCGGGAAGGCACCGGCTCGCCAGGGCTCCACGTCGATGGTGGCCCCGTCGGAGAAGGACCGCATGTGGAGTTGGCAGGTGGTCGTCGGCACGGGGGACGACGACCGTCCGTGCGCGGCGCCGTTGATCACCACGCCACACATCCCACAGATGCCTTCGCGGCAGTCGTGATCGAAAGCGATCGGCTCTTCGTTCTTGAGCGTCAGGTCTTCGTTCAGCAGGTCAAGCATCTCCAGAAAGGACATGTCCGGGGACACATCCTGTACCTGATAGGTCACCATCTTGCCCGCAGCCGCGGCATGAGCTTAGCGCCAAACTCGCAGGGTGATGTTCACTTGTAACTCCGTTGCTTCAGCTCGATGGACTCGTACACAAGGGGTTCCTTGTGCAGAACGGGCGCCTGGCCCGAACCGGTGAACTCCCACGCCGCCACATAGAGGAACTCGTCATCGTTGCGCATCGCTTCACCATCGGGAGTCTGGCTCTCGGCGCGGAAGTGACCACCACAGGATTCACGTCGATGCAGGGCGTCGATGCACATCAGCTCACCAAGCTCCATGAAGTCGACGACTCGTCCGGCCCGCTCCAGGGTCTGATTGAAGTCCTCGTTCGTGCCGCTGACCTTGACGTGGCTCCAGAACTCCTCGCGCAGCTTGCGGATGGCACCGATGGCGTGGATGAGACCCTTGTTCGGTGCGCTCCATTCCGCAGTACTCCCACATGATGTGGCCGAGTTCCTTGTGGAAGGAGTCCACCGTCCGATCGCCGTCAACCGCCAGCAGCCGATCGATCCGCTCCTGAACCACGCGCATGGCCTCGACCGCCGCCGGATGGGTCTCATCGATCTTGTCGAAGGGAGCACCCGCCAAGTAGTCGTTGATCGTGTTCGGAAGGACGAAGTACCCGTCGGCCAACCCCTGCATCAGCGCCGAGGCACCCAGGCGGTTCGCGCCGTGATCGGAGAAGTTCGCCTGACCCGTCACATAGAGGCCCGTGATCGAGGACATCAGGTCGTAGTCGACCCACAGCCCACCCATCGTGTAATGAACCGCCGGGTAGATCCGCATCGGCGTCTCGTACGGGTTCTCACCGGTGATCTGGGCGTACATGTCGAAGAGGTTGCCGTACCGGGACGCCACCGCATCGCGGCCAAGGCGATTGATCGCCTCGGAGAAGTCCAGGTAGACACCACGACGGGCATCCCCAACCTTGGGGCCGACCCCGCGACCTTCGTCACACATGTTCTTGGCCTGCCGGGAAGCGATGTCCCGGGGGACGAGGTTGCCGAACGCCGGGTAGATCCGCTCCAGGTAGTAGTCGCGGTCCTCCTCCGAAATCTGCCGCGGATCCTTGTCGCAATCCTCGGCCCGCTTGGGCACCCAGATCCGGCCATCGTTGCGCAGCGACTCCGACATCAGGGTCAGCTTCGACTGGCTCTCCCCATGGACGGGGATACAGGTCGGGTGGATCTGCGTGTAGCAAGGATTGCCGAAGTAGGCACCCTTGCGATGCGCCCGCCAGTTGGCGGTGACGTTGCAGCCCATCGCGTTGGTGGACAAGAAGAAGACGTTGCCATAACCGCCGGTCGCCAAGACGACCGCGTCGGCGAACCAGCTCTCAATGGCGCCGGTGACCATGTTGCGGGTGACGATCCCGCGGGCGCGACCATCAGCAACGATGACTTCCAGCATCTCGTGCCGGTTGTACATCGCCACGGTGCCAGCGGCGACCTGACGCTCCAGGGCCTGGTAGGCACCGATCAACAACTGCTGCCCGGTTTGGCCGCGGGCGTAGAAGGTGCGCTGCACCTGGACGCCACCGAAGGAGCGGTTGTCGAGCAGACCGCCGTACTCGCGAGCGAAGGGAACGCCCTGCGCCACGCACTGATCGATGATGTTGGCGCTGACCTCGGCCAGCCGGTGAACGTTGGTCTCGCGAGCGCGATAGTCACCGCCCTTGACCGTGTCGTAGAACAGCCGATGCACCGAGTCGTTGTCGTTGCGGTAGTTCTTGGCCGCGTTGATACCGCCTTGGGCGGCGATCGAGTGAGCGCGCCGCGGGCTGTCTTGGTAGCAGAAGTTGAGCACGTTGTAGCCGGCTTCGCCGAGCGAGGCAGCAGCCGCACCGCCGGCCAGGCCGGTACCCACGATGATCACCGACAGCTTGCGACGGTTCGCCGGGTTGACCAGCTTCGCCTCGAACTTGCGCGTCGACCACTTCTGCTCGATCGGCCCCGCGGGAGCCTTGGTGTCGTGGATCTCGTCGCCAACAACGAAGAAGTCCGTCGGATTTGCCGTGCTCATCAGTTACCCACCCATCCCAACAGAACAGCTACCGGCATGCTCATGACGCCCAGGAAGAGCAGCACCGCAACGGCCCAAGCCAGCCCGTTCAGGACCGCGCGGGCATTGGGGCTGGTGTTCGCCCCCAAGGTGGTGAACGCGCTCCAGAAGCCGTGCCGCACGTGCAGGCACACCGTGACCAGCCACAGCGCATAAGCCAGAACCAGCCACCAGTTCCCGAAGGAGTGCACCACCATGTCGTAGGGGCCATCGCCCACAGTGAAGCCGACCGGCAGCACCATCGCGGTGTATTGGAGGAGGTGGAAGACCAGGAAGCCGGCCAGGATCACGCCACCCCAACGCATGGTGCGCGCCGCGTAGGTCTGCTGAATGGTCTTCTTGACCTCATAGCCGCGACCACGACCCGCTTGGGCGCGCACGGTCAGCTTGTAGGCGGCGAAGATGTGCGCCACGATGCTCGCCACCATGAACGCCCGGAAGAGCCAGATGAACCAGCCTGAGGGGATCAGCGGATAGAGGATGTCGCCCTTGAGCCAGTGGGCGTAATGATCAAACGCCTCCTCGCCGAGGAACACCTTGAGATTGCCGTACATGTGCATCAGAAGGAAGCCGATCATGACCAAGCCGGTGAGGGCCATCAAGGCCTTCAGGGCCACGCTGGATCGCAGCGCTTTCTGGTGCGGTGTCAGAGTTGTCGTCGCCACACCCCCACCCTAAATCAACTACGACCGGTTGTCGTACTCGGCTCACGGAGGGCCGAGACGGCGTTCCAAATCGTGGTCCAGATCGGCGGCTGACCCCGGTCATCAAGGCCCTGAGCGCACCTGATCCAGCTCAATCGTCCAACAGATCCGGGCGCCTTTGCCGGGTCAGGCGCAGCGACTGCTCCCGCCGCCAGCGCGCGACCTCACCGTGATGACCAGACAGCAACACCGGGGGAACGTCCAGCCCTCTCCAGGAGGCGGGTTTGGTGTAGACGGGGTATTCCAGCAGGCCCTCCTGGCCCTGCGAGTGGGACTCCTCCGCCAGCGACTCGGGGTTGCCGATCACTCCCGGGATCAGCCGGACCACGGCCTCGATCATGGCCAGGACCGCGACTTCGCCTCCGTTCAGCACGTAGTCACCCAGGCTGAGCTCTCGAACCGGCATCCTGCTCCGCGCGAACTCCGAGACCCGGGCGTCAATCCCCTCGTAGCGGCCGCAAGCGAACAGCAGCCACGGCAGTGTGGCCAGTTCGCCGGCGATCGCCTGGCTGAACTTCTCGCCTGCGGGCGAGGGGATGATCAGGGTCGGTGGCGATTGGTCGGCAGGGACTAGGGAGTCCAGCGCAGCCCCCCACGGTTCGGGCTTCATCACCATCCCGGCACCGCCGCCATAGGGCGTGTCGTCGACGGTTCGGTGTCTGTCGGCGGTCCAGTCGCGCAGATCGTGGACCTGCACGTCGACCAGCCCGTTGCTGATTGCCTTGCCGACCAGCGAGACCGACAGCGGCCCGAAATAGTCGGCGAAGATGGAGACGATGTCGATCCGCACGCTCACTCCATCTCGGTGAGCAGGCCGGGAAGGTCCTCTACCTCGACCCGCCCGAGCGCAAGATCGACCACCGGGACGAGCTCGCTGACAAAGGGCACCAGACGCTCCCCCGCGTCCGTCTGGACCACCAGGAGATCCTGGGCCGGGTTGTGCACGACTGCGGTGACCTGACCGATGCGCTTACCGCTCCCGGCTAGGTGGACGCCCAAACCGACCAGCTGGGCGTCGTGGAACTCGTCCTCGCTCACCGCCAGGTCGTCGGAGGGCAGATCCGAGATGAGATCGACCCCGCGAAGAAGTTCCGCAGAGGACCGGTCGACGATCCCCTCGAAGGTGACCAGAAGTGAGCCCTGATGCAGGCGATGGCCCAGCACGAGCAGCAGGCGATCACCGGCGCGGAGCGTTTGCCCGACCGCGAAACGTTGGTCGACGAAGTCCGTCCGGGGTCGCACCGACACCTCCCCACGAATCCCGTGGGCGCGCCCGATGGTGCCGATCACGACGTCTGCAGCGGTCATGGCGTTGCCTTTCTGGAGGATCAGCGTTCAGGCTAGATAAGCACAACGCCCCACCCACGGGCGTGGGCGGGGCGTTGTGGCGATGCGTTGGTCAGCGGCGTTGCGGACGACGGTCGACGTCGACGAAATCGACCCGAACCTCTTCCCGTCCGGCCAGCGCCGCGATCACAGTGCGGAGTGCGCCGGCCGTCCGACCCTGACGACCGATCACTTTGCCGATGTCGGAGGGATGCACCCGAACTTCCAGGGTTCGAACCCTCCGGCGATCAGTCTCGGTGACGCGGACGTCATCGGGGTTGGTCACCAAACCTCGGACCAGATGGTCCAATGCCTCGGCCAGCACGATCAGGCCTCGGCTTCGGCAGCCTCGGCCTCAGGCTCGGAGGCCTTCCTCTTGGCCCGGGAGATGGCCGCGGTAGCCGGCTCATTGTCGGCCTCAGCGAGGGCGGCGTTGAAGCGGGCAACCTTGTCGACCTTCTCCGGCTGCGGGATGATACCGGACGGGCTCGTGTCGCCGCTGAAGGCCTGCCAGTCGCCACTGCGCTTGAACAGCGCAATCACGGCGTCGGTGGGCTGAGCGCCCACACCCAGCCAGTATTGGGCCCGCTCGGAGTCCACCTGGATCACCGACGGGTCGTTCTTCGGGTGGTAGAGCCCGATCTCCTCGATGGCCCGGCCGTCGCGCTTGGCGCGCGCGTCCATAACGACGATGCGGTAGTGCGGGGAACGGATCTTACCGAGCCGCTTGAGACGAATCTTGACAGCCACGTGGGTGGTTTCTCCTGTAGGAATCAGCTGGCAACGACTGCCAGGCTGGAGCGGGTGAACGAGAGCGCTCATCGTGGGGCAATGAGTGCGCGAGTTCTGGTGGATCCGCGGTTTCGGCGTGAGAGGGACCGAAGGCCGACGGATGCGCGCCTCATTCTGCCAGATTCCAGGCCGGGCAGGCGAACCGGCACCCGTCACGCCGTGTAACTTGGGCAAAAACGGGAGGGAGGGCGCGTGCTGAACCCGGGTGAGCGATCTCTGAGGACCCGACGCACGATGAGCCTAACCCTACTCGGACCAGCCTTCGTCGCCTCAGTCGCCTATGTCGATCCGGGAAATGTCGCCGCCAATCTCACGGCTGGGAGCGTGTACGGCTACGCCTTGGTCTGGGTCCTGGCCGGAGCCAGCCTGATGGCCATGGTGATTCAGTACCAGTCCGCCAAGGTAGGCCTGGTCACGGGTCAGACACTCCCCCAGTTGATGAGCGCCCGACTGCAGGGTCGGCCATATCGGGTCCCGATGTCGATCACCTACGGGACGCAGGCCTTCGTGATCGCCGTCGCGACCGACATCGCCGAGGTGGTCGGCGGCGCGTTGGCCCTCTACCTGCTGTTCGGGACCCCGCTCTGGCTGGGCGGACTGATCGTCGGGGCCGTGTCAGTGGTCCTGCTCTCGGTGTTGCGAACCCGGGGTGAGCAAACCTTCGAGGTAGCGATCGGCGGAATCCTGGCGATCATCGCCCTCGGCTTCCTCGGAGCGTTGCTCTGGGCTCCCCCCGACTGGCCTGCGGCGGCCGGGGGGTTGGTGCCCTCGATTCCCGACCGGGATGCGTGGCCGCTGGTCGCAGCGATGCTCGGCGCTACCGTCATGCCGCACGCCATCTACTTGCACTCGGCCTTGGCCATCGACCGGCATCGTCCGAACGGGACGCTCACCACACCGCTGGCTCGGCTGCTCAGGATTCAAAAGACGGACGTGGGCTTGGCCCTGCTCCTGTCGGGGTCGGTGAACATCGGCATGCTGCTGCTCGCGGCGGCAGCCCTGACCGGGCTGTCCGGGGACACGATCGAGGTCGCCTATCACAAGCTGACCACCGACATCGGGGCCGCTCCGGCGGTGATCTTCGCGATCGGGCTCCTCGCCTCAGGCGTCGGCTCGTCCGTCGTGGGCACGCACGCGGGCTCGCGGATCCTCAAGGACCTGATCGGCATCCGCGCCTCGCCCACCCTCAGGCGGCTGCTCACCATTGGGCCGGCCGTGCTGCTGCTGACCACGGGCATTCCGCCTACCCAGGTGCTTGTCTGGAGCCAGATCGTGCTGTCCTTCGGGGTCGCCCTGGCCGCCGGACCGCTGGCCCTGTTCACCGGTGATCGGTCACTGATGGGTCAGCACGTGGACCCGGTCTGGCTCCGGGTGGTCAACTGGGTGATCGTGACCACGATCATCGCGCTCAACCTGGTGGTGATCTGGTGGACCCTGTCCTCAGGCTGAGCGCCGCTCAACTCGGTGGCGCAACCGGCCGACCACGCAGGATGATCAGGCTTGGTGAGCTCACCAGGGAGATGTCCAGCCGGGGGTCCGCAGCGTAGGCCACCAGGTCGGCGGACGCCCCGTGGGTGAGGGTCTCGACTCCGAGCCACTCCCTGGCCCGCCAGCTTGCCGCACCGAGCGCGAAGCCTGCGCCTCCCACCTTGGCCAGGAGCGCGATCTCCGAGGCAATCAGCCCGTGTCCGTGCACTCCGCCTGCATCGGTGCCGGCGAACACCGGGACCCCTGCCTCGATCGCCTTGCCGATGGTGTCGAAGCGTCGCTCGTACAGAGCGCGAATGTGCGCCGCGTAGCGCGGGAACTTGGCCTCCCCGGCGGCGGCGAAGCCCGGGAAGTTCTCCAGGTTGACCATGGTCGGGACGAGCGACGTCCCTTGCTCGGCCATGGCGGCGATGGTGTCGTCGTCAAGCCCGGTGCCGTGCTCGATGCCGTCGATGCCGACCCCGACCAACTCCCGGACGGACTGCTCGTCGAAGCAGTGGGCGGTGATCCGTGCCCCCTCCTCGTGGGCCGCCGCAATCGCAGCCCGGGCCACCTCGACCGGCCACAACGGGGAAAGGTCTCCGGTCTCCCGATCGATCCAGTCCCCCACGATCTTCACCCACCCGTCGCCGCGGCGCGCCTGGGTGCGGAACCTCGTCCACCAACTGCTCGGGTTCCACTTCCTCAGCGAAGTTGCGCGAATACCGTCGGGGCCGTGCGATGTGCCGGCCTGCCCTGATGATTCGAGGCAGGTCTTCTCGGTCCTGCAGGAAGCGGGTGTCGAGTGGAGAGCCAGCGTCGCGAATCAGCAGTGTGCCGGTGTCGCGGTCGGCGATCGCGTGCTCCTCGGCACGCTCACGGCTGACCGCCCCGTGAGACTCCAGGCCCACATGGCAGTGCGCATCGACCAGTCCCGGCAGGATCCAGACGCCGGAGGCGACCGTCGTGGCGTCGGCGATGGGTTCGAGCGAGATCACGCCGTCATGGATCCACAGATCCTGCCGCTCCCCGGTCGGCAGCAGGAACCCGCTCAGGTGCAGCCGCGGCGCCGGGCCGCTCGGCGGGGAAGCATGCCCGGGGTTCCCCGCGTGCGTATGGGTCAGGGCGGACCCGAAACCCGGCAGGCCATGGTGGTGCGTCATGGAGAGATCATGGCACCGGGGGCGGTTCTCCGTCGCGGGTCAACGCCGAATGTCGGCCCGGACGAGCTACCGCCGAACGTCAGCGAGGGCCCAGGTTCTTCTGGTTGAACATCTTCTGCAAATCGGCCGGCAACTGGTAATCGCTGAGGGCCTTCTGCAGGTCGGCGTCACTTTGGCCGGCGCCGAGCCCGAAGCTGGCCGCCGGATCCCAAGCGGGGGCTGCCGTCCCGTCGACGGGAGCATCCGCGGGGGCATGGGAGTTCCGCTTGGCTGGATTGCCGGACACTCCTTTGCCACGCGTCCGGCTCTTGGCAGCGGGCCGCGCAGGGGCGCGACGGGCTCCGGGCATACCCGGCATGCCGCCACCGAAAGCGCCGCCAGCCATCGACTGCATCATCTTCTTGGCATCGAAGAAGCGGTTCACCAGCGCGTTGACCTCGGCCACCGTGGTGCCCGCACCCTTGGCGACCCGGGATCGCCGGGAGCCGTCCAGGATCTTCGGGTTCGAGCGCTCCCCCGGTGTCATCGAGTGGATGATCGCCTCAAGCCGATCGATGTCACGCTCGTCGATGGCATTGATCTGGTCCTTGATCGCGGCTGCGCCGGGAATCATGCCCAGGATCTTGGACAGTGGACCCATCCGTCGGACGGCCTGCATTTGGGAGAGGAAGTCATCCAGACCGAACTCGCCACCCTTGCCGGTCATCAACTTCTGGGCCGCCTTGGCGGACTCTTCGGCGTCGAAAGTCTTCTCGGCCTGCTCGATCAGGGTCAGCAGGTCACCCATGCCCAGGATTCGACTGGCCATCCGATCCGGGTGGAAGGCGTCGAAGTCTTTGAGCCCCTCCCCGTTGGAGGCGAACATGATCGGTTTGCCGATCACCCGTGCGATCGAGAGTGCGGCGCCACCGCGAGCATCGCCGTCGAGCTTGCTCAGCACGACGCCGTCGAAGCCGACCCCGTCGGCGAAGGCCCGGGCCGTGTTCACGGCATCCTGACCGATCATGGCGTCGACCACGAACAGGATCTCGGTCGGGTTCACCGCATCCCGGATGTCGGCGGCCTGCTGCATCAGCTCCGCGTCGACGCCCAGACGTCCGGCGGTGTCGACGATCACCACGTCGTACAGCTTGCTCATCGCGTGCAGGATCGAGGTGCGGGCCACCTGGACCGGATCGCCCACCCCGTTGCCCGGCTCTGGGGCGAACACGTGGACGCCGGCGCGGTTGCCCACGACCTGAAGCTGGTTGACCGCGTTCGGACGCTGAAGGTCGGCCGCCACCAACAGCGGGGACCGGCCCTGCTCCTTGAGCCACAGACCGAGCTTTCCGGCCAACGTGGTCTTACCGGAACCCTGGAGGCCCGCCAGCATGATCACCGTCGGGGGGCGCTTGGCGAAGCGAAGCTGGCGAGACTCGCCGCCGAGGATGGAGATCAGTTCCTCGTTGACGATCTTGACGATCTGCTGCGTCGGGTTGAGCGCCTGATGGATGTCGACACCCACGGCACGCTGCTTGACCGCGGCGATGAACTCCTTGACCACGCCGAGGTTGACGTCGGCCTCGAGCAACGCCAGCCGGATCTCGCGGGCGGTCGCGTCGATGTCGGCTTCACTCAGCCGTGACTTGCCGCGCAGGTTTTTGAAGACCTCGGACAGGCGGTCTTGCAGTGTGTCGAACAAGGGAACCTCGAAGCGTCGATGGGACTACCGGCTCAGCTTACCGGTGCCCCCCGGGTTGGCAGGGCCGAAGATCCGTCGGGCGTCAGGGTCAGACGGGGGCGACCTGCTTGGCCAACGCCTTGGCGATGGCTGCGTTGCCGGCCGGAGTCAGGTGCGGGAAGTCGTTCACCCAGAGCGCGATCGCATAGGTGATGCCGTAGGGGTTCTGCGGCAAGCTCAGGTAAATGTCAGGGTTCGGCGACTGAGTGCACAGGACCCCAGCGGTGCACGTGTGACGCGGGCTCGCGGTGGTGCCGACCGGGATGACCTCACCCGTGGGCAGGGTGATCGACCCCTGGGAGATGATCTTGGGCGCCAGCACCCACGCGGGGCTCTTGCCGTAGTAGTCCCTGCAGAAGTCGTGGTTGTTGAACGGCAGCTTCACCGTCTCGATCGTCCCACCCGTGGCTGCGCCGGCAAACCCAGCGGCCCCCTCAACAGTCGAGTTCAGCCCCGTGACCACAGCCTGTGCCGCGGCGTGGATCTGGGCCTGGAAGGCCGCAACATCCGCCGTGGAGCCGTCGGTGACACTGCCGATGAAGCCCGCCGGGTCCTGATCACCGAAGAGCAGCTTCGCCTCCAGTAGCGGCGTCATGGCCTTGCAGACGGCCCCCGGCTTGGGCATCGGGTTGAAGTACTGCACGACAACGATCCGGGCTTCCGGGAAGGACGTCCGTAGCGCAACCAGGGTGGTGGCCAGGCTCTGACCCATCGCCGGCAGGCTGACGGCCAAGGCCTCTGGCGTGCAGGGGTTGGTCGCGCTGGCGCCGATCAGAGCGAGCAGACAGGTGCCGTAGGAGATGTCGTTCGCGCCGGCCATCAAGGTGATCAGGCTGGGTCGCTCGCCTGTGACCAGCGCGGTGGGGATCTGCTGGGTGAGCACGTCCTGGGTGGTGGCCCCGGTTACGGCGAAGTTGCGCACGGCATACCCGCTGCTCGCGCCGAAGATCTCATTGAACGATCCCTCGTTGTTCGGGTAGCCGATGCCGGGACCCGATCCCTCGCCGGCGGCGATCGAGTCACCGAAAGCGAACAGGACACCTGCGGCGTGCGCTGGCCGGACCCCCAGCCCCGCGACGGACAAGCTGAGCGAGAGGGCCGCTGCGGCCATGATCAGGACGAGCTTCTTCACGAGTACTCCCAGTTTCGGGCAACGTTGGCGTGTGCAAACCGTAGCGCTTTGGTGGTCCTGCGCACAGGGCCCGCTGAGTTGGCGCGCGCGGTCGTGCCGAGGCTGCTGACCCGAGAAGGTCAGGACTCGGCCAGCAGCGCGTCCACGAACGCCTCAGCTTCGAAGGGGACGAGGTCGTCGACACCCTCGCCGAGCCCGATCAGCTTGACCGGAACCTGAAGTTCGCGCTGCACCTGGACGACGATGCCGCCCTTGGCCGAGCCGTCCAGCTTGCTCAGCACGATCCCCGTGATATCGACGACGTCGGCGAAGACCCGGGCCTGGGTCAGTCCGTTCTGACCGGTCGTGGCGTCGATCACCAGCAGCACCTCGGTCACCGGCGCCTTCTTCTCGATCACGCGCTTGATCTTGCCCAACTCGTCCATCAGCCCGGTCTTGGTGTGCAGGCGCCCCGCCGTGTCGACCAACACCACGTCGACCCCGGACGCGATCCCCTGTTGCACGGCGTCGAACGCCACGGAGGCTGGGTCCCCGCCCTCGGGCCCACGGACGGTGGGCACACCCACGCGGGAACCCCAGGTCTGGAGCTGATCGGCGGCGGCGGCGCGGAAGGTGTCGGCGGCGCCGAGCACCACCGTCTTCCCCTCAGCGACCAGGACGCGGGCCAACTTGCCGATCGTGGTGGTCTTGCCGGTCCCGTTGACCCCGACCACGAGGACGACTCCGGGCACTCCGTCGCCGTCCACTTTCAGGGAGCGGTCGAACCCGGGATTGACCAGCCGGACCAGCTCGTCCCGCAGCACCCTGCGGGCCTTCTCCGGGATCGTTGACACCATCGATGGCAAGTTC
This sequence comes from Micropruina sp., assembly GCA_016711105.1. Classification (GTDB taxonomy): domain Bacteria; phylum Actinomycetota; class Actinomycetes; order Propionibacteriales; family Propionibacteriaceae; genus Micropruina. The sequence continues at coordinate 149,264 of JADJTO010000003.1, read as the reverse complement.
GCGGCGCAGCGCCCCCAGCAGTTCGGCCGTGGGTCCGGCGCCGAGGTCGGAGGTGATCAGGGTCGCCTCCAGATCGTCCCAGGTGTCCTCGTCGATCCGATCTGCCGCGAGTAAGCCCAGAAGGCCGCGGGCGAAGGGATTGTTGCTGCCGGCAAGCTTCCTGCGCAGCCGGGACATCCGGGTCTTCGGGGCTTCGGGCAACTCCACCCCCGGCACGGTCGGCCCGGGTGGTTCGGGTCGCGCCGGCCCGGGTGATGCCGGCGCGCTGCGCTCGTCCTCAACCGGCCGCCGGAGGCCGCCGGACGGTACGTCCGGCCGTGGGCCGGCGGGCAGCTCGGAGCGGTCGACCTTGGGTAGCTCGCGCCGCCGACTGGTCACGATCACCGCGGCCGCAACGGCGAGGAGCAGCAGAATGCCGCCGAGAATTACCCAGAAAATCTGATCCACCGTGTCATGGTAGGCGGCAGGGTGTCGCCAGGTTGACCCAGTCCCACGGGTCGCGACTCAGTGGCCGTGCCTCAGTGGCCGGAAACCTTCTCCGAGGCGGAGGACGCAGACGACGCGGAACGTCGGATCTCGGGAATCTCGTCGAAGAAGTCCACCAGACCCTTGGGAGGTTCGGCATCCCCATTGAGGTGGCGAGCGGTCTCAGCCATCACACTGGCGAGCTCAGGGACCCGTTCCTTGCCCGCCCCTTGCATCCCCATCGCGACGACGGCCACGATCCCGATGGCCAGCGCCAAGATCACGACCATGACGACCAAAGCCAGCGGCATGAAAAACCTTCCCTGAATAAGTACGTTCGCTACCATTATGCCCGCTGAACCGACAGCTCAGGCCAGGCGTTGGCTGATCACGGCGGACACGCCGTCTGAGCGCATCGTCACCCCGTACAGCGCGTCCGCGATCTCCATCGTCCGCTTCTGGTGCGTGATCACCAGGAGTTGGGAGTTGTCCCGCAGTTCGGTGTAGATGTCGAGCAGTCGTCCCAGATTCACATCGTCCAGGGCGGCCTCGACCTCATCGAGGATGTAGAAGGGGCTGGGCCGCGCCTTGAACAGGGCGACCAAGAACGCGACCGCCACCAGGGAGCGCTCCCCGCCGCTGAGCAGCCACAACCGCTTCACCTTTTTGCCCGCGGGTCGCGCCTCCACGTCCACGCCGGTGGTCAACCACTGCCCAGGCTCGGTCAGCACCAGGCGCCCCTCGCCGCCTGGGAAGAGCCGAGAGAATGAATCCTCGAAGGCCTGCTCCACGTCGGCGAAGGCCGCGGCGAACACCTCCTGAACCCGGGCATCAACATCGTCGATGATCGCCGCCAGGTCGGAGCGGGTGCGACGCAGATCGTCGAGTTGTTCGGCGAGGAAGGCGTGCCGCTCCTGGAGCGCGTCGAACTCCTCCAGCGCCAGCGGGTTCACTTTGCCCAGCAGCGCCAGGTTCGCTCCGCGGCCCGGAGCCGCTTTTCCTGCTGAACCCGGACGAAGGGCACCGGATCCGGACGAAGGTCGTCACTGATCGGGGAACCGTCTGCCGTGGTGAGCACCGGCACTGGCTGGTCGGGCCCATAGTCGGCAACAAGCACGTCCGGGTCGAGGCCGAGTTCGGCCATCGCCCGTTCGGCCATCGCCCGGAGTCCCAGCCGCTGCTCCGTGCGCGCCAGATCATCCCGGTGGGCGTCGTCGACCAGCGCCTCGAACTCCTTGGCCAGCTCGCGACTGCGTCGTCGTGCGATGACGAGGGCCTCTTCGGCCCGAACCCGTGCTGCTTCCGCGTCAGCGCGTGCCGCGCCGGCGAGCTCCCGGGACGCCTGCACCCGCTCCAATAGCCATTGGGAGGCAGTCCGGACGGCGCCGGCGATCTCGGCCTCGCGCCTGGCTTGCTCCTGCCTGGCGACGGCGCGGGCGCGGGAACGTCGTTCGGCCTCGGCAGCGCGGGCGAGTGCGTCTGCTCGACCCGCCACCGCGCGGGCGCGCTCCTCAATCGTGCGCAGAGCCAGCCGGAACTCCATCTCGGAGCCGCGGGCCGAGCGGGCGAGGTGCCCCAGACGATCTCGCTCCTGCGGGTCGGCCTCGCCGAGGTCGACGTCCGCCGACGCCAAGCGCAACCGCTCTTCGAGTGCACGCAGCGAGGCTAGGTTCTGCTCCCGATGACGGGACGCGTCCGCCGCTGCGGCCGTGTGCCGCGCCGCCTCCGCCTGGGCAGCCCGTGCGGTCTGGCTGAGTTGAGCAAGTTCCTCGGCGATCGCGGCGTGCTCGGCATCGGAGTCGTGCAGTCGGGCTAGGGCAGCCGCCGCACGATCCTCGGCTTGGGCCAGCTGGGCGCGGGCTTCGGCCAGGCCGAACCGCAGTTGCTCGCTGGCCGCTTGGGCCGCTCGCAGCCGGCTCTGCGTCTCCTCCATCGCGGCCTGCACCTCGATCAGGGATGGCTTGGCCGAGGATCCTCCGTTGGCGAACCAGTGACTGAGCAGATCACCGTCCCGGGTCACTGCGGAGACCTCGGGGAGTTCGTCCACGAGGGCGCGGGCGGCCTGCAGGTCGGCAACCACGGCTACCCGTCGCAACAGCCGGTCAACGGCTCCGCGGAGTTCGGGCGCACAGGTGATCACGTCCACGGCGTAGCGGGCGCGATCACCCAGGGCGGGCCAATCGGCGCGACCAGCGTTCCCCACTCCGGCACCCAGCAGCAGGCCTGCCCGGCCAAGATCCTGGCCCTTGAGGTGGCCCAACGCCAGCACCGCAGCGTCGAGGTCCGTCACGGCAACTGCGTCCGCGACCGAGCCCAGGGCAGCCGACACCGCGGTCTCGAAACCCGGCTCCACGCTGACCAGTGCGGCCACCGAGCCAAGCAGTCCACCAACCGAGGGCCCTGCGGCCAATAACGCAGCCGAACCGTCCTTGTGTTCCAGTCCCAGGGCGAGTCCCTCCAGCCGAGCGGCCAGCGCGGCACGCTCCGACTGCGCCGACTGCTCCCGGGTGGTGAGGTCGGCAAGGCTCGCCCGGATCCGCTCCAGCTCGCTCTCGGCGGCCTCGAACTCGGCGTCCAGGCCTGATTCACCGGCCCCCAGGCCCGCCAAGACGGCCTCGCGAGCAGCAAAACGGCGCCGCGCCGCAGTGTCTCGGCTCTCGGCGTCTGCCTGAGCCGCCGCCAAGCGATCGATCTCAGCCGCAGCCGCTTCGGTGCGGCTGCGCAGGGTATTGACCTCCCCGGTCAAACGGGCCAACCCTTCGCGCCGGTCAGCGATCGCTCGCTGCCGAGCGGTGAACTCCTTCTCGGCCTCGGCGTGGGCGGCCTCGGCTGCCTGGCGTTGCGAGGTCGCCTTCCCGAGCGCGGACGCCGCGTCGGCCACCTCGGCGTTCAGGGCTGCTTCGGTGGCCCTGACCAGCTCGGCCTCCCGCTCCAGTTCTTCGGGATCGCGACCTGGGCGGTCATCCTGGCCGACGGTGCGGGCGTGCCGCAGCCGCTCCTCAGCGATTCCTTGAGTGCTGGCAATGCGCTCCCGTAGCCCGGCCAGCTCATACCAGGTCTCCTGCGCGGCATTCAGCGCCGGTAAGGCGTCCCGCACCGCTTGCTCGGCGGCCAGTTCATTGGTTCGGGCCTCGTCCAGCGCTTGCTCCACCGCGAGCCGGCGAGCCTTGATCGCGGCCTGGGTGGCCAGATCGGACTCCAACTCCAACGTGGCTTGGACATAGTCGTCGGCCAACAGGCGAGCCTTCGAGTCGCGCAACTCGGCCTGCACCACGGCGGCTTTGCGGGCGACCTCCGCTTGGCGGCCCAACGGCTTCAGCTGGCGTCGAATCTCGACCAAGAGGTCATTGAGACGATTCAGGTTGACCCCCGTGGCCTCCAGCTTCCGCAGCGCCTTTTCCTTGCGCTTGCGGTGCTTCAGCACCCCGGCAGCCTCTTCGATGAAGCCGCGGCGGATCTCGGGAGTGGCCTGGAGAATGCTGTCCAACTGGCCTTGGCCGACAATCACGTGCATCTCGCGACCGATTCCTGAGTCGCTGAGCAGTTCCTGCACGTCAAGCAGCCGGGCATGGTTGCCGTTGATCGCGTAGTCAGAGCCGCCCGAGCGGAACATGGTGCGCGAGATGGTCACTTCTGTGTACTCGATCGGCAAAGCTCCGTCGGAGTTGTCGATGGTCAACACGACCTCCGCGCGGCCCAGCGGCGGACGTCCGGACGTCCCGGCGAAGATGACGTCTTCCATTTTGCCGCCGCGCAGGGTCTTGGCTCCCTGCTCCCCCATCACCCAGCTCAGCGCGTCCACGATGTTCGACTTGCCCGAGCCGTTGGGCCCGACCACGCAGGTGATCCCCGGTTCGAAGGCCAACGTGGTGGTGGAGGCGAAGGACTTGAACCCCGCAGGGTCAGTGACTTCAGGTACATCGACTAGCCGGAGACGGACGTGTTCTGCCGGCCGTAGCGCTGCCGAACGGCCCGGAACGTCCACAGCTTGTTCAACACGAAGTTGATCGGGGTCACGAAACCGATCACGAGCAGGTTGGCCCAGTACAGCTTCGTCCGCAGACCGCTGGAGTCATCGAACACGTCGCTGGGCAGGCCGATCGGCGAATCCGGGTGCATCAACAGGGTGAGCGGCACCAAGCCGACCAACTGGGCGGCGAACCCGACCAGGAGGAACGGCCAGTACTCATGCCAGAAGTGGGCCCGATTCTCCGACTTGAACGTCCAATACCGGTTGAGCAGAAAGTTGCACAGGTTCGCGGCCAGGAAGGCGATCATGACGTAGACGTGATAGTTGCGGACGTTGAAGTCAGTGAACGGCGGGTCGAGGAACACGCCCCGATCCCTCAGGTGCAGGAAGTCACGGGCGATCACATTGCACACGATCAGGACGGCCTGATTGACGATGACACCGACTCCGCCGACGAGACCAAAGCGGAAGAGCTGATGGAAGCTGTTCCGGTGACGGTCGATGAAGGTAGCGAGACTCACAGTGCGGTCACTCTAGTACTGCGCTGCGCCGACGAGGCGCGCGGCGCACGCTGACAGCCAGGGCAGCGGTAAGAGGAGCGGTTCATGAACGCTTCCCGGACGATGGGCCGACCGCAGCGCCGGCACGCCTGACCTTCCCGGCCGTAGGCGTGGAGCGAGCGGTCGAAGTAGCCCGAAGCGCCATTCACGTTCACATAGAGGGCGTCGAACGACGTGCCTCCCACGGCCAGGGCACCTTCCATCACCTGCGAGGCGGCGACGAGCAGGGCCCGCGCGCGACGGCGGCTCAGAGACTGTGCCGGGGTGTCGTAATGTAGCCGCGCTTCCCAGAGTGCCTCGTCGGCGTAGATGTTGCCGATCCCGGAAACCACCTCCTGGTTGAGCAGCACCCGCTTGATCCCGCTCCGCCGGGCCAGGATCTGCGAGACCGCTCGCTCAACGTCGAAACCGGGATCAAAGGGATCAAGCCCGATGTGAGCCACCTCGGCGGGCAGTTCGGCCCCGCCGACGCTGATCGACAGCCCGCCGAACATCCGCTGATCGACGAAACGGAGCTGGGGACCGCCGTCGAGGAAATCGACCAGCACCCGGGTGTTGGGAGCCAGCGGATCGCTGGCGTCATTGAATCTGAACTGCCCACTCATGCCCAGGTGCGCGAGCAGCGCGTCCCCGTCGGCGAAGGGGAGCCAGAGGAACTTGCCACGCCGGCGAGGCTCGGTGAACGTGCGTCCGGCGAGAGTGAGCGCGAAACCTTCCGGGCCGGTGGGGTGTCGCCGCACCGGGCGCGGGTGCAGCACCTCGACCGCCGCAATCGTCCGACTCCGAAGGCCTGCGGCGAGGCCGCGACGGACGACCTCCACCTCCGGAAGTTCAGGCATCCGCCGGCTGGTCTTCGGCCGGCGCGGTCGCGCTGAGCTCCTCGAACGCCGCCTGCGCCGCCCCTTGTTCGGCCTGCTTCTTGGAGCGTCCCGATCCGGGCGAGAAGCGCAGCGTCCCGACCACGGCCACCGCTTCGAACTGCTTGAGGTGATCTGGTCCCGACTCGCTGATTTCATACCCAGGAACCCCGACACCCAAGGCCGCGCAGAGTTCCTGCAGGCTCGTCTTCCAGTCCAGGCCGGCTCCCAGTTCGTCGGCCTGCCCGATCAACGGATCGAAGATGTGATGCACGAACCGATCCGCTGCGTCGCGTCCGGCGCTCAGGTACAGCGCCCCCAAGACCGCCTCGAACGTGTCGGCAAGAATCGAGGACTTGTCGGCACCGTCAGTGGAGATCTCGCCCGGACCGGGCCGGATCTGAGCCCCGAGCTCCAGGCTGCGTGCGACGTGGGCCAGCGAGTTCGCATTGACCACGGCCGCACGAAGCTTGGCCAACCGACCCTCCGTGTGACCGGGAAAGGTCAGGTAGAGGTGCTGGGTCACCACGACCCCCAAGACGGAGTCCCCGAGGAACTCCAACCGCTCGTTGTGCGGGATCGCGCCATTCTCATAGGCGAACGATCGGTGCGTCAGGGCAAGCTCAAACAGCTGGGGATCGATCGTGATGCCCAGCTGCGAGAGCAGACCCTGCAAGCGGCGCATAGCCGCCTAACTCAGGGCTCGAGGATCTGACGGCGGGCTGCGCGAGGGCCGTACTGACCACACGCGGGGCACGCGGTATGCGGCAGGTGCTTTTCACGGCACGCAGCATTCGCACAGGTCACCAGGGTCGGCACGGAGGTCTTCCACTGCGAACGGCGGTGCCGCGTGTTGCTGCGGGACATCTTCCGCTTGGGAACGGCCACTGTCGTACTCCTTGCTTCCGGCCTGCGGGGCAGGCCTGTCGGTCAATCGTGGTCTGGCGTCCAGTCGACGAGACCGGCCCAACGGGGGTCGGTCCCAACGTCGTGGTCGTGCTCCGGATCTGCGTTGAGATTGGCCCCACACACGGAGCACAATCCCTCACAATCCGGCCTGCACAAAGGTGCGAACGGCAGGTCAAGCACCACCGCGTCTCGAAGGACGGGTTCGAGGTCGAGCTGATCGCCCTCGAGTCGGCTGGCCTCGACATCGTCGAGTTCCTTGTCAGGGTAGAGGTAGAGCTCCTGAAGATCGATCTCGTCGCTCAACTCGACCGGCTCCAAACAGCGCACACACTCACCCCGAAGCAGAACCTCGGCGGTGCCGGTGACCAGCACCCCTTCCACCACCGACTCGAATCGCAGATCCAGGTCGATGCCAGAGGAGGGTGGCACCCCGATCACGTCGATCCCGATCCCGTCGGGGGCTGGGGCGACACGCCGCACCTGTTTCATCATTCCGACCCGTCGACCAAGCTCGTGCGTGTCGAAGACAAGCTCGGAGCGAGGATGAGAGTGGTGATGGGACATTGGCGCTCCCCTTCCACGACGGTCCCGAAATGAACGCGACCGAGGACGAACTCTATCTGCTGGCGACCGGCTCACCAAAACGAGGAGCTGGAGAACGAGCGGCAATCACTCAGGCACTCGCGGCAAGGTGGTGGTTTCACCAGCATCCAGGCCGGACCGGCTGGCCAAGCGGGCCCGCATCGTCCTGACTTGGCTCATGATCTTCTGCAGCCCCGCCTCCATGCTGGCGATCCGGCCGTCCACATAGGAGTCGGCCTCACGGCGTAGGGCCTCGGCCTCAGCAATGGCTCGCGCCTCCAACTGATGCGCCTTCTGCCGAGCAACGAGCAAGACCTGGGTCTGATTGGCCAGGAACTTCGCCCGTTCCTCAGCCGCGGACACGATCTGAGCGGCCTCTTGATGAGCACGTTGAAGCGTCTCCTGGGACTTCTCGGTCAGTTGCCGGGCTTCGGCGAGGTCCTGAGCAAGCGCGTCCGTCGCGCCGTCGATCTGGGCCAGCAACTCAGTCCGGTTGAGCATGCAGGAGGCCGACATCGGAACACTCCTTGCCTCTTCGGCCATGCTTCGTAGCAGGGCCAACTGCTGCGCTGTCCGTTCAGGCATGTTCGGGGGTACCTTCTGCTCGTTGGGCAATCGTTGATCGAATCCGCTCGGCGACCGAGGGCGGCACGAACTGGCTGACGTCTCCACCGTAGGCAGCGACTTCGCGAATCATCGTGGAGGAAATTGTCGCCCATTGGGCCGCGCTGGGCAGCATGACGGTCTCTACAGAGGTCAGGGCTCGGTTCATGTGGGCCATCTGTAACTCGAAATCGAAGTCGGAAGCAAAGCGCAGCCCCTTGACGATGACCCCAACGCCATGACGCGCGCAGAAGTCGACCAGGAGGCCTTCCAACGCCAGCACCCGCACCCCCGGCATCCCGGCGGTCGCCTCGGCCAGCATGTCGATCCGCTCATCGGCGGAGAACAAATAGTTCTTCGCCGAGTTTTTTCCAACGCCGACGATCACCTCCCCGAACAGCCTCTCTGCCCGAGCGATGATGTCCAGGTGCCCATGGGTCACCGGGTCGAACGACCCGGGACAAATCGCTCTCATGGGGCTCCTAGCGCGGCGAAGTACAAAGTGGTCTCACCGTAGCCGCGATTCCAGGGCTCGCCTAGCCCGGGAGGCCAGTCGAATGGCGCGGTGCGTGACGATCGCTCGACCACCAACAGACCGTCGGGGGCCAGCCAGGATCGCTCGATGATCGAGGTGAGGACCCCGGCGATGGTGAAATTGTCGAGGTCATAAGGCGGGTCCAGCCAGACCACGTCAAACCGCCCTTCGGCCGGCCCGGCCAGGAATCGCTCCACATCCTGGGTCGACACTCGAACGTCCAACCCCAGGTTGGCCGCATTGCTGCGGGCGATCTCACCAGCCCGACGGTCGCGCTCGACACACACGACCCGAGCGGCACCTCGGCTCGCCGCCTCCAGACCGACAGCACCGGAGCCCGCGTAGAGATCCAAAAACGCCAATCCGGCCAACTGCGAACCGGCATCGCCGGCCACTCCCAGCCAGGAAGCGATCAGTCCGAAGGCTGCCTCACGGACGCGGTCCGAGGTCGGCCGGGTGGCGCGCGAGGCAGGCATGGTGAGTCGATGCCCCCGGCGACTTCCGGCAATGATGCGGCTCATGGGGCTTACCGTACCCACTTACCGGAGGCCCGCCGGGGAGTAAGAATGGGGGCATGCATCACGATGATCCCGTTGCCACCCTCTCGGAAGAATCTTGCTGGTCGCTCCTCGCCGAGGCCTCCGTGGGCCGCCTGGCGACGGTGATCGATCGACAGCCCGACATCTTTCCGGTCAACTTCGTCCTCGACGGACCCAGCGTCGTGTTCCGCACGGCCGAAGGCAGCAAACTACTCCAACTCGTGATCAACTCCGGTGTCGCGTTCGAGGCCGACGCGTGGGACGAAGACTCGGCCTGGAGCGTGGTGATCAAGGGCGACGCTGCCGAGGTCACCGATCCGGTTGAGTTGGCCACGGTGGAGGAGCTTGCGCTGCGGCCGTGGGTCCCCACCGTCAAACAGCACGTGGTCCGGATCACGCCGCGTGAGGTCGCTGGACGTCGCTTCCAGGTTTGGGCCCGAACCTCAGAGCCCGATCAGCACGGCCACCTAGCCGGCTGGGAACGACCGCCGTCGCCCCCAGCCGTCAGCGATCACCGGGCGCCAGGGCGACCGTGGCAGACCTTGAACTTCTTTCCCGAGCCGCACGGGCAGGGGGCATTTCTCCCACGCCGGCGTAAGGATCGTCCTCCGCCTTCTCCGCTGACTTCGCCACCTCGCCGGTTTCCGTCGGCCCAGAGTAGGCCAACGGACGCTGCCGCGCCGCCTGAATGCCCTTGGGTCGCAGCACCGGGCGGGGAGGCACGGGTGGTGGTGTCGGTTCGGCGGGCAGGACGCGCCCCTCGACTCCAGGCCCATCAGGATCGGGACCGGTGGCGATCAGCCGCTCCAGCACCTCCTCCGACATCGGCACCACGTCACCGGCAGCGTCCGGGATGGCGGCCACCACCGGCTGATCAGCAGGCTGCAGCTGCAGGTTGTACAGGTAGCCCACGACCTCCTCCATGAAGGCCTCCATCATGGCGTTGAACATCACGCCACCCTCACGCTGGTACTCCACCAGCGGATCGCGTTGGGCCATCGCCCGCAGCCCGATGCCTTCGCGCAGGTAATCCATCTCGTAGAGGTGTTCGCGCCACTTGCGATCCAGCACGGTGAGCAGCACGTACCGCTCCACATCGCGCATGTTCTCGACGCCCAGCTCCGCTTCGCGGGCGTCATAGGCGGCCTGCGCGTCGGCTTGGAACTCTTCCACCAACGCTTCTTGAGTCAGGTCGTGGCGGCCCTCGTAGTCGGCCACCACCAGGGAGACCGGGTAGAGGGTGCGCATCTGGGTCCACAACTGATCCAGATCCCAGTCCTCTGGGAACCCTTCTGTGGCGCCGCGAACGTACTGCTCGACCACGGAGTTGACCGTGTTGCGGAGTTGAGCATCGACGTCGGCACCCTCGAGCACGGCCCTCCGGTCGCCGTAGATGGCGTGCCGTTGCCGGTTCATCACGTCGTCGTACTTCAGCACGTTCTTACGCATCTCGAAGTTTTGCGCCTCGACCTGCTCCTGGGCCGACTGGACGGACTGGCTGACCCGCTTGTTTTCGATCGGGACGTCATCAGGCACCTTCAACGCCTGCATCACCCAGTTGATCATCTCGGAGTTGAACAGCCGCATCAGGTCGTCCCCGAGGCTGAGGTAGAACCGGCTCTCTCCCCGGGTCACCCTGCCGACCGGAACGCCCGCGGAGCTGGTTGTCGATCCGTCGGGACTCGTGTCGCTCCGAACCGATCACATACAGCCCGCCCAGCTTCACAACCTCGTTGTGCGCGTCGGCCACTTGCTGCTCGATCTGCTCCAAGGCGCTGGCCCAGGCCGCCTCGTACTCATCGGCATGCTCAATCGGGTCGAGGCCCTGTCGGCGCAGGACGGCATCGGCGAGGAACTCCGGGTTGCCGCCCAGCATGATGTCGGTACCACGTCCGGCCATGTTGGTGGCCACGGTGACCGCGCCTTTACTGCCAGCCATGGCCACGATCGCCGCTTCGCGAGCGTGGTTCTTCGCGTTCAGCACCTCATGCGGTACGCCTATCTTGGTCAACAGCCGACTGAGCAACTCCGACTTGGCGACGGAGGCTGTGCCGATCAGAATCGGCTGGCCGGCCTCGTGCCGCGGCACGATGTCCTCCACGATGGCGGCGAACTTCGCCTCCTCGGTGCGGTAGATCAGATCCCGCTGGTCGATCCGGACCATCGGCTTGTTCGTCTCGATCGGCAGCACGCCGAGGCCGTAGATCTTCTGGAACTCCGACTCCTCGGTCTTTGCCGTGCCGGTCATGCCCGCGAGCTTGGTGTACATCCGGAAGTAGTTCTGCAGGGTGATCGTGGCGAGGGTTTGGTACTCGTCCTTGATCTCGACGCCCTCTTTGGCTTCCAGCGCTTGGTGCAACCCCTCGTTGTAGCGCCGTCCGATCAGGGTGCGACCGGTGTGCTCGTCGACGATGAGCACTTCGCCGTCCATGATCACGTAGTCCTTGTCCCGCTTGAACAGCTCCTTGGCCTTGATCGCGTTGTTCAGGTAGGAGATCAGCGGGGTGTTGATCGACTCGTAGAGGTTCTCAATCCCGAGGCGATCCTCGACCGCGGTGATGCCCGGTTCGAGGATCGAGATCGTCCGCTTCTTCTCGTCCACTTCATAGTGGGTGTCCCTGACCAGTTGGGTGACCAGCCGGGCGAAGTCGGGGTACCACTCGTGGCTGTCTTCGGCGGGACCGGAGATGATCAGGGGCGTGCGTGCCTCGTCGATCAGGATCGAGTCCACCTCGTCGACGATGGCGAAGTTCAGCTCGCGCTGGACGCATTCGTCCGGGTGGCGGGCCATGTTGTCGCGCAGGTAGTCGAACCCGAACTCGTTGTTGGTGCCGTAGGTGATGTCAGCGGCGTACATGTCGCGCCGCTCGGCCGGGGTCATCTGGGCCAGGATCACACCCGTCCGCAGACCGAGGAAGTGGTGCACCCGGCCCATCTGCTCGGACTGGTACTTGGCCAGGTAGTCGTTGACCGTGACGATGTGCACGCCCTTGCCGGTGAGCGCGTTGAGGTACGACGGCATCAGCGCGACGATGGTCTTGCCCTCACCGGTCTTCATCTCGGCGATATTGCCGCGGTGCAGCGCGACGCCGCCCATCAGCTGGACGTCGTAGGGGCGCTTGCCGAGCACCCGCCTGGTTGCCTCGCGGACGGTGCCGAACGCTTCGGGTAGAAGGCTCTCCAGGGACTCGCCGGCCTCCAGACGCTCCCGGAAGTGCTCCGTTTGGGCACGCAGTTCCTCATCGGTCATCGCCTCAAAGTCAGGCTCGATGAGATTGATCTGCTGGGCGACGTTCTTCAGGTCGCGGAGCTTGCGTCCTTCGCCCATGTGCAGCAGTTTGTCCAATAAACCCACGTGATTCGGCGCTTCCTAGTCGAGGAGTAGGGGTTTGGGGCGACCCCCGGGCGGCCGCGAGCCAACGCGGTCTGAAGGTTCATCCTAGAGGGTCAGCCCTAGCCGAACACGTCCCCCCGGGGTGGCCCCTCATTGGTCAGGGCCCCGCGGCCTCATGATGAGCGGCAAGATCGGCCGCCAGGGTGCCCCGCGGTCGCACCAGGACGCGCTCCAGACCCAGCCAATCCGCCATCAGCCGCAACTCTTCGGCCAGCCGGGTGGCGACCTCAGCTCGGCGAGGCTCTGCGAGTGGCTCCATCCATGCCGCCTGGACCATCAAGGCGTCGGCTGCCCGGTCGGCCTTGAGGTCCACCCGAGCCGTGATGTCCTCGTCCATGACGAAGAGGTAGACGTAGTAGCCGTACTGGCGCTGCGCTTGCGGGACGTAGATCTCGATCCGGTAGAAGAGGTTGAACAGGTCAAGCACCCGGCTGCGCTCGAAGACCAACGAGTCGAACGGGCTGACCAGCGCCTGGGTCCGCAACCGACGGGGCAGCACCGCCTCCCACCACAGGTAGGTGGGCTTGTCCCAGCCCGCGACCGGGGTCGGTATCAGCTCCCCCGCCGCGACCATCGTGGCGATGGTTCGGCGGGTCTCGGTCAGGTTGGTCCGGAAGTAGTCGGCCAAGCAACGGTCGGTCGCGATCCCCAGCGCACGCGCGGCACGTCGGGTGAGTTCCAGCCGGGACTCCTCCACCGTGGGGGTCGGACGGGTGTAGATCGGGGTCGGGATGACCCGTTCTGTCAAGTCGTAGAGCCGCTCGAACTGGGCGTTGCGGCCCGCAGAGGAGATCTCCCCGGTGGAGAACGACCATTCCAAGAGGTACTTCACGCTGGACCAGTTCCAGCCCCAATGATCCCGGGCGCGATCCTCCTGGTGCTCGATCTGACGAGCGGTCAGGGGGCCGCCCTCGCGGAGGTCAGCTCGCACCCGATCAGCCAGGCCCGGATGCTCCTGCTCGATCCGCCGTACCCGTTCCCACATGTCGGTGTGGCCGCTCATCCGGAACCGCAGCGCCGGGTGCAGGTTGACGTCGATCAGGCTCGCCGCATGACCCCAGAACTCGAACAGCCGACGCGGCGCGGCGCCCATGGCACGCTCCAAGAGGGCCGGATCGTAGGGCCCGAGCCGGGAGTACAGCGGGGTCAGGTGAGCCCGGACGGCAACGTTCACCGAGTCGATCTGGAACTGCCCGACCCGATCGATCACCCGCTGCACCTGACGCATGGTCACCCCACGGTTGCGATCCCCACCGAAGCCCTGGGCGACCAGCGCGATCCGTCGAGCTTGGGCGGCGGTCAAGGCGGCTGGCATGCCCAGCAGGGTAGCCTGCGCTGCTCCAGGATTCACCGTGAGACCCTCACCTCGTGACCCGCAGACCCACGCCACACCCGGAGGACCCATGCCTCGCACCCGGATCTCGACCGGATCCCCCTTCGAGACGTCTATCGGCTACTCCCGCGCTCTGGTGGTCGGCCGGTGGGTCTTCGTCGCCGGCACCACTGGCTTCGACTACACAACGATGTCGCTTCCCGAGGGTGTGGTCGAGCAGTGCCGCCAGACCCTGACCACCATCGAGAGCACCTGGAACAGGCTGGAGCGAGCCTGGCCGACGTGGTGCGCGTCCGCTACATCGTTCCCGAACCCGATGATTTCCAGGCCTGTTGGCCGCTACTGCGGCAGGCCTTCGCCGAGGCGCGGCCAGCGGCGACCATGATTTCTGCCGCACTGCTGGACCCGGCGATGCGGATCGAGATCGAGGTGACCGCCCGCCGACGCACGCGTCGAGAGGAGCGCGCGAGCGCAATTGCCTCGGCGCCGGAAGACCAAGGTCTTCCGGCGCCGAAGGGATAGCGGATCAGGCCGACTTCTCCTCTGCGTGGTCGTCGACCTCCAGATGGATCACTCCGTAGTCGTAGGCCTTGCGACGGTAGACCGCGCTCGGCGTCCCCGAGTCGGCGTCGACGTAGATGAAGAAGTCGTGGCCGACCAGTTCCATCTCGTCCAGCGCCTGGGCCAAGGTCAGCGGAACGGCCTTGAACAGCTTCTCCCGGACCACCAGAGGCCCATCGCCATGAACTTCGAGGCCGGCGATCTTGCGGATCTCCGGGCGTTCCTCGGCGTTGTCGATCTCGGGCAGTTTGGTCTCCACCGCCGGCGCGGCGATGTCGGCAGCACGCAGTCCCCGATGCACCTTGCGGCGGTCGGACGCGCGGCGCAGTTGCGCCTTCAGCCGATCCAGAGCGTGTTCGAAGGCGACGATCTTCTCGTCGGCTGAGGCCTCGGCGCGGACCACCGGACCCCGACTGCGCAAGGTGATCTCGACCCGTGTCGCCTGGTCGGGCTGACGCTTGTGGGCGTACGCGGAGACCTGGATCTCGACTCTGATCACGCGGTCTTTGAGGCGTTCAACCCCCACCATGCGTTCGGTCACGTGCGCCCTGAACTCATCCGAGATCTGGCAATGACGACCAGTGACGAGAATGTCCATGAGACCTCCTGGGTCGGCTTCCGGTGAGACACCGGTACTGGATGTGACACATGGCGCCCATCACAGACGCCGCCGAGGCGGCTTCGACGACGGTGCACCATAGCTCCAACGTAGTCGCGGGGGCAGACCTTTACCAGCAGTTGCGTCCGCGCGTGTCAGCCCGTCCCGCACAATCCTGTAACAGCCCGAAACCGCCCTGTAACAACCTGACAACGGCGCCGAAACACCGCTCCGGGAAGGTTTCTGCATGGCAATCATGGAAATCTCCGCGGGCGACACCGCCTGGGTCCTGGTGAGTGCGGCACTCGTGCTCCTCATGACCCCCGGTCTCGCCTTCTTCTACGGTGGCATGGTGCGGGCCAAGGGCGTCCTGAACATGATGATGATGAGCTTCGTGACTTTGGGCACGGTGTCTGTCATCTGGGTGTTGTACGGCTACAGCTTGGCTTTCGGGGACTCGTGGAACGGCCTGATCGGCAACCCGCTGCAGTTTGCGGGGTTGCAAGGTCTGATGAGCCCTGATGCCGCAGTCTTCACCATTCCCTCTCTCGTCTTCGTGGCGTTCCAGGCGGCGTTCGCGATCATCGCGGTCGCCCTTATCTCCGGTGCCGTGGCCGACCGCATGTCCTTCGGCGGCTGGACGGCCTTCACCATCCTGTGGGCCACCCTGGTCTACTTCCCGGCGGCCCACTGGGTGTTCGCCTTCGATGGGGCCGCCGCCGAAAACGGTGGCTGGATCGCCAACGACATCAAGGCCCTGGACTTCGCCGGTGGCACGGCCATCCACATCAACGCTGGTGCTGCCGGTCTGGCGCTCGCGCTCGTCCTGGGTCGCCGGCTGGGCTTCGGCACCAAGCCGATGCGTCCGCACAACATGACCCTGGTCATGCTCGGTGCCGGCCTGCTGTGGTTCGGCTGGTTCGGGTTCAACGCCGGGTCTGCTCTGGGCGCCGGTACCTGGGCCGGTCTGGCCTGGGTGAACACTCTGGTGGCTCCTGCAGCCGCCATTCTTGGCTGGCTCGCCGTGGAGAAGTTCCGCGACGGTCACCCCACCTCACTGGGTGCTGCCTCCGGTGTGGTCGCCGGCCTGGTCGCCGTAACCCCGGCCGCCGGCTCGGTGAGCCCGGTGGGTGCCATCGCGATCGGCATCCTGGCCGGTATCGGCTGCGCCTACGCGGTCGGACTCAAGTACAAGCTGGGCTATGACGATTCGCTCGACGTGGTGGGCGTCCACCTCGTCGGCGGCATGATCGGTACCTTGGCCATCGGCCTGTTCGCCGATCCCGAAACTCCTGCGGCTGTTGCCGGTCTGTTCTATGGCGGGGGCCTTGACCAGATGTGGCGGCAGGCGGTGGGCGCGTTCGCGGTCGCCGCGTTCTCCTTCGTGGTCACCTACGGCATCAGCCTGGCGCTCGGACAAGACCATGGGTCTGCGCGTCACTGCTGCCGATGAGCACGGCGGTATCGACCTGGCCGAGCACTCTGAGGCCGGCTACGACCTCAGCCCCGTCTACTACAGCAGCTACCGGGTGCAGAAGACCCCTGGTCCTCGGACCAGATGACATGCCGCCGGTGCCCGCCACCACGAAGGAGCGAGCGCATGAAGCTCGTCACCGCGATCATCCAGCCTCACATGCTGGAGCAGGTTCAGAAGGCACTCGTCCGGCACGGTGTCTCCGGTATGACCATCAGCGAGGTCAGCGGCTACGGCCGCCAACGTGGCCACAGCGAGGTCTACCGGGGAGAGGCCTACACGATCGATTTCATCCTCAAGGTCCGCCTCGAGGTCCTCGTCCATGACAACGAGGTGGCCAGCCTGATCGAGGTCATCGCCAACTCGGCTCGGACCGGGCAGGTGGGCGACGGCAAGGTGTGGTCCGTCCCCGTCGACACCGTCGTTCGGGTGCGTACCGGCGAAAGCGGCCACGACGCCATCTGATCGTCACTCCAGTTCATCCATCGAAGGGCCTCCCGGCATGCCGGGGGGCCCTTCCTCCATGCCACCCCCCAACCGCTTCACCGTGCTCGCGATCACCGCGCAACCCAGGACGTTGTGCCCCGCAGCCGTGAGCGCCCGGGCGGCCTCGCAGAGGGTCGCGCCGGTGGTGACCACGTCGTCCAGGATCACCACCACCCTGGGGTCGCCGGAGCGGGCCACCAGACTGTGAGCCAGATTCCGCCAGCGGCTCGCGGCGTCGAGCCCCGCCTGATCGTCGGGGACCCGTGCGTGACGCAAACCGCTCCAGCGGTGGACGCCAAGGGCGCTTCGGCCCAGCCGACGCCTGACCCCAGCAGCCAGCGACGCGGTCAGATCGTAGCCGCGCTCGCGTACCCGAGCGGGCGCGGACGGCACCGGCACCAGGCTCGCCGTCACGGACGACTCGGCCAGGAGCGCGGCCACGCTGGTCGCTAGCAGATCGCTGAGGACGGGCAGGCAGCCCAAGCCCTGTCGCTCCTTGGCGCTGACCAGGATCTGCCTCAGCGGGCCCGCGTAGCTGCCCTGACTGACGGTGCGCGGAAATCCCGGCAACGGACGCTGGACCGGGAACGGTTCACCCGCCGACAGGAGGCGACACTCGGGACAGATGCCGAGCCCGGGGAGACCACAGCCAGGACAATCACCGCCCACCAGAAGGTCAGCGGTCAGGTTCGCCAGCGTTCGCCAGTCCATGGCTGAACCTTGGTGAGTTCCGCGGTGAACCGGTCATGATCCACAACCGAGCAGGGCGGCCGCACCGGGCTGTGCATAAACCACCAGCCGCAGAACAACGACCAGCGCACCACTCTCAGCCCGGGTAGGCGACGGCCTGCACCCCGGCCATCATCAGGCCCCAGTTGAACTCGCCGTAGAAGCGGTAGAGCCGGCCGTCCGACCCCAAGATCAACCCCGGAACCCCGGGATTCATGGCCAGTTGGGTGAGATCGGCTGCGTCGCTGGGGCCAACGTCCCGGGTGGCGGCGCCATCCTGATCAGTGCTGACCACCCGGGTGGATCCTCCAGAGGAGCTCAGCAGCATCAGGGTGCTGGCTGAATCCCAGGCCGCGTCGAGGATCTCCGTGGAGTTCTGTGCAGCGCCGAGTGGCCCGACCGACTGCCAACCCTCGACCGAGATCCGCTCCCCCAGCCGGACGATTCTGGCCAGCCCCACCCAGGTGCGGGGACCCTGGCCGACGACGACCACCATGCGAACCCCGTCGGGGGAGAGCCGGAAGGCGCGCACCGTGCCTGCTGGTAATCCCGTGGTCGCGACCGGGATCGTCTTGCCGTCGAGTCGGACCGTGAACGGTGCCCGGCCAGGGGCGGCGGTCCCCACCCACAACTCGTCGAAGCGGGAATACTGCGGGCGCAGCAGTTGAGTGCCGCTGAGCTCTAGTCGAGATGTGCCTCCCACCCAGCCCGACCGTGCGCAAACGCGTCCGTCCGTGAGTCACGGCCGCCAACTGGCTGGCGTCAGCCCGTACGGCGAGGCTGTCGATCCGGGCAAGGCCTGGGGCGACCGGCGTCAACTCCGGCCCTTGGCTCGTGTCCAGCACCGCCGCCGCTGAGCCCTGGCTGACCACGAACACCGTTGCTGCCCGGACTGTGGCCACAGGCGCCCGCTCGGCGTAGTCGGCCGAGGTTAAGACTCCATCCACACTCGACCCCGGCTGCCACACCTCTCCCCCGGCAGCCACCCTGACCCCAGTCACCCCTTCCGATCCGGCCAACGACCAGACCAGCTCGGTCAGCAGGTGATTCCGCTGATCCCAGTTGAGCCTGTTCGCGGCATCACCCAGGCGCACATTGACCACTCCGGTTGCCCCGACGTTCAACTCCTGGAGCTCGACCATGTTCCCGCTCGGATCCCTGAGCGCGGGCGCCAACCACAGGGACGGTCCCTGGATCACGGCCCTGACTGCGTCCACGAGCGCGGGTTGGCCCTTGGGGAAGTAGCGCGGATCGGGTACCAACCAGGACCGGGTGCGATCCCAGAAGCGGAGCTCGGTTCGCACATAGGTGGTGGCGAAGAGGTACTGCGAAATCAACAACCCCTGCGGGGCGTTGGAGATCCGCCATTGGCCGGCGGCGTCTTGAACCAACCCGAAGTCGTGCCGAAAGGGCCCCGGATCCGGACGGAAGGCGCCCACGCCGTCCAGTCGTCCGATCAAGGGGCCCGACAGCTGAGCTCCCTGGTCGCCGACGATCGGCGGGTAGCCGTCGGCGTACACGACGACACCGGAGGCAGGATTCCACGAGGCGTCGGCGACAGTGGTCAGGTATTGCCGGGCGACCCGATAGTTGGGCTGATAGGTGGCCATGGCGTGCAGGAAGCCCTCAACGATGAGCGAGGGTGCGGCCCCGGGCGCCGGGGGCACTGCCTCGATCTCAACCCCCGGGTTCACCTGTTGCTGCTTGGGCGTGTGTCGCTCCACTGGTCCGGCCGTGGGCACGCTCACGCATCCGGTGAGAAGGACCAGGAGGCTCAGCAGCCAGGGCACGAATCTTCTCATCGGGCCGTCACTTCCTTTGTTGGGACGACCGGCCAGGGCGAGGAACTGAGCGGCTCCCCCGACTTGCAGGGCACCGTGAGCCGAAACTGCGCCCCTTCCCTGGGACGGCCCCACGCGTTCAGCCAGCCACCGTGCAGGCGAGCGTCTTCGAGAGCGATCGACAGTCCCAGGCCCGTGCCACCGACACGTCGCGTCCGGGCGGGGTCGGCCCGCCAGAAGCGATTGAAGACTTGGTGCGCCTGGGCGGCGGAGAAGCCGACGCCATGATCGCGGACGGCTATCGCCACAGCCCCGTCATTGGAGCGGACATGGATCGAAATGGGCTGCCCCTCGCCATGTTCGATGGCGTTCGTGATCAAGTTACGCAGGACTCGTCGGATCCGACGGATGTCGACTTCGGCGATGCAGGGCTCGGGCGCATCGAGGATCAGCGTCGACCCGGATTCCTCGGCGAAGGCCCGTTGCGCCCGTAGCTCGTCGGCGGCAACCTTGCTGAGGTCCACTTCGTCCAGGGCCAGCTCAGCCGCCCCGGCATCGAAGCGGGAGATCTCCAGCAGGTCTGTCAGGAGTTCCTCGAAGCGATCCAGTTCTGCCGAGAGCAGTTCGGCTGAGCGCGCCGGCAGGATCTCGAACTCGTCGCGGTGCGCGTGCAGCACGTCAGCCGCCATCCGCACCGTGGTCAGCGGCGTCCGCAACTCGTGGGAGACATCGGAGACGAACTGCTGCTGCACTCGGGAGAGGTTCTCCAACTGGGTGATCTTCTTGTCCAACTCCTCGGCCATGTGGTTCATCGAGGTGGCCAGACTCGCCAGGTCTTCGGTGCCCACGACAGCCATCCGGTCGTCCAGCCGACCTGCCGCGAGCCGTTCGGCGGCGAGCCGCGCCGCTCGCACAGGACGGATCACCAGCAGCGACATCAGATACACAGTGCCGACCAGGCCCAGCAACACGATCAGGCCGGTCACCGCCGTGGCTTGCTGCACCACGAGCAGCGTTTCCTGTTCCGGTTCGGTGGTGAAGAGGAAGTAGATCGGGTAGCGGGAGCCACCCGGCCCGACCAGCGCCGTGCCGATCGCCAGGGCGGGTTGGGGCGGACGGGCGTCGGTGAAGCGCAGTTCGGTGGGGGTCGTCCACAACCCATCCCCCTGGGCCACCGCCGAGCGAACGGATTCGGGCACCGAACTGCCCTCCAAGCCGATCGAGCCGATGTCGGAGACCGGACCCTCCACAACCACGTAGTACTGGTTGCCCACGCTGCCGCGGTAGGCGGCCTCGCGGGCCAGCTGGGTCAATCGCTCGTTGATCGACGCGGTGCGGAGGTTCGTGGTGCTCAGTTCGCGCTGGAGCGCGTCCAGCACCACGGAGGCTTCGGCCAGGCTGGCTTGCTTCTTGCCCTCCAGGATTCCGCGGGTGGACTGATCGATCAAGAACCAGCCGGTGCCGATCAGGATGCCCAGCGCGGCTGCCACCGTGCTGACGACAACCCGAAAAGGCAGCGAGCTGGACCACAATCGGCGGGGTCCGAGATCGGCCAGAAAGCCGCTCATCCGCCTACTTTGGGCTCCCCGGCGCGGTAGCCAACCCCACGCACCGTGACGATGATCTCGGGTCGCTCGGGATCGTGCTCGATCTTGGACCGGAGTCGCTGGACGTGCACGTTGACCAGCCGAGTGTCGCTGGCGTGCCGGTAGCCCCAGACGTCTTCCAACAGCACCTCGCGGGTAAAGGCCTGCTTCGGCTTGCGGGCCAGCGCCAGCAGGAGGTCGAACTCCAGGGGGGTGAGCCCGATTGAGGTGTCCCCTCGCCGGACGCTGTGCTCAGACACATTGATGCTCAAGTCACCGATCTGCAGCACGGGGGCTTCCGCGTCGGCCCGCACCTGCCGGCGCAACCGGGTCCTGATCCGAGCAACAAGTTCTTTGGCCTTGAACGGCTTCGCCACGTAGTCGTCCGCACCGGCCTCCAAGCCGGCCACCACATCATGGGTGTCGGATTTCGCGGTCAGCATGACGATCGGAACGCCGGATTCGGCGCGGATGTCGCGGCACACATCGACCCCGTCGCGGCCGGGGAGCATCAGGTCGAGCAGCACCAGATCGGGGCGATAGTTGCGGAACTCGGCGACCGCCCGATCGCCGGAGGCACACAACCGAGCGTCGAAGCCCTCTGAGTTCAGCACCAAGTGCAGCATTTCTGACAGCGCCGCGTCGTCATCGACCACCAGGATGCGATGCCGAGTCCTGCCGTTGTCGATCACTGGTACCTCACTTGCCCGAAGAGCCCCGTTCTCATCTGGATCGAGTGTAACCCTCAGTTCAGCTCCGGGGTCTCGCACCACGTGGCCAGCAGCGCCAATTCGCCTCCCTGACGTCGCAGCACCCGTCGCCACAACGACTCCGGATCGCGATCGAACACGTCGGCATAGTCGACCTTGACCACGATCCACAGATCGCGGGCCAGTTCTCCAACTAGCTGCCCGGCACCCCACCCGGCGTAACCGGCGAAGATCCGCAGATCCCGGTAGGCCCCCTCGGCGATCTCCACCGGGGTGTCCAAGTGCAGCAGGCCGACACCGTCGAAGATCCGACGCCAGCCGGGGGGTTCCTCATCGTTTCGCGCCGGCGAGGCCAGGCAGATCGCACCCTCTTTGGAGACCGGGCCACCGTCGAAGAGCACTTGAGGTTCACTGACCAGGCCGGCCCAGGCCGGCAAGGCCCCGGACAGGTTGATCTCGGACTCCCGGTTCAGCACGACCCCGAGACTGCCGGATTCGTCATGGTCGAGGATCAGCACCACAGTGCCGTCGAAGACGCCATCGCTCAGTTCGACGCCAGCCACCAGGAGGGTGCCCGGTGTGGGAATAGTCACGTGCGTCCTCTCCTTGAGTGCTGCTCCATCCTCTAGCCAGCATGCCAGCCCTGGCCACCGGCACGAAGCCGCAAACGCGAACACCCGGACGGCAATTGCCGACCGGGTGTTCTCAAGGGGTGGAGGTGGCGGGAATCGAACCCGCGTCCTCAAGCGGTGAACCAGGACTTCTCCGGGCGCAGCTGACTAATCGTTCTACTTGGCTCCCGACCTCGCGTCAGCACGTGTCGGACGAGCCCAGTTCCAGTAAAGTCCCGCGGTGGCCCTGGGACCCAGCCACCGCAGCAAGCCTTCTAGATGAGGCCAGGAACCGAACGGAAGGCTACGTCCGGACTGACCCTTCGGTCACTGCTCAGGCAGCGAGAGCGAAGTTAGTGCGAGTATTTTCGGCACTTATTGGTTTCCAGAGGTCGTTTACGAGATGTCCCTGGATCCTCGGCCCGCTTCGCCTGGGACTACCGTCCCAAGTCGAAACCAGTCACCCCCTGTTGAGTTGTGCTGTTCGGATCTTGGGCAATCCCCCGAGGGCACTACCCGCTACGCCGAACCAAGGGCCAGCAAGCTGAGCCCTCTACACGAGTCTAGCTCACCCTGCACGGCGGGGAGCGCCCCAGGGAAGCGCTGCCCCTGCGCTTCGGCTCTGCGGCACTAGGCTGATCCGATGAGTGAGTTGGTCGACCTCGAGACCTACGGCGAGGGCATCGGCAATGCCACGGCCGTGATCCGGAACAACGCCGCTCGGGCCGGGCTGAACGCCCCCGTGCCGACCTGCCCGGGATGGACTGTGACCGACCTGCTCGCCCACCAGGGCATGGTCCACCGGTGGGCTGCCGCCATGATTCGTGGTGTCGCGCTGCCAGCGGACTTCGACCGTCGGACCGAAGCCGAAGGTCGACGCTCCGGCGACCTGTTGGACTGGGTCGATGACGGGATGGTGTCTTTGCTGAATGCTCTCGCTCCTGGAGCCCAGCGGGCAGACCTGACGTTCTTCTTGCCGGGTGCGGCGACTCCGCTGGCGGGGTGGGCGCGCCGGGAGTGTCACGAAACGACGATCCACGCCCTCGACGCCATGAGTGCCTGCCTCGGCCGGGCACCGCGAGCCGACGAGCTGTGGTTTTCGAGCGCGCTCGCCGTGGACGGGATCGACGAGCTGCTGATCGGCTTCCTGCCCGGACCGAGGACCCGGCTGCGTTACCGGCGGCCGGCCAGGATCACGGTCAGTCCGTCCGATCGGCCAGAGGGTTGGACGGTTCTCACCGGGCCCGAGCACGCCACGGCTTCGCGCGGGGTGGCCGACGACGCCGACTTGGTCGTTGGCGGCACCGCCCGCCAGTTGTACGCGGCCCTGTGGAACCGCGGGGATGAGATCAGCGTCGAGGGCGACGAAGAACTGCTGGCCGCCTATCGAGCGCTCATGCGAATCGCCTGGTGACCGCGGCCCACCTCAGCAGGCCGGCGCGCTCGGGTGGTGGTCAGGCGACCCCGACCAGGTCGCAGACGAAGATCAGCGTTTCACCTGGCTGGATCACTCCCCCGGCACCCCGGTTACCGTAGGCCAGGTGCGGCGGAATCACGAGGCGACGGCGTCCGCCCACCTTCATGCCGGCGATGCCTTGATCCCAGCCGGCGATGACGCGTCCGGCGCCGAGCGGGAAGACGATCGGGTCGCCGCGGTCGTAGCTGGCATCGAACTCTTCGCCGCCGGCGTACGTGACGCCCACGTAATGCACCGCTACTCGCTTGCCGGCAACGGCTTCGGGCCCACTGCCGGTCTCGATGTCGATGATCTGGAGTTCGGTGGGCGGCGGGCCCTCGGGGAAGTCAACCTGTGGCTTGTCCATGCGGGACAGCCTAACCGGGCCGAGGGACGGCCGTCCCAGGGGCGCGCTCACCAGGAGCCGCCGCCACCACCGCCTCCGCCGCCGCCGGACGAGCCGCCGCTGCTACCGCCGCCGCTACTGAAGCTGCTGCCACCGCCGAAGCCCGTCCCGCTGGAGAAGGACGAGGCATCGAAGGCGGCCGTGGCGACGGAGGAGTTGATCCGGTCCATCGATCCGCCCATGTTGCCGACGTACCAGGCGTCCCCGTAGTACCAGGTGGGGGCCCGGGGGTCGAGCCGGCCCTGCTCCACCAGTTCGGCACAGACCTTTGCCCAGCGATCTGCCAGATCGAAGAGCACAGCCCAGGGAAGGTACTTGGAGAAGATGTCCTCTCCCTCCTCGAACCGAAGCTGGTCGGCTTCAGCGGTTGCCAGATACGTCCGGATCCCTCCACCTGGTCGGTCAACGCTCGTCCCACGCCGGAACGCTGACCCCGGGTGAGCTTCGCCGACACGACGGCGACCGTGGCGATCAGTGAGACTGCCACTGGAATCACCATCAGTACTGCGGAACCCAGAGACCAGAAGCCGACAAAACTCGCTGCGGCCAGTCCACCGGTCACGGAGCCGGCGGCCTTACGCGGGGACCGTCGGACGAACCACTTGCCTTGATCGGCCTGCCGCGCGACGTACTTGACGATGTCGTCGTGACCTTCACTGAGCGCGCCCTGGACGTCCAATGCGACGCTGGTTTGGCCGGAGTCGAAGATGCTGTCGAGCAGCAGATCGCTTGGCTTGTCGGGCACCTTGCGGGGGTCGATCAGCCGGGCTTCGGGGTCGGGACCGCTGCGCAGTTTGATCGCCCCCGAGACGGCCAGCCCGACAAGGGTGGCCGTGGTGTGTCGCACCTGGGTCGTTCCGTCGAGCAGCAGCCCGGCCACGGCGAGCGGAAGTCGCGGCGGCGCGAACGACACCGGAATCTCCACGTCTTTGTCGGGCACTTCACGGGGCACCTGACCTCGGATCGGCAGCACTCCCGGTGGGAGCCCGACGAAGCGCTTGTCGGTTCCGTTGCGGCGGTAGTACCACCAGCCGATCAGCGGAATAATGCCGGCGGCAACCCCTGACCCGATCATCAATCCCTGCGCGAATCGCTCGGCGGCCGCGTCGGCACGTTCTTCAAGGTGGGGTTTGTTGTCTGCCACCACTCCGGCGGCGATCATCACTTCCACGGTCAGGATCTGGCCCGGCTGGAGGGTCTTGTGGGCGAACTCGGCGGACTTGTCGGGGCGGATCCGCGCCCGGTCACAGTCAGCGCGAACGCCAGGCTCAGCGGCGGAGCAAAAGACGTCGAGCGCGCCCCCTGGCACCACCACGTTGATCGCCGCGTTCTTCACCAGGGGGAACCGATCCCCGGTGGCGTCCCAGTAGAGGGAGTCGAACCCTTGGTGACTCCGCATCGCCCCGAAGACGTGGTAGCGAAGGACGTAGGTCGCTGTCGGTTGGGTGATCGTCACAGCGGGGTCGCCGATCCGGATCCGCATCACGGCCAGGCGTCCGTCAGAGGCATTGCTGTCGGTCCGTGACCATTGGGTGGCCGCGCCCGAGGGGCTGGAGACGTCGATCTGCTCAATCCGGTACACCGCGTCCTGGCGGTCGTCGTACGGCTCCCGAATCACCCAGAACCGCTCCAGCCCGTGGCGGCCTGAGCTGCTTCCGAAGCGGAGCACGATCGTCTCCTGCACCTCCAACACGCCATCGGGTCGCACGGTGTAGGCGATGGTGAAGGAGTCGATCTGATCTGCTCCTGCTGCGTGTGCGGGGGCCGCGGCAACTCCGAGGACGAACAGCGCCAAGAGGGCGGCCAAGAGCAGCCGGAGTCGGCTCGCCAAGCCCGGGGGCACTACTCGCCCCGGTTACGGGCTGCCAGCGCTCGCTGGGTCTCCCGGTTGGCGTCCCGTTCGGCAATGGTTTGGCGCTTGTCCCACGCCTTCTTGCCCACACCGACGGCAATCTCGACCTTGGCGTAGCCGTCGGAGAAGTAGATCGCCAACGGCACGATGGTCTTGCCGGAACCGTCGGTCTCCTTAGCCAGTTTCTCGATCTCGCGCCGGTTCAGGAGCAGCTTGCGGGTCCGCCGGGCGGCGTGGTTCGTCCAGGTTCCGTGGCTGTACTCGGGGATGTGCGCATTACGTAACCAGACCTCGCCGTCATCGACGGTGGCGAACGCATCGGCCAGGGACGCCCGGCCTTGACGCAGCGACTTGACCTCGGTGCCGGTGAGGACCATTCCGGCCTCGAAGCGGTCACCGATGTGATAGTCGTGACGGGCTTTGCGATTCTGGGCGATCATGATGCGCCCTTGGGTCGCGGCATGGTGTCTCCTCGGCAGATGGCTGTGGGCAACCTTAGCAAGCCCGGACCAGCCGCGCGAGCGCGGGCCGCGGGATCGTCGGTGGATCGGCCTCGTCAGAGCCAGTTCATGGGATTGACCACGCCGCCGTTGACGTAGACCTGGAAGTGCAGGTGGCAGCCGGTGGAGACGCCGGTGGTGCCGATGGCTCCGATCACCTGGCCCTGCCTGACCCGCTGCCCGGCCCGGACGTAGAACCTGGACTGGTGCGCATAGCCGGTGGAGACGTACCGTCCGCCGATCCGGCCGTGGTCGATCACGGTGTAGCGACCAAAGCCCCCTTGCCAGGATGCTGACGCGACGCGTCCGTTGGCCGCAGCGTAGATGTTCGCCCCACAAGGAGCCCCGAAGTCTTGGCCGCGGTGCAGGATCCACCGCTTGTACACCGGGTGATACCGCATCCCGAAGGGAGACCCCGGCCTGGCGTTGACGGGGTAGATGAAGCCACGCGACGACTCAGTGCTCTTGGGCGCCACGTACTTCTTGCCCGCCTTCTTGGCGGCCGCCTTGCGCGCCGCCTCGGCGGCCTTCCGCTTCGCCTCGGCTCGCTTGGCGGCCTCGATCCGCTGGCGAATCTGGGCCTGCACCCGGCGGTCCTCGGCCTGGTACTGGCGGTACTCCTGCTGGGACTCGGCCAGCTCGCTCTTGGCTGCCTTCTGGTGCTTGGCGTTCTTGGCCACCTCGGCACTGACCGCTGCCTTGGCCCGGGCCGTGGCTGCCTCCAGTGCTCGCGTAGTCGCAACCTCGGTCGCGGTGGCGTTCTTCTCAGCCTCTACCTGGTTCCGAGCTTCTGCCGAGCAACCTTGGCGGCCCGAGGGCGATCTGCATCTCCTGCAGCCGATCCATCTGAGCCGACGAACTGTCGAAGATGGTGGTGGACCATTGCAGCCTCTGGGAGAGGTCAGCCGTCGAGTCGGCGTCGAAGACCACCGACAGTCCGACCAGCGGGGTTCGCTGTTGGTAGGCCTCCCGGACGGCCTCACCGATGAGGTCGTACTGAGCCCGAACGTCCGCCTCACCGTCGATAACCGCTTGCTTCGCTGTTGCCAACTTCTCCCGGGCCGTGGCTAAACGCACGGCCGTCGCAGCATCGCGAGCCTTCGCTTCGGCTAACCTCGCGCTTTCATGAGGGTGGGGTCTGACTCGGGGGTTTGAACAGCGAAAGTGCTTCCGGCTTGGGAGAATGTGATTGTCGAAGTCCCAATCACCCACGCGTAAGGAAGCACTTTCAACATGAAGCGTACCGCCGCCTATCCCCAACCCCGCCACGACGCCGGAGCCACCCGGGTGGTGGGTCAGGCCGGTGGCCTGCTGCTCACGAAGACGGCGGTGGTGACTGGCCTCACCCGGGGTTTGTCGACGGCGTTGTCGCGGTGGCGCAAACCGTTCGCGACCCACGATCCGGGCAAGATTGTGTCCGATCTGGCGATCAGCCTCGCCCTGGGTGGGGACTGCCTGGCTGATGTTGCCCTGCTCCGGTCCGAGCCGGCCGTCTACGGGAAGGTGGCCTCTGACCCGACCATCTCCCGGCTGATCAGCCTGCTCGCCAGTGATGCCCCCACGGTGTTGACGGCCATCGGCACTGCCCGGGCGGAGGCCCGGTCCCGGGCGTGGAGGTTGGCTGGTGAGCATGCCCCCAACCATGAGGCGACCGTGCAGCAACCGTTGGTCATCGACGTCGACGCCACGTTGGTGACGGCACATTCGGACAAGGAGAACGCCAAACCGACGTTCAAGAAGGGCTACGGGTTCCACCCGCTATGCGTGTTCGTCGACCACGGCCAAGACGGCACCGGGGAACCGTTGGGAATCCTGCTCCGACCAGGCAACGCCGGCTCGAACACGGCCGCCGACCACATCACCGCCCTACGGCAAGCGTTCCAGCAACTGCCCGGCCTACCCGCCCAGCGACCCGGGAAAAGGGTGCTGGTCAGGGTTGATGGCGCCGGCCACAGCCACCAACTACTCAACTGGCTCACCGGTCAACGGGTGCAGTACTCGGTCGGATTCACCCTCCCGGCTGACGCCGGCACCCTGATCGAGAAAATCCCCGCCACCGTGTGGGCCCCCGCCTACGACGCCGACCGCCAACCCCGCGACGGCGCCTGGGTCGCCGAACTCACCGGACTACTCGACCTGAAAGGCTGGCCTCCCGGGATGCGGGTCATCATCCGGAAAGAACGCCCACATCCCGGCGCCCAACTCACCATCACCGACATTGACGGCCACCGGATCACCGCGTTCGCCACCAACACCACCCACGGACAACTCGCCGACCTCGAACTACGCCACCGCCGGCGAGCCCGCTGCGAGGACCGGATCCGGCTCGCCAAAGACACCGGACTCACCAACCTGCCGTTGTACTCGTTCGCGCAAAACCAGATCTGGTGCGCCATCGTGCAGCTGGCCAGCGAACTCACCGCCTGGATGCAACTCCTCGCCCTGGCCGACCAGCCAGCCCGCCGCTGGGAACCCAAACGGCTCCGCTACCGGCTCTACACCATCCCCGCAGCCCTGGTCCGCGGCGGCCGCCAGATCCGGCTCCGCTACGCCGGCCACCACCCATGGGTGACGCTCCTCACCGCCGCTCTGACCGCCCTCACCATCCTGGACAGCACCTGATCTACCGACCTGACCCTGCCCCGACAAGCCGAAACACCCACCGGGACCCTGGAAACCCCCACCCACCGGAGCCACCTCCGGGAAACTGTCACACCCACCCAGCAAAATCAGACCAACACGGTGATCCTCAAGCCGTCACAACCACCCAACCCGGCCACATGAAAGATCGAGGCTAACTGATCGGAAACGGCCGCGAGTTTGCGCTTGGCTTTGGCCAATAGCGCCTGCGACTTCTGCAATTCGGTCGTGGCGTCCGAGACGGAATCCTGGGCCGACGAAATGTCTTTCTTTGTCTCGACCAGCGCCTTACGAATCTCGTCGGCGCGATCATTCAGACTTTCTGCCGTCGAGGTGGAGGCGCCAACCCCGAAGGTCAGCCCGACGCAGAGCAGCCCAACACCCAGTCGCAGCGCCCAGGAGCGGGCGCGCTGCGCAACGCCGCGCGTCGGCGGTGTCGCGTGAGCTGGACAGGTGGAGGAAGTCACCTGGTGCACGATGGAGGACCCCAATCGGTCGGTCAACGGTCAGACCCGCAAGTACTTACGGGTAGCGATCAATGTAGGAATGATAGAAAGAACGACCCCCACGAGCACAACCCCGAGCATGGTCATCCCCACGTGAGTCCAGTCGATCCACTGGATAGTCTTGATGGCAGCTTGAGCCTTATCGATGATCAGGAACTGCTGCAGGGACCCGAGCGACCCGCAGGCCAACAGGGCGCCACCCAGCGCGGCCACCAACGACTCCAGCAGGAACGGCAGCATGATGTACCAGTTGGAGGCGCCCACCAGACGCATGATCCCCAACTCCCGGCGACGTGAGAACGCGGCCATGCGGATGGTGTTGCCGATCTGAAGCGCCGCCGCCAACAGCCGCAGCGCCGAGGCGACGATGGTGGCCCACTTGGCCAGATTGAGCCACTCGAAGAGCGGATTCAAATACTCCCGGAGGTCCTGGAACGAGTTGCACCCCGGCATTCCTGAAACGGCTGAGACCACTCCCTCGTATTGCTCAGGATTCTTCAGCTTCACCCTGAACGAGTCCTGCATCATGTCGACCGTCATGGATTCCAGAATCGGGGAATCCTGGTAGACCTTCTTGAAGTCCTCGAAGGTTTCGGCCTTACTTTCGTAGTAGACCTGCGCCACCTCGGGGTTGTTCGCCAGGGTTGCCTGGATGGCGTCCTTCTGGGCTTGGGTGGCCTCGGCGCCGGGCTCGCAGTTCTTGCCGCGGGAGTCCGCCGTGCACAGGAAGGTGGTGATCTCGATCTTGTCGTACCAGCGGCCCTTCAACAGGTCCACCTGCTGGGTAGCGAGGAGTCCGACGCCGAACAGGGTCAGTGAGACCCACATCGTGACGATCACGGCCAGCGTCATGGACAGGTTCCGGCGAAGGCCGGACCACGTTTCGCGCAGTGTGTGACGCATCAGCCCTCCCCTCCGCGGTCGCTGATCCGATAGCGCTCACTGGTAGCCATAAACACCCTTGCTCTGGTCACGGACGACCGCGCCGGCCTCCAGCTCGATCACCCGTTTGCGCATCTGGTCGACGATCGTCGCGTCGTGGGTCGCCATCAGGACGGTGGTGTCCGTCCGGTTGATCCGATCCAGCAGTTTCATGATCCCCACGCTGGTGGTCGGGTCGAGGTTGCCGGTCGGTTCGTCGGCCATCAGGATCGCCGGCCGGTTCACGAAGGCGCGGGCGATCGCTACTCGCTGCTGCTCACCGCCGGAGAGTTCCTCGGGCAGGCGTTCGCCCTTGCCCTCGAGGCCCACCAACTCCAAGGTCTCGGGAACCAGCGTGCGGATCAGGGAGTTCGGCTTGCCGATGACCTGCAGGGCGAAGGCGACATTCTCGGTCACGGTCTTGCCGGGCAGCAGGCGAAAGTCCTGGAACACGGTGCCGATCTGTCGGCGCAGGGCCGGGATCTTCCAGCTGTGTAGGCGTCCGAGGTCTTTGCCGGCGACGAAGATGCGGCCCTGGGTGGGTCGGTACTCCCTGAGCACCAGCCGCAGGAAGGTTGACTTGCCGGAGCCCGAACTGCCGACCAAGAAGACGAACTCGCCCTTCTCGATCTCGACGTTCACTCCGCTCAGAGCAGCCCGCTGCTGACCTTCATAGGTCTTCGAGACGTCTTCGAATCTGATCACGATGGTTCCAAGGGCCGGGCTAGGCGATAAAGGGGAAGTTCCTGAGAAAAACTCAGCCGACCGTGAGGGAGTCTAGGCGACTTACTCGCCGATCACGAGTTGCCACGCTCGGTCAGCGCCCTGCCAGCGCTCGGTCAGCGCTCGCCCTGCTGCCGGCGCCACCGGATGCCGGCGTCGAGGAAGCCGTCGATGTCGCCGTCGAAGACCCCGTCGGGGTTGCCGACTTCGAAGTCGGTGCGCAGGTCCTTGACCATTTGGTAGGGGTGGAGGACGTAGGAGCGCATCTGCGAACCCCAGGAGTTCCCGCCGTCGCCTTTGAGCCCGCGCATCTCGGCTTCCTTCTCGGCGCGGGCGCGCTCCAGCAGCCGCGACTGCAACACCCGCAGGGCGGCAGCTTTGTTCTGCAGCTGAGACTTCTCGTTCTGACAGGAGACCACCACGCCGGTGGGCAGGTGGGTGATCCGGACGGCGGAGTCGGTGGTGTTCACGCTCTGGCCGCCGGGGCCCGAGGAGCGGAAGACGTCGACCCGGATGTCAGCTTCCGGGATGTCGATGTGGTCGGTCTCTTCGGTGACGGGGAGGACCTCGACCCCGGCGAAGGACGTTTGGCGGCGGCCCTGGTTGTCGAACGGCGATATTCGCACCAGGCGGTGGGTGCCCTGCTCGACCGACAGCATGCCGTAGGCGAAGGGTTCCCGGATGGTGAACGTGGCCGACTTGATCCCGGCTTCTTCGGCGAAGGAGGTGTCGTAGACCTCGGTGGAGTAGCCGTGACGCTCGGCCCAACGCAGGTACATCCGGAGCAGCATGGCGGCGAAGTCGGCCGCATCGATCCCGCCCGCCTCGGAGCGAATGGTGATCAGGGCGTCGCGCTGGTCGTACTCGCCGGCGAGCAGGGTGCGGATCTCGAGGGCGGCCATGTCGGCGCTCAGGGTCTTGAGCTCCTTGGCGGCCTCGGCGAGGGTGGCAGGGTCGTTCTCCTCTTCGGCCAGTTCGACCAGGATGGCGATGTCGTCGACGCGTCCGCGCAGGGCGGTGAGCCGGTCGACTTCGGCCTGCAAGCGGGACAGTTTGGAGGTGACCCGCTGGGCGTTGTCCTGGTCGTTCCACAGGTCGGGGGCTGCGGCTTCCTCTTCGAGGGCAGCGATCTCCACCTGCTTGGCGGCAGGATCAAGGACGGCCTCGATCGACTTCATGGTGCGATCCAGGACGTACAGGTCGGCTAGCAGGTCAGCGGCGGTCACAGCCGACCACTCTACAGGCGAGGATCGACCGGGTCGGCTTCCAGGGCGAGCACCGCGAACACGACCTCATGCACCCGCCACAGCGGCTCCCCCGCCACGCTGCGGCGCAAGGCTTCCAACCCCAGGGCGTATTCGCGCAGCGCCAGGGAACGTTTCAGGCCCAAGCTGCGACGCCTCAGCCGCTCCAGGTGCTGGGGCTGCAGATACTCCGGGCCGTAGATCAGGCGGAGGTACTCCCGTCCGCGCACCTTGACCCCCGGTTGGAGGAGGCCCTTCGGAGTCTTCGTCAGGTTGGCCACGGGTTTCACCACCATGCCCTCACCGCCGGCCTCGGTGAGGTCGGTCCACCACCGCACTGCCGCCTCCCGCGAGTCGGGGTCTGTCGGATCCACGACGAGCCGGCGGGTCACGCGGAGGAGTTCTGGGTCGGCCTCGGCGAGGCGATCCGCGAGCCCAAGGTGCCAATGGTGGTCTCGCTCTTCCCAGCTGTGGCCCTGTGAGGCGAGGGACCTGGAACGGCGCGAATTGGACCCCGTCCAACCCGCGGGTCGGCCAGACGTAGCGTCGATAGGCCGTCCGGAAGCCTTCCGCCTCGGCCCTCCGCCCCCTGACGGCTGCTTGCTCGGCTTCCAGCGGCAAACCTCGCCCGCGAGCCTGGGGTGAGCGCAGCGTCCTCGGCGGAGAGCGCCGCTGTCGCTGCGGCGGCAACCGAGGCGTACTGCTCTTTGAGCAGCCCCTCGGCTTTCACCGACCAAGGCAGCAGCTCGCCGTCCAGCAACAGCCAGTCAGTGTCGAGCTCGGACCACAACCCCGCGCGATCGCAAGCAATCCGCAACCTGGAAAGCAGTTCCTCGGTCAGGTCGCGGGGAAAGAAGGAGCGCCCGGTGCGGGTGTACAGCACGCCTGTCTCGCCGGCGGTCGCGTTCGAAGCGTTGTGCTGCGACCGCGGCGTCCCGGCAGAGCAGCAGCACCGCTCTCGACCCCATGTGTTTCTCTTCGCAGATCAGCTCTCGCACCCCACGAGCGGCGTAGTCGGCGAAGGCTTCGTCAGGGTGTTCGAGGTAGTCCGAACGGGCGGACGCCGCGGCGGGGGCCATCGTGGGAGGCAGATACCTCAGCCAGCGAGGGTGCAGCGCGAACCGGCTGATCACCTCCAGCGCACCGGCAGCCTGTTCGGGGCGGACCGTGATCCGTCCTTGGTGGGTCGTCTCGATCACCCGGTGTCCGACCACGTCGTCGAGCCGGAGGTCGTCGGGACCACGGGCAGGGGTCGCGGGGATCAGCGGCTTGATCGGTTCGTACCAGACCTGCTCGGCATCGACCTGGACGGTCTCCTTCTCCGGGTAGCGAAGGGCGCTGAGCTTGCCACCGAAGACGCAGCCGGTATCTAGGCAGAGCGTGTTGTTGACCCAATCGAGGGTCGGTGTTGGCGTGTGCCCGTAGAGCACCATGGCCCTTCCGCGGTACTCGTTGGCCCAGGGGT
Source organism: Micropruina sp. (assembly GCA_016711105.1). GTDB lineage: Bacteria > Actinomycetota > Actinomycetes > Propionibacteriales > Propionibacteriaceae > Micropruina. The sequence continues at coordinate 115,268 of JADJTO010000003.1, read as the reverse complement.
AGCGGACGGGGAGCCCGTACTCGTCGGTTTCACCGGTGGTGTCGCCGTACAGGGCAAACGAACGTACGCGACCCGAACTGCGACCGTGATAGGCCTCCTTCAAGCCGGCGTGCGCCACCACCAAACGCCCTTCGTCGAGCACCAGATGGGAGACCAGGCTGTAACACCAGTCGCGCACCGCCTGCCGGAACTCCGGCGTTTCGGCTGCGAGTTGCGCGAGTGTTTCAGCCAGCCCGTGCGTCGGGGTTACCTGGCTCCGGCCAAGGGCACGGATCAGTTTGTGTTCGTGGTTTCCAGGTACGGCCAGCGCATGGCCGGCGGCGGTCATCCCCATCGCAAGCCGCAGGACCCCGGGGGTGTCGGGCCCACGGTCGACCAGGTCGCCGAGGAAGATGACCCGCCTTCCTTCAGGGTGCGTCGCATCAACTGCGCGGCCCTGGTGGTCGCGGATCAGCTGATAGCCCAGGGCGCCGAGCAGAGTCTCCAGTTCGGAGCGGCAGCCGTGAACGTCACCGATCACGTCGAAGGGACCAGTCTGGTCTCGGCGATCGTTCAATACGTGTTCGCGGATCAATGTGGCCTGCGCGATCTCCTGCTCCCCGGCCAGCACGTGCACGACACGGAAGCCTTCGCTGGACAGTCCGCGCAGGCCGCGTCGAAGCTGATCGGCCTGACGGCGCACGACGGCATCGCTCACCGTCCGGTCGGTTCGGGAGCGGTTTCGGCGCAATGCCACACCTTCGGGCACGTCGAGCACGATCGCCACCGGCAAAACATCGTGTGCCTTGGCCAGCGCGACCAGAGCTTTGCGAGCCGAGGCCTGCACGTGGGTGGCGTCGACCACGGTGAGGCGACCCGCCTGCAGCCGCTTCCCGGCCACGTAGAACAGCGCGTCGAAGGCGTCCGTCGTGGCGGCTTGGTCATTCACGTCATCGGCCACCAACCCACGGAAGTGGTCACTGGAGAGGACTTCGAAGGGCCCGAAGTGAGCGGCGGCGAAGGTGCTCTTGCCTGCTCCTGAGACGCCGACCAGGGCGACCAGCGCCAGTTCGGGTATTGCCAGTTCAGCCATGCCCAACCTCCCGGGTGAAGATCGCGGCCTGGGTGGGCTGGCCCACGTCGGGGTCCACCTCGCCGACACCGCGAAGCTCGACCTGGTAGCCGTGCTCGGCCCTGATCCGGGACGCCCACGCCGCGAACTCGTGTCGGGACCACTCGAAGCGATGGTCGGGGTGGCGGAGCTGATCGACCAATCCGTAGCGAGGGTTGTAGTCAGCGTTCGGAGTGGTCACGATGACCCGATCCGGTCGGGCGTGGCCGAACAGGGACCGCTCCAGATCGATCACGCGTTCAGGGTCGAGATGCTCAAGGACTTCCATCAGCACCACGGCGTCGAACCCGACCAGTCCGTCGTCGAGGTAGGTGGCCGAAGATTGATGAAGGCGCAGTCTCCCGCCTTGGGTTTCGGCCATCCGCTCAAGCCCGAGTCGCTTCTCGGCGCGCTGGAGGGCAGTTGCCGAGACGTCCACCCCGACAATCTCGGTGAACCAGGCATCGCTGAGCAGGGATCGCAGGAGGGCTCCCTCCCCACACCCCAGGTCGATCACTCGCCGGGCACCGGCTTCCTTGAGCCAGTCGATGGCGGCCTCCCGGCGTTGCCGGCCCAGGGGCTTGGCTGCGGGCTCGTCGGCGACCTCCAGGGTGATGTCATCGGCACCGTTGAGCCGTTCCAGCGCGTCGGTGACGTAGGGCCTTTGCCGGGCCAGGTAGCGGGTGAGGATCAGCTCCTGCTCGGGGTGCCTGGGGAGCCAGTCGCCTCCGGCCCTGATCAGCTTGTCGACCTCATCGGCAGCGACCCAGTAGTGCTTCGAACCATCGAGGACCGGAAGCAGCACGTAGAGCTGATTCAGCGCAGCGGCCAGGGTCAGTTCCCCGCGCAGGACGAGGTGGACGTAACGCGAGTCTCCCCAATCGGGCCGGGTGTCATCAAGCGGAACCGGAGTGGTCGTCACCTGCCAGCCGAGCGGTTCGAACAGCCGTCTCGGCAGGTCGGGCCCTGCGCCTGTGGGCACGACCGGGATCACCACCTCAAGCGGCAGTTCGCGGCTCACCAGCTCGGACGGCTGTCGCAGCGACCCTTGAGCGCCGTGGCGAACACCCGACCCAAAGCGACGGCCAGGAACGAGGAGGCGGCGTAGGGGCGATCGTTCACGTACTGCCCGAGCGCCAATCCGTCGACGATGAATCGTTTGGAGCGGACGAGGTCGATCGGATCCACCCGAAGCGTCAGCGCCACTGTGCAGCGCTCGTCCGTGGCTTCGGGAAAGAACACTGTCGCCGTCCCCAGGGGCAGATCGCTCGACTGCACCCGATCCGGGTGCTTGTGCAGCAGGAAGCCCAGCTCGCGCGCGTTCGGAGCCGTCGATGTCACCGTGAGCATCACGAAGTCACCTTAGCCACGTTCGGTCGGGCGAAGCGGTGGTGTTGGCGGACGGCCCTCGTCCCGTCCCGCTGGACCGGACTCAACCATTCGGGTAACCCGCGCGAATCCAACCGCAACAACCACTGCTCCTCCGCCGGAACGTTCGGATCCGGCTCGATCTGATGATGATGCCTCGTACACAACAACGCCGCATTCCACAACGCAGTTCTCCCCCCAGCCCACCACGGCCTCCGATGATGCGCCTCACACGCCGACGGGGGCCGATCACAGCCCGGAAACACACACCCCTGATCCCGCCGAATCAACAACTGCCGCAGATGATGCGTGAACAGACGCTGCTCCTGCCCCACATCCAACGGCTGCGTCTCCCCACCCATCACGATCGGCAAAACACCCGCATCACACGCCAACCTGCGCGCCTCCCTGGCGGTCACCCGCTCCCCCGAATGCACCAACAGCCCGACCCCCCACACCTGAAACCAGCGTGTCGTAATCCACCGTCACCATCACTCCTGGGGCCGATCCTGCCCGATCGCCGGCGCCACCCCGACCCGGCAAAACGTCCAGCATCGTCGCCAGCCCGTCCGCGCACGCCTGCCCCCACGTGGTCTCCACCCCCACCAGAGCATCCGCCGCCCGACTCTTGGTCGCCAACGCACTGATCACCAACTGCAACTGCTCCCCCACCGCCGACGGGAGCTTCCCGCGCACCCACACCACACCCTCCACATCCCGCTTCACCTCCAGAAACCGGGACCGCTGAGCCTCCCGCTCCGCCCGCTCCACCGACCGCCAATCAGCAGCCTCCGCCACCTCCGGCGCCACCACCTCCACCGCATACGACACCAACCTGCGCAACGGCGTCGGCCCAAAATCAGCCGCAAACCCCACCAACGTCTCCGCCACCCGCCCAACACTCTCCGCATCCAGATCGGGTTCCACCGTCTTCAGGCCGTTCACGATCACCGCCGCCTGCTCCACCGACACCAACCCGCCCAACAGGGCAGACTGCACCACCGGCCGAGCAACCAACCCCACCGCCGAGGCCACCAACCCTTTCGCCGCCCGCGCGAACACCCGATTCGAACCCGTCAACCACACCCAGGCATCCATCGAGAACACCCGCACCGCCGCCTCACGACGCTCCACCTCCGCCAACAACACCAACAACTCAGCCTGAACCCGCGACACCTCATCCAGCCTCGCCAACGCCTCGGTCAGCAACGCCTCATCAGTCACCCGCCACGACTCCCCAGCCAACACCGCGGCCAACACGGGAAGCTCCAGAGGCGACTGATTCATAACCCAATACTAGTCTCTCACAAGCACAAAAACTAGCGTAATAGAACATATGTTCCCCTAGGTGTTGTCCTGATGTTGCACAGCAGGCTGCACCCCGGAGCGCCTAGCCCACCGAGGCCAAGGCCAACGGCAGCACCGCCCGCGCCCCGGCCAGACGCAACAGCCGGCCGGCGACCGTCATCGTCCAGCGCGAATCGACCAGGTCATCAACGAGCAGCACCGGCCCGTTCAGGGCGGCCAGGCGACCGGCCATCTCAGGAGGAACGCCGAACCGCCCCCACAGATCCCGCACGCGGAAAGCACTGTTCACTGACCCCGCCGGTGCGGGGCCCGCGGCCACCTGCAGCGGCCCGAGGAGCTCGAGCCGTCCGGCTTGGGCGATGCCGGTGGCCAACGACTCCACCAAGCGAGGCCGCCCCAGACTCGGGACCCAGGCCACCGCCACCGGGCGTTCGTCCCAGCGCCACTCCTTGAGCACCCGCAGGCAGGCGCGCCCCAACTCGGCCGGCACCTCAGCGTCGGAGGGCCGCCCGTCCTGATCGGGAGCGAACAACTCCCGCAACGCCCCGCCCCAGCCCAGATCGCTCAAGCGGGCGATGACTCGTCCGGGAGCAAGTTGCTCGCTCGGGGCGATCTTTCCCTTCACCGGTACGCCGTTGGCGACCACCCCGAGACGATCCAGGCCAGTGGGCCACAAGGCTCGCGGCGCGATCGGCACACCGACCCGATCCAGGGATTGGCGGGCGTTCTGACTGGTGGCCAGGGTGACCTCGGTCGGGTACCACGGGCCGGCGCAGACGTCGCAGCGACCGCAGGGCGCCGAGTGCGGATCGTCCAGTTCGCTGGTCAGGAAGGCCATCCGGCACGCGTCGAGGTGCTCGTAGGTGAGCATCGCCTGCTGCTCAGCAACGCGGGCCTGAGCGATGCGCTGGTAGCGCTCGGCGTCGTAGGCCCAGGGTTGCCCGGTGCCCGCCCAGCCGCCGCGGACCAACTCGACCGCGCCGTCCACGGCCAGCACTTTGAGCAGCAACTCCAACGGGCTGCGCTTGATGTCGACCCGTGCCTCCAAGGCGCCGACCGACAGGGGCCCTGACGCCTGGGCCAGGGCGCCCAGAACCGCGTCCGCCTTGGCTTGGGTGGGCATCGCATTGGTGGCGAAGTAGTGCCAGATGTCCCGGTCTTCGACGCCGGGCAACAGCAGAACGTCCGCGCTGTCGGTGGCGCGTCCGGCGCGGCCCACCTGCTGGTAGTAGGCGACCGGGGAGCTCGGTGCCCCGAGGTGAACCACGAAGCCGAGGTCGGGTTTGTCGAAGCCCATGCCCAGGGCGGAGGTGGCCACCAGCGCCTTCACCTCGTTGCGCTTCAGCGCCTCCTCAGCGGCCAGTCGCTCGGCGGGGTCGGTGCGTCCCGTGTAGGCCAAGACTCGTCGACCGGAGGTGGCGAGCAGCTCGGCGGCATCTTCGGCGCCCGCCACGGTGAGGCAGTAGATGATGCCGCTGCCGGGCAAGGAGTCGAGGTGTTCGCTGAGCCAGGCCAGTCGCCGCCACGGCGTGCCGAGGTCGAGCACGCCGAGACGTAGGGAGTCTCGGGCCAGGGCTCCGCGGAGCGTGAACACCTCATGCCCGCCGGCCGCCATCTGCTCCTCGACGTCGGCGACCACCCGGGAGTTGGCGGTGGCCGTCGTCGCCAGCACCGGCACTCCGGTCGGCAACTGGGTGATCAGGTCGCGGATTCGTCGATAGTCGGGACGAAAGTCGTGCCCCCAGTCACTGATGCAGTGTGCTTCGTCGATCACCAACAGCCCCGCAGAACGGACGAGTCGAGGTAGCTGTTCGGCGCGGAACCGTGGGTTGACCAGCCGCTCGGGCGAGACGAACAGCACGTCCACCTGATCGGCGTCGAGCAGTTGCTCGATGTCGCCCCATTCGGTGACATTGGACGAGTTGATCGCCGCCGCCCGGACCCCGGCACGCTCGGCCGCGGCCACCTGGTCGCGCATCAAAGCCAGCAACGGGGAGACGATCAGTGCGGGGCCGAAACCTGCTCGGCGCTGCAGCAACGCGGCAATGAAGTAGACCGCCGACTTGCCCCAACCCGTCCGCTGCACGACAAGCGCTCGCCGGTGATCCGCGACCAGAGCCTCGATCGCCTCCAGTTGCCCGGGGTGGAAACTGGCATCGTCCAGGCCGGTGAGTGTCCGTAGAATGCCCAGCGCAGCCTCCCGCAGCGCTGGGCCGGAGAGCCACCGCCCGCTTGGGAGGAGCGCTGACAGCCCGCGGACGTACCTCACGGCGTCGTCGAAATCACCGTCGGGCGGGAACTCCTCGGGATCGGGGGGTGGCTCTTCAGCCCAGTGCGGCCAGTTCGGATCCATGGTGCTCAGGCTCTCACGAGCTTGTGACAAATCCTCTGGTCGGCCACGCCGACCGACTGCGAAGTCGGCGGTGCTCCCATCGGTGCGCACAACAGGCCGTCCCCCCTCCTCACACCACAAAGGAAAGAAGCCGATGGACGGCGAGACGCTCCGACCGAGGCTCACCCGAGAGCGCCAAGGGGGAACACTCGCCGTTGACACCGTTCGAGCGAGGATCGGCTCGGCTGAATATCAGCAACGAGCCCGTGCACGCCAGGGGAACAGCACCAGCTTAGTCTGGGCCAGTGGGCGCGCTCTTTGCCGAATACCAACCCGACTCAGCCGGTACCGCCGTCACCGTTGACGTCGAGCCGCTGAGCCGAGCGCACCTCGACGCCTGCGTGGCGCTGGCGGTGCAGCGCGATGGTGGCGAGGAAGCCGCCTGGGAGAAGGCGCTGGGCAGAAGCCTCGACGCCGACGACCGTGCCACCTCCGTAGCCCTGGTCGACGGCCGGGTCGCTGGGTACGGCACCGCTGCGTGGTTTGCTCCCCGCGACAGCGACCCGGATTCGGCGATGCCCGAGGGCTGGTACCTGCTCGGCTTGGTCGTGGATGCTCGATGCCGAAGGCGGGGCGTTGGTCGACAGCTGACCGTTGCGCGGTTGCGTTGGCTGCAGCAGCGCACCGACCGGGCCTGGTACTTCGCGAGCAGCGCGAACCGTCCCTCGATCGACCTGCATACGGAGTTGGGCTTCCAACTGATCGCCACCGACATCGAGGTGCCGGGAGTCAGCTTCACCGTCAGCGGCCTCCTCTACGGGGTCAACTTCGCCTGACCTCGAGGCGCGGGGCGGCTAGGGGGCTCGAACCCGACTCCCCCGTCGTGGAGGTGCGTCCCTGGTCCGCGGTCGATGGTGCCTTCCGCTCCGCCTGTGCGGCCCTCGCGATGCTGGTCCCACCAGTACTTCGAACGTGTGACAACGGTCACGCGCGGCCGATGACCCCTTACGCAAGGATCGAGGCGCAGCCTTGCGTACGGTTCCAGGCCCTCGGAAGAACCTTGGCCACAAGCGCAGCAACGAAAGGTTCGGACGCGATCCTTTCGTTAGCTCGCGCTTGCGAAAGGATAATCGTGGCTGGCTGTCCTGATCGGCCGACGAAACCCGTACTGACCGACCTGGTCTCGCCCGGCACCCTGGATGTCTTAGTCGACCTCGTCGTCGTCGATTCCGGAGACCGCCCCGGCCAGACCGGTGCGGGAGTTTCTTGACGGCTGCGTCGCCGCGACGAGGGCGAACACGGGTGGGCGCAGAGGGACTCGAACCCCCGACCCCCTCCTTGTAAGGGAGGTGCTCTAACCAACTGAGCTATGCGCCCCGGCGACACGTTGTGATGGACACACCGTGCCCGACTCCGTGCCGAAGGAAGGACCTAAAGGGCCACGCTCAGCGGCGGGCACCCTTGGGCCGGACCAACTTCTGCGCCAGCCAATCGCTGGACACTGTTGCCGGATTCGCCACGGCCAGCCCGGCCGTCAGAGCTCCCTCGGCGAGGTCTGGCGGGTCCACGTGGCCTTCGCGTCCGACCTTGGGGGTCATCAGCCAGATATGGCCGCGGCTGGACAGGTCCGTCAGCGCGTCGACCAGTCCGTCGGCGATGTCACCGTCACTGTCGCGCCACCAGAGCAGCACGACGTCGACAGCCTCCAACGCCTCATAGGTCAGGTCGCCATCGATCGCGTCCATGATGGCGGTACGGACCGCCTCATCGGCGTCCTCGTCCCAACCCAACTCCTGGACCACCAACCCCGGTGTCATCCCTAGGGCAGCGCCGGCTTCGGCTCCTGCCTTCCCCGGCTTGGCCGTGGTTCCCACACTTTCCCCCATTCGGACGGCGCTGACGCTGAACCCCAAGCCTGCCAGAAATCCGACTCCTACCGAAGCCATCTAGCGGATTTGAACGTCAGCAGCCGTCCCAGACGTGATTTAGGAGTCCCCGCCCACGTTCCCGGAGGAACCGGCGTTGACGTCGAGCAACCGGTACCGCTCCGCGGCCTGGAGCGGCCAGGACGGATCGATCTCGCCGTTCTTGGCCAGCACCTGCAGCGTGCGCACCGCCATGGACGGCCCGTCGATGTGGAAGAACCGGCGTGCCGCAGCCCGCGTGTCGGAGAAGCCGAACCCGTCGGCACCCAAGGAGTGGAACTCCCCGGGCACCCAGTTGATGATCTGGTCCTGCACCTGACGCATCGAGTCCGACACGGCCAGCACCGGACCAGGGCGGCCCTGAAGCTTCTGGGTGACGAACGGCACGCGCTGCTCTTCCCCGGGGTACAGGAAGGAGTGCTCGTCGCAGGCCAGACCGTCGCGACGCAACTCCGTCCACGAGGTGACGCTCCACACGTCCGCCACGATGCCCCAGTCACGCTTGAGGATCTCCTGCGCCTCCAAGGCCCACGGGACACCGACGCCGGAGCCGAGCAACTGCGCGCGTCGAGCGTCGGGGTTGACCCCCTCCATCGATCCTTCCTTGAGCAGGTACATGCCCTTGAGGATGCCCTCGACATCGACGTTCGCCGGCTCGGCCGGCATCACGATCGGCTCGTTGTAGACGGTCATGTAGTAAATGATGTCTTCGGGGTTCTCCCCGTACATCCGGCGCAGACCGTCCTGCATGATGTGCGCGATCTCGTAGGCGTAGCACGGGTCGTAGGACACCACACCGGGGTTGGTGGCCGCGATCATGTGGCTGTGCCCGTCCATGTGCTGGGTGCCTTCACCGGTCAAGGTGGTGCGTCCGGCGGTGGCGCCGATCAGGAAGCCGCGGGACAACTGGTCGGCAGCGGCCCAGATGCTGTCGGCGGTGCGCTGGAAGCCGAACATCGAGTAGAAGATGTAGATCGGCACCATGTGCACGCCGTGCGTCGAGTAGGAGCTGCCGACGGCCTGGAACGCCGCCACGGAGCCGGCCTCGTTGATGCCGGTGTGCAGGATCTGCCCCGTCCGCGCCTCGCGGTAGGCGAGCATCAGCTCGTGGTCGACCGGGGTGTAGGTCTGGCCGTGCGGGGAGTAGATCTTGATCGTCGGGAAGAACGAGTCCATGCCGAAGGTGCGCGCCTCGTCGGGGATGATCGGCACCACGTGCGGCGCGAACGCCTTGTCGCGCATCAGGTCCTTGAGCAGCCGCACCCACGCCATGGTGGTGGCGATCTGCTGCTGACCCGAACCCTTCTTCACCGCGGCGTAGGCCGAATCGTCGGGGAGCTTGATCGGCTTGGCGGTGAGGCGACGCTCCGGCAGCGAGCCGCCCAGCACCTTGCGGCGCTCCATCACGTACTGGATCCGCTCGTCCTTGGCGTCGGGGCGGATGTAGGGCGGACGGTACGGATCGGCCTCGAGGACGGCGTCGGTGACCGGCATTTCCAGTCGATCGCGGAAGGACTTCAGGTCGTCCAGCGCCATCTTCTTCATCTGGTGGGTCGCGTTCCGGCCAGCGAAGTGGGTGCCCAGGAAGTAGCCCTTGATGGTGTGCGCGAGGATCACGGTCGGGGCGCCGGTGAACTCCATCGCGGCGTGGTAGGCCGCGTACACCTTGTGGTAGTCGTGGCCGCCGCGGGTGAGCTTCCAGATCCGCTCCGGATCCCAGTCGGCGACCATCTTGGCCACCCGCGGGTCGCGTCCGAAGAAGTGCTCCCGCACATAGTCGCCGTCGTTGGCCCGGAACGTCTGGTAGTCGCCGTCGGGGGTGTTGTTCATCACGTTGACCAGGGCGCCGTCGCGGTCGGCCGCCAGCAACGGATCCCAGCCACGACCCCAGACAACCTTGATCACGTTCCAGCCGGCGCCGCGGAAGAACCCTTCCAGCTCCTGCATGATCTTGCCGTTACCGCGGACGGGGCCGTCCAGGCGCTGCAGGTTGCAGTTCACGACGAAGGTCAGATTGTCCAGACCCTCGTAGGCCGCCAGTTGCAGAGCGCCGCGGCTCTCCACCTCGTCCATCTCGCCGTCGCCGAGGAACGCCCAGACGTGCTGCTGCGAGGTGTCCTTGAGGCCGCGGTTGTGCATGCCTTGCTGAACTGCGCCTGGTAGATCGCGCCGATCGGGCCCAGACCCATCGACACGGTCGGGAACTCCCAGAAGGAAGGCATCTGCCGCGGGTGCGGGTAGGAAGGCAGCGCGCGCACCTTGCCGTCGACCACGTGGCTCTTCTCCTGGCGGAAACCGTCCAGGTCGGCCTCATCGAGGCGACCCTCGAGGAAGGCGCGGGCGTACATGCCGGGCGCGACGTGGCCCTGGAAGAAGATCTGGTCGCCGCCGCCGGGGTGATCCTTACCGCGGAAGAAGTGGTTGAACCCCACTTCGTACAGGGTGGCCGAGGAGGCGAAGGACGAAATGTGACCGCCCACACCGACGCCGGGACGCTGCGCGCGGTGCACCAGCACGGCGGCATTCCAGCGCAGCAAACGACGGAACTGGCGCTCCACGTCGACGTCGCCGGGGTACCAAGGCTCTTTCTCCGGCGCGATCGTGTTGACGTGATCCGTCACGGTCAGGGACGGCACCCCCAGGTGCCGTTCGCGGGAGCGCTCGAGCAGCTTGAGCATCACGTACCGCGCCCGGTTCCGGCCACCCTCGTCGATCAGACCGTCGAGGGATTCCAGCCATTCGGCGGTCTCCTCGGAGTCGATGTCCGGCAAGTTGGTGGGCAGTCCGTTGAGGATCGGGCCGGCCGGTTCGCTCTTAGCCACTAGGTGTCCTTTCTCGTGAGTCCGGCCCGCCGGGCGACCCCTCAGAGGGCATCGCAAAGGCAGACCCGCGGGTCGCCCCCCATCCTGCCCCCTAAACGCACCCGAGTCACACCTTGTCAGCGAAATTGTGTCGAGCGCTGGGACGCATCGACCCCAGTCAGCCGGAACTGCCCTGCTCCTCAGGCCCCGGTGAGGACGGTTCCCACCCCTCCCCCAGTCAGCCGCTTGGCGGGTCCGTCCAAGCAACGGACGAGTCCGGCGGTGCGCCCGGGAGGTCGCCGATCCGCAAGCTCGCCGGTCAGGCGTTGGCCCACTCCAGCAATCGGTGCAGCGGCCAGGTGGTCACGATCCGCTCGGCTGGAACCCCCGCCTGGGAGGCACGCACCGCGCCGTAGGACAAGAATTCCAGCTGCCCGGGGGCATGGGCGTCGGTGTCGATGCTGAACAGGCACCCGATCTCGTTGGCCAGCATGAGCAGGTCCATCGGCGGATCCTCGCGCTCGGGGCGGGAGTTGATCTCCACCGCCACGTTGAACATCCGAGCCGCTTCGAAGACCACTTCGGCGTCGAACTGGCTCTGCCCGCGGGTGCCGCGCTCGCCGGTGATCAGCCGTCCGGTGCAGTGGCCGAGAACGTTCGTCCGCGGATTGGCGATGGCGGCGACCATCCGGTGGGTCATGGATTCGGAATCCATGGCGAGTTTGGAGTGGACGCTGGCCACCACGATGTCGAGCCGCTTGAGCAGGAAGGGCGTCTGGTCGAGCGAGCCGTCATCGAGGATGTCGACCTCGATGCCCTTCAACACCCGGAAGGGCGCCAACACCTCATTGAGGTCGTCGATCAAGGCGAGTTGTTCGGCCAACCGCTCAGCCGAGAGCCCGCGGGCCACCCTGAGCCGGGGCGAGTGGTCGGTGACCGCGCAGTAGTCGTGCCCCAGCCGCTGCGCGCTGAGCATCATCTCCTCCACCGACGCCCCGCCGTCGGACCAGGTCGAATGGGTGTGCAGGTCCCCGCGCAGCAGCTCGCGCAGCGGTGACTCGACCGCCACCAGCGGCTCAGCTTTGGCCCGTTTGGCAGCCAGGTAGTCGGGCACCCGTCCGGCCAGGGATTGCTCGATCACCCCGATCGAGCTGGCCCCCAGTCCGGGGATGGTGCTCCAACTGCGCTGCCGCTGGTGCTCGGCCCGCTCCTCGCTCGACAGGTCAGCGACCAGGTCCGCGGCGTGCCGGAAGGCCCGGACGCGGTAGGTGTCTGAGCGCGTCCGCTCCATCAGATAGGCGATCTCGCGCAGGGCGGCAACAGGATCCAACACCGGGCTCACCTTGAGCAGCCTAAGCCGTCCGGGCCGACCCTCGACCCGGGCGGGCGCATTAGGCTGAGCGCACACCGACAGGGGGGCCATGGCAAGCGGACGATCGTGGTGGCCGGCGGCTCGCACCCGCAACGCGATCTCCCGACGCCTGGCGGCGGCCTCAGCCGAGATGACCACGGCGGCTTTGACCGAGATGGAAGAGCGACACCAGTGGTTCCGGCGGGCTCGATGCCGAGAGCCGCTCCTGGATCACCCTGGTCGCCCGAGCCGGCATCGACGGTTTCGCGGACTGGTTCGCCAGCGGCGGAGACCAGGTGAACCCGATCGGGATCTTCGACGCCGCCCCCCGAGCCCTGATGCGCAAGATCACCCTGCACCAGACGGTCGACCTGGTCCGCACCACGATCGACACCCTCGAACAGCAGATCGAGCGACTTCTGCCCCGCGGCGATCGACCCACCCTGCACATCGCGATCGTCCACTACTCCCGCGAAGTCGCCTTCGGCGCTGCGGTGGTCTACGCCCGTGCCGCGGAGGCCCGGGGCGGCTGGGATGCCCGCCTGGAAGCGTTGGTGGTGGACGCGGTGATCCGCGGCGACACCGACGAGTCGGTGCTCTCGCGGGCCTCCACCCTGGGTTGGCGATCTCCGCCGGGGATCGTGGTCGCGATCGGCAGCGCGCTGGAAACCGACGACGCGGCGGTCGACGATTTGCGCGCCGCCGCGACCCATCGGGGCTGCGACATCCTGGCCGCACCTCAAGGTGACCGGCTGGTTTTGGTGTTGGGCGGACGCTTCCTGATCCCGACGCCGCCGTGAAGGCGGTCGCCGGGCTGTCGGACTACTTCGGCGAAGGCCAGATCGTGGTCGGGAGCATCGTTGCCGACCTGGCCGAAGCCGCCGGGAGCGCCCGCTCGGCGCTGTCGGGGATGCGCGCCGCGGACGCCTGGATCGGCGCCCCGCGTCCGGTCTCCGCCGACGATCTGTTACCCGAGCGCGCCCTGGCCGGGGACGGTCACGCGCGCCGGACGCTGGCCAAGAACGTCTACGCACCGCTGCGGGACGCCGGCCCCGACCTGTTGCCCACGCTGATCGCCTTCTTGGACAACAACGGGTCGGTCGAGGCCACCGCCCGGGCGGTGTTCGTCCACCCCAATACCGTCCGCTACCGGTTGCGCCGGATCCAGGAGGTCAGCGGTTACCACCCCGGCAACTCACGCGACTCCTACGTGCTGCGTTTGTCGATCACGCTGGGCCGACTGATCACCTGAGACAACCAGCGGACGCGACCCGCGGGGACTCCCGTGCAGGCAGTTGTGAACATCTGACAAATTCCGTTGTCGCTTTTTCGTACGCGGCTTGCTCCCATCGGGACCGTTTTCAGGCCAGAGTAGGAACGTGCTCGCAATCGTTGCGCCCGGTCAGGGCGCCCAGACCCCAGGCTTCTTGGCCCCCTGGCTCGCCGACCCGTCCGTCGCCGACCTGGTTTCCTCTCTGTCGGAGGTGGCCGGCATCGACCTGGCCAGCTACGGCTCGGAGGCTGACGCTGAGACCATCCGCCAAACCGACATCGCCCAGCCTCTCCTGGTGGCCGCTGGGATCGCCGTCGCGTCCGCCTTGTTCCCCTCCGGCGGAATCGCCAGGGCGGGAGTGGTGGCCGGCCACAGCGTCGGCGAAATCACCGCGGCCGCTTTGACCGGGGTGCTCAGTGCGCAGGAGGCGATGGCCTTCGTGGCTCTGCGCGGACGAGGGATGGCCGAGGCCAGCAAGGCTCGTCCGACCTCGATGATGGCCTGCGTCGGGGGCGACCGGGACGAGGTGCTGGCCGCCATCGAGCTGGCCGGCCTGACACCGGCCAACAACAACGGCTCCGGTCAGATCGTCGCGGCCGGCACGGTGGAACAACTGGCCGAGCTGAGCGCCAATCCCCCGGCTCGGGTTCGGCTGATCCAGCTGAGCGTCGCCGGCGCTTTCCACACCGTCCACATGTCGCCGGCCGTGGCCAGGCTCGACGAACTCGCGGCAACCCTGACCACCGCTGACCCGGTGACCCGGTTGCTGAGCAATGCCGACGGCACGGTGGTGGCGACCGGGGCCGACTTCTTGGCGCGGTTGGTCAGTCAGGTCGCCAACCCGGTCCGCTGGGACCTGTGCATGGAAACCATGGCCGGCCTCGGCGTGACCGGCATCCTGGAGCTCACCCCGGCGGGCACCCTGACCGGCATCGCGAAGCGCAACCTCAAGGGAACGGCGCTGTTCAACCTGAACACCCCCGACCAACTCGACGACGCACGGGCATTCGTGGCCGAGCATGGCGGCCAGGACTCCGCTGTGGAATCGTTGGGCGCACCGATCGACAATCAGGAAGAGGCTGCTCAGTGAGCGCAGTGATCCGGCCCAGCAGCGGCGCGGAGTTCGCCCGCATTCTCTCCATCGCGGGGTACACGCCCTCGCGGATGGTCGATAACCACGAAATGACCAACTACATCGAGACCTCGGATGAGTGGATTCAGCAACGCACCGGAATCATCGAGCGGCGCTGGGTCGGCGAAGGCGAGGACCTGGAGCAGATGTCGTTCGCGGCCGGCAAGTTGGCCATTGAGCGCTCGGGCATCGCCGCGGCTGACATCGATGCCGTGATCGTGGCCACCGTCTCGTACTTCCACCAGACGCCGAGCTTGGCGGCGATCCTGGCGCACAAGCTCGGCACCAACGGTGCCGCGGCCTTTGACATCTCCGCTGCCTGCGCTGGGTTCTGTTACGGCGTGGCTCAGGCTGACGCGCTCGTCCGCTCGGGCGGGGCGCGCTACGTGCTGGTGATCGGCTCCGAAGAACTCAGCCGGATGACCAACCTGAACGACCGCGGCACCGCCTTCATCTTCGCTGACGGAGCCGGCGCAGCGGTGATCGGCCCCAGCGAGACCAACGGCATCGGCCCGGTCGTGTGGGGTTCGGACGGTGGGCAGGCTGGCGCCATCTACCAGACAGCCGACTGGCCAACTGCGGTCGAGAACGCAGACTGGCCCTACTTGGGGATGAACGGGCGCGACGTATTCAAGTGGGCGACCGGCTTCATCGCCGAGGCTGCGAAGGCCACCCTGGAGGCCGCCGGAGTCTCCCCCGAGGACCTGGACGCGTTCATCCCGCACCAGGCCAACAACCGGATCACCGACGCCCTCCTGCGCTCGCTCAAGCTGCCCGAGCACGTGGTGGTGGCCCGCACGATCAAAACGCTGGGCAACAACTCTGCGGCCTCGGTTCCCATGGCCATGGACGCCGTCCTGGCCAGCGGCGAGGCTCGCAGCGGCCAAACCGCCCTGATCATCGGGTTCGGCGCTGGCTTGGTTTACGCCGGCCAAGTCGTGACCCTTCCCTGACCCTTCCAGTTTTCCGAGAACCCTCGGATTCAGACCGCAACAAAAGGAGAAATACATGGCAACCACCGAAGAGATCCGCGCTTCCCTCGCCGAACTCGTCAACGACGTCGCCGGCGTGCCGGTTGAGGACGTTCAGCTGGACAAGTCGTTCGTCGATGACCTCGATGTCGACTCGCTCGCGATGGTCGAGATCATCGTGGGCTGCGAGGAGAAGTTCGGGGTGACGATTCCCGACGAGGATTCCAAGAACCTCAAGACCGTCGGCGACGCTGTCGCGTACATCGAGTCGCACAGCTGACCTGTCGGCTCGTGCTGGTGGGCCGATCAATGGCCCGCACGAACCGTCCGGACCGCCTTCCGGAGTCACCGGGAGGCGGTCCTCGGGCCATCCCTCCACCCGTCATCCGCGATCCGGGGCTCTGGTAAGCCCTTCACACCCACCATCGACTGGGAGAAAAACCATGACCACCGTTGTCATCACCGGACTCGGCGCAACCACGCCACTGGGCGGCGACCTGGAGTCCACCTGGGCCGGAATGTTGGCCGGACGCTCCGGCGTGCGGTTGATCACCGAGGCCTGGGTCGACGAACTCCCGGTCAAGTTCGCCGCCACCGCGATGGTCGACCCGGGGGACGTCATCCCGCGGGTGCAGGCCCGCCGCCTCGATCGCTCGACGCAGATGGCGATGATCGCCGCCAAGGAAGCCTGGGAAGATGCCGGCTTCTCCTGGGAGGGCGACAACGACCTCGACCCGGAGCGGGTGGCCGTCTCTCTGGCCTCCGGCATCGGCGGCCTGCACTCCCTGCTGGGCAACTGGGACCTGCAGCGCGACAAGGGCGCCCGTCGGGTCAGCCCGTTCACCATCCCGATGCTGATGGCCAATGCCCCGGCCGCGAACGTGGGCCTGTCGGTGCACGCCAAGGCCGGCGTCCACGCGCCCGTGTCGGCCTGCGCCTCGTCCAACGAGGCGATCTCGCTGGGCTTGGACATGATTCGTCTCGGACGGGCCGACCTGGTCGTCGTCGGTGGCTGTGAGGCGACGATTCATCCGCTGCCGATCGCCGCGTTCGCTCAGATGCACGCGCTGAGTCGGCGTAATGACGATCCCGAAGGCGCCTCGCGTCCGTGGGACCGCGGCCGTGACGGCTTCGTCATGGGTGAAGGGGCCGCCGTGATGGTGATCGAAACCCTGGAAAGCGCGCTGGCCCGCGGGGCCAAGATCTACGGCACCATCGCCGGGGCCGGGATCACCGCCGACAGCCACGACATGGTGCAGCCCGACCCCAGCGGCGCGGGCCAATCGACCGCGATGCTGAAGGCGTTGAAGGATTCCGGTCTGGCCGCCAGCGACATCCGGCACGTCAACGCGCACGGCACCTCGACCCCCCAGGGCGACATGACCGAAGCCGGCTCGATCCGCACCGCGCTCGGCGCTGCCACCGACAACGTGGTGGTCACCAGCACGAAGTCGATGACCGGACACTTGCTCGGTGGCGCCGGAGCACTCGAGACCATCGCCACCACCCTGGCTCTCTACCACCGTCGGATCCCGCCGACGATCAACCTGGTCGATCCCGAACCCGACCTGCCGATCGATGTGGCCGCGAACGTGGCCCGGGACCTGCCTGAGGGCGACCTGGCCGCGATCAACAACTCGTTCGGTTTCGGCGGCCATAACGTGGCGATCGCGGTGACCAACCAGAACGTCACTCGCTGACAAGTTCGCCCGCTGAGAAGACACAGCAACGCCCCGAGACCTCAGGGTTCCGGGGCGTTGCTCTGCTTGTGGCTAGACCACCTGGTGCAGCCAGCGGACCGGAACTCCGTCCCCGGCATGCCGGAACGTCTCCAGTTCGGCATCCCAGGCGGTGCCCAGTAGGGCGTCCAACGCGTCCGCCAAGGACTCACCGCCGAGTGCTGCGGTGACCATGGCCTTCTTCAGCCGCTCTTCGTGGACGTAGATGTCCCCGTGGCGGCCCATCGCGCCGGTGAACACCCCAAGCGTTGGGGTGTAGGCGTAGCGGACGCCCTCTGAGTCGGCGGTGGGCTCTTCGGTCACCTCAAACCGGAGCCGCTGCCAGCCTTTCAGCGCGCTGGCGATCTTTGCCGCGGTGCCGATCGGGCCGCTCCAGGCGTACTCGGCGCGCTTGCTGGCCCGCTCGGCGGGCTGATCTGCCCAGTGGAAGTGCACGGGCATGCCACAGGCGCCACCCACGGCCCACTCCACGTGTGGGAGCAGTGCGGACGGCGCCGAATGAATCTGGACGACTCCTTGAGTGCGGTCCATCGGTCTCCCCCATCAGCTGAGTTATGCCTTCCCCTGCACGCTCAGCCTTCGGTGGAGTTGGCCCTATTGTGCCCGCAACGCTTCTCGGCCGCCAGTCACGATTCCCCGCCTCGCACCAGCGAACACGTGTTGTCGATCAGGGTCGGCACGCTGCTGCGGCCCAGCACGATGCCGTAGCGGACTTTTTGGCAGGTGGTGTGACCCAGGGTGCCGGCCGCCTTGTCGGTGTAGATGACGGCCGCCCGGGTGGACCCGCTGATCGTGTTGCGATCGATGCTGGGCCGGGCGGTGCCACTGCTCTGGATCCCGACGTCCCCCGCGGTGATCCGGTTGTTGGCGATCGTCGGGGTGGCGTCGCCGATCACCGCGACCCCGATCCCGTTGCGCTCGAAGCGGCTCCCGCTGACTGAGCCCTCGCTGCCGTCGAGAAAGCAGATCCCGCACTGCTTGTTGTTGGAGAACCGCGAACTGACGATGCTCACCCGATGACCGCCGCTGGCGGCGATGCCCGTCCACGCGTTGTTTTCGAAGATCGAGTCGGTCACCTCCAGCGTGGTGCCTCGACCGGCGGCCTGGGAGCCCTCGGCGCTCAACTGCACGCCCGCGCCGCCCTGGTTGTCCTTGCCGGCGCGAGCCCCCAGCACCCGGACCGAGGAAAGACTGAGCACGGCCTGGGGCCCGGTCACGATGCCCGAGCCGATCGCCTTACCCACCCGGCGCAGGGTCAGGTCGTTGATCGAGACCAGGTCGGCGGTGAGCACGAAGATCCCCGCGTCCGCAGCGCTCGTGGTCAGGACGGTGGCTGATCGTCCGGCACCCACGATGATCACCCCGTCCAACAGCACCAACGGTTCACTGAGTTTGACCGTGCCCGCGGGCAGCATCAGGGTGGCGCCGGCCGGTGCCCGGGAGATGACGAGGGCCAGGTCATCCCCGATGGCCACCTCGATCACCCCGACCTGCTCCCCGATCTGTCCGGTCATGCCGGCTGAGAGCCGGCGCAGCACCGCTCCCGCCACCGGGCCGCGGGTGGTCACACCGGCCAGCCGCAGTTCGAGGTCGGTGGTGAAATCCTTCTCGTCACACTTGTTGGCCCGGATCGTCCGCTGCGCCTGCTCCAGGGAGGACTGGATGTCGACCTCGCCCGGTGTCGGGGACGCCGTTGGAGACGTTGTCGTGGACGGCGTCGCCGACGGTTGGGTGACGTTGTACGGCTCGACGAAGAGCCGGACGGCGTCCACCACGCCCTGCACCGCGCCGGCGCAGGCGGCCCGCCGGGCAAGTTCGGGATCGATTGATGGGCTGAGCGAGGGCGACGGTGCGGGCACGCTGCAGGCAGTGAGCAGCAGGGCGGTCAACAGCCCTGCGAGGCGCGGTGCGGTCCGGGTCACGCGAGCAGCGTAACCGGGCCCACTGCGGACAGACGGCGACGCCACAGGGTGACGCCCACGATCAGCACCATCCAGCCCAGCGTCCCCGAGCCCAGCCACACCCAGGGGGAGACGGCGGCAGCGGCACCCGGGTCTTGCGGGGTGCGGTCGCCCCCGCCTCCGGAAGGCACCGGGGCGGTGGAGGAACCGCCTTCGGAGCCGACCGGAGGAACCTCAGTGGGCCCCTCAGTGGGGTCCGCTGGCGGGACCTCGGGGCGTGGGCGAACCAGCGGGGGGACGTCGACTGAGCCCGGGGCTGGCTGCTCAGTTGACGGGCGTCCCCCGCCCCCAGGTTGGGTGACTTGGGGCTCAGGGTCGGGCACCTCGGGGTCGGGCACGTCGGGATCGGTGCCCACGGCCTTCGGGTCGAGGACGTCCAGCATCACGCCGGTGTCCGAGTGGCCCTGGCCGAGGAGGTGCCCGAGTTCGTGGGCGAGCACCCGGATCAGGTCGAACCGGCTCCAGCCCCAGCCGGCGGCATCGCTGTCAACGGAGATCACGGCCCCGAACCGCCGGAGAGGCCGGGATCTCCGCGCTCGCGGGCACCTCTGCGCTGGCGGGGGTGGCCGGGTTCTCGGTGTCGAGGTCGATCCGCGCGAGCAGGTCACCGGGCAGGTCCGCGAGCACCACCCTGACCTGGGCCAGGAGCGGGGTCGACGCCCCTCGGTCGGTCCAATACTTACGAGCCCCGACCAGCGCGACCTGAAGCTGCCCTTCAGTCAAGGGGGCTCGTCGCTGCCTGGACCGATCGAACTGGCCCGGATGGCGGACCCGCTACTCGCCAAGGCGACATCGCTGGAACGAATCCGCAGGGAGGTGAAGGTGCCGGAAGTGCCGCGGGCCAGGAGCCCGAAGCCACCGTCGACCACGCCGCCATTGAAGCCGAAGCTGGCCGCGAACTGGCCGCCGACGGTGACGCTCGTGGAGGCGCCCTTGAGGGTCATCGTCACCGAGTAGCTGCTGGTCGCCTTCAGGATCCACGGGATGGTCGCGTCGATGGCCCAGCCGCGGCGGGGATCGACGTGGCCGATCACGACGCGCTGCCCGACCACGTCCAGAGCGACGAACTTGAACTCGCTGGTGGAGTAGGTGTCGAAGGCGATCCCGGCGATGCCCGCGGTCTTCAGCAGGCTCGTCACCTCCAGCCAGGAGGTCGAGGCCAGAGCGGTGCCGAGGTTGGCCAGCACCAGCGCGTTGCTGGTCGAGCTCGGGGTGCCGGCGTACCCGGCGGTGCCGCGGCTCCAGGTGCCGCTCAGCGGGGTGCTCAGCGGGCCGGTGCCCGTGGTCAGGTTCGTCGTCTTGTCGTAGGTCATCTGCGGCGCCAGCACCCGGACGCTGACCGAGTCGAAGGTGCCCCGGGCGTTGTTCGAGCCCATCCCGGTCATGCCCTTGTTCAACCCGTTGGCCTGCCCGTTGATCACACGGGCGCCGAAGGTGTAAGAGAGCGCCTGCGAACCTCCGACGCTGAGCGTGACCGCCGTGCCGTTCACCGCCAGCAACAGGTCGTAGTAGGTGTCCGCCTTGAAGCTCCGCGGTGTCGCCTGGACGTCGTAGATCCAACCGCTGGAATTCCGGTGGCCGATCACGGCTTGTTGGTGGCGACGTCGATGCCGGCGAACTTGAAGTCGGTGGGGTGAAGTAGTCGAAGATCATGAAGGCGTTCGCCTTCCAGCCGCCAGTCGGCTTCTGCACCGCGACCGCGGCCGCGAGTTCGTAGTAGACCGGCAGGTAGTCGTCGACGTAGAACACGGCGGCGGCGTCCATGCCCAGGCTGGCCGCGGCCACCTGGAGCGCACCGCGCTGATCGTGAAGCTCCCGGAGTCGACGAAGAAGCCGTCCAGGGTCGCCGTGCTGCCGAAGGTGGCCGAGCGGAGCACGTCGCGCGGGCCACCGGGCACCGTTCCCGGCTGCGGGTCACGCGGGCCACCGGTCTGTGCCTGCCACGCGTCGTCCTGCTGCAGCACGATGCCCATTTCGCCGAAGGGCTCTCCCCCACGGGCGTAGGAGGCGTCCAGGGCTCCGACCAGCGTCCGGTCCAAACCTTGGGCCGTGGCCAGGGCGAGCAGGAACTCGGGCAGGCCCGGCATCAGTTGCCGCGACACCGTGTTGATGCCGAAGGGCGAGAAGGGAACGATGTAGCTGTTGAACTCCCCGACAAAGTCGATCAGGCGATCGCCGCCGGTGTTCCCGATCAGGATGTCGAGGCCGGCGCCGCCGTAGGCGCGGTCCTCATAGGACGTGTTGGTGTCGGGCGTGTCGTTGAGCCCGTTGGAGGTGGTCAGGATGTCGTCGGCGTTGAGTAGGTCGTTGCCCCAACCGCCCCACAGGGTGTCGCGTCCGGTGCCACCGCTGATCCAGTCGTGGCCGTGGTCACCGAAAGCCACGTCGTCGCCGTCGGTGAGAATTCCGACGCCGGTGCCGCTGGAGCGTCCCTCGTTCAGGTGGTTGAGGAACCACTGGGCGCCGGCGCCGGTCTTGCTCAGGGTGCCGTTGGCCAGGAGCAGGATCAGCCGCTTCGGGTCGTACTCGTCGTAGAGGTTGAACGCACCCCGGATCAGATCGAAGCCGAGCAGGCTGCCATCGTTGAACGGCCGAGACCAGCCGGTTTCGATCAGGCCCGAGGCCACCAGGCCGCCGTTGTTGGGGAGCAGCGTGTAGGTCGGGGCGTAGGAGTGCAGCTGGGCCTCGGCCCCGGATACCGCGTCGTCACCGGAACCGGCGTGGATGAAGTCGCCGTCCCAACCGCCGAAGATCACGTCGTTGGCGTAGCCGGGGACGAACAGCGGATTGGCCAGGTTGCCGTCCAGGGCGAACGGGGTCAGGTCGGCCGACTTGTTCAGTTGCCCGCTCGGGTACAGGGTGGCGGTCTGGATCTTGCCCGGCGTGTTGATCGTGATCTGGGTGCGCGCGGTGGCCACACCGTTGAGCGGCTCGCTGGAGCCGTTGCGGCTGGTCAGGATGCGTCCGTCGTCACCGAGGAGACCGTCGACCCCGGTGCCTCCGGAGAGCCAGTCGTGGCCCCAGCCGCCGATGATGTCGTCGTCGCCGGCGTCCCCGAAGGCCACGTCGTTGCCGCCACCGAGGTAGATCGTGTCGTCCCCGGATTCGCCGTGCGCCTCGTCCAGGCCCCAGATGTCGACCACGCCCGTTCCAGCGGCCGAGGAGTTGGTCGTGCCCGGGAACTGACTGGGAGCTGAATCCGGCCCGCCGGGGGTGTAGTCGAGCAGGACGACGGCCCTCGGCAGCAGGCGGATCTCTCCGCCGGTGCTGCCGTAGGTGTCGTAGGTGAAGGTCCGGTAGCTGCTGACTCCGGCGGACACCGCAACCAGCCGGAGAATGTTCCCGTTGTCGCCGACGATGGTGTCGGAGTCGACGCCGTGCAGGGAGGTGTCGTCGTTGCGGCCGATGTCGGTGCCGGCCCCACCGAAGATCACGTCGCTGACGTCGGGACGACGTCCCATGGTGGTCAGCGAGTACAAGTCCGAGCTGCCGCCGATCAGGTCGTCCCGGCCCAAGCCGCCGAACAGCAAGTCCCGGCCACCGCCACCCTCGATGTAGTCGTCGCCATCGCTGGCGGCCTCGAAGGAGGGGTTGATCACCAGGTAGCCGGACGCGTTCCGCGAGGCACCGACCCGAACGCCGCCGGTCGAGGTCACCTCGATCGATCCGTCGCCCTGGACGACGTCGTTGCCCAACTGGGCGAAGATCATGTCGCCTTGCGCACCACCGGCGATGTAGTCGTCCCCGAACCGGTCCGTGGCGCCGCTCTGGGTGGCTGCGTCATGGTCGAGCAGGTTGATCTGGAAGTCCGTCCAGGCCGTGACCGCGCCCGGTTCGAGTTGCCACGTGCCGTCGACCAGGGCGGTTCCGCCGTCGGCCTGAGCGGTGGAGTAGATCTGGGAGCCGGTCAGTACGCGGAAGCGCGGACTGGTGTGGTCGCCGAAGGTGGTCGCCCGGCTGAGGGAGACGTTGTCGCCGAAGATCAGGTCGCGTCCGGTGCCACCGTCGACGTCGTCGCCGGCGGTGCCGCCAATCAGGACGTCCTCGCCGCCGCGCCGCGGATCGTATCGGACCCGCCGGTCGCGTTGTCGGTCACGGTGGCTTCGATCACCTTGAGGGCGTCGGCGCGGACCGCCCAGACGATGTAGCCGTGGTCGCCGATGGCGATGTCGGCGGCGTCACCCAAGTCGATCTCATCGCCCTGGGCGCCACCCAGGACGATGTCGATGCCGCTGCCGGTCGTGATGTCGTCCGCGCCACCAATCGTGGCCTCGGTCGTCTCGAGCCGTCCTGAGGCCATGGGCAGGTTGCCCCAACGACGCGTTTCGTCCGCCACGGCGGTGAAGCGTCCGTTGTCACCCAGGACGATGTTGAAGCCGTCACCGGCGTGAATATCGTCGCCGTCGTTACCGCCGACGACGACGTCGTCGCCGCGGCCGGTGGTGACATCGTCGGCCCCTCCGTAGGCGAGGTCGATCGACCAGATCCGGTCGAGGTCGGCGGGGGGCCCCGTCGAGCAGGACGTAGTCGATGAAGCCGTGGTCGGCGATCACGAGGTTCGTGCCGTCGGCGACCGAGGCAGTCTCGCCACGGTTGGTGGTGATGTCGTCGCCACCAGCGCCACCGAGGATGGTGTCTGAACCGATCCCGGAGGTGACGGTGTCGTCGCCACCCACTGTGGGGTCGAGGGTGATCACGAGGCCGACCAGACGTCCCTCAACGCCGTCGGTCTTGTCGCCGAAGCCACCGTGTCCGGAGACCGCCACAGCAACCGCCTCGAGCGCGGCGACCTGGGCAGGCGTAAGCACCGCGTCGGTCAGCCCGATCAGAGGGGGCACGCTGCCGGGGGTGAACCAGAGCACGCGTCCGCGGTCGGCCACGATCAGGTCGCCGCCGCTGCCGCCGCGCAGTTGGTCGGCACCCTGGCCACCGAAGATGACCAGCGGGCTGGTCGAGTTCTGCCCGTACACGTCGTCGTCGTCCGAGCCGCCCGGCAGCAGCAGGGTGAAGTTCTCGGTGTGGGTGCGGGTGACTTCGACAACGACGAAGGAGTCGGCGCCGTCGCGCTGCGTGCCCGCGTTGAACTCCAGCAGGTTGCCCACCAGCGTCGCCGGCACCTCAACTCCGTTGACCAGCACCCGGTAGCTGACCAGGTGCCGCTGCCGAGAACGGACACGTCCACCGACGCGGCCCCGCTGCAACGGACGGTGGTCGAGCTGACCGTGGTCACCTGCACTGCGACCGCATCCCCGGGGAGGAAGGAGTCGAAGAGACCGATGCTGTCCAGCAACGAGCTGACCACGTAGCGATCCTGGGCCAGAGTGACTCCATTGACCGTGACCAAGGACACCCGATCCCCGGCCAGCGGCTCGTCGCCGTCAACCAGGTTCGTGCCCAGCGGTAGGACGTTGTCGTTGGGACCCTGGGTGTTGAGCACGAGGTACCCGTCCTGGCCGGCTTGCAGGTCGACCACTAGCACGTCGTTGCCAAGACCGGTGTTCAGCCACGTCGTCGTGCGGACGCCTGTGCTCCGATGGGCGCCGTCGACCAGGAAGCCGTCGGCGAAGCCGCTGCTCCAGATCCGGATGCCGTCGGCGAAGCTGCCCGTCGTCTGGTAGCTGATCCCGGCCGGGGCAAGGCCGACCACGTAGTTCTGACCGGTCAGGGCCAGGTTGGCGTCGCGGGCCGCCGCCGGGGCACGGACGTCGGTGATCAGCACCTTCGCGTCACCGGCAGGAGCGCCCTCGTCGCTGATCGCCAGTGTGTGCCGTCCGGCGCCCAGGTCGAGGTTCAGGGTCCCGTCGATGTCGTCGAGGTTCCCGGCCAAGAACTCCGGCTTCTGGTTCAAGGCAACGTCGGCCAGCGAGGAGACGTAGACCGGTCGTCGCCGTCGGCCAGAGCGATGTTGGTCACCGGCAGGGTGCCGCGGACGTTGAGCACGTCATCGCCGCTGCCCAGGGCCAGGTTCAGCGTTTCCAGACCGTAGTAGTTGATTCCCTCGCGCCGCGAGCGGTCAGCAGCAGCGCTGCTCGCGCCGAGGGCATCGAGCTTGATGCTGATTGGGAGCAGGGGGTTCTCGTTGACCTCGCCCCGGAAGCCGATCAGGAAGTCTCCGCCGACCTGCCAGACGTAAACGCTGGCGGCGCAGCGGGTGTCGCCGACCTGGCCGCAGGTCATCGAGACGCCCGGGTCGGCCCCCGTGGTCTGCGGGAACAGCAGCAGCTGCAACGCCGCCCGGATATGTTCGGCGGTGACTCCTGCGCTGAAGGTGACCGCACCGATGCCGGTGGCGACGCTACCGACGACCTGGGAGAGCACGATGGTGAACGAGCCCGCACCCGGGGTGACCGAGTACAGCTGGTCCAGCGGGCGACCCAGCAGATCGGTCGCGGAGGTGGCGAGCAGATCCAACCCGGTCAGCGTGGTCTGGGTCAACCAGCCGAGGCTGTCGTCGCTGTCGCCGGAGTCATCCAGCGAGGCGGTGTCGAAGCCGACGCCGCCGTCGAGGACGAGCAGCGCGTCCAGCTCGTCCAGCAGGCCGGCCGGGGTGCCGACCAGGAAGATGTCGTCATCGCTGCGACCGAGCAGGGTCGAGGTCTGCCGCGGGCCCCCGACGATCCTGGTGTGGCCGGCGATGGAGCGGATGACCAGTAGGTCGTTGCCCGGGCCGGCGTCCACGGTGGTCGTCCCGGCATGCGTGGATTCAACGGTGAAGTTGTCGGCGCCGTAGCCGAGCAGCACGGTCAGATCCTCGAACTGCTCGTAGCTGATCCCACCGAGCACCGAGCGTCCACCGAGCACGCGATTGATGGCCATGCCCAATCCGGTGATCCGTTCCCCAGTGAGCACGCCGCTGTCGGCGGCCGGGCTGTCCTCGTTGTGCACGACCAGAACGTCGACCTGCGCGGACTCGACGGCGTCGGCGGTGCTGGTGGTGATCGGCAGCGGGTTGCCCGACGACTCCCCGGGCAACATCACCGGAAGGTAGTTGTCCAGGCTGAGCTGAACCGGCGGGTGGAGATCCTCGCCGCCGTTGAGGGTCAACGCGCCCTGGATCGGGGTGACCCGACGCGCGGCGTCGGCGAAGGCCTGAACGTCGCTGCCGTCGATCACCGCGTCCTGCTTGGCGATCACGGTCACGGTCTGGGGCATCCACCAGTCGCCGGCACCGAAGGTGAGCACCAACTGCCCGGCCGCGTTCACGACCTGAGTGCCGGTGGCCACGAACTCCAGCTGCACCAGGGCACACCCAGACGGCTGGGGGCAGTTCGGCCCGTTCAGATCCAGCGACGCGGTGGCGATCGGGGACAGCCGCACGGTCACGGTCTCCCCCGGCGCCTGGGAGCCGCACGGTGTAGGAGTCGCTGTAGCCGTACTGGCCAGCGGTCGCGCCTTCGACCAGGCGAGTGGAGCCGCCGGACTGGGTGACCACGACGCCCTGGGTGTCGCCGTCCCAGACCAGGACCGACAGCGGGGTGATCCAGGTGCCGATCAGGCCGACCACCACGATCTCGGTGGGAACGGTGATCGTCCAGGGTTCGGTGACGGTGATCGTGTCGACGGTGTTGGAGGCGACGGTGCGGTAGTTAGCGGCACCGAACTGGCCGGCCACCCGGATCAGCGCACCGGTCAGCGCACCCGGCGCCAGCGGCAAGGAGGCACCCGGCAGGGTCAACACAGTGTTGCCGTTGCTGGTGGCCGAGACCGTTCCGCTGACCTCGCCGGTGCTGGCCGGCGGGGTGTAACCGGTGATCACGAACGAGTCCAACGCGCTAGGCAGGATGTCCCAATCACCCTCGACCACGAGCACCGTGGCGGTGTTGTTCCAGATGGTGCGGACCTGGCCGGCCCCGGCCCCCGAGGTGATCCGGATGGTGAAGCCACGCAGCGTGCCCGCGGTCAAGCCGCCGCCGGTGACCTGGAACTCGTCGTTGCGTCCGGTCGGTCCCTGCACGGTGCCCGTGGTCGCGTCGCTGCTGGTCAGGGTGGCGTTGATCGCGACCACATGCTGGCCCTCGACCAGGGTGTCGTCGGTGGCGCCGACCGTGACGGTCTGGCCCGTGGCCCAGTTGAGGGTGGTGAACGTGAGCACCAGTGGAACGCCCGCGGCGGCCCCGTTGAGTCGCAGCTGGGGACCGACGCTGAGCTGCACGGTGACCGAAGCCAGCGGCAGCCGGGAGAGCCGGACGGTGTAGGCCGCCGTGCTGCCGCCGCCACCGACGGACGGCTCCACAACGACCAAGCCGCCCTCAGGCACCAACACGACAACGCCGGCGGACTCGTCGTCCACGACCCTGACCACATTGTTGGCCACGGCCAGGCCGGAGTACTCGCCGATGCCACGGATCATCCAGGCGCTGGTGGTGTCGGGGGTGGTCTCCCAGGCGATGCCGATGGTGAGGGCACCGGAGGTGTTCGCGGTGATCAGGCGAGTCTGACCAGCGCCGGTACCGGAGGTGATGATGACCTCACGTCCGATCAGGCTGGTGCTGCCCAGCGCGCTGCCGGACACCGTGATGCCCGTGCTGGTGGCCGTGGCGACGGTGCCGGTGCGGCGGCCGGTGACCATGGTCTGCAGCACCACCAGCCGCTCGCCCTCGGTGGAGTTGTCGAAGCTGGCCCGGACGTGGATGGTCTGGGAGGCCGACGAACCGGCCGCCAGCACCACGGTCACCGAGGTGTTCCAGGTGATGCCGTCCAGCGACAGTTCGACGAAGCGCTTCCGCGAGGTGGAGGTCGGATCGATCGCCGGGGCCGCGATGGTCACCTCGACGTCGGTCGTGGGCACCAGGGTGGCGCGGAGCCGGATCAGGCCGGTCAGCGCACCGGTGGCCTCATTCAGCACCAACCCGCCGCCGACGGTCTCCACGACCAGGGCCGATTCGTCGTCGTCCAGGATCTCCGCGGCGATCCCGTCCACCGGAATCCCGGCCCATTGGCTGTTCGGGTTCGTGCTCTCCACCGAATGCCGGATCAAGCCGGTGTGCCCGAGCAGATCGTCGGACTGCACGGCCGGCGCCTGCGCTGCGACCTCCATCCGGTCGCTGCCCAGGCCACCGTAGACGTTGGTGGAGACCTGATCGTTGGTGGAGACGATGTAGAAGATGTCATCGCCCTCCATCCCGTACAGGTTCAGCCGTTCCACGTTGACGTAGGTGATGTAGCGTCCGGCGCCGTAGATGCCCACGGCCGTGATCACGTAGGTGTCGTCGAACTCCGTCCCGATCACGACGATCAGGTCGTTGCCCTCGCCGCCGTCGATCGCGACCGGGGCGTTGGTCGCGTACTCGATGTAGTCGCGACCCTGGCCGGCGTTGACCGCGGTGATCTCGGATTCCGCGACGAAGCTACGGATGATGAAGGTGTCATCGCCGGTGTCACCGTTGAGCTGCAGGGCTGCCCGGTTCCGGAACACCTCGAAGGTGTCGTCGCCGCTGCCGCCGTTGATGGTGGCCGGGAAGGAGATGCCGTTGCTCAGCGAGCCGCGGGTCGAGGCGAAGAAGTCGGTCTCGCCGAACTCCGGGTCGGGGACGTAGGAGGTGTAGAGCTGGCCGATCCGGAACGTGTCGTTGCCGGTGCCGCCGTTGATGGTCACCATCGTGGCCGTGTCGTCGAGGGCGAACGTGTCGTCACCGTCGTTGCCGTTGATCAACACCATGCCGTTGATGCCGTCGGTGTAGGTCACCTTCTCGGCCTCGGCGAAGACGCCGGTGCCGACGTTGAGGGCCGAGCGCAGGGCGATCAGCCGCCGCCGCAACAGGAAGGTGTCGTTCGCCGAGGGAGCGTTCACCACCAGGACGTTGGTCCCGCCGTCGTAGCCGGTGTCGAGGACGTCGATCCGGGATTCGCCGACGCCCCAGAGGCCGACGATGGCGTAATCGGAGCCGAGGCCACCATCCAGGGTGAGCCGCTGATCGTCCATCGGATTGACTCCGGGAGCGTCCGGTACCGCGTTGACCACCAGCCAGTCGTCACCGGCCTCACCGTTGACCCTCGTGGTGCCCCCGATCGCCTCAAGGAAGGCGCGGTCCTTGCCCGCACCGAGGTTGATCGTGGTGGTCGCGTCCGGGGCGGTGTCGTCGATGGTCAGCGCGTCGTTGCCACTGCCAAGGCCCAGAGTTAGCGACTCGAAGCCGGTGTAGTGGAGCAGGCCGTCGGTCATCGCAGAGAACCCGGTGACCACGGCAGCCCCGGCCGGATCGCCGCTGAGCGGGTAGACCAGGGAGGCGGTCAGCGCCGTGATCGGCTTCGCCCAACCGGCGTCCGAGGCCAGGGCACCGGTGTAGGCGATCACCCAACGACCCAGAGCCATCGTGACCACCGTGGTGCCGAGCCCGAGCACCGCTTCGATCGCCCGCTGCACGATGGCGGCGCTGGCGTCGAAGTCGATCTCGGCGGTGACGCCCAGGGCCCCGAAGGTGAGGGTGAACCGTCCGTCGAAGGCGTTCAGCACGGTGATCACCTGGACGAGGTCGGGCCGCGGGGCGGAACCGCCCAGGGTCATCCCGAGGCCGTGGATGGTGTCGTCGGTGACGACGCCGATCACGTCGCCGGTCGTCTGGGTGTCGTCCACGAACAGGGCGTCGCCAGCGCCGCCGGCTCCGGTCAGGGTGACCAGGGCGTCGATCCCGGTCAGGACGCCGCCGGTGCCGCTGACCGTCGAGCTGACCCGGACGGTGTCGCCGCCCAGACCGGTGTCGACCGAGAGCGGGCCGCTGACGCTGCGGATGATCCCGGTGTCGTTGCCGTTGTTGGTGGCCAGGCTGGTCGGACGGAAGGCGCCGGCGTGGGTGCTGCTGATGGTGAAGGTGTCGTTGCCCGAACCGAGTGCGATGCCGAGGTTCTCGACGGTGGTGTAGGTGATGCCGTCGCTGGTGCCGAGCCCGGTGATCCGGGTAGACGTGAGTTCACCGGTGTTGTCGGTGGCGTCGCCGGTGTCGTCGAGGCGAAGCAGGTCGAGCCCGGAGAGGCCGTCCGCGTTGGTGCCGCCGTCGACGGTCAGCAGGGCCTGGATCGAGTTCAAGGTGCCGCCCGAGTTCGGCCAGGTGTCCAGGGTGGCGCTGACGCCCGCGTTGCTGCCGACTGCGAGTTCGTCGTCGCCGTCGCCGAGCAGGACGGTGTGCGGCACCGCGATCCGGCGCACGCCGACCCGGTCGCCGCCGCCCAGGGTGCGCAGCTCGACCGAGTCCACGCCGCTGTGGTCGATGCTGACCAGATCGGCGGCCGCTCCGACCGCCACCTGCCGGACGTAGCCGCGGCCCGCGGTGACGTCGACGATCAGGTCGTCGCGCAGGCTGGTTCCGTACACCTCGAGGCGATCGGTGCTGCCGGCGGAGTCGGTGATGTGGATCCGGGCTCCGGTCGCGCCGAGCAGTTCAACCCGGATCAGGTCGTTGCCGCCGAGCGAAGTGATCGTGGCATCGCCCGTCCAGGCCTGGGCGTCCCGCTCGAGGGTGCCGATCAGGACCTTGCCGTCGCCGTCGCCGATCAGGAACGTGTTGTTCACCGGTCCGGCGGCGAGGTCGGAGAGTTCGGCGTACTCGAAGATGCCGAGCAGGTCCTCCACCGTGGCCGGGAAGGCGGCACTGTCGAGGAAGTTGGTGCCGGTCACCGTGCCGACCACGAACAGGTTGTTGTACAGCCCGAAGTCGAGCGCGAAGGCCTCGACCAGCGTGTCGCTACCGCCGGCGTCGGCGAAGGTGTCCCGGCCGAACCCGCCGGTGATCCGATCGTTCTCGCTGCCACCGTCGAGCAGGTCGGCGAACGGGGTGCCCTTGATCGTGTCGTCGTCTGCCTGGCCGTAGAGCTCGACCGCGATCCGGTCGGTCCCAGCACTGCCGAAGGTACCCAGGGCAGAGGCGTCGAGGGTGTCGTTGCCGCCACCGGCAAGGACGAGCAGCCGGTCACCTTGAGCGCGGACGCTGTTGCCGACCCAGACCGTGTACGACCCGCTGCGGGCCACCTGAAGCTCGTTCGCCGGACGTCCGACCCTGGTGACGTAGGTCAAGGTGTAGTTGTCTGCACTGCCGGAGCCGATCACGCTGACCAGATCGGCCGAGCCGGAGCCCAGGTCGATGCTGACGCCGGTGATCGCCGAAGCGGCGGAGAGGTTGCCGACGGTGATCCGGTCGGCACCGGTGCCGGTGTTGATCAGCACGCTCTCCAGGCCGGTGGTGGCCCGGTCGAGGAGGTTCAGCCCGAGGATCAGCTTGTCCTGGGTCGAGGTCGGGTCGTCGACGGTGGAGAGGTCGAGCACGTCCGCCCCGCCACTCAGGGTCAGGGTCAGGACGTCGGCGGTGCCGGTGCCGCCGTTGATCGTGGGCACGCGGGTGGTGTCGAGCGTGACGATCAGGTTGTCGTCGCCGCCGTCGCCGTTGTAGGCCGCCGCCAAGCCCTGCAGCTGGTCGTTGTCGGCGCCGCCGTTGAGCACGTCGGTCAGCGAGCTGCCGATCAGGACGTCGGTGCCGCCGTCACCGTTCAGAGTGGCGGTGCCGTTGCCTTCGTGCTCCATGAAGTCGCGGTCGGCGCCACCGTTCAGAGTGACGGTGCCGCTGCCGCTGGCGCTCAACACGTCCTCGCCGACGCCGCCGGAGAGGGTGCCGCCGCCGGGGCCCTCGGTGGAGAGGACGTCGTTGCCACTGCCGCCGTTGATCGTCACCGGAATGGTGACGCTCGGCGCGACGGTCACCATGTCGTCTCCGTCGAAGAAGTCGCCGGTGATCGAGGTGACGTGCTCGTAGGTGTTGCTGCGACCGAACGCGCTGACCTTGATCGTGGCGCCGTCGGCCGTCGCGCCGATCTGTTCGATCAGGAACGTCTCATCGATGTCGGTCGGATCAACGCCGATGTTGCGCGCGGTTCGATTCGCTTGCGTGCCGGCGTTCAGCACCAGCACCCGGTCTGTGCTGCTCCAGGTGCGCAGCCCCGCGGTGACCCCGTTGCTGGCCATGTAGGTGGGCGGCGGGAACTGCAAGTAGCCGATGGTGGACTTGGCGGTCGCACCGAAGGAGAACAGCCCCAGGTCGACCTCGACCCGGACCCGCAGCGTGATCGGCACTCGTCCGTCCGTGCCCATGACCGCGGTGTCGAAGCCGAAGGAGAACGAGATGCTCAGACCGACCAGGGTGAACCCGAACGCCCGAACCCGGACGCTGGCCGAGCCCGACAGGTTGAACAGGTAGGTGTCGTCCTCGCGGTGGATGGAGGTGATCCGGATCGAGAAGTCGCCCCGAATCCCGAAGCTGCTGGAGCCGATCTGCATGTAACCGGCCAGCGAGATGTCGAAGTCGCCCCGCGAGTTCAGGTAGACCGAGCCACTCAGCGAGGCGATCCCGAAGAAGTCCACGCCGGCACTGGCCTGGAAGTACCAGCCACCGGCCACCGCCCCGGAGGTGGGTGAGGTTTGGCCGACCACCACGCGCAGGTTGGCGTCGAGGTTCAGCACCTCGAGGATCGACACGGTGCCGGTCAGATCGAGGAGGAAGCTGTTCCCGATCACCCCCAACGTGGTGGCGTTACGGGTGTTCAGTTGCAGCGTGCCGGAGGCCTCGATCCGGAACACGGCCGCGTCCGCGACCGCGGAGATGTTGAGCCGCAGCGCGAAGCCGGGGTCGCTTCCGCCGTAGACAGCCGCTCCCCCACTGGCGGCGAAGACTAGGCCACCGAGGTTGAAGTTGACCCCGAACTCCAGCTGGAAGCCGTTGGGGGCCGTCCTGATGTCCACGAAGCCGCTGCCGGAGGCGAAGCCGAGGAAGTTGATCGAGCCTTCGATGTGCAGCAGGAACCCAGCGGCCACCGCGGTGGCGCCGAGAGTCTGAGTGCGTCCGGTGGTGTTGAGTTCCATCAGCGCCGATGCGGTGAAGCCGATCCCGATGTCGCCACCGAAGCCGGCACCCAAGGAGACGTCGAAGCGGGCCACCCGGCCTTCGGAGTCGATCCGGAACCCGCTGTCGGTCAAGGTCAACTGACCGATGGGCGCCAGGGCCAACTGACCGTTGACCACCAGTTCGAGGCCCGGGTTGGCGCCGGCCAGCGAGAGGGTGAGCAGCACGTGCCCGGTGACGACGAGGGTCTCGGCGATGATCAACTCGCCGGACATCTCCAGCCGGAAGCCGGCCGTGACCGTGATCGTCTGCGTGGTCACGATCAGGTTGCCGGCGGCGTCGCGCTGGAAGCCGCCGAAGCGTCCGCCGACCGAGTTGATCGCGAAGGTCGAGATCGTCTGGGCGGTGGTGAAGGTGTTGATCTCCAGCAGGAACTGACCGTTCAGTTGCACCCCGGGGATCACGTTGGAACCGCGGGTGAACTGGATCCGTCCGACCACGCCGGTGGTGGTGCCGACGTAGACCGCCAGGTTGATCACGCCGGTGAGCGAGCCGAGCAACGGGACGGTGGCGCCGACAGCACCGTCCACCTTGAAGTAGGCGGTTCCGGTGGGGTCGATGGCCGCAGTGATCCCGATGAAGCCGTTCATCAGCAGGACTCCACCGATGGTCAGCTGAGCGGCGATGGTGGCCTTGATGTAGATCTCGCCGCCGGCCGGCGCGTTGCTCCGCGGCAGACCGTCCAGCCCGGGGGCCGCCTTGTAGATGGTGATCGTGGTCGGCTCGCCGGGGTGCAGCAGCGGGATGAACGAGTCCGGGATCCGGAAGGTCTTGTCCCGCAGGGTGGTGTTGAACATCACCGTGACCGAGCCGGTGGCGCTGAACAAGGGACCCATGTCGGGCAGGCCGATGCCGCCGCCGGCCGAGACGGTGAAGCTGCCCGCGACGCCGACGTCCCCGCCGAGGGCGTCGGTGGAGATCAGGAGGACACCGGTGGTGGCGCCGTAGACCAGACGGGCCGACCCGCTGCCGAAGGACAACTCACCAGTCAGGTACATCTGCAGCGCCGGGGTCGGGGTGGCCTGGATGTTCAGGAAGAAGCCGCCCTGGACGCGCATCAACTCGGTGGTGGTGCCGGGAACGCTGACGATCGCCTGGCCGACCAGTTCGATGCCGAAGCTGTAGGGGTTCAGCACGAAGGTGCGGGTCAGGTCGGTGCCGCCCTCACCGAGGCCGCGCAGGGTCAGGGTCTCGGTCTTGGTCTGGGCGGTGAGGTTGATCTGCAGGGTGCCCTTGGCGAACATCTTCAGCCCGTACGGCTCCAGGGCGGAGAAGTTGGTCTCCAGGCTGGCCACGCCCCAGAACTGCGGCACCGAGGACAGCCCGTCGCCCATGTCGAGGACGAAGCGGCCGGCGGTGGCGCCGACCGTGCCGAGCTTGTAGATGGAGAGTTGGCCGGCGAAGGTCAGGATGAAGGTCCTGCGAGCCAGGTCGATCTCGAGAATCACCTCGGCCTTCAGGTCGATCAGCGGCTCAGTGGTCAACCCGGCCGCCTGGAGCAGGATGCCGCCGGAGAGTTCGATGAAGAACGAGGTGCCCTGGGTGATCAGCCGGAAGCTGCTGCTGCCGGCGGCGGCGGCGTTGCCTTGGGAGTCGCTCCAGGAGCCGGCCCGGAAGGCCACGTTGACCGTGCCGGCGCTCAGCGAGCCGGTGAACAGGTAGCGGAAGGTGGTCGCGTTCACCTGCAGGACGGTGACGAAGACCAGACCCTCGCTGCCGGCCCCGCCGAGGGTGAACTCGCCGTGGGTGCCGAAGGCCCCGGTCAGGATGCTGGCGGCGTTGACCGTGCTGCCCTCGACCGGACGGAAGACCACATCGAGCCAGGTGCGCGGCTTGATCGTGGCCTCGGACACGTTGCTCTCGACGCTGGCGGCGCTGGCGTAGCCGGCTGCCGTCCAAGCCGTGCCGCCGGTGTTGGTCCACGAGCTGTCGACGAAGCTGACGGTGAGGGCGCCGCCGGTGTGGCCGACGAAGAAGTAGCGGTACAGGGCGGTGGCCGCGTTGACCAGCAGCGGGGTGCCGATCACGGTGAGCTCGACGCCCCCGGCGGTGATGGTGATTTCGGCACCGGCGTCGAAGATGGTGCTGGCCTGCACAGCGCTGCCGTCGAAGTTGGTGAAGCTGATGTCGACGTAGCCGCGACCGTTGAAGTCGCCGGCGTCGATGACCTGCCCGCGGACCGGGTCGGCCAGGACGGCGGTCGGGGTGGCCAGGGTGAAGGATTCGGTTTCGGTCTGGTTGAGCTGGGCACCGGTGTCGGAGAAGGTTCCGCCGATGAGGGTGACGGTGTAGCGGCCGTCCGCGAGGGTGGCGCTGAACGCGTACCGGTAGGTGTCGCTGAGCCCGACCCGGACGGGGGCGGCCAGCGCGATCAGGTTGCCTGCGGCGTCACGGAACTGGAGCCCGTTGCCGTCGATGGTGGCGTGGTCGAGCGCGAAGCCCCAGGCGGGACGGAACCGGATCTCCAGGTAGGCCAGCGCGTTCATCAGGTCGCGGCCGATGGCGGAGCCGGCCAAAGCGACGACGGTTTCTGGAGTGGTGCCAACGGCGGGGACGGTGCGAACCACATCCCCCGTGGCACCGGCGACGGTGAAGCGGTGAGTCAGGGCGGAACCGGCGGCCGGTGGGCTGCGTCCGGAGTTGTCGCTGAAGGCATCGAGATGGATGTTGATCAGCACCTCGCCGGGCAGGAAGGAACCGTTGAGCAGGAAGCGCCAGGTGTTGCCGCCTAGGAAGGTGACGCCGCCGGCGATCACGGTCAACCCGCTGCCGCCGAAGCCGGCGATGCTGATCTCGTCGCCCAGCGTGGCCCCGAAGTCGAGGGTGAAGGTGTTCGAGGGACGGAAGCTGACGTCGATGTAGGTCTGCGGCTGGCTGGGCAGGGTGACCGGCTGCGGGACGTCGGGCTGGGTGCCGTCGGTGGTGCTGCCGGTGTAGCTCAGCGAGGAGGCGGCCAGATGCGGGGTGACCGTGGTCGATCCGGTGCCGACCGTGACCAGCACCGGGATCACGAACTGGTTGGTGCTGCCGACCTGGGTGATCGTCCGGTTCGGGTCGATGGTGAAGGTCCAGCCGTTGGTGGCGGCGAAGGTCAGCCCGGTCAGGCGTCCGGCGGTGATCACCGAGGCCGGGTCGATCACGAAACCCGTGGCGATGCCGAGCGCGCCGCCGATCGGGAAGGTGACCAGCAGGGTGGTCGAGGGCACGGCGCCCGCAGCCACGGCTGCCACCTCGATCGTGGCCAGGTCACCGGTCACCGACACCGTGTAGGACCAGGCGGACGCCAGGAAGGACAGCGACACCGTGCCGGTGGTGGCGAAGTCGCCGGTCAGCCAGTACCGGAAGCGCAGGCTGCCGGCCGGCACGCCGGTGGTGAGTTGGATCGGGGCCCGGGTGCCGTCGAGCTGAATGCTGCCCAGACCGCTGCCGGTGAGCGCGAACTCGGCGGCCAGGTCGGTGATCGAAGCCAGGTCGATCACCAAGCCGGTCGGGATCACGAAGTCGACGTCCAGCCAAGCGCGTCCGTTCAGCACGTTGACGTCGACGGTGGAGCCGGGAGTCGGGTCGGTGGGCTCGCCGGTATGCCCGACCACGGTGAAGGAGACCGTCGCGGCGGCGTTGCCGGCGCCGGTGATCGTGCCGGACTCGCCGGTGACATTGGCGTTCTTGAAGGCGTTGGCGGCGAAGCTGAGTTGCACGACGCCGTAGTCGAGCACGGCGGTGCCGATGGCGTAGCGGAACCGGGTCGTGCCGGTGCGTCCGGCGGCCAGCACCATCAAATCAGTCCCCGCGGCCAGTTCTTCGGTGGTGGAGTCGACCACGGTGACGACCGTGTCGGCCGCATCGCCCGTCCGCCGATAGCTGTAGGTCACCTTCCCCGCAGCCAGGACGAGTTGGGCGAACGTCACCCCGTCGTCCAACGTGACCGACACGATCGGGACCGGCACCCCTGAGGTGACGCTCCGCGTGACGCCCTTGACCGTGAGCGTGAACTCGTGACCGGCGTCCAGGATCGAGGCGATGTCGAGGCTGGCCCCGGCGGGCGAGGTGAAGACCACGTCGAGGTACTTGACCGAACCGCCGGCCCCATTCACCACACCGGCATCGGCGGTGCCGCCGCCGGGGGCCGGTGCGACCACATTGCCGGTCGGGGCAGTTCCGGTCGCCACCGGATCGGGCAGGTCGACCACGTCGAAGGTGACCTCCTCACCGGTGGAGTTCCGGAAGCCCATCTTGAGCTTGCCGTACAGGGTGAGCAATCTGACCTGGTCAGGGATGTCGGCCAGGAACAGCACCACCACGTCACCGGTGGCGACCCGGGAGAGGTCGGCGTACAGGCGTCCGGAGATGGAGATGTTGTCGGCGGCGAAGTTCAGGGTGCCGATCACGAGCAGCTTGCCGTCGGTGGAGATCTTGACCGTCACCTGACCGTTGAACACGGCCTGGGAGGTGTACATGGAGTAGATCCTGGCCGAGCCGGTGATGGTCATCGGCGAGGTGAAGGCGGCGAAGAACCCGTCCCGATTGGGGTTGAGCGAGATCGCCTTGGCCTGCGCGGCGACCTGCGCCTGCAGGCTGGTCAGCCAGTTGGCGGCCGTGACGTTGGTCGGCAGGGCGAAGTCCGGGCCACGCAGCAGGAACGGGTCCTCGATCGAGGGCAGGGTCTTGAAGAACTCGACTCCGGCGGTGAAGTCGTTGATCGACAGACCGGTGTTGGGCTCCAGCAGGATGCCGCCCGGGATCTCGACGTTGATGAACACCTGCAGCGGGCCCAATTCGCTCAGGCCGAGGCGGATGGTGAACCCGGCCATGCCGGCGATCGAGAAGCCGCCCTGGATGCCGAGGAAGAAGACGCGCTTGAACACCGGTGTGGTGTTGTCGAGCGGGCCGATGATGGCGTAGTTGGAGTCGAGCTTGAGGATGCCGCCGACCAGGCCGGCCTCGAGCTCGCCGCCGAACATGCTGCCCTTGACCGTGACCGCGATCGAGTCGATGGCGATGATCGGGAACTTGCCCTCGGCCAGCAGCGACGGCTGGATCTTCACGCCCTGGATCGAGCCGCTGAAGGTCAGTCCGGCCAGGCCCTTGATCTCGGTCACGCTGGCCGACAAGGTCAGGACGAAGTCTTCAGGCGCGTTCTCGATGTCGGCCCACTGGACGCCGAGCGCGTCGATCCGGACCGGCAGGAACGAGGGCCACTGGAACGAATCGCCGGTGGCGGAGCCGACCGACAGGAGACGCCGAAGCCGTTCTTGGGCCTTGAAGCCGCCATCGCCGAGGAACGCGAAGTTGCGCGCCTCGCCACCCAGGCTGAGGCTGCCGATGTTGACCCGGGCTGACACTGAGCCGAACGCGATCATCTCGTTGGTCGTGCCCGCGGCCCCGGTGTCGAGGCGGAAGTTGACCGTGCTCAGGGTGACGAAGGTGCTGAGCTTGATCTCCATCGTGTCGATGGTCAGCTGGAAGGCGTCCACCACCCCGGCGGAGAAGGTGAGCGCGATCCGGAACGCCTCGTCGTCGGGGGTGCCGTCGGCGCGCCGGTCGTCGGCGGTCGTCCGGTCGGTCAGGGTGGCGCCGAACGCCTTGCCCGGGAAGAGTTTGGCCCCACCGGAGGCGATGTAGAGCTGCCCGGTGAAGTTGGCGAACGGGTTGCCGGCGCCGAAGGTGACACTCAGCCCGGAGATGCCGATCCGGATGTCGTCCAGTTCGAGGATGCCGCCGAAGGTGATCTTGGGGTCGGACGTGGCCGGGGTGACCGTGTTCCCCGGAGCGACCGGCTGGCCGTTGCTCATCGGCAGCCCGTAGGCGAGCTCGGCGGTGCCCAGGCTGAATCCGTTGCCCCGGATCAGCAGCCCCGGGATCACCCCGGCGCCGAGCGGCGCGTCGTTGTTCGCGGTGATGTTCGACGATTGCGCGGGGTCGTAGGGGCGCAGCGATCCCTTGATGTTGAACCGCGGCAGGACGATCTCAGCGGTGTTGATCCGGACCAGCTCCTGATCCACCGCGCCCGCCGGGTCGTAACCGACCACGATGCCGGTCGCACGGAGCTCGGCCAGGTTGGGGATGATCGCCTCCAGCGAGGCGACCCGCAGGCCCCACGTGCCGGTCGGTTCGACCCGGAAGTTGCCGCTGAGTAGCCCGAAGACGTCGACCGCCAGGTCGAAGGTGCCTAGCCCGCCGATCAGGTCGACGGTGACGCCGCTGCTGGTCTGCTGCGCGGTCGGGCCGGTCGTGGTGGTCGCGGCGCTGCCGCCGAAGGCCAGGCTGGCCCGGTCGACCCCGATCGCCAGCGTCAGCACCACCATGCCGTCGGCGAAGCCGAAGTCGGCCACCCCCACGCTGGGGCCTTGCAGGGTCAACGGACCGAGCGCGGTCGGACCACCCTCGGTCGCGGCACCGGGAGCGGAGGCATCGATCGTGAAGCTCTGGGTCTGCCCGGACGCGTTGTAGCTGTAGCCGGTGGCGGCCGTGCCGCTCTGGATGATGTCACCGGCGAAGCTGAGTTGGATCGTCCCCGGGCCGAACAGGCCGGTGGTGTTGGCCGTGTTGGAGTCCTTGAGGAAGTACCGGTAGGTGACGGTGGTCGAGGTGTCGGCGCGTCCGGAGATCAGCAGCGGCGCGCCGATGATGACCGGCCGGTTCTGGGCGTCCCGAGACAGGTCGGCCAGGCCGGTGCCGCTGATGCTGAACGGCGCGATGGCGACCTGATCGAGGACTTGCGGATCGGCTCCGGCGCCATCGGTGGCCGGCGGCAGGCTGGTGTAGGTGATGTCGATGTAGCGCTGGGCGTTGATCTGCGCCGCGCTGATCGTGCCGCCGTTGGTCGGGTTGGCGATCGTGGCCACCGGCCCGGGCTTGCTCAGGCCGCCGCCGGGCAGGGTCACCGGGGTGAAGATGACGAAGGTTTCGTCCTCCCCCATCGTCATCGAACCGCCGAAGTCGGAGAAGCCGCCGGTCCGGAAGCGCACCGTGACCAGCCCCTGGCTCGGCATCGCTCCGGTGATCGCGTAGCTCCAGGTGTTGGGCTTGCCGAGTACCGCGGTGGGGACGCCGGCGATGGTGACCGGGGCGCCGTTGACCAGCAACTCCAGCTCGGGATCGAGGTCGGTGATCGTTTCGGGCCGCAGTCCGACGCCGTTGACGTCGTTGAACACCACGGTGATCGTGGTCGGCGCCACCGAGACCACGGCGTTCTTCAGCGGGGTGACCAGGTCGGCGGTCGGGAACAGGGTCGGCGTGCTGCCGGTGGTCAGGGCCGGATCCCCGGTCTTGGGGAACAGCTTGAACGCGTCGACCTTGAAGTTGTTCAGCCGGAAGCCGGTCACCGGGGAGATGGTGAACGAGCCGAAGCCGGAGAGCCGGGCGATGTCGGTGTTGCTGATCGAGATCAACAGACCGGCCTGGGCCAGCATGACGTCCAGGCTGCCGTCGGGTGAACGGGTCAGGCCCAGGGTGCCGGTGAGTTCGAAGATGCCGGCCACCGCGAAACGGGCGTTCGCTGCGACGAAGCTGTACCGTCCGGCGGCCAGTGGCGTTGCCCAGCCGGGCACGGTCTGGGCCGAGGTGGTGGTGTTGGCCTCGAAGGTGACGGTGCCGCTGACGGTCAGCCCGTCCAGCCCGAGCAGGGCCAGGGTCCCGGTGATCCGCAGCGCGAAGCCTTGCCCGGTCACGTTCTTGAACGCCATGGTCGCGTTACTGATCAGGACGCCGATCGCGGCCGGGTTGAGGGCGCCGCCGGTCAGCTTGGAGGGGCCCTTGCCGATGAAGATCTCCAGGCCGCTGCCGGAGAAGCTGCCGTCGCCGCCGATGGCGAAGTTGCCGGCCCGGATCTCCAGAATGTCGCCGAAGTTGAAGTCGAGGTTCTGCACGATGAAGCTGAACTTCGGGCTGGCCGGCAGGTCGAGCACCAGGCTGGTGTCCCCCACCACGACGGTTTGCTTCACGTTCGCGCCGGTGGTGTTGATCGCGAAGCCGAGGCTGGCATCGAGGGCGAAGCTGCTCGAGCCGCCGGCCACCCGTCCGGTGAGCAGGCCGGCGATTCCACCAAGGGTGGTCCGGGTCGGGGTGGGCAGGGCGCTCGGGTCGGTGACGCTGTTCGGCGAGAAGATGATCAACGCGCCGTTGGCCTCCTTCAGGCCCGGGTTCTCGCCACCGGTGCTGCTGGCCGAGCTGATCGAGGCGTTGGCGAAGCCGATCTTGGTCACCTGGGAGCCGACCGGCCCGACCCGCTCGAACGCGATGTCGGCGTGGATGGTGATGTCGCCGGCCCCCGGTGTCGGCGGGTTGGCCAGGATCACGATGTCGATGCCGGTGGCGGCCACGCGCAGGAACGGGCCCTTGGGCAGGGCGAGCACCCGGACGTTCGCGATCAGCGGCGGCCGGTTGGCATTGCCGTTCCAGGTGACGGTGTAGACGTTGTCGTTCGGCTGACCGTTGGCCGGCCGGGTCACGGCGACCGTGTCGGCACCGCCGTAGAGGGACTCGATGGCCGCCTCGACCGCGCTCGCCGGAGCCCGGTTGGCGCCGTCCAGCACCTCGATCGGCGCGGAGATCTCGGCGGCGTCGATCCGGCCGTTGGCGTTGACGTCCAAGGCCAGGGTGAAGGTGCCCGCGGCCACGTTGACGAACACCCTCTGGATCTCGGTCTGGCCGGCCGTCCCTTGGCGATCGACCAGGACGTCCACCCCGGCGAACTGGATGGTCTCGTTGACGGCGACGTTCAGGTTGTTGATCTGCAGGGTGAGCCGGGCCGAGATCTGCACCGGAAGGCCGACCAGGGCCACTGTGCCGGTGATCTCGCCGGCCAGACCGCCGGGGGTGAGGATGATCGCGCCGGCACCCGCGCTCAGGGTGAGGCCGACGTCGTCACTGGTGCCA
Organism: Micropruina sp.; assembly: GCA_016711105.1. Lineage (GTDB taxonomy): Bacteria > Actinomycetota > Actinomycetes > Propionibacteriales > Propionibacteriaceae > Micropruina. The sequence continues at coordinate 73,257 of JADJTO010000003.1, read as the reverse complement.
GCACCTCCGGGGTCGCCCAGGAACAGGGCGACCTCGGTGAAGGCGATCCGGACGACCTTCGTCCCACTGGCGGTGGTCCGCTGCTCGAAGGACACCACGGCGGCCAGGCTCTGACCCATCACGGTCAGGCTGATCGGCGCGCCGATCGAGCCGGCCTGGACCCGCAGGTAGGGGCCGGCCGGGGCGTTGATCGGCACCTGCACGCCGCCGACCGTGACCGTCCCGGTGGCATCCGTGGTGGTCGTGTTCAGCTGGAAGACGACGGTCGGCACGCTGAGGCTGAAGTCGCTGCTCAGCGACGGGTTGAGTGTGATCGAGGCGGTGAACTGGGCAGCGATGCCGGTCGGCAGCACCCGGATCGCGCCGGAAAGGACGGTGACCGTGACCAGGGTCGTCTCGCCCGTGCCCAACTCCAGCGAGACGTTCGAGAGGCCGATCTCGATCACGCCGGTGACCGAGTTCTTGGCGAACGAGAACGAACCGGAGAGCCGCTGCCCCAGCACGTCCAGGCTGACGTCGAGGCCGGAGACCTTGATCCCTGGGGTCACCACGACACTGTCGACGGTCTTGTTGGTCAGCGTGGTGTTGATCGCCACCTCGAAGTCGCCGGAGAAGACCACGCCGGGCACGTCGATCGCGACCGAGGCGCTGACCCGTCCGGCGATGCCGCCCTTGACGCCCGGGGTCGCGCCGATGATGTTGAACGTTCCGAAGCCGTCGCCCACGATCACGACGTCGCGGTCGGGCGAGCCCAGGCGCAGGTTCAGGTTGGCGAACGAGACCGTCAGGTCATAGACGGGGGTCGTCGGGGTGAGGATCGAGCCGTCGGCGGCAAGGCGGGTCCGCCGTTCCACCGACAGGTCGGTGGAGAGGCGCTGCCCGGCGATCGCGAGCGCCAAGCCGGTGACCGAGACCTTGACGTAGGGGCCGGCTTCGAGCTGCAGAGAGTAGGTCTGGTCGTTGATCACGAACTGCTCGTCCACCGCGAGCGGCATGATCTTCGTGCCGACGGCCTTGCGCAACTGGTTGATCTCGACGCTCACGTCCGCCGTCACCGCGGGCACGCTGTCGCCGAGAAGCAGGGACGCGGTGGCCGAGATCTGGCCGGCGAAGCCTTCCTTGGTCAGCAGCAGCAGGGCGGTGCCGCCGGAGACCCGAAGCCCGATGTCGTCAGTCAGGTCAGCCGAGGTGCCGCCGTCATGGCCGACGAACAGGCCGACGTTGATCGCGGCGATCCGCAGGATCTTGGTGTCGTCGGTCGTGTTCAGCACCTTGTCGGCACCGGCGTTGCTGACCTGCTCGAACATGAACGTGCCGGAGAGGGTCTGGCCGAAGATGGTCAGGTCGGTGGTCACCGTGATCCGCAGGAACTTCCCGGCCGGCAGGTTCAACGACAGCGTCGGCTCGATCACGGCGGTCGGCATGGTGTTGATCTGCAGGCTGACCGACAACGAACCGAGGCTGAACGGCAGGTCACTCAGCCCGACCAGAGTGATCGTGCCCGAGACGCTGGCGGCGATCCCGGTCGGGGTGACCAGGAAGCTGCCGGTCCCGCCGGTGAGGCTCAGTCCGCGGTCGTCGGTGGTGATCGTGGTGCCGTTGTCGTCGCCGAGGAAGAGGAAGACGTCGGTCGCCGTGACCTTGACGATTCGGGCGGTTCCGACCGTGACCTGCTCGAACCAGAAGTCGCCACCCAGGCGCTGGCCGGCGATGGTCAGCCGGACGTCGTCGCCGCCGATGGCCAGGCGTGCCGGGCCCCCGGTGGCGATGGTGACGTTCTGCCCACCGACGATCACGTTCACCGTGCCGGCCGTGGCGGCGACGGTGTTGACCTGCAGGCTGATCGTGCCGGAGAGGCTGACGTTGGGGATGTTCAGGGCGACCGTGCCGCTCAGGCTGCCCGACATCGCACCCGACTTCAGCACGAAGGCGCCGGTGCCGTCGGTGAGAGTGAGGAAGGCGGTGGCGCCGTCACCCAGGGAGAGGCTGACCTCGGAGAAGGCGATCACCGTGGTCGCGGTCGGGCCGGTGCCGGACTGCTCGAAGGCCAGGTTGCCGGTCAGGGTCTGGCCCATGATCGACAGCGTGACGTCGTCGCCGAAGACCCGCAGGTAGGGGCCCGCGCGCAGGTCGAGGTTGACCGTGGTGCCGCCCAGGGTGACGCTTTCGATCACCCGGCGGGAGGTCTTGTTGATCGCCAGCCCGAAGGTGCCGGAGAGCGAGATCCCGGCGGGCAGGACGCCGCTCAGGTTGACCGTGCCCTGGACGGAGCCGGCCAGGCCGTCCGGGGCGAGGACGAAGATGCCGGTCACCCCGCCGAGGATCGGGGTAGCGGAGGCCGACGGCAGGGTGAAGCTGCCGTTGGCGATCGCGATGATCGTCTTCTTCGCCCCGGCGGCGTTGGTGGCCGACTCGATGCCGATCGAGGCGCTCAGGGTGGGGCCGCCGGTGCCGAAGGTCAGGGTGATGTTCTCGCCGACGAACTTCACGTACGGCCCGGCCGGCAACCGGACGCCGCTGGGCAGCACGACCGCGGCGGTGCCGTTGTTCAGTTGCAGCCGGAAGGTGCCGCTGATCGCGACGCCCGAACCGAAGGAAAGAGCCGAGGTGAGGGTGAGCTGGGCAGCCAGCCCGGTCGGGCCGATCACCAGGTCGCCGGAGAGGGTGACCACACCGATACCGTCGCCCAGGTCGAGTTCCAGGCTGGTCACGCTGATCTTCACCAGGCGGGTGCCATCCGCCTGGGTCGACTGGATCAGGCTGAAGTCGCCGACCAGGGAGATCCCGCCGACGGAGATCCTGATCGGGTCGCCGACGATCTTCAGGTAGGGGCCGGCGGGCAGGTCGAGCTTGATCACACCGAGTTCAGCGGCGTCGCCGAAGGCATCGGTAGAGGTGCCGGAGCCGTCGCCGGAGCGCCAGGTCGCGGGGCCGCTGCCGTCCGCGATGGCCAGGTCGAGGAAGGTGTCGCCGTCGAAGCGGCCCAATCCGAGACCGATGACGGCCCCGGTGGAGAGCACCGTGACCGCGGTGGAGAAGCCGGCCCAGTTGGCGGCACCTGGGTTCAGCGCCACGTCGAACCCGGTGCCGTCGCTGCGGACCAAGTCGATCGTGCCGTTGCCGTCCACGTCGACCAGAGCCGCCGCGGTGGTGCCGGTGGTTCCGGGCGCGTCGTCTGCGGTGAAGGTGCCGTCCCCGTTGCCGAGCAGCACGGCGTCCGCGGTGGCGGCCGCCCCGGAGCCGACGAACAGGTCGAGGTCGCCGTCGGCGTTCAGGTCGGCCAGGAGCAGGATCTCGGTGGCGGTCCAGGTACCCGCCACGGCGGTACCCGCGGATACGCCGGCCCACGCCCCGCTGGGAGCGGTGCCCGCGTTGGTGAACAGGGTGAGCGTGACATCGGAGCCGACCAGCACATCGGCGCCGTTGATCCCGTCCAGATCACCGATCGCCAGGGCACGGGCCGCGGTGCCCAGCGAGATCGCGGAGTCGAGCGTGAACAGCCCGCTGCCGTCGTTGCGGTAGGTGAGGGTGTCGCCGGCGCGCCCGACCAGCAACTCGGGGCGACTGTCGCCGTCCAGGTCGCCGAGGGCGAGCTCGGTGACCGAGTCGGTGTCGGGACCGACCAGGATCGCCGGCAGGGCGTCGAACGGGTCACCGGTGCCGTCGTTCAGATAGAGCAGGACCCCGGCTGTGGTGCCCAGCACGACGTCGGCGCGTCCGTCCCCGTTGACGTCGGCGACGCCGAGCGCGGTGGTGTCGTCCGGCTGCAGGCCGACGGCGATCGAGTCCGTGACCCCACCGTCACCCAGGGGCCGACTGTTGATCGCCAGGGTGAGCGCGCCGCTGATCGTCACCCCGGGCACGTCGATCGCGACGGTGCCTGACAGCGACCCGGCGAGGCCACCGGTCTTACCCGGGGTCGGGCCACTGATCACGAAGAAGCCGACGCCCTGGGAGAGGGTGACGTAGTCGTTCACGCCGTCACCGAAGGCCGCGTTCACATTGCGCAGGGCGACCCGGACGACCGAGGCGGTGCCCACGGTTGCCTTCTCGAAGACGAAGTCGCCGCTGATCCGCTGCCCGAACATCGACAGCACGAGGTCGGTGCCCTCGACCCGCAGGTAGGGGCCGGCCGCCAGGTTCAGGGTGATGGTCTGATCATTGACCAGGATCGATTCGTTGACGGCCCGGGTGGTCGAGTTGACCGCCACCGAGAAGGTTCCGGTGATCTCCACATCTCCAGGCACGTTGACCGTCACCGACCCGCCGACGCGGCCCGCGAGCCCGACCGGGGTGAGCACGAAGAAGCCCGAACCGTTGGTCAGGACGACTCCGGCGGTTGCCGTGCCCAGGGTGAGGCCGACGTTGGTGGCGAAGATCCGGATGGTCTTCGGGGCGGCCGTCCCCGGAGGTGCGGACGGGCTGAGGGTGCCGGTGACCTGCTCGAAGCCGAACACGCCGGAGAGCTGCTGGCCGGCGAAGCCGAGGGTGACCGGTGAGGCTGCGGTGCCGAGCTGGACCCGGAGTGAGTTGGCCGGCAGCGCATTGCCCAGCACGCTCTGCGCGGCGGTGGTGGTGTTGATCCGCAGGTCGATCGGGCCGCTGCCGAAGGTGATTCCCGGGACGTTCAGGGTCAGCCCGGCGACGACCACGCCATAGAGCCCGGCCGGTGAACCGCCAGGGACGGCCTTGGTCAGAGTGAGTTCGCCGGTGCTGAGCGTGACCACGACCGGAGCTGCGCTGCTGCCCTCGGCGGGGTCGCCCAGCGACAGGCTGACCGCGCCACCGGTGACGGCGGCTTCACCGACGCGGACGGTGAGCTCACCGTTCGGCTTCAGTTCGAAGGAGAAGGCTCCGGTGAGTTCGACCCCGGGGACCTTGAGCACCAGGTTGCTGGCACCGAGCAGGGCATAGGGCGTCACCGCGGTGCCGGCCGGGACGAGTTCGACCCCGCTGAACTGGGTGGTCAGGGTTTCGTTGTACTTGACCGTGATGGTCCCGCTGATGGTGATGCCGGGGACTCCGACCAGGAGGACCGTTCCGGTGGCGAAGAGGGCCCGGTTGCCGGTCGCGTCGGTCACGACCCTGCCGCTGGCGCCGGTGATCGCCACGCCCTGGGCGGTGGGGTTGACCGAGCCGTCGTCGTTGAAGCCGGGGCCCTGGCCGAGGAAGATCTTGACGTCGGTGAAGGTCGACTCGGTGGTGCCGAAGGTGACCGACCCGCGGATCTCCACGAAGTCGCCGAGCTTGATCGTGCCCGACCCGGAGATCTGGACGAACGGGGTCACGGTCACGCCGACCACGGTCGCCACTTCGGCGGCGGTGAACACCACCGGGACGCTGACGCCACCGACCTCGATCGTTTCGTCCACCGCTGAGGTGGTCGAGTTGTAGCGGACGGCCACGCTGATCCCGGCCGAGAAACCACCCACGGCCGCGTCCACCTGGCCGGAGAAGGTCCCGGCGACGCCACCGGCCCGGATTACGAAGCCGCCCTGGCCATCGGTGATCGACAGGGCCGAGCCGCCGGCACCGGCACCGGAGGTGGGTGCCAGGGAGACGGTGACTCCGGCCAGGCCGATCCGGGTGACCCGCTCGGGGAGGGCGAGGTGGACGACCGGCGCCGTGGCACCGATGGTGATCAGGTCGAGGTCGGAGTCGGTGTCGAGGTTGACTAGGGCGATCAGGTCGCTGGTGCCGGTGGTGGCGTCGATGCCGTTGCGGAAGCCGAGCCAGGAGGCTGCGCTGCCGCCGCGGTTGAGGAAGACCTGCGGTGCTCCGGTGGTGCCGAGAATCACGTCCAGGGTGCCGTCGCCGTCGACGTCGCCCAGAGCGATCGAGCGTCCGGCCGGGGTGGCGGGCAGGGCGGCCACGTTGGCGGCAGCGGCCAGCCCGGCCCAGATCCCGGCGGCAAAACCAAGGTTGCGCAGCAGTGAGGCCGGCGCGCCGGCGTTGGCGATCAGCACGTCGGTGAAGCCGTCGGCGTTGACGTCGCCGGTGGCCACGGCGCGAGCGTCGGCGGTGTTGGCCACCGCGACACCGGCCGCGAAGCCGTCCCACCCGGTCTCGCTGAGACCCTCATTGACATACAGGAGTGGGCGACCGCGGTGGTGACCGCGAGCAGGTCGAGCACGCCGTCGTTGTTCAGGTCGGCCAGGGCGACGGCCTTGGTGGCGGTGTCGGCGCCGAGCAGCGTGCCCGCGGTGGCCGCGTAGCCGTTCCAGGTGCCGGCGGTGCTGCCGAGGTTGGCGAAGACCCGGGTCTGTGCGCCCACACCCTGGGCTCCGACGACGACGTCGGCCAGTCCGTCGCCGTTGACGTCGCCCACCGCCACCGAGGTGGCCAACGGGGTGGTCAGGCTGACCGCGGTGCCGAAGCTGGCGGTGCTCGCGGTGGCGGCAGTCGTCCGGAAGGCCGAACTGGTGCCGGCGCGGATCAGCACCACGTCGCGGCGTCCGTCGTTGTCCAGGTCGGCGATCGCGGCGGCCACTGCCCCGCCGGTGAACGTGTGCGCAGCGGTGGAGTTGAAAGCTCCCGGGCCGGTGCCGAGGAACAACGAGGCGTTGGTGGCGGTGCCGAGCAGCAGGTCGACCAGGCCGTCGCCGTTCAGGTCACCGGTGGCCACGGCGGTGACCGCGTCGTGGTGGGGCCGCTGCCGAGGCCGCCGAAGCCGGGCTTGGTGCTCTGGGCGATCACGAACGATCCGGCGAAGCTGACCGGGCCCACGGCCAGGGTGCCGCCGGTGATCGCCAGCTGGAAGAACGGTCCGGCTGGCACGTCGAGCACGATCGTCTCGGTGCTGTCGTCGGGCAGGACGACGTCGAAGCTGCGGTTCACCGCCAGCGGACCGTTGTTGATCTGCAGCGACACCGTGCCACCGAGGGTGATCGAGCTGCCCAGGTTGAACACCGGATCCACCGCCCCGCCGCCGAGCGAGCCGCTGAAGGTGGCGGCGATGCTGGTCGGGGTGATCAGGATCGCGCCCGTCCAGTCGTGCTCGGCGGTGATCACGACCGCCGTCCCCAACGAGAGGGTCAGGTCGGCGAAGGCGATGCTGACCTCCGGGTTGAGCCCGGCGCGGCGCTCGATCACCACGTTGCCACCCAGGCTCTGCCCGGCGATGGTCAGCAGGACCCCGATCGCCGCCACCCGGATGCCCGGGGTCAGGGTGAGGAACTCGTCATCGCTGAGCTCGCTGGTTGCTGCCCCGGCGGTCTGGATCACGGCGTCGGCGATCGTGGTGTTGAACCGCAACTGGAAGGCGCCGCTCAGCGTGATCGCCGGGATCTCCAGTTGAACGGCCGCGCTGACCTGCCCGTACAGACCGCCGCTGGTCAGCACCAGGGTGCCCTCGATGTCGGTCACGGTGACCAGCGGCTGGGTCGGGGTGCCGAGGACGAGTCGTCCGTTAGCAACCAGGACCTGCAGCGAGGCGGTGCTCTTGGTGATCTCGATGTCGGCCGACAGGCTCTGGCCGCCGAAGGCCAGGGTGATTCCGGTGCCCCGGACGCGCAGCGTGACCTCGGCCGGGATCAGCAGCTCGCGGGTCTGGCCGGCGATCACGAACGTCTCATCGACGTCGGCGCCGGTGGAGTTGACCTCGACCTGCAAGGTGCCGGCCAAGGTGACCCCGGGTACGTTCAGCAACTCGACCGTGCCACCGACCGAGCCGGCCAGCCCGAGGTCGTTGATCACGAACAGGGCCGAACCGTCGGTGACGGTGAGGAAGTTGCGCACCCCGTCGCCCAAGGTCAGGTTGACGTTGGCGGCGGCGATCCGCAGCACCCGGACGTCGTCGGCCGTGTTGAGAATGCCGTCGGGGCCGACGCTGGTGGCCTGCTCGATCACGACGTCGCCGCTCAGGCTCTGCCCGGCAACCCGCAGCCTCAAGCCTTCGCCGGCGATCCGCAGGTACGGCCCAGGCGGCAGGGCCAGGCTGACCGTGCCGGCCCCCACCTGCAAGCTTTCGGAGACCGCCAAGCCAGTGTTGTTCACCTGGACCGAGAGCGAGCCGACCAGGCTGACGTTGGGAACGTCGAAGACCAGGTCGCCGCTGAACGAGCCGGCCAGGCCTGTCGGGCCGATCACGAACAGACCAGAGCCGTTGACCAAGCCGATGGTGGGGTCGGCGTTGGTACCCAGCAGGATCAGGCGGGCGTTGGCCAGGCCGATCCGGACGACCTTGGCCCCCGTCGCGGTGGTGGCTTGTTCGAAGGTGACGTCGGCGGAGAGGCTCTGCCCGAGCACGTTGATCGTGACCCCGGTCCCGGCGACCCGCAGGTAGGGCCCGGCCTGGAGCGTGCCCGCCGCCAGGACTGCTGCGGACGTCGTGGTGTTGACCGAGATCGCGATCGTCCCGGTGACGGAGACGGCCGGCACGGACAGCGCCAGGGAGACGGCGATCTGGCCGGCGATCCCGGCGGAGCTGATCAGGAACTCGGCGCTGCCGGACTGGGTCAGGGTCAGGATCGGGGCAGCTTCGGTGCCGCCGATCCGCAGGCTCAGGTTGTCGGCCTGGATTCGGGTGACCGGTCCGCTCGCTGTGGTGGTGCGGGTGATCACGAAGTCCCCGGCGAGGGTCTGGCCCAGGATGCTCAGTTGGACGTCCGTCCCGGCGACCCGCAGGTACGGACCGGTGGGAAGATCGAGGGTGATCGGGGCACCCGTACCGACGGTGAAGGTTTCGGTCACCTCGGAGGCGGTGGTGTTGATCTCGACCGCCAGCGACCCGGAGAGCGATACCTGGGGGACGGTGAGCGCGATGTCGCCGGTGATCCGGCCGGCCAGCCCGGTCGGCGCCAGCAGCAGAACGGCACTGCCGTTGCTCAGGGTGAGCACCGTGGCGCCACCGAGGGCCAGCGTGACCTCGCTGAGCGCGATCCGGACGGTGCTGCTATCGGCGTTGACTCCTAGACCGCCCGGCACGCCGTCGTCGCCGTAGGAGGTGGACTTCTCGATCGCCAGGTTGCCGGACAGGCTTTGGCCGAGGACGGTGAGCACCACGTCGGTGCCCTCGAAGCGCAGGTACGGACCGGCGGGCAGGTTGAGGGAGAGCGTGGTGGACCCAACGGTGACCGAGCTGGAGACGGCAGCGGTGGTGGTGTTGACCGCCAGCGACAGCGCCCCGTTGAGCGAGGTTCCGGCGGGCAGGCTGACCACGATGGTGCCCGAGATCCGTCCGGCGAGGCCGGCGGCGGTGACCAGGAACAGGCCACTCCCACCGGTGATTCGGACGCCGTAAGTCCCCGATCCCAGGGAGAGCTCGACTCGTGCCAACGCGATCGTCGTGACCGGGCTGCCGTTGGCGACGGACCGCTCGATCAGGACGTCGGCCTGCAACGTCTGGCCGAGGATCTCCACGCCCAAGTTGAGGCCCTCGACCCGCAGGAAGGGCCCGGCGGGGAGATCCAGGGTAAGCGTCTCACCGGCCAGCTCGAAGGACGTGTTGACCGGGGCCAGCGTGTTGTTGATCACCACGGAGAAGTCCCCGGTGAAGCCGACGCCCGGCACGGCCACGTCCACCAGCCCGGTGAGCCGTCCGGCCAGGCCGGTTGCGCCGAGGACGAACAGACCTTCGGCGTCGGTGACCGAGACCACGCCGCCGAGCGACAGGGTGACCTCGCTGGCGGCGATCACGACGTCGCCGGTGGAGTTCTTCGAGAAGCCGACGTTGCCGGTGAGGGACTGCCCGGCTACGGCCAGGGTGGCCCCGGTGGCGGCGAACTCGGTGACCAACGCGGTGGTCGGGAAGGACACCAGAACGCCCGCGCCGGTGCTGCCGGGGATCTCCAGGGTCTGGTTGATGATCTGGCCGGTGTTGTTGACCCGGGCGATCACGGTGCCGGAGATGGTGACGCCGCTGACCCCGACCAGGCTGATCGTGCCTTCGGCGAACAGGGCGTAGGTGGCACCGATCTTGATCAGGCCGATCCGTCCGTTGCTGAGCAGGACGCCCATGGCCAGCGGGTTGGTCTCGCCGGTGCTGAGTTTGGCCGGGCCGCGGCCGAGGAAGACGGTCAGGCCCTCACCGGCGAACACCTGGGCGGCCTGCCCGCCGATCGTGGTGTCGCTGAAGGAGACGCTGCCTTCGATGGTGAGGAAGTCGGCGATGGTCAGGCTGAGGTTCGACAGCGATACCTCGAACACGTTGCCGGTAGCGAACTTGACCACCAGCGTGCGTCCGCCGAGTTCGATCGAGGTGTCGACCGCGGCGGTGCTGGTGTTGACCCGCAGCAAGATGTCGGCGCCCGCGCTGACCGGGCCGGCGCTCAGGTTGGCCCGCCCCGAGAGGTAGCCGGCCAGGCCGGTGGAGAGGATGACGAAGGCGCCCTCGCCGTCGACCAGGGTGGCCCCATCAGTGCCGATGGTGACGTCGACCGTGACCTCGGTGGCGGCGACCACCGTGATCGCGGTGCCGTCGGGGGCCGTGCCCTGCTCGAAGGCGAAGTTGCCGCTGAGCACGGGGGTGCCGAGATCGAGTTCGGCGCCGAGCACCCGGACGCTGACGTACGGCCCGGCGGGCAGGGTCAGCGTCGTGCTGCTGCCACCCAGGTTGAAGGTCTCGGTGACCGCGGCGGTTCCGGTGTTCACCTCGACCCGGATGCTTTCGGCGGTCAGGCTGAGCCCACCGGGCAGCGAGACGACGAAGTTGGTCACGTCCAGGCTGCCCGCGGCACCGGCGGTCGACAGCACTAGCAGGCCGGTGGCGTCCTCGATGGTGAGCAGGTCGTTTCCGCCGGCGGTCAGCGTGAGCAGTGGGTCGACGGGGGTGGTGTTCACGATGGCGAGCTTGAGCACCTGCTCTCCAGCGGCGTTGGTGCCCTGTTCCAGGGAGAGGTTCCCGCGAAGGCTTTGCCCGGCGACGTCCAGCTCGACCCCGGTGGCCAGGACCAGCAGGTGCCGGCTGGCCAGGCGGGTGTCGACGTCGACGGTGACCGAAGCCGCCAGCGAGACCCCGGGAACGTTGAAGGCGATCGCCCCGGTGAAGGTGCCGTGCAGTCCGGCCGCGACGATGGTCAGGTCGGCCGAGGCCCCGGTGACCGTCGCGATCCCGCCGGCCAGCACGAGTTCGGCATCGCTGACCAGCACCCGGGTGCTGCTGCCGTCGCGTTCGATGATCAGGTTGCCGGAAAGGTGCTGGCCGAGCACGTCCAGGGTGACGTCGGTGGCGGCGAAGCGCAGGTAGTCCGCGCCGAGGGCACCGGCGGGCAGCGCCAGCAGCACGTCCTCACCGCCCACGGCGAGCACCTGGTTGACCAGCGCGGGGGTGGTGTTCAGCTCCAGTTCCAGCGACCCGCTGAAGCTGACCCCCGGCACGTCCACGAGAACGGTGCCCGACACCCGGGCGGCCATCCCGTCGGCGGCGAGCATCAGGATGCCCTGGCCCTGGCTGAGCGAGGCGACCGGACGACCTCCGGCCGTGACCACGAAGCTCAGGTTGGTCACCGCGGCCAACACAACGGAGGTGCCTTCGGCGGTGGTGGAGCGCTGGAAGCCCAGGTCGGCGCTCAGGGTCTGGCCGCCCACGGTGATGCTCGCGCCAAGGGCTTCGATCGCCAGGTACGGGCCGGCGGGCAGGTCGTCCACGGCCACGGCGGCGGTGTTGATCGCCAGCGACACGCTCGCCAGGCTCACGCCGGGAATGGCCAGAGTGTCCACCTCGGCGCTCAGCCGGCCGGCAATCCCACCGGCACCGATCACCAGGCTGCCGTCGATGTTGTCCAACCCCAGGAAGGTCGTGGTGCCATCCCCCAGGCTGAGGGTGCCGTCGATCAGGGTGATCCGGGTCAGCGGGCTGCCGTCGACGATCCGGCGTTCGATCTCCAGGGTGCCGGCGGTCAGCGACTGGCCGCCCACGGTCAGGGTGATCGCACTGCCGGTCAGGCGCAGGTACGGGCCGGCGGCCAAGGTGGCATCGAGGGTGGTGCCGGCCGGGTTGAAGACCACCTGGGCGGCGGTGGTGTTGATCGCCAGCCGGACACCCGCGCCGAGCGTGAAGCCGGGCAAGGTGACGTTGAGCGTCCCTGCCACGACGGCCGCCACCCCGGCGCTGCTGAGCTGGAACTCGCCGCTGCCGTTGGTCAGCGACAGCAGGTCGGTGCTGCCGTCGGAGAAGGTCAACGAGACGTTGCTGGCGCCGATGGTCATCCCCGCGGAGGTCTTGCTGAAGGAGAGGTCACCGGTGAAGGTCTGCCCCATCACGCCGATCTCCAGGCCGACGCCGACCACCGACACGAACGGCGATCCGGGGCTACCGGTCTCATCGTCGGTGCCTCCCGTGCCGTCGGTGAACCGAAGGATCACGTCGCCGCTGCCGTCGGGGAAAGTCAGCGTGCTGTCCTCGCCGTCGGCGGACTCGTTCACTCGCGCACGGAGCTGACCGCTGACCGTGACGCCGGGGAAGCCGATCAGTTCGACCGTGCCGCGGACGTCCAGGACGTAGCCGTCGGCCTTGCTGATGAAGCCGACGATGCCGTCGGTGATCAGCAGGCCGCGGGCCAGCGGGTTGCGGTTTCCGTCCACCAGGAACGCCGGGCCGTCGCCGACGAAGACGGTGAGGTTGCGGCCGGCGAAGCTGGTCGGGCTGGCGGCGAAATCACCTTCGATGGTGACCAGATCGCCGATGCTCAGCGAGGCGCCGGTCAGGGAAAGCTCGAACGTCTCTGCCCCTGAGGCGAAGGCGATCGGCAGCTCAACCCCAGCGACGCTGACCACGGTGTCGACGGCCGCACCGCTGGTGTTGATCCGCAGCAGGACGCTGGCGCCGGCGGTCAGGCCGGAGAAGCTCGCGTTGAGATCCCCGGAGACGAATCCGGCCAGGCCGGTGCTGCTGATGATCAGTACGCCGGTTGCGTTGGTGACCCCACCACCGGCGGCGATCGTCGCCGTCCCGCCGGTCAGAGCGAGGATGGTGGTGACCTCTCCCCGGGCGCCTGCGAGCGCTGGAAGGCCAGGGTGCCGGCCAGGGTGCCGAGGGTGCCGAAGGTGAGCGTCGCGCTGAGCTCGGCTCGGACGTACGGCCCGGCCGGCAGTGTGATCGACGGGCTGAGCACGACGGCACCCGGGGTGGTGTTGACGTCGATCCGGATGCTGACCGCGGTCAGGGTCATCGAATCCGGGAGCGTGAAGACAGGAGTTGCGGTGAAGCTGCCTGCGATGCCGTCGGCGGCGATCAGCAGTGAACCGGAGGCGCCGCTGACGCTGACCACGCTGCCGATGGAGAAGCTGAGTTCCGCCAGGGTGACCGAGATCCGCGAGCTGCCGTCGGCTGCCGCCGTCCGTTCCAGGGTGACGTCGGCGGTGATCTCCTGCCCGGCGACCGTGAAGGTCAGGTCGTTTCCATCGATCAGCACGTCCCCGGCGGCGGTGTCGATCTCAGCCGACACCACACCGGTCAGCGACACCCCGGGGACGGCGAAGCTAACCGTGCCGGTGAAGCTGCCGACCAACCCGGTCGGGCTGATCACCAGGGAGGCGGTGGCGCCGGTGATCGAGGCCAGTCCCCCACCGAGAGTCAGGTTGGCGTCGGTGATGGTGACAGTGAGTTCGGTGGCCGTCTTTTCGATCTCGATGTCGCCGGAGAGACTTGGCCGAGCACGTCGATCGTGATCCCGCTGCCGATCACCCGCAGGTAGGGGCCGCCGGGGATGATCGTTTCCTGCTCCAGCCCGTCGACCAGCAGCTGGGCGGTGACCTGGGCGGCGCCGGTGTTGAGCATCACCGTGAGGTTCCCGGAGACGCTCACCCCGGGGACGTTGAGCCGGATCGAGCCCGAGAGCACGCCGGCGACCTCGCCGCCGACGACGACCAGGTAGCCGGTGCCGTTCAGCAGGCTGAACACCGGGTCGGGCGAGACGAGGGTGAGCGAGGCCCGGCTGAGGCTGATCTGGAAGCCGCCCGGGATGGTCTCGAAGGCGAGGTCTGCGGTCAGGGTTTGGCCGTCCACCTCAAGGCTCGCGCCGAGGACGACCACCGCGAGGTAGGGGCCGACCGGGAGGTCGCCGACCGCCACCCCGGTGGTGTTGACCGCAACGCTGACCGCGCCGCTGAGGGTGAACTGGGTGGGGGCGGTGGTGATGGTGCCGCTGAGGCGTCCGGCGACTCCGGCCGGGCTGATGGTCAGCGAACCGGTGATGTCGGCCAAGACCAGGGTGCCGGAGCCGAGGTCGATCGCGGCCTCGTCGAAGCTGAGCGTGACCTGATCGCCGCTGCGCTCGATGCTGATGTCGCCGCTGATGGTCTGCCCAGCGATGTCGAGTTCGATGCCGCTACCGGCCAGGCGGAGGTAGGGGCCGGCCGGTGGGTCGGTGACCGGGCCGAACGTGCCGGTGGCCGCGGAGCCAGTGGTGTTGATCACCAGGTCGAAGGTGCCGTCGGTGAGTTCGACGCCGGGCAGGTCAAGGGTGACCGCTCCGGCGATGGCACCGACCAAACCGTCGGCGGAACTGACCAGGGTCGCGGTGCCGCCGGTGAGCGAGGCGACCGGCGAACTGGCACCAGCAGGCACGATGGCGAAGCTGACGTCGCTGGCCGACATGTCGAACCCGGTCGCGGTACGGACGAAGCTGAAGTCGCCCGCAATCGTCTGCCCGAACAGTCCGAGGCTCAGCGAACCCTCGATGTCGGTGGCGTCGGCGGTGAACGACACGGCCACCGGGTCGGCGCCGGGCAGCGGGATGGTTTCGCTGATCGCACCACCGGTGTTGTTGAGCCCGATGGCCAGCGTGCCGGTCAGGCTGACGCCGCTGATTCCCAGCAGCTGCACGCTGCCCGTGGCTCGGAGCGCGTAGGTGTCGGTGACCTTGATCAGGCCGATGGTGGCGCCGGTGATCAGCAGGCCGCGAGCCAGCGGGTTGATCGACCCGTCCGGCTGCCAGGCGGGACCGTCGCCGACGAATAGGCTCAGGCCTGTGCCGGCGAAGATCTGCCCGGCCGTCCCGGTGGAGTAGCTGATCGTGCCCTTGAGGAACACCCCGCCCAGATCGATCACCAGGTTGCTGACCACGACGGTGAAGGGCTCATTCTCGGCGAAGCTGACCTCGATCGAGCGGCCGTCCAGCAGCACCGTCCGGGTGAGCGCACCGCCGGTGTTGTTGAACCGGATCATCGCGCTGCCGGTGATGCCGAGTGGGGCTCCGGCTCCGACCGTCCCGGTCAGGTAGGCCGCCACCCCGCTACCCATGATTACCAGAACACCGGACGCGTCGACCAGCAGCGGGCCGGTGCCGCCCTCGGCCGTGGCCGACACGTCCGCGAAGCCGATCAGGACGACCGCGACGCCGTCACTGCCGACCTGGCGTTCGATGCTGATCGAGCCTTCGATACTGGCCACCCCGGCCAGCTCGACGGTGGCGTTGGTCAGCGCGACCCGGAGGTAGGGGCCGGCTGGCAGTCCGGGCCCGGCGATCGTCCGGGTGTTGATCTCCAGGCTGACCGCGGTGTCGGTCAGGGTGACCAGCCCGGTTGCGTCCACCTCGGCGGTCAAGGTGCCGGCCACTCCGGCGGCGTCGATCAGCAGCGTGCCGACGCCCTCGGTGAGAGTGAGAGTCTGGGTGGCTCCCGCGGCGAGCGAGAGGGTCACGACGCTGAACGCGGCCGAGAGGGTGCTGCCGACGGAGCTGAGAGTGACCTGCCCGCTGAGCGACTGCCCAGCCAGGACGGCGGTCGCGGTTCCGGCAGCTTCCAGCTCCTGATCAGCAGCCAGGACGACGCCGTCCAGGGTGGCCTCCGCGCCGGTGCCGTTGTAGGCCACCGTCCACCCCGTACCGGTCAGACTGACCTGCGGCACCCCGGTCAGCGCAACCGTGCCGCCGGCCAGCCGAAGGGCGACGGTGCCGTCTGCCTTCACCAAAAGGTCGAGATCGGTGGCGGAAATGCTCAGGGAGGGACCACCGACCCCGACGTTCGCGGTGGCCGCGCTGGCCGCAATCACCAGATCGCCGCCAGATTGAGTGAACGAGGCCGAGGCTGCGGTCACGCTGAGCACTCCGCCCAGGTTGAGGCTCAGGTCGCTCAAGGTGAGGGCGAAGCTGCCGTCAACCAGAGCCTCGTTGTCGACGGTGTAGCTGCCGGCCAGGATCGCCTGTCCCGTGATCAGTTGGCTGCCGATCACCAGGTTGATCCGCAGCAGTCCGGTGAGGCTGACCGTCGCGTCGTAGTTGGGGCCGGTGCCGCTGAGGGTGCTGATCGTGATCGTCGGCGCTTCCAGCACGATCACGCCGAGATCGAGGTCACCCAGGGTCTCGGTGTGCGGCAGGTTCTGGCCGAGGTACTGCTGCAGCAGCGGGACGATCGCGCCGGCCAGTCCGTCCAATGCGGAGCCGGAGAGGTAGTCGCTGAAGTGGGCCAGCTCCGCGGTGACCGTTCCGGCCAGGCGGTCGACCCTGGTGACTTGGGCTTCCAGCCGGCCGTCGGGGGCGACGTAGAAGATCGTGGACGCCGTGGCCAGCGAGCCGACTGCCAGGGTGAGGATCGGCTTGATCTCGAAGCTGGTGATCGCGGAGCCGGTGGCGGCGTCGAAAGCCCGCAGGTCGTGAACGGCGGAGGTGGCCAGGAGGCCGGACACTCCCACGGCGGGTGCTGCTGATCGAGACCCAGGCGTCAACCGGAAGGGAGCCGGGAAGGAAGGTGAGGGTGGCCTGACCGAGAGTGACGGTGCCACCCAGAGCCGCCGAGATCAGGACGGCGCCGGCGGGAGGGGTGAATCCGGATGCTTGCGGGGCGGGGGTGGTGCTGGAGGTGCGACGGACGAGGTTGATGGTGCCGGAGCCGGCGGGTGCGGTTGCTGCGAACGGGCCGTCCTGAGCCGGTGGTCCACGCCCCGCGTGCACGGTCGAGACGCCACCGGAACGGACAGGAGCTTGCAGGTTGACCAGGCTGGAATGCTGGGCGAGGTTGACCGCCAGGCCGGGCAGGTCGGCGCCGGGATCGGCCGAACCGATCCCCGCCGTGGCCGAGCCGGCGGTGACGGCGATCAGGTCGATCGGCCCACCGGCGTTCAAGGGCGCGGTCGGCAGGGTGACCGTGACCCGAGCCGTGACCAGGTTCACCGCGTGGGCCGACAACGGCCGGGCGGCGATCGCGACAGTTGATCCGGGGCCACCCAGGGCGGCGGTCAGGGCGAGCAGTTCACGCAACCCGGCCGGTGCGGCTCCTCCGGCGACGGCGCTGGCACGGGTCCGGGAGTCGCCGCTGGCCAGCACCCGCAGCGCACCGGAGACGTGGGCGCCGCGGGAGAGGCTGGCGTTGACCTGGTGGTCGCTGAGGGTCAGCGCGGTGCCGTTCGCGGACGCGGTGGCGCGGGCGACCTGGCCGGCCTGGATCAGCAGCGAACCGAGGACGTCCAGGGTCTCTCCGGAGGCGACGAGCGCCTGGGTGCTGATCGTGGAGAGCGTCACCGCGTTCCCGGCTGAGCCTTCGTCGGCGTGGCTGTTGGCGTCGCTGCGGGTATCGGCGGTGAGCTCGATCCCGGTGGCGCCGGTGATGGCGGCTCCCTGCTCCAGCGCCGCCGTGGTCTCGTCGGTGACCAGCAGGACGCCCAAGGACTCGCCTGGGCCGCGGGAGACAACTTCATCCGAGGCCAGCGACGAGGCGTCGATCGCCAGGGCGCCGCTCAGCTGCACGTCGGCCTGTTGAGCGACCGAGGCGTTGGTGCTGTGCCGCTGGACGTTGACCGCGACCGCACCCAACTGGGCGGACGATCCGGAGCCGCTCGCCTTGACCAGGCTGTTGGCCGCGTTGGTCGTGGCCGACAGCGAGATCCGGCTCCCGGCCAAGGCGAGGTCACCGGCCAGGGAGGCGCGGGTAGCGAGGTCGGTCAGCAACGCGGCCACAGCCGTCCCGGCAGACTGGGCCGAGGTCGAGGTGGCCACGACTTGGGTGGCGTCCGCGGTCGTGGCGGCGACGTTCTGCGCACCCACGGTGCGAATGGACATCAACCCTGACAGCCCCGCCTGGGTCTGACCGCTGAGTCGTCCGAAGGCCAAGGCGTCGGCGACCGGAACCCAGCCGCGGATCAGACGCGCCAGACCGGAGGTGCGATCCCGCGGGCTGAGGTCGTTCGCGCTGGCCCCGTCCCGGCTTCCGATTGCGGTCACGGTCAGCTCGCCGGTGGCGTCAGCAGCCAGCCCGAACTCAGCTGCGTTGATCTGGCTCCCCTGGATCCAGGCCCGGGTGACGCGGTCGATCCCGGCGGTGGCGATGCCCGCCCCGGCAGCCGCCGCACCCGCGTCCCCGAGCACGACGGCCTGGGTGCGGTTGGTGGCGCTGACCCGGACTGCGCCGGGCGTCGTGATCTGGGTTCCGATCAGGTCGGTCGTCGCCGTGCTGCGCAGGGAGAGGGACGCAACGGCGGCGTCGCGGGCGTTGTCGGTTTGGCCGGAGTTGGCGAACGCCCGCGACGAACCGATCGCCAGCGAGTCTGCGTGAATGGTGACCGGGCCGGAGGCTCTGATCTGGGAGTTGAGAATGCTGACCACTGCTCGCGAGGTGGCGTTGGCCGCGCCACTGCCGACAGCGGCGATCTCGGCGGCCGAGGTTGCGGCCAGCGTGATCGCCCCACCGCTCAGGCTGGCGACGGTCAGTTGCAGGCTGGCCGAGGCGTTCGCCGTCCGATCGTCGTGGGCCCACAGCACGATGTCGCCAGCGCCGGTGTCGATCGACGTGCCGTCAGTGACCTGGATGTGTCGGGCGGAAATGGTCAGCCGCGCAGCGCCGTCGGAGAAGCGGATCTCACCGGAGACCACGGCGGTTCCGTCCCGAGCTTCCAGGATGGCCGCCAGTTGCGGTGCGGTGAACGACAAGGTGGCCATCAGGCCGGTGAGCAGCAGCCGGGCGACCTGGTCGGCGTCGTCGCTGAGAGTGACCTGACCCGAACCGCTGACCACTTTCAGCACGCCGAGCGAGGATTCCACCACGACCTTGACCGGCGCGGCGCCGGACCGGCCCTGGCGAAGATCGACTTCGAGCTCGGCCACCATCGAACCGCCACGCACGAGCACCTCGGTGACTCCGGCTCCGTCGGCGGAGATGGTCGTGGTGCCCGCGGTGTAGGAGTAGCGATCGGCGGCAGCGTCGTAACTGAGGGCGCCAACCGCGGCCCCTTCAGGAAGGACGAGGGTCAGTACCGTCCCGACCAGGACGAACACCGGATCACTCAACTCCGGGCCTGCTGTGGCCTCCATCATCACTGGCTCGCCCTCGAGCACTACACCGGTGGTCTGCATCAGGAGTTCGTCTTCGGACAACTCCGAACCCAGATCCAGCGTTACCTCGCCTGTCAGCTCGGCATCGGTCGGGTCGGTCGACTCTTCCGTGACGGTTTCCTCGGTGGCGGCATCCTCGGCCGGCACCTCCTCGACGGAGGGCTCTACGACGGGCTCCTCGGTCGCCGGCTCCTCAACCGGGGCAGGTTCTGGTTCTGGTTCTGGCGCCGGTTCAGGTTCTGGCGCTGGTTCGGGTTTCGGGGCCGGCTCGGGTTCGGGGGCTGGTTCCGGGGCCGGTTCAGGTTCGGGGGCTGGTTCGGGAGCCGGCTCGTCGGCAGCCGGGGAATCGGCAGCGGGCTCTGCGGTCACATCACCCTCGGCTACCAGAGTCAGCGCCTGAGTGGCCACGCTGGCCGCGGGCAGGTGCCCCAGGGACTCAGGAACTCGACGAACGGTGCCGGGGTCGAGCGTCTCTGCCATCAGTCCGTCGGAGGAGTGCCCGAAGCCGACCGCGTGACCGATTTCATGCCGCAGCACCGTGGCCAGATCGACTCGCGACCAGCCCCAGCCGGCCGCGTCGTCATCGATCACGATCGAGCGCCCGGTGGTCAGGCCGAGGTGACCCCCGGAAAGGTTGCAGATCCGCACCGACAGCCCGGAGACATCGGCACCCTGCCGCGCCCAATCTGCGCTGGCAGCGGCGGTCGCCCGGGTCAGCCGGATCCAACTGAGGACGTCCTGCGGCTGTGCGCGGGAGGGTAGCCGCGAGGCCGTCAGCGGGCTGGGCGACGGCGAAGGCGACGGGGAGGGAGTGGTCGTGACGTTGTTGTTCGAGCCGCCGGACACCGTGCCCGCGCCATCGGCCAACGGGCAGGAGATCGAGGCCTGCTGGCCACCTGTGCCACCCACGGTGGTGCATTGGCTGGTTGAGAGGGCCTTGGCCAGGGCAGCCAGCGCCTTCTGCATCTGTTGATCGGAGGCCCGCTTGGCGGCGACCACCCGCGACACCTGTTGGCTGTAAACCCGGCGGGCCTGGACGGCTTGAGCGCGTTGGGACTGCTGCAGCCGCTGTTGCTGCACGGCCCGCTCCACCCGGAGCAGTTGCTCGATCCGTGCGGCTGCCGCGGCCTTGCTCAGTGGCTTGAGTTTCACCGCGGTCGGCGGACGCAGCGGCGAACGGCCAACCGCGGCCGGGGCCTGCGGCTGACGTTGCGGCGTCGTCTGCGGGGCCACCTCGGACGGGCTGGTGACTGGCGGTGCAGCCTCGGCCGGAAGAGCGCTGACTGAAGCCAGACTGGCGGCGAGGGCGAAGGAGAGCGTTACGCACAGGGCCCGGCGGAGGCGGACGAACGACAGGGCGGAGCCGCCCAGTCCCGTTCGATCCCCCGACCCAGCCACTTAGTGCTCCAAACAATTCATCGGAAGCTCTGCATGCAAGGCCCAATGCCCGCTCGTCACCGAACCTCAAGACGAACTCTTCCCGCCCACTTGCCCCGCCACAAGGGGACGTCGGTGGCAGAATTGCGCACCTCACTCCGCTGGCCTCCGGCCAATCATCGTGCCCCGAAGATCCCCCGCCCGATCCGGACGACCGTCGCACCGTGCTCGATCGCCAGCCCGAAGTCGCTCGACATGCCCATCGACAACTCCTCGAAATCGCCAGGCAGAGTGTCGTCATCCCGAAGTTCTCGGCGTAGCTGGGCTAGTTTCTGGAAGCAGTCCCCGACCCGCTTGGGGTCTGACGACCGACTCGCAATGGTCATCAGCCCGCGCACCCGCAGGGCATCGAAGGCCTGCAGCCCGGCGACCAGCTTGGGAGCCCCATCGACCGGCACCCCGAACTTGCTGGCGTCCCCGAGGTGTTCACTTCCACCAGCACGTCCAACTGCCGGTCGACAGCCTGCAAGCGTCGGTCGAGTTCAGCCGCCAGGCGTAGCGAGTCGAGCGCCTGAAATTCACCGGCGAAACGAGCGACGAGGGCGGCCTTGTTGGTTTGCAGGTGGCCGATCATGGCCCAACTGAGGTCGTCCAGATCGGACAGTTGCTCCGCTTTGAGGATCGCCTCCTGGGCTCGGCTCTCCCCGAAACGACGACAGCCCACGGCGTAGGCCTGGCGGATCAACTCGGGGCTCATCGTCTTGCTCACCGGCAACAGCCGCACCTCGGCCGGGTCTCGGCCGACGCGCCCGCAGGCGTCCGCGATCTGCACCCGTACGGCGGCGACGTTGGCGGCAATGTCCATGACGCCTACCTTGTCAGGTCAGTTGGGCCACGTCGGGATGCACGCCATGATGGGGCCATGAGTGAACCCCCAGTGCTGGTCGAACGGCGGGGTCACCTGCTGCTGATCGGGCTGAATCGACCCGCCAAACGCAACGCGGCAAACCTGGCCCTGCTGCACGACCTGGCCCGGGCGTATGCCCTTTTGCACACCGACCAGGAGCTCCGGGTGGGCGTGTTGCACGCGGTCGGCGACCATGTCACGGGTGGGCTCGACTTGGCCGACCTCGGCCTGAGTCTCGCCGCCGGCAACCTCAACCTGATCCCCGAGGGTGGCATCGATCCGTGGGGGATCCTGACCGAACCGGTGGCCAAGCCGGTCGTGATGGCCACTCAAGGGACCTGCCTCACGTTGGGCGTGGAGCTTGCCTTGGCGGCCGACGTGGTGATCGCTGCCGACACCAGCCGCTTCGGCTCGATCGAAGTCTCCCGCGGGATCATGGCCTTCGGCGGCGCCACCGTCCGCTTGCCGCGACTGGGCTGGGGCGACGCGATGCGATACCTGCTCACCGCTGACACCTTCGACGCCGCCGAGGCCCATCGGATCGGCCTCGTCCAAGAGGTGGTCGCTCACGGCGCCCAGTTAACTCGCGCCATCGAGTTGGCCGAACGGATCGCCGCCCAGGCGCCGCTGGCCGTTCAGGCCACGTTGGCGAATGCCCGTCTGGCCACGACCGACCCGGCTGCCGCCATCGGTCGACTGCACCCGATGGTGGCGCTACTGGCCGGCACGGACGATGCCCGCGAGGCGATGAAGTCCTACCTGTCCGGTGCCCCGGCCGACTTCCGCGGACGCTGACCGCGTCGCTTCTGTGACCCAAGGAGAACCATGTCCGATCAGGCCAACTGTCAGCGCAAAGCCGTCCGTCCTGGCGAGGGGGATGCGCCGCGGGTGGAACACATCGATGCTGTCTGGCACATCCGGTCGACGAGCGCCGTACGCCAGATATTGCGGGAGAAGGACGCCACCACCCAGGCCGGTTTCAACTCCGAGGCGATCCCCGAGGGGGCGATGCGGCACTCCCCCATCCTGTTCATGGACGGCGATGCGCATCGGCTGCAGCGCAGCAAGATCGCCCGGTTCTTCGCCCCCAAGACGGTCTCCCAGCGCTACCGCCACCTGATGGACGAGCGGGCACAAGCGTTGGTCGCCGAGATTGCTACGACTGGAACTGCTCGGCTGGATGTGGTCTCGCTGCGATACTCCACCGCGGTCGCGGCGGAGGTGATCGGACTGACCCACACGCCGATCCCCGGGCTGTCCCGACGGCTGGAGCGATTGTTGAAGCAGCCGAGGCACGACCCGGCGACGCAAGGCCCACGGCAAGGTGTTGCTCGAGTGTTGGGGACGCTGCGGGGCAATCTGCCGATGCTCTGGTTCTACCTGCGGGACGTCCGTCCGGCCATCCGCGCGAATCGGCGGGCCCCGGGTGAGAACGTGATCAGCCACCTGCTGGCTGAGGGGTACTCCGACCCGGAGATCCTGATCGAGTGCGTCACGTATGGCGCGGCAGGCATGGCGACCACCCGCGAGTTCATCTCGATGGCCATCTGGCACCTGCTGGAGAACGAGCCCCTACGGACTCGCTACCTCCTCGCCGACGAGCCGGAACGGCACGCGATCCTGGCAGAGATCCTGCGCTTGGAGCCGATCGTCGGGCATCTCTATCGCCGCGCCCGGAGCGAGATCACGTTCAGCGACGCCGGCCAGACCTACACCGTGCCCCCCGGCGAGTTGCTCGACCTCTACATACGGCAATCCAACGCCGACCCCGACATCGCCGGCCAAGAGCCGCTCAACCTCTGCCCGGCGCGGCCAATGCCCCGCGGCTTCGGGCCCGAAGTGATGAGTTTCGGCGACGGCGCTCATAAGTGCCCCGGCAACTCCCTGGCCATCCAGGAGACCGACATCCTGCTGCACCAGCTGCTCGCTCTCAACCCAACCCTGCTCGCCCCACCGAAGCTCACCTGGAGCGACATCACCGCCGGCTACGAACTGCGCGAACTGATGCTCGCGGTGCCCTCGGAGATCGCCCCCGCCCGCCACCCCGGCTGACTGCCAAGCTCTCACCCGCGGGCTGGTCACGAGGCGGGTGCTACGCCACATCCCTGGCCGACTGAGTCACCGATCGAAGCGCGCCGACCTCACATCGGGGTGCCCCCGGGTTGGACGTTGACAGGGCGTCCTGGTCACGGGTTAGGTTGATCTCACCTCCGGGGAGCGCGCAAGCGCTGAGAGTGCGGAAATTCCGCAGACCCGCCAACCTGATCCGGTTAGTACCGGCGTAGGGAGCAGGACACGCGACGATCGGTTCACCGACCGTTGGCGTCTCGCTTTGCCCGTGGGCGAAAGAGAGATCGTGACCATCAGTGTCGTCGCCGTCAGGCCACCCTCCCCCGTCGAGCTGGGGGTGGGCATGCGCCTGTCGATCCATCCGCATTGCGACAACTACGTCGAGGTGATCCTCGGCGCTCTGGCCGATCTGGCCGCCGACGGACTCACCGAGTCCTTGGAGATCACCACCGATGAACTCGGCACTCACGTGACCGCCCTCACTTTCCCGGCCGAGCAACGCCTGGCCGACTATCTACTGGGCCTGATCCGGGCCGCCCACCGGAGATCCGACGGTGGTCACGTGGTTGCCCACGTGCTGCTTTCCCGGGGTTGCCCGGGCGAGGTCCGGTGCGACCTCACCGCCACGGGATTGACTGCCGCCACCCCGATCGTCCTGCCCCCGGCATGGATCGCGGCCACGGCGGCCTGGTCGCTGTACCCGATGACCGACGGGGAACCCAGCATCGACGTGATCTATGGCGCCATCGAAGGGGCCTGCGCCCGGGGCACCGTCCGGGACGGGATGCACTTCGCGACCCGGCTCAGCGGTGACCTCGCCGACGTGGTCGCCACCGGGTTCGAGGCCTGGAGCCGGGTCGGGGCGAGCGTCGCCCACGTGGTCACCCATCTCACCCTCTCGGTCGGCTCCCCGACCGTGGAACACCCCTCACCCAAGGAGTAGTCATGTCACTCACCACACCACTAGCCGACCCGGCAATCACTCCCTCGCGCCCTCCGTGGCAGCTGAAGGACCTCGTCCTGTGCGTCGTCCTCGGCGTCGTCTTCGGCTTCGTTTACTGGGCGGTGGTGGTTGCCTGGAAGGCGCTGTCACTGGCCATGGGACCAGCCGGGGATCTGGCTCAGCACGTCCTGTTCGGCCTGTGGCTGCTGGTCGCCCCGCTGGCCTCCGCCATCATCCGCCGACCCGGTGCCGGGATTCTGGCCGAACTCATCGCCGCCGTGGTCGAGGTCGTGTTCCTGGGTTCGCCGGTGGGGCCTCTGCTGCTGCTGGCCGGCTTCCTGCAGGGCCTGGGTAGCGAGTTGCCGTTCCTCCTCACCCGCTTCCGTTCCTTCGGTTGGGTCACCTATGCCCTCTCCGGGCTCCTCGGCAGTTGCCTGGTGTTCTTCTGGAGCGGGCTGCGTTTCGGCTGGTACGGCCAGAACATCTTCCTCGGCCGCTTCGCTCTCCAAGCCGTCTCCGGGATCATCCTGGGCGGTCTCCTGGCCAAGCTCCTGGTCGACCTGCTGGCCCGGACGGGGGTGGTCGACAACTACGCCATCGGCCGCGACCGGCTCACCCGCTCGGTGGCGTGACCGGTAGTCAGGCTCGCCTGAGCAACGTGACCGTCGCCTTCCCGCGACGGTCACGTCCGGTTCTCGACTCGGTGACCTGGGACGTCCCTACCGGATCCCAAACTCTCGTGCTGGGCGCGTCCGGTTCGGGCAAATCGACCCTGCTGAACCTGCTGACCGGGTTGATTCCGACCTCGGTGACCGCAGCTGTCACCGGGCGGATCGAGCGACCCCCCACTCACTCGATCGGCTTCCTCGGCCAGGATCCGTCAGCAGCGGTCTGCCTGCCCCTGGTTGAGCAGGAGTTGGCGCTGGTGCTGGAGGGCGCGGCACTCCCGCCGGCGCAAATGGGCTCCCGGATCGCTGACGCACTGTTCAAGGTCAATGGACAGCATCTCGCCGGCCGACGAACGGCAACCCTCTCCGGGGGCGAGTTGCAGCGGGTCGGCCTGGCCGCCGCCTGCCTCAACGACCCGGAGCTTCTGGTTCTCGACGAGCCGACGTCGATGCTGGACGCCGCCGGAGTGTCGGCACTTCGCACGGCCATCGGTCGCCGCAGCCAGGCACCGCTCACCACCGTGGTGGTCGAACACCATCTGGACGAACTGGCCGGGCCCGCAGGGCTGACCGGTCTCCCGCAGCGGGCGATCGCGCTGGCTTGGGACGGGACAGTAATCGATTCCGGCCCGACGAAGGACGTTTTCGCCCGGGCCGGGACCGCCTTGCACCGGGCAGGAAGCTGGGTGCCGCTGGAGGTCGAACTCCTCGCCGTCGGCGGTTCCCCCGGAGGGCTGGGCGCCGAGGCCAACCAGGCCTTGCTCCGTTCCCGCGCGAGCCACCTCAGGCCTCCACCACTCGGTCGGCCACTGCTGCAGGCGCGCGAGCTGACCGTCGTCCGCGGTGACCCACGGGCAGCCGCCGACCCTCTTCTCTCGGGTGTGAACCTCACCCTCCATGCTGGCGAACTGGTGGCCCTGATCGGCCCCAACGGGGTGGGCAAGACCAGCCTGCTGTTGAGTTTGGCCAGGCTCCTGCCCACCGGCGGCGGCCGACTGGACGGCGACGCTCCTGCCATGGCGTTCCAGAACCCGGAGCATCAGTTCGTGGCCGGCACCGTCCGCGACGAGGTGGGCTTCAAGGTTGCCGATCCGGCCCTGGTCACCAGGGTGCTGCGCGAGTTCCGGCTGACCGAGGTGGCCGACCAGAGCCCCTTTCGGCTGTCTGGCGGCGAGAAGCGCCTGCTGAGCCTGGCCGCCAACGTGATCCACGATCGCCCGGTGTTGCTGGCCGACGAACCCACCTTCGGCCTCGACCGACGCGACGCGTTGGCCACGATGCGGTCCTTGCGCAGTTGGGCGGACGCAGACCGTGCGGTCCTTTTCGCCAGTCACGACCTGCGCTGCGCAGCCACCTGGGCTGACCGAATCATCGTCCTCGGACGGGCCGGCATCATCGCCGATGGACCGACCTGGCAGGTGTTCGGCTGGCTCAGGGAGCGAGGGCGGAGCGGAGTCGACCTGCCTGCCTTGCTCGACTTCCTGCTCCGCGGGAACGTTTCGCCGCAGGGCGCCCAGGGAGTCCTGCGTTGGCTTGACGACACGCCGACCCGGGAGACCGGATGGACGTGACTCCCTGGTCGGAGGCGGTAACGCCTTGCTCACCATTGGCCCGGCGAAACCCCACCGTCAAGCTGGCCGTGCTCACGGTGATCAGTACCAGCACCCTGTTCCTCGACCACCCCGCCCCCGCCGCGGTGATGTGGTTGTGGCTACTCCTGGGCGTCAGCTGGGCCGGACGGCTTCGGCCAATGGTGCTACTCGTCGCGCAGCTCGGGTTCGGCGGGTTCGCGGCCGGAACCCTGTTGGCGAACCTGGTCACCCGCCCCGACGACCCGCACGCCCTGACCTTGTCAGTCGCCCTGGCGTTGAGGACCATGGTCATCGGCACAGCCTCGGTCGGCTTCCTGGCCACCACCGACGCGCTCGCGCTGGTCTCCAGCCTGCACCAGACGGCCGGTCTCACGGCTCGCCTGACCTATTCGCTGCTGGCCGGTTATCGGATGCTGGAGGAACTGCCGCGCGAATGGTCGCTGCTGGCCGCGGCCCACGCAGTCCGCGATCCGCAGCCGAAACGCCCGGGGATCGGCGCCATTGGTCGGCGTAGCTTTGCCCTTCTGGTGATCAGCATTCGCAAGGGAGAACGACTGGCCCACTCCCTCGAACTGCGCGGTGCTGATCGTCAACCGCGCACCATCTGGCGAGTCATCCCCGTGCAACTCTCGGACGGAGTCTTCTGCGCCACGACGGTAACCGCAACCCTCCTCACGGTCACCTTGGTGCCCACGGTCTGGCCCTGACCCGGGTCGCGATCGGGCGACCCATCCGGGGCCCTCCCTACCGCCGAGCGACCCCCGAAGCCGGCTGTTCGCCGGCCCGGGGGTCGATGTCTGTGGCGGAGTGCCCGCACCCGATCAGAACTCGGAGTCGGTGAGCAGGCTGACGGTCACCTGGGAGAAGGTGGTCCCGTTGTTGACGGCGCACACCTGGTAGTAGCCGGGGCCGGGGAAGGTGCCCCACGAGGAGCGGAACTCTTTCAGGAAGCCAAAGCTGCCGGGGGCGGAGTAGATCGGGCTCCCGTTGCGCAACACCCGGAAGTGGATCGGCTTCTTCGAGGTGCCCTGGGCCCGGGCCTGGTAGGAGGCGTACTGCTGGACGCAGACCGACTGCCCGGGGGCGAGTTGGGTCGCGGCGCTCTGGGCGGCGTTGGCGGTGCTGGCGGTGAAGGCGAGGCTGGCGGCCCCCAGAGTCAGGGCGGCGGCCGTGGCGGCGAGCTGGGTGCTGATCGACTTGGTGGTAATGGACATGATGGTGCTCCTTCGAGGAATGTGGCGGTTGTGTTGTCGTGTCCTGCGGGGGGCGCCTCCCTGGCCTGACAACAGGAAATGTAGATTCCACCGATCACCACTTTCGAGACCGTTCCTCCCCCACTTTCCGCCCACTTTCGGCCCGGATTGTCTGACTCCTGCCCGCCCCGGGTACCCCCGGCACGCGTGCTGGCTCAGCGGGCGTCGGCGTCCGCCTGTCGCAGCAGTTGGGTGATCCGTTCCACCCCTAACGTCAGGTGGCGCCGGTAGGTGGTCGTGGGAAGGTCCAACAACTCCGCCGCCTTCGCCTGATTCTGGGCGGGTAAGAGATAGGTGTGGTGCAGTGCCCGGAAGGCCCGCCGGTCCCCGGGTGAGGCTTCCATTCGAGCGGCGGCCTCGCGAAACGCGGCCCTCAGCACGTCCTCAGCCTCGGCCATAGTCCCGGGTTGCCGCCGGGTCACCAACGGGGCGCTGAGCAGCGGTGATCCGCGCAGGCCGTCCGAGCGGCCCAGGCCGCGCAGGGCCGTGCGGACGGCGGCGCTGAACTCGTCCTCGGTGAGGCTCCGGCTGATCCCGGTGGGGGTCGGCGCAACCGACGTGGACGCGCCTTGGGCCAGCGGTTCTTCGGCGACCTCGCGATCGCCGAGGATCTCCAGCCAGGCCAAGGGCGCCATGCTCCGCCAGTCGTGGGTGAACAACCCGTAGCTCCGGCCGCCGACAGTGAAGTCGCCGTCCGGTACTCGCGGCACCTCGGCGTAGGCGGCGATGTTGCCCCACAACTCCACGTCGGCGTACGCCACGAACGACTGCGCCAATCGCGGTGTCGCCAGGTAATACCGAACGAAGTGCAACGTGATGAACATCTGCACCGGCCCCATGCTCTGGTAACCGTCTGCCTGCATCCAGAACCGGAAGAAGCCCGCCACCTCACCGGGCGCCAACGGCTCGAGCGTGGACAGGTGCACCCAGGCCCGCTCAACAGCCGGATCGACCGCACGGTCCTGCGCCGTCGCCCGGGCCACATCGATGGTGGCGATCAGGCCGAGCACGTCACCGTCGGCCGCCCGGACGAGCAGCAACGACTCCGGTTGGCGCGCCATCCAGTGATCGAACAGGGCGGCCGACTCCGGGCCCTCGTGACGCTCCACCATGGCCCGGGCCACAGCGCGCTCCCCCGAGTCACGCGCCTGGCTGGCGACCATGCTGCGCAGGTCCATCCCCGACCCGGCGCTGCTGCTCACAAAGGGACCGAGGATCGGGTTGGAGCGATGCAGGAAGACGTAATCGACCAACACCTGCTGTTGTTGTGATACGTCGAAGGCGTAGAAGTGGTCGCGATAGTAGGCCCCGGCGCGACGATGAATGGACGCGTGCTGTTCGGGGTGCCGCCACCGCAACTCGGCCGCCAGCGCCTCCCGCGCCACCTCATGCGGATACAGACCCCGCGGGCCCGCCTCGATGATCGACAGGCCGCGCAACCAGTCGAACACGTCGCGGGCGTCCTCCACCTCCAGCAGAGCGGCCAGCAACGATTCAGTGGTGGTCAGAACCTGCGCGCAGGCCTCCAACGCGGCCCGGTGCAGCGCGCTGGGCACGGTCTCGATCAGGGTGGCCAACAGGACGGTCACCACCCCCGGCGTGGCGGCCGGAGTGAAGCTCTCCGCGCCCTGAGCGAGCACGTCGGCGACCAGCGCGAGGGCCAGCGGGTGGCCGCCGGTGAACGCGAGCGCCCCGGCCTGCGCTGAATCCGGAACACCCCGGAGCCTGAGTAGGGAACGGCTCTCGGCGTCGGACAAGTTCGAGAGCCGCACCGGATGAACCAGCCCGCTCCAGCCCGGATCGGTCCTCCACGCCAAGGACGGCGGCTCGCGTCCGGCCAGCACCACGATCGTGTCGGCCGCCAGCGCCGGCAGCAGGTCTTCACGCAACCAGCGATCCAGCGGGGCGAGCAGTTCTCCGGTGTCCACAAGGATCAGCAGGTCATCCAAGGAGGCCAGGAAGGGCAGCGGTTCGACCGCCGGATCACACCCAGCCGCCGCAGCCAGAGCCGCCAGCACGGAGGCGGGGATCGGCGGCACATCGCGGCTCTCCAGCCGGAGCACAAGCCGGCCTGCTTCAGAGCCGAGGGAAGCGATCTGGCGCAGCAGGGTGGTCTTGCCGACGCCGCCCGGCCCGTACAGGAAGACCACAGCCCCGGCGTCCTCGGCGGTGAGCAGGGAGCCGACGAGCGCAAGCTCCGCAGCCCTCCCCACGAATTGACGACGTCGAACCGCCGCGATCCGGTCTGCCATTCGTTCGGCCACGCTCTTCCTCCGCCAACCTCACCTTGCCGACGGGGTCGCCGACCACGGCGAGTCCAGCGATGCCCAGCTGCCCTGAGCCCGCGACGCGCGCGCGTGATCGGGTCTACCAAGGTGGGGCAGGAGTGGCAATGCGCAGGTTTGCGGAGCTTCGCAGCACCCAACCGGCTGATGAGCCAGCGAGTGCCCAGGAGATCACGGCCAGCGAAGCCATCACCGCGAACAGCAGTGGTCCGGCGCCGTGCGGACTTGGCGTGGAGGGTTGGAGCCTTCTGGGCTCTGCAACCGATAGCAAGGACGCTATCATCGGGTTGTGGCCGGCAATGATTTCGGGACGCTGCTCCGGCGGCGGCGACAGGCCGCCGGACTGTCGCAACGCTCACTCGCGAAGCTGTCGGGAGTCCACCAACCAGTGATCTCCCTGATCGAAGCGGGAGCACGGGAGGCTTCCCCTAGAGTGCGCGCCGCCCTCTCCTCGGCACTCGCATTGCGCCCGTCCGAGGTTCTGCCGCGACTGCGCGAGCGCGCACTAACAATCATCACGCGTCGCGGCGGCAGCGACGTCCGAGTCTTCGGATCGGTCGCACGGGGCACTGACCATCCCGGTTCCGACGTCGATCTACTGGTGCGGCTGGAGCCAGGCCGGGACATTGTCGACCTGCTCGCACTGGAAGAGGAACTCTCTGACCTGTTCACCTTCGACGTGAACGTGATCGCGGACGACTCGACGGGCGCCGTGATCGAGCGCGCCCGTCGGGAAGCTGTTGCCCTATGAATGAGGATGCAGGCGTCGGCAAGGGTCGGTGGGCGGAATCCCGGGGCCCGGGCAAACCGCACGCGGACACCAAGGTCGACCGGTGGTTGGAGGACCTGCGTCAGCACGGTGCTGATGCTGCGTTCATCGTGAGCAAGGGCCGCCACAGCTACGAGCAAGACAGTCTGGAGGGTCGACTCCTGCGCAACGCTGCCGAACGCGTGCTGATCAATGTCGCCACCGTCGCTGCGCGGCTGCCCGAAAGCTTTACGGCCGGTCATCCCGGCGTTGACTGGCGAGGTCTGCAGCGGATGCGGAACCTTGTCGCACATCACTATGACAAGGTCGCCAGCGGCGTGATGTGGTCCGCTCTCACGGATCGCATCCCCGATCTGCTCGTCACGCTCGGGCTGGAAGACCGGTAAGGCATGCGGATCACGCTGCCTGCCACTTCTGCTGGAGCGGGCCCACTCTTCCAGCCTGGATCGGCCACCAGCACCCATGGGCAAGCGCGCACGCTCCGAACACTCACGGCCAGCGAGCGCCTAAAGAGATCACTGCCAGCGACGCCATCACAGCGAACAGCAGCGCATACCCGGCGTAGATCTCGGTGACTTCCTGGTCGACCTTCATGTAGCCGATGGTGCGAGCGATGTTCTTGTAGACGTCATTGAGCTCGGCACTGGAGCCGGCGGAGAACTTCTTGCCGCCGGAAATGCGGGCGGCCTCGGCCAGTTCCTGATGATTCACCGGTACCGGTTGCCGGCGGCCCTGATCGATCACGAATCCCCCGGCAGTGCCGTAGGCGATGGTGTAGATCGGAATTCCGGCTTCCTTCGAATCCGCCGCGGCCACCGACGACTTGCGTCCGATGTTGGTGAAGCCGTCGCTGAGCAGCACGATCGCCCCCGGTGCCGGATCGTCCGGCTTGTCCGGGTCAGGCGGAGCCAGGGCGATCGCATCCAGCGCCGAGTAGATGCCCTCACCGATCGCGGTGGACGGCGCTAACGCCAAGTTGTCGATCGACCGGGAGACCAGGCCGCGATCCGTAGTCGGCGCGACCACCACCGAGGCCGAACCGGCGAACGCCACCAGGGAGACGTTGAATCCCGCCGGCACCATGCCGAGGAAGTCCTTCGCCGCCGCCTTCGCCGCCGTGATCCGGTCGGGGGATACATCGGCGGCCATCATCGACCGCGACACGTCGAGGGTGAGCACGATGGTGGCTCGATCCCGAGGCACGTCCACCTGATCCTTGGGCATCGCGTAGGCGACGTTCAGCGCACCCAGGCTCAGCACGGCGGCGCCGACCGCCACGTGCCGCTTCCAGGCCTGCTGCTTGGGCAGCACCCGATCCAGGTTGCTGATTCCTCGATCGCGCGTCCGCGAACGCTTGCGATACAGCAGGAACCCGTAGAGAACGAGCAGCGCCGGAATGATCGCCAGCCAGCCCAAACGCTCGGGTCGCAGAAACAGAATCAGGGGTAGCATCACGGCCACCTCGCTCCCAGAGAGACAGCGGCCAGCGCTGCGACGACCGCGAAGGCGAGTCCGTAACCGGCCCACAAAGCCGTGGTCTCCTTCTTCACTTCCTCAAAGCCGACCTGGCTTTTGATGTTCTTGTAGACGTTGCCCAGTTGGCCGAGGTTTTCCGCGGTGTAGGCCTCGCCGTTGGTAGTCGTCGCGATCTGGCGCAGCAACGCCGGATCCGGCGGCACCCGTTCCCGCTTTCCGTCGAGGTCGACGTAGCCGTTCTCGGTGCCGTACGCGATGGTGTAAACGGGAATCTTGGCCCTGGACGCCTCACCGGCAGCCTGCAGCGGCGCTCGTCCGGCCGTGTTCTGGCCATCGGAGAGCAGCACGATCGCGCCGGGCGGAATCGACCCGTCGTCGGCTTTCGGTGCGGTGGTCAGAGAGGACAGCGCGACCACAATCGAGTCACCGATCGCGGTCGAGTCCTGCAGCTTGAGCGCGTCGATCGCCCGGCCGACCTGGCCCCGGTCCAACGTCGGCGGCATCCGGGAGGCCGGGTTTCCTGACAGCGACACCAGCGCGACGTTGAAGGTGGTCGGTAGGTCGGCGACGAAGTCCTTGGCCGCCTGCTTCGCCGCGTCTAACCGGTTGGGCTTGACGTCGGTGGCCTCCATGGAGCGCGAGATGTCGAGCACCAGCACGACCGTGGCCCGTTCCCGCGCCACTTGGTCGATCCCGTTCGGACGCGCCCAGGCGATGCTGAGCGTGATCAGGCTGACGATGGAGAGCGCCACCGCGAGGTGACGCCTCCACTGCGATTGCACCGGGACGACGGCGCCGAGCACCCCGGTGTTGGTGAACCGCATCCCGGAGCGGTTCTTCCGGCGGATCAGGAACAGGTAAAGCACCACCAGGAGGGGCACGAGCACGAGCAGCACGAGCCGTTCGGGATTGAGGAAACTCGCGTCCAGATTCACTTGCTCACCCCCTGCGGCGGTTGGTGCAACATGCCGGCCACCTTGCGGTAGGCGAGCACGAAGCGTGCGATGTCTTGCACCCAGTCTCTGTCGGTACGCAACTGGATGTGCGCCACCCCGGCTCGGCGCAAGGCGATCCGGATCCGATCGCGCTGGGCGGCGCTGGCCGCGTCCATCCGTTCCCGTGCCCCGGCATCACTGGTGTTCACGTAGCGCTGGAAGTCGGTTTCGGGGTCGCGGATCAGCAGATCGCCCACATCGGGGAACTCGACTTCGCGCTTGTCGACTACCTCGACCGCCAACACCTGGTTGCGCACCGAGAGTCGCCGCAACGGACGCTCCCACGGCGGCTCCACGTTCGGGTCGAGCTCGGAGTCACCGGCGGTGAGGAAGTCGGAGACGATCAACCGCATGCCACGGCGTCGCTGAGTACGGCCGAGTTTGTCGATCCCGGCGTCCAGCGTGAAAGGACCAGGAGTCTGGTCATGCACGATCGGCTCGCTGAGCATGCTGCGCAGCAAGCTGTAGAGGGCGTTGCGACCCGAGCGGGCGGGCAGCCGCCGAATCGAATCGGGCCGCATCACCATCCCCCCGAACCGGTCCCCCATCCGCTGGCTGAGGAAGCCGATCGTGGCAACAGCGGCGATGCCGAGGTCGCGTTTGGTGACGCCCGCCGTTCCCCAGTTCATCGAGGGGGTGACGTCCATCAGGGCCCACACCTCCAGCTCCCGATCGGCGATCGTGTCGCGGACGTGTGGCTGTTGGGTGCGTGCAGTGACCGCCCAGTCGATCTTGCGGACGTCGTCCTGACCGGGAACGTAGAGCCGGGCGTCATTGGCGTCCGACCCGGGACCAGGCAGCAGGCCCTGATGGTCGCCGTGCAGGAACCCCTCCAGCCGCCGGACGATGGTCAGTTCGAGCCGCCGCAGCGCCGCTTCCGGGGCGAGTTTGTTCAGGGGAATGGTCGCCGCCGTCGGCTCGGCCAACACCGAGCCCACCGCGCCGATGTCATCGGCGGGTGGTTGAAAGGCGATCTGTTGGCTCACGGTCCCGGACGGCACTCAGCCGCGAAGCTCAGGGTTGAAGCGGTGCTGAGTGTGGGACTGATCGCGCTGCTGCTGGTTCCAGACCGGGGTCGGCGGCGGCACCATGGCGACCACCCGCTCCACCACTTGGGCGGTGGAGATGTTGTCGGCGACCGCATCGAAGCCGAGCACCAAGCGGTGCGACATCACGTCCTTGGCCACGGCCTGCACGTCGGTCGGCAGCACGTAGTCGCGTCCGTGGATCAGCGCCAGGGCCCGTGAGGCCGCAACCAGGCCCAGGGTGGCCCGTGGGGAGCAGCCGATCTGGATCACCGAGGCGAGGTCCGGCATGCCGAACTCGGTCGGCGTC
Organism: Micropruina sp.; assembly: GCA_016711105.1. Taxonomy (GTDB): domain Bacteria; phylum Actinomycetota; class Actinomycetes; order Propionibacteriales; family Propionibacteriaceae; genus Micropruina. The sequence continues at coordinate 38,385 of JADJTO010000003.1, read as the reverse complement.
CGGGTGGCCAGGACGAGGCGCACGATGTATTCGGCGACCAGGTTGTGGACGAAGACGTTCGAGGCTTGATCCTGCAACTGCCGGACCAGCTCGGGATTGAGCACGTTGTTCGGCTCCGGCGGCTTGACGCTCATCCGGCGGAGGATCTCGAACTCCTCGTTGCCCCGCGGGTAGGGCACGTCGACCTTGAGCAGGAAGCGGTCGCGCTGAGCTTCCGGCAGCGGGTAGACGCCCTCGGATTCGATCGGGTTCTGGGTGGCGATCACGATGAACGGCTTGGGCGCGGGGTACGTCGTGCCACCGATCGAGACCTGCTTCTCGGCCATCAGTTCCAGCATGGCCGACTGCACCTTGGCCGGCGCCCGGTTGATTTCGTCGGCGAGCACGAAGTTGACGAACACCGGGCCGAGCGCGATGTCGAACTTCTCCTGCCGGGAGGAGTAGATCCGGGTGCCCACGATGTCGGACGGCACCAGGTCGGGAGTGAACTGGATGCGCGAGAAGTCACCACCGACCACGGTGGCGAAGCTGCGCACGGCGAGGGTTTTCGCCACGCCGGGGACGCCTTCGAGCAGACAGTGCCCTTTGGCCAGCAGCGACACCATCAGTTGCTCGACCATGTGTTCCTGGCCCACGATGACCCGCTGAACCTGCGCGATGGCTTCGCCGAGCAGTTCGGCAGCCTGCTGCGTAGCGCCCGCGGTGCCGGACTGAATGAGATTGGTCACGCAAAATCTCCTGAGAGTCGATTCCGAGGGGTGGCCCCCGCCAAGGTCTGCACGACACGATACCGGGCCCCTCTGTCTCATTCCCGGATCAGCGGCTGTGAACAGCCTGTGCGGACGGGGTCGCGGCAGCCTGGGCGCGCAACCGTCAGGCACAATGGGGCCTGGATCACCGCAGCCGCGACGATAGGAACAGATGTCGACACCGCCCCACCCGACCCCGGGTGATCCCCAGCAAGCCCCGTGGCAGGCTGGGGTGCCGCTCTCACCGCTGTTGGGTGAAGACCCTCCCAAGGTCGGCGATTTCTGGCTGGACGCCCGGCTCAGCGCTTCCCCGTCCGGTGTCGTGTACGCCGGCCATGACGCGCTGAACACGCCGGTGATGCTGCTGATCCTCTCCGAGGGTGCCGCTCAGGACGCCGCTGCCCGGGATCGTTTGGCCGGGGTCGTGAATGCTCTGCACATCGACACGGTGGTGGCGCGTGGTGGGCATGGGCAGAACGACGGACGACTGGGCCACAAGTTCCGACACGAGGACGACGATCCGGTCGATCCCGAACAGGACGAGCTGGCACCCTGGGTGGCGTTGGCCTACGACGGCAGTAGCCCTGCGGTCGCCGAGGGCGAGCGGATCCTGAGCGAGATCGACCTGTCCCGGTTGCCGTTCCAGGGGACGCCGGCCGGGCCCGATTACCGGCTGCACTGGATCGATCGGGTCCGCCCCGGGATCTCCCGGCTCTGGCCCTTGCCCTGGCCAGGTCGCTTCGATCGGTCGGGCTGGGTTTCGCTGTTGGCCTCGTGGCTGCTGATGGTGTTGCTGGCCGCCTTGGCGGTGCTGATCGCCATCCTGATCTTCCAGCAGGCACCCCCGCAGAGCCCGCCACCCCCGGTGCCCCCGACCGGCTCTCCCCACCGCCCAGCGGTTCCCCGCCACCCACGGACGGGTCGCCTCCCCCCTCAGCCTCGCCGTCGCCCAACTCGGCCTCGCCGAGCGGCGGGTCTCCGTCCCCGTCGTCCGGCTCGCCCTCGCCGAACTCCGGGTCGCCCTCGCCGGCTTCGGCCTCCCCCTCGCCGGGGAGCTCACCCTCCGGCGGCGTCGGTTCCCCGACTCCTAACTCCAAGCTGTGACCCGTCCGCGACTGATCGTCACCGATCTGGACGGGACGTTTCTGAACGCCACCGGCGGCATCTCGGCGGTCAATGCCGCAGCGGTGGCCAGGGCCGCCGAGTGCGACGTTCCCTTCGTGGTGGCCACCGGACGTCCGAGCCGCTGGTTGGGCGAGTTGGCTGAGTTGGACTTCCTGCCGCTGGTGATCGTGAGTAACGGTGCCGGGGTGTTCGACCTGTCCACCAACAGCTACGTGCGCACCCATCCGATCGAGGCCGCGTTGGCCTTGGACGTGGTGCGACTGTTGCGCCAGGCGATCCCGGGGCTCACCTTCGGGGTCGAGATGGGGCCGGTCTTCGGGCGCGAACACGCCACGCCCTCAGGCGAAGAGGGAAGCCCGTGGACGGTGACCGCCACCATCGAGGAGCTGGTCGGCGCCCACGCCCCACCGCTGAAGTTGCTCGGCTTTCACACCGAGCTGGATTCCGACGCTCTGGCCGGGATCGCGAAACCCCTGGTGGGAGAGCTGCTGGAGGTCACCCATTCACTCAGCTCGGTGTTTCAGGGGCTGGTCGAGATCAGCGCCCCCGGGATCACCAAGGCCTCCGCGCTGGCGCACCTGTGCGCCGAGTTGGGCATTGCGGCGAGCGAGGTTGCTGCCTTCGGCGACATGCCCAACGACATCACCATGCTGGAGTGGGCCGGGATGCCGTTCGTGGTCGCGAATGCGCACCCGACGATGTTGGACGGCCGCTACCCGGTGATCGGCCACCACGACGAGGACGGCGTCGGCCGCGCGATCCTGGAACTGCTCGGCTGACCGACCACTAACGTTCCGTTCTGGCTATCCCCGGCCAGCAATTGTCACTACATTTGCCATGTAACAACAAATGAGGGAGTGAGCTCATGGCAGTGGTCACGGTGTCGCGGCAGTTGGGAAGTTTCGGGGGTAAGGTCGCCCGCCTGGCCGCCCGCGAACTCGGTTACGCCCTGGTCGACAAGGACCTGATCGAGGGTGTGGTGCGGCAGTACGGCGTCACCATGCTGAATCAGTTCTACAACGAGCCGGCCCGGATCCGAGACATGTTCAACAGTCACGCGATCGAGACCGTGACCATGTTCAACCAGGCGATCCAGGCGTTCGGTCAGCTGGACAACGTGGTGATCGTCGGCCGGGCCGGGTTCGCCGTGATCGGTGATTACGCCGATGTGCTGGACGTCCGGGTCGAGGCCCCCGCGGAGGTTCGTGCCCAGCGGATCCTCGAACGGGACGGGTTGGAGAGCTTGGAACTCGCGGCCAAGCATGTGGCCCGGGAAGACAAGGTGCGCGCCACCTTCGTCCAACGCTTCGAGCTGCGCGACCCGGAGAACCCGAAGAGCTTCGACCTGGTGCTGGACACCAACGAGGTCACCGTCGAGCAGGCGGCCGCCGCGATCGTCGACGCGGTGCGGGCCTTGCCCGGCGGGGCCGTGCCGAGCGTGACCACGGCTCCGGTCGATCCAGTGCTGGCTGAGGCCGTCGGCTCCGCCCTGGCCGCCCGAACGAACCAGGCCTGAGCCACCCACCCCGGTGGGTTGGGCTCTGTGAGCTAGCGCTCAGAGGAGCGCCAGTAAGGCTTCCGGTTTGCCGCGGAACTTCTCCAGATCCTCGGTTTTGTTGCTCAGAGCCTCCAGGGTCTCGGTGAGCACCGAGCAGACCGGCGTCGCCACGCCGTGTTCGGCCCCGACCCGGGCCACGGCCCCGTGCAGCCAGCGCACCTCGGTGCGTCCGCGTCCGCTGTGCAGGTCGATGTGGAAGCTGGGCATCTTGTCGCCGCGACCCGACCCGAGTGCCTTGGTCAGGATCGGCTGGGAGATCAGCTGCGGCAACCGTCCGGCGGCAAAGGCGAGCGCGCGCACCGGGTTCCCGGGAGGTCCACCGGCGGGTAGTCGAGGGCTCGCATCACCGCCAGGCATTCGCGCAGCACCTCCCGCTCGACCCGGAACAGTCGGCTGTCGGCGAAAACTGCCGCCACCGGGAGATCCAGAATCGCCGACGTGGCGTTGCCGGTTAGATTGGTCAGCAGCTTGGACCACTTCATCGGGCCGGCGGTCGGGAACACACGGCAGGTCAACGCGGCTCCGTCCAACGCGGCAACCACCTGCTCGGAGAGCGGATGCCCCAAGGCGACACCCATCCCGCGGCGCTTCTCCTCGATCACCTCACCGACGCCGGGTTTGCCCACAGCCGTGGTCACCGTGCCGGAGAGCACCCGATCGGCGCCGAGCCGTTCGGCGATCAGCGGCTCGTTGTCGACCCCGTTCTGCAGCGACAGGATCGCCGGCACGGTCAACCCGGTGCCGACCAGTTCGTCCAGCGCGGTCGCGGTGTCGAAGGACTTCAGCGCGAACACGCCCACGTCGTAGGGGCCGGCCGCCAGCGCATCAGCCGCCGAGGTGTACACCTCGACCTCCCGGACGACGGTGGTCCGGTCGCCGACGTGGAGTTTCAGGCCGTGCGCCTGAATCACCTCCGCGGTGCGGGGGCGCTCGATGAACGCCACCTCATGGCCGGAGGCCGCCAACGAACCACCGACATAGGTGCCGATGGCGCCGGCACCAAGGAACAAGAACCGCATTCGACTGCCTCCCGTGACCAGGTGTGCCACACCCTATCGTCGGCGCGAACCGCGCCTGTGGCACCAACCACGTTCCGCGTGCCTGCCGGCCGAACCAGGACTCAATCTGGCGTCCGGGCCGCCGGAGGCAGCAGGTGACGGCCCTTGGCCGGCTCCGCCAGAAGGGCGCGCACAGCGTCCTCGATCGCCTTGTCGGCGGCGGTCAACCGTCCCTCGTGCTGGCGTTCGTGTTCCTCCCAGGAGGGGACCGAGAAGATCCCCACGAAGGTGTCCGGGCTCCCCCCGACCCGGAACAGGTCCCAGCGGGTGCCGCCGCTGCGCAGCCGGGAACGGCGCAGTTCAGCCATCACCGCGACGAACCGCTCCTCATCTTCTGGCCGGACGGTGTAGTCGACGCTGACCATGATCGGCCCGGCGTCCGGTTCGGGATCGACCCCCAGTGACGGCGAATCCCAGTAGATCAGCGGCGCACGATCCAGCTTGCCGCTCTCCGGAAGTCGCAGGACGAACCCCGCACCCACACCGACCAGGACGAGCCCGGCGGCGATCAGCACCGCCACGGTCAGACCGGCGTGCTGCGTGATCAGGCCCCAGATCGGGGCGGCGATCGCCTGCACCCCGGTGAACATCATCACGTAGACGGCGATCCCCCGGGCCCGCACCCAGCCGGGCAGGAACAACTGCAGTTCGGCGTTGAACGTGGAGAGGTTCGCCGTCCAGCCGAAGCCGGCGATGACCAGGAGCGGGATCGCCACCCACAGGCTGGGCGCGACCATGAGCAGCGCGAAGACCACCGCGTAGGTCGCCCCGGCAATCGCCAACAACGTGTTCGCGGCGAGACGGGCGTTGACCCGGCCCAAGGACAACGTACCGGCGACCGCACCCACGCCGAGGGCTGCGAAGAGGAGCCCGTATCCGCTGGCGCCGAGCCCCAATTGGCGGTTCGCGATCAGCGGCAGCAACGCCCACAAGGCCGAGCCAGGGGCCACAAAGAGTGCCACCCTGATCAGGATCAGCCGCACCACCGGTTCATGCCGGACGTACCGTCCGCCGGTGAGCAGGGCCGGCAGGAAGCGCTCGCGGACTCTGCTGACCGCGGGCGCACGGCGCCACCGAAGCAGGATTCCGGCCAGCAGCACGACGCACACGGCGTTCATGGCGAACACCGGTGCCACTCCCCAGGCGGCGATGATCACGCCGGCCAACGCCGGTCCGGCGGCGCGGGCGATGTTGACGCTCAGAATGTCGAGCCGGGTGGCGGCGGCCAGCTGGGATCGGGGCACCAGTTCGGCGATCAGCGGTTGCCAGGTGGGTATTTGGAGGGCCAAACCGACGCCGATGGCGAAGGTGAACGCGAGGAGCAACGCCGGCGGCATCAGGTCGAGGGTGGTCAGGACGAAGAGCAGCACCCCGATCACGATGAAGTAGACCTGCACCGCGAACAGCAACCACCGCCGATCGAACACGTCAGCCAGGACGCCGGCCGGCAGGGCGAGCAGCATCACCGGGAGCATGCTCGCGGTCTGCACCAGCGTGATGATGGTGGCCGCGTTCGGGTCGTTGACGAACAGCCACTGCGCGCCGACCATTTGGGCCCAGGCACCGATGTTGCTGACCGCCACTCCGAGCCAGAGCCAGCGGAAGGCACGCCGCGAGAACGGCGCCCAGATCGAGGCGCGCGGCTCCTCGTCGGTGCGCGGCTGCTCGCCGGTGGACTGCGTCATCCAAATCTCCCTCCGCGGTTGGTCAGGCCCGTTGTGCAGGGCTTGACGACTCTCTCACCCAATCGGGAGCCGTGCTGCCAGGAAAGCCCCAGGCTCAGCCGTGACGTTCAGTGGCTGCCTCGACCCCGGTCCGGGCTCCCGCGGGGGCAGCGGCCGTCCAACTCGCCAGCAGGTTCAGCGCTTCGGCCGCGGGCGAGCCTGGCTGGGCGGAGTAGATGTTGATCCGCTGACCGGCGTCCCCGGCCAGTTCGAACGCTTCGTACTCGAGGGTCAACTCCCCCACCAGCGGATGCTGCAGGCGCTTGATGCCCGTCCGATGAAAACGGACGTCGTGCGCGGCCCAACGGACCCGGAACTCCTCGCTGCGCAGCGACAACTCCCCGATCAGGTCGGCCAGGTTCCGGTCGTAGGGGTCCTTGCCCGCCTCGGCCCGGAGCACCGCCACCACGTCGTCGGCCGCCTTGTTCCAGTCGACGAAGAAGTCACTGGCGTGCGGGTCGAGGAACAGGAAGCGCGCCGTGTTCGGCGGCGAGCCCGCCGACGCGCTCTCGAACACCGGCGAGTACAGGGCCGCTCCGAGTTGGTTGCAGGCCAGGACGTCGAGCCGTCCGTTACGCAGGTAAGCCGGGGCCAGCACCATCGAATCAAGGATCCGTTGCACCACCGGACGCACCCGGGTGGAGGTTGGGCGCCGGCGAGGCGTCCGCGGTGGGGCGGCGGCGCGAACCAGGTGCGCCAGGTGCGCCCGCTCGGCCTCGTCCAGCTGAAGGGCTCGGGCCAGGCCCTCCATCACCGACTCCGACACCCCGCTGGCGTTGCCGCGCTCCAGCCGCACGTAATACTCGACACTGATCCCCGCGAGCAGGGCAACCTCTTCGCGGCGCAGGCCGGTGACGCGCCGGTTCGCGCCGAACACCTGCAAGCCGGCCTGCTCCGGGGTGATCCGGGCTCGGCGGGTGGTCAGGAAATCGCGGATGTCGTTGCTTGGCTTCACATCAACCAACCTAGCCAGGGCCGGGCTCGAGGTGGGAGGCCCCGCCACTACCTCCCTGACCGGGCTGCGGAGGGCCGGCTGTCAGTGTGTGAGCTCTCCACAGTCAGTTTGTGAGCCCTCCACAGCGGCCGGTGTTGTCCGATTGTGGACTCCACACTTCTCGGCAACCCGGCGATCTGAGCGGACGGGCCGGGCAGGCTCGTTGCATGACCACTTGGCTGACTGATGAACCCCTGCTGACTGCTGCTGAGGAGCGGGCGCTGGCCCGCGAGATCGAGGCGGGAGTCCTGGCCGGCGACCTCCTCGCCACCGGTTCCGGGGCGGGCGTGGCGACCGCCGCCGAACTGCTCGCGTTGGAGCGGGCCGGGCAGCAGGCCTGGCAACGCTTTCTGTTGGCGAACCTGCGCCTGGTGTGGCAGGTCGCGCACCGGGAGGCTCGCCGCTCCGGCCTACCCGCCGATGACCTGTTCCAGGAGGGCTTCCTCGGGTGGGCGGTGGCCCGGCGGCGCTGGGATCACACCCGGGGCATCCGCTTCGCCACGCTGGCGCTCCCTGGATCCGCACCATGATCGGCGACGTCACCGCCACCCAGGGCGGTGCTGTCGGGGTACCGGGGTGGGTGGGGTGTGAAGCGCGGCGGATGCGCGGGCTGCAATCACAACTGAGCCAGGAGCAGGGGCGGGCGGTGACGCCCGATGACGTGGCTCACTACTTGGGTGCCCGACGAGGTCGCGTGGTTCGGCTCCTGAGCTGCACCGCGCCGGACGCCCTGCTCGACGCTGACGGCCACGTCCGCGACCCTGCTGCCACCCAAAGCTCAGAACATCCGCTGGCCGACGAAGTGGCCGGCTTGGTGGCGTCGCTGCCGGATCGCGAACGAGCCGTGGTCGAACTGCGCTTCGGCTTTGGTGGCGGGGAGTCGCACTCCCAAGCAGAGGCGGCCAAGCGCCTCCGCATGTCGGAAAGCACCGTGCGACGGCTCGAGCGAGGAGCGCTGGCCGTGCTGCGCCGTGCGGCCCTGAAACTCCAAGCCGCCTGAGCAGGGAGAATGGCGGCATGGGAATGTTCGATCGCGGCGGCTTGGATGCCGCCCACTACGACTCACTCGCCGCGTCCTTTGAGCGGCAAGCCGCGGGTGTTGGCCTGGGCTCGCACTCCTGACGGAGTCGCGGTCGGGCTCTCCGGACGGCTCACCTGGACGACTCCGGACGGCTGGGGCTTCGTCCGTTGGGACGAGATCGAGCACGGCCGCTGGGATCGCGTGAGCAGCACCCTGCATTGGACGCTGCCCGAGGGAGCCAAAGGCGAACTGGTGCTGAGCGAGCCGGGTCGCCTGCCGGAGTTGTTCGCCGAACGCGTCGCAGCCAGCATCGTCGTGGTTCGCCAGGTGGACTTCGGCTCACGACGCCGGGCGATCATCAGCGCCCGCCGAAACCTCGAAGCCGACGGACTGTTGGAGTGGCGAGCCGTCCGCACCCCGGGCTGGCCGGAGGACGATCCTGAAGCGGACGCGCTCCTCCAGGCCGAGCTGGCCCGGATCAGGGCTGAGTACGACATCGCCTGAGGCATCTGGTAACGTTCCTACTCGCGCGAGCGCGATCCCCTGTAGCTCAATTGGCAGAGCGTCGGACTGTTAATCCGTAGGTTCCTGGTTCGAGTCCAGGCGGGGGAGCTTCTCTGAATCGCCCCCTGGCTTCGGCCTGGTGGGCGCTTCCTCTGTCCCCAGAATCCAGCCTGCACTCACCCCGTAGGCAAGCTCGACGCGCTTCGCAAGTGACACGATGCCCCGAGGAAGGCTGATGCCCGCCTCCCACGCGGCGTAGGCCTGGCGCTTCACGCCGAGGGTGTCTGCAAACTCACCTTGCTGCATGCCCACCGCTCCGCCGGTGGAGCACGCGGGCAAGATCTCCGCGCTGCGTACCCTCGGCGGTCCGAGGCGGTTCCCGCGATCCGAGATCGATCGAATCCTTGGCCGGACTCCGCCGTCACCCTCCGAGGTGCAGGCCTGATGGCCACCGCCGGCGATGCCCCTGTTCGTCGGGTTGGTGACCTTGGTGAGGCGATGGTCGGCCGGGTGGCGTGTTTCACCCCTGGTGATCGGGCCTGTCCGGATCACGGTGACGCAGGTGTTGGTGATCGTCCGCGGGTTCCCGGTGGGCTGGTCAACGACCCGCCCTCAGATCAGCTGTCCACATCAGCCCGAAAACATGGATTTGGCGCCGATTTGCCCCAAATGCGTAGCGACCGTGTGCGTCCGGCGTTGCATTGTGTCGGTCCTGTTCTTACTGGTCACGCTGCCCGTCATCCTTCTGGAGGTTGCACCGCGAGCCACGACACCATCACCGATTGGAGCCGCGGCGTGTACAAGCGCTCACCGGCCCATGCCCGATGTCGAGCCCCTGCCCCGGCCCTGCCTGCCCGGAACACGGCCGGCCCACCATCCCTGATGAGCCGGTGGGCGAGCCGGACCCCACCGTTGAGATCGCCTACCTGCGGCCACTCGTCGCCGACTTGAAGGCCACCCCATGACCAGGCTGATCATCAAGGAGCCGAAACGGAGCGGGTGACCGGACGCGGCCTGTACCGGATCCCGGAAGCGATCTGCCACCGCGGGCAGAACACGCCTGGCGGTGTGTCGTTGTCGCAGTCGTCGGCGAAGATCCTCCTCCCACCATCCACCCCCGCCCACTTGCGGTTCCAGCGGGACAACGGTAACGCCCGGAAAGCAGCGTGGGAGCACGGGTCGGCTGCGCATCAGCTGGTCCTCGGTGTCGGGCGCGAACTCCGGCACCTGCCGTGGACGTGCCCCCACTGCGGGGACCGGATGTCCACCACCACCTTGCCCTGAAGACCTGAAACGCGACCAGACCGCCCACATCGCCGACCGGCACCCCTGGGACTACTGGCACCCGCTCGAACTCCGAATCTCTCACTGGAAAGCTTGACCATGTACGAACCGCAACGCGCCACTCAGGTCGCCCCCCCATGGAGGGCCACCGGCCGCACCACCCTCGCCTAGCTCAGGGCCGCCGGCGTCGTCCTACCCGTCGCCTGGGCGATCATCGAGGAACAACTCGGCGCCTACCTCCCCCCATCCGTGGTGCCCGCGGTCGCGTGGACCGTTGCCGTGCTGGTCGCCATCTCGGGCACAGTCACCCGCATCATGGCCATCCCGGCCGTCAACACCCGGCTCACCCGCGTCCTCAACTTGGGAGCCCTCCCACAGACCACACCCGAGGAGTCGCACGCCGAGGACGACCCGATGGACTCCACCCAAAGAAACGTCGCGGGGTAGCCGGGCAGGCGTTCGGACAAGACCTCGACCCGTAAAGCCCAGGCCCCCGGAGTTAATATTCCGGCCGCTTCGGCCCGGATCGGAAATATTACTACCCTGCGGAATTTGCTACGGCGCGCCACCTCCCCTTCATGGGGAGGGTGAGCGCGCTACGTATCTGAGCATGCTTGCTTCGGCGACTACGCCCACCCGAAGTGCAAGTCGATGACGCCATTGACATTTACGCGCATGAATAGGTTGTCGGCGGCACTCAACGCCTTGACCATTGCGGGCAACGCGCACCGGATCATGTCCGCAGCATCGGGCTCCTCCACATCCAAGTGGACGTGCTTTCCTATCGTGTTCACTCGGCGGCGCGCCGAGAACTCGTTGTCGTGAGTCATCAGTACCGCCTGCTGCTCCATCGAGTACGCGCCCAAGTCGTCGTCGTCAGCATCGGCTAGGCCTGCGTCTGCAGCCGTCCAACACTGGTGTCCCTGCCGTCGAATCTCTTTCCCGACTGCCGCGTCAACGCAGTTGTCAAGCACAAACCTCATGAAGCAAGTTGCTGAACGGCACGCACATCGGTCGTGGTGAGGTTCGGGAATGCTTCAACGATTTGTCCCTCGCTGTAGCCCCTCTTCAGATAGCGACGGATAGTCGCGATCGGCACGCGGGTGCCGGCGACGACCGGCTTGTTTCCGAGGGTCCCGCGGCGATTGGAAATCTGGCCGAAGGTGTCAGGGTCCCGATCGGTTGCAGTGCGTGCCTTGCGTCGTATTGGTTCCAGCTTCAACACCTCAGCCATGACGTACTGGGACCGGTCTCCGTCCTCCCGCCTTCCGTCGGGTCCATTGAAGTGAACCCTGGATCCCGCGACGGCCCACTGGAGCTCAGACATCACGTAGTCGCGGGCACGAACATGGCTCACAATCTCGCGGATGTGTCTCTTGCTGACTCCGCGGCGTTCGAGTTCAGCGATGATGAGGACGTCAAGGAGGTCCTGGAACGCGTACAAGCGGGTCTCGCGGCCTGGGCTCATCCGCTGGCGTGCGCTGGCCCGGAGCAGGTCTGTGCGATCCCAGTAGTCAATCCGACTCAACGGAACACCTGCCAGCTGCGCGACCCTCTCCCGGGTGAACGCCTGACGGTCGGCTGCGGCCGGTGATGTACTCATGCAAGCTATCTTGACGCCTGGGAGTGCCCTGAGTCAGTAGGATCTCGCGAATCGCAGGTAGCCGATCTGCCTAACTGGTCATTGCTCGATCCCTCCTGACACGCCCACCGGGACGCGCTTGGTTGCTCGTCTCGTGCGGATCCGCTCAACTCCGCCGGCCTTGCGCTTTCCGTTGCCGTCCCTCCCTAATCCCCCCCGGGGAGTGGCGGTTACGCTCAGTCGGCTCGGCGCCACTCCCCGCATCTGTCCGAACTGAAGGTGTAGTCACTTGCGCGGATCGTCACCTGCACGCGTGTTCGGGCCATGACTATGTTGTTGGCGATGATGTCGCCGCGACGATCCAGCCGCTCCCAGTAGCAGCCCTTTGCGACCGTCCGTGGGACGAAGTAGGTGCCGGGTTTGATCTTCTTTCCGACCCGGTACGACCCGTCTTCGAAGCGCGTTCCGTCCGCGCGTTCCCGCTGCTCCTTCAGGCTTTGCTTGATATTGGCTTGGACGATGTCCGCTCGTGGGAAGTCAGGGCAGAGGCTGAGCATCCCGCGCGCTTCCACGATCTGGACGTTCGACAGGGGCTGGCCGCGTTGTGCGTAGTGACCCCGGGTTTCCGCGCAGAGGGCGACCAGGGTCGCCACATCCTCAAGGAGTAGGTAGCCCGCGACGCCGGCGGCTTCCGTCTGCTCGTCGGTGTAGCTCGCACCACCGGATTGCTCCGCCTCGCAGAGGTCGAGGGCCTCGTCGCCCTCGTAACTCCATGCCTCGCGGAAGTCGCTGAACGCGACGTCGCCGCAGAAAATACGGAATGCCACCGGACCAACTGGCCGAGTGGTCGTGGCCGTCGCGGGGGACGTGGCGGTTCGAACAGGGAGCGTGAGCGACGGCACAGGCTTCGGCGCGACGCAGGACGTCAAAGCCAAGGTGAGGACGGCGAGTGCGATCCCGGTGGTGCGGAGGCAATTCATAATGATCCTGACAGGGTTGGGGGGATGGCTCCGTTCGGGGCTGAAGCTCTTGATTAACGCTGCTGCGATCTCGGTGAGTGGGTCATGGCAGCGGGTCTACAGCTGTGATGCCGTGGTTCGTCACGTGCTCGGTCCAGCCCCATCCGTCCCACCATCGCTGCTCATGCTTGCCCGCCGGGTCTGGGGCCCATCGTGGCGGCACTGATGGCGCCACAGGCCTTGGTGGCGGCGGCACCGCGGCCGTCGGTTGGGTCGTGACCAACTGAGCCTTGATTCGGTCTATTTCGGCCAACTTCTGGGCGATGAATGACTTGAGAGGCGTGTAGGCGGCAAGCATCTGGTGTTGTTGTTCGGCGATCCGTCGTTTGTCGATCGCTCGGCCCTGGGCCATTGCTCCCCGGACTTTGCTGCCCATGAAGGTGCCCATCACCTGGCCTGTTCCGGTGACCTTCAGCCTGGCCTCGGTTCCCGCCTCGCGAATCTGCCGCTCGGCGTCGGCGATGTCGCGCTTCACGTCCCGCAGGTCGCGCTGGGATTCCATCAGGAGTCGCTTCGCCTCAGCGATGTCGCCGACACCAATCACTCGATCCCACTCTTCGCCTGAGTGTCGGATGATCGCGTTGACCCGATGCGCCATGGCTTCGGAATGTTCGGTCACGAAAGGCTCCCTCGGGATGGGGGTCAGCTGGGATGGCCTGCCCTCTGGTAGGAGGGTATTCGCTCGAACTTGGCGGTGGGAGGAAGTCTCACGGTGCCCTGAGTGGGTGGCGCGGTCCAGTCAGTCTCGCGCCTCATATCTTCTGACGACCTCACGGAGGGCCTCCGCGTGCAGGTAGATGTCCTCCACTCGCGCCAGGGGCACGCGAGTTTCTCGCTTGTCTTCATCGAACATCCCGAGGTACTTCTGGGCCCTGTTGAAGTGGAGGCGGCAGATCGGCTTGCGGTTGTTGTCGTCGAGCAGGATTCCGCAGTACGACCTAGTGTCGCGGGCGACAACCCGGTCATAGCCGACGTCGCTCACGACGATCGCCCGCACGATGGTGAACCCCTCAACCTCGTCGATCGTTGTTTCGATCTCGTCGCGGATCGACTCCACCGTCTCGACCACCGAAGGCCCAGTCGTCGTGACTGGGGCCGCACCGACCGCGGGAGCGTGACCCTGCAGCGCGGTCTTGAGTCGCTCATTGACTCTCTCGTTGATGAACTGTGCCAGGGCCTTCCTGACGATCCCGAGGAACAGTTCGCGCACCTTCGCTGTGATCGGCCCATGGTAAACGCGGGAGATGAGGAGCCGGACCAGGTCGTCAGGCGGCAGGGCAAACATGTCCGCTACTGCTCGCTTGATGGCGCTGACGTACTTCAGCTCCTCCGCAGCCGCCAGCACGGAGTCAAGGTCGAACGCGTCCTTGGTGAGCTTACGGAGCTCCGGCAGCGCGTACGGATCAATATTCAGCAGATCAAGTTGGAGGAACGGCCGTTCGTCCATGATGTTGGGCCGGTCCAGGTCGGTGTAGAAGTGCCAATGCTGCCCGTTGGTGAGGACCGCGATCCGCGAGTTGGAAACATGGAAGTATCGGACCAGTTGTGCAGCATGCTGGAGGGCGAGCGACTCGCCGATCTTTTTGGCCTCGATCAGGATCTGCGCCTTCCCATCGCGAACGATGGCGAAGTCGATCTTTTCGCCCTTTTTGATGCCTACGTCACACACGAACTCGGGGATCACTTCGGCCGGGTTGAACACGTCATATCCCAGCACCCTCCCAATGAAGGGCATCACCACCGCGGTCTTGGTGGCCTCCTCCGTGGCGAGAGCCGGCCCATACTCGGCGACCTTGCTGGATAGATCCTCCAACGCATCTTCGAACGACATCAATGGTTCCTTCGATCGTGGTGAACTGACTCCTGGGGAAGCTTTGCCTGGCTCGCCGCAGCTGTCGGCGGACGTTGCCGAGGCACCGGCTGACGAGTAACCGACCCCGGACAACCGGGATTCTAACCAGCTAAGACTGGCCGCGGATAGACAGTTCAGAAATGGCTGCAGGCGGAAGGCTGAGCTCAGGCCGCCCAGGGGAAGGCTTTACATCCGGGCAACTGCGACGGTCTGGCGTAGCGAGTCTTGGGGTAGGCGGGTTGTTTCGGGGCTGGAGTGGCCGAGCATTTCCTGGACTGCCAGCAGGTCGTGGGTGCCGGCGTCGGCGACGGTCGCGAAGTGTGTCTGAGCGGGTGCGCGGTCGCATTGGCCGTAGCGCGGATCGTCCGCGTCCAGGGTCTGCGTCGCTGACGGTGGGACCGTGTGTCCACCCGACTCCGCGGCCCCTCCGGCCCGTTCATGCGGCAGTCCTGACAAGGTGAAGCCGGTAACCCGTAGGTTCCTGGTTCGAGTCCAGGCGGGGGAGCTTAACCCCATAGCCCCACCCGCGCGGGGGGCTTTTGTGCGTCCCGGGCAAGGAGACACCCGACGCACCCCGCAGCTGGTCGCCAGCGCGATCAGGTCACCTGCTGACCATTCAGTGGGTCCCGCTGAAAGGCGCGCGGCGTTCGATCCGACCGGGTACGCCGTCAGGCTTCGGCGTCCGCCAAGGCCCGGAACCACGCCAACCCGGCCCGGTGCGCGGTCACGCCGTAGTCGAGGGTGGCTAGTTGGTAGCGGACGACGTCGCGGACCTCGGGGGGCACCGCTTGGGTCTGGGCGGCGAGCACGCCCGAGAGACCCTCGAGGTCGGCGAGTTGACCCTCGATCGCGCCGATGATGCCGGACAGGATCGCCCGGCGGTCGGCCGGCTCCTCGATCAGGCCGAGGTGGAACAGGCGAGCCAGAGCCGCGACCTCCAGGTCGCCGTCCAGGGGTGAGCGGATCCAGGCATGGAAGGCGGCGACGCCCTCGTCGGTGATCGCGTGAATCCGCTTGTGGCGGCCACTTTCGGTGACCTCCTGCACGGTCACCTGACCGGCGGCGACCAGCCCCCGGAGGGCGCTCTGCAGCCCCCCGAAGCTGGCGCTGTAGAACAGCGACGGCCCCGCCTGAAACTGCCGGTTCAACGAGTACAGCGTCTGCGGCCCCAACGCCAGCAGCAGGCCGAGGATGAAGCTCCCCATGGAGACGTTTCCCTTCTGCGCGGCAGGCGCTATATTCCTAGACGTGACATCACTTAAAGTGATGTGCCGCCACGAGATATGAGGAGTCTCCCACATGGGCACCCCCACCGACTTCAGCACCCGCCTGGATCGCCACCTAGCCCACGTCGCCCGCCGCCGCGGACCGCTCAGGACGCCCCAGGTGGCCGTCCGCGCCCGGGCTAGGCATCGACTACCGCTTCGGGGACGCGACTCGGCCGTTCCACGCTGCCAGCGTCGGCAAGCTGGTCACCGCCGCCCTGGTGATGCAACTCTGCGAAGCGGACGCCGTGCGTCCCGACACCCCGGTGGCCGCCGTGCTCCCCGCCGCCGAACTCGACGGGCTGTTCCTCCCCGGGGATCAGGTCACTCTTGAGCACTTGCTCACTCATACCTCCGGCGTGGCCGACTACTTCGACGGGAAGGTGAGCAGCGGCGTCCCGGTCAGCCAGGGGATGGTGGCCGACCCGGACCGGCTCTGGACGCCGGACGACCTACTGGCCGTCAGCCGCGAACGCCAACGGCCCGTCGGACGTCCGGGCCAGAGGTTCCACTACAGCGACACCGGCTACGTCCTTCTGGGCCGGGTGCTCGAGGTCGTCACCGGCGACCCCTTCCACGACCTGGTGCACCGGCGCGTCCTCACCCCCCTAGATGATCAATTCCAAGGGGTCTCAGTGGTCGTAGGCAATCAGTGAGCGTCGGACTCTGAGGCCGGCTTGGTCGTTGTGCCAGATGGCGGCTGTCAGGGCGAGGATGCGTTGGGCGATGCGGACGCACACGCCGGTGGGGGTGCGGCCGCCGGATAGTTCGAGGTCGAGTTGGCCTTTCAACGTGTCGTTGACGGACTCAATTATTTGGCGTAGTGGCCGGAAGAAGCGTGCTGCGGCTACGGGTTTCTCGCCTTTGCGTGCGGGCCGGAGCAGTTCGATACCGGCGTCGTGGAGCCGGTGTTCGGAAGTCGCGGCCGTAGTAGCCCTTGTCGGCGATCACCGTCCGGCGGCCGGCCCGGGCGGCGAGCGCGGGGGTGGTGGCGAGGAGGTCTTCCAGGACGTCACGCTCGTCGGTCTTGGCGCCGGTCAGCGCCCAGCCCAGCGGCAATCCGTGCAGGGTGCACACCAGGTGCAGCCGTAGTCCCCAGAACCAGCGGGAATGGGAGGCGCAGTAGCCGTACTCGGCCCACCCGGCCAGATCGGAGCGTTTCGCGGTCTCCCGGGAGCGGCCGCACTCGACCGGGGTCGAATCGGCGACCCACACATCGTCGCCGGCGATGCTGGTCAGCTGGCCGAGTTGGCCGGTCAGCCAGGCGATCGTGCTGGCTAGCTTCCTGAGCCGTTTGTTGTAACCCGACTGGCCGGGCAGGTAGGGGAACATGGAGTGAAAGTCCTGTGGGCGCGCCGTAGCCAACGGGTCTCCGACCGGTACCCCAGCAGCGCCTGCATCACCGCCAACACGATCAACTCCGCATCACTGATCAACGGAGCGATTCCCACCACAGGACGCTGCGGGACGTGTTCGGGGTGGGCCTTCAACAGATCATCAGTTGTCACATAGAGTGCGGTCGCGAGGGTGTCCAAATCGGTGTCCACCAGAACCTCCACGTTCTCGGTAGGAGTTAGCAACACCGACTCTTGGACACCCTCACCCACATCCCGACGCCGCCACGCCGCCAACACCCCTTGGACTTACTGATCTAGGGCTGCAGCGCACGTTCCTGCCCTTCCGGTCCCCTCCCGCGCACGGGTCCACGGACCTGGCGCGGGCCTACCTCGGCCGGACGGAGGTCAGCCTGTTCCGCAGCCTGACCGGCGACTGGTCCGGCGGCGGAATCGCCGGCACCCCCGACGACTTCCTGCTGCTCAGCGCCGCCCTCCACGACGGGACGCTGATCAGTGCGGAGTCCCTGGCCTTCCTCGCCCGGCCGCGCCACCGGTTCCGCCCCGGCCTCGGCTACGGGGGCGGCGTGATGACCGTCCGCTTCGAAGAGTTCGCGCCCTGGCTCCGGGGACAACCACGCCTCCAGGGACACATCGGCGTGACCGCCACCCACCTGTTCCGCGACCCTGTGCACTGTGCCGACATCGCGCTGAACTTCGCCTCCACCCGCGAGATGACCCGCAGCTTCCGGACGCTGTTCGAGGTCGTGCGACTCCTCGGCAAGGCGGCGTCCTGAATCTCGCCTACAGGGCGGGGGCGGAAGTTCGCTGCCGGGCCTCCGGCCTGGTGTGGAAGCCGTCCGACCCGGTGAAGGCTGAGCGTGTGGTGCGGACGTTGCCGACCTCGGTCAGGCGCCTCTGGCCAGGAAGTCGTCGATCGCTTCGCGGGCGAGTTCGGACTCGCTGAGACCGGCGCGGTGGGCGGCCTCGCGGAGGCGCTCGTGGAGTTCGCGCGGTAGGCGAAGGCCGAGCCTGCTGGTCTCCTCGGCCAGCCGGGGACGCCCCCCTGTGCGGCCGTGCCGGGCGGTGATGTCTCGGGCGATGGCTTCCGCGCCTGCCTCGGTGAGTCGTTGGCCCTCGAAGAGGACGACCTGCTCGTCGAGGTCGATGTTCTCAATGCTGGTGATCTCGGCGGTCTTGCCGTCGCCCAGCTGGCTCTGCATGGTCACATCCTCCTCAGTGCGGTCGCAAGGCGGTGGGTCGCGTCCGGTCGGAGTCACCGGGAGCATCACCGCGGAACTCTCAGGGCGCTCGGGGTTAGTTCTGGCCACCAGCGGGTAAGCCTTCAGGAAAGGAAACAACCACGTCGAAGGACGATCATGAGCACATCTAATCCCTCCCCGCCCGACAACCGGGACACGCGGACGGCGCAGGCCGACGCGGATTCAAACGCCTCTCATACAAAAGACTCCAGTCCTCGCAAGGCTGCCGACAGGCCGGGTCTGACCCGCCGCGAGGTCGTGGGTCTTCAGAAGGAGCGCTTCGGTGGCATGAAGTTCGGTGCGGCCTTCTTCGGCTGGCTCACCGCGTCCGGCACTGCCGTCCTGCTCACTGCGCTTCTGGCCGCGGCCGGTACCGCCTTCAGCCTGGGGAACAACCTGCAGGTTCCCGACCCGACCGCTGAGTCGGTACAGACGATCGGCCTCGTCGGTGGGATCGTGCTGCTGGTCATCGTCTTCATCGCCTACGTCGCGGGTGGCTACGTTGCCGGGCGGATGGCACGCTTCAACGGCGCCAAGCAGGGTGTGGGCGTGTGGCTGTGGGCCGTGATCGTTGCCGTGGTGGTCGCCATTCTGAGCCTGCTCGCCGGCGCACAGTTCAACATCCTCGGGACTCTGAACGGTTTCCCCCGCATTCCGATCAACGAGGGCACCCTCACCACCGCCGGCGTTCTGACGACCGTGGCAGTGGCTGTCGTCGCGCTGATCGGCGCCATCCTTGGCGGCATCACAGGCATGCGGTACCACCGCAAGATCGATGCCGTGGGCTTCGAGCGCTGAGCCAGGGCGAGCGAAACCCCGAAACGGTGCGGCTCCGTCCGTACCAGGCGCTCGGGCTGGCCCGCTCCTGACGCCGACGAAACTGCCTTGATGACCTCCCGCTGCCTGAATACAGGCGGCGGGAGGTTTTTTGGGCAGCTCGGTTGCCGGACTTGGAGGCTGTTCCGACCCATCCGGTGCGTGGCTTCAGCCGCCGTAGTGGAATCGAGCCGCCAGCACCACGATCTGGTCGTCGTCTACTGCATAGACCAGCCGATGCTCCTGAGTGATGCTCCGGGACCACACGTTGCCTACCTGGTGCTTGAGCGGCTCCGGCTTGCCGGTGCCTTCGAACGGGGTCCGCAGGAGCTCTATAAGCCGCCTCAAACGCAGCCAGGCGGAAGCCACCTGCCGCCGCGGCTGCGGCCAACACGACCCAGGGCACTGCCGTAGCCACGAGAGGCTGCCGACGCGCAACAGTCGGCCATGGGGGAACGCAGCCCGACCCTGGTCACCCTGTCAGATTCGGACGAGTTGCCACTGCGGTTCATCGCCGGAGCTGACCCGATGGCCGGGATCGAGCAGAACCTGGCCACCATCCAGGCGCAGATCGACGCACACCGGGAGCTGTCCGCGTCCTTGTCGTTCGACACCTGAGCCGCCCAAACACAGACCAGAGCACTAAAGTCCCAGCATGGCCTCATTGAACACCCCGCTGGAGTTGCGCCACGGGCGCACGCTGCCGAACCGCTTCGTCCTCGCGCCGATGACCAATCTGCAAAGCCACCCCGACGGCACGCTCTCCGACATCGAGATCGCCTGGTTGGTGGCGCGCGCCCGCGGCGGGTTCGGGCTCACTATGACCGCTGCCGCCTACGTGCACGCGGCCGGGCAGGTCTGGCCGGGTCAGCTGGGGATCTCCTCGGACGACCATCTGTCGGGTCTCGAGCGCCTCGCCCGAGCGGTCGCCGATGCCGGCTCGGTGTCCTCGGTGCAACTGCACCATGGCGGAGTGAAGGCGAGCGCCTCGGTGTCCGGCCACGACGTCGTCGGACCGTGGGCGGACGCCCAGACGGCGGTCCGTGCCCTGTCGACGGCCGAAGTGCAGCAGGCTGTGGACGACTTCGCCGCGGCGGCAGCCCGAGCCGAGAAGGCAGGCATCGATGGCATTGAGATTCACGGGGGGCACGGGTACCTGGTGGGCCAGTTCCTCGACGAGTCGAACAACATCCGGGAAGACGGCTACGGAGGCGATGCCGCTGGGCGGGCCCGGTTCGTGCACGAGGTCGTCCGCGCGATCCGCGATCGGACCGGCCCCGACTTCCAGGTCGGGTTGCGCCTGTCGGTGGAGCGCTTCGGTCTGAATCCCGCTGACATGGTCCATCTGGTCGCTGCCCTCTTCGCGAGCGAGGCCCTGGACTACCTCGACCTGTCTTTGTGGGACGTGCGGAAGTTGCCGGTCCACGCTCCAGAGGGAGGCCCGATGGTGATCGAGCATTTCCTCGGACTGCCGCGCCACGGGACAGCCCTGGGGGTCGCCGGGCGCATCCCGGGCGCCCCGGACGCCCAGTGGGTGCTGGACCGCGGTGCCGACTTGGCGTTCATCGGCAAGGCCGCCATCGCCGACCACGCTTTCGCTCGCCGGGCCGCGGCTGATCCCAGCTACCAGGCGCCCGCCTTTCCGGTCACGAAGGAGCACTTGCGCGCCGAATTGCTGGGCGAGCCTTTCGTTGAATACTTCGCGGGGAACTGGCCGCAGCTGGTGAAGCCGTAAGCGGCTCGCCGCCAAGGGGCAGGAACACCTTGCTCGGTCGTAGCCTAACGCCGCCCCCACTCGGGCCCGTCGGAGGATCCCTCGATCGCCGGCATGATCGGGTTGCGTTCGTGCATCCATTGGCGCCAGCCGATTCGGCACTAGAGGCTTCTGAGCCACGCCACGAGAATGCTCCCTTCTTGCGGGCGAACCGCATGGCACTCGCCCCAATCGACTGAAATCGGCAGGGACTCGTGACCAAGGCGGAACGATGGTCCCGCTGGGCGCGACAGTTCAAGCTTGGCACGACCAAATCGACGTCCACAGGGCGCAGTCTTGCCCATCCCGTGAGCCCATACTTGAGTCCGAATGCCACTAAAGCAGAAGCCATCAGATAGCACCGTTAACGAGTCGGACCGACCGCACGGAGTTGCGTGAGAATTCGTGAGAATTCGTGCGTGCCGCCGGATTGTTCGGGTAAGTCATTGCTTTCCGAAGCTCTGCGGGGCCATGATTGCGGACCACGAGCCCACTCACTGGATTCCCGAGGTGAGGTAGCGAGCTTCGTGCGCTTGGCCGATTTCGACGGGGGTTGAATGATGGGCAGAACAGGTCTGGGAAAAAGCGTGGCTGGTGGGCGTGCAACGCGCCGGGTGTTGAGTGGCGTCGTCGCTATTGGCTTGACCCTCGGCGGCATCCTCGTCGCTCCCGAGGCATCGGCGGTGTCGTCGACTGTGTTTGTGGCCGCGGGCGGCAACGACACCGGCAACGACTGCCAGACGTCGGGGACGCCCTGCGCGACGCTGACCTACGCGCTGACTCAGGTGGCTAGCGGAGGCACGATCCACGTGTCGGGCACCCTCTTCGAGCGAGTAGCCATCTCCCAGTCGGTCACCATTACTGGCGCGAATGCCCCCGAGGGGTCCCCCCGCGGTCCTCGATGGAACGGGCGCCGGCGGCGTCGGCGCCATGGTGAGCGTGGGCGGCGGGGCCGTGACGCTGGATCATCTCCGCATCACCAACGGCTCATCCAACAACGGCGGCGGCATCCTCAACAGCGGGACACTGACCCTGTCCAACAGCACCGTCACGGGCAATACAGCCAACACCGGAGCGGGCATCTACAACTGGTTTGGCCCCCTGACGATTGTAGACAGCACGATCTCGGGCAACACCGCGACCAGCATAGGCGGGGGCGGCGGCATCTTCACGGGTGGTCGGCCAGTCACCATTACCCGCAGCACACTGTCGGGCAACAGTGCCTCGACCGGTCATGGCGGCGGTCTTGAGGCGTACGACAACGGGAGCCCGATCACGATCAGTGACAGCACGATCTCGGGCAACTACGCGTGGGACAAGGGCGGCGGCCTGCACGGTGGCAACTTCACGATCGTCAACAGCACGTTCTCCGGCAACTCGGCGAGTTTCGGGGGCGCTATCTACAACACGGTGGGGGCCGTCCGGCTCACCAGTAGCACCATTTCCGGGAACACCGGACGAGGCAGCGTCGGCGGAATCTCCAACGCCGGGACGGTCTACCTCAGCTCCAGCATTCTGGGCCCAAACAACCGGGGCAACTGCGGCGGGACGTCAGCCAACTTCATCAGCGTGGGTCACAACCTGGTCGACAACGGGGAGTGCAACTTCAGCCAAGACACCGATCTCACCAACACTGACCCTCTCCTCGGGGCCCTCGTGGACAACGGTGGCCCGACGTTGACCATGATGCCTGCGCTCACCAGTCCCGCCGTGGACAAGATCCCCACCGGCACCACCCTGGGCGGGGTGCCCGTATGCCCGCGCGCAGACCAGCGCGGCATGCCCGGCCCCATCTCAGCACTGACGCAGTGCACCATCGGCGCGGTGGAGCCGTCCGCTTGGTTGGCCGCGCAGGAGCCCCTTGTGGTGACGTCGACTTCTGGCACCTTCGCGCAGCCCTTGGAACTGACGACGTCCGGTGGCTCTGGGACGGGGGCGACTACCTTCGAGGCCGCAAACGGGACCGCCGCAGGCTGCGCGGTCAGCCCAGCGGAGCCCTACCTGCTGAGCTCCACGTCAGCAGGAACCTGCCTCGTGACCGCGACGAAGGCTGCCGACGCTGACTTCCGCCAGGCCTTCTCGCCCCCCACCACCGTGACGATCGGCAAGGCAGAGCAGGACCCGCTGGCCATCACCT
This sequence comes from Micropruina sp., assembly GCA_016711105.1. Lineage (GTDB taxonomy): Bacteria > Actinomycetota > Actinomycetes > Propionibacteriales > Propionibacteriaceae > Micropruina. The sequence continues at coordinate 15,348 of JADJTO010000003.1, read as the reverse complement.
CGACCAGCGCGGAGTTCGCCGTGGACTTGGAGTTGAAACCTCCGGGGGGTCCGGTTCCGGACTGGTGTCGTTCGAGGTGGATTCGGGCCCGTGCACCGTGTCCGGTTCCACCCTGTCGAATACGGCGACCGGTGAATGCCAGGTGACCGCGACCAAGGCCGCCGACACCAACTACAACGTGGCGACCACATCGGGAACCATCAGGATCGGAAAGGAAAGCCAGGCCGCCCTCCTGGTGGAGTCGACCTCGGGCACCTTCGGAGAACCGTTGACGCTGCAGACGTCCGGCGGCTCCGGTTCCGGCGAGGTCACGTTCGTGGCCGCTGACGGGACTGCCTCCGGCTGCGTGGTCAGCGCCTCACCCCCGTTCACGCTGAGCGTGGGATCGGCAGGGACCTGCCTAGTGACCGCGACCAAAGCCGGTGACGACGCCTACGACGAAGCGTCCTCGGCGCCGACCGAGGTCACGTTCGCGAAGGCGATTCAGCAACCGCTCCTCCTCACCTCCACCGAGGGCACAGTGGGCCAGGACTTGGCGTTGACCACCTCAGGTGGCTCGGGCACCGGTGAGGTGTCGTTCGTGGTGGATTCGGGACCCTGCTCCGTGCTCGGCGCGACCCTTTCGATCACCGCATCGGGCGCGTGCTTCGTGACCGCCACGAAAGCCGAAGACGGCAACTACCAGGCTCAATCCTCGGCATCGACCTCGATCGACCTCGCTGGGCCAGTCAGTACCGGCGCAAGGCAGGCGGGGTTCTGGCAGAACGGTGCCGGCCAAAAGATGATCAAGAGCGGTACGGCCACTGCCGGCGTGTGCGACGTGGGGACGTGGCTCCGCGGCTGGGCCCCGTTCCAGGGCCTCACCTCAACGGCCAGTTGCGCCAACGTCGCGGCCTATGTCACCACCGTGGGTGGCGCTGTGAAGAAGGGTGGCCCCGCAGCGCAACTCAAGGCAGAGATGCTTGTCACCGCCCTGAACGTGTACTTCAGTGACGCCGCCCTCGGCGGCAACCGGATCGGCGCCCCGGCTCCGGTCGGCGGCATTGCAGTTGACCTCACCCGGGTCTGCACGGATGTGTCGTGCACCACGTTCGTCGACTCCAGCAGCGTGTTCGGCCCAGCCGACGCACTGCTCGTGTCCCAGATGCTTGACTACGCGGCCAGCCAGTCCAACAGCGGAGGCAGCACCTGGTACGGCAACGTGGCCACCGATCTGGGGCTCGCCCGTCAGGCGTTCCTCTCGATCAATCGCGGGATGGTGATCGGTGGGTGAGTGAACCGGTGACCGAGAGGGCACGTCACCGCGGTCCCGGACGTGCGGGAAGGTCACGCTGCACCCAGACCGGTGTGTCGGGATCGCCCTGGTAAGGCGGCTGGACCGTGTAGCCGAGCTGCGGGTAGGGCAGGCCTGCGTGCAGGAAGGCGCTGCTGTCCAGGATCAGCCGCTGGCACCCACGATCCATCGCCACGGACTCGAGCAGTTCCAGCAGCTGACTGCCGGTGACCGACCCGTCCGGACGGGGCGGCAGACTCACCCGTGTCGCCTGCGCCACCGGTGCGGACACTGAGATCACCGCCCCAGCGACCGGACGCCCGTCCTCGATCACCAACGCCACCTCATCGGACGGCTCAGCCGTCCACCCGGAATGCCACACCGGGTAGTTCAGGGCCATCCGCCCCAACAGCTGCCGAGCGGCCGGGTCGTCTCCGGTCACGACAGCTGCGTCGAATCGGGCGCGGCTCACCTCAATCAGTGCAACCCGCCCGCCGCGCTCGGTCACGTCATAGGCAGGCGATGCACCCGCGACCAGACCCGGCACCGGGCCCGGAGGCCTGCCAGTGAGGAGCGGCCGAAGCTGCCAACACCCGACAAGGAAGGGTTCGACCGTGATCCTCTGCTGGTAGGGGTCAAGCAACTCGGCGCCGCCCACCACGATCCCCCACCTCATCTGATGGACGTCCCCCGACACCGCGACCGGCCACGGAACACCCCACTCCCTACACAGGAACCGGGCGTCAACACTCCTGGCCAGGCCCAGACGGATGCTCGGGATCGGCGATATCAAGTGATCGGCGCCCACCCGCAGCTCGTGTGAATGCCGAGTCGTGACAATGCCGCTGTCGCCGGGCCACGTTGTTGCCGCGATCAACTCGCCAGCACTCACCGCATCCCGCAACCGGGCCGGCAACTCGGCCAACTCCGTCCGCAGAGGATCTGCCTCCATCCCAGCAGGCTAACCCGCTGGCGAGCGTGTGCGGGCGACTTGAGCGGAACCCACCGAACCAATAAGGATGTGATGGTGACGAGGAAAGGCTTGGCGGACGCCGAGCACAGGCACGCGTCGTACGCGAACGAGCACTGTGCGTACGCAGCACTCCCCAGACAAGATCGCCACGCCTTGAGAGACGTCCTGAGCGAGGCCTTTCCGATCGGGAAATCCTCCCATGAACTGTGGAGTGACTTTCACGATACGACGGCCTTCGTGCGGAGGGTCAAGAACTCCAGCGAAGTCGATCTTGCTGAAGGCATTCTGGGTGGTGCCATTGTCATGAGCTACCCACAGGATCAGTATGACTACCTGGCCTACATCGCGATCCATCCGGGCCATCGTTACCAAAGGAAACTATTTCGGAGAGGCGTTGAGCCCCCACATCATGGGACAGAGCTTGTGCGCTACGTGTATGACGTGATGCGAAATCGCGTGAGCCACACAAGAATGCAACGCTACTTGATGATCGAACCAGCCGGCGATGCGGCGCTCAAGTTCTATCTCCGCGCAATGCCGACAAACGAATACCCGCTGAAGTTCTTTGAAGAGGACCGCATCATCTCAGTCGGCTATGACGGCTTCACTCTGTAACATGACACGAGACGCATGCCCCTCTGATCTTACGACTATTCGAGCGTCGCGCCGCTGGCTTTGCTGACCTTGTAGTCCTGGCCGAAGTTGTTGTCCCAGTAGTGCTCGCCGGTCGCCAGGTTGCGATAGAACACCGCAAGTCGAAATTCTGGGGCAGGATGCAGGTTGAGGACGGGGGTCTTGAAGCGCCACACCTCGGCGCCGGAGCCGACGAAGACACCGCTGCTGGTGTGTGACCCTGCAAACGACGCATTCCTGTCATGCCACGTTGCACCCCCGTCCGCGGAGTAACGGATGCCGACATTTTTGGCGAAGGAGAGGTTGTTGACCAGGATCTCCCCCTCCAGCCAGGAGGTGGTGAAGACGAATCCCCACCGGCCTCGGCGCCTTGGCGAGCTGTCGCGGCACTGAGGACGACGTTGCCGCCGACGACCGCCAGGTCTTCGTTGAAGAGGTAGTCCGCTCCCCCATTGTTGTCATAGAACGTCACGCCCCCACTGGCGTACCGGATCACGAACTGTGTGACCTGCTCGTTCACGGTTCCGGCGAAGACGTCATAGTCCCCGAAGTGCGAGCCGAACGACAGCGGCAGCTCCTTCCACGTGCCCGCGCTCGGCGAGTAATGGACCACGACTTCCTTATCGAAGGCAATGTTTTTCACCTTGACCGAGATGGGAGCGAATGTTCCGCTGAAACCACCGCCGGCGAAGAACTCGCGCCGTCCCAGTTTGAGTCGTACAGCTGAAGCCATGATGTGTCCTTGTCGAGTAGCGGGGAGCTCATCGGAGATTCGCCCTGACCGAGGGAACTCGTCTGGCCCGTCTGCGGCCACGCTAACTGACGGACGAGGCGACGACAACGGGGCGCCGCTCGCGTGGCACCGGCCGTGGCGCGAGGACCAGTTGCCGATCGGCAGCATGGACATGCGGTTCGGACGGGTGGGCCGCAGGCACCAGCCCGATGGGACCTGGGTTCGGCTCCGATCGCGCCCCCGTCACGCGAAGAGGTACCCGACCAGGTTCTGCAGGACGACGAGACCGCCCACGGCTATCGCAATCCAGGCAGGGACCATGGCGCTCGGCACGCCGGCCGCCTCGGCCTGACGACAGAACCGATAGGTAACCAGCGCCGCAGCGCCGAACAACACGACCACCATGGCGATCAGGATGACCGCCAGCCACCACGGTGCACGGCCATCCGAGCCGACCCCAGCCAAGGAGCCGGCAAAGCTCCCCACCAGGAAGCTCCCCAGCATGGCCACCGGGAGCCCGATCAAGCTCAACCAAGAATTCCGCGCGACCTGCTCCCCAGCCATCTCCGTGCCTTCCTTCACCCAAAATTCTACGCCTGGAAATCGTCCGCGACGCCTTGCGGCTAGCGCGAAAGCGTGGAGTTTCGGGCGGGCCACGTGGTGGTCAACTACGTGGAGCACGGGACTGTGTTGCCGGGGTACGGCGGATCTACCCTGACCTCCCCGGCATGGGCCGGACAACCGGGCCCGAACGAATCGGCGGACGGTGGGCTCACCCCTTTGACGGCCCGGCCTACTCAGGCCCAACCTGATCGTGGCCGGACGGCTCGACTCCACGGTGGGCTTTGCCGCTGCCGCCGACCTGGTGGGCCACTAGCCGCATGCCTGGCTCGCCATCGTCGACGACGCCGGGCACGCCCTCCCGCACGAGCAACCAGATCTCCTCCGAGCCCTCCTTGAGTGTTCCCGAAAAAGTGGAGGCCATGTTTATGCCGCGAGTTCGTGGATGTGTCGATATCCTAGCTCGTATTCGTGGGGTGTCAAATAGTTGAGTGTTGAGTGCCTGCGTGTGCGGTTGTAGTACGTTTCGATCCACTCGAACGTTGCTTTGGTGACTGCTTTCAGGTCTGGCCAGGGACGGGTATGGATCAGTTCCTTCTTGTAGGTGGCGAAGAAGCTTTCCGCGACGGCGTTGTCGTAACAGATCCCGGTCCTTCCCAGTGAGCGGCGAACGTTGTTACGTCGGCAGAAGCGGGCGACCGCGGGAGGTGTATTGCGTTCCGCGGTCGCTATGAAAGATGACTTTCCCTTTCGGTCGTCGATGGGTGATCGCCATTTTGAGCGCGTCTGTGACCAAGTCGGTGCGCATGTGGTCGGCCACCGCCCAGCCCACCACGCGTCGCGAGTGGAGGTCGATGACGGTCGCCAGGTACACCCAGCCGTTCCAACTCTTGATGTAGGTGATGTCGCCGCACCAGCGCTGGTTCGGCTTCTTGGCGGTGAAGTCCCGCCCGATCAGGTCAGGGGCCGGCACCGGCCGGTCGCCGGCCACCGTGGTCCTTTTCCACGCTCGCGGGTGCCGTCCCTGCAGGCCTGCAGCCTTCATCAGTCGCCACACCCGCTTACGGCCCGCGCGATGGCCAAGAGCTGCGAGCGCGGCGTGCATCCGTCGCACCCCAGGGTTGCCCTTCAGCTCCTCAAACAGGGTCCCGATCAGACGCAGCAACGTCTGATCGGCACGATCATGCGACGAGGTAGGGCGGGACCGCCACGCGTAGTAGCCCGACGTTGACACGCCCAGCTGCACGCACATGAACTCGACCGGGTACTCCTTGGCGTCGGCCCAGTCCGCGATAGCAGCGAAGATCACTGCTGGTCTTTCGCGAACCAGGCCGCCACTTTTTTTGCGAACTCGGCCTCCATCTTCAATCGTCGATTCTCATCACGCAGCCGCTCCAGTTCGGAACGCTCGTTCTCATTCAACGGCCGGTCGGGTTCACCGCCAGCGTCACGTGCTTTCTTCACCCATTTCCCCAATGTCATCTCATGGACGCCAATATTCCGCGCAACTTCCGCGATGGCACGCCCGTCATTGAGCACGAACTCTACCGCGGACGCCTTGTACTCGGCGGTAAACGCCCTCCTTGTTGATCCCATCTTCAGCTCCTCCAGATTTCAGGAACCGCGAAACAAGCCACCCTCCACCAAACTGGGAACGGTCCACACTTCCGTCACCTGGTGGAGAAGCACCGGTTGGGTGAGGCGATGTTCGAGGCGTTGAACCGGTTGTTCGAGGCCAACGGGTGGATCATGCGGGGCGGATCGGTGGTGGATGCCACGATCATCACGGCCCCCTCGTCGACGAAGAACGCCTCGCAGGCCAGGGATCCGGAGATGCATCAGACCCGCAAGGGCAGCCAGTGGTACTTCGGGATGAAGGCCCACGTCGGGGTGGATGCCGGGACCGGGTATGTCCACACGGTCACGGCCACGGCCGCGAACGTGCACGACCTTGACGAGATCGCCCAACTGGTGCGGGTCGATGACCAGATCGTGTATGCCGATGCCGGCTACCAAGGCGTCGAGAAACGACCCGACATCGTGGCTGACGGGCATCTGTCCGGGGTCGAGTTCCGGGTCGCTGCCAGGAAGGGGATCTTGAAGACGATGCCCGGACCGGACCGGCTGATCGAGTCCCGCAAGGCGTCGGTACGGGCCAAGGTCGAGCATCCGTTCCTGAGCCTGAAACGTGACTTCGGATTCGCCAAGACCCGCTACCGCGGCATGGCCAAGAACCTGAACCGGCTCCACATCGCGTTCGCCTCAGCAAACCTGTTGATGAGGGCACGGGCCGTCGCGATCATGACCGGGTAGCCGGGCGGGAGCCTGCCCACATCCGGCCAGAAGGCCCGGAACCGGGAACCCGCAGGAGCCACAAGGGCCAGCCAACCGACCCGACAACGCCTCCACAGCCGCCACTCAGCTTCCGCGCGCCAACAACCCCCACTGATCAGCGAATCCCTAGGCTCATTGGGTCCACTCCGAGAATCTGACGACGCCGGACTGCGTGTTGCCACGTCTGCTGAGCTGCGGGAGCTGACCCATTGACACTCCCCAACCTGTGTGCGACCGTCAAGAAGCGCAGGCCGCGTGGCGAATTCCATCCGGGGAGGGTGAGCTGGAGCCAAGTGCTTGCCGCTCGATCACCGACTGCCGCACAGGGCGGTGTCGCGGTCGAGGCTCGATTCGATCACGGGTGCGTGTCGATGAGGAGTCTCTCCGTCGCCATCCCGACCCTGATGTGCTCAGCCTTAGGAGGCACACCTATGCAAAACATCGGACTATCCGCCACACCCTCGTGACGCGGGTGGGAAAAGGCGCCCTGCTGCAGGAAATCGAACTGGCCTCCTGTCGTAATGGCAGCGCATCCTCAGTCATGGCCGGCGCCGTCCGATGCGGGATCCCCGCTCCGGCGCCCCACGGCGGCTGCTGATGTTTACCGCGTCGCCGTGGCGGATGCTGACCCGTCTTATCGCCGTGGCCGTGCTTGGGCTTGGCTCGCTCGGGCTTTCGCCGGTGGCCGCCTGGGCGGCCCAGCAGGCGACAACCACCACGTTGTCGATCAGCCCCTTCGACGGAGCCAGCGTCGGTGAACAGGTCACCTTCTCGGTCACCGTCACCGCCGCCGACGGCACCAACCCGGCCGACGCCACCATGTTCACCTCATGGACGATCTGGGACGGCGGCTCCTGCGGCGCCGGAACCGACATCGTCACCTACAGCCTCACCCAAACCAGCCCCCAGACCTTCGTGACGACCTTCCAAAGCCCGTCCACCAAGAGCTACGTGGCCTGCTACAGCGGACACCCCGAACTCTTCGAACCCAGCTCGTCGGCCCCCGTGTCCTACCCCGTCACCCGACCCACGACGACCACCACCTTGTCGATCAGCCCCGCCGGTGGAGCCGAAGTCGGCGAACAGGTCACCTTCTCGGTCACCGTCACCGCCGCCGACGGCACCAACCCGGCCGACGCCACCATGTTCACCTCATGGACCATCTGGGACGGCGGCTCCTGCGGCGCCGGAACCGACATCGTCACCTACAGCCTCACCCAAACCAGCCCCCAAACGTTCGTCACCACGTTCAACAGCCCGTCCACCAAGAGCTACGTGGCCTGCTACAGCGGACACCCCGAACTCTTCGAACCCAGTTCCTCCACCCCGGTCTCCTACTCGGTGACCCGACCCACCACAACCACCACCTTGTTGATCCGCCCCGCCGACGGCGAAGCGAGCGTCGGTGAACAGGTCACCTTCTCGGTCACCGTCACCGCCGCCGACGGCGGAACGCCAGCGGGAACCTGGACGATCTGGGACGGCGGCTCCTGCGGAGCGGGGTCCTCCCTGGTGAGCCAGCCAGTGGGTTCCCGGCCTTCACCACGACCTTCACGCAAGCGTCGACGAAGTCGTACCTGGCCTGCTACTCGCCATCGCCGGACGCGGGGTACGCGGCAAGTTCGTCCGTGCCGCAGACCTTCGCGATCACGTTGCTCCCCACGACGACCACGCTGACCATCGGCCCGGATCGGAAAGCGTATGTGGGCCACACGGTCACGTTCGCGGTGACGGTGACCGCCAGTGACGGCGTCGCGCTCACCGGCACGTGGACCGTGTGGGACGGCGGCTCCTGCGGAGCCGGAACGTCGTTCGGCCCGGTGCCCCTCGACGGCGCCAAGGCTGTGTTCCAGACGAAGTTCCCCAGCCCAAGCCGCAAGTCCTACGTCGCGTGCTTCACTCCGAGCGCCACCTCAGGCGGCACGTACGCAGCCAGTTCCTCTGCCCCGCAGACCTACGCGATCACCGCCAGCAAGAAAGGCTGACAGCCGCCCTGCGTTGGAGATCTCAGGTCCAATCAGGTGAGCGCCGCAAACTCGGCCAACCGGTCAAAGCCGGCGACCGCGTGGTCTCGGTAGCGCTCGAGCGCGGCAGCGACGTCGGGGTCCCCTGCCCGTTCGGGTGGGATCCTGCCTGGATTGAGCGTGGTCCGGTTGGCCCACTCCTTGATGTCCGGCTGCGCCGTGAAGGCTTGGGCTGCGCGGTATCCCAGCACCTGCATCCGGGCGAAACTGGTGGGCGTGTCCGGCAGGCACGACGCTGGGCAGACACGGTTCTTCTCGGCGTCGTCGACGCGGGTCGCCTCGACGTAGCCGATGATCGCCGCCCCAAAACAGGGGAAGCCAGAGCGGACGGGCTGGAGCGTGATCGCCTCACGGCTCCACACCGGAACAACGGGGGGATACTTCAGACCCGAGGCGGCGCAGTGCACGACCACGGCGTCCGGTGCGACTCTGATATCGCCGTCGGTGAGTGCAATCCGGCCCTTCTCGACGCGGCGAACATGGCCGAGCCGGACGACGTTCTCGATCCGGCGGAGGAGGTCGATCTCCCACTGAGCGATGGTCGGTGTCTTGGCCATGGTCGGAGTGATCGACTCGTCGATGCGAAGCATGATGCCTGCGCCCTCAAGCCGGAGGAAGAGGTCCGCCGGGGACGCAGCGTCGGCTGCTGCTGTGAGAGTGTCCGCGACCATGCCGAGGAACACGCCCGGATCAGGTTGCACCACCGAACGATTGAGCATCCAGGGGTCGCGCGGCCGGATCCAACAGATGGCGTCCGGATCGACGCCGTTACCGAGCAGCCAGACGCAGGCATCAGTTGCCGTCTTACCCGAGCCGACGATGACGTACTCGCTCGGGGCATCGGCAACCCTTACCAGGTCGTTGACCGGGATCACCCGGGCGTCTGCTACCGCAAACGGTGCCGCGGTGCGGGCCGGGATGTCGGGCGCCAGATACCGCGCATCCACAACCCGGCACGACCCGTCCACGCCGTAGTGCCTCCCGGAGACTAAGGAAACAAAGCGCCTATGACCGAGCTACTCGCAATTCGGGTAGAACGCCACTTTGCCGGAGGTGGTCATCCGATCAAGCACGTGCTGGTAATAGGCCGTCACCTCGGCCGCCGTCGCGCGCTCGTGCAAGCCATTCTCGGGCCCGGTCACTTGGAGGCGCCCTCCGCCAAGCATGGTCGAGGTGACCCCGTAGAACGCCGAGGCCTGATGCAAGCGCACGAAAGGGTAAGCGTCCAGCCAGTGACCGCCCGCCGCAAAGCGACGGTCGACCATCACCACCTTCACGTCAGCATGGTCGATCAACGAGTCGACGAACGCCATCGCTGCGGCGCCGGCCCCAACCACCAAGTAATCAGCCCGCATAACACCCCCCATCCGCCATGCTCACCCGCTACCGGAGCGACGTCAAGGAGTTGCGTGGTCGAGGAAGTCGCGCCACGGTCATCCTCGGCTGAGCTGTCCCCCTTTGCCTCTGCTGGGACACTGACCGCATGTCGTTCCTGGAGGATCTGTGGCGCCGCGCCTCAGCCACGACCCCGGTCCCGGACGGGTCATCCCTGCTCGTGATCGCGTTCGCGGCGCTCGCCTGTGTGATCCTCGCCTGGCCGGGGGTTCGGATGATGGTCACCGTGTGTCACGAAGCCGGCCACGCGGTCGCGGCCACCCTCACCGGCCGCTCCCTGCAGGGAATCCGGCTGCACTCCGACACCTCCGGGGTCACCCTGACCAGGGGAAAGCCCACGGGCGCCGGGATGGTGATCACGCTGTTCGCCGGGTATCCCGCCGCCTCCTTGGTCGGGCTGCTCGCTGCCGCGGTCGCCGGCACAGGCCACGCGGTCGCGATGCTGTGGTTGCTGGTTGGGCTCTCGCGTTGATGCTGAAGATCCGCAATCTGCACGGGGCGTTGGTCGTTCTCGCCCTCGGCGCGGTGCTGGCCCTTGCGACCTGGTACGCGCCCGTCCGGATTCTCGTGTGGTTGGCCTACGGGCTGGCCTGGCTCCTGCTCCTCGCCGGCCCACGCCCCGTGTTCGAACTGGCGCTCAGCCGGGGCACGTCGGGATCAGACGCGGCACAACTCGCCCGGCTGACCCACCTGCCCCGCTTCGTCTGGATCGCCCTGTGGCTAGGAGGAACGTTGGGCGCGCTCACGCTGGGCACGGCCTGGATGCTGCCGGGCATACTGCCCAGCATCGGCTGACTGGCCACTCCCCACCCTCCGGTCTTCGCCGCGCTGAGTACGATTTCGCCATGGCTGAAGTCCTGCAGCGACTCCGCGCCGCTTGCGGGGAGCTTCCCGAGGTGAGTGAGCGCCCCAGCCACGGCGCGCCCACCTGGTTCGTGCGAGGCAAGAAGTCCTTCGCGACCGCCTGGTTGGATGGCCATCACGACAACACTTTTCCTCACCTGTGGTGCGCCGCGTCGCCTGACGTCCAGCAGGCGCTCGTGGCCAGCCGACCGGACACGTTCTTCCGGCCGCCTTATGTCGGCCACCGCGGCTGGCTCGGCGTCCGGCTCGACCGCGACCTCGACTGGGACGAGTTGGTCGACCTGCTCACCGACGCCTACCGGTGTGTCGCACCAGTGGGTCTCGCCCGCCGGCTAGACAAGTAGCACACCCATCCATTCAACCCCGCGAACCGCGCTGGCACTGAGCCGCGTAGCGAGCGCCCGTTGAGTTGAGCCTCCAGCGCCACCCGGCGCCCGGGCGCCGACTGCTTGCCGTGACGGATCGCCTCCACCATGAGGCGGCCAGAGGTGCCTGGCGAGAATAACGTGAGGACTTGACGACCGACTATGGTCGTCAAGTCCTCACGTTAACGGTGGCCAACCCCCCGAAGACGACCGAAGCCTCGTCGAGGGACCCGCTCCGCCGCCGAGCCCTGAACTTCTCGGTCCTCAGCGCACGCAAAGCGCTGATTAGGCACTGGGCTACGAAGTTCGCCGAGGAGATTCAGTCTCGCCGAGCGTCATCGGGTGTCGCGAGGCGCTCGCCCGGCGGAACCCGTCACGTCGCCGGCGGTCGCGAGCGACCAGTTCACCGGGCGGCTTCCAGGATCTTGACGACGTCGGACTGACCGCGGTTTCGTGCGTGCTGCAGGGCACGGACGCCGTTGGCGTCGCCCAGGTTCGGGTCCGCGCCGGCGTCCAACAGGATGCGCACGATTTCCTGGTAGCGCTCGCTGCCGTCGCCGAGGATGACGGCCTCGAGCAGCGCAGTCCAGCCGAGGTTGTTGACGTGGTTGACGTTGATGCCGGTCTGGACCACCCGGCGGACGTAGTCGACGTGACCCCGTTCGGATGCCGGGATGATCGACAAGCCGCCGAACCGGTTGCGGATCGTCAGGTCGGGCTTGCCGGGCAGGAGCGCCTCAAGAGCCGGGACGCTGCCCGTGACACCGGTGACGAGCCAGGGCGTGTCTTGGCGGTCATCGACGGCGTTGGTATCGGCGCCCAGGGAGACCAGGAGCCGGATGACGTCGACCCTGTCCAGTGTGACGGCCTGCAGCAGCGGCGTCCGACCCTGCGCGTCGCGGTGCTCCAGGTTGGCGCCCGCACGGAGGGCGAGGGACGCGGCGTCGGGGTCGGCCTGCTCGATGGCGGCGACCAGCGCCACATCGGGGGTCGCAGGAGCGAGCGCCTCAGCGTTCGCCGCCCGCCTGAGGGCCGCAGTGGCGGTGGCGAATCCCTTCTGCTCGGCCATCTCCAGCGGGGTGAGCCCCTCGTTGCCGGACGGGCGGTCGAGCTGGACACCGCCGGCAACCAGCACCCGGACGGTGTCGGCGTAGGCGTCGGTGTCACGCCGAGCCAGATGGATTCATGGATGGCCTGGTAGCCGATCCGGTTGACGTGGTCGCGCTCGATGCCGGCCCGTAGGAGACGTCCGACGATCCACGGCTCGCCACGCTCGGCGGCCCGAATCAGGGCGGTGCCGTTCCAGGAGTCCTTGTCGTTGACCTCGGCACCCGCCGCCAGCGTCGCCTCCAGAATGTCCGGGGCCCGCTCGCTGGCGGCGAGCAGATAGGCGGACTCCTGGAGAGGATCCTTGGCGTTCACGTCGACGCCGGCCTTGATCAGCTCGAGGGCGCGGGCCGTGTTGCCGGCGCGGGTCGCCTGCCGGAGTTGTTCTTCAGCAGTCACGTTGCCCTCCGTGGTGCTCGCCGTTGACACCGGGGTGACGGGCGGTTGGGTCGAGCTCGACGAACAGGCGACGCACGACGCAACGATCAGGACAGCGACCAGCGGGCTCGCACGCATCACCGACCTCCCTCTGGGACTCCTGTCAGCCTACCTACGCGCCACCGATGTCCCCCGGGTGGAGGATGACCCACTCCGGTTGAAGTGCCGGGGCGACAAAGTCTTGACGACACCAAACTCGCGGCGGTAACTTGAACACATTCGGTCGGCCGACCGAACGATAGTCCAGCAAGCTGACCGTCCCCACCGGGGCGACGGAGGAGTCCGATGAACGAAACCCGCGCTGCCATCCTCGCCGCGACCCGGTCGGTCGTGCTCTCTCACGGCGTCGCGGCCACGTCCACACGGAAGGTTGCGATGGAGGCGGGAGTGCCGCTTTCGCAGATCCATTACCACTTCGGTTCCAAGGAGCAGCTCGTCCTGGCCACGTTGGACGCCGAGAACGCTCGCCTACTCACCCGGCAGTCGGCGCTCTACGCCAACGACGAGTCCCTGTCGCAGCAGTGGGCCACAGCTTGTGACTACTTGGACGACGACCTGGCGAGTGGTTATGTGCGGATCCTGCACGAGGCGATCGCCGCCGGATTCTCGCAGTCGGAGGTCAGCGCACGGGTTCGCGCCCTGCTCGACGGCTGGGTAGAGGTGCTCACGGCTGCCTTCAGCCACCATCAGGGCCGAGGGTTGGATCTTCGACCCTTCTCCGTCGAGCAGTTGGTGGCCCTCACCATCGCGTCCTTCCTTGGTGGCGAACAGCTGCTGCTGCTCGGCCACGAGTCCCCCCGCCTACCGGTGCGCGCAGCCCTGCGCTCGGTCGGCTCCCTCATCGAAGCCGCCGAGGCGGCGCGAGGAGTTCACTCATGAGAGCTGTCCAGCCCACGTTCGAGGGCGACGTCGCCCGCGCTGGCGCAACACTGCACTTCGAGGTCTACGACCGTCCCGGTCCCACGATTCTGCTGGTGCCCACCTGGGAGATCGTCCACTCCCGCGCCTGGAAAATGCAGATCCCGTTCCTCTCCCGTCACTATCGACTAGTGGCTTACGACGCCGCGGGAACCGGACGGTCCTCTCGGCCCGAGGACCCTGCCCGCATCTCGGAAACCAACCGGCTGAAGGACGCACTGGCCGTCATGGACGCGACCGGCACCACGCAGGCCGTGATCCTCGGGGCCTCCATGGGCAGCGAGCTTGCTATCGCGCTGCAGGCGTTCGCACCCGAGCGCGTGCTCGCGACCGTGAGCATCGGTTCGGGCGATCCATGGCGCGTCGAGCCTGAACGCGACGAGTCGCCCACCGCCTTCGACCCCGAGACCAACCCGATCCCAGAGGGGTGGGCAAAATTTGATCCTGCGTATTGGGAGCACAACTACGAGGATTTCCTGCAGTTCTTCATGGCTCAGGCCGCGTCCGACCCGCATTCGACGCAGGCGATCGACGACCTCATCGCCTGGGCTCGCGAGCAGCACCCTGCGACGGCGGCAGCCTCCCTGGCGGGTGGCCGTGAGATGGACTACGACGATATGCGCGCACGCTTGGGCGCGTCGACCATCCCCGCGCTGCTCATCCACGGCACGGCCGACCGGATCACCGGATACCAGTCCGCTCAGCTCGCCCACGACGCCATGCCACCCTCCGAACTGGTCCTCCTCGAGGGCGTCGGGCACGCTCCCCAGTCGCGTTACCCGGTCCGGATCAACCACCTGATCACGTCTTTCCTCGACCGGGCGCTCGGGCTTGAGCCGCCCAAGCCGGTCGTTGGACCCGTGGCTCCCACCGCCGGGCCACGCGTGCTGTACCTCTCCTCCCCGATCGGGCTCGGCCACGCCCGCCGAGACCTGGCGATCGCGAACGAACTCCGCGCGCTCCACCCCGAGGCTCACATCGACTGGCTGGCACAAGACCCCGTCACGCGCGTCCTGAAAGCCGCGCACGAGCGCGTGCACCCCGCATCGGCCGCCATGGCCGCCGAATCCGCTCACCTCGAGTCCGAGTGCGGCGACCACGCCCTCGCCGTCTTTCAAAGCATGCGCACCATGGACGAGGTGCTGCTACACAACTTCATGATCTTCAACGAGGTAATGGAGACCGAACGCTACGACCTGGTCATCGCCGACGAGTCTTGGGACGTCGACTACCACCTCTTCGAGAACCCCAACCTCAAGAAGGGCACCCTCGCGTGGTTGACGGACTTCGTCGGCTCCTTGCCGATGCCGTCTCGAGGGCGGCGCGAGGCGGAACTCACCGCCGACTACAACCTGGAGATGATCGAGCACGTAGCACGTCACCCGCACCTGCGTGACGCCGCGATCTTCGTCGGCGCGCCAGACGACATCATGGACGTGACGTTCGGCCCCGGCCTGCCGGGCATCCGCGGCTGGACCGAGGACAACTTCGACTTCTCCGGCTACATCACCGGCTTCGACCCTCGGGCGCTCGGCCCGAAGGCGGCGCTACGTGCGGAGTTCGGTTACGCGAGGACGAGCGAGTGTGCATCGTGGCAGTGGGCGGTTCGGGCGTGGGCGGCTCTTTGATCCGCCGCGTGGTCGCGGGGACCGAAGCGGTGCGGCGCGCCGTGCCCGATCTGCGGTTCATCGTGGTGGCAGGACCCCGACTGGATCCTGCCTCGATGCCCC
>JADJTO010000002.1 GCA_016711105.1 Micropruina sp. | reverse complement strand
CCTTCCAGGCCCGGTACTTCTCCGGGAAGTCGGTCATGACGACGTCCGCCCCCAGCGAACTGGCCGCTGCCCACTGTTTGGTGTCGTTCAGGAGCCAGACCATCACCCTGAGGTTGGCCGCCTTCAGTTGCTCGATGTAGGCCGCGTTGGCCAGCGACTGATCGACCCCAACCCCCCATACCCCCAACTCGGTCAGCTCCGAGACCGGCACCGGTTCCTTGTTCATCATCAGCAGGGTCGGCTGATCCGGGTCGGCCTGCTTCACCCGCTCCAACCTCGCTGGCGTGAAGGAGGTGACCACGCTGCGCTCACGCATCCCGGCGTCGCTGAGCACGGCCAAGAACTCCTTGGTCTGGGCCAGGGACAGGTCGTTCTTGATCTCGGGGAACACCCAGGCGTTGGGGCTTGCCGCGGCGATCGATTCCATCGTCAGGGCGAAGGTGGGGATCTGGTAACTCTTCGGATCCTGCGCGGTGGGCTTGGAGCGACAGGTCGCTTTCAATACTTTCCAGGTGGTCTGGGCCACCTTGATGTCCTGTCCCCCACAATCCAGGCCTTTGGTCGCCTCCTCGTCGTGCACCATCACCGCGACCCGATCGGCTGTGTAGCGGACGTCGGTCTCGACCGAGAAACCCTCCCGGGCGGCAGCTTCCATCGCCTGCATCGTCTCCAACTGATGCCTTTCGTGGCCGCCCCGGTGCGCCATGATCGCCAGCGGTCCGCCGCGAGGTTCGCTGACGATTTCCGAGGGGCTCGCTCCGGGACGGGACGGGGACGCCGGGGTGCTCGTGACAGGAGCGTTCGTGGCCGTGTACACGCTGACCCAGGGCCGCCAGACAAACAACCCCGCGATGAGGAGCAGCGCGACCGCACCGGCGCCGAGCAGGATGCCGGTCCGTTGGGGGTTCCCCGGTTCGCCGATCGGTTTGGCTGGTCGGGGTTTGGGGGGTAGCGGCGGGGGAGCCGGGGGCTTGAGTGTCTCGGCGAGAGTAGCGAACAGCCGATCGGTGCTGAAGCTGACCGGGTCGATCGAGACAGCTTGCCGACGGGTCAACGCAGCCAGATCCGCCGGCAACTCCTGCGGGCTCGGCATCGGAGCACCGTCGATCAGGATCGGCACCACCCGGATCCCCCGGCTGAGTGCTGCGGCGATCTCCAGCCGAACGAAGTCGTCCGGGTCGTCGATCCGGCGGCGACCCGTCGGGTCCTGCACGGTCAACCACTGCGGGCCGATCAGTGCCAGCAACACATTGCACTGAGCCACCGCGCCGGCGATCTGTTCGACGAAGTCATCCCCGGGGTTGATGTCGTCAACGTCCTTGAACACGTTGCTGGTGCCGAACCGTCCGACCATGGCCTCATACAGCTGCCGGGCAGGCCACGCCGTGTCCTGACGTCGGTAACTGATGAATATCCGGCCTTGGGCGGCTGCCATGTCGTCCCCTCGACGCGAGCTTGGCGTCATGGTAGTTGGCCCCGGACGATCGGGGCAGGGGAGGAACTACTCATCCCAGAAACCGTCTCAACGACGGTTCGAGACCCACATGCTGTGCTCCCGGGAAATGGCGCCCTCCGCCGAGTCGACGAAGTTCGCCCACGCCTGCTCATCGCTCGGGTGCTGCGCTCGAATCCGAATCGTGGAGAGTT
This sequence comes from Micropruina sp., assembly GCA_016711105.1. Lineage (GTDB taxonomy): Bacteria > Actinomycetota > Actinomycetes > Propionibacteriales > Propionibacteriaceae > Micropruina. The sequence goes on along the minus strand of JADJTO010000002.1, from coordinate 409,276 downwards.
CCTGGTAAGCAAGGCTGTACGCGGCGGCCAGTTGGCCGAACTGCTTGGTTTGGGTCCAGGTGGCGAAGACCGCTGCCAGGGTGGCGGCGACGCCGACAAAGTCGGTGGTCGTCCACACCAGGTCTGGCCAGGAGAACGCTTTCATCGCACCGGCGACCACGCCGAGCAGCTCGGTCCCCAGCAGAGCGGTGTTCCAGCGTGAGGCTTTGGCGGCGGCGTCCGCGGCCTTATGGGAGTACCACCGCTGTTGGTCCAGCAGCCGGTAGGCGTCATAGAGGGCACGTCGCGCCTCCAGGTCGAGGGCTCGCGTCGTCCGCATCCAACCGGTGATCTGCTCACCCGAGCCTTCCACGGACACCTTCACCGGCTGGGTCGCGCCGAGCAGTTCGACCAGTCGCTCGGAGAAGATGTCGTCGGCCTCCCGCTGACTCAACGACGTGCTGAACGGCTCGCCTCCCACCGCGTACCGCCAGGCCATGGTCTTGATCGACTCCGCCGCGGCGCGCCCCTGGTACCAGGCGGTCACCGGGCTGGTCGAGGCGCGATGCGCGTTCAAGAACAGGGCCAGGACGAACAGCACCGTGGCGACGATGCCCGGCAGTTCGAGGCCGTTACCGACCGGGAAGGACAAGGTGCCTGCGATCGCCCCAGCCACCAGCAAGGCCATCTGCAGCTTGGTCTGCCGCAGGTGCGTGCGTTGGCCCCAGGCCGAACTGGCGTCCGCCATGACGAAGGCGTCCGGGTACTCGGGCTGCTCCATCAGGCTCATCCTCTCGCTCAGCGAAGCCTAGCCATCGCGACCCCGCGGTCACCAGGGGAGACGCACCGCGACAGTCACGCACTTCAGCGTGATGACCACGTTCGCCGGTCTGAAGCTGGGTGAGACGAGTCTGGCCGGGGTCGGTAAGTTCGTCGGCGCGCTCTGCTTCGGTTGGGCCCTGGTGTTCATCTACTACACCAAGTCCGAGCTGCTCACCTCGAACATGATGATCGTCTCCATCGGCGCCTATCACCGGGGAACGAGCCTCGCCCAAGCCGGACGCCTGCTGGGCTTGTGCTACCTGGGCAACTTCATCGGCGGGCTGCTGATGGCGCTGATGCTGCGCGGCAGCAGTCTGGTCGACGGCGCGGTCCTGGCCCAGGTCGATGCCGCGGTGGAGCATAAGTTGGCCTACATCACCTCGGGCCCCGGCGGCTGGCTGGATCTGCTGGTTCGCGCCGTGCTCTGTAACTTCATGATCAACCTGGCCATGCTGCTGGTCTACAACGGGCAGATCAAGGACGACCTGACCAAGAGTCTGGTGATGATCATGTCGGTCTTCATCTTCGCCTTCCTCGGCTTCGAGCACTCGGTGGCCAACACCGTCCTGTTCACCGTGGTCGGGTTGGAGCATGGCCTCGACCTGCTGGCCGCCGCGGGAAATGTGGTGATCGCGTTGATCGGGAACTACCTCGGCGGCGGTCTGCTGATCGGCTTCTATTACGCCTACGTCAACGACGACCGGGCGTTCCGCGCCGCTCACCCGGAGGTCTGAGCAGCGCCGATTCCTCCTTGTGGGGAATCAAACCGAACCGTACAGTTTGATTCGTGCAGGCAGTTGCCGGACGAGCGCAGGCCAAGCGAGATCAGATCGCTGCGGCAGCCCGCACCCTGTTTCTTTCCGGTGGATTCGCGCGGACGAGCATGGCGGCGGTGACGGCGGAGGCCGGAGTCAGCAAACAGACGCTCTACGCCTACTTCCCCGGCAAGATCGAGTTACTCAGGGCCATCGTCGAGGACGAGCTGTCCTCGCTGCGTCCGACGGCAGCGGCCCGGCCACCCGCGGCCAGCCTCGCCGAGCTGCGCGAGACCCTGCTCAGCCTGGCCCGGGGAATCACCCACCGCCTGATGGATCCCGACGTGATGGCGTTGCTGCGGTTGCTGGTCGGCGAAGCGGTGCACCTGCCCGAGATTCGGCACGTCTTCCGACAAGCGATTCCGGCACAACTGCTGAGCATGGTCGAGGCGGTGCTGATCGACGCCGGACGAGCGGGGTTGGTCCAGGTGCCCAGGCCCGAGTTGAGTGCGCGGATGTTCGTCGGGCCGGTGATGTCGTTCGTGGCCCTGGACGGGCTGTTCAGCCTTGAGGGTGGATCCCCTCCGGACGAGGACACCCTGGACTTCGTCGTGGACGCGTTTCTGCACTCGCTGACCAGCCGGGAGCCGTCGTGACCAGTCTCGCCAGCCGTGTGCTCGCCGGCGGAGTGAGCCTCCTCCTGGTCGGTTGGCTGGCTGGCTGCGCCCCCGCGCCGGTAGCGATCACCGTCACCGGCAAGGTCCTCGACGACGTGGTGAGCATCCAGGTGCCGGCCCTGGGGATGCCGGTCGTCAACCCGGACGCCGGCTTCGCCCCGCAGGGCACCGGCGCCGCGTCCGGCTCTCCTGTACGCACCGTGACCGCCGGGTTCGGCCTGGGTAGCTTCGTCCGGGTCGCGGCCGTCCAGGTTGAGGTGGGTGATCTGGTGCAGCCGGGTGACCCCCTGATCAGCCTGGATCGGGCCGCGCTGAAGGCCCAGGTTGTCGCCGCCAAAGCCGACGCCCAGCTGGCCGCCGCGCAGGTGGACGTGCTCGACTCCGCGATCGGGGACACCTTCGAGAAGGAGGCCGACCTCGAGGACGCCGAAGAGTCGATTCGGGCGGCGATCGTCACGCTCACCCGCAACCGGACCCAACTGCTGGCCAAGCGGGCTCAGGCCCGCTCCCAGTTGGCGATCCTTCCCGGCAAGCTGGCGGGCGTCGAAGCCCAACGGCGCACCCTGAGCACTCAACTGGCCACCGTGAAGACCCAGCTCGCCCAGGCCTCCGCGGCCTTGGCGCAGCTGCCGCCGACCGCCCCGCCGGAATCACGGGCCGAGCTGGAGCAGGCCGTGGCCCAGCTCACCGCGGCCAGCGCGCAACTCAGCGCCGGCGTCGCCAAACTCACCGCCGCCAGCGCGCAGCTGCGGGCCGGGCTGGCCGCGCTCCGCGCCGCGTTGCCGCAGCTGGAGAAGGCTCTCGTCCAGATCGCTGCCGGCCTGACCAAGGCCCGCTCCGGCTTGGCGTCGGTGCTCCGAGGTCAGGTCAAGCTGGGCCAGGCTCGGACGACCCTGCGCGGCCTCAAGGCGGTCTCTCGGATCGCCGCCCGGGCCGCCAAGCTCGGCATCTCCATCGCTCGTCATCAAGAGGGGTTGGCCACGCTCACCGCGCCGGTGGGCGGCCTGGTGGTGCGGGTCCCCAGCGCTGGCGAGTTGCTCGCCCCCGGCGCACCGGCGGTGCTCGTCCGTCCGCCCGAACAGCGGATCGCCAGTTGGCTCTCCGGCCCTCAACTCGCCCGCACCTGCCTGGGGGACGCTGTTGCGGTGAGCCGGGACGGCTTGCCCGGGCCCATCGCCGCCACGGTGACCCGGATCGGGCAGCAGGCGGAGTTCCCCCCGACCTCGTTCGCCACCGATGAGGTGCACCTGACCCGCGCGGTGGCGATCGAGGTTCGTCCGGTCAACCCGGCCAGTTCACTCCCGATCGGCGTTCCGCTCGACCTGACCATTTCCCCCTGCCGTCCGGCAGGGACCTCGTGAGAAAGAAGGTGGCCTGATGGCCCAGGGGACTCGCAAGCACCCGCCGGTGCCGGTGATCATCGCCGTGGTGCTGCTGCTGATCGGGGGCGGTGCCTGGTATTGGTGGCAGAGCCAACGGGGCGCCACCTCCGATGCCCTGGTCGCCACCGGAGCGGTCGAGGCCAAGGAGTACCAGGTGGCCCCGGCGCTGGCCGGCCGGATCAGCGCGGTGACCGTGGCTGAGGGTGATCAGGTGACCAAGGGGCGAAGCTGGTCGCCCTGGACTCCCGGGCCTTCGACCTGCAACTGACCCAGGCTCGTGAGGGCGTCAAGGCAGCCAAGGCCGCGCTGACCAACGCCCGGGACGACGGCAGTAAAGCGGACGTGACTGCCGCCAAAGCTCGGTTGGCCCAGGCGAATGCCGCGGTGTCCCTGGCCAAGGTGCAGCGCGGCTACGCCACCATCACCGCCCCGCATGCCGGCACGGTGGTCAGCGTGACCGCGAACGCCGGCCAGAACGCGAGCCCCGGGCGCACCCTGATCACGATCACCGATCCGGCTGACCTGACCGTCCGGGTCTTCGTACCGGAAACCCGGATCGGTGGCGTCCGGATCGCCCAGCCGGTCAACGTGGTCAGTGACTCCAGCACGACCGGTTTCGAGGGCACCGTGTCGTTCATCGCCGCGGAATCGGAGTTCACTCCGAACAACGTCGAAACCAAGGAGCAGCGGGCCAGGCTGGTCTATCAGGTCCGCGTGCGCCTAGGCGACAGCGGCGGGCTGTTGAAGGCCGGTATGCCGGTGGACGTGACCTTCCGGTGACCAGCCCGCCAGCCGTCCGGACGGAAGCACTGAGCTGCCGATTCGGCGAGATCCAGGCGGTGGACGAGGTGTCCCTGGAGATCCCGCACGGGGCTGTCTTCGGGCTGCTCGGGCCGGACGGAGCGGGCAAGTCGACCCTGATCAGGATGCTTGCCACCGTGCAACGGGCCAGCTCCGGTGACGCCTTCGTCTTCGGCTCGTCGGTCACCAGGGAACCGCACCGGGTCACCCCACGGCTGGGTTACATGTCGCAGCGCTTCTCGATGTACCCCGATCTGACCGTGGCCGAGAACATCGACTTCTTCGCCACCCTCCGTGGCGTGCCACGGGCCGAGCGGCTTACCCGGGCCGCGTCCCTGCTGACCAGCATGGGGTTGGCCGAGTTCGCCGGACGACAGGCTGGACGCCTTTCCGGCGGCATGAAGCAGAAGCTGACCCTGGCCGTCACGCTGATGCATCAGCCGGACCTGTTGCTGCTCGATGAGCCCACCACCGGGGTCGATCCGGTGGCGCGGCGCGAGTTCTGGCGGATCCTCGCCGGGCTGCATCGGGGCGGGACGACCGTCCTGGTGTCGACCCCCTACATGGACGAGGCCGAGCGCTGCACCGACGTGGCATTCATGGAGGCAGGCCAGATTCGGCACCGGGGGAGCCCTCAGCAGATCAAGCAGTTGGTCCCGGGCACGCTGCTCGAGGTGGCCGCCGAGAACCCACGGGAGGCGTTGGCGGTGGTGCGACGGGCACCTCAAGCCACCTCGGTGCACCTCTATGGGGACCTGGTCCGGGTGTTGTGGGCCAGCGGCGCGGACGTGAAGGAACTCGATAGGTGGTTGTCCGGGCAAGGCTTGACCGCAACCGTCCGGCCGATCGTGGTCGACATGGAGACGGCTTTCGCCTTCCTCGCCGACGTGGGTGTCGGCGGCGGTGAACCCCGGTGAGCGGCGGGGACCCGGGTCGTCGCGATCGCGGCCAAGGAGTTCAAGCATCTGCGCCGTGACCCCAGAATCCTGGCGGCGGTGTTGTTGCTGCCGATCATGCAGTTGATGCTCTTCGCCTACGCGATCAGTTTCGATGTGAAGAACGTCGCCACCGTCATCGTCGATCAGGACAAGACTCCCGCCAGCCGCAGTTACGTCCAGGCCTACGACGCCTCGGACTTCTTCGCGGTGTTGGGCCAGGCCGACGACGTGGCCGCCGCAGACCGGTTGTTCGATCGCAACCAGGCCCGGATCGTGGTGGTCATTCCGGCCGGCTTCGCCCGCCAACTCGCCGCCGGTGAGCGGGCGGAAGTAGCGGTGTTCCTCGATGGCAGCGAACCGAACACGGCCCGGATCGGGCAGGCCTATTCGATCGCGTTGAATCGCGTGTACGGCTCACGGCTCACCTTCGCCTGGGCCGAAACCCAAGGCGTGGACGTGACCGGCCTGGGCCAGTTGGAGCCGCGGGTCCGGACTTGGTACAACCCGGAGAAACGCTCTTCGGACTTTCTGATTCCCGGCCTCTTGGTGGTGATCATCATGATCGTCACGGTGCAACAGACCGCGGTGACCCTGGTTCGGGAACGGGATCAGGGCACCCAGGAGCAGATGTCGGTGAGTCCCCTGAGGCAGAGCGAGTTGATGCTGGGCAAGCTCCTGCCCTGGACGCTGCTCGCCTTCGTCGACATGGTGGTGATCACCGTGGTCGGGATGACCGTGTTCGGGGTGCCGCTGCGCGGGGACGTGCTGGTGTTGGCGCTGGGCGCGATGGCGTTCGTCTTTTCGTCCCTGGGTCTTGGGCTGGTGATTTCGGCGATCGCCCCGAGCGTCGATGTGGCCAACATCACCGCCCTTCTGGCCTCGTTCTTGCCGGCCTTCATGCTGTCGGGTTTCGCCTTTGCACTGGACTCGATCCCGATCGTCCTGCAATGGATCAGCTACCTGTTCCCGGCCCGCTACATGGTCACGATTTCCCGCGGGGTCTTTCTTAAGGGAGCCGGCTTTGCCGAACTGTGGCCTGAACTGCTCGCGCTCGGCGGCTACGCCCTCGTCGTGCTGCTGATTGCTGCGGCGTTGTACGGCAGGAGGCGCTGATGAGCTTGCGGCGGGTCAGATTGTTGATGTGGAAGGAGTTCCTGCAACTTCGGCGGGATCCGTTGCTGCTGCGGTTGCTTTTCCTGATGCCGGTGATGCAGTTGATCCTGTTCGGCTATGTGGTGGCAGCTGACGTCCGAAATCTGGCCACCGCGGTGATCGATCTTGATCGGACGTCCACGTCGCGGCAGATCGAGGCGTCCTTCGCCAGTTCGGGCTATTTCGCCATCGTCGCCCACCCGGACGGAGAAACCGCCCTGAAACCCCTGATGGACACCGGCCAGGTACGGATCGCGATCATCATTCCCGAGGGCACCCAGGCCGCCCTGGACAAGGGCCAGAACGCTCCGCTGGGCATCGTGGTCGACGGCTCTGACAGCCAACTGGCCTCGGTCGGCAGTGGTTACGCCGGTCAGATCGTGGCCCGACTCAACGCCGAACGGATCGATCGGCTGGGGGTTGACATCGCAGCTCCAGGAATCGACGCCCGGGTGCGGGTGCTGTTCAATCCCACGTTGGCGCAGGTGAACACGATGATTCCCGGGCTGGTGGCGGCCATTCTGATGATTTCGATCATGGCGATCATGAGCCAAGCGGTGGTCCGGGAGCGTGAGCGGGGCACTCTGGAACAGATGTTCGTCACGCCGATCGGCCGCGGTGAGTATCTGGTCGGGAAGGTGACCCCTTATGCGCTGATGGCTGTCGGTCAGCTATCCCTGGTGGCCCTGGTCGGGCTGTTCTGGTTCCGGGTGCCGTTCAACGGCACGTTCAGCGTGGTGCTGGTCGGCCTCGGTTTGTTCATGCTGACCTCGATCGGCATGGGCCTGTTGGTGTCATTGGTTTCCCGGACGCGGCATCAGGCCCAGCAGACGGTCATGTTCATCATGATTCCGAGCTTCGTTCTGTCGGGTTTCATCTTCCCGATCGACTCGATGCCGCCGAGCATCGTGCCGATCAGCTACCTGATTCCGCTCACCTACGCGATCACCGTGCTCCGCGGCAGTTTCGTCAAAGGCAGCGGGTTCGAGGCCTTGGCCGTGCAGTTGCTGGTGATGGTCGCCTTCGCCGTGGTGATCTTCGGCGCCGCCCTGATCGCCACCCGACGACGGCTCTCCGAATGACCAACCGGGGCGAGAGGGAAAACAGATGAGTTGGGATCCTGAAGCATTGCGGGGTACCCCGGTAAACCCGGACGCCGCAATCTCCGTCCGCGGCCTGACCAAGCGCTTCGGTGACTTCTCCGCGGTTGACGGCATCGACGTCGACGTCCCGCGAGGGCAGGTGTTCGGCTTCCTCGGCCCGAACGGCTCAGGCAAGACCACCACGATCCGGATGCTCACCGGCACCATCGCGCCGCAGGCAGGCCAAGCTTTGGTGTTGGGCGAGGACGTGATCCGGCACCCGGAGCGGGCCAAGCGTCGGATCGGTTACATGTCGCAGAAGTTCGCGCTCTTCGAGGACCTCACTGTCGATGAGAACCTGCGCTTCTACGCCGGGGTGTACGACCTGCCACCGGAGAGGTTCGCCGCCCAGCGCCGTTACGTCCTGGAGATGGCCGATCTGATCGGACGGGAGAACGAACTGACCGCCAACCTGTCGGTGGGCTGGCGGCAACGGTTGGCCTTGGGCGCGGCCACCATTCACGACCCGGAGTTGCTGTTCCTGGACGAGCCGACCGGCGGGGTCGACCCGGTGGCCCGACGGCAGTTCTGGGATCTGCTCTACGACCTGGCCAGCCGCGGGGTCACGCTCTTCGTCACCACGCATTACATGGACGAAGCCACCCACTGCAATCGGCTCGCCTTCATCTACCGCGGACGGCTGATCGCCGAAGGTTCACCGCAACAGATCCGCCGCGACTTCATCAGCCAGCGCATCCTTGAGGTCTCCGTCGGTGACCCGGACGCAGCCCTGCAGTGGTTGGAGCAGGCCGAGGGTGTCGCCGAGGCCTATCTGTCGGGGGCGAGCCTGCACGCGGTGATCGGCTCCGGCGCCCAAGGCAGGGACGAACTGGCCCCCTGGCTGACCGGACGGATGCGCGAGGCCGGCTTCGCCGACGTCCGGGCAGTCGAGGTGGACCCAACGATCGAGGACGTCTTCGTGAACCTGGTCTCCCGGCAACCTTGACCTGACTCGGGCCACGTTTTGTGACTCCTTTGGATGAATATTCGGTTGGCTAGGTGTTTCGCTGTTCCGGGTGGCTGGAAATGCGCGCTAGCCTCGATCCTTCATGTGGCCGGGTTGGGTTTGTTGTGACGGCTTGAGGATCGCTGTCTTGGTGTGATCTTGCCGGGTGGATGTGACAGTTTCCCGGAGGTGGCTCCGGTGGGCGGGGGTTCCAGGGTCCCGTGGGGTGTTTCGGCTTGTAGGGGCGGGTTTGGGTGTCGAGTTTGCCGCTGTCGAGGAGGTTGAGGGCGGTCGGGGCGGCGGTGAGGAGAGTCACCCAGGGGTGGTCTTGGGCGTAGCGGAGCCGTTTCGGTTCCCAGCGGCGGGTCGGCTGGTCAGGCAGGGCCAACATTTGCACCCAGGCGGTGAGTTCGGCGGCGAGTTGCACGAGGGCGCACCTGATTTGGTTCTGGGTGAAGCTGTGCAGGGGCAGGTTGGTGAGTCCGGTGTCTTTGGCGAGCCGGATTCGGTCCTCGCAGCGGGCCCGGCGGCGGTGCCTCAGTTCGAGGTCGGGAAGTTGACCCGCCTGCGTGTTGGTGGCGAACGCGGTGATACGGTGACCATCAACATCGGTGATGGTGAGTTGGGCGCCGGGGTGGGGTCGTTCTTTGCGGATGATGACCCGCGTCCCGGTCGGCCAGGCTGTCAGGTTGAGCAGGCCGGTGAGTTCGGCCACCCAGGCGCCGTCGCGGGGGTGCCGGTCGGCGTCGAAGGCGGGTGTCCACACGTGGGCGGGGATGTTCTCGATCAGCTGCCCGGCGTCGCCGGGCAGGGTGAACCCGACCGAGTACTGGACCCGTCACCGGTCGGCCAGTCCAGCAGTTGGTGGCTGTGTCCGGCACCATCGACCCTGAACAGGAGCCGTTTCCCGGGCCGGTGGTCGGGGATTCCCGGCAGCTGTTTGAACGCTTCCTTGCAGCACGGTGATGTGGTCGGCGGCCGTGTTGGAGCCCGGCCAACTGCCAGGCGCGGGCACGGGCCTCAGCCCGGGCCCGATCGATCGCTTTCAACACTGTCCGGGTGTCGCCGGCGAGCAGGCTGATCAGCCGGGAGATCGTCGGGTCGGAGGCCACCAGGCCGAACACGGCCGGCTCGGAACGCAGCAGCGCAACATCCGCCAAACAGTCACCACCCAGGGCGAGCATGATCGCCAGATCGGAGAACGATCTTGCCCGGATCATGAGTCGCTAACGGTTTCCGCCACCGCCCCAACCCTTCGACAACCCCGAAGCGAGACCGGTCACCACCGCCGTTTTGGTGAGCAGCAGACCACCGACATGACCCACCACCCGGGTCCCTCCAGTGTCATGGCGAAGATGGGGATACACAGCGGTAGGCTTCACGTTGAAAGTGCTTCCTTGCCTGGATGTTTGCGACTTCGACAATCACATTCTCCCAAGCCGGAAGCACTTTCGCTGCTCAAACCCCCAAATCGGACCCCACCCTCATGAAAGCCCGAGGTTATCCCCGCTGCACCGATCGACGCCCTGAAGCTGATGTCCGCGCCACCGCCCCAGCGCCCGCGATAGCAAGAGCCTCCCTGGGACTCGCCAGGAAGACCCAAAAGGGCGTCCCGAGGGATGGGCATGCTGAGCGACACCCGCAGAACGTGCCGGGTGGGACAATACCGAGATCGAGGCTAGTGGGCTAGGGTTTCATCTACTGGCCTGGAATGACTGTCAACCAAGAGGATGATGATGACCAAACAGAAGGATATGAATCCGTTTCTCCTGGATGCTCGCGACTCCGGCACCCTGACGACGAGCGAGGCATATGAGGGACTGATGAGTCAATATCAAATCGCGATGCAGTGGTACATGAAAGAAAGGCACAGAAGAGTCGCTTATCGAAGGCCCTCAGGCTGGGCTCGATCATCTTGGCGGTGATTGGCGGCGCAATAGCTCTTGCCTCGCCTTTGCTGGGAGGCCTCCGCAATGCGTCCGCGGCTTACTTGTTCTTCGCGGTCGCAGCCGGACTACAGCTGATCGATCGCTATTTCGGCTACTCTAGTTCTTGGTCCCGCTTTGTTGCTACTGCGATGCAACTTAACGCCACATTCTTGGCGCTGCAGATCGATTACTCAAGGCTACGTCACGCTGGGGTCATGGATGATTCGATTTGGCAATTAATCAAGGATTATGCGACGTTCTTCACATCCTGCATAGGTCATGAAACGACCGAATGGACCGTGGACTTCCAAGAGGCCCTACGTGCAGCCGAGCTGCCTGCGAGCAAGTAGGCCCGTTCCAATTTAATCGGGTAATAGGCCTGCCTTTCGGGTCCGCAGTCGGCCCCATCTTCGCCCATTCCGATACACCATCGGCCGGAACTCGCGGAGCCCTATTGGGCTCTTCAACCTTGGCGATGAAGCGAGCCCGGCGAGGGCTTCCCTGTCGCGGGGCCGGTGGCGGGACCCTGCGGCAGGTCCAGGAACTCCTCGGGCATGCGAACCCTGCCTCCTCGATGAACTACGGGCGAGTCGACATGGCGCCGCTGCGACCGCTGGCGCCGCCGTGGGGCAGGTTGCCGTGAACAACCCCGGTGGCGAATACCGACCTTCTGGTTGCGTTGGAGGCCTACCTCGCTCGGCGCCGCGCGCTGGGCTTGCAGCTCGTCGAGCAGGAACGCCACGCCCGGCGTTCCCTTGGATGGCTGCCGATCAATGGCCACACGAGTACCGCTTTCACCGCCGCGCAGGCCACGACACGCCCATCACCGCTGGTGGCCGGGACTCAACCCTTCCTGGAAGCCCCGACCTCAGATCCTGTCGACGCGGACCGCGTGGGGCACTGGCAGGCCGACCAGGACGTCGCAGCGCTGGCAGTCCCCGCCGCGGACACGGCAGCACGAAGCAGAATCGGACATCGTCGAGGTCCTCGAAATCGAGTGGTGTGGTAACCTCGATTCTTAAGGGCCTCGCCCCCTTCTCCCCGCCGACGCGCCCCTCGGATCCACGCTCGGTCCGAAGAGCCCATATCCGAGACCTCGGCATAAGCGATCAGCGGCGCCATAAACCAAACTCGCCCGCTTATGGGGCCCTGGGGCAGCGCCGACGCGCTCGAGATCGCCACCGTCGAATGGTCGATGGGTACAACCAACGCCGCCTCCACCAACGTCGGGGACATCGCCCGTCGAATGAGAGCTCAACACGACGATCAAGCCCAGCAACCCGCCGCGCCCGCACACGCAACTGGGTCTCAGGACATGCAGTGGAGGTCCAACCGCCGTTACAAAGTTTCATCGGACAGGCCCCGTCGATGACGAGGCCTTCCACATCTGCCCATGTTCACGCCAGAGGCAGCGACGTGGCCCTACACTCTTACTGTGAGTGTCGGATGAGTCGAGGGGTCTTGCGGTGGGCAGGAAGCAAACGAGCCCTCGTGCCGACCCTGATGAAGTGCATGCCGCCCAAGCACCGACAGTATTTCGAACCTTTCGCCGGGTCAGCCGCTCTGTTCTTCGCTTGTGAGCCCGAGGGAGCGACACTGGGTGACACTAACGCTGACCTGATCAACTTCCTTGATCAATTGAAGTCGGATCCTACGCTTTTGCATTGCAGCATCGCCGAGATGCCTATCGGTAAGGAGCATTACTACTTGATTCGCGCCAGCCGCCCTGCTGATGCGCTGGCGCGAGCGGCCCGCTTTGCCTATCTCAACCGGTTTTGCTTCAATGGCCTCTACCGCACAAATCGATCCGGTGAATTCAATGTTCCAGCCGGCAAGAATACTGGCAGAATGCCCTCTCTTGCCATGTATAAGGATGCGGCAAGAGTGCTGCTGCACGCGAATCTCAAGTTGGCATCATTTCACGAGACGCTTCGAGACGTCGATTCCGGGGACTTCGTCTACCTCGATCCACCGTACCCGACGGATCGGCAGACGTATGGAGAGTACGGGTATTCGCTACCTTTTCCAGAGTCGGATTTGAAGGATGCGATCTCAGAACTTCACGGTCGCGGAGTGCGCCTCATGACGACCTACCCGACGGCTGACCTCACGCTGGGGTTGACAGACTTTCGAACGTTAGAGATGCGGACCTTAAGACAAGTCGCAAGCAAAACAGCATATCGCCGCCGACGCCCCGAGTACCTATCCTGGAATTATGATGCCCAACTTGACAGCCTTTATTATTAGCGACCTGCACGTTCACGTTGCAGACAAAGATACAGAAGGAGATCCTCCTTCCTGGTTATCCGTGGCGGCCGCCGAGGTGAAGGCCACCACCCCTTCTTTGACCTCTCTGAGCTAATCAGGGCGCAGGCAATCAAGACAGATCTGCTGGTTTTCCCGGGTGACCTGGCAGACAAGGCAAGGCCGGAAGCGCTGCGATGGGCCTGGGCGTGTGTCCGTAGAATCGCCGGGGATCTCGGAGGCGCACAGATTATCGTGACGACGGGCAATCACGATCTTGATTCAAGGAGCGTGTACAACGACCACGACGCAAAAGGTGTTCTGCTGGAGTTGACGGACTATCCATACGCAGAGCCGTCACTCAACAACGAATACTGGGCTAGGTCTGCAGTACTCCACCAATCTGAGGCGTACAATATTCTTGTGCTGAATAGTGCTGCTTACCATGGCTACAGCGATGAGTCGAAGCATGGTCAGTATCGTAAGCACAGTTCGGTATATAAAGAGCTTCTTCTTGAGGCCGAAACTAACAAGCTGAACATTTTCGTCTGCCATCACCATCTATATCGGTATGGAAACATCGATCCCAGGGACTACAGCGAAATGGTCGATGGCTCGGTTCTTCTTGGCGTCCTTGGGTCGGGTGAATTTGGAAAGTGGCTAGTAATACACGGACACCGGCATTGGCCCAATCTGGAGTACGCCGCGGGAACTCTAACTCACCCACGGTCTTTGCGGCGGGAAGCTTCTCGGCTTTGGTTTATAAGGAGTTGCAGGGGAAGGCTCGCAATCAATGCTATGAGTTAACTCTGCCATTGCCGACTGGCGGGCGGCGCTACCAGCTAAAGGTAAGTACAGAAGTTGGGAGTGGTTGAGTCAAGAGGGATGGGTGCCGGCGCGACCAGGTTCCGGCCTGAGGCACCAAGGCGGTTTTGGCCACCGAGATGGCGACGCCATCGTGCGTGCTTTAAGCGAGGCCATAACAGACGACATGCCGTTTTTGCAGCGCAGTGAGATCGTGTTAATCGCCCCCGATGTCGAATATCTTCTGCCCGATGATGAAAGGTATGTTAGGAAAGAGCTTCTCGCGATGGGACTCAGTGTCCTACCAAGAGATTCCGAGTATGGCATCGATGGGATCGGGAGACCATGAACACTGCCAGTCCAAGTCCCTTTGACTCATTCAACGCGAGAGCATTGAGTCCGGCTGCCGTGGCTAGGACGTTTGTGGAGCCAAAGCCACAGTATAACCTGCTTGTTAAACGGGCGCACAGCCTCTTGGTTGGGCCTAGGGGCGGCGGAAAAACAACGCTGCTCAAAATGCTTACTCCGGAAGGAATTGAGCATTGGCGGGATGCTCCCGAAGCGGTGCTGGGAATGGACTATTCTGGCGTTTTTGTCCCGACTGACATTGCGTGGGACAGGCAGCTCAAAGCGTTAGGCGGTGCGGGACTTCCCACTAGGTTCGTGGACGCCCTGGTTGTCGCCATCTTCACAACGCACACCCTTAAAGCTTTCGTCACCTGCCTCAGGTATCGCGTTGCGGGTCTCTCAACCGCTTCAAGGGCCTTTAGGCGTCTCTCGATGACCAGGGCACAAGAGGCCGAAGTCGCAAGGGCTATGTCCCGCGTTCTGGATCTCGAACTCCCTCTCGCCTCGCTCAGCGGCCTAATTGCCGCCTTGGGGGATCGGTCCCGAGAGCTGATTCGGTTTGCGAGCGCGGAGTCGCTCATGTCAGAAGACGGCCGGGCTGAACGTTTCGCGGCGTGCCCTGGATTGTTTCAAGATATAGTCACTTCCACGGTTTCTTTGATCGATATATTGGAGGCCTTCAAGCCTGAGCTTGTGGGTGAGCGCTGAGCTCTCCTTTTTGACGAGCTGGAGCTGGCGCCAGGGCTGGTCCGTCAGGAATTATTTAGCGCCATGCGCAGCGTGGACGATCGCATTTTGTTCAAGCTGTCGATCAGTCCATACAGTGAGGACCTCGTTTTACTTCAGGGCGCGCTATCGGCAATGCCGGGACATGATTATGAAGAGATCTTATTGACATATGGAAATCATCAAGACACGTATGAGTTCTCCGAGAGGTTGATCTCCTCAATGTTGGCCGAAAAGCAATGGCCGAACCTCGATCCACAGGTTGTGTTCGGCGCTGCCGATTCGATACTCCCAGGCGCGATTGGTCAGATGCAGGCCATGCTTACTCCCCGGCGGGGCGGCTTGGCAAAAGATTCGTCGTGCTCGCGCAGCTCGACAGCACCTTTGCCAAATACCTAAAAGTCAACGAGATTGATCCATTTCGACTGGGGGTTGTTTCGGGAGATACGAGAGCCGAGATCATTAGAAAGGTTAATCCACTCGTGGTGACTCGCGCCGCTTATCGTACGAGTGACGATGCCAAAGGTGCAACAGCTCGACGAGTACGCTCGAGGAAGGCGCCGGATCTTTATAGGGGGCGCACGCTCTGTACGCAATGAGGGAAACCCGCGTTGGATCATCGGTCTATGCAACCGTCTTCTTGACGATCGACCTGCGAATTTGGTGGCAGTTTCTCCGTCGCGGCAGTGGCGAGAGGTGAATGTTCTTATTGCCCGTTTCCGCGCTCTGTTTGCTACTATCCCGTGGCCAGAAGGTAGCAGGCTCGGCCGACGTGGTCTGCTTTCGTTACTTGACGATGTCGGAAATTTCTTTTTTACGCGGGTCGTAATCGACGACTTCAACGCGGACCCTCCCATGACGATAACTGTGGATTCGATTGCTACTAAGGATCAGCTGTCAGCTCTGGGCCGCGCGCTCAACGCTGGAGCGCTTATATATATTCCCGATGCTGATAGCGCCAATCTCCTTAGTTCACTGCGTGGCAAGCGCTTCCGGCTTGCTTACACGTTCGCCCCCTTTACAAGCTTCCGATCCGACTGGGAAGAGCCATTCACTGGATGCCGTGCTGCGTCGAGGGGTGCCCCACCAGGCGACGCTGTTAGACGAGGAGCAATAGATGCCGCAGTTCACGTGGCTAGATTATCGAGGTCGCGGCGTTGAAGAGGTTGGCATCCGCGTTCAGGGGGATTCTGCGCTGAGTCCCCGGATCTCTTCATTGGATGTGCGTTCGCACGCGCCGAAAGTGATCGGGGGGCAAAGTCGGGTGCGTCAGGCGTGTTTTGCGCCGGGAACTGCCGAGTTGTCTGCAGAGTTTTTTCTTTCCTTTGAGGCCAATGTTGCGGACCTCTCGTATGCAGGTTTCGGCCTATGCCAGGTCAGACCCCGTTCAGGTGCGGGGGTTTGTCCCACGTGGTGGCGATCCGCGGTTTGATGCTGATGTTCAGAGTGTCAACGAGATCTTGTGGACAGACGCACGTTTCTGTGAAGCAGAGTATGCGGTCATGCATCCATTCATGACATTTCTTTCCTTGGAGTCCTTCGTTTATGGGCAGTCTGGCACGGCGCGTGTCGTAATAGTTCCTTTCGGGCCGAAAATGTTCGCCGCCATTTCGATGATTGTCGGACTCATCCATCCGGATGTCTGTAGCGTCTGGCGGGTTTCTGCCGGCTCACATGCAGCACCGCGGGATAGGGATGCTGATGGGCCTATTACGGGCCTGAGTCTCTCGTTCACACCAGCGCCTGATGTCCTGGATCTGCAGACCGCTAAGCCCCGAGCATGGCGTCCTGGGGGGTGGGGTCTGTCCGATTAGCCGAGTTGGCTGAAATTGGTCCCGCTTCTCCGCCTGGCCGATGCGGCAGTCGAGGTGGACCCAACGATCGAGGACGTCTTCGTCAACCTGGTCTCCCGCCAACCCTGAGCCTCGCCAGGTTTGCGGACGCCGCAGCCCGTCCCGGTGAGGCAGACTAAGAGAACCCCACCCGAGGAGCGCATCATGCAGGCACAGCTAGCCGGTTATTCCACCCGCGGCAGGGAAGCCCTCGCCTGGCTCGGCTTCATCGCGGTGGTCGCCATCGGGGTCCTGCTGACCGGCCCGGTGGCGGCGCTGGTCGCCGCGGTGGGCATCGAGGTCGCCTTCGTGATGTGGGGCATTCAAGCCTCGGGGCTTCGTCGCTGGGTACTCGTCACCGTCGGCTCGGTCGTCGTCGTGGTGCCCCTGGTCTGGCTGCTTGATTGGACGCTGGGCTCGGCGGTCATGGTCGTTGGTTAACCCTGATCTGCTGGGCGCCCCGCCGGCCGACTGACCTCCACCATGCGAAGCAGCATGCCGAAGCAGGCGCAGGTCACTCCGGTCAGGGCAGCTACGCCGCCCAGGTAGGCCAGGAAGAGATTGGTTCGAGTGGCCGCCTCGATCGGGACCGACCAGTTGATCAGCCCGGCCAACCCGGCTACCCCGACGCCGATCAGGCCGACCAGCAGCAGGATCACGGTGAACGCGTCCGGTCTAGCGGCGACCTCTCGGTGCTGCAGCCGAGTGGCGATCCTGGCCGCGACCACCCCGGCGAAGGCCCAGGAAGCCGCGACCAAGACGGCCGCGATCGCGTCCGAGGCTCGATGCCACTGGCCGACCAGGGTGGCGAAGCCGAAGGCGGTCACGATCACCACCCCGAGCCCGGCTGTCACCGCGCGCAGCGCCGCCGGCACCACCAGCAGGGCCGCGACCGCGGCAGAGGCCGCCACGGTGGTGTGGCCCGAGGGCAGCGAGTTGGCCAGCCCGCCATAAGGGCCGAGGTCGATCAGATCCTCCCGGGTGAAGACCCAGTTCTTCAGGGCCTGGCTGGTCAGGTTCGCGCCAATCACCACGCCGGCCGCCAGCAGACTCAGCGCCCATCGTCGACGGAGCAGCGCGATCAGCATCACCACCGCCACTGCCACGGCGACCGCCGGCACCGACACCATGTCCAGCAGTCGCATCGCTTCGTCGCTGACTCGCCAGGAGCCGATCTTCGAGCCGAGGAATGCCAGGTGATCCAAGCGTTGTCCCGTGGCGGTGTTGACCGCTCCCCACCACACCCCGTAGACGCCGGCGCCGGCCACGAGGGCGGCCAGTGCCGGGGCCGACAGGCCGGGTTGGGCCACCTCGTCGAGGGAGTCGACGGTGGCCGGGGTTCGGGTGCTGCCAGACATGACCCCCATGCTGTCAGGCTGGGGCAACTCACTGCGGGAAGCGACCCCGGTCGCGGTCGTGGGGCAGGGTTGGTATACCCTAGGGGGTATTACTGCGTGAAAGGAACTTATGTCTACCGTCAACTTGGGCGCCGCCAACTTCGAGGACGCGGTCACCACCAACGACATCGTCCTGGTGGACTGGTGGGCGTCTTGGTGCGGCCCCTGCCGGATGTTCGCGCCGGTCTTCGAGGCCGCTGCAGCCGAACACCCCGACATCGTCTTCGGCAAAGTGGACACCGAAGCCGAGCAGCAGTTGGCCCAGGCTGCTCAGATCATGTCGATCCCGACACTGATGGCCTTCCGCGACGGAATCCTCGTCTTTTCTCAGCCCGGAGCACTGCCCGCACCGGCGCTCGCGGAGGTCATCACCGCCATCCGTGGCCTCGACATGGACGACGTGCGGGCACAGATGGCTGCTGCCAGGGAGGCTTCCGAGCACTGATCGGTCGCCCCTTGAGGTGACTAGATCGGGACCCCGTCGCGCGGTTTGCTGTGCAAAAATCATGGTGGGCGACGTTTTGCCCGATCCATACCAGCATGAAAGTTCGATATGGCCACCTGTGGCGCCTGCACCCTCGAGATCGAGGATCCCGGTAAGTACTGTTCGCGATGCGGCGCTCCGATGCCCAGGGCAGGCGAGGTGCCGCAGACCGGAACCGCGCATCTGCAAGGCATTTTCCGCGACGAACCGGAACCCTCGCCCGTCCGTGCGCCGCTTCCCGTGGCCACCCTCGTGGCACCGCGACCAGTTCCGGCCCAGGTTCCGTCAACGCCTGCGCCGCTAGTCCTGCACCCGGGCCGCCTGGTCGTTCTGGTCGCGCTGCTGTTGGTCGTCGGAGGTGCCGCTTGGCTGCTGCTCCGCCAGCCCGCCGCACCGGTCGCGGCCGGAACGCCAGCGGCGGGTTCCCCGGCCGGCTCCGTGACGGCGAACGCGAATCAGACGCCGGCGGCGCTGCCTTCCGGAGCCAAGATCTGCCAACCGGGCGTGGCTCGTGGGGGTTCGGCCAGTTGTGACTTCGCCGTCAACGTGGCCAAGGAGGTCTGGGCGCTCGAGGGCGACCTGCCGGCGTCCTTTGAGGTCACGGCGTTCAGCCCCGTGACCAAGAAGGACTACGACCTTGCCTGCGTCAACGCCGCCTGGATCGAGTGCCGGGGCGGTTCAGCCGCGATCATCTACGTACTCGCCGAGGCCTGATCTCAGCAGTGCCGGGACAGGAACACCCGGGCGGCCTCGAGTTCGGCCCACGTGCCTTCGAACTCCAGTCCGACCAGGGTCGCCGGCGGGAAGTGGCCATCGACGCGCTTCCACGCGACGGGGTCTGAATCGTCACTGGCCAGGGTGTGGGCGAGCGCCGGGATCCCGGGTGCATGACCCACCACCACGGCCACCCTCGCGTCCTCTGGAAGCAGTCCGATCACCCCCAGCACGCTGATCGACCCGGCGTTGTAGAGGTCGTCGCTGGTCGCCAGCGGCACGCCCAGGCCCAGGTTCTGCGCTGTCTGCAACGCCCGGGCCGCGGTGGAACTGACGATCAGGTCGACTCCGGCCAAAGCCAGCGTGCGCCCGGCCACCTTGGCCTGCCCGATCCCTCCGGCGGTCAGGGGACGCGCATGGTCCCCACGACCACCGGAGGTCTCAGCGGCTCGGGCATGCCGCATCAAGTAGAGGTGCTTCACTCGCCGCGGGTGAACTCGTTCTCAAAATCGGTGCCCACGGCGCGCTTCCAGCTGGCGAAGATCTCAGCTTCGGCGTCGGTGCGGACTGCCCAGGTGGCGCCTTCGACGGACTTGCCGGGCTCGAGGTCCTTGTAGACGCTGAAGAAGTGCTCGATCTCCAGCAGCGTGAGCCGCGGCAGGTCGTTCAGTTCGGTCAGATAGTCCTGGCGCTGATCGGCGACCGGAATGCAGAGCACCTTGTCGTCCTCGCCCATTTCGTCGCTCATCCGGAACATGCCGATCGCGCGGCACTCGATCAGTGCGCCCGGGAAGGTCGCCTCGGGCACCAGCACCATGGCGTCCAGCGGGTCACCGTCCTGACCCAGGGTGCCCTCGATGAAGCCGTAGTCGTTGGGGTACTGAGTAGCGGTGAACAGGGTGCGGTCGAGGCGGATCCGACCGGTGTGGTGGTCCATCTCGTACTTGTTCTTGGTTCCCTTCGGGATTTCGATGGTCACGTCGAAGTGCAGCGTCTTAGCCATCTGTGCCCGAGTGAATTGAACCGCCATTCTGACCCCTTCCGTCCGACTGCCATGATTGGCCTGCCATGTGTTTCGAGAGCCTATCGTCTGGAGTCCGTCGCCACAAGATGGTTGCGGTGACGAAGCTGCGCGCGTGGACGACCCGACGCCTGGCCATCGGCGGAGCCGCCCTGGCGTCGGTGTCGCTGGTGGTCGGACTCGCTGTGGTGGCCAGCCAGTCGCCGGGAGCGGGACCGGCGCCCACCATCACCAGCCAGCAGCCCGCGCCACCGGAGTTCGTGCTGCCCACACCGATCGCCGTGATGGCTCCGCTGGCCCGGGCCCGTGAGTTCGCCCCGCCACCGTCCGCGGAGTCCCTCGGCTCGCGACTGCCCCGGCTGTCGTGGGCCGTCGCCGGTGGTTCGGGCTTCCGGGTGGTGGATCCGGCCACCGGGGACATCCTGATCGGCGCCACCGACAAGCTGATGCTGCCCGCCTCGACGATGAAGATCCTCACCGCCGCGGTCGCCTTGGATCACATCGCGCCCGGCACCCGGTTCCAGACCACGGTGGTCTCTCCGAAGCCGGGAACGCTGATTCTCCTCGGCGGTGGCGACCCGTTCCTCACCTCCAAGGCGAACCCGATCTCCGGCGCCGCCTCGCTGACCACCCTGGCCGCCGCCACCGCGCGGGCGCTGAAGAGTCAAGGAGTCAGCACGGTCGCGCTGGGCTACGACGACTCGCGGTTCAGTGGCCCGGCCTGGCACGCGGCGTGGTCCTCTCGCTACGCCTGGTCGATCTCTCCGGTCAGTTCCCTGGCCGTCGACCACCCGAAGACCGGGTTCGGGGTGCGGCCCAAAGATCCAAGCCGAGCCGCCGCGAACAAGTTCGCCACCCTGCTCCGACGCCAGCTGAAGGTGACGTCGGTCCGTCCGGCCAGGGCACCGGACGGGGCGACGACTGTGGCCAGTGTCTCCTCGCAGCCGGTGGAGCTCCTCGTGGAGCGGATGTTGCGCAGCAGTGACAACGACGCTGCCGAGACGCTGCGCCGCCAGGCCGCGATCGCCGCCGGGATGCCGGGCAGCCACGCCGCCGGACGTCGAATCGCCGAGGAGACCCTGGAGCGTCTGCGCCTCAGCGGGCAGGGCATCGTCCTGGATGACGGTTCAGGGCTGTCCCGGACGAACCGGGTTCGGCCCTCCGTGCTCACCTCAACGATCAGCTTGGCGCTGACCGAGCCCCGGTTCCGTCCGTTGTTGAGCGGTCTGCCGCTGGCCGGCGTCACCGGCACCCTCGCGGAACGTTTCGATGACCGGGCCGAAGCCGCCGGACGCGGGGTCGTCCACGCCAAGACGGGCACCCTGCGCGACGTCACCACGCTGGCCGGGTACCTGATCACCAAGGACGGCTCGCTGCTGGTCTTCGCCGGCTTGGCCAATCAGGTTCGTCGACCCTGGGACGCCATGGACTGGTTGGATCGCAGCGCGTCCCGGCTGGCCGCCTGCGGGTGCGGCTGAGCATGGCGGACATCCCTGCGATCGACTGGAGCGTGGCGGCGGAGGTTGGCCGCCGGGTCGTCCCGCCCGGCTTGCCCTTGCCGGCCAACCAGGTCCGCGAACTCGTGGCAGGGCTCCATTGGGCGGCCTCCAGGGCCACCGAACGGGTGAGCGAGGTCTCGCTGTTGCCGATCGCTGCCCCGGCCCAGACGGTGGTGGTCGACCGGGCGTCCTGGATTCGTTCCACGGCGGCCATGGCCGGCGTCATGTTGGCGGGCATCGCCGAGGAGCATCCCCCAACCCTGGCGCGTCGGGTTGGCGGACGATTCTTCGGCGCCCAGGCGGGCCTTGCCTTGGCGTGGGTCTCCACCCGGATCCTCGGCCAGTTCGACCCCTTCGGTCAGCCGAACCGCCTACTGCTGGTGGCGCCCAACGTCGTGGCGGCCGAGCGGATGATGGGTGTCGATCCGGCAGACTTCCGGCTGTGGGTGTGCCTGCACGAGCAGACCCACCGGTTTCAGTTCGGCGCGGCGCCCTGGCTGCGCGAGCATCTCATCGGGCTGATCGGCGAGCTGTTGATCGACCATGAGGACGGCCAGGAACGGCCGGGCAACCTGGAGCCGATCACGGCGGTGATGTCGGTGATGGAAGGCCACGCCGACGTGATCATGGACGTGGCCGGTCAGGGACTCATCGGTTCGGTCGAGAGCCTGCGCCGCCGGATGGAACAGCGCCGGGATCGTGGTGGCCTCGATGCCTGGCTGCAGAAGCTGATCGGGCTGAACATCAAGCGCGAGCAGTACCGCGAGGGTGCCGCGTTCTGCCGAGCCGTGATCGCACGGGCGGGCGTCCCGGGGCTGAATCGGGTGTTCGAGGCGCCCGGGGTGCTGCCCGATCTGGCCGAGCTGCGCGCTCCTGAGCGGTGGCTGCGGCGGGTGGGTCACTGATGGCGCGCCGGGCCCTGCAGCCGGCCAGTTTCGAGCTCGTCGCAGCAGTCGAGCAGGCCTGGCGAGGGGAAGAGGTGCTGGTGGCCTGTTCCGGCGGCAGTGACTCGCTGGCGCTGGCGGCCTGTGCGGCGATCGCGGGGCAGCGACGGGGCTTCGGCGTTCGTGCGGTGACGGTCGACCACGGATTGCAGCCAGACTCCTCCCGCTGGGCGGAGATCGTGGCCGAACGGCTTGCCGGTGCAGGGATCGCCCCCATCGTGCTGGCCGTCACGGTGCGCGACCAGGGCCAAGGACTTGAGGCGGCCGCCCGCGAGGCCCGGTACGCGGCACTGAGCGCCGAGGTCGAGGACGGTGAGGCCGTCTATCTCGGCCACACCCTGGACGACCAGGCCGAAACCGTGCTGCTCGGGTTGGCCCGGGGCTCTGGTGGTCGCTCGCTGTCGGGGATGCCTGCGGTTCGGGCCCCTTTCGTCCGTCCGTTCCTGGGGGTGCGTTCGGCGATCACCACCCAGGCCTGCCGGGAGCTCGGTCTGCAATGGATCGACGATCCGCACAACGCTCAAGCCCGGTTCACCCGGGTTCGGGTTCGGGAGCGGGTGCTGCCGCTGTTGGAGGCCGAGTTGGGGCCCGGGGTGGTGCAGGCGCTGGCCCGGACCGCCGAGTTGTTGCGGGCCGACGCTGACCTGTTGGACCACCTGGCCCAGGCCGAGCTTGACGGGCTGGGCCAGGCCAGCGAGCTGGACTGCACCTGGCTGGCCGGGTTGCCCCGTCCGCTGCTCAGTCGGGTGTTGCGGCTCTGGCTTTTCGACCGGGGCGCAACCGAGGTTCCGTACGGACGGGTGCGCGCAGTGGAGGCGCTGGTCATCGATTGGCATGGTCAGGCCTGGATCGAGCTGGCCGGGTTGCGGGTGATCCGGCGCAACGGACGCCTGTCGGCCGGGCCCGCCTAGCGCTCCGGGATCGCGGGGCGCCATGAACCGCTAGAATCGCCGACGTGGAGGCAGCCGATATCAGCGCAGACTTGACCGAGGTTCTGTACACCAAGGCCCAGATCGAGGAGCGGCTGACCGAGTTGGCCCGCCAGATCGAAGACGACTACGCCGGCAAGGAACTGCTGCTGGTCGGGGTTCTGAACGGCGCCCTGATGGTGATGGCCGACCTCTCTCGCGAGCTCAAGCGACATTGCGAGATGGACTGGATGGCCATCTCCTCCTACGGCTCCGGAACCCAATCGTCCGGAGTCGTTCGCATTCTCAAAGACCTCAGCACCGAACTCCAGGGCCGGCACGTTCTCGTCGTGGAAGACATCGTCGACACCGGGCTGACCCTGGCGTACCTGCTCCAGAACTTGAAGTCGCGGAACCCGGCGAGCCTCAATGTGATGACCATGTTCCGCAAGCCGGAGTCGATGCGTAGCCCGGTCGAGGTGGCCTACGTCGGGTTCGATCTGCCCAACGAGTTCGTCGTCGGCTACGGCCTCGACTATGCCGGCCGGTATCGCAATCTGGCCGACGTTGGCATCCTGGATCCCGCGATCTACGCCTGACCGGTGCAGCCCTGACCTTGGCGACCGAGGTCCTTGGTTGGCTTCGGTAAGGTCTCCAGTGCCCTGACAACCCTGACCGAGGTAGGTAATGAAGGTTCAACGGATCCTCCGAGCTCCGATCCTGTGGATCATTCTCGGCTTCTTGGCGATCGCCCTGGTGGTCGACTTCATCGGCAATTCCAGCGGGTACAAGCAGGAGCCGACCTCCAAGGTGGTCGCCACCATCATGGGTGCCGAAGCCCTGCGCGAGGTGGTGCTCGTCGATGGCGAGCAGGAGATCAGGGTCGAACTCAAGGACCCGAACCAAACCAAGATGCGGGCCAAATGGATCGGCACCCAGAGCCAACCGATCATTGACCGGCTGAACGAGCGGATCGCCGACGGGACGCTGGAAACCTGGCGCGGGGAGGTGCCGTCTCAGGGTTTCTGGAGCTTCTTCCTGGTCGGGATCCTGCCGTTCTTGATCATCGGCCTGCTGTTCTACTTCATGTTCAACCAGGTGCAGGGCGGCGGCAACCGGGTGATGGGCTTCGGCAAGTCGAAGGCCAAGCTGACCACCAAGGACACCCCACGGACCACCTTCGCCGATGTCGCGGGCTGTGAAGAGGCGATCGAGGAACTGCAGGAGATCCGCGAGTTCCTCTCCGAACCGGCCAAGTTCCAGGCGGTCGGGGCCAAGATCCCCAAGGGCGTTCTGCTCTATGGCCCGCCGGGAACCGGCAAGACCCTGCTGGCTCGCGCCGTGGCCGGCGAAGCCGGCGTCCCGTTCTTCTCGATCTCGGGTTCGGACTTCGTCGAAATGTTCGTCGGTGTCGGTGCGAGCCGGGTCCGCGACCTGTTCGAGCAGGCCAAGGAGGCCGCCCCGGCGATCATCTTCATCGATGAGATCGACGCCGTCGGCCGCCATCGCGGGGCCGGCATGGGCGGCGGTCACGATGAGCGTGAACAGACCCTGAATCAACTTCTGGTCGAGATGGACGGCTTCGACATGCGTGGGGCCGTGGTCCTGATCGCGGCCACCAACCGGCCGGACGTGCTCGACCCGGCGTTGTTGCGCCCGGGCCGTTTCGATCGGCAGATCCCGGTCGAGGCACCTGACATGAAGGGCCGGCTGCAGATCCTCCGGGTGCACGCGGCGAACAAGCCGATGGCCCCCGACGTCGATCTTGAATCGGTCGCCAAGCGGACGCCCGGCTTCACCGGCGCCGACCTGGCCAACGTGCTGAACGAAGCGGCCCTGCTGACCGCGCGGCAGAACCAGCGCTACATCGCGCGTCCGCACCTCGAAGAGGCGATCGACCGGGTGATCGGTGGGCCGCAGAAGCGCAGCCGGGTGATGAACGAGCGGGAACTGCTGATCACGGCCTACCACGAGGGCGGTCACGCTCTGGTGGCCGCCGCGATCCCAGGGAACGACCCGGTGCAGAAGGTGACCATCCTGCCCCGAGGCCGTGCCCTTGGCTACACGATGGTGATGCCTGACCGGGACAAGTACTCCCAGACTCGCGCCGAACTGCTCGGCCAACTCGCCTACATGATGGGCGGACGTGCCGCCGAGGAGATGGTCTTCCATGACCCCACCACCGGTGCCTCCAATGACATCGAGAAGGCCACCAAGGTAGCCCGCGCGATGGTCACCGAATACGGCATGACCGAGCGGCTGGGTGCGGTCCGCCTCGGCTCCGGGGACCACGAACCCTTCCTCGGACGAGACCTCTCCACCAGCTCGCGGAACTACTCCGAGGCGGTCGCGGCGATGATCGACGAGGAAGTGGCTCGCCTGATCGCCGAGGCCCACCAGGAGGCCTTCGACGTGCTCGAGGCCAATCGGGACGTGCTGGACGAACTCGTCCGCCAGTTGTTCGAGAAGGAGACCCTCGACAAGGAGCAGGTGGCCACGGTCTTCAAGCCGCTGCGGATGTGGCCCAAGCGCCCGGCGTGGACGGGTTCGGATTCGCGCTTGCCCTCCACCATCCCTCCGGTCGACCCGCCGCCGCCGCCCGCCCCGGCCCCCGAACCCCAGCTGCAGCCGGCCCTGCCCGGTGGCTACTACCCACCTGGCCCGGGGATGCAGGCGCCCCCGCAAGGTCAGCCGGGTTATCCGCCCTACGGGCCGCCGCAGGGGCCACAGCAACCGCCTTCGGGGCCTCCCATGTGGGGTCCGGACGGACGGTCCTGATGGCGGTTGACCACGAGCGCGTCGCCGCCGCCGTCCGCGAGATCCTGATCGGCATCGGCGAAGACCCCGACCGTGAGGGCCTGCGGGAAACCCCGGCCAGGGTCGCTCGGGCCTATGCGGAGATGTTCGCCGGGATGGATCACAGCGCGGCCGAGGTGTTGGCCACCACCTTCGACATCGATCACGACGAGATGGTGCTGGTCCGCGACATCGAGGTCTGGAGCACCTGTGAGCATCACCTGGTGCCCTTCACCGGGGTCGCCCATCTGGCCTACATCCCCTCCCGGGAAGGCAAGATCACCGGGCTGTCCAAGCTGGCCCGACTGGTCGACGTCTTCGCCAAGCGACCGCAGGTGCAGGAGCGACTGACCGGGCAGATCGCCGACGCGATGGTCGAATACCTCCGCCCACAAGGGGTGATGGTGGTGGTCGAATGCCAACACCTGTGCATGACGATGCGTGGGGTGCGCAAGGCGGGCGCCAAGACGGTGACCAGCGCAGTCCGCGGGATCATGCACAACCCCGCCACCCGCGCCGAGGCGATGAGCCTGATCATCGGCTGACCCAACCCCTGGGCGCTCCCGCTATGGTCTTGAGGGTGAGCTTCCAGCATCCCGGCCGAACCGTGGTCATGGGCATCCTCAACGTCACCCCGGATTCCTTCTCCGACGGTGGCGAGTGGGCCGAGCGTGAGGCCGCCATTGCGCGTGGGTTGCACCTGCTGGCCGAGGGTGCCGACATCATCGATGTGGGAGGCGAATCGACCCGCCCGGGGGCTGCCCGGCCGAGCCTGGAAACCGAGCTCGATCGGGTGATCCCGGTGGTCGCCGCGCTGACCTCCAAGGGTGCGGTCGTGTCGGTGGACACGATGCGGGCCGCAGTCGCCGAAGGGGCGGTGATGGCCGGCGCGACGCTGGTCAATGACGTCTCCGGTGGGCGCGCCGACCCCGACATGCTGGCGACCGTGGCCGAGCTGGGCGTGCATTACGTCGCCATGCACTGGCGAGGGTTCAGCGACGTGATGGAGGAACTCAGCAGCTACGACGACGTCGTGGCTGAGGTGTCTTCCGAACTCGCGCAGCGCCGCGACGCGGCGCTGGCGGCGGGGATTCTGGGCAGGCGGCTGATCCTCGACCCGGGCCTCGGCTTCGCCAAGACCGCCGAACACAACTGGGCGCTGCTGGCAGCGCTCGACGCGCTGGAAGCGCTGGATCAGCCGCTGCTGATCGGGGCGTCCCGGAAGCGGTTCCTGGGGCTCCTGCTGGGGTCTGAGCAGCGGCCAAGGCCGCCGCGCGAACGCGATCACGCCACCCCTGGCCCTGACCGCACTGTTGGCTCAGCGCGGAGTCTGGGGCGTCCGGACGCACACCGTGAAGCCGCATCGGGACGCCATCGCTGTGGCTGAACGATTGCGGGCCGCCTCAGCGCGGGGCCAGGTAGGGTCAGGCGCATGAGCTGGCTCGATGAGGCGTCCGACCTGGTGCGGATCAGCGGGATCTCCGTGATGGCCATCCACGGCGTCTACGAGGTGGAGCGGCACACCCCTCAGTTGTTCGTGGTCGACGTCCTCGCGGCGCTCGTCCAGGCACCCGAGCGCGATGAGCTGAGCCTGACCATCGACTATGCCGACCTGTCCACCCGGATCGAACGCGAAGTCCAGGGGCCTCCCGTGCAATTGATCGAGACCTTGGCCGAGCGCATCGCCGTCCTCTGTCTGGGCAGCCCGTTGATCGAGGCTGTTGAGATCACCGTCCACAAACCCCAGGCCCAGATGCCGGCCGACGTCGCGGGGGTGTCGGTCACCGTCCGCAGGAGGAGGAGTTCGTGAACGACCCCAACGCCCACCTCGACTTCGACCTCGACACCATGGCCGGGCTCAAACCGCTGCGATCGGTGGTCTTCTCCGTCGGCTCCAACCTGGGCGACCGGCTCGCCTTCCTCCAGGGCGCGGTGAACGCCATCGCCTCGACCCCCGAGTTGCGGCTGGTCGAGGTCTCCTCGGTCTATGAAACCGCGCCGGTGGGGATGGTGCTGGAACAACCGGACTTCTTGAACATCGTCGTGCTCGCCGAGTCCACTTTGGCCTCGATGGTCCTGCTGGAGCGAGCGCTGGCGATCGAGAATGCGTTCCGCCGGGTTCGCGAGGTGCCCGGGGGGCCGCGGACGCTGGACGTCGACCTGATCGCCGTCGGACGCGGAACCAGAAACCGGCCGGAGGTGACCTTGCCGCACCCGCGGGCGCACGAGCGCGCCTTCGTGCTCATCCCGTGGCTGCAGGTGCAACCGGACGCCGACTTGCCCGGCCTGGGTCCGATCGTTGACCTGCTTGGGCTCGTGGACCTCTCCGGCGTACGACAGCGTCCGGATCTGGTCCTCGACCTGCCATGAGCGTTCCGCAGGGCTCAGCTCCGGGGCCCAAGGTGGGTCGCACGCCGGGAACCGTGCTGGCAGTGGCGGCGATGATGGGGGCCGGGCTGACCTGGCTCGCGACCACGGCCTGGCAATACCTCGGCCAGCCGCTGCCGCGGATCCCGTTGGTGGCCGGCCTGGCGCTCGGGGTGGCCGCCGCGCTGGTCGGACGAACGGCTCACGTCACCCGGCAACAGATCCAGGTGAAGCGGCAACGCGTCGAACCCGCCCGGGCAGTCGCCCTGTTGGCGCTGGGCAAAACGGTGCTGATTGCCGGTGTCGGTCTGGCTGCGGCCTACCTCACGCTGGTGGGCGTCTCCCTGCCCAATCTGCAGGCCGCGCTGCCTGCCGAACGCGTCCTGAACAGTGCAGTGGCCGGCCTGATGTCGGGGCTGCTCGCCTGGGCCGGTTGGCGGCTCGAAGACGCGTGCACGGTGCCCGACCCGCCATCTGATGACGACTCAGACGCGCCGGAGCAGGAACCGGGATCGGCAGAATTCCGGGCTTAGAATGCCGAGGTGACACGCAATGAAAGCCGCCGGGCCGAACGAACCTCCTTCCCCTTCCCCTGGGTCATCGTGGCCGCGACGGCCGCCCTTGCCGCCGGGTCCCTGCTCTTTTCCGATCTCTCCTTCCGCGTCGGGGGTGTTGCTGTCGCCGTCGCGGGTGGTGTCGTCGCCTGCCTGCTGGCGATGCGCGACACCGCCAAGGCGAGGGCCCGCGCCGAAGCGGAAGCAGCCGGCTACCTTCGTTGGTCGGTGGCCAAGCTGCACGAGGAGCGCACCCGACACGGACGCGTGCTCTCGGTGGTTGATGACCGCAACAAAGCCCTGCGCGTCCAGGTCACCGGGTTGGTGTCCCAGACCGCGCAGCTCCAACGCGAAGTCTCCACGTTGCGTGGCAATAACGAGGCGCTACGGATCGACATCAGCATGGCTGCGACCCTGCAAGCCGCGGCAGAAGCTGGGGTTGAAGCAGAGGTGCTGGCCATGCCTCGTCGGGCCACCGGTTCGGTGGACCGGCTCGCCGCGGCCGACCTGTGGGACCACGCCGATTCCCCCACCGTGGTCGATCTGCAGCGGATCGCTGCCCCCTACGTGGACGAGGTCGTCCGCAACCTCGCCTGAGCCACCGGCAGGCGGCTACTTGTCCAGGTCGCCTGCCACGTAGGGCAATGAGGCGATGGCCACGTCCAGCAGGTCAACCGGGCAACCGGGCAGGACCGCACCCCACGCGCTGACGTTGGCGAAGGACGGGGTACGCAACTTGACCCGCCAAGGCGTTTTATCGCCTCGGCTCACCACGAACACGCCGGCCCGGCCGAGTGGCGCCTCCAACTCGGCGTAGGCATCTCCCTCGGGCATCTTGACCACCTTGGGCATCTGAACTGCCACCGCTCCCGCGTGCAGGGCGTCGATGCAGGCCTCGATCAATCGGACGCTTTCCAGCACCTCGTCAGCAAGGGCCTCGAACCGTGCCTGGGCGTCTCCGGACGCCTCGGCACGGGGGCCGTCGAAGACACTGGCGAGCCGCGCGTAGGCAAGGGACGGCTTCCGCCGCCGCAGATCCTGATCCACCCCACTTGCTCGGCCGATCGGGCCGGACAGCCCGTACTCGGCCACCTGCGAGGCCGTGATCGGAGCCAGGCCGGCAGCGGCTGCCCGATGCCTCCGACTGCCCATCAGTTCGCGGAGATCCTCGGCCTCTCGGGCCACCTTGCGACACAGGTCGCGCTCAGCCTTCAGCCACTCTGCGGTCGGATCGACCCCCATTCCTCCTAGCCGGACGGCCATTGGGTGGACGCGATTACCGGTCGTTGAGGAAATATGAAAACGCAAGAGTTCTCGCAGGGAATCCGTAGTCTCCGCTGTGCCCAGGAATTTGAATCGGCTAAAAGTGAGGTAGGCCAGGTGGCTGACAATCCGGAAGTGCTCAGCCAATAGCGTTCGCAACCAGAGCGCGCGTCAGGAATCTCGACACCGAGCGACTCCTCAACCACGACGGCCATGAGCAATTCACCGAAGAAGGGCGCTTGCCAATCGTGTCGGTTGGCCAAGCCAAGGATCTGCCTGTAGTCGCGCACCTCGAACAACATCTCCGCGCCCCGGTGCAAAGCACCCGGCTCGACGTCCAGTTCCCGGACTATCCCTTGCGACACTGCTACCTGCAGCGCCAACATGCCGGCCCGACCCGGATGAGTGGGGCCGAGGTCGATAGGGGAGTCCCCAGAAGCCTGGCCCAGAGATCCGATCAGTAGTCGCATGGTCACACCCCGATCCTGCCAGGATCGGCGCCGTTTGGGGATTGCCACGCACTCGCATGCTTTCCGGGAGTTTGTGACACTTCGCCGTCGAAAGATTTGATCTGAATCGACTTTGGTATACCCTGTCTGCCACGCGACATTTGGTTCGCTGTTGGAACGCGCCGCGTTTCATCATTAACTACGGGAGGTAATAATGGCGCAACGGGTTCTGTACGTCCTTGAGGACGATCTGGACAAGTCGGAGGCTTCCGAGACCGTCGCCTTCGGCCTTGACTCGGCCACGTATGAGATTGATCTGTCGGAGTCCAACGCCGCCGCTCTTCGCCAGGCGCTCGCCGCCTACGTCGCTGTCGCGCGTCGGGTCGGTGGCAAGAAGAAGGCTGGCGGTCGGGGCCGCAAGTCTTCCGGTGGTGGTAGCTCCGCGACCGAGATTCGCGCCTGGGCAGTTGGCCAGGGGCTGAGCGTTTCCAGCCGTGGTCGCGTCCCGGCCGAGATCCGCGAAGCGTACGACAACGCTCACAGCTGAGCTGCCGGATTGAGCCGCGGGCGAACAGCGGAACACCCGGGGAGAGCGGCCGGTTGACTAGACTGGACGCTGTTCCCGGGCGGTCAGCCGGCCAGGCTCGGGGCAGCTGCCAGCCGTTTTGGCTGGAGTGAGGAGTTTGCATGTTCGATCGGTTCACAGACCGCGCCCGGCGTGTCATCGTCCTGGCCCAGGATGAAGCGCGCATGCTCAACCACAACTACATCGGCACCGAGCACATCCTGCTCGGGCTCATCCATGAGGGTGAGGGGGTCGCCGCCAAGGCGCTCGAGTCGCTGGGGATTTCTCTGGAGGCGGTGCGCGAGCAGGTCGAGGAGATCATCGGTCAAGGCCAACAGGCGCCCACCGGTCACATCCCCTTCACCCCGCGGGCCAAGAAAGTACTTGAGCTGAGCATGCGGGAAGCTCTGCAGATCAACCACCCCTACATCGGTACCGAGCACATTCTGCTCGGTCTGATCCGTGAGGGTGAGGGCGTCGCGGCGCAGGTGTTGATCAAGCTCGGCGCCGACCTCAACCGCGTCCGCAATCAGGTGCTGCAGCTACTCAGCGGCTTCCAGGGGGAGAAGGCGGCCACCGCCGGTGCCCCGAGGGTTCGGGCCAGCAGCAGCAGGTTCGTCCATTCTGGATCAGTTCGACGCAACCTGACCCAGGCCGCCCGTGAGAACAAGCTCGACCCGGTCATCGGTCGTGAGCGGGAGATTGAGCGCGTGATGACCGTGCTCTCCCGTCGGACGAAGAACAACCCGGTCCTGATCGGTGAACCGGGTGTGGGTAAGACCGCCGTGGTGGAGGGGCTGTCCCAGGCCATCGTCCGCGGTGACGTTCCGGAAACGTTGCGTGACAAGTCGATGTACACCCTGGATCTGGGTGCCTTGGTGGCTGGTTCGCGCTACCGCGGTGATTTCGAGGAGCGGCTGAAGAAGGTGCTCAAGGAGATCAAGACCCGCGGCGACGTGGTGCTCTTCATCGACGAGATCCACACCCTGGTCGGAGCCGGTGCCGCCGAGGGGGCCATCGACGCCGCCAGCATCCTCAAGCCGATGCTGGCTCGCGGTGAGCTGCAGACCATTGGTGCCACCACGCTGGACGAGTACCGCAAGCACATCGAGAAGGACGCCGCTCTGGAGCGTCGGTTCCAGCCGATCCAGGTCGCCGAGCCGTCGATTGCGATGACCATCGACATTCTGCGCGGGTTGCGGGATCGGTATGAGGCGCACCACCGGATCACGATCACCGACGCCGCGTTGACTGCTGCCGCGCAGTTGGCCGATCGGTACATCTCCGACCGGTTCCTGCCAGACAAGGCGATCGACCTGATCGATGAGGCTGGTGCCCGGCTGCGGATCCGTCGGATGACGGCTCCGCCGGATCTGCGCGAATTCGATGAGCGGATCGCCAAGGTCCGGTTGGAGAAGGAAGCGGCCATCGACGGCCAGGACTTTGAACGCGCCGCGAGGTTGCGCGATGACGAGAAGAAGCTGCTGATCGCGCGGGCGGAGAAGGAAGAGGCCTGGAAGGTCGGCGATCAGGACGTACCGGCCGAGGTCGGGGAAGAAGAGATTGCCGAGGTGCTCTCGTCGGCGACCGGCATTCCCGTCTTCAAGTTGACCGAAGAGGAGTCGTCCCGCCTGCTCAAGATGGAGGAGGAGATCGGGAAGCGCTACATCGGCCAGCATGATGCCGTTAAGGCGCTATCGCGGTCGATTCGCCGCACTCGTGCGGGTTTGAAGGATCCCAAGCGGCCCTCGGGCTCCTTTATCTTCGCCGGCCCCTCCGGGGTCGGTAAGACGGAGTTGACCAAGGCGCTGACCACCTTCCTCTTCGGCGATGAAGATGCCCTGATCACCCTGGACATGAGCGAATACTCCGAGAAGCACACCGCGTCGCGGATGTTCGGCTCCCCTCCGGGTTACGTCGGTTACGAAGAGGGTGGCCAGTTGACCGAGAAGGTGCGCCGCAAGCCGTTCTCGGTCGTGCTGTTCGACGAGATCGAGAAGGCGCATCCTGACATCTTCAACTCGCTGCTCCAGATTCTGGACGAGGGTCGTTTGACCGATGCCCAAGGTCGGATCGTCGACTTCAAGAACACGGTGATCGTCATGACCACCAACCTCGGTACGAGAGATATCAGCAAGTCGGTGAACCTCGGCTTCAGTCAGTCCCAAGATGTCGCGGGCAGCTACGAGAAGATGAAGGCGAAGGTTTCGGACGAGCTCAAGCAGCACTTCCGGCCCGAGTTCCTCAACCGCGTCGATGAGATCGTGGTCTTCCATCAGCTGACCGAAGCCGATATCGAGCGGATCGTCGACCTGATGGTCAACGAGATCGAGACCCGGCTCAAGGACAAGGACATGGGCATCGAGTTGACCCAGGCGGCCAAGGCCTTGATCGCCAAGCGGGGTTACGATCCGGTGTTGGGTGCTCGTCCGTTGCGGCGGGCGATCCAGCGGGATATCGAGGACTCGCTGGCGGAGAAGATCCTCTTCGCCGACATCCATCCCGGCGAGATCGTCGTGGTGGACGTGGCCCCTGAAGGCTCGGAGTTGCCCTTCACCTTCACCGGGGTGCCTCGCTCCCCACTGCCGGACGTGCCCGCCGAAATCGGCACGCTCTGACCCCCGTCGTGGCCAGCTCCTGAGTCAGGAGCTGGCCACGATGATCAGGCCCAGGAAGAACAAGAACCCGGCAACGGCCAGCATCATCAGCACGCTGGAGATGATGCCCATCACCCAGCCGATGGTCAGGCTGCCACCGTTGCGAAGGCGCAGCGGGTTCGCGGCCACCTCGCGGCGCGCTCGTGATCCCATCACCCAGGCGATCGGGCCGAGCGGCGGGAACAGCACCAAAGACAGGATGCCCACCACCAGGACGGTGGTCGCTTGGGGGTGCTCTGGCAACAGCAGGTGTGGGTCGGTGTAATACGGGTAAGGCTGGTTCGAGGCCGCCTGCATCCCGGTCGGCTGATACGGGCCCGCAGTGCCGAAGTACGGTTGGCTGTAGTTCCCCGCGGGTTCGGCATACTCCGTAGGCCTGGGGTCGAGAGGATCGCCGGGGGCGGGACGGTACGGATTCGACATGGTCAGTGGCCTTTCTGGCGTCAGGGGGTCGCCGACCAGCCTACGCGAGCCCGTGGAACGGCCCCTCAGAGTGAGAAGCCCTGCGCGGCAGCCCGGACCAGCCGGTCGGCAACCAAACTGGTCAAGGCGGCCTCGGCCTGCTCGGGGTCGGGCCACGCTGCGAGAAGTTCGTCCCGAGTTGCGCTCGGCCTGT
This sequence comes from Micropruina sp., assembly GCA_016711105.1. GTDB lineage: Bacteria > Actinomycetota > Actinomycetes > Propionibacteriales > Propionibacteriaceae > Micropruina. Next base: position 374,566 of record JADJTO010000002.1, on the reverse strand, counting down.
GCCGCAGCACGGCCAAGAGCACGCCACGGCATTGCCGGTCGGTGCCTTCGTAGGGCTGGGTCTTGCGCCTCACCTCCGGTTCGGGTCGACCCAGGCGCAGCCAGGCACAACTGTCCGTCACCGGACACTCGACGCAGCGCGGTTTAGCCGCGGTGCACACCCGCGCCCCGAGCTCCATCGAGGCTACGGCCCAGCGTGCGGCCCGACCAGGTTCGTCGGGCAACCATCTCCTGGCTCGTTCACGTTCCGCCCGGGTGAGCGAGGCTCCCGGAAGCGCTTCCCCGTAGTCGAGTCGCAGCAGCACTCGGCGGACGTTGGTGTCCAGGACGACGTGGCGCTGACCGAAGGCGAAGGACAGGATGGCCGCGGCGGTGTAGTCGCCTACTCCGGGCAACTCCCGGAGCTGTGCATAGTCGGCCGGCACCGTGCCGCTGTGCCGCTCCACGATCGTCCGGGCGGTGGTGTGGAGGCGTTGCGCGCGCCGGGGGTAGCCCAGTCGGCCCCACTGTCGAATCGCGTCACCGACCGGGGCCTGCGCCAGTGCGGCGGGAGTCGGCCAGCGTTCCAACCATGCGGCCCACGGCTCGACAACCCGGGCCACGGGGGTTTGTTGGCACATGAACTCGCTGACCAGAACGGCCCAGGGGCCGACTCCCTCGCGCCGCCACGGCAGGTCGCGGGCGTTGGCGTCATACCAGGCGAGTACCCGTGTGGTCACCTCGGAGCGTTGCACCGAGCCACCCTACCCACCGCTGCCTGCGGCGTGGTGTCCTCAGATCGGACGGCCGACTACCTAGCCTGACCCCATGGGTGCATTGCTGAACCCGGTCGGTCCCGAAAGTGCGGCCACCTACTGGATCCGACGGTCAATCGTGGTGGGCGGCGCGATCATCGTGCTGCTCGGCCTGATCTGGATGGTGAGTCCGAAGGGCACCACCGCGGTCCCGGTCGCTGCCGCCAGCCCACCTTCCTTGACCGCGTCTGCACCAGCTCCGGCGCCAAGCCCGTCCACGTCCGTCTCGGAGGCACCGGTTGCCACGCCCACCGGGCCGATTGCCTGCGACCCCCTCTCCACGGCGCTGACCGTGGCCGGCTTCCGGTCGGTCAAAGTCGGAGCCAAACAGGTGTTCACGGTGACCGCCACCAACAGCACCGACGTGGCGTGCGTTCTCGACATCGCCCCGGCGACGTTCAACCTGAGCGTGGCCTCGGGCACCGATCGGATCTTCGCCACCGCTGACTGCGCCAAGTGGCTGCCCGCGAAGAAGCTCACCCTGAAACCGGAAAGGCACCCACGAGTTCAAGGTGGAGTGGAACCTGAAGCGGTCCTCGGCCGGGTGCACCCTGGGCCAAGAAGGGGCAGGGGGCAGGAACCTACGTCACCACGGGTGCTTATCTTGAGACCGGGATAGCCAGGCTGGTCTGGGTGATCAAGAAGTAGGTGTCAGTCCAGTCGCTCACGGTAAGCGGCCTCGGCGACGCGGACCAACCCCTCGCGGATTGAGCGTGCCATCACCAGATCCACGCCCTCGACAGCCAGCAGGTCGGAGGTGCTGGCGCCGAACAATCCTTGCAGGCCACCCAGGCGCGTGATCAGCCGATCGGCCAGGTCGCGCGGGAGCCGACCTACTTGGGCCAACTGGCGGTGCCCCCGGGCTTGGAGTCGCTGATCAAGGTCATCCCCCGTGGCCAGACCCGCACTGATCGCCACTGCCCGCGGTTCCACCAGGTCATCGGTGGACAGGCCGGCCAGGGGAGCGATGCTGAACTGGCCTCCTGCAGGCTGGTAGTCCCGCTCCAGGGCGCAGGCCAAGGCGTCAATGCCAACCACGAGCTCCTGCAGCTGCAGGTGAACCAAGCGTCCCTCAACGCCCAGTTCGATCACGTAGCCGTCGATCTCCCGCTGCAGCCGTCGCACCATCTCCAGCCGCTGGGCCACTCCGGCCACGTCGCCAACCGTGACGTGGTCTTGGACCTCAAGGGCGGACAACCGAATCGTGGCCTCCTGAAGCCGATCCCGGTAGCGCGAGAGCGCCTGCAGCGCCTGGGTCGAGCGCGCCAGCAACTGTTCGGGGCGCTGCACCGAGTGCCGAAGCCCGTCCACGTAGAGGGCGATCGTCGACATCGAGGAGGAGACGGTCACCACCGGCAAGCCGGATTGGCGGGCGACCCTGTCGGCTGTGCGATGCCTCGTCCCGGTCTCCTCGGTGGAGATCGCGGCGTTGGGCATCAACTGCACGCCGGCCCGCAGAATCCGGGTCAGGTTGCGGTGCAGCACGATCGCGCCGTCCATCTTGGCCAGTTCGCGCAGTGCGGTTGCGGTGAAAGCGACGTCGATGGCGAAGCCCCCGGTGCACAAGGAGTCGATGGTGTCGTTGAAGCCCAACACGACCAGGGCTCCCGTGCGTCCGTGCACGATCCGATCCAAGCCGTCGCGCAGTGGCGTGCCGGGCGCGATCACGGCGTTGGAGTGGCGGAGTTTCTCCTCCAGATCAGCCTTCACATCTGCCTTGATGAGGTGGTGGGATGGGACGAACGTCATCATACGTGTCACCCGCCCGGGGACTCGACGCCGTGCCGTTTGGGTCTTCCACGGAGGTGTAACAACTCCAGGGCAGCAAGCAAGGACGGGCTTTCGATCACCTTGATCCCGCGGACGCGGGCAGTGCTGCCCTCGGGGACGATGGCCAAGTCGAACCCCAGCCGCTTCGCCTCGAGCAGCCGTCGCTCCAACGCCGGAACCCCACGCAGTTCCCCGGAGAGGGCCACCTCGCCCAGCGCGATCACATGCCGGTGGAAGGCGGCCTCGCTGGCGGCCGAGGCGATCGCCACCGCGGTGGCCAGATCGACCGCGGGATCCGACACCCTGGCCCCGCCCACGGTCGTCGCGTAAACCTCACGGTTGTGCAACTTGATCCCCGCCTTGCGCTGCAGCACCGCCAGGAGCATCGACACCCGACCGGAATCCAAACCATGGGTCACCCGCCTCGGGGCGGGCGCGGAGCTCGGCGCCACCAGGGCCTGGATCTCACCCAACAGCGGACGTTGCCCCTCCATGGTCACGGTGACGCAGGTGCCAGGGACCGGAGCCGCGCGGGCGGAGATGAAGAAGCCGGACGGGTCGGGCACTTCGATGATGCCCTTGTCGGTCATCTGGAAGCAGCCCACCTCATCGGCCGGGCCGTAGCGATTCTTCGCCGCCCGGAGGGTGCGAAAACCGCTGTGACGGTCGCCGTCGAAGTTCAACACCACGTCGACCAGGTGTTCCAGGGTGCGCGGGCCGGCCACGGCCCCGTCCTTGGTGACATGCCCGACCAGCACCACGGCCATGCCGCGGCGCTTAGCCACTCGAACCAGAGCGGAGGTCACCTCGCGAACCTGGCTGACTCCGCCGGTAACCCCATCGGTGCCCCCGGCAGCCACAGTCTGGATCGAGTCAAGCACCAGAAGTTCGGGCGAGAGTTGCTCGATGTGCGCCAGCACGGCCCCGAGGTCGGTTTCCGCGGCGAGGTACAAGGTGGGGCCAGCGAGCTGTCCGGTCGGCGCGCAGGCGCACCTGGGAAGCGGCCTCCTCGGCGGAGATGTAGAGGGTCTTGCGGCTGGTTCGCGCCCAGCGGCTGGCGACTTCCAGCAGCAGGGTCGATTTGCCGACGCCCGGCTCGCCGGCCAACAGCAGGACCGCTCCGGGGACCAGCCCGGTGCCCAACACCCGATCCAGTTCGGCGATTCCCGAAGGGACGGCGGCTGCCCCGGCAGCGCTCACCTCCGTGATCGGAAGGGCTGTCGCCGTGGGTGCGGTCGGCCGAGCAGCCGTCTGAGGCAGGGCGTGAGTGGCCTCCACGCTGCCCCCAGGTTTGACATTCGCCACACCGCCCGACCCAGCGGACGGTCGTCCAACCGCATTCGGTGCAGCGGTAACTGAATCCCGTTGGTTTAGCCATACCGCGAACGCTAGCGGCGCTCGCCGACAAAACCGGCGCGAGCGGACCCGATCAGATCCGGACGAGACCCTTCGGGGTCTGGAAGGTGGCCGCGTCGATGCCCGGCTGGCCGTTCTGCGCGGTGAAGCGCATGTTGACGCCGTCGAAGGTGTCACACACCTTCGCGCCCAGCCAATCCTCGACCCGCTGCCGACTTCCGGCGATCTCGATCTCGGTCAGGGTCAGCGTGCCTTCAAGCGCGCTCGGACGGACCGACGGTTCGCTCACCCACTTGAGGAAATACGGGAGCTGGGGGTCGGAGATCAGGCCTTTGATCCCGATCTGCTCCCACTCCAACAGGCGCCCGTCTGGAATCATCCGCGAACCACGAACCGATTCCCGATCCAGGCGCTGCTCGAAGGGTGACAGGTCGTCCACCGAGATCACCCAGCCGAGCCAGCCGCCGCCCATTTCGGAGCGGGCCCGGACGGCCTGGCCGAAGGGGGCCTTGTCAGCGGCCGGATGCTCGAGCACCTCGACCACTTCGAGGTAGCGGTCGTCGGCGAGCGGACGAATATTGTTTCGGGTGCCGAAGCGGGGGTGGAAGCCACCGTCACGGAACTTGGCTCCCAGAAGATCCTCAAGGCGCTGCACCTCAGCCTTGAGACCAGCTGGACCTGCCGCAAAGGTCAGATGGTCAACATGCATAGGGCCCATTGTGTCCAGATGGTGCCTGTGAAGCGAATCGAGTCCGGATCATCTGAATCGTGGGCGCTGAGGAATTCCGTTCGCTGGCGAACCACTTTCCGGGGCAGGTGGTTTTGGTGGAGACCGGGCGGCTGGCAGGGCGACCTAGACTGGCCCGATGACAGCATCGGCGAGGCCCAAGGTCGCGCTCTCGACGTCCTCGGTCTACCCGGAGTCGAGCGCCGTGGCCTTCGAGGTTGCCAACCGACTGGGCTTCGACGGCGTGGAGCTGATGGTGGGCCTGGACCCGCTGTCGGCCGATGTGGATGCCGTGGAGCGCCTGCGCGACTACTTCGAGGTGCCGGTGGTGTCGGTGCACTCGCCCTGCCTCCTGGTCACCCAACGGGTCTGGGGCACAGATCCGTGGGAAAAGTTGGAACGCTCGGCCAAGGCGGCCCACCAACTGGGGGCCGATCTGGTCGTGGTGCACCCCCCGTTTCGGTGGCAGCGCGGCTACGCGGCGAGCTTCATCGCCGGCGTCCGGCGCCTGACCGAGAGCACCGGAATCACTTTTTCGGTGGAGAACATGTACCCCTGGCGCACTCCGGGTGGCACGGAGTTGCGCGCCTACGCACCCGGATGGGATCCGTCCGATCTTGATTACGACCACCTCACCTCGACCTGTCGCACGCCTCCACGGCTCGCAAACAGGCTCTTGACTACGTGCGACGTTGGGAGGAGCGACTCGGTCACGTCCATCTGACCGATGGCACCGGTCTGGCCAAAGACGAGCACCTCCTGCCCGGCCAGGGTGACCAGGCAGCCGGCGAGGTCCTCCAGGAGTTGGCCCGAAACGGCTACCGAGGGCACATCGTCCTGGAAGTGAACACCAGCAACGCCGAAACCCGAGCCGCCCGGGAGGCGGCCCTCCAGGGCGCGCTCGGCTTCACTCGTACCCATCTGGCCCACCCCGTCGGTGTCTGAACTCGCCCCTGACCCCACCGGTGGTCCGCCCCGGGGTTGAGGTCCTGCTCGTGCTCGGACTCTCCCTGGGTCAATCCGCGGTCTACTCGGTGCTCAGCCTCGCCGAGAAGCTGACCCGGCCGGTTCCGCTGTCGCAGCAAACCACCACCATGAACTCCTCGGTCACCCCCGATCGGCCCTGGTTGGATCTGTCGTATCAGCTGGCCGGGATCGTCTTTCCCCTGGTGCCCGCCCTGTTGGCGCTGTACCTGCTGCGGCTCAGCTTCGACCGGGGGCAGATCGGTCTGGATTGGACGCGTCCTGGTCGCGACGCCGTTGTTGGGCTCGCCATCGCGGCCGGTATTGGGCTGCCCGGGCTGGCGCTGTACTTCGGTGCGCGGCAGCTGGGGTTGAACACAAATGTTCAGCCAGCGAACTTGGGCGCTGAGTGGTGGACGATCCCCGTCCTGATCGGATTGGCGGTGATGAACGGGGTGCTCGAAGAGGTGATCATCGTCGGCTTCTGGTTCACCCGAATGCGTCAGGCGGGCTGGCTGCCCGCCGCGGTGCTTCTGGGCAGCGCGCTGCTTCGCGGCACCTATCACCTGTATCAGGGCTTCGGGGGTTTCGTCGGAAACCTGGCCATGGGCCTGATCTTCGGCTGGCTCTACCTGCGGTACAAGCGGGTGGGGCCCCTGGTGGCGGCCCACATCGTGCTCGACCTGGTCGCCTTCATCGGCTACGCACTGGTGGCGCCCTACACCGACTGGTTCTGACCTCCCTCGGAGCGCGGGGGAGGGGTGGCAGGGGGTGTGGCGGGCTAGGCTGACCCTCATGCGTGTTGGAGTCTTTGGGGCCACCGGCCAGGTCGGTGGCGTAATGCGGACGTTGCTGGCTGAACGTGACTTCCCGGTGGAGGAGATCCGGTTCTTCTCCTCGGCTCGTTCGGCGGGTAAGACGTTGCCGTGGAAGGGTGCCGAGATCGTCGTCGAGGACACGGCCACGGCTGATTTCTCCGGCTCGACCTGGCCATCTTCTCCGCCGGCGCCACCATGTCGCGCGCCTACGCCCCGAAGGTCGCCGCGGCCGGGGCGATCGTGATCGACAACTCCTCAGCCTGGCGCAAGGACCCGGACGTGCCGCTGGTGGTCAGCGAGGTCAATCCCCAGGACGCGGTCAACCCGCCCAAGGGGATCATCGCCAACCCCAACTGCACCACCATGGCAGCGATGCCGGTGCTGAAGCCTTTGCACGATGCGGCCGGTTTGCAGCGCCTGGTCGTCGCCACCTATCAAGCAGTCTCGGGTACCGGCGTGATCGGGGTGGAGGCGCTGGCCGCGCAGACCGCGGCGATCGCCGATCCCACCCCGCTTGCTATCGACGGCGCAGCGATTCCGGCCGGAGACCCGGCCCCCTACCTGAAGCCGATCGCGTTCAACGTGATCGCCGTGGCTGGTTCGGTGCAGGACGACGGCACCGGTGAAACCGACGAGGAGCAGAAGCTGCGCCATGAGTCGCGCAAGATCCTGCACCTGCCCGAGTTGGCGGTAGCCGGGACGTGCGTCCGGGTGCCCGTGTTCAGCGGTCACTCGTTGGCCGTGCATGCCGAGTTCGCCGAAGAGATCAGCCCCAGCCGAGCCCGGGCGATCCTGTCCACCGCCCAGGGGGTCGTGGTCACCGATCTGCCGAACCCGCGTGAGGCTGCGGGTCAGGACGCCTCCTTCGTCGGACGGATTCGGGCTGACCAGTCGGTGCCGGGTGGGCGTGGCCTGGTCATGTTCATCTCCTGCGACAACCTGCGCAAGGGAGCTGCCCTGAACGCGATCCAGGTGGCCGAACTCGTGGCGAAGCGATGACGAAACTGGCCGTCATCGGCGCCGGGGTGATGGGAGAAGCGCTGGTCAGCGGCCTACTCAAGGCCGGCTGGCCGGCTTCGGACGTGATCGCTGCCGATCGCCGCCCCTTCCGCCGCGCCGAAATGGAGCAGGCGCACGGGGTTGCCACCGGCACCAACGCGGAGGCTGCCGCTGTGGCCGACACCGTCGTCTTGGTGGTCAAGCCGCAAGACGTGAGCGAGGTGCTGCCCGAGATCGCCGCGGTGCTCCGCCCAGGGGCGCTGGTGGTTTCCCTCTGCGCCGGTATCTCCACCGCCCAGATCGAGGGGCACCTTCCCCCCGGACGGCAGTCGTCCGGGTGATGCCGAACACGCCGGCCCTGATCGGCGAGGGGATGGCCGCGATTTCGGCTGGCGCCAGCGCGTCCACCGCGGACCTGGAACACGCCACCGAACTGCTCAGTGCCCTCGGGCAAGTGATCACCGTGCCGGAGCGCTACCAGGACGCGGTCACCGCGATCTCCGGCTCTGGTCCGGCCTATCTCTTCTTCGTTGTGGAAGCCATGATCGATGCCGGCGTGCTGCTCGGGTTGCCGCGGGACACCGCGACGCTGCTGGTGGTGCAGACCATGTATGGCTCGGCCAAGCTGCTGCGTGAATCAGGCGTGCACCCCACCGTGCTCCGCGAGCAGGTGACGTCACGGGCGGCACCACCGCCGCCGCGCTGCGGCAGCTGGAGGATCACCGGGTCAAGGCAGCGTTCATCACCGCCATGGAGGCGGCTCGGGATCGCAGTCGGGCGCTGGCTGAGTCAGCCAAGTAATCCCAGCAGGGAGCTGAGCTCCGAGGCGGCACCCGGTGGGGTCAACATCGCCAGGCCGATCGCTAAAGCGAGGGCTCCGATCAGTCGGCGCATGGGCGGTCTCCTCAGGGTTACGGGGGGCGTTTTCAGGAAGAGGAGTCGCCGAGTCGCGCTCCTGATACCACCGATCTGGATTAACGTCGATTCCCCTGTGGGGTCTTCGCGCCGCGCGTCCTGGCGGCTAATCTGTGCTGATCCACCGCCGGCGAGCCAGCCGTCTGGGCTCCTGGAAAGTGATGTGCCGATGACTGATGACCAGCCCGCCGGAGTGACTCCGTTGAGCGGAGTCGCCTTCCTCAAGGTGTCTGAGGTGGCCGCGATGATGCGGGTCTCGAAGATGTCGGTGTATCGGCTGATCCACTCCGGTGAGCTGGAGGCGTCCCGGTTCGGGAGGAACTTCCGGGTTCCGCAGCATGCCGTGGAGGCCTACCTCCGCGACTCCTACTTCGACGTGGGTTGAGCGCCGATTTCCCCCCTCGCCAGCCCAATCGGTAAGCTTTGCGAGCTTGGCTGGGCTGTTGTCCAGCCGTTTCGGCCGGGTCGTCCCGATCCGGATAGCGCTACATAGGAACTCGGCCCGCGTTTGGGCCGACATGGAGAGGTCTGCCAGTGGGTTCGGTCATCAAGAAGCGCCGCAAGCGGATGGCGAAGAAGAAGCACCGCAAGCTGCTCAAGAAGACGCGCATTCAGCGTCGCCGCGCCGGCAAGTAAACCTCGGTGGATCCGCTCGTGGATCCCCGCGTGGTGGTGTTCGTCCGTGACGGATGCCACCTCTGCGACGAAGCCAAGGTTCTTGTTGCTGAGCTGTGTGCCGAGCTCGGGGTCAGTTTCGCCTTCACCGATGTGGACGCCGACCCCGAGCTCCGAGCACGCCATAACGATCACGTCCCGGTCACCTTCGTGGACGGCGTTCACCATGCCCGCTGGTTCGTCGACACCGTCGCCCTCCGGGCGGCGCTGACCGCTTGAGACAGGGGTTTCGGTGACGACTTTCTCGGTCATGGTGGGGACGCGGCTGCCCGCTGAGGTGGTCTTCGACTACCTGAGTAACCCCGCGAACCGTCCGGCGTGGCAGTCGAGCCTGGCCACCGTCATCGACGTTGTCGGCGACGGTGAGGAGGGCTCGTCCTGGGTCGATCTGACCAAGGTTGGCCTGCGGGCGGAGTTGGTGGTCACCGCCCATCAACGGCCCTACCGGTGGGTCGAACGTGGCACCTGGCGCGGCTTTGTCGCCGACCTCGAACTCGCGTTCGACGAGCACGTTGACGGAACCCGGATCACCGCCTTGGTCGGCTTCCGGGCCCCCTGGTGGCTGGCACCGGTGCCGCCGCTACTCGGCTTGATCGCACCGGACGCTGTGCGGGCCGATCTGGCGCGGGCGTTGGAGCTCTGTTCAGCGCAGCAGCGCTGACACCTCGTCCAAACCAGCGACCACCCGGTGGGCGCCGGCCGCGCTCAGCTCAGCCGCGGTGAAGGTGGACGTGATCCCCACCACGGTGCCGACCCCCGCCTCACGGGCGGACGTGATCCCAGCCGGTGAGTCCTCGACCGCCAGGCAGTCTGCGGCAAGGACGTCCAGGCGGGTGCAGGCCAGGGCGTAACCCTCCGGATGTGGCTTGCCGAACTGCACATCGGCGTTGGTGACGATCACGTCGAACGCGTCCAGCACTCCCAACACCTCGCCGAGGCAGCGCGCCACCCAGGGAACTCCGGCAGAGGTGACCAGAGCAATCGGACGAGCGTGTCGCGCGCTGGCGACCAGCGCGGACGCACCCGGCATGGCTAGCGGGAGTGCGTCGGCGGGGAAGTAGGCCACCGCCTCGCGCAGCAGCGCAACCGGATCCTGGCCGGTCCAGGGGCCGGAGTCCGAGGCGAAGACGTCCTCGGCCCGGCGTCCCGTGAACCGAGCCAGTTGCCCGGGGTTGACCGGCCAACCCCGGGCGGTGAACCAGTCGACGTACATCTGGCGATGCACCGGCTCAGAATCGACCAGCGTCCCGTCCAGATCCAGCAACAGCGCCAGGTGTTCGACTCGATCAGGCATCGACGGTGAACAACGTGGCCCCGGTGGCCACGTGCTCGCCGAGCAGCGGGGAGGTCAGGCTGCCGGCCGGGCGATCCAGGGCCACCACCATCACCGTGGTGGCCATGTTCTCGCCGGTGATCGTGGCCGGGTTCCAGCGCACCATCGGATCGCCGGCCTGGACCGTGCTGCCCTCGATGGCGAGTACCTCGAAGCCAACCCCGCCGAGGCGGACGGTGTTGATGCCGAAGGTGGACCAGGACTGCCACGCCCTCAGCGGTGGACATCGCGAACGCGTGCGGGTGGATCTTGGCGATCGTGCCCGAGATCGGAGCGATCACCACCGTGTCGCCGTCCTCGGGTTCGATGGCGGCACCCGGGCCGACCATTTCGGCGGCAAAGACCGGGTCATCGACGTCAGCCAGGGCGATCACCCGGCCGGCGCAGGGAGCAAGCACCGCCGTCACAGCAGGTCCTCGATGTCGTCGGCGAGACGGTCGGCCTCGGGGCCGACAACGACCTGAACCACCTTGCCGGCCGAGATCACGCCGTGGGCGCCGGCTGCCTTGAGCGCCGCTTCGTTGACCAGCGCCGGGTTCTTCACCTCGGTGCGCAGTCGGGTGATGCAGGCCTCGATCTCATCGATGTTCCCCGCTCCGCCGAGCCCGGCGACGATCTGCTCCGCCTTGGTTGCCATGGTGCTTCCTTTCCTCGTTGTCCCGGTAGCCGAGGCTCTCCTCGAACCGGTCCGCTTGACAGCGTGCTGCAACCGTAGCATTATTTTGCCAAGTGGTACAGACCAGTACACACCAGTACGAACCAGTGAGGATGAGAATGAGCGAGCTGCAGCGGCAGGTGATCACCGATGGTCCCTTGCCCAAGCATCAACAGCTGCGGGATCTGATCGTGCAGCTCGCGGTGCCGGGCCAAGCCATCCCGTCCGAACGGGAGCTGATGGTCACTTATGGCGTCTCGAGAGGCACTGTCCGCAAGGCGATTGAGGTACTGGTCGGCCAAGGCCTGCTCAAGCGCACGCTCGGCAAGGGCACCTTCGCCGTGCAGCCCCGGCTGGAGACGAGGCTGCATCTGGCCTCGTTCAGCCAAGACATGCGCCAACGGGGTCTGATCCCCTCGACCAGATTATTGGGGGTGACTCGACAGCACCCCGATCTTCGGGTCGCCGAGGCGCTCGGCCTGGCTGAGCGCGATCAGGCCTGGCGGGTCCAGCGGGTCCGCTTGGCCAACGATCAGCCGATCGCGGTGGAGGACGGCTGGTACCCGGCAGCCGCGCTGCCGGATCTGGATCAGCAGGATCTGGCGAGCGGTTCGCTCTACCAGATCCTCGGTTCCGAGTACGGCCTGTGGATCGACGGCGCCGAACAAACCCTGTGGGCCGAAACCGCCGACGCCCCGCTGGCCCGGCAGCTGAGCGCCCCCTTACACACCCCGCTCCTGGTTTTTCGGCGCACCTCCACCGCGTCCGGACGGCCGATCGAACACGTGGTCTCGCACTATCGCGGTGACCGCTACCAAGTCCACATGTCTTTGAGCCGCGACGAGCTTCCCGCTGTCGCGCGAAACGAAGGGAATATCCAGTGACTACAGACGTCGCACAAACCGGCGGGAGATTCAATCTCGCCCCGATTCAGAAGTTCGGCCGCAGCCTGATGCTGCCGATCGCCTCCTTGCCCGCAGCCGCGCTGTTACTGCGGATCGGGCAGGACGACATCCTGGGCAAGGACGGCCTCGGCTGGACGGCCGTCTCCGGTGTGATCGGCGCTGCGGGTAATGCACTCTTCGCCAACCTGGCGCTGCTGTTCGCGATCGGCGTCGCGATCGGTATCGCCAAGAAGGCGGACGGGTCGACGGCGCTGGCCGCGGTGGTGGGCTATCTGGTGTTCAAGGGCGTCGGCGATGCGATGTCACCGCTGGTCCTCGGGCTGCCGGCTGAGGGCGGCAAGCAGGCCCTGATCAACTACGGCGTCCTCGGCGGCATCGTGATGGGCCTGGTCTCGGGTTGGCTCTGGCAACGGTATTACCGGATGGAACTGCCGCCCTATCTCGCCTTCTTCGGTGGCCGTCGCTTCGTCCCGATGGTCACGGCCCTGGCCGGTATCGCCATCGCCGTTGTGCTCGCCTTCGTCTACCCGGCCTTCAACGGTGGCCTGACCGCGGTCGGCAACTGGGTCGCCCAGAACGCCATCATCGGTGGCTTCGTCTACGGCACCCTGAACCGGCTGCTGATCCCGCTCGGCCTGCACCACATCCTGAACAACCCGCCGTGGTTCATCCTGGGCGAGTTCACCAAGCCTGACGGCACCGTCGTGCACGGCGACATCCTGCGCTTCCTGGCCGGTGACCCGACCGCGGGAACCTTCATGACCGGTTTCTTCCCGATCATGATGTTCGCCCTGCCTGCCGCCGCCATCGCCATCTGGCAGGAAGCAAAGCCGGAGAACCGCAAGGCCGTGGGCGGCATCATGCTCTCGGTCGGCCTGACCTCCTTCCTGACCGGTGTCACCGAACCGCTGGAGTTCGCCTTCATGTTCGTGGCCTGGCCGCTGTACGTGATGCACTCGGTACTGACCGGCCTCTCGCTGGCCATCACCAACGCGCTGGGGATCAAGATGGGCTTCGGCTTCTCCGCCGGTCTGTTCGACTTCGCGCTGAACTGGAACATCGGCACCAACCCCTGGATGCTCCTGATCATCGGGCCGATCTTCGCGGGCATCTACTACGCGCTCTTCCGCTTCGTGATCCGCAAGTGGAATCTGCGCACCCCCGGCCGCGAAGAGGCCGACAGCAGCGCCACCGATCAGGCCTGACCCAACCACCATCCCCGTCCGGTCTCTCACCGCCGAGGCCGGACGGGGCACCACCCACCACCACCCAGATCAATCAGGAAGAAGTCCATGGAAATCATCATCTGCTCCGACGCCTCCGGCGTCGGCGAGCTGGCGGCGGCGAAGCTCGCCCGAGTGGTCCGTGATGCCACCAGCGCACCCGTCCTGGGTGTGGCCACCGGGTCGTCCCCGTTGCGCGCATACCTTGCTCTGGCCCGCCTGGTCGCGGCCGGCAAGATCGATCTCTCCCAGGCCTACGCCTTCGCCCTCGACGAATACGTCGGGCTACCGGCGGGGCACCCGGAAAGCTACGCCGAGGTGATTCGCACCACGGTCACCGAGCCGCTGGGGCTCGACCCGGCCCGGGTGCGCTGCCCCGACGGCTTCGCCACCGATCTGGAGGCCGCCGGCCCGGCCTATGAGGCCGCGATCAAGGCGGCCGGCGGGGTCGACGTCCAGTTGTTGGGGGTGGGGGCGAACGGTCACATCGGCTTCAACGAGCCCACCTCCTCGCTCTCCTCGCGGACCCGGATCAAGACCCTGGCGACGCGCACCCGGCTGGACAATCAGCGCTTCTTCGCCCACCTGGACGAGGTGCCCAACCACTGCCTGACCCAGGGCTTGGGCACGATCATGGACGCCCGCCACGTCGTCCTGGTGGCGCAGGGGGAGTCCAAAGCGCGGGCGATCCGCGGTCTGGTCGAAGGGCCGGTCACAGCCATGTGCCCCGGCTCGGTGCTGCAACTGCACCCGCATGCGACGATCATCATCGATGAGCAGGCGGCCCGTCAGCTGACGCTCGCCGACTACTACCGGGACACCTACGCCAAGAAGCCCTCCTGGCAACGGTTCGATCAGTGAAGGGGCCAGCATGCTGATCTGGGCCGAACGGGTACTGCTGCCCACCTCCGAGGAGTTCGTCGCCGGCTGGGTCGAGATCGAGGACGACCGGATCACCGCCTCAGGGGCGGGCTCTGCCCCCCGAGAGCCGGACGAGGTGATCTCCGGCACGCTGGTTCCGGGCTTCGTGGACGCGCACTCCCACGGTGGTGGCGGTGCCTCGTTCGTCACCGATGATCCGGCAGCCGTGGACGTCGTGCTGGCCGCCCATCGCCGGTTCGGCACCACCTCGATGATCGCCAGCCTGGTCACCGGGTCGATCGAGGCCCTGGACGCCCAGGTACGGTTGCTGGCCGCCAAGGTGCGGGCCGGCGACCTGGCCGGCATCCATCTGGAGGGGCCGTGGTTGGCCATGGCCTACAAAGGGGCGCACGCGCCAGAACTCTTGGCCGACCCGCACGCCGAGGCCGTCCGCCGGTTGCTCGACGCCGGGGCGGGGACCGTCCGGATGGCCACCATCGCGCCCGAACGCCCTGGGGCGATGGCGGCGATCCAGGTGATGGCCGCTGCGGGGTGTGTCCCCGCGGTCGGTCATACGTCGGCCAGTTACGAAGAAGTCCGGGAGGCGATCGCCGCGGGCGCCACCGGCGCCACCCATCTGTTCAACGCGATGCCGCCGTTGCGGCACCGCGATCCCGGGCCGGTGCTCGCCCTCTGGGAGGACGAGCGGGTGACCCTGGAACTGGTGATGGACGGGATCCACGTCCGGCCCGAGCTGGTGGCCTTTGTGTTCCGGACGGCCCCGGACCGGGTCGTCCTGGTCACCGACGCGATGGCGGCTGCGGCCGCCCCCGACGGCGACTACATCTTGGGCGACCTACCGGTTGAGGTGCGGGACCGGGTGGCTCGACTGGCCGGCACGGACACCATCGCGGGCAGCACGCTGACCCTGGATAAGGCTGTTCGTAACGCCGTCGCGGCCGGCGTCCCGCTCGCCCAGGCGGTGCTGAGCGTGACGTCTCGACCGGCCCGCTACCTGAACCTGACCGGCGTCGGCAGCCTCGCCGCCGGTCACCGCGCCGACCTGGTCGTCCTCGACGAGGCGATCGAGGTGGCTCGGGTGATGTACCGGGGGGACTGGCTGGCCCGGTGAGGTGAGCAGATCTGTCGGTGGGGGCGGCGTATGGTTGCTCCCAAACATTGCGGTGGAGTTCGACGGGAGTTCGATGGTGCAGGCGGTCGTTCATGTGGTGCGCCACGGACAGGTCTACAACCCTTCGGGCGTTCTCTACGGACGGCTCCCGGGTTATGGGCTGAGTGAGCTCGGCAAGAAGATGGCCGAGCGGCTGGGCACCCACTTCGAGCACGTGCCGTTGACTCATCTGCGCTGCTCGCCCTTGCAGCGGGCCCGGGAGACGATGGCCCCGATCGCGGCCCGGCACCCGCACCTGGAGCTGGTCATCGACGAGCAGGTGATCGAGGCCGAGAACGTCTTCGAGGGCAAATCCTTCGGCAAGTACAACCAGGTGCTGCTGCTCCCGCAGAACCTGCGGCACCTGCGCAATCCGCTGCGCCCGTCCTGGGGTGAGGCCTACAAGTCCGTGGCCAAGCGGATGCGTGCCGCCATCGCCGATGCGGCCAAGGTCGCCGGGGACGGCGGGCAAGCCATCATCGTGGCCCATGAGCTGCCGATCTGGATGGCCCGACTGTCAGCCGAAGGCCGCCCGTTGGTGCACGATCCGCGCAAGCGGGAGGCCCGGCTGGCCAGCGTCACCTTGTTCTCTTCATCGACGGACATGTGGTCCGGGTCGAGTACAGCGAGCCGGCCGGTGATCTGCTCCCTGTGAAGAAGGGCCGATCCTTCCGTCCGGGGTCGTGACGTTGCGCCGACCGCTTCGCGCCCTGCTCGCCCTGCTGGTCAGCGGGGTACTCGTCGGCTGCGGTTCAACGCCCTCCAGCGAGGGCGGGTTCGTCAACGGGGATGGCAGCCTGACCATGATCGCCCCCGACCGCCGGGCGGCCGCGCCCACGATCCGCGGCGAAACGCTGGAGGGCACGCCGTGGTCGAGCGAGTCGGCCCAGGGCAAGGTGTTGGTCTACAACGTGTGGGTTCCTGGTGTGCCCCCTGCCGCAAAGAGGCACCTGCGCTGGTGGCCGCAGCGAAGCGCACCGCCGACATCGCCGTCTTCATCGGCTTGAACACCCGCGATCTCGATCGGGCCCAGGCGCAGGCCTTCGTCCGGGCCTTCGAGGTGAACTACCCCAACCTTTATGACCCGAACGCCCGGTTACTGCTCGAGTTCGGCACCCAGCTGCCGCCGAGCGCCATTCCGACCACCCTGGTCGTTGATCGGCAGGGCCGGGTCGCCGCCCGAATCATCGGCGAGGGGACCACCCCGCTGTTGGCCGGGCTGGTCGAGGACGTGGCGAAGGGCGGCTGATGATTCCCCTGGAGATCGGTGACTGGGCCCGGCAAGCGGTCGGCGGCTCGATGCTGCTGGCGATCCCGGTGTCGATGTTGGCCGGGTTGATCTCCTTCTTCTCGCCCTGCGTGTTGCCGTTGCTGCCCGGCTACCTCTCCTTTGCCACCGGTCTGGGGGCCTCCGAGATCACCGGTGGCGCCGGCCGCCGGCGCGGACGGGTGCTGGCCGGAACCCTGTTGTTCGTGGCCGGGTTCGCCCTGGTGTTCGTCAGTTCCGGGGCCCTGCTGGGCCTGCTCGGCGGGGCGCTGTTGGCGTGGTCGCGTCCGATCACGATCGGCATCGGCGTGTTGGCGGTGGCGCTGGGTTTCGTTTTCGCCGGCTGGGTTCCTTTTGCGAATCGGACGGTGCGGCTTAACGCGGTGCCCAAGATGGGCTTGGCCGCCGCCCCGCTGCTGGGCATCGTGTTCGGCCTCGGCTGGACGCCCTGCATCGGCCCGGCGCTGTCGGTGGTGCTCACCCTGGCGATCAACGAGGGGACGGCCACCCGCGGCGCGATCCTGGCCCTGTTCTACGCCCTCGGGCTGGGACTGCCCTTCGTCGTCGCGGGCCTTGCCTTCTCCCGGATGGCCGGAACGATCGGCTGGGTGAAGCGGCATCATCGCGGGATCCAGGTGCTCGGCGGCCTGATGATGATCGCGGTCGGGGTGCTGCTGATCACCGGCTGGTGGGACGTGCTGATGGGAGTCGTCCGGCAGTGGGCGGCCAGCGTCGGGACGATCATCTGATGACCCAGGTGACAGCCGAAGCGGCAACCGAAGCCGCGCCGCTGCGGGGTGGCGAGCTGGGTCGCTTCCTGTGGACGCAGCTGACCTCGATGCGGACCGCCCTGGTGCTGCTGTTCGCCCTCGCGCTGGCCGCGATCCCCGGTTCACTGTTGCCGCAGCGTCCGGTCAGCCCGATCCGGGTCAAGGACTGGATCACCGACAACCCACTCGTCGGCCCGGCCTTCGATGCTGTCGGCCTTTTCGACGTCTACGCCTCGCCCTGGTTCGCGGCGATCTACCTGCTGCTCTTCATCTCGCTGATCGGCTGCATCATTCCCCGGATCGGGGTGTACGTCCGGGCCCTGAACGCACCTCCGCCGCTCACCCCGAAGCGCTTGCAACGGATGCCCGACTATCGCACGGCCAGCACCGCCGAACCCGCCCAGTCGGTGTTGCAGGCCGCTGAGCAGCAGCTGCGATCCTGCGGTTTCCGGGTCCGGCGGCTGGAGGATTCGGTGTCGGCCGAGCGCGGCTACACCCGCGAGCTGGGCAACCTGGTCTTCCATGTCTCACTGGTGGTGATGCTGATCGGCTTGGCCTGGGCGTCGCTGTTGGGCTACAAGGGCAACACGATCGTGGTCGAGGGCCAGGCCTTCTCCAACACGCTCACCCAGTACGACGACCTCACCACCGGGGCCGCCTTCGCGCCCGAACAGCTCGACCGGTTCACCATCTGGGTCGACCAGTTCGACGTGAAGTTCGAAACCGGGCCGGTGCAGCGCGGGGCGGCCAGGTTGTTCCTGGCCAAGGTCCGGGTCGCGGAGGCCGGCGAGACCCGTCCGGGGGTGATCGAGGTGAACAATCCGCTGATCTTCGGCTCCTCCACCGTCCACCTCGTCGGGCACGGGTACGCCCCGGTGGTCACCGTGCGCGACGGGGCAGGTGACGTCGCCTTCTCCGGTCCGGTGCCCTTCCTGCCCCAAGACGGAAACTTCACCTCGCTCGGAGTGATCAAGGCCCCGGACGCGCGCCCCAGCCGTCTCGCCTTCGAGGGCAGCTTCCTCCCCGCGACCGTGACCGACGAACTCGGCACCCGCTCGGTCTTCCCGGACGCGGTCAACCCCGAGTTGTTCCTGACAGCCTGGACGGGCCCGCCCCGCGAGGAGACGGGAGCGCCCGAAAACGTCTACTCCCTGGACAAGGCCGGCCTGGTGCAACTGACCGAGGGGGAGAAGAAGGTAGCCTTCCGGCTCAAACCGGGGGAGTCGTTCGACCTGCCCGGTGGCGGGTCGATCAGCTTCGACTCCTGGAAGCGCTGGACGAAACTGCAGGTCGGCCATACCCCTGGCCTGTGGTTGGTGCTGGTCTCCGTGCTGGTGGCGGTGACCGGCCTCTGCCTGTCCCTGTTCATCCGACCGCGGCGGATCTGGCTGCGGGTCGTCGGCGATCGGGTCGAGGTGGCCGGGCTCGAGCGGGCCGAAGGTCGCGGCGGGATGGACGATGAACTGAACGAGCTGATCGAAGCAGCCACAGCTGGAAAGGGGACGACATGAGTGCCTATTCGAGTCTGGCCATGGTCACCTCGATGGTGATCTACCTGCTCGCGGTGGTCGCCTTCGCGGCCGAATGGGCGGTTGCTCGACGCCTGGAACCGACCTCCGTCGATGCCTCGATCCTGGTCGGGGCCGGCGGTCCGGACGAGCTGGCCGACCGCTTGGCGCCGGCCACGCAGCGCCGACTGCTCCGGCTGGACATGTTCGGACGGGTCGGCCTGGCGCTGATGCTGGTCGGCGGGGCGGTGCACCTCGTCGCCGTGGTGCTGCGCGGGATCGCCGCCGACCGGATGCCCTGGGGCAACATGTACGAGTTCGTCACCACGGCGCTGGCGGTGGTGGTGGCCGCCTACCTGGTGCTGGCCGCCCGCTTCGACATGCGCTGGCTGGGCCTGCCCACCGCGCTCCTGGCCGCGATCAGTCAGGGCCTGGCGGTGACCGTCCTGTACGTGGCGGTGGCGCCGCTGGTGCCTGCCCTGCATTCGGTCTGGTTCGTGGTGCACATCATGGCCGCCCTGGTCGCGGGGGCCGCGTTCAACGTGGGCGGCATCGCGTCCATTCTGTACCTGCTCAAGGAGCGGGCGCAGCGGCGGGGCAGCGTGGGGGGTTACCTCGGGCGGATCCCCGACATCCGCAAGATCGACACCATCGCCTACCGCTTCCACGCCTTCGCGTTCCCGCTGTGGACGTTCGCCGTGGCCGCCGGGGCTATCTGGGCCGAGTTCGCCTGGGGTCGCTTCTGGGGCTGGGACCCCAAGGAGACCTGGTCGCTGGTCACCTGGGTGATCTACGCCGGTTACCTGCATGCCCGCGCGACGGCCGGCTGGAAGGGTCGCCGGGCAGCCGGGATCGCGGTTCTCGGGCTGGTCTGCTTCTGGTTCAACTTCGTCGGCATCAATCTGCTGGTCAGTGGGCTGCACTCCTACGCCGGCGTCTGAGTGGGAGAATCAGCACCATGCTCAACTTCGACCTGTGCGTGATCGGGAGCGGTTCAGGGAACTCGCTGATCGACGAACGATTCGCTGATCGCTCCGTCGCCCTGGTCGACAAGGGCGAACGCTTCGGCGGGCTGTGCCTGAACGCCGGCTGCATCCCGACCAAGATGTTCGTGCATCCGGCCGATCTGGCCCTGGTTCCGCGGGAATCCTCCCGGCTGGGGGGCGACCTGGGGCCGGCCAGGGCTCGCTGGGGCGACATCCGGGATCGCATCTTCGGACGGATCGACGGCATCTCGGCGGCGGGCGAGGCCTGGCGCGAGCAGAACGCGCACGTCACCCTCTTCCGTGAGGCCGCCCACTTCGTCGGCCCGAAGCAACTCCAGGTCGGTGAGCAGGTGATTGAGGCCGAGAAGTTCGTCCTCGCCGCCGGAACCCGTCCGGTGCTGCCCGACCTTCCCGGCATGGAGGTGCCCGAGATCGCGGCTCGGCTGCACACCTCGGATTCGATCATGCGCCTGGAGGAGTTGCCGCGCACCCTGGTCATCCTCGGTGGCGGCTACGTCGCCGCCGAGTTCGCCCACATCTTTTCGGCGCTGGGCACCAGGGTCACGCTGCTGCAGCGCTCCGACCGGCTGCTCCGCGGCGAGGACGTCGAGATCAGCGAGCGCTTCACCGACCTGATCGCCGAGCGGGTACACGTCCGGCTTCGGCAAAAGGTGGTGGGTTTCGACCGCACCGACGAGGGCGCGATCCTGGTCGCCGCCACCGACGAAGACGGCGTTGACTACGCCTTCGAGGGCGAACAGGTGCTGATCGCGATCGGCCGGACGCCAAACTCCGACACGCTCAACCTGGACGCCGCCGGGGTCAAGGTGGACGAGAGCGGCCTGGTGTTGGTCGACAAGTACCAGCGGACGACCGCCAGGAACATCTTCGCCCTGGGTGACATCGGCTCGCCGTGGGGGCTCAAGCACGTGGCGAACCACGAAGCGCGGGTGGTGCAGCACAACCTAATCAAGCCCCGGCGGATGATCGAGAGTGACCACGGGTTCGTCCCGCACGCGATCTTCTCGCACCCCCAGATCGCCTCGGTCGGGCTGACCGAGGAGCAGGCCAAGGCCCAGGGTGTGCCCTACGTCACCGCCCGCCAGGAGTACGGCAGCGTAGCTTTCGGCTGGGCGATGGAGGACTCCGATCACTTCGTCAAACTGCTCGCCGACCCCACCACGAAGCTGCTGATCGGCGCCCACATCATCGGCCCCGCCGCCGGCACCCTGATCCAGCCGTTGATCCAGGCGATGTCGTTCGGGCTGGACGTGCCGACCATGGCTCGCGGCCAGTATTGGATCCACCCCGCGCTGGCCGAGGTGGTGGAGAACGCCCTGCTGGCCCTGCCCCTCGACGCGTGAGCTCGTTCCGGCTTCGCGGAGTCGCCCTGGCCGTGGCGCTGGGTTTGAGCGCGTGCACCGCGACTCCGGCGCCGACCCCGTCCAGCCCGTCCCCGTCGGGGCCCGCGACGGTTACCCCGACCATCAGCCCGACCGCGGCTCCTGAACCGGGCCCGGCCGCGTGTTCGGCGCTGGCGGCGGGGCTGAGCCGACGCGAACAGGTCGGGCAGTTGCTGATGCTCGGCACTTACAGCGGCAGTGCCGCCGAGCGGGCGTTGGTGAGCAAGTACCGGCTCGGGTCGGTCATTCTGCTCGGCAACTCCACCGCTGGGGTGAAGTCCACCGCTGCCGAGGTGAAGCGGCTCACCTCGGTGAAGCAGGAGATTCCGTTGCTGGTGGCCGCCGACCAGGAGGGTGGGCTGGTGCAACGCTTGCAGGGCCCCGGTTTCGAGCGGATTCCCAGCGCCCGAGATCAGGCCCGCCTCACGGACGCCGAGTTGACTCGACGGGCCACTCGTTGGGGCCAGCAACTGCGCCGGGCCGGCGTCCGCTACAACCTGGCCCCCGTGGCCGACGTCGTCCCCGCGGCCTGGGCCGGCCGGAACGATCCGATCGGAGCGCTGGGTCGCGGCTACGGTGCCGACCCCGCACGAGTCTCGGCGAAGGTTGAGGCCGTCAGGCAAGGCCTTGAGGACGCCGGGGTGGCGGCCTCGGTCAAGCACTTTCCGGGGATCGGTCAGGTTCGAGGCAACACCGATTTCGCCGCCTCGGTGGTGGATCGGGACACCACCGCCGACGATCTGTTACTGAAGCCCTTCCGGGAGGCCGCCCACCGGGGTGGACTCGATCATGGTGTCCACGGTGGTCTATCGCCGAATCGATCCGGCCCGTCCGGCCGTCTTCTCCCCGACGGTGATCGACATTCTGCGCTCCGACTTCGGCTACGACGGCGTCGTGATCTCGGACGATCTGGGCGCCGCCGCCTCCATGCGGACGGTTCCCGCGCGGCTCCGAGCGCTCCGCTTCGTCCGAGCCGGTGGTGACCTGACGATCAATGCCGAACCTCGGCTGACCGCGGCGATGGCAGAAGGCTTGACCACGGCCGCCGCTACCGACCCCGCGCTCGGGGAACGGATCGCCGAATCGGCCGGCCGGGTGTTGGCGCTCAAGGCCCGGCTCGGTTTGATGGAGTGCGCCGACTGAGGCTTACTCGCTGACCTTCAGCGCTTTCATCGCGTCCCGGGCAGGTTGCACCAACTGCGGCGACGTATCGGGGATCGAGGCGTAAAAGATGCTGGACGACTCCAGCGAGGTGGCCACGATCAGGATGATCGCCAACTCGCCCTTCGTCTTCAGGTTGGGGATGTCGAAGGTCAGGTGTGACTCGACCAGCCAAGCGTCCTTGCCGTCAAGGGTGGTGGCCTTGTTCACCTTGTCGTCGCGGACCACTTCGGCGTCGCCGTAGAACACGCCCATGATGCACTTGACGACGATCTCTGAGCCCTGCTGCGGGCTGAAGAAGCCGTCGCCGGCGACAAGTTCGCCGACCAGCACCGAGGCGACCCAACTGCTGTTCCCGTCGTAGTTCGGCTCGATGCTGACGGTCTGAGTCAGGGCGTCCCTGCCGAACGGCACACGCCATTCCGGTTCCGGTGCTGTCCACGGGGCACCCAGCTCAGGGAAGGACAGCTTGCCGCCATGCACCCGTCCGTCTGCAGCACGCGCGCGAGCGGTCGGGGTCTCGCCGGTGCTCCGCGGGCAGACGCCTGCCGTCGGGTTCGACACCGGGCCGGTGGTGCCGCCGAGAAGGCCACTCACCTGTTGAAACACGAACCAGATCACCAGCGCGATCGCGACCAGCGCGGCCAGGCCGCCCAGCCACCAACCCAGCGGGGTCTTCCGGCGGGCGCCCGCCGCGGTGCCGGGCGCGCCAGGCGCCCCGGGCCCTGGCTGAGGCTGTTGGGGGTTGGGGGTGACCGCCGCAGACCAGGACGAGCCCGTCCAGTAGCGATACATCCCCGGTTGACCGCCCGGATCGGGATACCAGCCTGCGTTACTCACGGGCAGAGTTTACGCGGGCCTCGCGCAGGCGGAGGGGTGGATTCAGCACCCGGGTCATTCCCGTTCACCATCAGTTCACCTTCATCCCCTTGGATGAACCCAGGCGCGCAGTGCGCCTACCGCAGCGAATCCCTTCGCGCGGTCTTCCGAAAGGACACAGCGTGACTTCTCGTTCCTTCAAGCTGGTTGGCTTCGCCGCTCTGGCCGCCCTCAGCTTGTCGGCCTGTGGAGGCCAGCCAGCATCCACGACCGACCCTAGTGCCACCGGCTCCAGCTCCACCGGCAGTGAGCATTGACGGTTCATCGACCGTTGGCCCCCTGGCCGAGGCGGCTGCTGCCGCCTACGCCAAGGTTGCCGCCGATGTGCGCGTCACCGTCGCCACCTCCGGCACCGGCGGCGGCTTCAAGAAGTTCTGCGCCGGGGAAACCGACATCTCGAATGCTTCCCGTGCGATCAAGGACGAAGAGAAGCAGGCCTGTGACGCCGCTGGGATCAAGTTCACTGAAATCGTGATCGCCAACGACGGCCTGGCCGTCGTGGTGAACAGGAGAACACCTGGGCAGCCTGCCTGACCGTGGCCCAGCTGACCAAGATGTGGGCGCCGGACTCGGAGGCGAGGTGACCAACTGGAACCAGGTCGACTCCACGTTCCCCGATCAGGCGTTGACCCTGTTCGGTGCGGGCACCGACTCCGGGCACCTTCGACTACTTCACTGGTGCGATCAGCGAGGAAGAGGGCGCGTCGCGCACCGACTACTCGCCGTCCGAAGACGACAACATCACCGTCCAGGGTGTCTCGGGAGACAAGGGTGCGCTGGGTTACTTCGGCCTCTCCTATGCCGAGGAGAACGCCAGCCTGCTGACGACGGCCAAGGTCGACGGCGGCGCCGGTTGTGTCACCCCGACGGTCGAGACCGTGCAGAGCGGGGCCTACACCCCGCTGTCCCGCCCGCTGTTCATCTACGTGGCGAACAAGGCCTACACCGAGAAGGCCGGCGTGAAGGGTTTCGTCGACTACTTCGTCAAGGAGTCCGACGCCATCGCCAAGGCTGCGGCTTTCGTTCCGATGACCGCAGCTCAGCAGAAGAAGGCAGCCGATGAGCTTGCCTCGCTCTCCTGAGGCTGCAACGCTCGATCGCGTGAGTGCTGTGATCGAACCCACGGAAAGTCCCGCCCCGGTGGGGCGGGACTTTCCCGCAGGGTTCCTGGCAGCTCGGTCGCGCCCGGGCGAGACCATCACCTTGGGTTTAATGAAACTGTCGGCTTGGGTGTCGATCGCCATCACCATCGGCATCGTCGTCGCCCTGCTCATCCCCTCGATCGACTTCTTTCGCCAAGTTTCGGTGATGGACTTCCTGTTCGGAACCCGCTGGGCGCCGCGGTTCGCCAACGCCAGCTTCGGGGTGGTGCCCCTGGTCACCGCAACCCTGTGGACCACGCTGATCGCCCTGTGCACCGCAGTTCCCCTGGGTTTGGGGGCGGCGGTCTACCTCGCGGAGTACGCACCGTGGCGGGTGCGCAAGCTGCTCAAGCCGATCCTGGAGATCCTGGCCGGCGTGCCGACCGTGGTCTACGGCTTGTTCGCTTTGACCTTCGTCCAGCAAACCGTGCTGCGCGACTGGCTGGGCTTCACCACCGGGGCGTTCAGCGTGCTTGCGGCCGGCCTGGTGATGGGCGTGATGATCGTCCCCACGGTGGCTTCGGTCAGCGAGGACGCCATGTCAGCAGTCCCGAACGCCCTGCGTCAAGGTTCCGCCGCTCTGGGCGCCAACCGGATGCAGACCACGCTGCGCGTGGTCTTCCCAGCAGCCCTGTCGGGAATCGTCGCCGCCATCATCCTGGGCGTTTCCCGGGCCGTGGGCGAAACCATGATCGTGGCCATCGCCGCCGGTAGCCAGGCTCGCATCGTCGGCGGTCCGCTGGAGCAGGGTCTCACCATGACCAGCTTCATCGCCAACGCCGCCCTGGGTGACTCACGGGTCGGTTCGCTGGCCTACGACACGCTGTTCGCGGTCGGACTCCTGCTGTTCGTGATCACTCTGGTGGTCAACGCGATCAGCATTGCCTTCGTCCGACGTTTCCGAGAGGCCTACTGATGTCGACCACCACCCTGAGTGTGCCGCGCCGGCTGGGCCGGGCCAAGGGCGGCGAAGACAGCCCCAAGGCGATGGCCTTCATGGCCGCGCTGTGGTTCTGCCTCTTCGTGGCCGTCCTGTTCCTGGTCGTGCTGATCGCGGTCACCGTGATCGAGGGTCTGCCTCGCTGGGACGGTGCCCTGCTCGGCAACTACCCAGGCCCCGATCCGCTGGAGGCGGGAGCTCGTCCGGCGATCCTCGGCTCGATGTGGGTCATCGCGACCACGGCGACGATGGCGATTCCGCTGGGGGTGGCCGCGGCCATCCACCTGGAGGAGTTCGCTGACCCGACCAACCGGTTCAACCGGTTCGTTGAGCTCAACGTGCAGAACCTGGCTGCTGTGCCGGCCATCGTCTACGGCCTGCTCACCCTGTCTGCGGTGGCCCTGCTGGGGCTGACGAACAAGAACATGGTGATCGTGGGCGCAATGTCGCTGGCCCTGTTGATCCTGCCGGTGATCATCATCTCCACCCGGGAGGCGCTGCGTGCGGTGCCGATCGAGATCCGGCATGGCTCGCTGGCGTTGGGTGCTTCGCCCTTGCAGACGGTGATTCGCCAGACGCTGCCCGCCGCCGTGCCAGGCATCGCGACCGGGTCGATCCTGGCCCTCTCCCGGGCCCTCGGCGAGGCCGCCCCACTCCTCCTCCTGGGCGGGCTGGTCTTCCTCCGCTTCGACCCCAACGGGCTGCTCAGCGGGTACACCACCCTGCCGATCCAGATCTTCAACTGGAGTTCCCGCCCTCAAGCCGGCTTCCACACGTTGGCCGCAGCCGCCAGCATGGTCTTGTTGGCTCTGCTGATGGCCATGAACTCGCTGGCCATCTACATTCGTAACCGATTCCAGCAGCGCTGGTGAGAAAGCAGGACCTGACATGACGCGCACCTACACCTCGCGAGCACGCGAGTTGGTCGACACGCCAAGCCCGGTCATTTCGTGCACCGACGTGAACATCTACTACGGCAAGTTCCGTGCCGTATCGGATGTCACCTTGGAGTTCGGCGACCGCGAGATCACCGCCCTGATCGGCCCTTCCGGCTGCGGCAAGAGCACGGTGCTGCGCTCGCTCAACCGGATGAACGACCTGATCCCCGGCGCCCGGGTTGAGGGCGTGATCGACTATCACGGCCAGAACATCTACGACCGCGGGGTGGATGCGATCGAGGTGCGACGGCGGATCGGGATGGTCTTCCAGAAGCCGAACCCGTTCCCCAAGTCGATCTTCGATAACATCGCCTACGGCCCACGGGTCAGCGGGATGCAGGTCGACAACATGGAGGAACTGGTGGAGAAGTCGCTGCGCGACGCCGCCCTGTGGGACGAGGTGAAGGACAAGCTCAAGCAGTCCGCCTTCGGCCTCTCCGGCGGCCAGCAGCAGCGGCTCTGCATCGCCCGGACGATCGCGGTGCAGCCCGAAGTGATTCTGATGGACGAGCCGTGCTCAGCCCTGGACCCGATCGCCACCATGAAGATCGAGGACCTGATGCAGCAGCTGCGCGAGCAGTACGCGATCATCATCGTCACCCACAACATGCAGCAGGCCGCCCGGGTGGCCGACCGCACCGCGTTCTTCACCGCCATGGCCTCCGAAGAGACCGGTGACCGGACGGGCCAGTTGGTCGAATACGACACCACCGAAGTGATCTTCGAGCGTCCGGCCGACCAGCGCACCGAGGACTACATTTCCGGACGTTTCGGCTGATCCTTTGGTCGAACTCGGGCTAGCGACGTCGCAGGGGCGGCGGTGACTCCGGTCGCCGCCGCCCTGCTGGGCGTCTTCCTGGGAGTGGTGGCGGGCCTGATCTTCGGCGCGGTGGTCTGGTCGGGGCGGGCTCGAGGCGTTGCCGCCGCAGAGGTGACCAATCAGCATGCCTTGGCCACGATCAGTCAGCTGCGCTCTGTGGTGATCCTGGCTGATGCCAGCGGGTCCGTCCGCGCGGCCAGTGCACCCGCCCGGGGCTTGGCGCTCGTCCATGGGTCGCAGCTTTCCTCGGCGCCGCTGACGGAGTTGTTGCGCCAAGCCAAGGAGTCAGCCGAACCGCTGACCGTCGACCTGGACGTGCCCAACCCCTCCGGTGGCACCATGCACCTCTCGGTCAGGGTGACCGCCCTGCCGCCGGGATTGTGGCTGTTCAGCGCCGAGGATCGCACCGAGGATCATCGCTTCACCGCGACCCGGCGTGACTTCATCGCCAACATCAGCCACGAACTGAAGACGCCGATCGGGGCCATCTCGTTGCTCGCCGAGGCTACCCAAACGGCCCGGGACGACCCAGCGATGGTGGACGAGTTCACCCGTCGGATCGCGGTCGAGGCGCGCCGTCTGAACGAGCTGGTCTCCCAGATCATCGCCTTGTCCAGGCTGCAATCGGACGATCCGCAGCTCGATTTCGCCCCGGTGGACGTGGATCAGGTGATCGCCGCCTCCGTCGCACGCTGCCAGGAGTCGGCGCTCAAGGCCGAGATGCGGATCACGGTCGGCGGCCAGACGGGCTGTTCTGTCGCAGGAGACGGCGCGCAGTTGGAGGCGGCCGTGACCAACCTGCTGCAGAACGCGATCGCCTACTCCGACATCGGTGCTCGGATCGCCATCACCACCGGCCTGGTTGACTCCGGCAGCGGGGAGCACGTTGAGCTGCGGGTCAGCGACAACGGGATCGGGATCGCCCGCGACGACCTGCCCAGAATCTTCGAGCGGTTCTACCGGGTTGATCCGGCGCGCAGCCGCGCCAGCGGAGGCACAGGCCTTGGCCTGTCCATCGTCAAGCACGTGGCCAGCGCACACGGAGGCACCGTGAGCGCCTGGAGCGAGCCTGGAGCCGGGTCGACGTTCACCCTCCGGCTCCCCGTGAAGGGACCAAACCCGGTCTAGGAGCGCGGCTTGTGCCACTCCACGGCCAGGGTCTTTCCGGTCGGGCTCAGGTGCGCCACCACTGCCGCCGCCGTCTGCATCGGACGAGGTGAGATCCCCAGCGTCTCCAACATCAGCGGCAGCACCGGCCGATGCCCACAGATCGCCAGCGGTACCCCCGATTCCGCGGTTTGCTTGACCAGGCGCGTCATCAGCTTGGTCACGGCTCCGGGGTTCTCCTTGGCCTTCTCTTCCGACAGTGTGGCCCAGCCCTGCACATCGAACCGCCGTGCCTTGGCGAACGGCCGCAGCGTGCTCATGCAACGGGTCGAGGTGGAGGAGGCCAGCTCCTGGATGTCATAGGCGGCCAGCAACGGGATCAACTGGGCGCTCTGCCGCCGTCCGCGGCTGCTCAGCTGGCGGAGTTGGTCCCTCCCGGTCCAGTACTTGCGATCCATCGCGTTGCCATGCCGGACGATCAGCAACGGCGTTGAGCCGGGCAAGGTCGCCGCCTGCTCGACCAGGGCTCGCTCGTCGGCGTACGTCATGGTCTTCAAGGCTTGCTTGATCGGAAGCCAGGCAATCTTGTCGACCTCGGCGTTCGGGGTGTGCAGGCCCTCGGTGATCACCGAAGCCCGCCAGTAGTAGACGGACTTGAGTCCGGCGGCGACCGGATACGTGACCAGGCTCACCGGAATGCCGAGCCGCACCGCGACCGCAGACTCCTCCACGGTTTCCCGGACGGCAGCCGCCGGCAGGTACTCGTCCGGATTCAACTTGCCCTTCGGCAGCGACCAGTCGTTGTACGCCGGCCGATGCACGAGCAGCACGCGGTCCGCGCCCTCAGCTGTGGCGATCACGATCGTTCCCGCGGCGGCGATCTGCCGGGAGGAGCTCTTGGAGGGGGGCGAGGTGCTCAGTTTGATCGCTCCATCCGGCGGCCTCGGACGGCCTGGATCAGATGCTCCTGAAGGTCGATCAAGGGCTGCCCCTCGGCGTCGGTGGTTCGCTGAGTCCACGTGTCACCATTGAGCCACCAGGACGCCGTGTCATCGCTGAAGGCCAAGGTGAACAGGTCCTCTATTTGGGCCAGGTGTCTTGGATTGGTTAGCGATACTAACACTTCTACCCGACGATCGAGGTTGCGGTGCATCAGGTCGCAGGAACCGATTCCGACCCGCGGAGCCCCACCGTTGGCGAACCAGAACAGACGACTGTGCTCCAGAAAGCGTCCCAGAATCGAGCGCACCCGAATGTTCTCGCTCAACCCGGGAACTCCGGGCCGCACGCTGCAAATGCCGCGGACCCACAGATCCACCTGAACCCCGGCTTGGGACGCCCGGTACAGCGAATCGATGACGGCTTCGTCGACGATGGAATTCACCTTGATCCGGACGTGACCGCGGCCACCGGCCCGCTGCTGCGCGATCTCGTCCTCAATGAAGGAGATCAGGCCGCGGCGAATCCCATGCGGCGCCACCAACAGACGCTTGTAGTGGGTTTCCTGGCCCATCCCGGAGAGGTGGTTGAACAGCCGCGCGACATCATCGGTGATCACCGAATTCGAGGTGAGCAGCCCCATGTCCTCATACATCCGGGCGGTTTTCGGGTTGTAGTTGCCGGTTCCGATGTGGGCGTAGCGGCGCAGCCCTTCGGGCTCATCACGGACCACCAGGCTCAGCTTGCTGTGGGTCTTCAGACCGATCATGCCGTAGACCACATGGCAGCCGGCCCGTTCCAGCTTGCGCGCCCAATCAATGTTGGCTTGCTCGTCGAAGCGGGCCTTGATCTCGACCAACACCAGCACCTGCTTACCGGCTTGGGCGGCTTCGACCAGGGCGTCGATGATCGGGGAGTCCCCGGACGTCCGGTAGAGGGTCTGCTTGATCGCGAGCACCGCCGGGTCGGCTGCAGCCTGCTCGATAAAGCGCTGCACGCTGGTGGCGAAGGAGTCGTAGGGGTGGTGCAGGAGCACGTCGCGCTGCTTCAGGGCCGCGAACATATCCGCGGGTTGGGCGGTCTCCACCTCGGCCAACTCGGGATGTGTCTTGGGCAGGAACGACGGGTACTGCAAAGACTCCCGATCCACCGCGGTGAGGGAGAACAGGCCGCCCAAGTCCAGCGGGGCGGGGAGCTTGAACACCTCCTTCTCCGAGATGTCCAACTCCGAGACCAGGAGCTTCAGGATCCGGTCGTCAATGTCGTCCTCGACCTCCAGGCGCACCGGCGGACGTCCGACCTTGCGCCGCAGCAGCTCTTTCTCCAGGGCGAAGAGCAGGTTCTCGGCGTCGTCCTCCTCGACCTCGACGTCCTCGTTCCGGGTGACCCGGAAGGTGCTGTGGTCGAGTACCTGCATGCCGGAGAACAGCCGACCCAAGTGGTTGGCGATCAAATCCTCGATCGAGAGGAACCTGCCCTCTCCCAAGGGCAGGAAGCGACTCAGCACCGTCGGGACCTTCACCCGGGCGAACTGGCGGGCGCCGGTCTGGGGGTTCTTCAGCAGGACTGCCAAGTTGTTGGACAGCCCCGAAATGTAGGGGAAGGGGTGCGACGGATCGACCGCGAGCGGGGTCAGGACGGGGAAGATCCGCTCCTCGAACAGGGTGGTCATGCGCTCCCTCTCCTGCACCGTCAGCTGATCCCAGCGCAGAATCTCGATCCCTCGTAAGGCAAGGGCGGGGCGAATGTCTTCGGCGAACACCCTGGCCTGCTCGGTGAGCAGTTCGTGCGTCCGGCCGAGCAGCAACTCATGCAGGTCCCGCGGCAGGATCCCCGACGCGCTCGGGACGGCCACGCCGGCCGAGATCCGGCGCTTCAACCCGGCGACGCGGACCATGAAGAACTCGTCCAGATTGGAGGAGAAGATGGCCAGAAATTTGGCTCGTTCCAACAGCGGCACCCTGGCGGTATCCCGGGCCAGATCCAGCACCCGAGTGTTGAAAGCCAGCCAACTGAGCTCGCGGTCGGAGAACCTGCCCTCAGGCAGCTCCAGGGGGGCGACGTCGAGCACGACGGCGTCGGCGCTCATGATGGGGCTCCTTGGGGAAGATGAGGCGGTTGGGTCGGTGCGTAGCAGACGTCGCTCTTGGCGAGGCCGAAACCACCGTGGAGATACATTTCTACCGCGCTGGTGTTGGCGCTGTCGACGTAGAGCAGGACGCGGCGGCAGCCGAGTCGAGCTAAGTGTTCCAGGCCGGCCGCCAGCAGTACGGAGCCCAGCCCACGGCCCCTGACCCGGGGGGCGGTGGCGATCACATAGACCTCGCCCAACTCCGCCGAGTGCCGCTTCGTCCAATGAAAGCCGGCCAGGCCGTCGGCGTCCCAGGCCAGGATCAACCCGGCCGGGTCGAACCAGGGCTCGGCCATCCGCTGCTGCAGGTCCTCCAGCGAGAACTGGCCTTGTTCGGGGTGGCCGGCAAAAGCGGCGGCGTTCAGCGCCAGGAAGGCCTCGGCGTCGGTCGGCGGGTCGAAGCCGGTGAGTCGGAAATCCTCCTGGCGGGTGGCGGCTTCACCAGGATTCCCCGAGTCGAGTGGACGTTCCAGCACCAGCAGTTCCCGCACAGCCCCCCACCCGTGCCGCTGAGCCAGCGCCCGGGCCGCCGGAAGATCCCCGAATGCCCACAGGGCCGGGGTGGGAGTTTGCGCCGCCAGTTCCTCCAGCAGCCGACTGCCCAAGCCCTTGCACCGCTGGTCTGGGTGGACGAAGAGCTGGGCGCTTGTGTACCGGGCGTCCGATTGGGCGTAGCCGACCAGCTGATCTTCCCCGCCGAGCAGCATGTGTCGGGTGCCGGGTCGGTGCTCGCGGAGCAACAGGGTGGCTTCCTCATTCAGGGGAGGAACGCCGTCCGCTGCGGCAACCAGGGCGGCCAGGTGGGCCACTGCTTCGGCCTGGGCGTCGCTCAACTCCTCGAGGATCAGCATGAACCCAGCCTATGGCCCAGCCGTCTCAGTGCCGAGGGACCCCGTCCGGGCTGAACCGGTAGCCCACGTTGCGGACGGTGCCGATCAGGGCCTCGTGCTCGGTGCCGAGCTTGGCCCTCAGCCGCCGGATGTGAACGTCGACGGTGCGGGTGCCGCCGTAGTAGTCGTACCCCCAGACGTCGGCCAACAGGTGCTCCCGGCTGAAGACGCGGCCCGGGTGCTGCACCAGATACTTGAGCAGCTCGAACTCGGTGTAGGTGAGGTCGAGGGGAGCATCGTTGAGGATGGCGGAGTAGGCGCCCTCGTCGATCACGATGCCGCCGGAGCTGATCAGGCCGTCGCTGCTGCGGGCGCTGAGCATCAGCCGGATCCGGGCGTCGAACTCGGCCGGGCCTGCGCCGTCCACAATCACATCGCCGATGCCCCAATCGCCGGTCAAGGCGGCCAGGCCGCCCTCGGTGACGACGAGCAGGATCGGCAGGGTGATGCCGCTGGACTTGAACAGGCGGCACATCATTCGGGCGGCGGCCAGATCGCCGCTGCCGTCCACGATGACCACATCACTGCGCGCCGAATCGGTGAGGGCCGTGGAATCGGCAGGAGCCAGCGTGATGTCGTGGGACAGCAACGCCAAAGCGGGGAGGCTGTTTGCGGTGCTGCTACCCACGACCAGAAGCTGTGCCATTCCACCTCCCCGGAACCGATGACAGGGTCACAATAGTGAACTCTGGGGGTGCCTGGGGAATGAAACGGCCGGGCGAGGTCAGTCAGGCAGATCCAGGACGAGCGTCATCGGGCCGTCGTTGACCAGATTGACCGTCATCATGGCGCCGAAACGACCGGTTTCCACCCTGGCCCCGCGACGCCGGAGGGCGGCCACGAACTCCTCCACCAGGGGTTCACTGTGCGGACGCGGTGCCGCCGCGCTCCACGAGGGGCGGCGTCCTTTGCGGGTGTCGGCGTAGAGAGTGAATTGGCTGACCACGAGCAGTGGAGCCCCGAGCTCGGCGCAGCTTCGCTCATCGCGGAGGATGCGCAGCTGCCAGATCTTGTCGGCCAGCTTGTCGGCGATCGTCGCATCGTCGGTGTGCGTGACCCCGAGGAGCACCACCAGGCCGGGGGAGTCGATCGACCCGATCAGCTCGCCGTCCACCGCGACGGACGCCGCACTCACCCGCTGCACGACCGCTCTCACACGGTGAGGCTAGCGGGCCGCCGCGATTCGCCCCCGGAACAAAGCCGCCGCGCCGCTGGTTACACTCGCGAGCAGCCGGGAGAGTCTCCGGCGATGATCCGAAGGAACCTGGCGTGAGCTTCGAAATCCCCTCCGACCTGAACCCTGACCTGATCGGGCTGGCCTGGCTGCGCGGTCGCTGGGAAGGAACCGGCTATCGCGAATGGCCGGGCGAGGAGAAGATCCCCTTCTCCCAGCAGATCGACTTCGCCGACAACGGCGGTGACTATCTGCATTACCTGGCCCAAACCTTTGAGGTGGACGCCGCCGGGGCTCCGGTGCGTCCGCTGATGATGGAGACCGGCTTCTGGCGGCCACTCAAGGACGGCACTGTCGATGTGGTGATGTGCAGCCCGGACGGTTTCGCCGAAGTCTGGTACGGCAAGCTCAGCCCGGGCCGGGTGGACCTGATCACGGACGCGGTCGCGCGCACCGCTGACGCCAAGGTCGCCTACACCTCAGGCCGCCGGCTCTACGGCACGGTGGAGGGAAAACTGATGTACTCCTTCGACCGTTCCACTGAGCAGCATCCGCTGCGCCCCTACGTGTGGGCCACGTTGGTTCGACGATGATTCCCCAGCTGGCAGGGCCGGACGCGGGCGTCGCCTGGCATTACGGCGATCCACTGCGCGAGCAGCGGCTGCTCGCCGAGGGGGCGGCCGGGGTCGACCTGTCGCATCGTCCGGTGTTCACGGTGGCCGGGCCGGATCGGCTCAGCTGGCTGAACAACATCGTGTCGCAGAAGATCGACGACCTGGCCCCCGGGGTGTGGACGCAGGCCTACATCCTGGACGCGCACGGTCACCTCGCCCACGCCTTCACCGCCGTTGACGACGGCGAAACGCTGTGGGGGAGCACCGAACCGGGCCACGAAGAAGCCCTTTTAGCCTGGTTGACCCGGATGCGTTTCGCGGCCCGGGCGGAGATCGCCTCTCGAGCCACGTCCCACGCCCTGGTGATCGCACCGGCTTCAGCCGGCGGGGCCGCAGGGCCGCGGATCGTGCCGCGCGATCAGGTGGAGGCCACGCTCGGCCCGGTGCGCGCCGGCACCTGGGCCTGGGAGGCGCTGCGGATCGCCGACGGCGTTCCCCGGATCTTCCTCGACACCGACGACAAGACGATTCCCAATGAACTAGCCAATCCGGTCGGTGACCTGTTGGGGCCGGCGGTCCACTTGCGCAAGGGCTGCTATCCCGGCCAGGAGACGGTGGCGCGGGTCTACAACCTGGGCCGGCCACCACGCCGGCTGACCCTGCTGCTGCTGGACGGCAGCGTCGACACCCTGCCCGAGGTGGGTGCCGAGCTGCTGCTGGAGGGGCGGGTGATCGGCCGCGTCGGCACCTCGGCCCGGCACTTCGAGCTCGGCCCGATCGGGTTGGCCCTGGTCAAGCGCAGCGTGCCGCCGGACGCCGAACTGCTCGTGGGGGAGATCGCCGCCTCCCAGGAGCCGCTCGTCGA
Organism: Micropruina sp.; assembly: GCA_016711105.1. GTDB lineage: Bacteria > Actinomycetota > Actinomycetes > Propionibacteriales > Propionibacteriaceae > Micropruina. The sequence goes on along the minus strand of JADJTO010000002.1, from coordinate 339,868 downwards.
TCCGGAGGTGGGGCTGCATGTTCGGCCGCGGCTCCGTTGAGCGGTCTCGGGATCTGAAGGCCCCGCGCCCGGCTCGCCGGTGGCGGCGGGTGCTGGTGTTGGCGCTCACGCTCGGGCTGGGTTACGCCATCGGCCTGGCCCAGCCGCTCGTCCTGCGTCCCCCGCTGGTCCTGGGGCAGGACGCGATCAGCGACGCCGACTCGTCCGCGACCCGGGTGCGACTCGATGACGTTGAGGGACGTGTCCTGGTGGTCGAGCCGGCCAGAGACCGGGGCACGAGTCTGGTGATCATCTACCCCGGCGGGCTGGTGCGTCCGCAGGCGTACGAGTGGCTCTCTCGGCGGCTCGCCGGCTTAGGCCATCTGGTGGTGATTCCCGAGCTGCCGTTCGACCTGGCGGTGACCGACAGCGACCGGGCCGCCGGACTGATCGCCCATTACGGCTCCTCTCGTCGGGTCGTGCTGATCGGGCACTCCCTGGGCGGCGCCATGGGTGCCCAGTGGGCCGCGGGTCAACCCAACGCGCTGGTGGGTCTGGTGTTGCTGGGGGCCTATCCGCCGGCCGGGTCAGACCTGAGCAAGGCCGCCTGGCCGAGCCTGGTGGTCGCGGCCGAACACGACAAGCTGGCCACCCCGGACGAGCTGCGCGCCGGGATGGCGCAGCTCGCCCCGACCAGCCAACTGGTCGTGCTCAACGGTGCGGTGCACGCCTTCTTCGGCCGCTACGGGCCTCAGGCCGGTGACGGCCTCCCCACGGTCTCCCGCAGTGTCGCCGAGGAACAGATCGTGGCCGCGATCTCGACCTACCTCGGCGACGTGCTGGGTGGCTGATCCCTACTTCACTCGGCATTCCACTTTGCCTGCAGCATCGGCTTCGCACTGCTGGTGACGGGCGGTTGCCACCACGTCCGGGTCGACGGCGTCGACCAGCTCGCGCCGAATCGACGATTCCTGGGCTGGGTGGCCCGGTAGGTTCGAGTAGACCCCTCTTTCGCCCAGGAACTCGCCCGTGTCGGCGTCGAAGATCAGCTCTTGACGGATGCTGCTGACGGCTTCCAGTCGTCCGAGCGCGACCGCATGGCGTCCGCCGAAGGTGAGCCCTGACTCCAGCACGTCCACGCCCGGGATAGTCTTCAAGACCTGGAACATGGCTTGCCGCAGCGCGGCCGGGATGGGCAGGTCCCGCAGCGCGTCCGCGACCAGAACGACCACTTCGCCGTCGAGAGATACCCCCCTGCCGTGGGCCGCGCGGTACAACTCTGCCCTCAGCAGGGTGGGATCGCTGGGCAAATCAAGCGCAGCCGCCGCGGATTGACGAGGTGACAGGTTGGACGTCCACCTCTTGGCGGTGCTCCAGCCGACCTCGGGCAACGCGGTGGGGGGTCCGGAGATCTGGCGGGTGTAGGGGCCAGTGCGGTCGGAGAACCAGCTCGGACGGGTGCCGTCCACGGCCATGAAGGTGACACGCTCGGCCTCTCTCAGCACCGAGACGGTGAGCGGGTCGCCCCACTCACCCTCGCCAAGGATGTCGCTGGTGGTACTCGTGGTGGTGACCTTCCAGTACTGATCGGGCCGGGACGGCGGGTCCGCGGTGATCAGAGACGCCCGGTCGAGCAGGTCAGCGGCCGCCGCGGTTGCCCCGCCACCGAACGGGAGCAGGGTCTGGCTGACCAGCGCTCCGACCGCCAGAGAAGCGGCCACGAGGATGGCGGTCCGACGCGACTGGTGGCTGCGGGTCGAAGTGACTTTCGCGAGCAGGGTGTCGGCCTCGGCAGGGGAGTAGCTGGGCAGATCGTGGGCGGGGTCGCTCGCCCGGAGGCGGGAATCCAGGGTGTTCATCGGGTCTCCTGAGTGATCAGAGTGGGGATGGGGTCGATGTTGTCGGGGAAGAGAAGCGCCTGGAGTCGCCCCCGGGCGCGATGCAGCCGGACTCGAGCCGCACCCTCGGAGCAGCCGATCACGCGTGCGATGTCGGCGCTGCTGAGGTCTTCCCAATAGGCCAGGCGAAGGATCTCGGCGTCGTTTGGCGGTAGGTCGGCCAGGCCGCGTTCGACCATGACCTGCTGAGCGATCCGCTCCGCTTCGTCCGGCGCCGGACTGTCCTCGCCGCCCGACCGCTCGTGGCGGAGGCGACGGGTTTCGCTGCGGTGGTGATGGCCGATCACGTGCGCGGCCGTCCGATACAGCCACGGACGAGCGTGCGGCGGCACACCTTTGCGCCAGGCGATGGCGAACACGTCGGCGACCACGTCGTCCACCGAATCGAAGGCGATCCTGCGGGCGGCGTAGCGGCGGACGGCGTGGCTGTGCTCAGCGAAGAGAGTCGCCAGCGCGGCCGGGTCGTGGGGTTTCATACCTGCTAAGTTCCCGGCCGGGCCCCGGCGTTACGCCCGCGATCTGGCCAGGACGAACAGCTGCTCCCCGGACTCCCCGGGGTAGGGGCCACGTCGGAACCACTCCACCTCGGTCAGTCCGGCGGCGAGCACCGCGGCGAGGAGCTCGTCCTTGTCGTGCCTGACGACGGCGACGCCCTCGGCGATCGGCCGCAGGTCGAAGCCTGCCTCCATCGCAAGGGCCAACCAGCCACCCGGAGCGAGGACGCGGGCCAAGCTGGCCACGGCTCCCGCCAGTTCTGACGGCGCCAGATGGGTCAGGCAGTGCCAGGCGATGATCGCCCCCCAGGCCGGCGCGGTCGCCGGGAGTAAGAGCGAGCTGAGCTTGCCGACCTGGAAGTCGAGGTCGGGGAAGTCGGCCCGGGCCCTGGCGATCATGGCCGGCGAGAAGTCGAACCCGCTGACGCGTGCGCCGGAGTCGGCCAGGAAGGCCGCGATCTGCCCCGGTCCGCAGCCCACGTCCGCGATCGGCGCGTCACCGGCAGCCGAGGCGACGTCCAACAGCCACAGGTCGAAGGGTTTGAGCGGCAGTTCCTCTCCAACCCGCTCGGCCTCGTCGTCGGCGATCTGGTCGTAATAGGCGATCACGGCGGCATCGCGGGCCGCGGGTCCATCGGCCAGGACGGACTCCCGGGTGGCTGCGGTTGACACCAGCGCCACGGCTTCGGCCGGCGCTGCTCCGAGCAGGTGGATCCAGCGATGGTCCTGCTGCCCGGCACGTCGGGGAAGTTGACGGACGAGCGGAGCCCCCAGCGCAGCCATCCGCTGCAGCGTGGCCTCCACCTCGGCGCGGTCGGCGAAGCCGTGCATCCGCTCGGTGCGGGTCTTCAGCTCGCCGGGGGACTGGGCGCCGCGTAGCAACAGCACGCAGAGCAGCGCCCGTTCGTCCGGCTGCAGGGACAGGGTCTCGTCGAGCAGTTGGTGGTACTTCAGCGTGCGTGACCCGGCCCCGGCCCAGACGATCCGCAGCAGGCCGCGGGCCTTCAGCGAGCGCGCCACGTCCTCGATCGTCTTGTCGTCATAGTCGCTCACCGGGTCGCGGCTCGAGGTCTGATTGCACGCCACGCGCAGCGAGTTCAGCGACAAGGGGTAGGACGCCGGAACGGTCTGTTGCTTCTCCAGCAGGCTGCCCAGGACGCGTTGCTCCACCGGCTCCAGGATCGGCAACTCCGTTGACATGGCGTCAGCGTAGGCCCTGGCGAGCTCGCCCCGTATCCTTTCCCGGTGTTGTACTGCGGACCCGGCTTGGCGTCCGCCGAGGAGAGGACGAGCCGATGAGCGGCGGACTTGCGGCGCTACTGGACGACATTGCGGCCATGGTGAAACTGGCGGCGGCCTCGGTCGATGACGTGGCCGCGGCGGCAGCCCGGGCCAGCGCCAAAGCGGCCGGGGTGGTGGTCGACGACACCGCCGTCACCCCCCGCTACGTGCACGGCTTCACCGCCGATCGCGAGTTGCCGATGATCAAGCGGATCGCCATCGGTTCGCTGCGTAACAAGCTGCTTTTCATCGTGCCAGCAGCGCTCGCGCTCAGCCAGTTCGTCCCTTGGCTGTTGACGCCGCTGCTGATGGTGGGCGGCACCTACCTCTGTTTCGAGGGCGCGGAGAAGATCTGGGAGAAGATCAGCGGCCACGACAAGGCGCACGAAGCCGATCTCCCCGCCGCCGCGCAGGGTCGTGAGCAGGAGGACCAGATGGTGGCCGGTGCCGTCCGGACGGACTTCATTCTCTCCGCCGAAATCATCGTGATCGCCTTGAACGAGGTGGCCGACGAGGGTTTCTGGTCGCGGCTGCTGATCCTGGTGGTGGTGGCGATCGGCATCACCGCGATGGTCTATGGGGTGGTCGCTCTGATCGTGAAGATGGACGACGTGGGCCTCCACCTGGCCGAACGGACCTCGCCCACCGCGCAGCGGTTCGGCCTGGCGCTGGTCAAGTTCATGCCGACGTTGCTCTCCGTGCTCTCCACCGTCGGCATCGCCGCCATGCTCTGGGTCGGTGGCCACATCCTGCTGGTCGGGCTGGACGACCTGGGCTGGCACCCGCTCTATGAGTTGGTGCACCACGCCGAAGAGGCTGTCGCCGCAGCCGTCCCCTCGATCGGTGGGGCGCTCGGCTGGACGGTGAACACGCTGGCCTCGGCGGCACTGGGGCTCGTCGTCGGTGGTCTCGTGGTGGCGATCATGCACCTGATCCCCCGCAAGCAGGAGCAGGCCAAGACCGCCCACTGAGGCCTTACCGGGTCAGGGCTTCTTGGCCCGGTTCCGGCTCTTCGCCCGATCGTTGGCGTTGAGTTCGACCTTGCGCATCCGGACGTTCTTCGGCGTCACTTCGAGGCACTCGTCTTCACGGCAGAACTCCAGCGCCTGCTCCAAGGTGTGCAGGCGCGCCGGGATCAGACGCTCCAACTCGTCACCGGTCGAGGAGCGGACGTTGGTCAGCTTCTTCTCTTTGGTCGGGTTGACGTCCATGTCGTCGGAGCGGGGATTCTCGCCCACGATCATGCCCTCATAGACGTCCTCGGTCGGACCGACGAACAGCACGCCGCGCTCTTGCAGGTTGAACAACGCGTAGGAGGTGACCACGCCGGTGCGGTCGGCGATCAGGGACCCGGTCGAGCGGGTGGTGATCTCGCCGGCCCAGGGCTCGTAGCCCTCGAAGACGTGGTTCATGATGCCGGTGCCGCGCGTTTGGGTGAGGAACTCGGTCCGGAAGCCGATCAGGCCGCGGGCCGGAATCACGTACTCCACCCGCACCCAGCCGGTGCCGTGGTTGATCATCTGCTCCATCCTGGCCCGCCGGGTGCCCATCAGCTGGGTCACCGTGCCGACGTGGTCTTCAGGGATGTCGATGGTCAAGCGTTCCACCGGCTCGTGCAACTTGCCGTCGACCAGCTTGGTCAGCACCTGCGGCTTGCCGACGGTGAGCTCGAAACCCTCGCGGCGCATCATCTCGACCAGGACGGCCAGCTGCAGCTCGCCTCGTCCTTGGACTTCCCAGGTGTCGGGACGATCGGTCGGCAGCACCCGGATCGAGACGTTGCCGACCAGTTCCTGGTCGAGCCGCGCCTTGACCAGGCGGGCGGTGAGCTTCTTGCCCACTTTGCCGGCCAGCGGGGAGGTGTTGATGCCGATGGTCATCGAGATGGACGGCTCGTCGACGTGGATCAGCGGCAGCGGCTTGGGGTTGTCGGGGTCGGAGAGCGTTTCGCCGATCATGATGTCGGGGATGCCCGCGATGGCGACAATGTCGCCGGGGCTGGCCGAGTCGGCCGGTACCCGGTCCAGGGCCTGGGTGATCAGCAACTCCGAGAGCCGGACGTTGGTCACCGTGCCGTCGGCCTTGCACCAAGCCACGGTCTGACCGCGCTTCATCGTGCCCTCGATCACCCGGCACAGAGCCAGCCGACCCAGGTAGGGGGAGGCGTCCAGGTTGGTCACGTGGGCCTGCAGCGAGGCGCCTTCCGTGTACGTGGGTGCCGGGATCGACTCCATGATCACGTCGAACAGGGGCTCCAGATTCTCCGAATCGGGGAACGCACCGTCCGCGGGCTGGGTCCGTGAGGCGCGGCCGGCTTTGGCTGCGCAGAAAACGATCGGGAAGTCGAGCTTGTGCGACTCCTCCTCATCGAGCAGGTCGAGGAACAGTTCGTAGACCTCGTCCACCACGTCGCTGATCCGGGCGTCGTGCCGGTCCACCTTGTTGATCACGACCACGATCGGTAGGTGCTTGGCCAGCGCCTTGCGCAGCACGAAGCGGGTCTGGGGGAGCGGGCCCTCTGAGGCGTCCACCAAAAGCAACACCCCGTCGACCATTTCGAGGCCGCGCGCCACCTCGCCGCCGAAGTCGGCGTGGCCGGGGGTGTCGATGATGTTGATCCTGGCCGACGAGCCGTCGGGGCGGATGTGGTCCACCGCGGTGTTCTTGGCCAGGATCGTGATCCCCTTTTCGCGCTCCAGGTCCATGGAGTCCATCACGCGCTTGTCCACGTCCTGGTTCTCCCGGAAGGCACCGGACTGCCACAGCATGGCGTCGACCAGCGTGGTCTTGCCGTGATCGACGTGGGCGATGATCGCGACGTTGCGCAGGTCTTCGCGGATGGGCATGCAAAACTCCGATGTGAGAGGAACAGCGACCGAGTCTACTTGAACTCGACAACGCCGAAGGGTTGACAACCGTAGTCGGTTGTCAACCCTTCGGCGTTGTTGGCTTCAGGACCGAGGAGTGTGGCCCCGATCCATCTGCTCGAGCATGTCGGAGCGGATCGGAGCGCCGGTGGCCAGCCGTGACTTGCGCATGCCGTACAGGAAGTAGATCAAGAAGCCGATCGCCATCCAGACGATGAACCGCACCCAGGTCTCAATGGTCAGGTTGAGCGTCAGGTAGGCGCACACCGCCGCCGAGAGCCAAGGCAACCACGGGGGAGAAGGGCACCTGGAAGGCGCGCTTCAGGTCGGGTCGCTTCTTGCGCAGCACCGGCACCGCGATCGAGACCAGGATGAAGGCGGACAGCGTCCCGATGTTGATCATCTCCTCCAACACGCCGACCGGCGTCACACCGGCGATGACGGCGCAGACCACCGTGACGCCCATGGTGATCAACCAGGGGGTCCGGAAGCGCGGGTGCACCTGCGCGATCCGCATCGGGAGCAGGTTGTCGCGGCTCATCGCGAAGATGATCCGGGTGGCGCCGATCAGCAGGGTCAGCACCACGGTGGTCAGGCCGGCCACGGCTCCCGCGGCGATCAGGGTTGCCATCCAGTTCTGACCGTGGTGGGCGAAGGCGTTGGCCAGGGCGGCCTTCGGATCCAGCTGGTCATAGGGGACCATGCCGGTCACGACCAGAGCGACCGCGCAGTACAGCACGGTGCAGATCACGAGCGAGGCGATGATGCCGATCGGCAGGTCACGCTGCGGATTCTTGGTCTCCTCCGCCGTCGTGGCCACCACATCGAAGCCGATGTAGGCGAAGAAGACCAGGGCCGCGCCGGTGAGCACCCCACTCCAGCCGAAGGCCAGGGGAGCCGACCCGGTGAGGAACTGGAGCAGCGGCTGCGTCCACCCCTGCGTCGTTTCGGTGGCCATCGGTTCGGGGATGAAGGGCGCGTAGTTCCCGGCATCGACGAACGCCAGGCCGGCGAAGATGACGAACAGCACGATGAACAACTTCACCGCGACCAGCACCATGTTGACCCGCATGGACTCCTTGATCCCGACCGTGACCAGGGTGCCCAGCACCAGAATCAGCGAGACCGCGACCAGGTCGACCGGCCCGCCGTAGCTGATCTGCGGAGGCAGGATGATGCCGATCTTCTCCAGGAAGACGCCGAGGTAGGCGCTCCAGCCCTGGGCCACCACCGAGGCGCCGAGGAACATCTCGAGAATCAGGTCCCAGCCGATGATCCAGGCGACGATCTCGCCGAGGCTGGCGTAGGAGAAGGTGTAGGCCGAGCCGGAGACGGGCACGGTGGAGGCGAACTCCGCGTAACACATGGCGGCCAAGGCGCAGCCGAAGGCGGCGATGATGAAGCTGAGGATGATCGCGGGGCCGGTCATCTGGTGCGCCACGCGTCCGGTGAGGGTGAAGATGCCGGCGCCGATCACCACGCCGACCCCGAAGACGGTCAGGTCGAGCGCCGTCAATGACTTGTTGAGCTGGTACTCAGGCTCGTCGGTGTCGGCAATGGATTGCTCGATCGACTTCGTCCGGAAGATGTTCACGTCGCCTCCTGGAAGCGGTGGTTCTGGGTCGCCGGGGTGGGCGAAATGCTAGGGACACCCTAGGACGAATCGCTGACAATTCCTGCACGCTCCCAGATGCCGAGCACCGCCAACTGGCGAGCTTGGACAGCTCAGCCGGCGGCGATCAACCCGATACCGAGGAAGGCCAATGCCACACCGATCTTCTGGATGGTCTTGAGTCGCTCTTTGAGGATCACCGCAGCCAGGCCGACCGTGACCACCGGGTAGAGCGCCGACAGCACCGCGGTGATCGAGAGCAGGTCCATCGTGGAGGCCCAGGCGAGGAGGCCGTTGGCCAGGACGTCCATCATCCCGACGGCGGTCATGGCGGGCAGGTCCTTCACGGTGACTCCACCCAGACTGCGCATCACCAGGGCCGCGATGACGAAGCCGGTCACGCTGGTGACCCGCATCCCGACCAGAGTCAGGTAGGTGGAGGACTCGCCGCCTCTGGTCAGGGAGTAAATGGTCACGCCGAACGCGACGCCGGACAGTGCCGCCAGCCAGACGGCCTGGGCCTTGACGTGCTCTTCACCCTTCAACTCCGGACCTGAAGCCGCGACCGCACCTAACGCGGCGATCCCGATGCCCAGCAATTGGACGCTGGAGGGGTCGTCCCCCGTGACCAGGCCAATGATCACCGGGATGCCGAACCCCAGCGCGCTGATCGGGGAGACGACGCCGATGGTCCCGAAGGCCAACGCCCGATAGAAGGCGACGAGCCCGATCGCCCCGCAGGCGCCGGCCACGACAGACCAAGGCAACCACGCGGTGGTGTCCGGGAACCCGACCACGATCAGCCCGACCAGCAAGACGACCAGCGAGGAGCCTTGAGTGACCCCCACCACAGCCGCCGCCGGACGTCGCCGGGACAACATGCCGCCACCGAAGTCGGCGATCCCGTAGCTGACGGCGGCCCCGAGGGCGAGGAGTGGTCCCAGCATGGGAGAAAGCTAGCCGGTCAGGGGTGGATGTGGGCCGGTCCGACCCAGCCCATCAGCCGCGGATCGACCATCCCGAAGATCATGGCCAGGTGAATCAGGGCCATCGCGGCCGCCAGCCAGGCGGCGTGACGGCGACGGTGTCGCCGGGTCGCCTCAGGGTCAGCATGGTCGACCACTCCGGCGACGGCCTGCACTTCGAGGGTGGTCAACATCAGCATCGGGACCGTCTGCGCCAGCAGCAACCCGATCGCGATCCAGTCGGCCGGTCCGCGCCACAGGCCGCTGGCGGTGAGCCTGATCACGAGGTTCAGCAGCACATGCAGGGAGGCTGACAGCATCAGCGGCCCGGCCAGCAGGTTGCCGAGGCTGACCAGGGGTCCGGTCCAGCGGCGGGCGGCTGGGCGGTAGGCGCCGATCATGCCGATGATCGCGATCCCCTCAACGATCAGCGCGGGGCCGGCCATGAACCAAAGCAGGTTGAGCGGCTGGTTGATCATCAACAGTCCCATGTAATGGGTGGCCCCGCTCATCGTGGAGCCCTCGGTTTGATCCCGGGCCAGAAGCGCGGCCAGCGAGAGTCCGAAGCCGAAGAGGACTGTCGCGCCGGCCGCGGCCAACCCACGCAGGTTCGTCGAGTTTTCGGTGTGCTGCACGGCACAACTCTTCCACGACGTCGGCGGTCTTCCGGCGCCCGCTCGGGCGCGCCCTACCCTGGGGGCGTGACGCAGTGGTTCACCGAGTCCTTCCGTGCCGAGTTCGACAAGCAAGCCGAACTGATCGGCCGCTTCAACCTGGCCATCTTCGGCAAGACCGGCGTGGGCAAGTCCACCCTGATCAATGCGATCTTCGGCGAGCCGGTGGCCGCCACCGGAATCGGCGCCCCGGTCACCCTGGGGTCGCACCTCTATCTGGATCAACGCGGCACGCTCGGGGTGATCGACACCCGAGGAATCGAGATCGGACGCGACGACGCCGAACTGATCAAAGAGGTGACCAAGGCCGTCCAGCAGACCCGGGGCAAGCCGGTCGGGGAACAGATCCACGTCGCCTGGTACTGCATCCGCGGGATGGATCGACGCTTCGAGGAGGTCGAGGCGACCTTCATCCGCACCCTGCACAAGTTGGGCGTCCCGGTGCTCGTGGTCTTCACCCAGGTGCCGATGCGCGAGGGGCAGTTCCACCCCGACGCGGTGGAGTTGGCCCGCCAGATCGAGGCCCGGCAACTCCCGATCGTGGGCGGACGTCCGTTCATGACCTACGCGATGAGGGACCAGTTCACTGGTCAGCCGCCCTTCGGCTTGATCGAGGTGTTGAACGCCACGTTTCAGGTTGCTCCTGAGTCGGTCCACGGAGCTCTCGCGGCGGCGCAAGCCATCGATCTTGCGACGAAGGCGCTCCACGCCCAGCGACACATCGGCGCCACGGTAGCCGCGGCCGCTGCCGCAGCGGCGGTGCCGATCCCGTTCTCGTCGGCGGCGATGCTGGTGCCCTTGCAGTTGGCGATGATGGGTCGGATCGCCCAGCTCTACAAGATCTCGTTCGACCGCGCGGCCCTGATGGCGATCGCCTCCACGTCCGCTGCGACCACGCTGGGACGCACCGCCGTGACCAACCTGCTCAAGCTGGTGCCGGGCGCCGGAACGGTCGCCGGTGGGGTGATCAGTGCGGGCGTGGCGAGCGGTTTCACCCTGGCCATGGGGCAGGCCTGGTTGGTGGTCTGCCAGCGCGCTGCCGGGGGTAGCCTCCCCTCGCTGAACGGCGTGGTGGACTCCCAGGCGGTCAAGGACCTCTTCGAGGCCGAGTTCAAGAAGCGTCTGCCGACCATCCGTCGTCAGGGATAGTCGTCCGCTGAGACGATTCGTCTCACGCCTCTAGATTTTCAGATTCTACGACGACGAGTAGTAGTAATGGTGACAAGATTCATCCCATGAGTCAGCGAACCATTGGTGTGACCGAGGTCGCCCTCCGAGATGCTCACCAGAGCCTGATGGCGACCCGAATGGCCATGGAAGACATGGTCGACGCGTGCGCCGACATCGATCAGGCGGGTTACTGGAGCGTCGAGTGTTGGGGCGGCACTTCGTCCAGAAGTCGGCCGAGAACGGCATGGACGTCTTCCGGGTCTTCGACGCCCTGAACGACCCCCGCAACATGGCCCACGCCATGGCCGCGGTGAAGAAGACCGGCAAGCACGCCCAGGGCACCATCTGCTACACCATGTCGCCGCTGCACACCGTCGAGGGCTACGTGAAGCTCGCCGGCCAGCTGCTCGACATGGGGGCCGAGTCGCTCGCGCTGAAGGACATGGCGGCGCTGCTCCAGCCGCAGCCTGCCTACGAGATCATCCGCGGAATCAAAGAGACCTACGGCGAGAGCACGCAGATCAACGTGCACTGCCACGCCACCACCGGCGTCACCCTGGTCTCGCTGATGAAGGCGATCGAGGCCGGGGCGGACGTGGTCGACACCGCGATCTCCTCGATGTCGCTCGGCCCGGGGCACAACCCGACCGAAACGCTCGTGGCCATGCTGGAGGGCACCCCGTACACCACGAACCTCGACATGGAGCGCCTGCTTCGGATCCGCGATCACTTCGCCGGCGTCCGACCCAAGTACGCGGCCTTCGAGTCGGCCACCCTGGTCGACACCGACATCTTCTCCAGCCAGATCCCCGGCGGCATGCTCTCCAACATGGAGTCGCAGCTGAAGCAGCAGGGCGCCGGCGACCGGATCCGTGAGGTGATGGAGGAGGTGCCGCGGGTCAAGGCCGATGCTGGCCACCCGCCCCTGGTCACTCCCTCCAGCCAGATCGTCGGCAGCCAGGCCGTGTTCAACGTGCTGATGGGCAAGTACAAGGTGATGACCGGCGAGTTCGCCGACCTGATGCTCGGCTACTACGGCGAATGCATGGGTGAGCGCACCCCCGAGGTGATCGAGATCGCCCGGGCGCAAGCCAAGAAGGACCCGATCACGGTCCGTCCGGCCGACCTGATTGCTCCGGAATGGGACACGTTGGTCGCCTCCGCCGGCAAGCTCGACGGCTTCGACGGCACGGACGAGGACGTGCTCACCTACGCGATGTTCCCGAGCGTGGCCACCACCTTCTTCGCCAGTCGGCCCGATGGGCCGAAGAACGTTGGCAAAACGGCCAAGGAAATGGCTGCGCGTGCGGCTGCCTCCTCCGATTCCGCCCAGGCGGTCAGTGGTCCGATCAAGTACCGGGTTTCGATGGGCGGACGCGAGCACAGCGTGACCGTTGAGAGGGCGTGACCAGCGTGTCGAAGAAGTCGAAGAGCATGGAGAAGCGGGTCGAGGAGCTGCTGGCCAAGCGGCTGGAGACCCGAGCCGGTGGCGGCGAAGCCAAGCTGGCCAAGCAACGCGCCCAGGGCAAGATGACCGCTCGGGAGCGGATCGAGGCCCTGATCGACGAAGGCACCTTCCAGGAGATCGGGCTGTTCCGCAAGAACCGGACGGTCACCTTCGGGATGGACAAGGCGATCATGCCGGCCGACGGCGTGGTCACCGGAACCGGTGCCGTGTTGGGTCGCCCGGTGCACATCGCCAGCCAGGACTTCACCGTCGCTGGTGGGTCGGCCGGCGAGATCCACAGCAAGAAGGTGGTGGAGATGATGGAGTCCGCCCTCACCTGCGGCACCCCGTTCGTCTTCATCAATGATTCGGGCGGCGCCCGGGTGCAAGAGGGCATCGACTCGCTCTCCGGCTACGCCCAGGTGTTCTACGCCAACGTCCTGCTGTCGGGGGCGGTGCCGCAGATTTCGATCATCGCCGGCCCCTGCGCCGGCGGCGCGGCCTATTCGCCGGCCCTGACGGACTTCGTCATTCAGACCCGCAAGGCGCACATGTTCATCACCGGACCGAGCGTGATCGAACAGGTCACCGGCGAGAAGGTGACCCAGGACGGTCTCGGTGGCGCCGACACCCACATGGCCGTCTCCGGGGTGAACCACTTCGTTGCCGACAATGACGAGCAGGCGATTCTGATCGCGCAGAAGCTGCTCAGCTTCTTGCCGCAGAACAACACCGAGGATCCGCCCGTCATGGATCCCGATCCGTACGTCGAGTACGACCTGGCGATGCACGACATCGTTCCGGTGGAGGGCACCAAGGGCTACGACGTGCGGGCCGTGATCGGACGCATGGTCGACCACGCCGACTTCCTCGAAGTCCAGGCCGGCTACGCCATGAACATGGTGGTCGGCTTCGCCCGGATCAACGGCAAGAGCATCGGCATCGTGGCCAACCAGCCGATGGTGATGGCCGGCGTCCTCGACATCAATGCCTCTGACAAGGCGTCCCGGTTCGTCCGCTTCTGCAACGCGTTCAACATTCCGATCGTCACCCTGGTCGACGTGCCCGGCTTCCTGCCCGGCGTCGCCCAGGAGCATGGCGGGATCATCCGCCATGGCGCCAAGATGCTGTACGCCTACGCCGCGGCCACCGTGCCGAAGATCACCGTCGTGCTGCGCAAGGCCTACGGCGGCGCTTACATCGCGATGGCCGCCAAAGACATGGGTGCTGACCAGGTCTTCGCCTGGCCCACGGCCGAGATCGCCGTGATGGTGCTGAAGGGGCCGCGTCGGTGGTGTTCCGCCGCGAGATCGCTGAAGCGGAGGATCCCGCAGCACGTCGGGCCGAGCTGGTCGAGGAGTACCGCGAGACCTTCTCCACGCCGTTCGTGGCCGCTTCGCGCGGGCTGGTCGATGACATCATCGACCCGGGTGACACGCGTCGAAAGGTGGCCATGGCGCTCGAAATGCTGGTCGCCAAGCGGCAGCTGCGTCCGGCCAAGAAGCACGGCCTCGGCCCGGTCTGATCGGAAGCGACATGAGCGAAAATCACGACGCGGCGCTGTTGGAGCTGGTCAAGTCCCTGACTGACCGGATCGACCACCTCGAGGTGGAGGTCAAAGAGCTCCGGCTGCTGAGCAAAGACGTTCCGGAGGAAACCCTGGTGGCGATCGCCGCCGCCGTTGCCGCCTTCCTGGGGCACCGGGCCAAAAAGCGGCAAGCGCAGTTCGCACAGTCGGGGTCCTGGCGGTCAGGCACCCGCAGGCTGCAACACGTTCACCAGCCGCTCCACCTGCGGCAGAGCTGAGGAAGAGCGAGATGAAACTCAAGGTCACAGTCAATGGCATCGCCTACGACATCGAGGTCGACGTCGAGGAGCCGGAGCGTCCCGGTCCAGGGGCGATCGTGATCGGTGGCGGGGCGGCGCACTCCACTCCGGTCACCGCCTCGGTCAAGGCTGCCTCGTCCAACGCCGTGGTGGCACCGCTGTCGGGTTCGGTCGCCCGGATCCTGGTCTCCGAAGGCGAGGAGATCGCCGAAGGTCAGGTCCTCTTGGTGCTTGAGGCGATGAAGATGGAGACCGAGATCACGGCACCCGGAGCGGGCAAGGTGGCGCGGATTCTTGTCGCCGAGCGCGACGCCGTGCAGGGTGGCGAAGCCCTGATCGAACTCGACTGAGCCCTGTTGGGCCGCTGGGGGTAACTGCGATACTCGGCCCATGGCCGAGCGTGTCACGATCCCGAGTTCCCGCAGCGTCGAGGACGTCCTAGCCGAGGTCGCTGATCCGCGGCGTCGAGAGGACGCCCGCGACGTGACGGCGTTGATGGCCCGGGTGACCGGGGCGGAACCGTCGGTCTGGGGCGATTCGGTGATCGGGTTCGGTCGCATGCCCTACAAGACCGTCGACGGCGTTCAGCACGAGTGGTTCGCGGTGGGTCTGGCGGCCCGCAAGGCCGCCTTGACCCTCTACGGGCTCATCTATTACGGGAGCAACGGCGACCTGCTGGAGGCGCTCGGCCCGCACACGGTGGGCAAGGGATGCCTGTATCTGAAGCGGTTGTCGGCCGTGGATTCGACCGTCCTGACCGAGCTTGTGAGCGTGCCTGGACGGCGAATCACCAGGCAGCCGAATCCTGATTCTCCGACGGGCTGCCTTACGGTGGTGCCCATGAGTGAGTTCTCGATCGCACGTAGCGTCCAGATCGCAGCGGCACCGCAGCGCGTCCATGCCCTGATCAACGATTTCCGGCAGTGGGTGTCGTGGTCGCCGTGGGAGGAACTCGACCCGGGCATGACGCACACCTACACCGGGGCCCAGACGGGTGTGGGGGCTCGGCATGACTGGTCGGGAAACTCAAAGGCCGGGCAGGGTTCCATGACGATTGTGGCCTCAGCTCCCGAGCTGATCGAGCTGGATCTGGCCTTCGTCAAGCCGTTCAAGGCGACCAACCACGTCCGGCTCGACCTCCGTCCCCAAGGGGACGAAACCCAGGTCACCTGGACCATGACCGGTCAGCAGGGCTTCTTCGGACGGCTGTTCTACCGCCTGCTCAAGATGGAGCAGGCGTTGGGTCGTGACTTCGAGCGGGGTCTGAACAAGTTGAAGGCGGTCGCCGAGGGCCTGAGCCTCACGCGCGGGGTCAGGACGTCCGGTGAACCTTGTGGTTGGCCGCCTGGGCGCGCGGACGGATGGTCAGCCGGTCGATGTTCACGTGGGCGGGGCGGGTGGCGATCCAGCCGATAGCCTCGGCCACGTCGTCCGCGGTGAGCGGTTCGGCGACACCGGCGTAAACGGCGTCGGCTTTGGCCTGATCGCCGCCGAAGCGGGTCAGGGCGAACTCGTCGCTTCGCACCATGCCGGGGGAGATCTCGCAGATGCGGATGGGCTGATCGAACTGCTCCAGGCGCAACGCGCCGACCAGCGAGCGCTCGGCGGCCTTGACCCCGCAGTAACCGGCGCCACCCTCGTAGGCGGCATCCGCGGCGGTCGAGGTGACGAAGATCAGCACCCCGTTGGCGGCGGTCAGAGCCGGTAGCAGGGCCTTGGTCACGCGGGCGGCGCCGAGGACGTTCACGGCGTACATCCGCTGCCACGCGTCCACATCGGCTGAGGCCACCGGTTCGAGGCCGAAGGCCCCGCCGGCGTTGTTCACCAGGACGGAGACGTCCGGCCCGGCAACCTCAGCCAGGGCCGTCACGTCGTCGTCGTTGGTGACGTCGCAGGTCACCGCGACCCCGCCGATCTCCGCGGCGAGGGCGTCCAGCCGGTCCCGGCGCCGGGCGGCGCAGATGACCTGGAAGCCCGCTGCGGCCAGCACCCGGGCGCTCGCCGCCCCGATCCCACTGCTGGCTCCGGTGACGACGGCTACTCGGCTAGTCATGGGCCGATTCTGCCGTTCCATGGATGCGTTTGGGGCTGGTGCCAGGGGGGTCTTGCACCGCTAGGCTCGGCTCCATGAGTGCCAATTTGATCCTGCTTCGCCACGGCGAGAGCGAGTGGAACGCGTTGAATCTGTTCACCGGTTGGGTGGACGTCGATATCAACGAGAAGGGTATTGGCGAAGCTAAGCGCGGCGCCGAACTCCTCAAGAAAGAGGGATTGCTCCCCGACGTCCTGCACACCTCTGTGCTGCGTCGGGCGATCCACACCGCCAACCTCGCCCTGGACGGGTGTGACCGGCACTGGATTCCGGTGCGGCGCCATTGGCGGCTCAATGAGCGGCACTACGGAAACCTGCAGGGCAAGAACAAGTCCGAGACCCTGGCCACCTACGGCGAAGAGAACTTCATGCTGTGGCGTCGCTCCTACGACACCCCGCCGCCGGTGATCGACGCCGACAACGAGTACACCCAGGTCAACGACGATCGCTATGCGTTCCTGCCCACCGAGGCCCGCCCGCTGACCGAGTGCCTCCAGGACGTCGTCGTCCGGATGCTCCCCTACTGGTACGACGCGATCGTGCCGGACCTGCGCGACGGCAAGACCACCCTGGTCACCGCGCACGGCAACTCGCTGCGGGCACTGGTGAAGCACCTGGACGGGATCAGCGACGCCGACATCGCGGGGCTGAACATTCCTACGGGCATCCCGCTGCTCTATGAACTGGACGACGATCTGCGTCCGTTGACCCCCGGTGGCAAGTACCTCGATCCCGACGCCGCCGCGGCCGCGATCGAGGCGGTCAAGAACCAGGGCAAGAAGTAGTAACACCTCCCCAAGAGCGCTCGCAGGGGCGGGGGCCAAGAACGGCTGCCGCCCCTGCGGCCTCTTCCGGCGTGCCTGGGTTCCGACACCGCGTCCTGTTCTGGCTGATCAGGGAAGCGTCAGCACCAAGCGATTTGGGGCAGTTTTCGGCCAGGTGAGGTCGGTCCGGGTGGTGTGTGCTGGCCTGGGGCCTCGCCCGTCCTCGGTGGTGGGGACGGGCTGGCCGGGTTTCTGGTCGTCGGGGAGTTGTTGGCTGCCGGTGGCGTCGACTTGGTAGCGGAAGCCGAGGCGTGAGGTCCAGTAGAAGATGCCGGGGAAGGGTTGGGAGACTTCCCACCCGGAATGCGTCTTGGCTCGATGCGGTCGTCGGCTGGTCGGTCCCAGGTTGTTCGGGTTGGTCTGTCCAGCGGGACGCTCCTCGCTGTGGTCGTAGGGGATGGTGTGGTCCAAATCCAGGCCGGTTGAGGCTCGGCTGGCGTAGGGGAAGATGTCGAACGGATTCCGCCAGCGGGTGATGCGGGCGATCGGGGTGGGGATTTCGTAGGCGTCGACGGCCGGGTTGTCGCTCAGGTCGATCACAGGTCGGACGGTGACGTGGTGGTGGCCGAGCCAGCCGCGGATTTGTTCGGCGAGGACCGGTCCGAGTTGGTCGCAGCGTCCGACGTGTTCACCGGGCGTGAAGTGCACGACCAGCTCCGCTTTCGGTCGGGACTTCTTCTTCCGCCTCTTGTGGGGCTGTCCCTCGCCGGTGTCGGTGTCGTCGGGTCCGGCCAGGAGCGCAATCGCCTGGCCGGGGTCGGCGAGCACCCCGAGCGCGGTCGCGCGGAGCACGTCGTGGTCGTTGGTGTCGCCGGCGTAGCGGAGTTGCCCCGCGATCTGGGTGAGCATGGTGTTCAGCCGGAGGGCGTCGACGGCGTCGGTGCGGGCGACGATAAACGCGGTGCCGTCGCCGTTGTGGGTGATCCGGACGAACCGTGCCTGCCGCGCTTGGGCTGCTTTCTTGGTGGCGAGCTCGACGTCGGCGCGGGCGATCAGCCCGGCGAGGCGGCGTCGGAGTCGTCCCCCGGCGAGGTGCCCGAGGGCGGGTTCGATCTGTTCATCAACCCAGGCGGCGGCTTGCTGGCTGAGCCCGGCTTCGGCGGTGGTGCGGGCGATCTGTTTGGCTTGCCACACGGTCACCCGGTTCGCTCGGGTGGCCGCCCACAGCAGCGGATGCCGCACGATCAGGTTCATCGAATCGGCGATCAGCATGCCCGCTCGTTCGATCGACATCCGCAGCAACGGCCCGATCTCGGTCGCTAGATGTTCGGCGACGAGTGGTGTGCCGTCCGCCCCGCAGGGGATCAGCCGTTCCTGCCCGGGCAACACCGGAGGAGTCCGGTCCAGCGCCGAGAACACGACACACAGATCGCGGATGAACTCCACCTGGCGAACCTGGGCGGCGTGTTCGTCGAACACCGCATCGACCAGCCCGAGCAGCATCACCCGCGCCGTGGACGCGTCCTGGTTCTGCAGCTCCTCCATACCAACAACGCTACAAGCCGCCACCGACAGTTTTTCGAACAGACGTACGAGGGGCGTCCCAGCCGGTGACGGCTTGTAGGCGACTGGTTGTCAGATCAGGCGGTGGTCCAGTTATCACCCTCGGGATGGGTGCCGGTGACCACGTAGATCACGCGTCCGGCCATGATCACGGCGTGATCGGCGATCCGCTCGTAGTAGCGGCCCAGGAGGGCGACATCGACGGCGGATTCGACCGAGTACGGCCAGTCCTTGCTCATCAGCACGCGGAACTGACCCTTGCGCAGTTCGTCCATCTCCTCATCGCTGTCGGCCAGCTTGGCGGCATCGTGAGCGTTGCGTTCCCGCAAGGCGCGTCCGGCGGTCTGGACCATCTCTTCGGCGACGCGGGCCATCAAGGTGAAGTTCGGGACCAAGCCCTCGGGGACGGCTTTCTCGGGGTAGCGCAGGCGCGAAATCTTGGCGACGTGCGCCGCCAGATCGCCCATCCGCGCCAGATCGGCCACCATTCGCATCGCGGCCACGATCGTCCGCAGCTCACCGGCGACCGGGGACTGCCGGGCGAGCAGGGAGAAGCAGCGGGCCTCCAGGTCGTCGTGCTGCACGTCCAGCGCGGCATCAGCCGAGATCACTGCCTCAGCGGTAGCGAGGTCAGCTTCAAGCAGGGCCTTCGTGCTCATTCGGACGGCGGTCTGCACGGCCTCGGTCATCGTGACCAGGTCGTCGACCACACTGTTCAGGTTCTCGTGGTAACTCTCACGCATCAGTTGTCTTTCGTTGGGGCACGGGTCATGGGCCGAGCCTGGTGTACGGGATCAGCCCGCTGCCGAGCCTATGGTCGCAGAATCGGCACGTGGAGGCCCGGAGGCAAACGAACGGTGAACACCCGGTGAATACCTGCCACTGGCCACGCTACGCGAAAGAACGGGCGCAATCCGTCTCACGAAGACCCGCTTATGATCACGTTGTGAACCCACCCAGCGACCTCCGGAGCGCGGCATGACCAGGATTCTCATCGTCGAGGACGAGGAGAGCTATCGGGAGGCGCTGGCGTACATGTTGCGCCGCGAGGGCTTCGAGGTGATCGAGGCCCCAGACGGGCGAGTCGGCCTGACCGAGTTCGATCGCGCGGGAGCCGATCTGGTGCTGCTCGACCTGATGATGCCAGGTGTCTCCGGCACGGACGTGTGCCGCCAGATCCGGAGCCGCAGTTCGGTGCCGATCATCATGGTGACCGCACGGGACAGCGAGATCGACAAGGTGGTCGGGCTGGAGTTGGGGGCAGACGACTACGTCACCAAGCCGTTCAGTCACCGCGAACTCGTGGCCCGGATTCGAGCGGTCCTGCGCCGCGGCCAAGACGTCGAACTGATCCCGGACGTGATCGAGGCCGGCGGCGTCCGGATGGACGTGGAGCGGCACGAAGTCCACGTCCGCGGCACCACGGTGAAGCTGGCGCTGAAAGAGTTCGAGTTGCTGGAGATGCTGCTCCGCAACGCCGGACGAGTGATGACCCGCGGTCAGCTGATCGACCGGATCTGGGGCGCGGACTACGTGGGCGACACCAAGACGCTGGACGTCCACGTCAAACGACTCCGCGCCAAACTTGAAGCAGACCCGGCCGAACCGGTGTTGCTGCAGACCGTCCGCGGCCTGGGCTACAAGTTCGAGGCCTGAGCCACCCGCGGTTCGGCTTGACGGCCCCCCGCCCCAGCCGGCCCCGGCGCCCCGCCCCCCCCGCGCCGGGCGGCCGCCCCCCCGAAACCCCACCCCCCCCCACCCCCCCCCCCGGGGAGCGAGGCCAGGAACAGCAGGAAGCCTCGATCCAGGGCCACTCAGCCCAGCGGGACGGAGCTGAACTCAGCCAGCGACGAACTCATCACGGGGGCTGTGATCACGACCTGCTGGCCAGAGCTGAAGGCCAAGGTCAGTTGCGCGGTCAGCCCGGGCTTGAGATCCGCACCAGTGACCTTGATCGGGGTGGGGTTCGTCAGCACCACCAACTTGTTGGCCGGCAGGGCAACGTTGGCCGCGGCCACGGTCAGTGGTGCGCCAGCGCTGCCGTCCGCCTTCTGAGGCGTCGCGATGATCCCCGAAAGGGCATCGTCGGTGGCGCTCACGATGGAGGCCGACACCACGCCCTTTCCGGTTTCGTCGGCGATCAGCAGCAGGTTCCGCACTTTGATCGCACCCTGGTCGGCGTTCACGCCCGCCGCCGGGGTGTAGGGCTGCAACGACTGCACGTCCATTCCGCAGCCGACCAATCCGGGGGCCATCACCAGGGCGGCGACGATGCCGAGCGCGCGGGCGGTGCGTGGGCGCTGGGTGGCCATGGTGGCTCCTCGAGGTCAGGGAAAACTGTCGGCCCAGCCTAACCAATCCCAACCCGCGCGCCCAGTGCCCGAGGAGAAGTTGACCATGTGGGAACGTGTGGCCTGAACCCGACGGTCAGACTCGCCCAACCCGTGGATGGGGGGTCTTGGGAATCACCACCACGTCTTGTCCCACCCCTGATCGGAGGGCCATCGTTGGGGGTGTCGCGCAGCTTTTCGGCGCACGAGGTCTAGAGTCTGCCATCAGTTGGGATTTGCAAACGCAACCCTTGCGAACCCAGGCAAAACCATGATAAACAACACGTACCAACACAATGACTGTGTGAAAGGGGCGAAGCGAGCACATGTACGCAGAAGAGCGACAGCGGACCATCGTGAACCTGGCCCTCAGGTATGACCGAGTCGCTGTGACTGAGTTGGCTGCTCGTTTCGACGTCACCACTGAGACGATTCGCCGCGATTTGGACGTCCTCGACCGACGCGGAATCCTTCGTCGGGTCCATGGCGGTGCCGTCCCGGCAGACAACGTCCGTCTGGTCGAAACCGCGGTCACCGACCGCGAACCGGCGTTTTCGGCGCAGAAGAACCGGATCGCCCAAGCCGCCCTGGCGCTGCTCCCCACCGGTGAGGGGTCGACCGTGCTCCTCGACGCCGGCACCACGACTGCTCGGCTGGCGGTCGCGATGAGTCAGCAGCAGGTTCAGACGGTGGTCACCAACTCCGTGCCGATCGCTTCCCAGCTCGCGCTGCTCCCGACGGGTGCGGTGCACCTGCTCGGTGGCCGGGTCCGAGGCATCACGCAGGCCACCGTCGGCGGCGACACCGTCCAGGAACTCAGCAGACTCAGAGTCGACGTGGCCTTCCTTGGCGCCAACGGGATCACCCTGCATCACGGCTTCTCCACCCCCGACCCGGACGAAGCGGCCGTGAAGCGCGCCATGGTGCGCTCCGGTCGCAAGGTGGTCGTGCTGGCGGACAGCTCCAAGATCGGTGCCAGCCTGCTGGTCAGCTTCGCGGCCATCACCGAAGTTCACACGCTGATCACCGATTCCGACCTTTCACAGGCGGACAGGAACCAACTCATCAATGCCGGACTGGAGGTAGTCAGGCAAGGGCGTCAACGTCGCCCGGGCCATTCACTACGCCGGGGTGCCCGTTCGGGCATTGCTGCCCGCCGGACTGGGTGACCCGATGCTGACCGCCCTCGATGAGATCGGTCTCGCCTACCGCGCGGTCACAGTCGAGGGTCGCGTCCGGACCAACATCACCCTGACCGAGCCGGACGGCACCACGACCAAGCTGAACGAGCCGGGCCCCCGCTTCACGCCCGCCAATCTGGACGAACTCGCCGCCCTGGTGTTGAGCGAGGCCGCCGGAGCCAGTTGGGCCGTGCTCTCGGGCTCGCTGCCCCAGGAGTCCCGACCGGTTGGTATGCCGACCTGGTGCGCCAGATTCGTCCGTTGGGCTGCCTTGTGGCCGTGGACACCTCCGATGCGCCTTTGCTGGCCCTCGCCGAGCAGTTCCCCGGCGCCGCGCCGGATCTGCTCAAGCCGAACTCCGAGGAGCTGGCCCAGTTGACCGGCGCCGATGCGCACGAGCTCGAGGCCGCAGCAAAGGCGGGGGACCCGTCCGCGGCCCTCACGGCTGCGCGCAGCCTGGTCGACCGCGGTGTCGCCTCGGTCATGGCAACCCTGGGCGGCGCTGGCGCCGTCCTGATCACGGCTGAGGGCGCCTGGCTCGCCTCGCCGCCCCCGATCACCCTCCGCAGCACCGTCGGTGCGGGCGATTCATCCGTGGCCGGCTATGTGCTGGCCCATACCCGGGGCGCCTCGGCGCCCGATCGACTGCGGACGGCCGTTGCCTACGGTTCCGCAGCTGCTTCTCTGGCCGGGAGTGCGCTTCCTCGGCCCGATCAAGTGAATATCGCCGGCGTCTCCATCACGGATCTCGGCTAACAACCACCGAAAGGAATCTCATGTCGAATCAACCGGCGTTGATCAACGCCGACTTGGTTGTCTTGGACGTCGATCTCGGCTCCACCAAGAACGGGGTCATCCACAGCCTCGCGGGGCTCATTGCCAAAGCCGGACGCGCTGACCCCGCCGGTCTCGAGGCGGACGCGCTGGCGCGCGAGGCGAAGGCGGCCACCGGTCTCGGTGGCGGCATCGCGATCCCGCATTGCCGCTCTGCTGCGGTGAACACGAACTCCCTGGCTTTCGCCCGGCTCAACCCGAAGGTCGACTTCGGTGCCGCCGACGGCCCGGCCGATCTCGCGTTCATGATTGCGGCGTCTGACGGCGCCGATGATGCTCACCTGGCGCTGCTGGCCATGTTGGCCCGCAACTTGATGCGCTCGGAGTTCACCGACGGACTCCGTTCGGCCAAGACGCCGCAAGAGATCGTCGACCTTGTGAACGCAGCCGTGGCGCCGGCTGAGGCGAAGGCGCCTGTGGCTGCCCCCGCCGCTGCCGCTGCCGCAGCCCCGGTGGCCGCAGCCGCCGCGGAGAAGCCGGTCATGGTCGCGGTCACCGCGTGCCCGACCGGTATCGCGCACACCTTCATGGCCGCCGATGGCCTGGAGCAGGCTGCCAAGGCGGCCGGCGTCGAACTCCATGTCGAGCCGCAGGGCTCCGGCAAGGTCACCCCGCTCGACCCGGCCCTGATCCGTCGCGCCGCCGCTGTCATCTTCGCCACCGATGTCGGTGTCAAGGAGAAGGAGCGCTTCGCCGGTCTGCCCGTGATCGAGTCCGGTGTGAAGCGGGCCATCAACGAGCCGGCCAAGATGATCGAAGAGGCTCTTGCCGCCTCGAAGAACCCGAACGCGCGTCGGGTCTCCGGTGACGCCTCTGCGGCGGCAGCCAGCCAGGGTGGTTCGTCGCTGAGTGTTGGCAAGCGGATCCAGCAGGCGCTGATGACCGGCGTCTCCTACATGATCCCCTTCGTCGCCGCCGGCGGTCTGCTGATCGCTCTGGGCTTCCTCTTCGGTGGCTACAACATCACCGCAGACTTCGCCACCGTGGTGAAGTCGAACAGCCTGGGTAACCTGCCCGACGGCGGGTTCATGAAGTACCTCGCCGCGGTCGTGTTCAGCATCGGCGCTTCGGCCTTCGGGTTCCTGCTGCCCGCTCTGTCCGGCTACATCGCTTACGCACTGGCCGGTCGTCCGGGTATCGCTCCCGGCTTCGTCGGCGGCACCATCGCCGGCGCCGTCGGTGCGGGCTTCCTCGGCGCGCTGATCACCGGCCTTCTGGCCGGCGTGGTCGCGTCCTGGATCTCCGGGTTCAAGGTGCCTCGTTGGCTCGCCGGCCTGATGCCGGTGGTCATCATTCCGCTGGTCACCACGCTGGTCGTGGGCGTCGTCATGTACTTCTTCGTCGGTGCTCCGCTGGCCGCGTTGACCACCAACCTGACGGCGGGTCTGAACAGCCTGTCCGGTGCTTCGGCAATCTTGCTCGGGGTCATCCTCGGTCTGATGATGTGCGTCGACCTGGGTGGCCCGGTCAACAAGGCCGCGTACCTGTTCGCAACCGCTGGTCTGGCCGCCGCTACCACGGCGTCCTTCCAGGTGATGGCCGCCGTCATGGCTGCCGGCATGGTTCCCCCGCTCGCGCTGGCCTTGGCCACCACGTTGCGCAAGAGCCTGTTCACCGAGGTCGAGCTGGAGAACGGTCGTGCGGCCTGGCTGCTCGGCGCGTCGTTCATCTCTGAGGGCGCGATCCCGTTCGCTGCGGCTGACCCGCTGCGGGTCATCCCGGCGATGATGGCCGGCGGTGCCGTCACTGGCGCGCTGAGCATGGCACTCGGCGTCGGTAGCCGAGCTCCCCACGGTGGCATCTTCGTGTTCTTCGCCATCACCAATGTGTTCGGGTTCCTGCTCGCGCTGATCGTCGGTACCGCGATCTCCGCCGGGCTGGTCATCCTGCTCAAGCAGATGGGCGGCAAGAAGCCGGTCGAGGCCGTGGCCTGATCTGAACGCTCACAACGTGCCCGCCGGAGTCGTCTCCGGCGGGCACGTCGGCGTTTGCCGTTCTCAGGGCCGGGTTGGGCGGGCCGAAACCCACACCGGGCAGCACGGTTTGCCAGATACCCAGCACAGCCGTGGGTGGCTGTCAACCCCCAATAGGCCTCTGGCTAGGTGGAACGTTTACCACCGCGGTCCCACACGTGCTAGCATTGACGTTGGGAAAGGGGTCAATGCAGATGACTTTTACAGTCGGTGAAACGGTGGTCTACCCCAATCATGGCGCGGCCGTCATCGAAAATATAGAAACCCGAACAATCAAAGGCGAAGACAAGCTCTATCTTGTGCTGCGGATCGTTGGTCAAAACGATCTGGTAGTGCGAGTCCCGGCCCAGAATTTGGACGAAATCGGCGTGCGCAACGTCGTGGACGCCGATGGTCTGGCCCGTGTTTTCGGAGTGCTGCGTGCGCCGCACACCGAGGAGCCGACCAACTGGTCGCGTCGCTACAAGGCGAACCTTGAGAAGCTGCACTCCGGCAACGTGATGAAGGTTGCCGAAGTCGTCCGCGATCTCTGGCGCCGTGAGCGTGAGCGCGGCTTGTCGGCCGGCGAGAAGCGGATGCTGGCCAAGGCTCGGCAGATCCTCGTCTCGGAGCTGGCGTTGGCCGAGAAGGTCGCCGAAGATCGCGCTGAAGTTCTGCTTGACGAGGTTCTCGCCTCCTGAGCTCAGTTGTGACCCAACACATCATGGAACCGGTCGTCGCCCTTGTGGTGGCGGCCGGTTCCGGCGTTCGCCTGGGCGGTGATGTGCCCAAGGCCTTGCGTGACCTGCAAGGACGAACCCTGGTGGCCCGCTCGGTTGACGCGCTGGCCGCCGGCGGGGTCAGCCACGCGATCATCGTGATCGCCGCCGGGCTGGAAGACGACTTCCGAGCAGCCCTGACCGACGCCCCCATTCCTGCGGTGTACGCCGTCGGTGGGGCGGAACGGCAGGATTCGGTAGCCAACGGGCTGGCGATGCTTCCGCAGCTACTCTCCGCCCCGCCCCGGATCGTCCTGGTCCACGATGCTGCCCGGGCCCTGGTTCCTGCCTCGGTGGTGGCGGCGGTGATCGCCGCCGTCCGAGCCGGCGCCAAAGCCGTGGTCCCGGTGGTGCCGCTAGCAGACTCGGTCAGGCAGTTGGGCGATGAGGGGTCGCGTCCGGTCGACCGAGCCACGCTGCGGGCCGTGCAGACTCCCCAAGGGTTCGACCTGACCGCCCTGATCGAGGGCCACCTCGCGGTGCTGGACGGGTCGCTGGCGGTGACCGATGACGCGATGGCCTGCGAAGCCGCCGGTTATGCTGTGGCGCTCGTGCCCGGATCGCACCGGGCGCTGAAAATCACGACCCCGATCGATCTGGTGATCGCCGAGGCGTTGCTGCAGGAGGACGCATGAGAGTCGGGATCGGCAGTGACGTGCACGCCCTGGCAGCAGGGGTGCCGATGTTCATGGCCGGCCTGCACTTCCCGGACGAGCCTCGCGGCTGCGCGGGCCACTCCGACGGTGACGTGGCGGCTCATGCGGTGTGTGATGCGCTGCTGTCCGCGGCCGGCCTGGGAGACATGGGCTCCAACTTCGGCACCAGCGAACCCGAGTGGGCCGGCGCGTCCGGTGTCGCGTTCCTGATCGAGACGGCCCGCAGGGTTCGGGGGGCCGGCTTCGAGATCGGCAACGTGGCGGTTCAGATCATCGGCAACCGTCCCCGAATCCTGGCCCGCCGGGTGGAAGCCGAAGCCGTCCTCAGCCAGGCCCTCGGCGCCCCGGTCAGCGTGGCCGCCAAAACGACGGACGGGCTCGGGCTGACCGGGCGCGGCGAAGGTGTGGCCGCGATCGCGACCGCCCTGTTGACCTGAGGTCAGCGCACCGAGGAAGCGGCGACGGTGAAGGTGTTGCACTGCCCAATCGAGAGCGACCCGTCCAGACCCCGGGTGTACCAGGCCTGACGGTTCTTCCCGCGGCCGTGACCCGAATCGATCGCCGGATCACCGGAGAGCACATCGTCACCCAGATTGAAGGCCAACACCTTGAGCCGGGCGATGTCGTCGGCGGAGAGCCCTTGGGAGGGGGCGACAGTCTGGGTGAACATGCCGGCCAGGCAGTCGGCCTGCATCTCCAGGCGTCGCGAATAGACATTCGCGTCCGGTTTCCCCACCTTCTGCTCCCAGGCCAACTCGGAGATGATGATGCCGGTTCGCGCCTGAATGGTGTGCCCGAACTCGTGCGCCAAGATCATCTCCATCAGGAAGTTCGCCCTCTGTAGATTCTCGGGGAAAATTCTGGGCAGCGGCTTGGCGTAGTAGATCCGCTGGTCGGCCCCGCAGTAGGAGGCGTTGACCTTCTCCATCTTTCCGCAGGCCGTGTTGATCGGGGACGTGTACACCGTGGCCGGGGGCCGCGGCAGGACGTAGCCGGCAGCAGTCAGCGGCTTCTCCCACACCCGCATCAGGCAGGCGGTCAGTGCCTGAAGGTGAGCCTCCAGCTCAGCGGTTGAGGCGCCGAGGGCGTCGATCGGCTTCATCGCGCAGGTGGTCGGTGCCGTGATCGATGCCTTGTAGACCGCGTTCTTCTCCAGCCAGGCCGTCGCTTCGGTGTAGGTCTCCGGTGCCGGGAGTTTCGGCGGGCTCATGTCGGGCGGGGGAGCGGTGTAGGGGTCTTCCTGAACGGGTGGCGTGGTGGTGGTGCCTCCGGTCGTCGTCCCACCCGTCGTGCTGCCGCCCGTGGTGGTACCTCCGGGGGTGGTGCCGGCGGTCGTCCGCGAGGGGGCGAGCGAGGAAAGAGCGAAACCCCCGATGACGAGGACGACGACAACGACCAGCGCGAAGAGCACCCCTTTGCCGCCACCTCCCCCTGAGGGTCGTGGAGCCATCGGGCCGGGAGCCTGTTGATAAGGAAAGCCTGGCTGCTGGAACTGTGCCGGGGGTGCTCCGAACTGGCCCGGAGGTGCTCCGAACCGGCCCGGAGGCGTGGCGAACTGACCAGGCGGCGGCGCGTACTGGCCGGGCGGGGAGCCGAACTGTCCGGGCGGAGCCCACTGCGGACCACCCCAGGTCGCGGGCGCCGGTTGGTTCCACTGGGGCTGCCAGGCCGGCTGCTGCGGGGGGCGTCCCCAGGGTTGCTGCGTCACATCAAACAGATTACCGGGAGCTCCGAGGATTGGTATGGGATAGTTTCAGCACGGCGCACCCGCGCAGCCATTCCTGCTTTCTTTAGCAACTCGAAGGAATACCGTGGCCACGACGTTCAGACATCGCTGGATCTTCCTCGGCGCCAGCCTGGTCGCCCTCACTCTCGTGCTCAGCGGCCTGGCTCTGCCTCGCGCGTGGGCGGCAGAGACGGTCGGCAGCTACCGTGTGGCCGGCTCGATCGCCGCCGACGGGTCGCTCAGCGTCAAGGCCACGATCACCTTCGAGGGCGGGACGCCCGCCACGCTGGTGCAGCGCTTCCGCACCGACGTGGATGCCCCTGGGGACCGGCAGTACGTGCATCAACTGGCCAACGTCACGGCCTCCGCCGCCGGCCAGCCGCTGGCCGCCACCGTTGCCCAGGACGGCCCGCACACCGTGGTCACGATCCCCACTCAGGGGAGCGCGTCGGTCGAGCTGGCCTACACGGTGACCGGCGCGGCTCTGCGCGAGCCCACCGGGCAGACCACCGTCTCCTGGCGGCTGCTTCAGGGCCTGAGCCTTCCGGTGCGGGAGTTCAGCGCCGAGATCGTGGTCCCGGGGATGTTTGAACTCGTCGACTGCGCGGCCGGTGCCCCGGTGGCCCCGGGTGCCTGCACCTACTACGGCGGCGGCACCCACGAGGACCCGAACCCCTTCTTCTCCGACGGGCCGCGTGGCGCGGGCGAGATCGTCCTGGTCACTGTTCGCTTCCCTGCGGGGACGGTAGCCGCGAACGAGAACGTCCGTCAGCTCTGGACGCTTGACCGGGCCTTCTCCAGCGGACCGGCCGAACTGCTCGCGGCGTTGGGTCTGCTGGCGCTCAGCGCTCTCGGCTATTGGCTGCTGCACCGTCGGATCGGCCGCGATAGCGCCCACGCCGGCGAGCCGCACCGGGTCGCCGAGTTCCACCCGGTCGGCGCCGGCGTGGTCGAGTTCCGGGTCCTGGATCAGCTGCGTCCCGGCCAGATCGGCACCCTGATCGACGAGCGGGGCGATCCGGTCGACATCACGGCCAGCCTGCTCGACCTGGCGGTTCGGGGCCATCTGCGGATCACCGAACTGCCGCGTGCCAGCGAGCACGCCCTGCCCGATTGGACGTTCGTCCGCCTGCAGCCCGCTGATCAGTTGGCCGACTTCGAGCGGACGCTGCTGGACGCCGTCGCCCCGGCCCACGGCGAGCCGGTCAAGGCCTCGAATCTCGCCGGCGCGGTCGGCGCGGT
This sequence comes from Micropruina sp., assembly GCA_016711105.1. Taxonomy (GTDB): domain Bacteria; phylum Actinomycetota; class Actinomycetes; order Propionibacteriales; family Propionibacteriaceae; genus Micropruina. The sequence goes on along the minus strand of JADJTO010000002.1, from coordinate 310,535 downwards.
GATCGGCCAGGTGCAATCAGAGCTGTATGACGATGTGGTCAAGCGCGGCTGGTTCGCCGGACGCCCCGATCAGACCCGCGGTACCTGGAGCCGCTACGGCTGGTACGGCCTCGCCGCAGCCGTGGTGGCGACCGGGTTGCTGGCCGCGTTCACCACCTTCGGCCTGCTCGGCCTGGCGCTGGTCGTGGCCGCCCTGCTGGCGATCATGGTCGGCCAAGAGATGCCCTCACGGACGAGCAAGGGCTCAGCCGTCCTGAGTGGATTGGCGCTGCTCCGGGCACAGTTGCTGGGCCAACCGACCGACCAGATGCCCCCGGGCCGGGAGCTGGACGAGCTGTCCGAGATCCTGCCCTACGCGGTCGTGCTGGGCGGCGTTCAACGCTGGTTGGACGCTCTCGTGGCCGCGGACGGGGACGACGACGCCGACTCCACCGATCTCGCCTGGTATCACGCCCCCGAGGGCTGGCACTTGCATGACCTTCCGGCCTCGATCGAGAGCTTCGTCACCACGATTCAGGGCAAGCTTTTCACCCGCTGAGCCCCGGAGCTCAGAGCTCCAGGCCCGGGTAGAGCGGGTGCGCGTCGAGCATCTCGGCCGCCGCAGCCTTCGTCCGATCAGCCACCCCGGTGGCCAGGCTGTACCGGGCCTTCCCGGGCCCGCCGGTGCTGGTCGGGATCGGGGTGGTGTTGCGCAGCACGTCGGTGATCAGCTCGGCCACCCGGTCGAAGTCGTCGGCGCCGAACCCGCGTGAGGTCAAGGCGGGGTGCCGATCCGAACGCCGGTGGTGTACCAGGCGCCGTTCGGGTCGTGCGGCACGGAGTTGCGATTGGTGACGATGCCGGAGTCCAACAGCGCCGACTCGGCCTGGCGTCCGGTGAGCCCGAAACTGCCCACGTCGAGCAGTACCAGGTGGTTGTCGGTGCCCCCGGTGACCAGCTGCACCCCGCGCCGGAGCAGGCCCTCGGCCAGCGTCTTGGCGTTGTCGGCCACGGCCGAGGCGTAGGTCGCGAACTCGGGACGGCGGGCCTCGGCGAACGCGACGGCTTTGGCGGCCATCACGTGTGACAGCGGTCCGCCGAGCACCATCGGGCAACCCCGATCCACGCTGGACGCATACTCCTGCGTGGCCAACACGAAGCCACCCCGCGGGCCGCGGAGCGACTTGTGGGTGGTCGACGCGACCACGTGCGCGTAGGGGATCGGGTCCTCTTCGCCGGTGAACACTTTGCCGGCGACCAGGCCGGCGAAGTGAGCCATATCGACGAACAGGGTGGCGCCCACCTCGTCGGCGATCTCGCGCATCTTGGCGAAGTTCACCCGACGCGGGTAGGCGGAGTAGCCGGCCACCAGGATCAGCGGTTTGAACTCGCGAGCGTCGGCCAGCAGCTTGTCGTAGTCGATCAGCTGGGTCTGGGGGTCAGTGCCATAGGACTTCTGGTGGAACATCTTGCCCGAGATGTTGTGCCGGAAGCCGTGGGTCAGGTGGCCGCCGACGTCCAGCGACATGCCCATCACGCGCTGCTCATTGAAGCTGCGGCGCAACGTCTCCCAATCGGACTCGGAGAGGTCGTTCACGTTCTTGGCGCCCAAGGCAGCCAGGGCGGGGGATTCGATCCGGTGCTGCAGGATGGCCCAGTAGGCGACCAGGTTGGCGTCGATGCCCGAGTGCGGCTGGACGTAGGCGTATTCGGCGCCGAACAGTTCACGCGCATGCTCGGTTGCGACCGATTCCACGACGTCGACGTTCTGGCAGCCGGCGTAGAAGCGGTGCCCGACCGTGCCCTCGGCGTACTTGTCGCTCAGCCAGGTGCCCATGGTCATCAGCACCGGCAGCGAGGCGTAGTTCTCCGAGGCGATCAGCTTCAGGGATGCCCGCTGGTCGGCCAGTTCCTGCCGAGTGGCGTTGGCGATCCGAGGCTCGATCGCCTCAATCACCGACAGCGCGGATTGGTAGATCTGGGAGGCAGTCGACGCGAGGTCACTCACCAAAGGCTCCTTCATTGACGTGGGCAGCGCGGCTAACTCTACCGAGGCAACCAGGCGTCCGGGACGCCGGCGAGCCCGAGCACGTGGGCCGGGAGCCGTCCCGTCCGCAAATCCCCCAGCGAGGTGTCGTCGAGAACTTGGCGAAGGCTGGAGCGCACGGCAACCCAGGGCACAGGGAGGTGCTCGGCGACGCCGGTGTAGGTCGTTTGAGGCTTCGTGGGTCAACTCCGGCTGGAGTTGTCTTGCGGAGTGGAGTGTCCTTGGCCCGGGGTAAGGTCGAGAGAAATACCCCGACCCTCCTGGAGTAAGCATGACCAACCCCACTGATCCCACCCTCACCCCCGAGGCACCCATCCAGCCCTCGCCGGTGCGACCCCCGCAACCCCCGATGCAGTACCTCGCCCCTCCCGCACCACCGGGGCCGTTCAAGCGCGGGCTGGGCTTGGGGGCCGGAGTCGGGCTGGGGGCAGGCGGCATGCTGCTCGTCCTCGGGCTGATCGGCACGGTGCTCACCGCGCTGATCGCTGCCGGGATGTCCGCAGCGCTGGCGCAGCCGATCACGGCCGCCGGGTCCCTGGAGACCATCTGGGGCAAGGACGCCGCAAGTACCGCCAACACCGTGCGAGCCATCCCGATCAGCGGGCCGATCATGGCTGACGGCAGCGACGGACTGTCCCTGGGTCGCGCCACGTACGGTTACGAGATCGCCAAGACGCCCGAAGCGCACACGGCCAGTGATGCTGCCGGCGTTGCTCTGTTGATCAACACCCCGGGGGGCACGATCAACGGCTCCCGGGCGATTGCGGACGCGGTTGAGCGTTACCAGACCCGAACGGGCAAGAAGGTGGTGGCCTTCGTTCGTGGCATGTCATTCTCCGGCGGCATGTACGCCATGGCCGGGGTCGACAAGATCATCGCCGACCACGGCTCCCTGATTGGCAGCATCGGCGTGATCTTCGGGCCCTTCGAGCGCTACAAGGACGTCACCGCGATCAGCGGCACCATCCTCACCCCGGGGGTGGAAACGACCGGGGGTATTACCCAGGAGTATCTCTCCCAGGGCGAAGGCAAGGACTTCGGCAATCCCTTCCGGGCGATGACGGCCAAGGAGCGGCAGAAGCTGATGACCGGCCTGGAGATCGAATACAACAGCTTCGTCAACTGGGTGGCCCAGAACCGCAAAATCTCGGCTGAGGCGATCAAGTCAGACCTGGGTGCCTACATCTATGACGGACAAACCGCCAAGGCCAAGGGTCTGATCGACGAACAACTCGGCTACGACGAGGCCTTCCGGGACATGGCGACGGTGATGGGCATCGACCCGAACCAGGCCCGCTTCGCCCAGGCCGCACCCCCCGGATTCTGGGAGGGGCTGCTCGGCGCCGAGTCCCGGGTTTACGGCTACGCCCCGCAACAAGCCGCCGGTGCGCCGGTCAACGTGACCAGCGTGCTGTGCGTCGGCGCCCCGCAGCCGCTGCTCTGGCACGGGCCGTTCACGGCGGTCTGCGGCTAACCCGCTCCCGATGAGGTCAGCCGCGGCAGCGGCTGATCTCGTACAGGGCAATAGACGCCGCCACGGAGGCGTTCAGCGACTCGACCTTGGAACCGATCGGGATCGAGGCCAGCACGTCACAGTTCTGCCGGACCAACCGGGAGAGACCGTCGCCTTCGGAGCCGATCACGAGCACCACCGGACCATCAACGCCCGGAACCGCACCGATGTCGGTGTCGCCCTCGCCGGCCAGGCCGACGACGACGAAACCGGCGTCGGCGAAGCTCTTCAGCGTCCGGTTCAGGTTCGTCGCCAGTGCGACCGGCACTCGGGCCGCCGCGCCGGCTGACGTCTTCCAGGCGGCCGCAGTCATGTGTGCCGAGCGTCGCTCGGGGATGATCACGCCGTGCGCGCCGAAGGCCGCCGCCGACCGGACGATCGCCCCGAGGTTCCGCGGGTCGGTGATCGAATCCAGCGCCACCACCAGGGCCGGACCCTCAGCATGCAGCGCTTCGCCGAGCACGTCGTCGGGGTGCAGGTACTCAAACGGGGGCAGCAGCAGGGCGACGCCCTGATGCACCGCGCCACCGGTCAACTTGTCCAGCTCATTGCGGGTCGCTTGCATCAGCGGAATCTGATTGTCTGCCGCGAACTTCAGAATGTCGCGCAGCCGGTCGTCGCGTTCCACACCCTCGGCCACGTAAGCACGCTTCACCGGCAGTCCGGCCTGAAGCGCTTCCAGGACCGGGTTGCGGCCGATCACCCAGTCATCGGACGATTTCGGCGCCCGAGTGGTGAACTCGCGGCGCGGACCCTGGCGGTGTGGTGGGGTGCGAGCCGGATCTTCCGGGCCCCGTTTGCGGTAGGACTTGTGGTAGGGGCGATCCTCGGCCTTGGGAGTGGGGCCCTTGCCCTCCAGCCCGCGGCGGACTCGACCACCCGACCCGGCCGTGTTTCCGGCGTTGCCGGTGCCCTTGCCGTGCTTGCGGACGGCACCTTTGCGTGATGAATTTCCGGGCATCTACTTCTCCAGACTCCAGCGTGCGCCGGATGGCGTGTCTTCGACCTTGAGGCCGAGTTCTTTCAACTGATCGCGGATCGCGTCGGCGGCAGCGAAGTCCTTGCGGGCCCGTGCCCCCTGCCGCTGGCTGAGCAGCGCGGACACCAGGCCGTCGACCACGGGGCGCAACTGATGGTCGGCCGACGCTGCCCCCGCCCAGGTCGGATCGTCCGGATCGAGCCCTAGTACCCCGAGCATGGCCTTGGCCGCCCGGTAGGCATCACCCGCGGCGGCCAGGTCACCCTTCTCCAAGGCCACATTTCCGTCCCGGACGACGCCGAACAGGACGGCCATGGCGGCCGGGGTGCCCAGGTCGTCGTCCATCGCGGCGGCGAAGGCGGCCGGCGGTGCGGCGACACCGACCTCAACCGGGACGACGGGCCGCGCCCGATCCAGGAACGAGTCCAGGCGAGCCAGTTGGGCCGTGGCTTCGGTGAGCGAACTGTCGGAGAACTCGACCGTCGAGCGGTAGTGCGGGGCCACCAGGTACAGCCGGACGGCGCGGGCGGGGAAGCGTTTGGTCACCTCGCTGACCAAGGCGCTGTTGCCCATCGACTTGCTCATCTTCTCCCCGGCCGTGGTGACCAGAGCGTTGTGCATCCAGTACCGCGCGAACGGGCGCCCGGCCGCGTTCGACTGGGCGAGTTCGTTCTCGTGGTGCGGGAAACGGAGATCCAGGCCACCGCCGTGAATGTCGAACGCGTCCCCGAGGTACTTGCCGGCCATCGCCGAGCACTCCAAGTGCCAACCCGGGCGGCCCCGACCCCACGGCGATGGCCAAGCGGCGGTCTCGGGTTCGCCGACCTTGTGTCCCTTCCACAAGGCGAAGTCGCGCGGATCGCGCTTGCCGCGGGGATCGGCGTCAGTGGCCGCTTCCATCTCGTCCACCCGTTGCCCCGACAGCCGCCCGTACTCCGGCCAGGAGGTGACCTCGAAGTAGACGTCGCCCGAGCCGTCCGTGGCTACATAGGCGTGGCCGCGCTCGATCAGGGTGCCGATCAGCTCCAGCATCTCCGGGATGTGGCCGGTGGCTCGAGGCTCATAGGTGGGCGGAATGCAGCCCAGCGCGGCGTAGGCGTCGTGCAGTTCCCGCTCAAAACGGTAGGCGTGGGCGTACCAGGGCACACCGGCTTCGGCGGACTTGGCCAGGATCTTGTCGTCGATGTCGGTGACGTTGGCCACCACGCTGACCTGGTAGCCCGAGAAGGTGAGCCAGCGCCGCAGCACGTCGAAGACGACCTCTTTGCGGATGTGGCCCAGATGCGGGGCCGCCTGCACCGTCAACCCGCAGTGATAGATCGAGACCTCACCGGAAACCAGCGGTTTCAGTTCGGTGACGGCTCGGGTAGCACTGTCGTAGAGGTGGAAGCTCACCGCGTGAGTCTATCGAGGTGAAGCCACGACTAAGGCACAAGCGCTTCCCCAGAGGTGCCAGCGCTCAGGGCGTGCCGGCGGCGCGTCCGCGGAGGGCGCGCATGTCCAGGTATCCCGAGGCCGGCAGCGACTCTTCTTCCTCCTCGTCGGAGGGCACGTCCTCCCACGGGTCGAACGGCGCTTCCTCGTCGTCGTCCAAGAAGCCCTGGGACGGGTCGTAGGGGTTCGCCAGCCGGCGCTGGTCGTCATCACCGGGCTTGATCGTGTCGGTGATCACCTCGTCCGGCAGGGTCCGCAGCACGTCATTGATGTAACCCCAGGTGGCCTCGACCAGCGGCACTTCGCGGTTTTCGCGCTGGGACTGGTACCAGCGGTAGTCGAGCACTTCGTGAAACAACTGAGCCGGTTCGCGCTTACCGCGCAGATCGGCGGGAACAGCGGTCACCACGGCCTCGAAGCAGCGGGTCAGCCATTGGTGGGCGACCAGCGGCTCATCCAGGTCTTGTTGGCCGGTGTGGAAGCGGTAGGTGTCCAGGTCGTTGAGCAGGCGGCGCGCCTGATTCTCTTCCACGTCCAGGCCGGTCAGGCGAAGCAGCCGCCGGGTGTGATGCCCAGCGTCGACCACCTTGGGCTGGATGCGCACCGTGGAGCCGTCCGCGGCGGTGGTGATGTCGAGTTCGGCGACATCAAAGCCCAACGCATTGAGGCGGCGCACCCGGTTCTCGATCCGATGCAACTCGGCCCCCGAGAACTCCTCGGCGGCCGTCAGCTCGTTCCACAGGTCGCGATAGCGGGAAAGGATCGACTCGACCAGGGTCAGCGGGTCGAGCGACTCGTCCAGCAGCCGGCCGGCCTCCAGGTCACAGAACTCCCCGTACAGATTCGTGGTGGCGATGGTCAGGTCGTGCTCGCGTTGGCCGGCCGTGAGCGTCTCGTGCATCTCGGCGGTCTCGGCGTCCACCAGGTACGCGGCGAACTCACCGGCATCGCGGCGGAAGAGGATGTTCGACAGCGAAACGTCCAGCCACAGGAACCCGATCAAGTGCAGCCGGGCCAGCAACACGACCATGGCGTCCAGCAGCCGGCTCACCGTCTCGGCGCGGACCCCCTTGGAGAACAGCGCGCGATAGGGAAGGGAGAACTCCAGATGTCGGGTGACCAGGACGGGGTCGAGCGGCTCGCCATCAAGTCCGATCCGCTTGGTGATCACGGCTAGAGGCTCCACCGAAGGGGTGTCCATCCGGGTGAGTTCTTGCAGCATCCGGTATTCATGCACCGCGGAGGTCTCGATCACTTCCTTGGCGGCGTAAACGCTGTTGCCCACCTTGATGAAGCGCACCACGTGCCGCGAGATTCCGCGGGGGAGGGCGACCAGATGTTCGGTGGGCCAATCCTCGAGGGGGATCTGCCACGGCAGCGGGATCAGCCGGGAGTCCGGCCTGGCGGAGAGGAAGCGTGGCACGTCGCCATTCTTGCAGCAGGTGGCGGGCGAACGCAGTACGAGTAGGGATTTCGCGCACAACGATCAGTGCGGGGAAACGACGAAGGGCCCCGGGTTTCCCCGGGACCCTCCGACAGTGTCGCGTCGGCGATCAGGACAGGCGAGCGCCCGACTTGTTGCTGAACACGTGCAGCTTGTGGCCTTCGCCCGCAGCGAAACGCACCGTGGTGCCCCGCTTGGGAGGAGTCCGGCCGGTGAGGCGGGCGACGATCTGGGGGGCATTCAGCTTCTCGTCGTCGCTGAGGCCGGCCAGGGTGCCGTAGGTGTAGGCGTCGGCGCCCAGTTCTTCGACAACGGCGACCTCGACGGCGATGCCGTGATCGCCGAGCTCGAAGTCTTCGGGGCGAATGCCGATGGTCAGGTCGGTCTCGCCGGGTGCCTTGGCCAGGATCTCCCGGGGTACCGGCACAGTCCAGTCGCCGACCTCAACGCCGTTGGCGTTGACCTTGCCCTTGATCAGGTTCATGGCCGGAGAGCCGATGAAGCCTGCGACGAACAGGTTGTTCTGGCTGTCGTACAGGGCGAGCGGGGAGTCGCACTGCTGCAGGATGCCGTCCTTCATCACCGCGACGCGGTCACCCATCGTCATGGCCTCGACCTGGTCGTGGGTCACGTAGACAGTGGTGACGCCGAGGCGGGTCTGCAGGGCGGCGATCTGCGTACGGGTCGAGACGCGAAGCTTCGCGTCCAGGTTCGACAGCGGCTCGTCCATGAGGAAGACCTGCGGGGAGCGGACGATGGCGCGACCCATCGCAACGCGCTGGCGCTGGCCACCGGAGAGGGCCTTCGGCTTGCGGTTGAGGAAGCTCTCCAGGCCGAGCAGGTGCGCGGCCTCCATGACCCGGGCGTCGCGCTCGGCCTTGGGAACGTTCGCCATCTTCAGGGCGAAGCCCATGTTGTCGCCGACGGTCATGTGCGGGTACAGGGCGTAGTTCTGGAACACCATCGCGATGTCCCGGTCCTTCGGGGGGAGCTCGGTGACGTTGCGGTCGCCGATCAAGATCGCGCCGGCGTTGACCTCTTCGAGACCGGCGAGCATGCGCAGCGAGGTGGACTTGCCGCAACCCGAGGGGCCGACGAGAACGATGAACTCGCCGTCAGCGATGTCAAGATTGAGCTTGTCGACGGCGGGGTGGTCGCCGCCGGGGTAGACGCGAGTCGCGTCCCGGAAACTAACTGTGGCCATGCCAGACATTCCTTTCCACGGGCAGGTACGTGCCCGACGATCCTTAGTGGAAGATTCACCGCAGGACTGCGGTGTTCGCATCTTCGCACGCGCAGCCGCTCGGCGGAAACCCCGTGTCCGCGACCTGGCACGCCTGTGCCTCAGGAACGGACGGGTACTCTCGTCGGGTGACGACCGAGCCGGTGGCCGAGGACGCCCAGCCCAGCGAGCCCGAGCGTGAGTGGTGGGAAGAGCCCGGCATGCCGTGGCGCCACAAACCGACCCGCTCCGACATCGCCTGCCTGAGTTGGATCGGGGCGATCAGCGTCTATTCGCTGGTGATGCTGCCACTGCGTCCGGTGATGCTGACCCTCTCGCCCTTCGTCCTGGGGAGCCTCGGTTACCGGACGGGGTTGGTGATGTCGGGCGCTCTCGCCGCGACCGGAGACCAGTGGTGGCCGCTGGTGCTCTTCCTGGGCAGCCTCGGGGCGATCAAGTTCGACTGGATCTACTGGTGGGCCGGCAAGCTCTGGGGGCATGGCCTGATCGACGTCTGGTCGGGCAAGTCGGAGCGGGCCCGCCGACGAAACGAGCGAGCGATCAACTTTGCACATCGGTATGAGTCGCTGGCCATCTTCGTCACCTTCCTGCCGATCCCGCTGCCGGCCGGCGTGATCTACGCCGCCCTCGGTGCGGCTGGGACGACGCTACGGAAGTTCCTCACGGTTGGCTTCCTGTCCTCGCTGGTGACCACCTCGGCCTACGTGTACCTGGGGTATCGGATCGGCGAGCCGGCGGTGAGGTTGATTGAGCAGTACGGCCAATGGCTGTGGTACCTGTCGATCGCGATCCTCGTCGGGGTGATCGCCGGCGCGTGGTGGAAGCAACGCCGCGGCTGAGCCTCCGACAGGAATCGAACCCGCGACCGTCCGCTTACAAGGCGGGAGCTCTACCAACTGAGCTACGGAGGCTTGGCCCGTTGGGGCCGGACCCATTGTGCCCAACTCCTCGCGGCCCCGGGAAATCGGCGGGCGATCAGGGCCGTCGCAGAACCACGTCGGCCAACTCCCAAGGCCGGTGCCGACGCCAGTGTTCCGCCTCCTGGGCGGCCCACTCGTCCCAGTGCTCGGCGAGCGTCGCGCCGTCCCGCTCGATCGCCCGACGGCGACGCTCCGTCTCGTCCAACTCACACCACAGGGCGTAGCTGGCCAAGGCTCGATTAGTGGGGGTGAGCGTTCCGCACCCCTCGATGATCAGCGATTTGCCAGCGGGCAGCGCCACCCAAGGCCCGGGGGAGTTCAACTCCCAGTCCCAGCGCAGATACCCGGGTTCGCTCGGGTGCAGCATGCGAGGGACCATCGCCGAGGCCGCGGCCAGGCCACCCCAACCTGGGTAGCAGTCGTCGAGTGAGACCACGTGGACCCCCCCGGGCCAGTGGGCCGCCAAGGTGTGGGCCAAGGAGGTCTTGCCCGAACCCGACCCCCCGTCGATGAGCAGGACGCGCGGGGCCGACTCGTTCGGCATCGGCTAGCGGATCCCCGAGGAGACTCCATAGACATCCCCGTGGCCGGTGATCTGCAAGTCCTGATCTTCGGCGGAGATGAACGCGGCCTCGCCCTTGTTCAAAGCCAGGGTTTCACCGACGTGGCTGATCGTCGCCGTGCCCTCGATGTTGAGCAGGATGCGGGCTGAGCCCCGACCCGGAATCCGGATCGGCTCGGGCTGGCTGGACAGGTCGAGTCGCCAGACCTCGAACTCGCTGCAAGGGGTCAGGTACTTCAACACTCCCGGACGGGTTCGCCGAGGGGTGATCACCTCGGGCACGGTCGGGACGAAGTGCACCACCCGAATCAGCTCTTCGACGTCGATGTGCTTGGAGGTGAGCCCGCCCCGAATCACGTTGTCGGAGTTGGCCATCACCTCGATCCCGGTCCCGCGCAGGTGCGCGTGCATCTCACCGGCTGGGACGAACAACGCCTCGCCCGGGCGCAACACCAACCGGTTCATCAGCAGGGCGGCCAGGATGCCGGGGTCGGAGGGGAAATGCTCGTCCAGCTCCAAAACCGTCCGAGCTGCCTCCCCGACCGGTCCGTCGTCATCGCGATGCTGCAGGGCGGCGACCGCGACCTCGTTCACCAGCAACCGTCGATCGCCGTCGAGGCTGAGGACGTCGAGGAAGACCTCGGCCAGCGCGGCCGGCCCCTTGCGTTCGGTCAGCGGGCCGATCACTGACCCGAGGGAGTCAGCGACGCCGAGCCCTCGGAAGATCTCAGCGGTTTCGATCGGGTCGCGGAAACCGGCAAGGGTATGGAACTCCTCCACAGCGATCATGATTTCCGGTTTCGGCCAGGCATCGCGGTAGGTGCGCTCGGGGGAGTGCAACGGGACGTTCTCCCGGTTCTCCCTGGCCCATCCTTCCTGAGCCTGCTCCCGCGAGGGATGCGCCTGGATCGACAGCGGCTGGTTCGCCGACAGGATCTTCATCAGGAAGGGAAGCTGAGCGCCGAACGCGGCCAGCGGCTTCTGCCCCAAAATCTCGTGGCGTTGGGCCACATGCTCTGAGAGTGGAAGGTTGTGGATCCCCGGAAGGATCGACGGTGACGATTCGTGGGCTCCGAGCCAGTACTCCGCGACGGGGGTGCCGTCGGGCTCACGGCCGAGGATCGCTGGAATGGCATCGACGGTTCCCCACGTATAACGCTGGAGGGTGCCGTGCAGTCGCTGCATCGACCTTTCCTTACCTGAGACGACCCAGTCGAAGGACTCCGACTGGGCGACTTCCAAGGGTACCGGAACCGTCGGCGGGGGAGCGGGCGATTGAATGACACGCTTGTGATTTGGCTCTACGATGGGGCCATGTCGAACGCCGCCAGCTTGCCCGCCTCGCCGTTGAGCGAGCGCGACGCCGCGATCCTCGACTTCGAAAAGCTGTGGTGGTCGCTGCCAGGCACCAAGGAGACCGAGATCCGGGAGCGCTTCGACCTTTCGGCTCCGCGCTACTACCAGCTCCTCAACCAGCTGATCGACAGCCCACAGGCGCTGATCCACGACCCGCTCTTGGTCAAGCGACTGCGTCGTCAGCGAGCGATGCGGCAGAAAGAGCGCTCCGCTCGCCGACTCGGCGTCAACGTCACCGTCTGAGCGTCCCGATCAGCCCGGACGCCGAGCGCTGCAGCCGGCGAAATCCCTCATTGGTCACCGGACGGTCGATGTAGCCGCCTTCGGGCAAGCCCGCTTGGCGCTCAAAGGGGTTGGACGCGGCCAAGTCGCCGGTTCGACCCCACGACCAGAATGCGGCCAGGGCATAGAGCGGCAGGAATGGCAGCCCGGCACACAAGAGGTACTGCCAGGCGTGGACGTCCTCATGATCGATGAGCCGGGGGCGGCCGCGTTGTAGGTCGTCGAGTTGATGCGCGCTGATCACCACGTTGCCGACAGTAAAGGCACCCGCAGGCGGGAAACCCAACCGGTACCCCTCAGCGAAGATCAGTCCCCGCGGCCCCGGCGGATCACCGAGCGGCCCGCCAGGGCGATCGCCAGGCCCAGGGGAGTGGACAGGTTCAGCGCGTTCCCCAACGCCCTGATCCGCTGGTCGGTGTCGAGCCGCTGGCGCATGTCGTCAGTCTGTCACGGGGCCTGAGAAAGGCCCCGGATCGTTTGCACTCGCTAGGGCAGAGTGCTAAACATGGTGTTAGCACTCTCGGGTTGAGAGTGCCACCCGCCTCTCACGATGAGGTCTTACCGACCGTCCGTCGCGGGCATCTGACAGAGGCGCTGACCATCAGACATCCGGATGGGCCACGTGTGGCCCTTGAACGCAAGGGATTGCCGAAGACACATGGCAAAACTGATTGAATTCAACGTCGAGGCGCGCCGCGGCCTCGAGCGGGGCATGAACGTCCTTGCCGACGCGGTGAAGGTCACGCTCGGCCCCAAGGGCCGCAACGTCGTCCTGGAGAAGAAGTGGGGCGCTCCCACGATCACCAACGACGGCGTCTCCATCGCCAAGGAAATCGAGCTGGAAGACCCGTTCGAGAAGATCGGTGCCGAACTGGTCAAAGAGGTCGCCAAGAAGACTGACGACGTCGCCGGCGACGGCACCACCACCGCTACCGTCCTGGCCCAGGCCATGGTCCGCGAGGGCCTGCGCAACGTGACCGCCGGCGCCAACCCGATGGACCTCAAGCGAGGCATCGAGAAGGCCGTCGCCGCGATCGTCGCTCAGCTGGGCTTGATGGCCACCGACGTGGAGACCAAGGAGCAGATCGCTGCCACCGCGTCCATCTCCGCGGCTGACACCAATGTCGGCGACATCATCGCCGAGGCGATGGACAAGGTCGGCAAAGAAGGTGTGATCACCGTCGAGGAGTCCAACACCTTCGGCCTCGAGCTCGAGCTCACCGAGGGCATGCGCTTCGACAAGGGCTACATCTCGCCCTACTTCGTCACCGACGCCGAGCGGATGGAGGCGGTGTTGGACGATCCGTACGTCCTGATCGCCAACTCCAAGGTCTCCTCGCTGAAGGACCTGCTGCCCGTGCTGGAGAAGGTCATGCAGTCGGGCAAGCCGCTGCTGGTCATCGCCGAGGACGTCGACGGCGAGGCGCTGGCCGGCCTGATCGTCAACAAGATCCGCGGCACGTTCAAGTCCGTCGCCGTCAAGGCGCCGGGCTTCGGCGACCGTCGCAAGGCCATGCTGACCGACATCGCCATCCTGACCGGTGGCCAGGTGATCTCCGAGGAGGTCGGCCTCAAGCTGGACGCCGTCACCCTGGAACTGCTGGGCAAGGCTCGCTCCGTCCTGGTCACCAAGGACGAGTGCACCGTGATCGACGGCGCCGGCGATGCCGGTCAGATCGCCGGTCGGGTTGCCCAGATCCGTCGTGAGATCGAGAACTCCGATTCCGAGTACGACAAAGAGAAGCTGCAGGAGCGTCTGGCCAAGCTGGCCGGCGGGGTTGCAGTGATCAAGGTCGGCGCGGCCACCGAGGTCGAGCTCAAGGAGCGCAAGCACCGGATCGAGGACGCCGTTCGCAACGCGAAGGCGGCCGTCGAAGAGGGCATCGTCCCCGGCGGTGGCGTGGCGCTGCTGCAGGCGGCCAAGCTGGCGGCAGTCTCCGAGCTGGAAGGCGATGAGGCGACCGGTGCGCAGATCGTGTTCCACGCTTGCGCGGCTCCGCTCAAGCAGATCGCGATCAACGCCGGCCTTGAGGGTGGCGTGGTGGCCGAGAAGGTTTCGCACCTGCCCGCAGGTGAGGGCCTCGACGCGGCCACTGGCGAGTACAAGAACATGCTGGCCGCCGGGATCATCGACCCGGCCAAGGTGACCCGCTCGGCGCTGCAGAACGCAGCCTCGATCGCGGCCTTGTTCCTGACCACCGAAGCGGTCATCGCGGACAAGCCGGAGAAGGCTCCGGCAATGCCCGCCGGCGGCGACGGCGGCATGGGCGGCATGGACTTCTGATCCATCGCAGTCCGTTGGAGGGGGCGTACCGGTTCCGGTACGCCCCCTTTCACGTCCGGCCCCGGTGTTTCGACAAGGTGATGCCATGATGGCCAGCATGTCTCCACGGATCGCCGTCGCTGCCACCGGACGCCAAGCGTTGCAGGCGGGCCTGGCGGTCGCGGACCGGGGCGGTAATGCGATCGATGCGGCCCTGGCTGCCTCCCTGGTGGCACTGGCCACCGAACCCGGCATGGTCAGCCTCGGCGGGGGTGCTTTCATTGCCGTGTGGCCGGCTGATGGGGAGCCGGTGGTGATCGACGGCAACGTCGAGATGCCCGGACGAGGCGCCGATCCGGCTCGCTTCGGGCACGGGCTGCGCGAGGTGGTGACCACGTACGGCGGCGGGGTGACCATGTATGCCGGGCACGGCTCAGTGGCCACCCCCGGCATCGTGCCGGCGTTCAGTCAGGCCCATCAGCAGTTCGCCGCGCTTCCGTGGGCCGAGCTGCTCCGGCCGGCCATTGACGCTGCGCGCTTCGGGTATCCGATGAGCCCGGCCGCCGCGCGCTACCTCTCCTTCACCGCCGACAGCCTGTTCGGCGACGATCCTGAGGCGCACGCCTTGGTTACGCGCACCGACGGTGGCCTGCTGCAGGGCGGTGAGCTGACGGCGAACCCGCTGTTGGCCGACGTCCTGGAAGCCCTGGCAGAGCAGGGTCCCGACTTGTTCAGCACCGGTGAGGTGGCTCGGAGCCTGGCCGGCGACATGGCCGCCAACGGCGGGCTGGTCACCGCGGCAGACCTGGCCGGCTACCGTCCGGTGGTCCGCCGCGCGCACCGCCAGCGCGCCGGCGATTGGACGATCGCCACCAACCCGCCGCCCTCGGTCGGCGGGCCGATGCTGGCGATCATGCTCGGTGAGCTGGCCCGACGCGGCAACTGGAGTTGGCGGGACGCGATCGAGATTCAGCGTGCGGTGCTCACCTACCGCACCGCGGTACACGATTACTCGCCCGATCTGGAGGCGGACGGGCTCGACCTGCTCAACTCCGTGGGGGAGTACGGGTTGAGCGCGCTGCGCGGCTCGTCCTCGACCGCCCACATCTCGGCCGTCGATGCCGAGGGCAACGTGTGCGCGATCACCATCAGCAGCGGCTACTGTGCCGGGCTGTGCATCCCCGGGACCGGCATCCTGCTGAACAACGCCTTGGGTGAGCTGGAACTGAACCGGCTGGGCCTGCATGCGGCACCTCCGGGCACCCGGCTGGCCTCCAATATGGCTCCGAGCGTGGCGCGTACCGCCGACGGGCGCGCCCTGGCCATCGGATCGCCCGGCGCGGACCGGATCACCACCGCGCTGATGCTCGTCCTTGGCCAGGGTTGCTTGCATGGCGAAGACCTCGCCCACGCCATCGCCCAGACCCGGCTGCACGTGCGCGTCCGCGCCGACAACTCGCTCTGCGTTGAGTATGAAGCCAACCCCGAGATCGCCGCCGCGATCGCCGACCTCGGCTTGGAGGGGCACGTCTACCCCGAACCGCACATGTACTTCGGCGGGGTGGGGGCCGCCTTCCACCACGCAGACGGACGGCTTGAGGCGGCCGGGGACGCGCGGCGCGAGGCCCACGTGGGCGTGGCCTGAGCCCACTGAGCGTGTCGTCACTCGCCGACGGGGTCTCATGGTCATCATGAGTGCATGAGCGGGCTGCTGGAGGTCGTGGTGCTGCACCGGGCCGATGCCGAGCGCGCCGAGGCGGGCGGCGCCGACCGGATCGAACTCCGCGGCTCGATCGATCACGATGGCCGTGCCCCCACGCCGGCGATGGTTGACACCGTCCGGCGGGCAACCTCGATCCAGCTGCGTCCGCTGGTGCGCTTACGGGATGGCTTTGGCACCGACGGCGGCGAAGCCACCAGACTGGTCGGCCTCATTTCCAGCTACCTCGATGCGGGGGCGGACGGGGTCGTCCTCGGCTTCGTCAGCGGCCTGGGCCAGGTCGACACCGAGGTGATCACGGCCCTGGTCGGGAATCTCGGCTTCGCCTGGACCTTTGATCGGGCGATTGATAGCTGCCTGGACGCGGATCAGGCCTGGCGGGCCCTGCTGCGGTTGCCGGGGCTGGATCAGGTCCTCACGGCCGGTTCGGCGCGCGATGTCGATCATGGTCTGGACGAGCTGGTCCGTCGGGCGCGCAGCGATCCCCAGGTCGCTCAGTTGATGATGGCCGGCGGCGGGCTGCACCCGGATCACGTGCCCTGGCTGGTCCGAGCCGGCGTCCGGGCTTTTCACCTGGGGGCTCAGGCGCGGCCTCAGGCGAGCTGGAAGACCTATGTGGACGAGGCGTTCGTCCGTTCGTGGCGGACGCTGCTCGACTCCGAGATCCGGCATCTGGCCAGCTGATCGGGCGTCAACCCGACCACCGACTCCTCCTCGTGGCCGAACTCCACCGGCCAGACAGCGGGCTGAGCGGCCAGCCCGGGCAGAACGCCCAGGTAGTCCGGCCAGACCGGGTCGCTGAGGTCGCCCAGGTCGCTGATCGGAACCCACCGCGACTCGGCGATCGTCAACTGTTCGCCTTCGGTGTGGCCGGAGCTGTCCACCTCGAAGGCGCTCGGCACCTGCAGCAGGAAGAACAGCTCGTCCTGGTTGATGACCTGATCGGAATAGCCATGGCTGGTCACCCGATGCGCCACCGGGCCGACCACCTGCTCCGGTTGCACGATCAGACCGGTCTCCTCGGCCACTTCGCGGACGGCGGCCGCCAGCGGCGTCTCGCCCGGGTCGATACCGCCCCCGGGGGTGACCCACCAGCGCGAACCCGGCACCCCGGGGTCGGTGTCGGCGAAGAGCAGCACGGCGGTGCCATCGGTGATCACCACCCGGGAAGCCCGGCGCGCTCGTACGGGGCGTTGCTCGACCGGTAGTGGGGTGAAGCGTCGGGTGCGAAACGTCTCGCCGGTCATGGCAGGGAAATCTCGGCGACCGGCTCCAGCGCTTCGCTCAAGATGACGACTGTCACCGGACCGCGCGGCAGTTCGAAGGCCACCGTCCCGGTGCTGACCTGACCCTTGCTGAGCAGCCGGGTGGGCAGCCCATTGGTGAGGGTGGGGCCGATCGCGAACGGGTGACTCTCGCCCTGGGCGTCCCGAACGGTGGTGAAGAGCAGACCGGTGACCACCTGCCCGGAGACTCCTTCGAAGCGCAGTTCAAGGGTCAGGTACCAGTTGCCCTCCTCAGGGGCCAGTGTGCCGCCGGTGCCCCAGACGGCCGAGACCACGGTGACCGTGCCGGTGCCGCTGACCCCGGTGAACCGGACGGGCTTCCCGATCATGCCGACGGTGACGGGCTCACTGGCTGAGGGGGCCGGGAAGAACGGTGTGCGGACGATGGAGGGCGTCGGGCTGAGCGTGACCGGTGTCGGGGAGGGTCGTGGCACCGGCGGCGGGCTGGCCTGGAACTGGCTGAAAACCACTGCCGCGATCAGGCCCAACACGACGAGGCCGGCGACGAGGGTCACCCAGCCCCGGCTGGACTTCCGTGGGGAATCCGGCACTGCGGTCGGGGGCGCCGGGGGCGGATAAGACACCGAGGGCGGGATGCTGGGGGGAGGCGTCACTGCCGGCTGGTAGACCCCGGTCGGCAAGCGGTGGCCGGGGTCGAGTTGCGGCGGGGGCCAACCACTGGAGGAGGGTTCTGCCCCGCTCGGCAGAAAGTCCGGCTGATTCGGACCGGGTTGACCCAGGCCTGGGGGTTGGCTCATCGGGATCCTTCCGGCGCAATGCCGTCCATTCTCCCCCACAAAAGGAGGAGAACTCACAGGCCGGGGACGACTGGTTCGGGTAGGGCCACGGGCTCGACCGTCACGGTCGGTTCCGGGGTCGGCGTCGGTGTCGGCGTGGGAATCGAGGGCGGCAACACCACGATGGAGCGCCATTCACCGCGATCCCCCTGGGCATCAACGGCCGTGATCTCCACCCGGGCCGACGAGCCGTCCGGTGGGAATCCCAGCGTGACGGTGGGGGTGGCGACCTGCATCCACGCACCTGAGTTCACCCGTACCCGGTAGTGAGTGGCGGGTTCGCCCGAGGGTGGCGTCCAACCCAAGCTGAACTGGCTGGCCGTATTGGCGACCAGGCGGATCTCCCGGACCGGTCCGGGCGGTGCATCGACGGGCAGTTCCTGCGCCGGAGCGGGCTCGACGGGCTCTGCGTCCGGAGGTGTGGCGGAGGGGGTCGGTGCCGGCTGATCGGGGTTCACCGTCGGGGCGGCCGGGACGGGGGTGACTGGCGCGGCCGGGGTGGTGGCGTTCAGCCCGACCGGCACGACGGCCAAGGAGGCGAAGGACCCCCGAGGCCGACTAGCCACAAGCCACCAACTGCCAGCACAGCAAATCCGAGCAGAGTGCCCAAGAGCACTTCTGGGAGGGGATTGCGCGGCACGCCCCGAGTGTAGGGCTGCTCGGCTCAACTGTCCCTTGAGGGTCGCCTTACAGCGGGCGCTCAGGACGCTCGCCGGCGCGGATCCCGGAGCCCACGACAAGCCCTACCACTACGGGCAGGATCCAGCAGGCGATCAGACCCCAGATCGACACCAGGTCCCACCAACTCTCCATGGCCAGGGAGTCGTCGAACAGGGAGATCGCGGCGACCAGCCCCAACACACCGAAGGCTCCGCCAAAGACCGCACGGACGGCCTTCTGGCGATAGTGAACTCGCGATGACAGGGCGAACGACAAGACGAGCATGGTGATCGACAGGGTCGGGAACAGTGCGCCGACGACCAGGGGCACCACCACCCCCGGTGTGGTCGCCCGCCAGATCTGAGCCAGGGTGACCGGTTGTGGAGTCACGGCCGTCGGCGGGGCGAACCAGGCCGGGGCCCCGGGCGCGGGGAATGGGCTCTGCGTGACCGGCGGCGGCGGGAAGTTCGGCGGCGGAGCTGTCAGCGTGACTGCGGTCGGGGCACTGTGCAGCATCGGCTGCTCCGGCGACCAGGCCGGTTGCACCATCACTGCGGCGGCGGAGTGGGCCGACCCCCAGGCGGACGCCGAGGTGAGCGTGCTCTCCACCACGAGGAACGCTTCGCGTGGGTCGCGGGTCGGCCCGCTCGCGGGGATCAGCTGGGCCAACGGTGCCACCGGCTCCCCGGGGGGAGCGAAGTTCGGCTGGTCCGCGGGCGCGCCTGCGGCCGGGTGGCGCACCGGGGGCGGTGACTCAAGCGGGTCGGCTCGGGGGGTTTCGAAGGCCGTCGGACGATCCCGAGGGGCGTATTCGGGTCCGTCCATCCATGTCGCCATGGGGCCATCGTAATCGACCTCGCCGTGCTCGCTGGGGGCAAACCATGTGCACCAGTGCCTGAGCGGATACGCTGGGCGCGCGCCGCGTGACGGTGTGCGGCGAACGAGCAGGAGTGAATCAACATGCCTACTGGCAGGGTGCGGTACTACGACGCGGAGAAGGGCTTCGGCTTCCTCTCCAAGGACGAGGGTGGCGAGGACGTTTACGTCCGCGCTGCTGCGTTGCCCGAGGGCGTCACCTCACTGAAGCGCGGCCAAAAGGTCGAGTTCGGGGTCATCGACGGCAAGCGTGGCGAGCAAGCGCTCTCGATTCACCTGCTGGAGGCCCCGCCTTCGTTGTCCAAGGCTTCACGCAAGTCGCCCGAAACGATGGCCGTGATCCTGGAAGACCTGATCAAGCTGTTGGACGGAATCGGCAACGGTTACCGCCGCGGTCGTTTCCCCGACCCCAAGCACAGCGGCAAGGTGTCGGCGATGTTGCGCGCCGTGGCCGACGAGTTCGAGCTGTAGGCGATGGCGCCCACCGACACCCTTGATGCCGCCTGCGCTGCGGCGATCGACCTTGCTCGCGATGCTGCTCTGGGCAGCTCCGAGGTGATGGCGGTCGGCGACCACCGCGGAGTGGTCGCCTCAGACGTCCGGGTGGCGACCCATTTCTTCGACTGTCCGCATCCGGGCTATCCCGGATGGCAGTGGTCGGTGACAGTCGTCCGTGCCTCTCGGGCCAAGACGGTCACGGTGAACGAGGTCACGCTGCTTCCCTCCGAGGGTGCCCTGCTGGCGCCGCGGTGGGTTCCGTGGGGCGAGCGCATCGCGGCCGGTGACGTGGCCCCGGGGGTGCTCATGCCCACGCCGGACAACGATCCGCGGGTCGAACCTGGTTTCACCGGCGGTGAAGCGGCCGCCGACGCCGACCCTGCCGAGTGGGCGCAAACCCGGGTGCTGGTGGCGGAGTTAGGGCTCGGGCGGGAGCGTGTGCTGTCGTCCTACGGCCGGGACGAGGCCGTCGAGCGTTGGATCGCAGGCGAGGGTGGCCCCGACAATCCGATGACCGCCCAGGCTCCAGCCAACTGCGAAACCTGTGCTTATTTCGTGCCGTTGTCGGGCAACCTCGCCCGGGTGTTCGGCGTCTGCGCGAACGAGTATTCCCAAACCGACGGCGGCGTGGTCAGCCGTGATCACGGCTGCGGCGCGCACTCGGATGCGGTCGAGGCGACGCGTGCCGAGGAGCCGGCTCGTCCGGTTTGGGACACCTTGTTTGAGGCCGGCCAACTGTTCGCGTGACCACAGTTCGCGGGCGGAGGTGAACTGAGCCCGGCGGGCTGTGTATTTTGGGCCCACTACCACCCGATCGAAGGAGTGCCATGAGCCGCAGCGCCGCATTGGAGCTGGACGGTGTCGTCCACCAGCTGCCCGTGGTCGAGGGGAGCGAGGGTGAACTCGCGATCGACATCAGCAAGCTCCGCGACACGACGGGGTACATCACCCTGGACGACGGGTACGGCAACACCGGATCCTGCCGGTCCGCGATCACTTACATCGACGGGGACGCCGGCATCCTGCGTTATCGCGGGATTCCGATCGAGGATCTGGCCGGGCGCAGTTCGTTCGTGGAGACCGCCTGGTTGGTGATTTTCGGCAAGTTGCCCACGGTGGAGGAGCGCAATCGCTTCGCCGACCTGCTCGGCGAGAACTCGATGATCGACGAGAACATGCGCAAGCACTTCGACGGGTTCCCGGCCAGTGCGCCGCCGATGGCCATTCTCTCGGCGATGATCAACACCCTCTCGGCGCACAATCCCGAGCTGTGGAACGTGACCGACGATGACTCGATGGAGCGGGCGGCCGCCGCGCTGATGTCGAAGGTCCGGACGATCGCCGCCGCGGCCTACAAGTCGTCCATCGGGGAGCCGAAGGTCTATCCCCGTTACGACCTCAAGTACGCCGACCACTTCCTGCACATGATGTTCTCGGTTCCGTACCGGGACTACCAGCCGACCAAGGAAGTGACTGCGGCGCTGAATCTGTTCCTGATGCTGCACGCCGACCACGAGCAGAACTGCTCCACCTCCACGGTGCGGATGGTCGCCTCCTCCAAGGCGAACCTGCTCGCCTCCTGCGCGGCGGGAGTGTGTGCCCTGTGGGGGCCGCTGCATGGCGGCGCGAACGTGGCCGTGATCGAGATGCTGCAGAGCATTCAAGACATGAAAATGCCCGTCGCGGAATACGTCCGGAAGGTGAAAGCCAAGGAGGACGGGATCAAGCTGATGGGCTTCGGCCATCGGGTCTACAAGAACTTCGACCCGCGCAGCCGGATCCTGAAGAAGGCCGTCGATGACGTGCTCGCGCAACAGCACGCCTCCGATCCGTTGCTCGACATTGCCCTGGAACTCGAAGCTGCCGCGCTGTCGGACGACTACTTCGTCTCGCGCAAGCTTTACCCGAACGTCGATTTCTACTCCGGAATCCTGCTGCGTTCGCTGGGCATCCCGTTGAACATGTTCACGGTGATGTTCGCCATCGGACGGATGCCCGGCTGGATCGCCAACTGGAAAGAGATCCACGACGACTCCAAGGGCCGCATCTACCGACCGCGGCAGGTCTACGTGGGCCCGACCGGTCAAAGCTGGGAGCCCCGCAGCGAACGCTGAAGGTCAGGTCGGAGGGTTGTCGCTGACTCCGCGTTTGCGGCGGAGCAGCAGGTAACCCAGCGCGAGCAAGCCGATTCCCGTCCCGGTGATCGCAACCTGTAACCACCAGCTCTTGTCGATGGCGGCCAGGGATTCGCGGGTGAGCCAGAGCAGCACGCTGCTGGCGGCGAAGGCTGCCGTCCCGATGGAGACCACTTGGACCCCATGCGGGTCCAGCGCCCGCACCGGGGCTTGCAGAAAGACCTGATCGGGCTTCCTTGGGGAATCCTGGGTCACGGACACCACTCTAGGCTGTCGGGGCGCGGGCCTAGCATGTGCGCCATGGTTACGCGTTCACCAAAAGCGGCACGATCCCCACGACCCGAAGAGCTGACCGCCTCGGGCGGGCTGGACGGCTGGTTCGAGATCACCAAGCGAGGCTCCACCCTTGCCCGCGAGGTGCGCGGCGGTCTGGTCACCTTCTTCACCATGGCCTACATCATCGCCCTCAACCCGCTGATCATCGGTACGGCGACCGACAAGAACGGTCT
Source organism: Micropruina sp. (assembly GCA_016711105.1). GTDB lineage: Bacteria > Actinomycetota > Actinomycetes > Propionibacteriales > Propionibacteriaceae > Micropruina. The sequence goes on along the minus strand of JADJTO010000002.1, from coordinate 288,032 downwards.
ACTGCTGAGTGGTCAGCCCAAGCTCGACGCCGCCGGTGTGGTCATCGGTGCGAACGTCGGAGCGTCCATTGCCATGGTTGCGGCGGCCACTGCCCTGGTGGCTGGGATGATGACGATCCTGATGGGCGTCTACGGACGGTTCCCGCTCGGCCTCGCCACCGGCCTGGGGTTGAACGCCCTGCTGGCCTACGTGATCGCCCCGAAGCTGACCTGGCCACAGGCGATGGGGCTGGTGGTGTGGGAGGGCATCATCATCACCGTCCTGGTGCTGACCGGCTTCCGGCGGGCCGTGTTCAGGGCGGTCCCGCGCTCCTTGCGTACCGGGATCTCCGTCGGCATCGGCCTGTTCATCGCCTTCATCGGGTTCGTCGACGCCGGCTTCGTCCGCAAGCCGCTGGGCCCGACCCCGGTGGAGCTGGGCATCAACGGCTCGCTCACCGGCTGGCCGATCGCCGTGTTCGTGATCGGGCTGTTCCTGCTGATCCTGCTCTTCGTCCGTCGGGCGAAGGGGGCCATGCTGATCGCGATCATCGCCGCCACCGCCCTCGGCGTGGCGGTGGAGGCCGTGCTGCACCTGGGGGCTCGGGTCGGAACGGAGAACCCGACCGGGTGGGCCTTGAACGTACCCGCGCTGAGCGCCTTCACCGCGCCCGACCTGAGCCTGATCGGTCGGGTGGACCTCTTCGGCGCGTTCGTCGGGGTGGACGCCTCGGTCGTGTTGGGCCTGGTGTTGCTGGTCTTCTCGCTGCTGCTGGCCGACTTCTTCGACACCATGGGGACGGTGGTCGCGGTGGGTGCTGAGGGTGATCTGTTGGATCAAGCCGGGAACCCGCCGCGGGTGCAGGAGATCCTGGTCGTCGATTCGATCGCCGCGATGGCCGGCGGCTTGGGTTCGGTGTCCTCCAACACGTCCTATATCGAGTCCGCGGCCGGCGTCGGCGAAGGTGCTCGGACTGGGTTGGCCTCGGTGGTGACCGGCGTGGCCTTCTTGCTCAGCCTCTTCCTGGCACCCCTGGTGAACATGGTCCCCTCCGAAGCCGCCGCGACGGTGCTGGTTTTCGTCGGCTTCCTGATGATGTCGCAGGTCACCCACGTCGATTGGGAAGATCCGGAGGAGGGCATCCCCGCGTTTCTCACCATGGTGCTGATGCCGTTCACCTACTCGATCACCGTGGGGATCGGCGCGGGCTTCGTCACCTACGTGGCGATCAAGCTGTTCAAGGGCAAGGCCCGCGAGGTGCATCCGCTGATGTACGTAGTCAGTGGCCTGTTCGCGATCTACTTCGTCCAGGGTCTGATCCTCGGACTGATCAGCTGATCTCGGGTTCGGCCCGGTACATCGCGATCAGGTCGGGTACCGGACGGGACGCAGCTGTGGCTGCGGCGGCGTAGCCGTCGAAGTTCTGCAACCAGCCCAGCAGCGCCGAGGCCAGGGGACGGTTCTCCTCGGTGAGTTGGTCCGCCACGCCGAGCCACTCCTGTCGCATCGCGATCACGTGCGCGAAGCGGACGTAGCCCGTGCCCATTCCCGGGGCAGGTTGCAGCGGGAGCCCAAGATCCCCGTTGAGCAGCTTGGCGATCCCAAAGCGGGTGTGCAGCCCGCAGCGGGCCAGATCGAACTCCACAGCGTCCAGGCGGGCCGAGTCGATGTCGAGAAGGTGCTGGCCCCAGCAGCGGGCGTCGAGCCAGGCGTACAGCAACTGCCAGGCCGCCGTCAGCCGATGCGGGGGGACGAAGCGGCCGGCGAGCACGGCCGCGGCCTCGGTCTCGGTCGGAATGCCGGGCCGGATCACCAGGGCGTCCGGCGGACGGCGAAAGAGGGGGCCGAGTTTGCCGATCAGGCCCTGGGCCTGGGGGACGGGTGGTGGGAAGGCGGCCGCCGCCACCGTCCGAAACGCGTGAGCGACCTCGTCGGAGGCTCCGAAGACATCCCTGACCTCATCAACGCCGATCGCGAAGAGCCGCAACTCGCCCATGGCCCAAAGGTAACCCAGGGGTGCGCTGACCGGCCATCATTGGTCTGTGAATCCCCGTGTGCGTCGGCTGATTGTCTCCGGGACGCTGGTCGTCCTGGTCGGGATCGTCCTGGTCGGAAGCTTGTGGGCCTGGTGGGTGCGGTGAGCCAAAGCCCAGGCCGGGATGACGACTAGGCTGAATGCCCTACAACGAGGAGACGCCCATGCCAACACGCCGCGCCCTGACCGGCTGGCTCTGCGCGGGGTTCCTGATCGTCGTCGGGGGGTTGGGTTGGCCGTTGGTCGATGCCGGCGCTGCCCCGCTGCCCCGGGCGACCCCGTCCGCCTCACCCGCGGTGGAGCCCAGTCCGAGCGAATCCATCCCGGACGAAAACGACGACGGCTCCAATCTGACGCCCGAGAGCAACGGCACGATGCTCGCCTTGGGGGGCGCGGTCGCTCTGGCCCTCGGCGCAGGTGCTGTCGTGCTGATCCGCCGCGGATGAGCGGGGATCTGCGCCGGGTGCGTGTCGACTACGCCGGCGAACACCTGCGCGAAGCCGACGTCCCCGCCGAACCGGACGAGCTGTTCGCCCGCTGGATCAGTCAGGCCTTCGCGGCCCGCGATGCGGGTCTGATCAAAGAACCGAACGCGATGATTCTGGCGACGGTGGAGGAGTCCGACCGCGGAGTGCAGGCAGCGGCCCGGGCCGTGCTGCTCAAGGAGTACGACGCCCTCGGCCTCGTCTTCTACACCAACTACACCTCGGCCAAGGCCGCTCAACTGGTGCAGCATCCCCGCGCCACCGCCCTGTTCTATTGGGGGCCGCTGTTCCGGCAGGTCCGCTTCGAGGGGACCGTGACCAGGGTGACCCGAGCCGAATCGGAGGAGTACTTCGCCCTTCGTCCCCGCGCCGCCCAGGTCGGCGCCTGGGCCTCAGGTCAGTCCAGCCAGGTGAGCGGCGTTGAGGAGCTCGAAGCCACCTACGCTGACGTCGCGCAGCGTTTCGCCGACGTGGAGCAGATTCCGTGCCCTCCGACCTGGGGCGGCTACCGGCTGGTTCCGGACCGGATCGAGTTCTGGGCCGGCCAGCCGAGCCGGATGCACGACCGGCTGGTCTACACCCGCGTGGGGGAGGGTTGGGCGGTGGGTCGGCTGGCGCCCTGAATCCTGACTCCCCTGAGTGCTGGGTTGCTGACTTACTCGGGCGGTTGGCGAAGCAGAATCGGGATTTCCCGGTACGACTCACCAAAGGCCTCCAGGACCACCCGCTTCGGATCAGGAACCGGGAGTGGCTTACGCGGAACGACCAGCGCCGCCACGGACTCCAGACGGGGTTCGGCCAACACGGCCCGGACGGCCGCACTGTCGCCTCCGGTCACCACGGCCTCCAGCGAGCCGAGGACCGGCAGCAGGATCCGCTGTAGTTCGGCGGCCGCCTTGGCGAAGGCGTGGTCGGCCTGATTCTCACGGCGACGTGAGTAGCGCTTCTGCGACCAGCCTCCGGCCTTGGTGGTGCCCTGCACATAGTGCGAGCCCACTTCGCTGGTCAGCAGCGCGGAGCCCTGGAAGATCCCCACGGCATGTCCGGCCCGTCGCACCAACAGAGCGCCGACTCGACGTTCCCGAGTCAGCTGTTCGACCAGTTCTGGGACGGGGATGTCGGGCACGACCGGGCCCCAGATCAGGTCGACCCGGGCCAGGGAGCCGTCCGCTGCGGTGAACGCGACGGTGGATTCGGTCACCACGTGGGATACGGCGCCGTGTCGAACGGCGAACCCGTCGAGCCAGCCACCCAACCGTTCGGGCCGGAGCAGGATCCGGCGCTCCATCATCGGGGCAGGCATGGGCTCAGAGTAGGCGAGAACCGCACTAGTCTGGCCCCCGAAACGATCGGAGGTACGGATGAGCGATCTCATCGACACGACGGAGATGTACCTGCGCACGATTCACGAGCTGGTCGAAGAGGGGGTGCCCCCGCTGCGGGCCCGGATCGCCGAGCGGCTCAAGCACAGTGGCCCGACCGTCTCCCAAACCGTCGCCCGGATGGAACGGGACGGTCTGCTCACCGTCACCGACGATCGTTTGTTGCAGCTCAGCCCGCGCGGACGGGTGCTGGCCAGCCGGGTGATGCGCAAGCATCGGCTGGCCGAACGACTCCTGATCGACGTGATCGGCTTGGAGTGGCACTTGGTGCACACCGAGGCGTGCCGTTGGGAACACGTGATCTCGGCCGATGTGGAGAAGCGGCTGGTCGCGATGTTGGACAATCCGGTCGAGTCCCCGTACGGCAATCCGATTCCCGCCTTGGAGGAGTTGGGCGGCCCGCCCGCGCCCGAGCAGTTCCGCGATGGTGCCGAGCCGCTCAGCCACCAGCTGACCAGCCAACCCGTGCGGGTCACGCTGCGCCGGATGAGCGAGTATCTGCAGAACGACCCAGTGCTGATGCGCCTGCTCTCCGAGGTCGGCGTTCGGCCCGGCAACATCATCACCGCTCGCATGGTTGAGCGGCAGCTGGAGGTGGTCGCGGCCGCCGCAGCCGGTTGTCGGGTCGAGCTGGAGGCCGCCGACCACCTCTTCGTCGGGCCGGCGCAGGTCTGAGCGCCGCGCGGCGGGGAATATCCGGCCGTGGCCATTGCGTTGACCGGGCGTATCCAAAAACAGGAGAATCATCATGCCTACCGTTGAACTGACCCGCGAAAGCTTCGCCACCACCGTGCAAGACAACGGCATCGTGTTTGTTGACTTCTGGGCCGAGTGGTGCGGCCCCTGCAAGCGCTTTGCGCCCATCTTCGACAAGGCCGCCGAACAACACGCGGACGTCGTGTTCGGCAAGGTGGATACCGAAGACCAGCGTGCCCTGGCCGGCGGCCTCGGAATCCAGGCGATCCCGACCCTGATGGCGTTCCGCGACGGCTACCTGGTGTTTCGCGAGGCGGGAGCGCTCAGTGGGCCGCAGTTCGAGCGCGTGATCGCTGCCGTGAAGGAGCTGGACATGGAGACGGTGAAGGCTCAGAGCGCAGCTACCGACTAGCTCAAACATCTGCGCGCTGGCTGTCCCCCGCTCGGGTGACAGACGGGCACTTTTCGCGTAGAGTGATGGCCGGTCCCTGCCCCATCCCCCCGGGCAGGGACCTTTACATTTCTCGCAGGCCTTTGTTTGCCCGGGGCTAGGCGATTTGCATCGGCACCCAGGGACTCGACATAAGATGCCGGGCATGTCCGCGATTTTGGTCACCGGCGGTGCCGGCTTTATAGGCAGTAACTTCACCCGCTATGTGATTGACCACACCGAACACACGGTTACCGTCCTCGACGCCCTCACCTACGCCGGAAACGTGGCGTCACTGGACGGGCTACCGGCCGATCGGTTCCGCTTCGTCAAAGGCTCGGTGGGGGATGCCGCCTTGGTGGATTCTCTGGTGGCCGAGAACGAGCTGGTGGTCCACTTCGCCGCAGAGTCGCACAACGACAACTCGCTGAACGATCCGTCGCCGTTCATCCAGACCAACCTGATCGGCACGTATGAGCTCCTGCAGGCGGTGCGCAAGCACGACCGCCGCTTCCACCACATCTCGACCGAGGAGGTCTACGGCGACCTCGAACTGGACGATCCCGGCAAGTTCTCCGAGGCCACCCCCTACAACCCGTCCAGCCCTTACTCGGCCTCCAAGGCCGGCTCAGACCTGCTGGTCAGGGCGTGGGTGCGCTCGTTCGGCGTTCGGGCCACGATCAGCAACTGCTCCAACAACTACGGCCCCTACCAACACGTGGAGAAGTTCATTCCGCGCCAGATCACCAACGTGATCGACGGGATCAGGCCCAAGCTCTACGGGGCCGGGCTGAACGTGCGGGACTGGATCCACGTGGACGACCACAACGCCGCGGTGCTGCGGATCATCGAGGCCGGAACGATCGGCGAAACCTACCTGATCGGGGCAGACGGCGAGGAGAACAACAAGACGGTGATCGAGTTGATCCTGGCTGCGATGGGCCAGCCGATCGACGCCTACGACCACGTGAACGACCGTCCGGGGCACGATCTTCGCTACGCCATCGATGCCACCCGACTGCGCACCGAACTGGGCTGGGAGCCGCGCTACCGCAATTTCGCCCAAGGGCTGGACGCCACCATCGAGTGGTACCGGGCGAACCAGGACTGGTGGCGTCCGATGAAGCAGGCGACCGAGGCAAAGTACGCCAAGACCGGCCAGTAGGGGTCCTCCCGAGCCGAGAATTCCTCACTTACCTAGTTTCGTAAAGCTACGGAAACAGTGAAATCTAGGCTTTCAAACGACTGGATCAGTGCATTTGCGCACCCCAGGCCACTGCAATCAGGGGCGTGGGCACTAAGTTGAAACATGGACTAGTTAGCTGACCCTGGCTAAGTCTATTCTCAGAGGGTCACAAGAGAGGCGTTCGGGGGATCGTCTCTTCCGGGGGGAGTGGCGTCACACGCGACGTGGCAGTGGGTCGGTAGCAGGTTGGTTCTGCAACCGCCCGAGCGCGGTGAGATTCTGAGAGAGAGCCGACATTGTCGATAAGTGAAGCGCTCACGGGTGCACGGCAGACCTGGGCGATCGGGACGAAGAGGCAGTCCACCGCGTGGGTTCAGCGGTGGCAAACCACAGTTCTGGTCCTGGTTGACTTTCTACTCATCGCGATCGCGTCGGCTGTGGCCGTCCAAAGTCGCCAACTAGTGGGACTCCTTCCCGACGTAGCCGACCTGGATGCGAACGTGGCTAGGTGGGTGGCCCTGCTGATGGGAGGGTGGATGCTCGGCCTCGCCCTGACCGGCTCGTACCAGTTGAGCCAACAGGGCACAGACACAGTGGAGTACCGCCGCGTCTTGAACGCCTCGGTCCTGGTGGCCGCCACCTTGGGGGTCAGCGCCTACCTGTTGAAGTATCCGCTGTCGCGCGGTTACTTCGTTGTGTTGTTCGCCGTCGGCATCCCGCTGCTGCTGCTGGGCCGTGTGGCGCTCCGGCGGCTACTTCACGCCACTCGTCGGCGGGGAATGATGTTGACCCCGACTCTGATCGCTGGTGATCAGGAGCATGTGATCGACCTACTGCGGGTCATTCAGCGCGAGAAGTGGTTGGGATTCGACGTGGTCGGCGTGCTGTGCGAGGTGCGTCAAGGTACGGAGGCAGCGCTCCCGGTGCCGAGAGTCGGTACCCCCAGCGACGCGCTGGCCGCGCTCCACCAGACGGGGGCCGAGGCCGTCATCTTCGCCGAAGGATCGTTCCCGAGGGCCTACATGTTCAACCGCATGGCCCGAGAGTTGGAGGAGCACCACGCCCAGATGATCGTGGTGCCAGCCCTGACCGACATCTCCGCCCAGCGGCTGACGGTTCGTCCGGTGGCGGGTATGCCCTTGGTGCACGTTGAGAAGCCGCGGGCCCAATACGCGTCCACGTGGCTCAAGCGGGCCTTCGACATCGTTGGGTCGGCAACCATCTTGCTGGTCTCCCTGCCCGTGATGGCCTTGGTGGCACTGGCGATCAAGCTGGAGGATGGCGGGCCGGTGTTCTTCAGCCAGGAACGGGTCGGGCACAAGGGCGAACACTTCCGGTTCTATAAGCTCCGCTCGATGTGTGTGGACGCTGAGGCCAAGCTGGCAGCCATCCGCGCCCAGAACGAGTCCGAGGGCGATGTGCTGTTCAAGATGATCCACGATCCGCGGATCACCCGGGTCGGTCGGTTCATCCGTCGTTTCTCTCTCGACGAGGTGCCGCAGTTCTGGAACGTGCTTCGGGGTGACATGAGCCCGGTCGGCCCTCGTCCGGCACTGCCCCGCGAGGTGGCGCTCTACAGCGATCATCGACGTGCGCCCCGGTCTGACCGGTCTGTGGCAGGTCTCAGGTCGGTCGTCCCTGTCGTGGGATGACACGGTTCGGCTCGACCTCTATTACGTCGACAACTGGTCGATGCTGCAGGATGTCTCGATCATGCTGCGCACGTTCAGCGCGGTCCTCGCTGCCCGTGGCGCCTACTGAGGAGCGCCTCAGCGCAGGGTGGCCAGCAGCTTCTCGGCGTGAGCGAAGTCGACCGGGGTGTCAATGTCGGTGGCTTCGACCTGCTCCATCACAAACAGCTCGATGTGGCCGCCGAGCCGGTTGTGCAAGGTCTCATAGATCTCCGTCCGGGTGACGTAGATCGAACCGTTCTCGCGGTACTTCATCGCCTCTGCCGAAATTTCTTGGCGCCGCGGGCGGCTGGTGTAGTCGTAATCGGCGGTGGCCGGATGGGCCAGGTTCCACAGGAACGGCGTCTCCGCGATGACCCCGACCAGAGCATCGGCGCCGGTGTCCTCGAACTCGGCCAGAGCGCGGGCCAGCGTGCCGGGTAACCGGACGGGGGAGGTGGCTTGGAGGAACATCACCACACGGGGCCGCTCACCCCGAGCCGTGAGGGTCTCGATGACGTGCTCGATCACGGGCTCCGACGCTGTCGTGTCCTGAGCTAGTTCCATCGGACGATCAATCACCTCGGCGCCAGCAGTTCGCGAGACCTCGGCGATCTCGGCATCCTCGGTGGAGACGATCACCCGGAGACCGGGAACCGCCAAGGCTTGCTCGATGCTCCAGGCGACCAAGGGTTTGCCGGCGATCGGCAACAGGTTCTTGCGCGGGATGCCCTTGGAGCCGCCTCGCACGGGGATCACGCAAATGATGTCGGTCACGATCCGATCCTCTCCTTGCCCACCAGGCGATCGCCACCACGGGCTCAATTGAGGGCAGGGCGGCGCGGGGTGGGATCACCGGCACTCTAGCGTTGTGAGTGCAGGTCAGCTGGCGAAGGGTGTCGGATCACAGTTGTCGTTGGAGGCATCGCAGTCCATTTGCAGCCACTCCCAGAAGGTCGACGGTTGGCCCTTGATCGCGTACAGCACGCGGGGCGTCATCGCCGCCTGTTGGGCGGTCGTCTTGAGCTGCGCGAGCAGGGCTGCGCTTCCGCACGACGTGCTGGCGTTGGGGATGACCGTCCGGATGTCGTTGAGATTGACGTAGCTGGTGTTGGCGGAGGTTCTGGCCTTCAGGAGCGACTGGGCGGTCGCGGCGGAGAACCAGGAGCCGTAACCCTGCGCCTTTTCAGCCGCGGTTGGTCCGGCCAAGAGTTCCTTCAGCGTTGCCGTCAGCACGTCACTCGCCTCAGGAATCGTCCGATGGACGGCGTACACCTGGGAGCACTCACTGGCCCCAGGGTCCAGCACGGTGTTGCTGAAGTAGAGCGTCACCCTCAGCGTCGCCGAGGTGTCCGGGGCGGACGGGGTGGGCGCTGTCGGTGTGGCCGTCGGTGAGCTGACCGGCGCTGTGGTGACAGTCGTGGACGCCGGCGGGCTGGTCAAAGGTGGGGTGGTGCAGGCGGTGAGCACCAGAGCCACACCCAGCGTGAGGCAGCGCAGATATCGATTCATCTCAGGACCCCTTTGTCTTCTCCACGGTACGAGTCGGCCCGGCCTAGCGCCGCCCAGTCAGAGGATTCTGAGAGGACTCTTCGGATGCAGTCAGGCGGAGGTGGTGGGTCAGGCCGCGGGTTTGTCTGCTTGGATCGCTGCGGAGACGACGTAGTCGGTGATCGGAGCGCCGGGGGCCCAATCCGCCATGAAGGACTTGCTCTCCTGGTTCGCAGTCACGACCACCCCGTCGAACCCTGCTTCGCGGAGCAGTTGGGCGACCACCCCGGCGTCTTCGGCGCCGGAGACGCAGCTGGACAGGAGCTCCAGATCGTCACGCGCATCGTCCGGGATCGGGGCGAAAGCGACGACGTCCGAGACAGCGAGCCGGCCCCCTGGCCGAAGGACCCGGAAGGCTTCGGCGAAGACTCTTGGCTTGTCGGGGGAGAGGTTGATCACGCAGTTGGAGATGATCACGTCCACGCTGGCATCGGCCACGGGCAGGTGCTCGATCTCGCCGAGCCGGAACTCAACGTTGGCGTAGCCGTCCTGGTTGACGTTCGCGCGGGCCTTGGTGATCATCTGGGGAGTCATGTCGACGCCGATCACGTGGCCACTGGGGCCAACCTGGGTGGCGGCCAGGAAGCAATCGAAGCCCGCGCCGCTGCCCAGGTCGAGGACGACCTCGCCAGGCTTGAGGTCGGCGATCGCCTGCGGATTGCCGCAGCCCAGACCCAGGTTCGCGCCGTCCGGGACGGCGATCAGGTCCTGGGGCGCGTAGCCGAGTTGGAGCGATAGCAGTTGCGGCTGCTGGGCGCTCGGAGTGCAGCAGGAAGTGGTGCCGCAGCAACTCGAACTGGTCTCGGCGATCTGGCCGTAGGTTTCGCGGACGGCCTGTCGGATCTCGTCGTTCTTGATGGTGTTCATCTGAAATCTCCTTTAGCAGCAGGTGATGCGGAGGACGCCGGCGATCGCCTTGATCGCCTCGGGTATGACTCGGTAGTAGACGGTTGCGCCCTGACGATGCTTGGCCACCAAACCTGAGTCGAGCAGCGTGCGCAGATGGTGGCTCACCGTGGGTTCGGTGAGATCCAGGATGGGCGCCAGCTCCCGGGTGGACGCACCAGGGCCTAGCCGGTCGAGCAAGTAACTGACCAGCCGGAGCCTGGCCGGGTCTGCAAGCGCCTTCAGCCGGATCGCTAGTGCCGTCGCCTCAGCCTCAGAAAGCAGGACCGGGCCTTCGAGGGTCGGGCAACAGATCGGCTGGGTGTCCAGCAGCATCGGCAAGGCCTTGGGCATGAAGCCATGGTGCCACGGATTAGACAAATATCAAATGTCTCCGTTCGGGTCACGCCTAGGGGTAGAGGGCCACTTCTGGGTGGCCCGCTCGGCGGGAGAGGCGAGTCGGCGGGTTTTGCCGGGGCAAGTGAGGGTACGGAAGGACAACGGAAGGACAACCGAACGACAACCGAAGGGACTACCACCATGAACAAACGGATCAGGGTTGCTGGCGCAGGAGTTGCGCTCGCCCTCACCGCGACATTCGGCCTACTCCCGGCTGCGACGGCCCACGCCGTCACCGTCGTCCAAGCACAGCCAGCAGCCACAAGCCTTCCCGTGACCGGAACCGACTTCGTTGGTCAGCTCAGCAACCTGACAGTCTCGGCGGTCGACGGCGCCCTTCAGCTGACCGGCACCATCACCGGCATGCTCGACGGCCTGCCAATCACGGATACCTTCACCTCCGTCATTGACGTGGCGCAGGTCAACGACGCCTGCACCATCCTCGATCTGGACCTCGGGCCGCTGCACCTTGACGTCCTGGGGTTGGTCGTCGACCTCGACGAAGTCCACCTGGACATCACCGCCGTACCCGGCGCGGGGAACCTGCTCGGCAACCTTCTCTGCGCTGTTGCTGGGCTGCTGGATCGCGACGGACCGCTGACCGGCATCTCCGCACTGCTCAACCGGCTGCTCACCGGCCTTGGACTCTGACGGCACCGCACAACTGGGACCGACAGTCCCCGGCGCCCCGCTTCGGGCGCCGGGGACTGTCGTCATGATGGCACCCGCCCAGCCGTCGGCAAATGGTGCGTTGCCACTGACGGTGGCCTGGGAGCGCCGCTTGGATTAGTTCGTCCCCAGAGCGTGGTTGAGCCGTGCGGCCTGCCGAGTGAGGTGATCACGCTCGGCCAGGTTGGTGGCCAGCCGGGCGGCGTCGACGTAGAGCCGGGCCGCGGTGGTGAGGTTGCCACCCTTCTCGTGCAGGTACGCGGCAACCGCGGCGTACCGGGGGATGGACGCGTCGATCTGGCCGAGGGCGGCCAGGCCGGCCGAGGCCCCGTCCGCCTCACCAACGGCGACGGCACGGTTGAGCCGGACGATCGGCGAGTCTGTCAAGGCGAGCAGTTCGTCGTACCACTCGACGATCTGCACCCGGTCGGTTTCCTCGGCGGTCCGAGCGTCGGCGTGCAGGGCGGCGATCGCGGCTTGAGCCTGGTAGGGGCCGATTCGGTCACGGTCCAGGGCACCCTGCAGCAGGCCGACCCCTTCGGTGATCAGGTCAGTACGCCAGCGGGACCGGTCCTGCTGCGCGAGCGGCACCAGCCGCCCGGTGGAGTCGGTGCGAGCGTCACGCCGGGCGTGGTGCAGCAGCATCAAGGCCAGCAGCCCAGCCACCTCAGGCTCGTCGCTGATCGAGGCGAGCTGCCGGGTCAACCGAATCGCCTCCGCCACGAGATCGACATCCCCGGAGTAGCCCTCGTTGAACACCAGGTAGAGCGTGGTCAAGACCGTCCGCAGGTCTCCCAGCTGGTCGAAGCGGACGTCGCTGACGGTGCGTTTGGCCCGACTGATCCGCTGCGCCATCGTGGCCTCAGGGACGAGGTACGCGGCGGCGATCTGGCGGGTGGTGAGGCCACCGACCGCCCGCAGGGTGAGGGCGACCGCGGAGGCGGCGGTCAGCGCGGGGTGGGCGCAGCGAAGATATAGCTCGAGGGTGTCATCGTCGACCTCAGTCGGGCCGGGCGAGGGTTGGGCGAGCAGCCGCTGTTCCCGTCCGCGTCGGGCGGTATCGGCTCTGACGTCGTCGAGGAACTTGCGCCAGGCGACCGTGACCAACCAGCCCTTCGGATCGCGGGGCGGGTCGGCGGGCCAGGTCTGGACGGCCGACAGCAAGGCTTCCTGGACGGCGTCCTCGGCCGTCGCGAAGTCGGCTCCACGACGGACGAGGATTCCCAGCACCGCCGGGGTGAGGTCCCGCAGCAGGGCCTCGCTCGGCGGGTCGGTCATTCGGTGACCGTCGGCGGCTCGGTCAGGAAGGGCCGCACCTCGAGCCACTCGTAGATCGGGTCGCCGTTCTTCCCCGGCGCGGCGGACAGCTCCCCGGCAAGCTCGATGGCCCGCTCGTAGGAGTCGACGTCGATCACCATCCAGCCAGCGATCAGATCCTTGGTCTCAGCGAACGGCCAGTCGGTGACCGGCGGCCGGCCCGCCCCGTCGTACCGGACGAAGGTGCCCTCCGGCGCCAGCGCCTGACCGTCGACGAACTCGCCGGAGCGCTCGAGCCGGGCAGCGAAGTCGCTCATGTAGGTCATGTGCGCGTCGATCTCCGCCGGCGACCACTCCTGCATCGGGACGTCGACGACGCTCTCCGGGCCGGAGTTGCGGCGGTAGTGCTTCAACAACAGGTACTTGGCCATGTCGGTCTCCTTGTGATGTGCGTCCCATTGTGGACGCGCTCATCCCTGGGACGGAGGCCGTCCGGGGTTCTCGACATGGTCTGGCACTAGGAGGCCGAATCTCCCAGGTCGGATCCGCACGGGAGCAACCTGAGGAGTCACGCACAACCGGAGTTAGGTGTATCGACAAGCGGAAGGGTCGGGGATTTCAAGGCTTTGCGAGTGCCTTTCTCCCGATCGGCTGCGGTTGGCATGCCGCCCAGGATCGCAAGGCCCGGGCCGCTGCCGACAGGGAGTTGCCCAGAGGGCCTCAAGCCGGTCTGGGCGCCGGTGTGGGCGATTGTCAGGAACGGGCCAGGAAGTCGAGCACGTGTCGGATAACGGCCTCCGGCTGCTCTTCGGCGAGGTAGTAGCCCGACTTGGGGACGTGGGCGAGCGTGAGGGCGTCGGCATACGGCTCGTAACCACGCAGGAGTCCGGGGTGGCCGGTGGCGTCTCGGTCGCCCTCGTCAAGCACGGTGCCGTAGAGCACGAGGGTGGGCGTGACCAACCGCGTCCCACGGTAGGCACCGGCCGCCGCGCGATTGTTCACGTCGATGGCGAGGGAACGGAAGAGTGCGACCGCGTCCCGGGCGCGGGCCGGATCCCGGAGCCGGCCCAGGAAAAGCTCGACGTCGTCACTGGACCAGACATCGGGGTCGGCCGCGCTCTCAAGTAGCAGGTGACGCGCCAAGAGCTGTCGCCCCCCGCCGATGAGCCGAGGCCCGAGTAGGGGAGCGTGATGACGAAGCGTGGCCACAAGCGCCACACCTTGGCCAGCAAGCGGAGAAGCGCGCGTACCGACAGCGCCGGGTACGGGTGCGGGGCGGCAATGCAGATGAACCGCCGGACCCGCTCAGGATGATCCAGGCAAAGCCGGTACCCCAGGATGCCACCGATGTCGAGGCCGACCAGGTGAACCCGGTCCAGCCCAAGGGTGTCGAGGAGGGCGACGACGTCCGCCACGAGTTGCCCCTCGGTGTAGCCGTGCCCTGGTGCGTCAGTCCAGCCGGCGCCGCGCAGGTCTGGCGCCACGAGGTGGTAATGCTCGGCCAAAGCGGGAATGACCTTCCGCCAACCCCACCAGTGCTCAGGAAAGCCGTGCAGCAGTATCAGCGGCTCGCCGGCCCCGGCCTCCGCCACGTGCACCCGTAGGCCGGGGAGTTCCACGAATCGGTGCTCGACGCCGTCCAGCGGCGGGAACGACTCCGACGGACTTGGCATGCCGATGTCCCCATCAGCCCCCTTCATGCGCGGACCTTACCTCCGGGGGCGGCCTAGCCTCAAGGGTCCTCAGGCAGGACTCACCTCTCCCCGTCAATCGTCTGACAATGGATGCCCCGAGCCGATTCCCAGCCGTGGCACTGTGCGTTCTGGATCGGAGACGCGGCCAGCGAGGAACCGCAAATCGGCGAAACGAAGGCCGAAGATCGGCGAACCCTTGGCCTGGATCGGGCCATGGCCGCCTTAAGAGATCGGTTCCCGCAACCTCGGATCAGAGAAGCGCTGACCGACACGCTCATCGTGATCCAGGGGCTCAGGCAGGTGGGCAAGTCGACGCTGGCGTCCGGGAGTGGCCGCACACCAGGGTCGGTCCGTCGACACAGTGGCCGCCATGCTCTGTCACGAGAACCAATCCATCACCCTCCAGCACTACCCGGGCTTCTTCACGAGCGACCTCGACAGCGTCGCCAACCGGCTCGAAACAGACATCGAGAAGGCCCGAGACAGTGCGTCACGCTGAAGCAGCACGCTACGAGCACCGACCACACACCGACCAGGACCGTGCCAATCCCCGACTTGAGTGAGGATTGTTCGATCTAAGCCACCTATGGCAGACCTGTTTTGCCTTGTCAGGCCAAGTTTGTGATGGCGGCCCCAGCAAGATTCGAACTTGCGACACAAGGTTTAGGAAACCTCTGCTCTATCCCCTGAGCTATGGGGCCCGGGTCGACGAGTCGGCACCGGCAGACGAGTCTACGCCTTGGGGGTCGTCGTCTGCCGACTGGGCGCGCCTCCCAGGGCGTCGGCGTGCGCCCGCCCGGACGAGAAGGTGATTGAAATCTGAGCCATCTCGAAAAGAGTACCTTTCAGAGTGTGCAAACGGCGGCCAGATGGTCTAGAGTCTTCATCAGAGAGCGGCGCATGGTTGATGATGTCTCCTGGGGGTGGGTAGACGGCTTCAAGCCCTTCGATCGGCGCCGCTCTCGTTTTCTTTGCCCAAGTTCCGTCCACGAGATGTCGAACATGGTGCGCTCAGCAGTCCAGCGAAACTAGAGTCTCGTCCATGAGCGATGCAGGGCTCCAGTTGGCCCAGTCCAAAATGATCGCCGCTGGTGCGAGTGCTGCCGCAGTGGACGTCTTCTCCCACTACTACCGGCTGGCTGAAACGGGCGCCTCGGGGCTCATCCGCGAGGACACGATCGACCCCCTCCTCGATCCGCCGAAGCTGGCCGACGTGGAGGTCGATCCGCAGCAGGCTCGTGAGGCCATCCAGCGGACGGTGATCGCCAAGCTCAACGGGGGGCTCGGCACGTCCATGGGGCTCGACAAGGCGAAGTCGCTGCTGTCGGTGCGTGACGGGAAGAACTTCCTCGATGTGATCGTGCAGCAGGTCCTCTACGCCCGGAAGCTCTACGACGCGCCGCTGCCGCTGCTGTTCATGAACTCCTTCCGCACCCAGGGTGACTCGCTCGACTACCTGGCCCGATACCCGGAGCTGGAGGTGCTCGGGTTGCCGCAGGACTTCGTTCAGAACGCCGAGCCGAAGATTCGGGTGGACAACCTGGAGCCGGTTGAATGGCCTGCCGACCCATCCCTTGAGTGGTGCCCGCCCGGCCACGGCGACCTCTACACGGCGTTGGAGGGCTCGGGCCTGCTCACTGCCCTGTTGGCAGCCGGAATGAAGTACTTGAGCGTCGCCAACGGCGACAACCTGGGCGCTGCCCCCGACGCCCGGTTGGCCGGCTGGTTCGCCTCGACCGGAGCGCCTTATGCGGCGGAGGTGTGCACCCGCACGGTCAACGACCGCAAGGGCGGGCATCTGGCCATCCGCAAGAGCGACGGCCAGCTGATTCTGCGGGACTCCGCGCAGACCGCGGATGAGGAGCAGGTCTACTTCACCGACGAGCATCGCCACCCGTACTTTCACTGCAACAACCTCTGGCTGGATCTGGAGCAGTTGGCAGCCTCGCTGAAGAGCCGCGGCTCAATTCTGGGCTGCCGCTGATCCGCAACGAGAAGAACGTCGATCCCTCCGACAAGACCTCCCCCAAGGTGCTGCAATTGGAGACCGCGATGGGCGCGGCAATCGAGGTCTTCGCCGGCGCAACCGCGATCGCTGTCGAACGGGATCGGTTCCTGCCAGTCAAGACCACCAACGAGCTGATGCTGCTTCGCTCGGACGCGTTCGACCTGGGCGAGGACGGACGGCTCACCGCCAGCGTGACCGGAGTGCCCGGGGTGGACTTGGACGAGCGCTACTTCAAGTTGATTCAGGACTTCGAGCGTCGCGTCCGGGTCGTTCCGTCGTTGCGTGAAGCGCACACCTTCACCGTGCGCGGCGATTGGACCTTCGATGCACCCTTCGTTGTCGTCGGTGAACGAACGCTGCCTGATCCAGGCACGCCCACGGCGGTGTCTACGGGTGTCTGACCTAGTCAGCCGGGCTTTGCAGGTGGCCCTGACCGGACGTGAGGGCACGGAGGATTGGGACTCGGCAAGCGTTCGGGCCCATGCCGCTGAGGTGCGGGCGTCCGGTGGAATCTGGCCGCATCCGGTGCCGCCGGAAGTGCGCAAACTGGTGGGGGCCGCCCGCCTGCAAGCAGCCCTGAGAGAAGCGATGGCTGAGTTGGGTGTCACCGGGGAGACGGTCGTGACTGGCGGCTCGCGTCCATTGAACGCTGATGAGCGCCGTCTCCTGGCCGACTGCCCACCGCATCATCTGGGCTGAGCCCGACTCCTCGGTTCGAAACGGGGAAGCCCCGCCACCCACAGGTGGCGGGGCTTTTTGCTCAAGCTTTGGTCAGACTTTCTGACCCTTCAGCACGTCGCGAATCTCGGCCAGCAGTTCTTCGGTGGTCGGGGCACCCGGCGCCTCGTCTGCCGGCTTGGCCAACGTGGATTGCGCCAGCTCGTAGGGCTTGACCACACCGAAGTACACCACGGCCGCCAGGATCGCGAAGGCGACCAGAGCGGTCAGGAACGGGCCCACCGAGGTCAGGCCCAGGGGAGCCCAGGCGTCGAAGTTGGGCGCTCCGCCAATCTTGGCGATCGCCTCGATGACGATCTTGGTGAACGCGGTGACCACGGTGGCGAAGGCCCCGCCAATGATGAACGCGACGGCCAGATCGACCAGATTGCCGCGCATCAAGAAGTCCTTGAAACCTTTCATAACTCTCCTCAAATATGCTGTCGGGCGCAGCTGCCCCTGGCTTCCGGGGGGCGGGAGGCTGTGCCGAAGCTCTACTAGGTTACCGGTGCTAGCCGGTTCAACCGTCACCCGTCTGGGTTCCGGTCGTGATCAGGACGAACGCCAGCGGGCCCGCTGCGGCCAGCACGGACAAATTGGCGGCGTCCGGAGAGGGCACTTCGACCAGGGCCAGGACGCCGCTGGAGGTGCCGTTGGAGCCGAAGGTTCCGGTTTCCGGGCCGCCGGGAAGCCCAACCACCCGCACGGCCTTGGCGACGACGGCGGTGTCGCCCTCGGCGCCCGCGCTGACCAGATCGAGCCGGTCACCAACGTCGACCAGCCCGGCAGCAACCGGGGGCAGGGTCACCGGAATCATGGCCATCCCGGCGCCGACCAGGGCCTCCGGGGTCACGACCGAGGCCGGCACCAGAATGGCACCGCGGGGGAGCGTGACCGTGGCCACTTTGCCGATCGCACGCGTGGCGTCGTCCAACAACGACTCGGGCACCAACGACTCCGGCAAGGCCACGACCGCGACGTCGTCGGCGCCGATGGTGGCCCCGCCGGTCACCTCGCGCGTCGTGACGACGGCGAAGCGGCTGGGACCTCCCGACGGTTCGAGGGCGGAGATGGCCGCGAAAACGGCGATGGCTACACAAAAGGCTGCCAACTTGCGCCGATGCCAGCGGAGTTGTCGAAGAACGCCCAAACGGAGATCGGTTGCTTTCACCTGGACACTCTGGTGAGGCCGGCACCGGAACCGGTCACCGTCCACAGCTGCTCAGGCTGCTGATGAACCGCCTGTGGATGAAGAAGACGCCGACGCAGACGAGGAAGACCCGGACGGCACCGAGGTCGTAGCCGGCTTGTCCGTGGGCGATGCTGCCGCCGCTTTGCCCTTCGTCCGGTTGTCGGTGGCGTAGAAGCCCGACCCCTTGAAGACGACGCCGACGGCGCTGTACACCTTGCGCAGGCTGCCGTCACACGCGGGGCAATCGGTCAGGGAGTCATCGGTGAAGCGTTGCACGGCCTCGAGGTCGGTCGAGCAATCAACACAGCGATATTGATACGTGGGCATGGCATCTTCCCGGCGAGGACTCTGGTGCGACGGACAATCCAACGGATTCTAGCCGTCCGGCTGTTCAACGTCCCAACCGTCCGACCTTATTCCTCGGTCTGGATAACCCGCGACGGGGTGACGATCAGGTCTACCCGCCGATCCCACGGCTCGGTCGGCAGTTCGGGGAGGACCTCGTCGTCGCGCAGCAAGATTCCGCAGGTCGCGTCCGCCGAGGCGTGGGCCAAGGCCCGGTCGTACCAACCGCCCCCGGTGCCGAGCCGATCACCCCGCGTGGTCGCGGCCAACCCGGAGCACCAGATCAGGCTGGCGCTGCCGAGCGCGGCGGCACCCAGACTCGGCCCGTCCGGTTCCAAGATGCCGCGGAAGCCGGGGATCAGTGACGTCCGTCCCTCGAATACGGCCCAGTCCGGATGGCGCCGGCTGCTGCCGTCTGGGTAGGGGCGGAGCAGCGGGAGCAGCACGGTGACCCCCCAGCTGTGCAGGACGTCGAGTAACCCCCACGTGTCGGGTTCGTCGCCGAGTGAGGCGTAGCACGCGAGCACCTGATGCCCGGTGCTGAGCTGCGCGGCGGCGTCCGTGCGGCGGCGCTGGTCGTCGGCGCTTTCGGGGTTCGAGCGACGTCTTGCTTGCAACTGAAGGCGTAACTCCCGCTTGGCGCGGCCCACCTCCGATTCACCGAGCACCGGAGGGCCTAGCAGGGGCGGCGGGCGCATTGACCTATCGTAAGTCCCATGGCGTTTTTCGCACGAAGCAAGTCCCCGCAAGCACCCGCCCAACCGGAGCGGAACAAGACCCTGCCCGATCCTCCAGCGGTCAATGCCGACGGACGCCGTTCCCTGGAGGACCATCGGGACTACTTGCTGTCGCTCGTCCGCCCGCTGCGGCCCTTCGGCATCGGCACTCTTGACGCTCTCGGCCAGTCCTTGTGCGAAAACATCGTCTCCGACATCGACCTGCCCACCTTCACCAGCGCTCTGGTGGATGGCTATGCCGTCCGCGGCTCCGACCTCGTCTGGGCGTCCGAGAGTCGGCCCGTTCGGCTGCCGGTGGTCGACGTGTTGGAGTCGATCGATTACCGGGGCGCTCCGCTCACGCCCGGGACCGCGGTTCGGATCGCGGTCGGGGCGCCGGTCCCCGAGGGTGCCGACGCGGTGATCGGGCTGGAGCACACCGATAGCGGGACCGACGTGGTCACGATCACGAGCGAGGTTGCCTTCCACGCCAACCTGCGAATGGCCGGCTCCGACATCGCCGACGGCACGCACCTGCTGTCGACCGGTGACATCCTCAGCCCGGGGGCGATCGGCCTGCTCGCCGAAATCGGCATCGACAAGGTGCTGGTTCGCCCCCGTCCACGCGTCGTTGTCGTGACCTCCGGATCGCACCTCGTCCAGCCGGGCCTGCCGCTGACCTCACGGGCTCAGTCCTACGACACCACCACGACCCTGATCGCCGCCGCCGCCCGCGCCGACGGCGCCCAGGTGTACCCGTTGAACACCTTGGAGCCGAACAAGGCGAAGCTCACTCAGGTGCTGTCCGACCAGTTGATTCGGGCTGACCTCGTGGTCGCGATCGGCGACCTCGACGGTCCGGACGGCGTCGCCGAGGTACTCGGCGCCCTGGGCCGTGCGGACGTGAGTGAGGTCGCGATCCGGCCCGGCGGGCGCCAAGGCTTTGCCCTGATCGGTGACGATGAGACGCCGGTGGTGGCCCTGCCGCTGGGCGCTGTGTCGGCTTTCGTCGGCTACCACGCGTTCGTCCGGCCCCTGTTGCGAAAGCTCGCCGGGCTGGACCCGCTGCACCGCCCCGTGGTCACCGCCCCGTCGCGCGCCAAGATCACCGGCACGCGCGGCTTCACCGAGCTGATCCCCGCCCAGCTGACCGCACGCGGGGCCGTCCCGGTGGGCAGCGCTGAATCGGAACTGGCCTTCGACCTGTCCCGCGCCGACGCCCTCGTGATCGTGCCCGAACCGGCCGACGCGGTCGGGCCGACGTCCGATGTCGAGTGCTGGGTGCTCACGCCACCGCCTCGATGACGGGGTGGTTCTCCTCGCAGTGGCCGATCGTGCTGCGATACGGTCCGGTCACCTTGCGCCCGCTGGCGTTGCGCGACGAACCCGCCTGGAACCGCCTTCGGGAGCGTAACCGGCTGTGGACGGGCCCGTGGGACTCGACCCGCCCGATCGAATCAGTGGAGCCACCGATCACCTACGCGGGGATGGTGCGTGATTTCAATCGACGGGCTCGGCGGGGCGGGATGCTCCCCTGGGCGATCGCCTACCACGAGACGCCCGAGCCTCGCGGGGAGTTGGCGGGACAGCTGACCATTTCCGGGATCGCCCACGGCTCGGCCAGTTGGGCGCAGGTCGGCTACTGGGTGGATGAGAAGTGGGCGGGCCGGGGGATCGTGCCCCTCGCCCTCGCCCTGGGTGGTGACTACTGCTTCCACACGCTGCGGCTGCATCGGTTGGAGGTCGCGGTTCGCCCCGAGAACCTCAAGAGCCTGCGCGTGGTGGAGAAGTTGGGCTTCCGCTACGAGGGACGGCGTCCCAGCTACATGCACGTCGACGGCGACTGGCGGGACCACGAGATGTTCGCGCTGCACCGGGAAGAAGTGCCGGAAGGCTTGCTGGCAAGGCTTCGCCTCTGATAATCCTCCGACACTCCGCCTCAGGTCAGCCGAGCGGGGCCGGCTTCCCCGTACGGTCTGGGTGTGGGTTGGACAGGCTTGATTTTCGGAGTGATCGCGGCGGCCTGGCTTGCCTACCTGGTGCCGTACTTCCTCGACCGCCGGGGCGAGGCCAGCCCGGATGCGGACGAACACGTCGAGCCCTTTTCGGCCTCAGTGACGATCGTGCGACGCGGGACCTCGTTGGCCGACGCCACGGAGGGAAGCGCGGTGGTCTCCACGCCGCTCACTCGCCGCGCCGCCCTGTACGAGCTGGTGCAGGTCGAGCGGAATGCTGCCCGGCGCAGGCGCCACGTGCTGTTCTTCCTGCTGGGGGCCGAAGTGCTGGTCAGTGTGCTCGCGGTGCTCAGCTTGGGTGCCTGGTGGACGCCCGCAGTTCCGCTGCTGCTGATCGGAGGGTTCGTCGTGGTGGCCCGAATCAGCGTCAAGGCGATGCGCCGCGATCTGGCCGAACGTGCGGCGAAGATCGAGGCCACGGCCGCCGAGGAGACGATTGCGATCGAGATTCTCACCGATGTGGTGGCTGATGAGGAGTCATCGGTTGAGCTGAGTGCGCCGATCACACGCCCCGGCTCGCTGTGGGACCCGATTCCGATCACGGCGCCGACGTATGTGTCCAAGCCGTTGTCGCCGCGGACCGTCCGGACCATCGACCTGGCGGCCCCGGTGCCAGTCCCTCGGGTCTCGGTTCCGGTGACTGCGGAAGCGCCGGAGTCGGACGACGCTGCGGGCGCCGCCGAGCTGGAGCGCGACGCCGGCTGAGCAGGACCGAAGGTGACCCGAACCCGTCCGGGTGGTAATCTCGTGGCGCTCGCTTCGAGCAAGCCAGGGGCTATAGCGCAGTTGGTAGCGCGTCTCGTTCGCAATGAGAAGGTCAGGGGTTCGAATCCCCTTAGCTCCACCCGTGTAACACCTGGTGAGGTGTGCTGTTCGCTTTCAATCTCTCGCTCAACCGCATAATCGTTGTGCGCCCCCATGCCGCCCCGCCCCGCAGATCTAGTGGCGGCACCAGCAGCTCTGTATAATAGTTCGGGCACATAGGTTGATGTGCTCGTACTATTGGAGGCCGCCGTGGGTCGCGAAGCGATCGATCTGGTGCCGTACGCGCGGGACGCGGCGCAACTGATGGGTGCCAACGTCCGAGTCGCCCGCATCAACCGCCGCTGGACGACCTCGCAGCTCGCCGAACATGTCGGCTGCTCTCGCCACACGATCGCCGCGATCGAGCACAGGAAGCCGTCCGTGGCGTTCGGTCATGTCCTGAACGCCTGCGCCGCGCTTGGTATTCAGCTGTTTGTGCCAGACCCGCAAGAGCTTGCCCGGCTCAGCAGGGCGCAGATGGAGATAGTTCGACTGATGCCGAACCGGGTCATGCCGAAGGGGGGGCCTTCCGATGACTTCTGACCCGTTCGTGTGGGCCTGGCTGCCCCGCAACCCTGAGCCGGTCGTGTGCGGCCGGGTGCGGCGGAGGGGCGTCACGAACTGTCCTGGCCGCCAGCTAACCTGTGGCCTGTGACAGCATCACCCCTCACGCTTGACGCCAAGAACCAAGGCGAGGTCTTCACGCGGCGGTGGGTGGTCGAGTTCATGCTTGATTTGGTGGGCTATCAGCCTCATGCGGATCTCGCCTCACTGACGGTTGTCGAACCTGCCGTTGGGTCGGGTGCCTTCTGGGGTGCCTTGCTCGACCGGCTGTTGGAGTCGCGGCCAGGGCGGATGTCTTGGGAAGCCTTGGCTGATTCTCTTCGCGGCTACGACATTCAACAGCCCAACGTCGAGACTTGCCGGGCAATGTCGGTGGACCGCCTGGTGGACGCTGGCTGTCCGAACGACACAGCCGAGCGGTTGGCCAGTCGGTGGCTGCGCCAAGCCGACTTCCTGTTTGTTAACCACGATCGGCAGGCCGATCTCGTGGTGGGGAACCCGCCCTACATTCGAATCGAGGGTCTTGAGTCCTCCCTCTTGGCCAACTATCGGCAGGTCGCTCCAACCATGAGCGGTCGTGCGGACATCTTCGTGGGGTTCTATGAGCATGGTCTTGACCTACTCAAGCCGGGAGGGCGGCTGGCCTACATCTGTGCCGACCGGTGGATGCGGAACGCCTATGGTCGCGACCTGAGGGCCAAGGTGGTCCGTGGCTTCAGTGTCGACGATGTGATCGTGATGCACGACGCGGACGCGTTCGAGGCCGAGGTTTCGGCTTATCCGGCGATCACGGTGATCTCGAGGAAGTCGCAAGGACCTGCTACAGCAGCGCGGGCCCGAGCAACCTTTGGCCAAAAGGCTGGTCGGCACTATCGGGAGTGGAAGGTATCGGCGGAGGCCACCCTGTTCACGGATGACGTCGAGGCGGCTGTGCTGCCTTCTTGGCATGACACCGACGACGTGTGGCCTGATGGATCGCCGGCCGTTCAAGCGTGGCTGGAGCGGCTGGAGGAGACGCTGCCGCTATTGGAGAGTCGCCTCACCGGCACAAAGCTCGGGATCGGGGTCGCGACGGGCGCCGACAATGTGTACGTCCGCCGAGACCTACCGAATGTGGAGGCGGACAGGCTGATGCCGATGGTGACGGCCAACGCGATCCGGTCTGGTGTCTTCCAGTTCACCGGTGAGCACCTGATCAGTCCCTGGAAGTCCGACGGGGTCGTGTCCCTGACGGATTATCCGAAGCTCGGTCGCTACTATGTGGCGTCTGGTGAACAACTCCGTGGCCGCAGTGTCGCGAAGCGTTCCGGGGCACGCTGGTACCGGACAATCGACCGGGTCAACTTCGCGCTCTTGGAGCGCGAGATGTTGGTCATGCAGGACATGAAGGCTGAAGCGCACCCCGTCAGGGTGCCTGCCGGGTTTGTGCCGCATCACAACTTGTATTGGATCATCTCGGACAAGTGGGACCTGGATGCTCTGGGTGGGTTGTTGCTCTCGAAGGTTGTCGAGAAGCAGGTCGAGTCGTACTGCGTGAAGATGCGCGGCGGGACGCTCAGGTTCCAGGCGCAAGTGCTGCGGAAGGTTCGTGTGCCACAGCCCAGTGACATCTCTCTCGACGTCACGGCCGCTTTGGCGGATGCCTTCCGCCGCCGTGATCGCGACGCAGCCACTCGGGCAGCCCTGCGCGCGTTCAATCTGGACTCGCTGCCGGTCTAGCGGTCGCGCGCTATGGTCGTCCCGTGCAGCCCAGAGATGACGTGATGTCTGGCGAGGACAGAGAGCGCGTCCTGGCTGCGGTCAACTTTTGGTTCACCGCCAAGCAGGAGCAGCTCCAAGCAGTGCTGGACGAGGGACGGAGTCAGGGCGGAACCCGGGACGCGGTCGTCGGGGGGAAGCACCTTGACGGCCTGAACACGTTGATGGTCGACCAGTTGAAGCGACTGGGGGTCCCCGGGCTGACATTCCGGACCAACGCCCAGGCCACGCTCCCGGGCTACTACCGGGTCTCCAAAGCGTGGGACCTCCTGGTGCTGCAGTTCGGCGAGCCGATCCTGGCGGTTGAGTACAAGTCGATGAAGGGCTCCGAGGGCAAGAATCTGAACAATCGCATGGATGAAGTGCTGGGCGTGGGTGAGGACCTTCGCGAAGCGCAGCGGCACGGGTTAGTCTCGCCACGCCTCAAGAGGGCGTACGTCTTCATCATGGAGGCGTCCCCCGCGGTGCTCGCTCCGGTCGGACTCCGCGGTGTCGTCGGTTCAGCGGACGAAGCCTTCCGCGACAGCACCTATCTGGATCGGATGACCTTGTTGTGCGAACGCATCCGTGAATCAGGGCTATACAACCTCACCTGGGCGATCGCAGCCACCACGGATCCGATCGACTTCTACGAGCCCAGTTCGGCCGTCGGCTGGGCCCGCTTCAACCGGGATCTGATCAACGCCTTCGCCTGAGCCCAGCTGTCCGCTACCGCGGAGAGCCAACGCTGGCCGCAAAGGCTGGGGGCGGTCCGCCCCCAGCCCTCAGCAGGTTCTCCTTAGAGCGCCGCCTCCACCGCTCGCAGCGCATCGAACACCGGGCGCAGCGCCGACACCGACTCCAAGGGCAGTTGCATCGGCGTGTCCATGGGAACGTCGGCGCGATCGCCCGGCAGGTTGGCTTCGTCCGTGCCCGGCTCAGCAGCGGGAACGGTGATCCGTCGGACGGAGTCGCCATCGCGGACCGTGATGATCGCGATCATGCTGTCGGGCATCAGGTCACCTTGCTGCTGCGGGAACTCTGGCAGGTCGATGTCGAGCAGCCCGGCCTGGGCGGCGGCCTCGAAGACGCGGCTGGCCAACTCCCGATCGACGCTGTGACTGACCTCGCCGCCTTCCGCAGGGATGCAGTTGATCGACCACGACCCGCTCGGCAGCGCCATCAGCCTGGACGCCCAGCCGGTAGCTGTAGCGCTCACCCGGGGCGCCGCCGCTCACCTCGAACGCCACCTCGGCCTCGCCCGCTCCATCAGGGGCGGCGCCGGGAGCTCCCATGCCGCGCAATCGCGCCAGGGTCTCAGCGCGTCGGGTGCGAGGCAGGCTGTCGATCATTCTGATGGTCATTGCGCCCCCCAGGTTGGCTTCAAGCGGTTCGGGCGCTATGGCGACCGGTAGGTGGCCCGCGCCGTGGAACGTGGCCAGGCGGTTGGAGTGCCGAGCCACCGACTCGGTGTTGTCGGCCATCACGGTTCCAGTGTTCACCGGATTTCTGGCCGGGCAGGCGGCGTCGCCGTACTCGTCCGGGTGGCCCAGCATGTGCCCGAACTCGTGGGCGGCGACATCACCGGTATCGCTGGTGTCCCACATCCCCATGTTGGAGCGTGCCGGACCAACCTGGACGCGCACGACGTGGTGAGGGTTGGAGGTCACCCACTGCACGTCGAAGGTGAGCGCCTGCTGCGCCCCGTTGGCGGCCCGGCATTGGAAGCGGTTCGACCAGGTGGCGATGATGCCGTTGCGCCAGGTCGTCCTCAATCCGTTCATGGTGGCGGCGGTGATGCCGGCGTCGGGGTTGAGTTGAATCCGCACGGTGACATGAGTGCCCGTCTGTTGGAAGCGCGACGTCCAGGCGTAGACGCACTCGCTGACCGGGAAGGACACCTCGGCCGACGGCTCGACGACGCGCGTCCAGTACTTTTGCCAGACGTTGCCGTCGGTGCCGCGGACGAAGACGTGTTCGTGGTCGGGTCCCATGGAGCCGAGGGCTGGTTCTGAGTGGAGGACGCCGCCGTCGTTGTGGCGGGTCCAGGGGTGCCAGCTGTTGTCGTACCAGGCTCGTTGCCAGAGGGCGTTGTCGGTGCCGCGGACGTAGATGTTGCAGACGTCTTTGTTGCGGGAGATGGTTGCCGGTCCGGCGTTGAATCCGCCGGTGGGGGCTCCGAGGTTGAACCAGCCGCTCCAGCCCCCGGCGGCGGTCCAGTATTTTTGCCAGACGTTGCCGTCGGTGCCGCGGACGAAGACGTGTTCGTGGTCGGGTCCCATGGAGCCGAGGGCTGGTTCTGAGTGGAGGACGCCGCCGTCGTTGTGGCGGGTCCAGGGGTGCCAGCTGTTGTCGTACCAGGCTCGTTGCCAGAGGGCGTTGTCGGTGCCGCGGACGTAGATGTTGCAGACGTCTTTGTTGCGGGAGATGGTTGCCGGTCCGGCGTTGAATCCGCCGGTGGGGGCTCCGAGGTTGAACCAGCCGCTCCAGCCTCCGGCGGCGGTCCAGTATTTTTGCCAGACGTTGCCGTCGGTGCCGCGGACGAAGACGTGTTCGTGGTCGGGTCCCATGGAGCCGAGGGCTGGTTCTGAGTGGAGGACGCCGCCGTCGTTGTGGCGGGTCCAGGGGTGCCAGCTGTTGTCGTACCAGGCTCGTTGCCACAGGGCGTTGTCGGTGCCGCGGACGTAGATGTTGCAGACGTCTTTGTTGCGGGAGATGGTTGCCGGTCCGGCGTTGAATCCGCCGGTGGGGGCTCCGAGGTTGAACCAGCCGCTCCAAGTCATTGCGTGCTCCCTTTCACAGTCCTCATCGGGTGGATCCTCGATCAGGTTCACCTCCATGGGGCACCGCGGCAGGCGAAAGATACGTCGGGGCCACCATTGCGGCGGGCCAGACGGCTGCAGAGCGATTGATCGTGGGAAATTTCTCGGTCAATTTCGAGCATCGACGCCCAGGGTGGCTCGACGTGCGCTGAGGGCCGAGAAGTTTCGAGGGTTGGGGGCGGTGTTGCCGCGGAGACGCTGAACCCGCACGATGGGCACATGGTTGCGCTGACGGTCGATGAGTATCTCGACGCCCTCGATCTGCCCAAGCGGGAGACCCTGCAGGAGGTGCGGACGACGATCCGGGCACTGCTGCCCGAGGCCACGGAAGGGATCTCCTACGGGTGCCCGGTGTTCCGGGTGGCGGGCAAGAACGTGGCCGGCTTCGCCGCCTTCGCCAAACACCTGACCTACGCCCCGCATTCGTCCACCGTGTTGGAGCAACTACCCGAGGAACTGACCGGCTACAAGGTTTCCAAAGGATCGTTCCAGTTCAAGATCGGGGAACCGCTTCCCGCGGACCTGCTGGCGAAACTGATCGCCGTTCGCCTGGCCGAACTGAGTTGACGGTGCTCGACGTTGCAGCCTTGCGGGCGCACTTTCCGAGCCTGGCGACCGGGGCCGCGCACTTCGACGGACCGGGTGGCACCCAGACTCCCGATCTGGTCGCCCGGGCGGTTCAGGACGCGCTGGTCGGGCCGCTCTCCAACCGAGGTCAGGACAGCGTCGCCGAACGGAACGCGGACGCCGCCGTCGTGACCTGTCGCGCCGCGCTGGGTGACTTCCTCAACGCAGACCCGTCCGGGATCATCTTCGGCCGCAGCATGACCCAGATCACGTTCGACCTCTCCCGGGCGATGGCCAAGGGCTGGGGGCCGGGCGATGAGGTGGTGGTCTCTCGGCTCGATCATGACTCCAACGTCAGGCCGTGGGTGCTGGCCGCGGAGGCGGCGGGGGCGAGCGTCCGCTGGGCCGACTTCGACCCGGCCACCGGTGAACTGCCCCCCGGCGTCTTCGACGACCTGCTCAACGAACGGACGAGGCTGGTAGCCGTCACGGCCGCCTCCAACCTGATCGGCACCATGCCAGACCTCCCCGCCATCGCCGAGCGGGCACACGCCGTCGGAGCCTGGCTGTACGTGGACGGGGTGCACTACGCCGCCCACAACCTGATTGATCTCCCCGCGCTGGGCGCCGACTTCTTCGGTTGCTCGCCGTACAAGTTCCTCGGCCCGCATTGCGCCGCCGTCGCCGGACGCCCCGAGCTGCTCGAGCAACTCCACCCGGACAAGCTGCGGCCCTCCACCAACGCAGTGCCGGAGCGGTTCGAGTTCGGCACGCTGCCGTACGAACTGATGGCCGGTACCACGGCGGCGATCGACTTCTTGGCCGGACTGGGGGAGCGGTTCGGCGGGCTGTCACCCGAGGGCGATCGGCGTTCCCGGCTGGCGGCCTCCTTGGAGCTGGTCGAGCAGTGCGAGGCAGAGCTGCGGACGCGCATCGAAGGCGAGCTCACCCAGTTCCCCGGGGCGACGCTGTATTCGAGGGCCGCCCGCCGGACGCCGACGCTGCTCGTCCGGTTTCCCGGGGTCGACCCGCACGAGCTCTACCGGTTCCTGGGAGCCCGCGGAGTCAACCTGCCGGCAGGCAACTTCTACGCCTACGAGGCGTCGGTACACCTGGGTTTGGGGGAGCAGGGCGGTTCCCGGATCGGCGTCGCCCCCTACACCAGCGATCAGGACGTCGACCGGTTGGTGGAGGGTTTGCGCGCCTGGTTCGCTGGCTAGAGCCTGCCCGATTCCACGTCGGTGACGTCGGTAACGACGGCCGAGCAGGGCCGGCAACATGGCCACCAGGGCCTGCGGAAGTTGGATCTGACGCAGGGTCTGACCGGGGGTCAGGCCGATCGAGAGCCCGGCCTCCGACTGCCCCTTCGGCAGCGCGTAGACGCCGGAGCGGACGAGTTCGGCGATGACGGAGCCGTTGTAGAGGGTGAGGGCCGTCACGACCGCCATGAAGGGGTTCAAGTCGGTGCGAAAAACTCCGTTGCGGGAGAAGTAGGTGAAGGCGAAGATCATCATCAGCAGCACCGGGATGGAGCGGAAGACCTCGACGACGGCCCCGGAGATCATCCGGATCACCCGGTTGTGCGAGAGCCGACCCATGCCGAAAACCAGGCCGAAGATGCCGGCCAGGAACACCGACACCACCGAGGCGCCGAAGGTGCCGATGACGCCGGGGATCAGGTAGGACAGCCAGGCCTGGGGAGGGAGGGACGGGGTCCACAAGGACGGTTGGAGCTGTTGGGCTTGCCCCATCTTGACGACCACGAAGTACAGAATCACCGCGATGCCGATGACGCCCACGACGGCCAGGATGTTGTGCCGCAGCCGGGCTTTGGGGCCGGGCGCGTCGAACAGGACTGCTTGGGCGCTCATCGTTTCACCGCCAGTTTCTGTGACAGGGATGTGAGCAGGACGCCCAGCGGGAGGGTCAACAAGACAAAGCCACCGGCGAAGATCAGCGCGATCAGCAGACCGCCGGTCTCGTTCTCGACGATTTCTGCCATCAGGCCCGCAGCTTCAGCTGCACCGATGACAGCAGCCACGGTGGTGTTCTTGATCAACGCGATGAGCGTTGAGCCGAGCGGCGCGATCGCACCACGGAAGGCCTGCGGGAGCAGCACCTCAGTCAGTGACTGGTTGAAGGTGAGCCCGATCGAGCGAGCGGCCTCCGCCTGACCGGCGGGGATCGTGTTGACGCCACTTCGCAGCGCCTCGCAGACGAAAGCGGCGTGATAAACACTCAGCACGATGATCGCCCACAAGAACGCGTTGGTGCTCACGTCGGCCGACAACTGCAGACCCAGAATGTAGGTGAGCCCCAGAATGCTGAACACCATCAGCAGAGTGAGGGGGGTGTTGCGGAACGTGTTCACGTAGGCGGTGCCGATCACCTGGAACACGCGAACCGGCGAAACCCGGAGGACAGCGACGATGGTGCCCAGAATGAGTGAGCCAACGGCTGACCAGGCGGCCAGCTGAATGGTCAGCCAGAATGCGCCCAGAATGTCGTAGCGGGCCAGAATGTCAGCCATCGATCACCTTCCTCGTGCAGTTCTGGGTGCCGCCTCGCGGCGGCACCCAGAACGGGGTTAGATCAGGAGCACGCCGCAGGAACGGGCGGGTTGCCCGCCGGGGCCTTGTAGTTGGCCGCGCCGAGGTTGGCGTCCACGGCCTTCTGCCACGAGCCGTCCGAGATCATCGTCTTGATCGCCTCGGTGACCTTGGTGCACAGGTCGGTGTTGCCCTTCTTCAGGCCGACGCCGTAGTTCTCCTGGCTGAAGGGAGCGCCGACGACCTTCAACTTGCCGGCGTACTCGGCCTGGGCTGCGTACCCGGCCAGGATGGTGTCATCGGTGGTCAGGGCATCCACACCCTTGGAGATCAGGGCCGCTACGCACTCGGAGTAGGTCGCGAACTCCTGCAGCTGGACGGCGGGGTACTTGTCCTTGACCTTCTGCGCCGACGTCGAACCCTTGACCGAGCACAGCTTCTTGTCGGTCAGCGACTCGGGGCCGGTGATGCTCATGTCGTCGGAGCGAATCAGGAGATCCTGACCAGCGACGAAGTACGGTCCGGCGAAGGAGATCTTTTCCTTGCGCGCATCAGTGATCGAGTAGGTCGCCACGACCAGGTCGACCTGACCCGTTTCGATCAGCGTTTCGCGCTGAGCGCTGGGGGCCTGGATCCACGTGATCTTGTCCGCCGTGGTACCGAGTTTGCCGGCCACGTACTTCGCCACGTCAACATCGAGGCCGGTGTAGGCCTCACCCTGCTTCAGGCCGAGACCGGGCTGGTCGAACTTGATCCCGATCTTCAGAGCGGCGAGGTTCGTCGACCCAGCGCCTCCGCCGCAGGCGGAGAGTGCGAGGGTCAGCGCTAGGGCTGTGGCAGCCGCGGCGATTCGTTTGATGGTCATTGGGCGTTTCCTCCTTGTTGCTCGCTCCGGGGGGTCGGCGCGTGTTCAGTGGGTCAGGATCTTGCTCAAGAAGTCCTTGGCGCGATCGCTCTGGGGATTGGTGAAGAACTCCGCGGGTGTCCCGGTCTCCATGATCTGACCGTCGGCCAGGAAGACCACCCGGTCGGAGGCCTTGCGGGCGAAGCCCATCTCGTGGGTGACCACGATCATGGTCATGCCGCTCTTGGCCAGTTCGACCATCACGTCGAGGACCTCGTTGATCATCTCCGGGTCCAGCGCGGAGGTCGGTTCGTCGAACAGCATCACTTTGGGGTTCATCGCCAAAGAACGGGCAATGGCAACCCGCTGCTGCTGGCCGCCGGACAGTTGAGCGGGGTATTTGTTGGCCTGATGAGCCACCCCGACTCGCTCGAGCAACTCCATGGCCTTCTTGTCAGCCTCGGCCTTGGGGACCTTGCGGACCTTGATCGGGCCCAGCGTGACGTTCTCCAAGATCGTCTTGTGCGCGAAGAGGTTGAACGACTGGAACACCATGCCGACGTCGGCCCGCAACTCTGCGAGGCCTTTGCCCTCCTCGGGGAGGGTCTTGCCGTCAATGGTGATCGACCCGGTTTCGATCGTCTCCAGGCGGTTGATCGTCCGGCACAGGGTGGACTTCCCCGAGCCGGAAGGCCCGATCAGGATCACCACCTCGCCCTTGGCGACGGTCAGGTTGATGTTCTTCAGCACATGGAGATCGCCGAAATGCTTGTTCACGTCCTTCAGGACGACCAGCGGCTCAGACATTCCGTTACTCAACTCGACTCATGGGCGGGGGTCAAGCTCCCAGGCGCGCCAAGACCGGACTGTTGCCTAACTGTCACTTAGCAAGGGCAAATGCCCTTGAAGGCTAAAGTACCCGCGGTTAGGCTGAAAGCGAGTGCGGACACTATCGATCGGCTGGCGCGGGGAGTGGGCAGCGCTGCGCCGGCAGCGCATGATGGAGGCATGAGCACCTCATACAGCGCCGGGGGCAGCGCCCATCAGAAAAACCTGTCCCAATCCATTCTGCAAGTGATCTTCAGCTTCTTTCTTGGGGTCGTCGTCGTTGCCTTCGTCGGGATCGGCGTCAACACGTTCTACCCCGAACCAGCCTTCACGGACGGAAGCTGGGACGACGCGAGGCATGCCGGTTGGCGGTTGACCACCAGTGTGATCCTGCTCATCTGCGCCACGGCCGTCATGGTTGTCTCGCTGGTGCGCTCGGAGCTTGCACCAGTGATCTCGAACGGCATTCTCCTGGGCGGAGTGTTCACCATGATCTACGCCGTCGGAGTCTCCGCGTCCGCCGGGAACGAATGGCCTCGCTTCGTGGTCATCACCTTTGCCCTGCTGGTCACTGTCGGCATCGGCTACCTCAAGTTCGCTCGAGTGCGGGCGTCCGCGGAGGCTCCGGCCAACCTGTCGCCGGACGGTTCCGCTCCGCTCGACTCGGCGATCGGCGTCCGGTTGGAGGCGGTGGAGGCCAAGCTTGACGCGTTGGGCAAGGTGTTACGAGGCGAGTAGAGGTTCAGACCCAGATGCCGGACGAGCCCCACCGGTCAGGTTCTGAACGGTGATGCATGGACGGCGTCAGGTCACGCACGCCGTGAGGTAGGCCTTGGAGCCATCAACGTTGGTCACGGCCGCGTCGAAGCCGTCCGTCCGGCTACCGACCGCGAAGCGGACGCGTCCGGGCAGGCTGATCGGACGGCGGAACCGGACGTCGACCATGAACGCGTCCGGCAGCCGCGAATCCAGCGCGGCCAGCACCCGGGCGTGAGTCCACATGCCGTGGATGATCGGCCGCCGGAACCCGAACAGCAGGGCGGTCGGAACGCTCAGATGGATCGGGTTCACGTCGCCCGAGACCGCCGCGTAGCTGCGCCCGAGATCGCCGGGGAGCCGCCAGAACGCGGCCGTGGTCAGCGCAGCCAGATCAGGCTCCGCTTCGGGCTGGGATGGGCTCAGCCCGGCCAGCCGCACTCCAAGGCTGAGGTAACGAGAGGCGCCCTCCCAGACCACGTCACCTGCAACCTCGGCGCGGCTGGCCAGGTCGATCATCACCCCCCGCGGATGCGCGTGAAGACCGGTCGTCCGGGCGCTGAGGGTCAGGCTTTCCCCGATCAACACCGGGCGATGCTGGGTGATGCGATTCGCGGCGTGCACGACTCCGGCCAAACCGATCGGGAACGTCGGATCGGCCAGCACCTCCAACTGGAGGCCGAAGCCGAGCACGTGCAGCCAGGTAGCGGGCAGCCGATCCCGCAGCGGGAAGCCGCAGAGCCGGTTGTAATCGGCCAACCGTGCCGGGTCGGTCCGCTGGCTTTCAACCTGCACGGTCACCTCCGGCGCGCTCGTCCCGGACGCCCGCTTGGGCCAGAGCAGGCGCGCGTACAGCCCGGCGGTCGCCGGTAGCACGGGCAGCGTGCGCAGCGCCATCACAGCCCCACGATGTTCTGACCGCAGACCCGCAGCACCGTCCCGTTCAGCGGGGTCGCCGGGTCGGCCAGGAACGCGATCGCTTCGGCCACATCCACTGGCTGCCCCGCCTGAAGCAGGCTGTTGAATCGCTTGAACATCTCCCGTTGGACGAACGGGATGCTGGCAGTCATGTCGGTCTCGATGAAACCGGGGGCGACGGCGTTCACCACGATGCCGCGCTCAGCCAGCCGTGGCGCCAGCGCTCGGACCAGACCGATCACGCCAGCTTTCGAGGCGGCGTAATTCGCTTGTCCCTTGTTGCCGGCCCAGCCGCTGGTGGAGGCGACCCCGATGATGCGTGACCCGCTGGCCAGTCCTCCGGCCAGCTCAGGCGACAGCAGGTGTTCGTTGATTCGCAGTTGGGCGGCGAGATTGACGTCAAGGACGGAGGCCCAGCGTTGTTCATCGGTGTTGATCAGCATTTTGTCCCGCAGGATCCCCGCGCAGTGGACGAGCACCGCGATCGACGCGTCGGGCCCGTGCCGCCCGGTGACATGCTCGGCGATCCGTAGGCCCGCGTCGGCAATCGTGATGTCCAACTGCAGGGCGCTGCCTCGAACCTCGTTGGCCACCGCGCTCAGCGCTTCGCCGGCCGCCGGAACGTCGACCAGCACGAGCTGGACGCCCTCCCGGGCGAAAGTGCGAGCGATCGCGGCGCCGATGCCACGGGCGGCACCGGTCACCACGACCACCCGCCGGCCGTCCGGCTGCTGCGCCAGCCCCGAAGCTAGGCGCAACGGCTGGCCGTCGACGTAGGCTGAGCGTCCTTCGAGGAGGAAGGACAGCACCGAGGCCAACTCGGCGGGGGAGGTGTCGGCCGCGATCTGAATCAGGTTGGCTGTCGCGCCCAGGCGCAGCTCTTTGCCGATCGTGCGGATCACCCCGTCCAGGGCTTGCTGAACCGCGGCGCCCTCGACATCGGGCATGTCCTGCGGCGCGCGACCGACGATCACGACCCTCCCCGATGCTTCGAGGGCTCGCATCGCCGGACGCATGATCGCCCGGACGGCCTCGGTGTCGGTGACCCGCCCGGCACCGGTGGCATCGATCACCACGGCGCCGATCCGACCCGGGTAGGCCGGGGGTTGCTGACGCCCGGCCGCATCGACGTGGCGCTCGTCCGGGCGATCGAGCACTGGGTCGATCGCCGAGATGTTGAGCAAGGCCAACGCTGAGGCCAGCAGGGTGCCGTCGGTGAAGCCGGCCCGGCCCAACACCACCGGACCGGTGGGCAGGATCCGTCCGCGTCGCAAGGTGGTGGCCTCGACCAGCCCGAACCGCGCCCCCACGCTGCGCCCCACGGGGGAGGCCAACGCCCGGGTCAACGCGGCATCGATGCTCATCAGATGCCTTCCAGCACGGCCACCACGCCCTGGCCACCGGCCGCGCAGACCGAAATCAGGCCGCGCGAACCGGGACCTTTGTCATGCAGCAGCTTGGCCAGGGTGCCGACGATCCGGGTGCCGGTGGCGGCGAAGGGATGACCGGCCGCCAAGGAGGAGCCGTGCACGTTGAGCTTGCTCAGATCGATGGCGCCGAGCGGGGCGTCCAAGCCGAGCCGTTCGCGGCAGAACTCCTCGTCCTGCCACGCCTTGAGGGTGCAGAGCACGGTGGAGGCGAAGGCCTCGTGGATCTCGTAGAAGTCGAAGTCCTGCAGCGATAGGCCTTTGCGGGTGAGGAGTCGAGCGGTCGCGTAGGCGGGAGCCATCAGCAGGCCCTCCTTGCCCAGGGGGAAGTCGACGGCCGCAGTTTCCGCGTCGACCAGCCGGGCCAGCACCGGCAGGTTGCGGGCTCGCGCCCAGCCCTCTTCGGCCAGCAACACAGTGGAGGCCCCGTCCGAGAGTGGCGTGGAGTTCCCGGCGGTCATGGACGGGTTGGCCCCCGTGGTGCCGAACACCGGACGCAGCGCGGCGAGCTTCTCGACGCTGGTGTCGGGCCGCAGGCTCTGATCGCGGGTCAACCCCAAGTAGGGGGTGACCAGGTCGTCGAAGAAGCCGGATTCCCAGGCGGCGGCCAGGCGGTGATGGCTGGCAGCGGCGAGCTCGTCCTGATCGGCCCGATCGATGCCCCAGGCGGCGGTGGTCAGGGCCTGATGCTCACCCATGGAAAGCCCGGTCCGCGGCTCGGAGGCGCGCGGCACCTCGGGAGCGAGATCGCCGGGGCGGAGCCTGGACAGGATGGCCAGCCGAACCAGCGGAGTCTTGGCGGCGTTCAACCGCAACAGGGCCCGGCGCAACGTGTCGCCGACAGCGATCGGGGCGTCCGAGGACGAGTCGACGCCACCGGCGATCGCCACGTCGAGTTGGCCGGCCGTGATCCGGTTGGCCAGTTGCACGGTGGCGGCCAGGGAGGTCGCGCAGGCCTGCTGGACGTCGTAGGCGGGGGTGCGTGGGTCGAGCGCGGAGGAGAGGACGGCTTCCCGGGTCAGGTTGAAGTCGCGGCTGTGCTTGAGCACGGCGCCGGCGGCCACCTCACCGATCACCTCTCCGGCCAGTCCGAAGCGGGCCACAAGCCCGTCCAGGGCGGCGGTGAGGAGGTCGTGATTGGACGCGTTGGCGTACGCGCCGCCGGCTCGCCCGAACGGCACTCGGTTGGCACCCACGATCACGGCGTTGCGCGGCTCTGCCATCAGGTACTCCTTGCGACGATTACTGGGTACTCACAGTAGCAGGTACGTGAAGTACGCGGTACTATCTGAGCCATGACAGCGCGCGCCGACGGACGAGACACCCGCTGGGCCGACCACCGGGTGCAACGCCGCCGCGAGCTTGTCGAGAGCACCCTGCGGGCCATCCGCAAGCACGGCGCCAGCGTCGGCATGGACGAGATCGCTACCGAAGCGGGGACGTCCAAGACGGTGATCTACCGCCATTTCGGCGACCGCTCCGGCCTCTACCTCGCGGTGGTGGAGAAGGTCGCCGACTTCATCCTGGAAGACCTCCGCGCCAGCGTCGGCTGGGATGATCCCGACGATCTGGCGACCCTGGTCGCCGACCTGGTCCACGCCTATCTCGGGTTGGTGGAGCGCGATCCGGAGATCTACCGGTTCGTGATCTCCCGCCCCTTGGTCGATAAGCCCCTGACCGAAGATCCGGTCACCGGCCTGACCCGGCGGATCGGACGCCAGGTGGGCGACGTGCTCCGCCGCTACGGCCACGCCGAGGCGACCGCCGCCACCTGGGGGCATGGGCTGGTCGGCTTCGTCCGGGCGGCGACGGACGAGTGGCTCGCCGCCGGCATGCCGCGCGACACCGACCAACTCGCCGCCGACGTGGCTCATCTTTTCGCCCCCGCCTTCGCCGCCCACCAACCGGCAACGTCCGGAATCAGCTGAGGAAGAGACATGACCATCACGCACGACACCGAGGCCGCGCAGGCGATTCCGACGCACGCCGAGTCTCTGGGGGAGGCCCTCCTGGAGGCCCTGGACGGCCCGTACCACGCTGTGCGCAGCGCCGGACGAGCGG
Source organism: Micropruina sp. (assembly GCA_016711105.1). Lineage (GTDB taxonomy): Bacteria > Actinomycetota > Actinomycetes > Propionibacteriales > Propionibacteriaceae > Micropruina. The sequence continues at coordinate 250,843 of JADJTO010000002.1, read as the reverse complement.
CCTTCCCGACCGAGGGCATGCTCCGCGACCCCGCGATGGGGATGGCCGAGGCCCGCGAATGGACGTTGCATCGGCTGGGGACGCTGGTCGAGGCGGGTTTCGGCCAATCGATCGTGCCGAGCGCCACCGCGACCCCTGAGCAACTGATCCAGTCGCTGATCGACTTCGAGGTCGTCTCCTATGGAGACCTGTCGGTGGCGATCAAGTCGGGAGTCCAGCACGGGCTCTTCGGCGGTGCCATCGCCAGCCTCGGATCCCCCGCGCAACACGACCGGTTTCTGGCCGATGCCCTGTCGCTGAGGCTGCTCGGCTGCTTCGCGATGACCGAGGTCGGTCACGGCAGTGACGTCCAATCGCTGGAGACGACGATCACCTACGACCGGCTCACCGCCGAGTTCGTGATCGATTCCCCGACCCCGGCCGCGACCAAGACCTACCTCGGCAACGCCGCCGCCCACGGACGGATGGCCGCCGTGTTCGGGCAACTGATCGTGGCCGGGCAGCGGCACGGCATCCACTGCATCCTGGTGCCGATCCGCGACGACGAGGGACGGGCGTTACCCGGGGTGACGCTGGGCGACAACGGACACAAGGGCGGGTTGTTGGGCGTCGACAACGGGACCATCACCTTCGACCAGGTCCGGGTGGCCCGTGACCTGCTGCTCGACCGGTTCGGACGGGTGAACCCCGAGGGCAGCTACGAATCCCCGATCGACAACGCCAATCGCCGGTTCTTCACGATGCTGGGCGCCCTAGTCCGGGGTCGGATCTGCATCGGGGCAGGCGCTGCCATCGCCTCCCGGCGGGCGTTGGCGATTGCTGTGACCTATGCCGAGAAGCGGCGTCAGTTTCGGCATCCCGGACGGAAGACCGAGATCCCGCTGCTGGACTACCAAGCGCATCAGCGCAAGCTGCTGCCCGCGATCGCCAAGGCCTACGCCCTGGGGTTTGCTCAGAATGATCTGATTTCGGCCTTCGTCGACGTGGTGGGCAACCCCGAGCATGAACCGCGCGCTCAACGTGAGTTGGAGTCCCTGGCAGCGGGGTTGAAGGTGTTGAACACCCGCTTCGCCAACGACACCGTCCAGGTCTGCCGGGAAGCGTGCGGGGGTGCGGGCTACATGTCGGAGAACCAGTTGACCCAACTCCGCGCCGACACCGACGTGTTCGCCACCTTCGAGGGCGACAACACCGTGCTGTCGCAACTGGTCACCAAGGGGATCCTGACCAACTACCGCGAGGTGTGGGGCGGGCTGGACGGCTTCGGCCTGGTCCAGGCCTCGGCTCGCCTGGTCACCTCGGCCGTGATCGAACGCACCGGCGCCGGGGTGCTCGTGGAGCGGCTGGTCGCCCGCACGAAGCGTCGCGCGGGCGAAGCGACCTTCTTTGACCGGGGCTGGCATGCCTGGATGTTCGAGGAGCGGGAACGGCATGTTGTGGACGGCTTGGCGCGAAGATTCCGCGCGGCCGACAAGGACTCCTTCGAAGCGATGAATCGACTGCAGGGCCACGTGGTCTTCGCCGCCCGCGTGCACATGGATCGGGTGGTCCTGGACTCCTTCATCGAAGGCATCGAGGCCTGCCCGGCTTCGGAGGTCAAGGACGTCCTGGAGCGGCTGTGCACGCTCTACGCCCTGATCAGCCTGGAGCAGGACAGCGGCTGGTTCCAGGAACACCAGCGGCTGTCAGCGTCCCGCGCTCGGGCCTTGCGCGGCCAGGTCGACGTCCTCTGCCTGGAACTGCGTGGTCACGCCGGCGACCTGGTGCAGGGATTGGGAATCAAACGGGAATGGCTGGGAGCGGCGATGCTGGACGACTGAACCTCGTCGGTCCGGACGTCGGGACGTGGGGATGGTCAGGGCAGACCGGCCAGTCGACCCAGCGCGGTGGCGAGGGCACCGGCGATCACCACCACGATGTAGGGAGCTTTCAGCTTGAGCGCCACCGCGGCCACGGCCAGAGCCAAGAGCCGGGAGTCCGGGGTGAGTTGTTGGCCGGAGGCGACCGCGTTGGTGACCGTCAGCGAGGTGAGCAGGCCAACCGTCAACGCCCCGGCGACGGCATGGACGTCGGGGCGATCCAACAGCCGTTGCGGCAACAGGTAGCCGACCAGTTTCGTCGCATAGGCGGTCGCCGCAGCGAGCAGCACCCACCACCACAGATCCTTCATCAGTGATCACGTCCCCGGTGTCGAATCAGGTGCACGCCGGCGGCGACGACGGCGGCGAGCACGATCGGCACCCCCGGCGGCACCAGCGGAATGAACACGATGGTGGCCACGGCGCTGGCCACCGCGATCGTGATCGGGTCGCGACCGTGCAGCCGGGGCCAGAGCAGGCCGAGGAAGGCCGCCACCGCGGCCCCGTCCAACCCCCAGCGGCCCGGGTCGCCCAGGGCCTCACCGGCGATCGCACCCAGCCAGGTGAACAGATTCCAGGCCACGAACACCCCGATCCCGGCGGTCCAGAAGCCGCGACGCTCCTCGCCGGGGTCGGTTTGGGCGGCCGCGTTGGCCATGGACTCGTCAATGGTCAGGTGTGCCATCAACGGAATGATCGCGGCGCGTGGTCGAAGCAGCGCCTTGAGTTCAGCGCCGTAGATGCCGTTGCGCACCCCGAGCAGGGTGGCCGCGGTGTAGGCCGCCATCCCGCTGCCGCCGCCGGCGATCACCCCGACGAAGGCGAACTGGGATCCACCGGTGAACATGAGCAGGCTGAGCGCGCAGGTTTGCCAGACGTCCAGGCCTGCGGCCACCCCCAGCGCGCCGAAGGAGGTGCCGTAGAGGCCGACGGCCGCCGCGATCGAGAGGCCCATTCGGATTGCAGGGGTGAGACCGGCGCTCCCCGTCGCGGAGGACCGGTCGTCAGTTGGGGTTTGGCGCTGCGTCAGATCCATGAGCGCAGCCACATGTGGCGCAGCCAGTCGGGGTAGGCCATTAGTTGGTCGGTGAGCAGCGGATAGATGTAGGCGAAGTTGGCCACCACCAGAGCGACCGCGACCCCGGCGATGACTCCACCCCGGCGGCGCTGCGGACTTCGCGCATCGCCCAGCACCAAGCCGAGCACCATGGCCAGGCCGATCACGGTGAACGGGATGATCGTGATCGCGTAGAAGAAGAACAGCGGACGGTCGGCGTAGTTGAACCACGGCAGATATGACGCCATCGCGGCGATGACCGGCACCCCGAACCGCCAATCCCGGCCACCGAGCCACCAGACCACACTCACCACCAACGCGATCAGCGCCAGCCACCACAGGATCGGGGTTCCCATGCCAGTGATCACGCGAATGCAGTTGTCAGGACCCACACAGCCGTCCGTGCCCGGCGCAATGTCGTTGACCGCATCGATCCCGATCGGACGGGCCATGAACAGCCATCCCGCGGGGTGCGCGTCGTAGGGGTGGGTGGCCTCGTTGATGAAGGTCCCGATGTGGAACTCATACATTTCCTTGTGGTACCACAGCAGCGAGGCGAAGCCGTCGCCGAAAGCCCCGACCCACGGGTGATCGGCGTTCTTGCGGGCCCAATCCCGGTCATAACCGCCGGAGCTGGAAAGCCAGCCGGCCCAGGTCGAGATGTAGATCGCCGCAGACACCACCACCAACCGGACGAAGGCCGGAATCCCGTCCACCAGCACCGCCAGCCAGGACTTGAAGCCGGCCCCGGCCAGGCGACGTGCACCGACGTCCCAGAGCACCGCGAGGATGCCGAAGGCCGCCAGGACGAACAGGCTGTTCCACTTGGTGCCAAGGGCCAGGCCGAAGAGGACGCCGGCAACGAACCGCCAGGGCCGGAGGGCCACGATCGGGCCGAAGCGGCCATGCAGGTCAGGAATCCCGGCCCGCTCCAGCCGGTCGGCCAGGGCGCTGCGATACCAGTCCCGATCGGCCACGCAGGCGGAGACCGCCGCCACGATGAAGAAGGCCTGAAAGACGTCCAACAGGGCCGTCCGGCTCATCACGAAAGCCAGCCCGTCGAAGGTGAGCAGCACGCCGGCGATGCCCCCCACCAAGGTCGAGCGGGACAGCCGCCGAGCCAACCTGATCGTGCTGAAGATCAGCAGGCTCCCGAAGACCAACGGTAGAAAGCGCCAGCCGAACGCGTTCATCCCGAAGAGTTGTTCGCCCAGGCCGATCAGCCATTTACCGACCGGCGGATGCACGACGAAGGCTGCGGAGTCGCGGAACACGTCGGGGGTGCCGGCCACGATCTTCTCGTTGGCGTTCTCAGGCCAGTTGCGCTCGTAGCCGAACTTCCACAGCGAGTAGCCGTCCTTGGCGTAGTAGGTCTCGTCGAAGATCAGGTTCTTGGGGTAGCCCAGGTTGTGCAGCCGGATCAGGAAGGCGAGCAGGGTGATGGTGAGGGTGACCACCCAACCCGCCACGGCATCGTCCAAACGGCCGTCGCGGAGGCGTTCGATCGTGGAACGGTCACGCGCCGGAGGGGCGCTCCGGACGGGCAAGGGTGTCGGCTCAGCTTCCGGGGCAGGTGCCGGGAGCGTCGCCAACTCTGTCGTCTGCTCGCCGTTCACCGGGCCATCCTAGGTGGCGGGGGTACCCGGCTGCGGCAGTGGCCGGGCCCGGTGTGGGAAAGTGGGCGCCGAGGAGGTGGTGATCACCATGACCGGAACCGTCGTCCTGGCCGGGACCCCGATCGGGAACAGTGCGGACGCCTCGACGGCCCTGCTGCGCTCGTTGGAGACCGCCGACGTGATCGCCGCCGAGGACACGCGCAAGTTCCGCGACCTGACCCGTCGACTCGGCATCGAACCGAGCGCCCCGGTGATTTCCTTCTTCGACGGCAACGAAGCGGCGCGGGTGGCCGGGCTCCTGGAGCGACTGGCCGAGGGCCAACGGGTGGTGGTGGTCAGCGACGCCGGCATGCCGACGGTCTCCGACCCCGGCTATCGGCTGGTCACGGCCGCCGTCGCCGCCGGGCATCGGGTCACCTGCGTTCCCGGGCCGTCCGCGGTGACCACGGCGTTGGCGGTCTCGGGGCTGCCCCACAGACCGGTTCTGTTTCGAGGGTTTCGCGCCCCGCAAGGGTGGCGAACGACGGGCTCGGCTGACGTCGATGGCCGACGAACCCCGCACCATGGTCTTCTTCGAGGCGCCGCACCGGCTGGCCGACTTCCTCAGCGACGCCGTGGCCACCTTGGGCGCGGATCGCCGAGCCGCAGTCTGCCGGGAGCTGACCAAAACCTACGAGGAAGTGGTCCGCGGCAGCTTGGCCGAGTTGGCCGCCTGGGCGGCGGACGGGGTGCGCGGCGAAATCGCGGTCGTGATCGAGGGCTCGTCCGGCCGGTCGGTGGCCCTGCCCGAGGCCGTGGCGGCCGTGATCGCCAAGGTGGCGGCCGGGGCCCGATTCTCCGAGGCGGTCGCCGATGTGGCGATCGAGGTCGGGTTGCCCCGCAAGACCCTCTACGCGGCCGCACTACCGGCCCGGGGTGAGCGATGAGGCCGGGTCTACCGGCGGGGCTGCCGCCGCTGCCGGAGCCGTTGCCCGGCCCCGTGACTGACGCGCACACCCATCTGGTCAGCACCCAGGACTTCTCCGGTCTCGACCCGGCGGACGCCCTCGCCGCGGCCGCCCAGGTCGGCGTCACCCGGGTGGTCGAGGTGGGCTGTGACCTGGCCTCCTCGCTGGAGGCGATTCGGCTGGCCGAGCGCTTCCCGGAGGTGATCGCCTCGGTGGCGATCCACCCGAACGACGCCGCCCGGCTCGGCTCTCGACTCGGCCGCGAGTTGGAGAGCCTGGCCACCCTGGTCGGCTCCAGCCCCCGAATCCGGGCGGTGGGGGAGACCGGCCTGGACTACTTCCGAACCCGGGAAGTTGACGGTCAACAGCGGCAGAAGCTCTCCTTCGCCGCGCATCTCGGCTGGGCGGCCGAGCATCGGTTGGCGGTGGTGATTCACGACCGGGATGCCCACGAGGACGTCCTCGACCTGCTGGACGCCGAGGGTGTGCCGGAGCGGTTCATGATCCATTGTTTCTCCGGGGATGCCGCCTTCGCTCGCCGCTGCCTCGAACGCGGTGCCTTCCTGTCGTTCCCTGGAACGGTCACGTTCAAGGCCAACCAGGCGTTGCGCGAGGCCTTCGATGTCACCCCAGCTGATCGGATTCTGGTCGAGACCGATGCCCCCTACCTGACCCCGATGCCGTACCGCGGCAAGGCCAACGCGTCCTACTTGATGCCGCATACGGTGCGCTTCCTGGCCGAACGTCGAGGAATGGAGCTGGCCGAGTTCTGCGGGCTGCTGCACCGCAACGCCTCCGTTCTGTTCGGCGATTGGGGCCCAGAGTCCGCGGCACCGGAGGAAACCCGATCATGACCGATCACGGCCTGCTCGACCCCGAACCATCCGTCAGTTGGCGGCCGAGCTGGAGCTCCGTCCGACCAAGCAGCGCGGCCAGAACTTCGTCCACGATCCCAACACGGTCAGGCGGATCGTCGCCGCCTCCGGGGTCGGCCCCCACGACACGGTGCTCGAAATCGGGCCCGGTCTGGGGTCGCTGACCCTCGGACTGCTCGAGGTCGCGGGGTCGGTGACCGCGATCGAGATCGAATCCAGCCTGGCCGAACGGCTCCCGCGCACCGTGGCGGAGCGGCTCCCGGGTCGCCAGGACGCGCTGCGGGTGATCGAGGCGGACGCGCTCGGCGTCCGGACGCTCCCGGGGCCGGCGCCTACCGCCGTCGTGGCGAATCTGCCCTACAACGTGAGCGTTCCGGTGTTGCTGCACGTGCTGGCCACCTTTCCCAGCGTCCGTTGCGGTCTGGTGATGGTCCAAGCCGAGGTGGCCGACCGGCTGGTGGCCACTCCGGGGAGCAAGATCTACGGCGTGCCGTCGGTGAAGTTGGCCTGGTACTGCTCCTCGCGGCGGGCCGGCAGTGTGCCTCCCTCGGTGTTCTGGCCGGTACCGAACGTGGATTCGGGCCTGGTCTCGATGGTTCGGCATGACCCGCCGGCGACGACGGCCAGCCGGGCCCAGGTCTTCGCGGTGATCGATGCCGCCTTCGCGCAGCGCCGCAAGATGCTGCGGGCGGCGCTCAACTCGGTGTTCGGTGGAGCCGCCGAGGCGCAGGCGGCCTTGGTTGCGGCCGGGGTCGACCCGCAGGCCCGGGGCGAGGTGCTCCAGGTTGAGGAGTTCGTCCGGATCGCCGAGCAACTTCCCGGCGGGGGTCCAGAGATCGTGGCCAGCCTGGGCAGGCCATCAGGGATGGGCTAGCCTCGCCGAATGGCCCCGCTCCACCTCCCTGACTCCGAGTCGGTCCGCGTTCGGGCGTCCGGGAAGATCAATCTGGGGCTCAAGGTGGGTCCGGTCCGTGAGGACGGCTACCACCCCCTGGCCAATGTGTTCCAGGCGGTCTCCATTTTCGACGAACTCCAGGCCCAGTGGGCGCCGCCCGGCGAGGTGCGGATCAGCATCGCCGGTGAGCAGGCGCACCTGGTTCCGGCGGACGAGCGAAATCTGGCGGTGCGGGCCGCTCGGCTGCTGGTCAGCGAGTTCGGGGATCCCGCCGTGCACGGGGTGAGTCTCGCGCTGCGCAAGGCGATTCCGGTCACCGGAGGAATGGCCGGTGGCTCCGCGGACGCCGCGGCGGCCTTGTTGGCCTGCTCGGTGCTCTGGGATCTCGACACCTCACCGGACGAGTTGCGCGACCTCGGGGCCATGCTGGGGGCCGATGTGCCCTTTTCGTTGTTGGGAGGCACGGCCCTGGGGACCGGCCGGGGTGACCGCTTGGCCCCCGTGCTCAGCCGGGGCACCTACCACTGGGTGTTGGCGTTCGGCGACGGTGAGCTCTCCACCCCAGAGGTTTTTGGTCGTTTCGATGAGCTGAATCCGGGCCTGAACGCCGAGCCGGAGGTGCCGCGGGCGGTGATGAACGCCTTGGTCAGCGGCGATCCGGCCGCCCTGGGACGTGCCCTGAGCAATGACCTGCAGCCCGCCGCCTTGTCGTTGCGTCCGGGATTGGCCCAGGTACTGGAGGTCGGCGTCGAGTTGGGCGCACTGGCCGGTTTGGTCTCCGGCTCCGGGCCGACCTGCGCCTTCTTGGCCGCCAACGAGGCTGCGGCGATCGACCTGTCGGTGAAGCTGAGCAGCGAGGGTCTGTGCCGGGCGATTCGCCGGGTGACTGGCCCGGTGCCGGGCGCCCGCATCATCACCTGAGGGCGCCCGGCCAGGGTTCACTCGGAGAGGTTGGCCCCGTTTGACGCGATCACGCTTTGGTACCAGGCGAAGGACTTCTTGCGGTAGCGCTCGAGCGTTCCGGTGCCGTCATCATTGCGGTCGACGTAGATGAAGCCGTAGCGCTTGCTCATCTGCGCGGTGGAGGCGCTGACCAGGTCGATCGGGCCCCACATCGTGTAGCCGAGCAGGTCCACCCCATCGGCCAGCGCTTCGCCCACCTGAATCAGGTGGTCGCGCATGTAGTTGATCCGGTAGTCGTCCTCGACGGTCTTGACCCCGTTCACTTCAACCAGTTGATCCTTGGCGCCCAAGCCGTTCTCGACGATGAACAGCGGCTTCTGCCACCGATCCCAGAATTGGTTCAGCACCACCCGCAGGCCCTGGGGGTCGATCTGCCAGCCCCATTCGCTAGCGTCCAGGGTCGGGTTCGGGACGCCCCCGAGCAGGTTGCCTTCGCCGCGCACCTTCTTGGATTCGTCGGCGGTCTCGCAGGAACTCATGTAGTAGCTGAACGAGACGAAGTCGACGGTGTGGGTGAGCAGTTCCCGGTCTTCCTCGGTGATCTCCAGCTCGATCCCGTGCTCGCGGAAGTACCGCAGCGCGTACCCGGGGTAGGCGCCACGGACGTGCACGTCACCGAACAGGAAGTTGTGCCGTTCTGCCTCCATCGCGGCCACCACGTCCGCCGGGTCGGGGCTGAGCGGGTAGGTCGGCATGGACAGGATCATGCAGCCGATCTTGGACTGCGGCATCAGCTCATGCCCGATCTTCGTCGCCAGGGCACTGGCCACCAACTCGTGATGGATCGCCTGGTAGAGGTCCTGCTCGGAGAGTTGCTCCTTGGGGGTGGCGATCCCGCCGCTCATGAACGGGGCGTGCAACACCGAGTTGATCTCGTTGAAGGTCAGCCAGTAGGGCACCCGGTGGCCGAAGCGGGTGAACAGCGTCCGGACGTAGCGCTCATAGAAGCCGATCAGCTCCCCGGTTCGCCCATCCGTTGTACCCGCGGGCCAAGCCCAGTGGGGTTTCATAGTGGCTGATGGTGACCAACGGCTCGATGCCGTGCTTGGCGCACTCGTCGAAGACCCGGTCGTAGAAGGCCAGGCCCTCTTCGTTCGGGGTCTCCTCATCGCCGTTGGGGAAGATCCGGCTCCAGCCGATGGAAATCCGGAAGACCTTGAAGCCCATCTCGGCGAACAGGGCGATGTCGTCGGCGTAGCGGTGGTAGAAGTCGATCCCAACGTGCTTGAGGTTGTCCGGGGTGGGCTCAGCCGTGGGCGGCGTCATGATGCCCTGAGGCATCACGTCCTGGATGGAAAGGCCCTTGCCGCCCTCCAGGTAGGCGCCTTCGAGCTGGTTGGCCGCGGTCGCGCCTCCCCACAGGAATCCGTCGGGGAAATGGGTGGCCATTGATTACCTCCTGGTGTCGGGGTTGTGGGCTCACGTTCTCACGGCGCCCGCGCCCAGCGATAGAGGGACTAACGCTCCTGGTCGACCCGGCCGCTCGGGTTGCACAGCACCCACACAGCGGACGCCCAGTTGAGGCTAGGGATGGTCGGTTTGACTGACGTTGTCATCACAGAAGAGGTAAACCATGTCCAACACCGCTGATTCGCCGGCGCCGACCCGCCGACTCTCCCGACGCGGGGTGCTCGGGCTGCTGGCGGTCGGGGCGCTCGGTGCCACCGGCACAGCGGCCGCCGCCCTTGCTGTGCGCGGCTCCTCGTCCGCACCCAGTGCCGGCGGCAGCACCGCCGAGGGCTTTCTCACCGCGGCGACCGTGCACTCGATCGAGCTGGCCCTGGGGGTTGCCGCCTTCAGCAAGATGATGCAGGCGTTCAAGGCGGACGGGAGCAAGGCCTGGATCACCGGCGACGTGGTGATCGACGGCACCCGGCACACCGGAGTCGGCCTGCGCCTGAAGGGCAACTCCTCGCTGAAGAGTGTTTCGGCCACAAGCCCGCCCGAATCCCTACCCTGGCTGATCCGGTTGGACGAGTACACCGCCGGGGCCAATCACCAGGGAATGAGTGAGTTCATCGTCCGCTCCAACAGCACCGCCACTGCGCTGAACGAGGCGGTGGCTCTGGACCTGCTCGCGGCCTCGGGGTTGGCCGCTCAGCGTCCGGCACTGGTTCGGCTGCGGGTGAACTCCTCGGCCGAGGTGGTGCGGTTGGTGGTGGAGAACCCGGGCCGGGAGTGGACCGAGCGCGTGTTCGCCGCGGACGGCCTGCTCTACAAGGCAGAAGCGGACGGCGACTACAGCTACCGCGGTGCTGCGGCCACCTCCTATGACGGCGTCTTCGACCAGGAGGTCGGCGCGGAGGATGCCACGGCGCTGATCGACTTCCTCGACTTCGTCAACAACAGCGACGACGCCACCTTCACCGCACAACTGGGCCAGCACCTCGACGCCGAAGCGTTCGCCACCTATCTGGGCTTCGAGGAACTGATCGACAACGTCGACGACATCGATGGCCCGGGCAACAACTCCTACCTGTGGTGGGCTCAGCAGCCGGACCGGATGACGGTCGTCGCCTGGGATCACAACCTGGCCTTCGGCGCTCGTCCGGGAACTGGGCGCACAAACCAGCCCGGCGCGGGACGTCCGACCGGAGCCCCTCCGATGGGTGCGCCCCGCTCGGCTGGGGCCGGCGGCCCCGGCGGAAAGGCGAACGCCTTGGTCAGTCGGTTCACCGCACTGGCGGACGGGACGGCGAAGGTTGCCGCAGCGAAGGAGCGCCTCCGCGGTGAGCTGTACACCTCCGGCCGGGCCACCGCGGCCCTGGACGCGTGGACGTCGCTGATTCAGCAGCGGGCCGCGGATCTGGTTTCGGTGGACGTCCTGGCCAGCGAGCGGGCGACGATCCAGCGCTACATCGGCCCCTGAGCGTCCTCAGGACGAGGTGTGCTCAGGGTCGGTTCGGGCTGCAGGTTGTGCATCCCGTTCCAGGCCATGTTGACCAGGTGGGCGGCCACCACGGACTTCTCCAGCGGATGGGTCTCGCGATTGTCCAGCCACCACTGGCCGGTCAGCGCGATCAGACCGACCAGCATCTGGGCGTACATCGGTGCGGTGGCCGAGTTCAGTGCGGTCCGGGCGAACTGGCCTTCCAGCAGATCGGTCACCTGGGTGGCGATGTCGGAGAGGATGGTCGCGAAGGAGCCCTCGGGCGAGGTGGCCGAGGAGTCCCGAGCCAGAATCACGAAGCCGTCCCGGTTCTCCTCGATGTAGTCGAGCAGCGCCATCGTGCCGGCTTCGATCAGCGCCCGGGAGCGGGCTCGGGGAGTGGTCAGTGCGGCCCTGATCGCGGTGTGCAGGGCGCGCACCTCCCGGTCCACCACGACCGCGTAGAGCCCCTCCTTGCCGCCGAAGTGCTCGTAGACCACCGGCTTGCTGACCTCTGCATGGGCGGCGATCTCCTCCACGGAGGTCCCTTCCAGGCCCTTTTCGGCGAACAGGGAGCGCGCGACCTCGATCAGCTGCTCGCGGCGCTCGGTTCGCGACATCCGCACGCGACCGCGCCGGGCACGAGACGCGGAGATGGTCGAGGCGGGCATCCTCCTAGTTTGTCCCTCGCCCCGGGGTTCTCGCCAATCGAGCGACCCGCAGGTGCGAAGCGGTCGTCCAGACCCGTAAAGTGGCCCTGTCGCACCGGCGGTGTGGCGATCCCCGGTTGGTCTTTCGGTAGGGCCCGCCTGACTTTGAATCAGGATTAGCGAAGTAGGTTCGACTCCTACCCGGGGAGCGGATGCCCGACGAACCTTGGAGTGCACGTGTCCGACAACACCCAGCCCAACGCGTCCGTATCGGCGGTGATCATCCTTGCGGCGGGGGCCGGTACGCGGATGAAGTCCGCCACCTCCAAGCTGCTCCACCAGGTGGCCGGACGGTCTTTGCTGCACTTCGCGGTCGACGCCGCGAACGCTGTCGAGCCCGAGCGTCTGGTGGTCGTGGTGGGCCATCAGCGCGAGCAGGTCGAGGCGCATCTGGCCGAGATCGCGCCGCACGTGACCACGGCCGTCCAGGAGGCTCCGCGGGGCACCGGGGATGCCGTTCGCTCCGGCTTGGTGCCGTTGGACGATGCGTCCGGAGACATCGTGGTCACGATGGGGGACGTGCCCCTGCTCAGCGGCGAGACGCTGCGGGAGTTGGTGGCCGAGCATCGCCAGCAGGGCCAGGCAGTCACCGTGTTGACCACCCGGATCGCCGATCCGGCCGGGTATGGACGGATCGTCCGGGACGCCGGTGGCACCCAGGTGGCCCGGATCGTCGAGGAGCGGGACTGCACCGAGGCGCAGCGCCTGATCGATGAGATCAACGCCGGCATCTACGTCTTCGACGCTGCCGTGTTGCGCGCCGGGCTGGCTCAGCTCACCGCCGGAAACGCCCAAGGCGAGCTCTACCTCACCGACGTGATCACCTTCGCTCGCGCCCAGGGGCATCGGGTCGGCGGGGTCGTCCTGGCCGACTCGATCCAGGCCGAGGGGGTCAACGACCGGGCTCAGCTGTCCCGGCTCAATCGCGAGTACAACCGCCGCATCCTGGCCAAGTGGATGGACGCCGGGGTCACCATCCTGGATCCCGAGACCACCTGGATCCACGACGGCGTCGACCTGGCCGAGGACGTCACGCTGCTGCCGGGCACGTCCCTGGAGGGGGCGACCTCGGTGGCTCGCGGGGCCACGATCGGCCCGGACACCACCCTGATCGACGTCGAAGTGGGCGAGGGGGCCAGTGTCGTCCGAACGCACGGATCGCTGTCGGTGATCGGCCCGGGCGCGACCGTCGGGCCGTTCTCGTTCCTGCGACCCGGCACCGAGCTGGGGGTCAAGGCCAAAGTGGGCGCCTTCGTGGAAACCAAGAACGCCAAAGTGGGGGACGGTTCCAAAGTGCCGCACCTGACCTACTGCGGGGACGCGATCCTCGGCGACGGGGTGAACATCGGGGCCGGCACGATCTTCGCCAACTACGACGGGGTGACCAAGTCGACCACCACGGTGGGCGACCATTCCTTCATCGGCAGCGACACCGTGCTGGTTGCCCCGGTGCAGATCGCCGCCGGCGCCTATGTCGCCGCCGGCTCGACCATTTCAGCCGATGTTGGCCCAGGGGAACTCGGGGTGGCTCGGGCCCGGCAACGCAACGTCCCACAGTGGGTGGCCAGAAAGCGAGCCGGCACCAAAACCGCCGCCGCCGCCGAGGCCGCCATCCGCGCCGCCGGGGAAGCCGTCGCTCAGTGAGTGGGATCAAGCGTCTGAGTGAAAAGCACCTGATGCTGTGCACCGGACGAGCGTTCCCCGAACTGGCTCACGAGGTGGCTGAACTGCTCGGGGTTGACCTCATCCCGACCCGCCAGGTGACCTACGCCAACTCCGAGATCTACGTCCGCTTCGAGGAGTCGGTGCGCGGCGCGGACGCCTTCGTGATCCAGAGCCACCCGGCTCCGGTCAACGAATGGCTGATGGAGCAGTTGATCATGATCGACGCCCTGAAGCGGGCGTCGGCCAAGCGGATCACTGTCGTCTCTCCGTTCTACCCCTACGGACGCCAAGACAAGAAGCACGCCGGACGGGAGCCGATCTCGGCCCGGCTGATCGCCGATCTGTACAAGACGGCAGGGGCTGACCGGTTGATGTCGGTCGACCTGCACGCCTCCCAGATTCAGGGCTTCTTCGACGGCCCGGTTGACCACCTCTTCGCTCACCCGGTGCTGGTCGACTACGTGAAGAAGCACTACCGGATGGACGAGATGACCGTCGTCTCGCCTGATGCCGGACGGGTGCGCCTCGCGGACACCTGGTCTGATCTGCTCGGCACCCCGCTGGCGATCATTCACAAGCGGCGCGACCCCAACAAGGCCAATGAGGTCGCCGTGGGCGAGGTCGTCGGTGACGTCCGCGGCCGGGTCTGCCTGCTGGTGGACGACATGATCGACACCGCCGGCACCATCTGCCAGGCGGCGGACGCACTGCGCGCCCACGGCGCCTCGGGGGTGATCGCGGCCGCGACCCACCCGATCCTGTCCGGCCCGGCCGCTCAGCGGTTGAACGCCTCGGCTTTCGAAGAAGTAATCGTGACCAACACGTTGCCGATTCCCGAAGGCGTTCACGTCCCCAAACTGACCGTGCTGTCGATCGCGGCGCTGCTGGCCCGGGCGATCCAGGAGGTCTTCGTGGACGGTTCGGTGACCTCGCTGTTCGGGGTCGAATAGTCGCTCAGAGGGCCCGGACGGACTCCCGGAGCCGGGTCGGCATTCCGACCAGGCGCTGTTCGGTCGTCCGATCGGGGGCCAGCAGCAGCTGCATCGCCTGACGGCCCATCTCCTCATAGGGGATCGCGGCCGTGGTCAAACCGGGATGCAGGTAGGAGGCGACGATGTCGTCGTCGAAGGACACGATCGAGACATCCTGGCAGACCCGTAGGTTGGCCTCGCTCAGGGCTCGATAGGCGCCGAAGGCCAAGCGGTCGTTCAGGCAGATCAGACCGGTCACATCGGGGTCGCGTTCAAGAATCGCGCGGGTTCCCAGGTACCCGTGCTCGGGCTCCCAATCACTGCACTCGTAGCGCATGGTCGGGGTGACGCCGGCCTGGCCGAGTGCGGTGTTGATGCCGGCGTAGCGCAGTCCGATCGTGGCCGAGATGGCGAGGTTGGTGGCCAGTTCGTCGGCATGCCCGATCAGGCCGATCCGGCGATGCCCCGCCTGAACCAGCAGGGAGCCCATCGCGTAGCCGGCGTCGTACTCGGCCGGCAACACGGAGGCGTGCCCGGCGGTGCTGAGGGAGTTGAGCATGACGACCGGCAAGTCGGGCGGCAACGGGGGTAGCTCGATCATTTTGGCGCCCATCAGGCCGAAGATCACCCCGTCGGGGCGGCGATCCAGCATGGCTCGCAGAGCCTCCTCGCGCCGGTCCGCCCGCGAGCCGGTCTCGGCGATCAGGACGGTGTGCTGAGCCCCTTCAGCCACATCGAGGGCCCCCCGGATCATGGCCGAGGCGTAGCGGGTCACGGTGACGTCATCGGAGATGAAGCCCACCGTGGCGGTCTTGCCGATCCGAAGGCTGCGGGCCGCCGGATCCGGCCGGTAATTCAGCGTTCGGGCCGCTTCGTGAATCCGCTCCACGGCTTCGGGGGACATTCGCGCACCCGGTCGCTGGTTGAGCACCCGACTCACGGCGGTGGGGGGACAAGCCTGCTCGAGCCGCTACGTCGGCCAGCGTTGCTCGTTTCTTCATGCCACGGGTTTCCTTCAGATGGATGCTTCCAGGTGTCGCAGTGTATCCAGGCGGCCGCGGTGGAGTCCTTCGTGCGCGCCTCGAAGATCCGCGTGAGAAGCCATTGACAGGTGCCAGCGGCGGGGTTACAGTTCAAGTGCTAAATCCATTTAGCAGGCAGCGGAGCCGATCCCCGATGCCTAGTGACCCGGTTCGGGGAGTCCGAACCATCGATGCTTCGGAGGAGCTCGTGAAGTCAGGTCTAATCAAGAAACTTGCGACCGTCGGTCTTGCCGCCGCCCTCGCACTTACCGCCGCCGCCTGCTCGAAGGGCGGCACGACTCCTGGTACTCAGGCCGCCGGTGGCCCGGTGGAGCTATCCATGTGGACGCACAACGCGGGCAACAAGGGTGAGCTGGGTGCGATCGAGTCGATCGTCACTGAATTCAACGCCAGCCAGACCAAGTACCAGGTGAAGGTGCAGGCGTTCCCGCAGGATTCCTACAATCAGTCAGTGGTTGCGGCCGCGGCGGCGAAGAAGCTGCCCTGCATCCTCGACATCGATCAACCCAACGTCGCCAACTGGGCGTGGGCCGGTTACCTGGCTCCGATGGAGGGCATGGATGACGTGCTCAGCAAGTACCTGCCTTCCACGGTCGCGAAGTGGAACGGCAAGACCTACGCCTACGGCTACTACGACGTGTCCCTGGCCATGGTCACCCGCAAGTCGATCTTGAAGAAGTACGACATCCGCGAGCCCAGCATCGACCAGCCGTGGACGGGCGATGAGTTCATGGCGGCTTTGGAGAAGGTGAAGGCGTCCGGTGACTTCGATTACCCGGCCGACTTCGCCACCGGCTGGACGGGCGAGTGGTGGCCTTACGGCTACTCCCCGCAGCTGCAGAGCTTCGGTGCCGATCTGATCAACCGAAGCGACTACAAGTCGGCAGAAGGCGTACTGAACAGCGACAAGGCTGTGGCGTGGGCGACCTGGTTCCAGAAGTTGGCCAAAGACAAGCTGATCCCGAAGAAGTCCTCGGCCGACCCGGCCCTCGACTTCGTGAACGGCAAGTCCGCGTTCCTCTGGAACGGAAGTTGGACGGCCATCTCGACTCGCGAGAAGTTCGGCGATGACGTCCTGTTCGCCCCGCCGCCCGACTTCGGCAATGGGCCGAAGGTCGGTGGCGGTTCGTGGACGTGGGGTATTTCGACCAACTGTGGCGACGCCGCCGGTGCGGCCGAGTACATGAAGTTCGCCGCAGCCGACAAGTACGTCGCCAAGGTGGCCAAGGACACCAACAACATTCCGACCACGGACGCCGCAGCCGCACAGGTGCCCGGCTTCGAACCGGGTGGTGCGAACGACATCTTCCGGCAGTTCTCCAAGAAGTACACGACGATGCGGCCCGAAACTCCCGGCTACCCGTTCATCGCCACCGAGTTCGCCAAGGTGTCCCAAGACATCCTCGCCGGGGCCGATCCCAAGTCGGCTCTCGATCAGGCGGTCAAGAACATCGACGCCAACCAGGCAGCCAACAACTACTTCCAGTGATCCGTCAGGGGCGGGGGACCGTTGAGCGTCCCCCGCCCCACCCGGTGCCGTCCAAGGAGACCTGAGATTGTGAGCACGTCGACCGCGGTGTTGCCCAAAGCCGCCGCCCCCACCAAACCACCCAAGAAACTGTCCGGATCCGGGCACTCGCAGGGAAGGGTTGGAGCATTGATGCTCCTGCCTGCAGGCATCTTGATGCTGGTGTTCCTGCTGATCCCGATCGGCCTGACCTTTCTACTTGCCTTCACCAACGCCCGCTTGATTTCGCCGGTTCCGGCGAAGTTCATCGGTGTCGACAACTTCATTCGGCTCTTTGAGAGCTCCACGTTTTGGAAGTCGCTGACCAACACGATCGTCTTCGCCGTGGTGATCGTGCCGGTGCAGTCGGGCCTGGCCCTGATCCTGGCCGTCCTGGTCAACGCCAAAGTGCGCGGCACCAACATCTTCCGCACCATCTACTTCCTGCCCGTGGTCACCTCGATGGTCGTGGTGTCGATGCTGTGGATGTTCATGTATCAGCAGGAAGGGTTGATCAACTCCGTGCTGGCTCGCCTGGGAATCATCGGCCCGGATTGGCTGGGTGACCCGAACACGGCCCTATTTGCCCTGATCATCATGTCGGCCTGGCAGGCGATGGGTTTCCACATGGTGATCTGGCTCTCCGGTCTGCAGACGATCTCGGGTGACCTCTATGAAGCCGCCTCGCTCGATGGCGCCAGCCCCTGGCAGCAGTTCTGGAACGTGACCTGGCCCGGCCTCAAGCAGACTCGGACGTTCATTCTGATCACGATCACGATCTCTGCTTTCTCGCTGTTCACCCAGGTCAACATCATGACCCAGGGCGGCCCCCTGGACTCGACCTCCACCGTGGTGTTCCAGGCAGTCCGGACCGGCTTCCAGCAACAACAGACCGGGTATGCGTCCGCCATCTCCCTGGTCTTCTTCGTGCTGGTCCTAGCCGTGTCGCTGGTGCAGCGCTACCTCACTCGAGACAAGGACCTCGGCAAATGACCATCGCCCTACCGCGGACCCGCCGCAGCGCGTCCGAACAACAGGACCGGCTCAAGAGCGTCCTGATCATGATCCTGCGGATCGTCCTTTGCTTCGTGTTCGGGCTGCCGCTGGTCTTCCTGATCGTCGCCAGCTTCAAACCGGACACCCAGATCTTCGCTGACCTCGGCTCCTGGGCGGCGTTCCTGCCGGTCGGAGAGCTCAGCCTCGACAACTACATCGGGGTGTTCGAGCGAGTTCCGTTCGCCCAGTTCATGATGAACTCGGTGCTCATCTCCGTGGCCACCGTGGCGCTCGGCATCGTGGTCAACTCGATGGCCGCGTTCGCTCTGTCGCGGGTTCAGTTCCGAGGGCAGAAGCTGATTCTCGGTATCGTCCTGGCCACCTTGATCGTTCCGTTCGAGACCTTGGCCCTGCCGCTGCTCTGGTGGTGCAACCAGTTGCCCTACTTCGGGATCGACGGGTTCAGCCAAGGCTGGCTCGACACCTACGAAGTGCAGATCATTCCGTTCATCGCCAACGCCTTCTCCATCTACCTCTTCTACCAATACTTCGACTCGATTCCCAAAGAACTCGACGACGCAGCCACGGTCGACGGGGCCGGCTGGTTCCGGATCTATCGCAGCATCGTGATGCCCCTGGCAGGGCCGGCGGTCGCCACGGTGGCGATCCTGACCTTCCTACCGGCGTGGAACTCCTACCTCTGGCCACTGATGGTGGTTCAAAGCGAGGAACTCCGACCGGCCATGGTGGGCATCGACTATTTCAAGCAGTTGAGCGTGTCGTGGGGGCAGTTGATGGCTTACGCCAGCATGATCACGGTCCCCATCCTGGTGCTGTTCATCGCCTTCCAACGCGCCTTCATCAACTCCATCGCCTCCTCCGGCGTGAAGGGCTGAGATGTACCGGCTTGCCGATTCATGGGTCTGGGACTTCTGGCTGGTCGATGACGGCCAGAAGTACCACCTCTTCTTCCTCTATGCCTCACGAGCGGTGAAGGATCCCGAGGCCCGGCACTATCGCGCTTCGATCGGTCACGCCGTCTCGGCCGACCTGTGCAACTGGGAGCGGGTGACCGACGCGCTGGTGCGCAGCGACCCGCCGGCCTTCGATGACCTGGCCACCTGGACCGGCTCCGTGGTTCAACATCCCGACGGCACCTGGTTTCTGTTCTATACCGGGGCCACCCTCACTCCCGCGGGAAATGTGCAGACCATCGGGTACGCGACCTCACCCGATCTGTACGACTGGACGAAGCAACCCGGCCCGATCCTGCGCGCCGACCCGCGCTGGTATGAGCAACTTGCGGACGGTCAGTGGCACGACGAGGCCTTCCGGGACCCCTGGGTGCTGCCCGATCCGGACGGGAACGGCTGGCACATGTTGATCACGGCGCGGGCCAATCACGGCCCGGCCGATGACCGAGGCGTGATCGGGCATGCCCGCTCCGCCGACCTGCGGAACTGGGAGTTGCTGCCCCCGTTGACCCAGCCTGGGCAGGGCTTCGGCCAGTTGGAGGTCGTCCAGCCCGCCATCATCGATGGTCATCAGGTGCTGATGTTCAACTGTCTCGACCGGGATCTGTCGGATGCGCACCGGGCCACGGGAGTCGTGGGCGGTGTCTGGATGGCCGGCGCCGAGTCGGCGCTGGGCCCCTACGACATCGCCGGGGCTCAGCTCTTTGTCGAACGCACCCACTACGTGGGCCGACTGATCGCTGAGCGGGGCACCGGGCGCATGCTGTTCCTGTCGTTCCGCAACGATGACGCCGACGGGAACTTCATCGGCGACATCACAGACCCCCGACCGGTCGGGATCAAGGACGGGCGGGTCGTCTTCCTGGACGAGGCCCTGGTCCCCGCGTAGCTGGTGGCTCGGGCGCTGCCACTGGACCTGGGGAAGCGCTGATTAATCATGTCCCGGCTGCGGCGCACTGGACGGGCGAGCTGCAACCCCCAGATCGAGGAACGGATACCCGATACGACCCCACGATCTGGGCGTCGCAGCTCATCCCGCCCAGCACGTCCTCGCTCGGAACAGCATTAATCATCACTTCCCTTGCCCGCCAATCTCGCTCGCGAGCCTGAGCTGGGAGGCCCAGAGAGCTGACCGGCTGCGCTGGGGTGGTGAACTTCTCGGTCGTAGGCGATGGTCGAGGCCGTATGTGCCTTGACCATCGCCCAGGACCGAGTTTTTTCTGCCAGTTCCCCGAAGAAGGCGGGTCACCCAACCCCTCGGGCTGGATTTCCTGCGGGCACCCACCCCGCGATATCGTGGGTAGGTTGCCTCGGCGAGGGGCCCTGCGCCCGTAATCGACAAGGTCTGTGAGTACGTCACAGGTCCTCTTCGCCGTGAATTGAGTTGCTCAGAGGTTGAGGAGATGCCAAAACATGGCTGAAGTGAAGTTGTCCGCCGTCGCTCGCACCGAGTTCGGCAAGGGGGCCGCCCGCCGCACGCGTCGCGCCGGCCTCGTCCCCGCAGTTCTTTACGGCCACGGGACCGACCCGATCCATGTGGCCCTGCCCGCGCATGAAACCCAACTCGCCCTCCGCGCTGCCAACGCGCTGCTGGCGATCAGCATCGACGGGGCTGCGCCGCAGCTGGCCCTGCCCAAGCAGGTCCAGAAGGACCCGGTGCGGGGCACCCTGGAGCACATCGACCTGGTCGTGGTGAACAAGGGTGAGCGCGTGACCGTTGAGATCGCCCTGGTGATCGTGAACGACGACCGCCCCGACCGGATCGTGGTGATGGATCAGCAGACCATCGCGATCGAGGTTGCCGCCACCAACATTCCGGCTCAGATCGAGATCGACATCGCTGGGCTGAACCCCGGCGACGCTGTCTACGCGCGGGACCTCGTCCTGCCCGAGGGTGCGGTCTTCCCCGGCGAGCCGGGCGACCTGATGCTGAGCATCGCCGCCTCCAAGTCGCAGGAAGACCTCGACGCCGAGCTCGATGCCGCCTCCGGTGTCACCGACTCTTCGGCGGTCACCGAGGCTGCTGCAGTCGAGGCCTGAGTCGCTTCGTGATCCCTTGGATCGTGGTCGGGCTCGGTAATCCGGGCCCGACCTACGCCTCTCACCGGCACAATGTCGGCTTCCTGGTCGCGGAGGAGCTGGCCCGCCGCGCGGGCTCAGGGTTCAATGCCCCGCGTGGGCTGCGGGCTGAGGTGTGCGAGACCCGGATCACGCCGCTCGGCCTGGGCGGCGTCGGCGCCGAGGCCCAGCGGGTGGTGCTGGTGAAGCCGCGCACGTTCATGAATGAGTCAGGCACGGCCGTGGCGAAGACGGCCGCCTACTTCGGTGGCGAACCCTCCCGGCTGGTGGTGGTGCACGACGAACTCGACATCGACTTCGGTCAACTGCGGCTCAAGTTCGGCGGGGGTGACAACGGCCACAACGGCCTGAAATCGATCCGCCAAGCCCTGGGAACCGGTGACTACTTCCGGGTTCGTTTCGGGATCGGACGCCCGCCCGGTCGCCAAGCGCCGGCCGACTTCGTGCTCACCGGCTTCCCGGCATCGCTCCGCGACGAGGTGGCCTTCGAGGTCGGACGCAGCGCCGACGCAGTCGAAGCCCTGCTCACCCAAGGCCTGGAGACGACCCAGAACAAGTTCAACTCCTGAGCCGACCGCTAAGGTTGCTCGGTGACTCTCCCGGGCTTGGTCGACTTCTTTGCCGCAGACCCCGTCGTCTCCCAAGCTCTGGACGATGCTCGCGCACGGCGCCTGCCCGCTCTTGATCTCACCGGCCCCGAGGCGCTCAGGCCGCTGATCGTGGCCGCGCTGGCCTCCAAGACGGGCCACCCGGTGCTCCTGGTCACCCCGACCTATCGTGAGGCCGAAACGCTGACCGCCGCCGTCGGGTCGCTGATCGGTGACAACGCCGTGGCCTACTACCCGGCCTGGGAAACGCTTCCCCATGAACGGCTGAGCCCGCGCTCAGACATCGTCGGACGCCGACTCCAGGTGCTGCGGCGGCTGCGCGGCGGCGATCCGCTTCCCGCCCCGCGGGTCGTGGTTGCCCCGGTGCGTTCGATCCTGCAACCCCAGGTGATCGGCTTGGGTGACCTGCGCCCGGTGCACCTGGCGGTGGGGGAGGACCACGACATCACGGGAGTGGTGCAGGCGTTGGTGGAGGCCGCGTATCTGCGGGTCGACCTGGTCGAGCGGCGCGGTGAGTTCGCCGTCCGGGGCGGGATTGTGGATGTCTTCCCACCGACCGAGGAGCACCCGGTTCGGATCGACTTCTTCGGTGACACGGTGGAGGAGATCCGACCCTTCGCGGTCGCCGATCAACGCTCCTTCGACGAGACCCTGACCGAGGTCACCGCGCCGCCGTGCCGCGAACTGCTGATCACCGAGTCGGTGATGGCGCGGGCCCGAGCCCTGGCCGACCAGACCGCCTCCGCCCCCGGGAACCTGTCCGAGATGTTCGAGCGGATCGCCAACGGCCACGCGGTGGACGGGATGGAATCCCTGGCGCCGGTGCTGGTGGATGGCTTGGAGCTGTTGATCGACGTGCTGCCGTCCGACACCTGTGTGTTGGTCAGTGACCCCGAGCGGGTCCGGGCCCGCGCGATCGAGCTCACCCGCACCAGCGAGGAGTTCCTGCAGGCGTCCTGGGCTGCGGCGGCCGGTGGCGGCAAGGCCCCGATCGACCTCGGTGCGGCGGCTTACCGATCGCTGCAGGACGTCCGCGGCCACGCGTTGGAGCGTGGCCAAACCTGGTGGAGCCTTTCCCCGTTCGCCTCCGGGGCTGAGGTGGACGAGCTGCCGGTCATCGACGTGGGCGGGGTGGAGAGTCGGACCATCGCGGCCGTCCCGTCCGAAGTGTGGCGGGGTGACACCGAGGCTGCCTTGGCCGACATCAGGGCGGCGTTGCAGCAGGGCCTCCGGGTCGTGTTGGTCGCCGACAGCAAGGGTCTGGCGACACGGCTGGTCGAGGTGCTGACCGCGGCCGACATTCCGGCCGCGCGGCACGAGTCGGCGGAGGGCACCCCGGTTGCGGCGGTGGTCAGCGTGGTGGTCGCCGAACTGCGGCACGGGTTCCGGCTCCCGGGGGCCCAGCTGGCGCTGTTCACGTCCGGTGATTTGTCGGGGCAGCGGGATGTCGACAAGTCCGCGCGCCGAATGCCGGCCCGTCGGAAGAACACGATCGACCCGCTCGAGCTCGAAGCCGGCGATCCGGTGGTCCATGAGCAGCACGGAGTGGGGCGTTACCGGGAGATGGTCCAGCGGACGGTGGCCGGCGCTACCCGGGAATACCTAGTGCTCGAATACGCCCCGTCCAAGCGGGGGCATCCCGCTGACCGGCTCTTCGTGCCGATGGATCAACTGCATCTGATCACCCGCTACATCGGTGGCGAAAGCCCGACCCTCGACAAGATGGGGGGCGCCGACTGGGCCAACCGCAAGTCCCGGGCCCGCAAGGCCGTCCGCCAGATCGCCGGCGAGCTGATCAAGCTCTACGCCGCCCGGCAGGCCTCCCGCGGGCACGAGTTCGGGCCTGACACCGTCTGGCAGCGCGAGTTGGAGGACGCGTTCAACTACGTCGAAACACCCGACCAGTTGGCCGCGATCACCGAGGTGAAGGCCGATATGGAACAGATCATTCCGATGGACCGGCTGATCTGCGGCGACGTCGGCTACGGCAAGACTGAGATCGCGGTGCGGGCGGCGTTCAAGGCCGTGATGGACGGCAAGCAGGTGGCGGTGCTGGTGCCGACGACGTTGCTGGTGCAGCAGCATCACGCGACCTTCGCCGACCGGTATGCCGGTTTCCCGGTGACGGTGTCGGCACTCAGCCGGTTCCAGAGCGAGGCGGAGAGCAAGAAGACCAAGGAGGGGTTGGCGGACGGTTCGGTGGACGTCGTGGTCGGCACCCACCGGCTGATCAGCGGAGAGGTGGCCTACAAGGACCTTGGCCTGGTCATCATCGACGAAGAGCAGCGCTTCGGTGTCGAGCACAAAGAGGCGCTGAAGAAGCTGCGGCTCAACGTGGACGTGCTGGCCATGTCCGCCACGCCGATCCCGCGCACTCTGGAAATGGCGATCACCGGCCTGCGGGAGATGAGCGTGATCGCCACCCCGCCCGAAGAGCGCCACCCCGTGCTCACTTTCGCCGGACCGTATGACGAGACCCAGGTGCGGGCCGCGATCCGACGTGAGCTGGCCCGGGAAGGTCAGGTGTTCTTCATTCACAACCGGGTGGCGAGCATCGAGAAGACCGCCAAGCGGATCGCGGAGATGGTGCCGGAGGCCAAGGTTGCCGTGGCTCACGGCCAGATGAATGAGCACACCCTGGAGCAGGTGATGGTGGACTTCTGGGAGCGTCGGACCGACGTCCTGGTCTGCACCACGATCATCGAGGCCGGGCTGGACGTCTCCAGTGCCAACACCCTGCTGATCGAGCGGGCCGATCTGCTGGGCCTTTCCCAACTGCACCAATTGCGCGGACGGGTCGGCCGCAGCCGCGAGCGCGGCTACGCCTACTTCCTGTACCCGCCGGAGAAGCCGCTCACCGAGACGGCGCACGACCGGCTGGCCACCATGGCCGCCCACACCGATCTGGGGGCGGGCATGGCGATCGCCATGAAGGACCTGGAGATCCGCGGGGCGGGCAACCTGCTCGGCGGGGAACAGTCCGGACACATCGCCGAAGTCGGCTTCGACCTCTACATACGCCTGGTCGGCGAGGCAGTGGCCGACTTCCGTGGTGAGGAGGTCGAGGTCGAGGCGGAGATGAAGATCGAGCTGCCAGTCGAGGCGCACCTTCCGGTCGATTATGTCGAGTCGGAGCGGCTCCGGCTGGAGATGTACAAGCGGTTGGCGCAGGTTCATCAGACCAGTGACATTGATGCCGTCCGCGAGGAGCTGCTGGACCGCTACGGTCCGCTGCCTGAGCCGGTTGAGGCGTTGCTCGCGGTGGCCGGCTTCCGGTTGATGGCGCGTGGCCACGGGATTACGGAGGTGATCCCGGCTGGGAACGCGATCCGCTTCTCTCCGGCTGATCTGCCCGAATCGCGGGTCCTCCGGCTCAACCGGATGTATCCGGGTAGTCAACTCCGGAAGGCCGCCGGGCACGTGTTGGTGCCACGTCCGATGACGGCACCGATCGTGGGGGAGCCGATCACCGGGATTCCGCTGCTGGCGTGGGCTCGTCAGGTGATCGAAGCCATCTTTGCCAACTGAGACGCCGGCCAACTGGGGAACTGCAGGAGAGGATCGGCGAGGGCGGATGCCTCTGCGCGGTTTCCCGATGAGGGTGTCGATCGTCGGGGAGCTGATCACTGGGGTGGGGCTGCTGGCGGGGGTTCGTCGGGTGATCGAAGCCGTCCTTGCCAGCCGAGTCGATGCCCAGCTGGGGACTGCAGCGCTGATCGGCCAGGGGCGCGGTCTCCCGTGCGCGGTACCCGATGAGAGTGTCGATCGTCGGGGAGCTGATCACTGGGGTGGGGCTGCTGGCGGGGGTTCGTCGGGTGATCGAAGCCATCCTCGCCAGCCGAGTCGACGCCCAGTTGGGCCACCGCAGCATCGGATCGGCCAGAGGCGCGGTGGCCGGTGCGCGGCACCAACCGAGTTCCGGATGGATCCGCTAATCGCTTCCCCTGCCACGGCCACCCACGATCTCCAGCGCGACGGACCCAGCCCGTGGACTGCCGAGATCCTGATGTCACCCAGGTCGTGCCCGGTCGCAGCGACCAGGAAGTCCCGGAGACAGGTCTGCAGCGGGTAGTCCGCGAATCGTTAGGCGAAACGCGTAAGCAACCGTCATCGACGGACCCCGGAGAGGAAGGCGGCGCGGTCACCCTTGTCGAAGATCGCAGCGTCAAGCTCGTTCGTCGAGAACTCTCGCATCACCTCTCCCAAGAGATTTCATGAGCACCGACCCGGCCGCCGGCGCCCATCCGACCAGCCGCACCGACCCCGCGGGCGCCCATCCAACCAGCCGCGTCGACAGACCCGACCCGCGACGCAGCGATGTGGTGAGGCTCTCCCAGTGGAGGCGCGCCGAAGCCCTCGCTCGCCGCCGCCTTCCGCTGACTCCATGGCGTCACCGACCCACCGCTGGCGCCCAACCACCCCCCGCTGGCGCCCAACCAGCCGCGTCGACCTAACCCGCGGCGCAGCGATGTGGTGAGGCTCTCCCAGTGGAGGCGCGCCGAAGCCGTCGCTCGACGCCGCCTTCCGCCGACTCCATGGGCGCCACCGACCCACCGCTGATGCGCAGCCGCCCCACTCGCATGAGCATCACCGCGGCGGTCACGGTCCGGCTCGGGGAGCGTCCCGGGTCTGGCCCGGGTCACCTTTCCTGGTTCGCCGCATCGGTTTCTGGTCGGGATCGACCTGGCGGGGTGGGATCACCTCCGGCAGCCCGTACTGGTCGAGCCGGATCTGCCACCGATCCGGTGGCGGCCCCGCAAAGAACCGGGGCGGTTCGACCAGCTTGTGATGATGCGGACACAACAACACCAAATTCCACAACGCTGTCCGCCCGCCAGCCCACCACGGCAGAACATGATGCGCATCACAACGGCTGTCCGGTGCGTCACAACCAGGAAAAACACACCCACCATCGCGCAGCGACAAGGCTTTGCGGATCGCGGCGGTGACCAGCCGGCGGGTCTGCCCCACATCCAACACCTCGGACTCACTGCCCAGCACGACCGGCATCAGGTCGGCGTCGCAACACAGACGACGCAAATCACCCGCCCCGATCTGGGCACCGGCAGCCAACACACCCGCCTGCTCAGCCCGGTCCCGCAAATCCTGCTCCCGCATCGTCACCACCACCCGGGGACGATCCCCCGCCAACCGGGGAGCCTGCTGAGACCGCTGAAGGGCCGCCAGCAACGCGATCAACCCGTCCGCCCGGCGCTGCTCCGACGTCCGGATTTCGGCCAACGGGTCCAGCAGGTCCCGGGCAGCCCGACGGTCCGACTCCACATAGGCATCAATCAACGTGATGAACGGGGCCGCGTCCAACTCCGGCAGGCTGCCCCGGAACGCCACCGACCCATCCCCATCGGCATGAAACGACAACCCCCGCCGTGCCCGGGCCCGCTTCGCCCTCGCCGCCAACCGGACCTGCTCATCCTCCCGATCCTCCACCAACTCCGGGCACACCTGCTCCACCACACTCGGTACCAACGCTGCGAGTTCTTCCGGCGTGGACACCTCCGCATGCCCCAACAACAACCCCTCCGCCGCCAACTCCTGACTCGCGTCCACACCGACCGGCAACTGGCTCATCACCTTCGCGATCGTCCGGGCCTGCGGCACCCCGATCCGACCCGCCAACACCGCATCCCGCACCCCCGGACGGCCCACCAAATCACGACCCGTGAACACCAACCCCGCCGCCGCCTTCGCCGACGTCCGCCCCGCCAACCCAATCCACGACGACAACGGAGTCCCCCGCGCGATCATCGCCGAATCCGCCGCCTCAGCCTCCGCCACCAGGACACCCACCAACGCATTGACCCGATCCGCGACAACCATCGCCTGCTCCACCAGTCCCAGCCGCTCCCGATGACCCACATCACGCCGCGCCGCATGATCAATCCCGTCCAACAACCACGACACCGACCCCAACACCCCCGCCGTCGACGACCCCACAGCCACCCACACCGCAGGCAACACCACCCCGACCTCCGCCCGCGCCCCATCCATATCGCCAACGTAAGCATCGTCACTGAGAGTGTCCGGCGCGGCCGACGGCCAGGGTTCGCCAGCGACAATCCCCGGTCAAGGCCGACGACCGGCTCGACCGCGTCCTCGGTGGACGAGCACGCAGCCACGCTCACCGGCGGCAACTCTGCCCCGATCCCAGCCCGCGCTTCATCCACATAACTACCGTAAGCATCGTCACTGACAACGTCCGTCGAAACCGACAGCCGGAGTTCTCCTTCGACAATCCCCAGGTCAAGGCCGTGTACCGGCCCGACCGCGTCCCTGGTCGACGAGCCCGCGGGCAGGCCAGCCAGCGGCAACTCTGCCCCCACCGCCGCCCGCTTCGCATCCATATAACCAACGTAACCATCGGGGCTGACAGTTTCCGACGCGGCCACCAGGTCGGGTCGAACCTCCACCAAGGACAACCCCGGCTCCGCCGCGGGCGAGCACGCAGCCAGGCTCACCAAGGGCAAATCCGCCCCCATCGCCGCCCTCTCACCATCCACATAGGCACCGTAAACGTCGGGTCTGACAGTTTCCGTCGAGGCCGACAGCCAGGGCTCTCCAACGACAATCCCCGGGTCAAGGTCGCCTACCGGCGCGACCGCGTCCTCGGTGGACGAGCACGCAGCCACGCTCACCGGCGGCAACTCTGCCCCGATCCCAGCCCGCGCTTCATCCACATAACTACCGTAAGCATCGTCCCTGACAGTTTCCGACGCGGCCACCAGGTCGGGTCGAACCTCCACCAACGACGACCCCGGCTCCGCCGCGGGCGAGCACGCAGACCGGCTCACCAAGGGCACTTTCCGCCCCATCGACGCCCGCTCACCATCCATATAACTACCGTAAACGTCGGGTCTGACAGTTTCCGTCGCGGCCGAAAGCCAGCCGGGGCAACTCTGCGCTGATCTCTGCCCGCGCTTCATCCCCATAACTACCGTAAGCATCGTCACTGACAGTTCCCGTCGAACCCGACGGCCGAGGTTCAACATCGACAATCCCCGGATCAAAGCCCAGCAGCGACGCGACCGCGTCCCCGGTCGACGAGCCCGCGGGCAGACCAGCCGGCGGCAACTCTGCCCGATCCGTGCCCGGGCTCATCCAGACAGCCGATGTAAACGTCGCCACTGAGAGTTTCCGTCGCGGCCGACGACCCGCGCTCTACATCGACAATCCCGCGATCAACGTCCATCACTCACACGACCACGCCCCGGTCGGCGACCACGCAGGCAGCCAGTCCGCGGGCCACTCCGCCCTTGTCGCCGCCCGCTGCGCGTCAACATAACCAACGTAACCAGCGGCACTGAGTCTCCGTCGAGGCCGACGGCCGGGGTCACCAACGACCATGAGCCGATCAAGGCCCATCACCGACGCGACCGCATCTCCGGTGGACGAGCACGTAGCCGGGCCAGCCGAGGCAACTCTGCCCCGACCCCCTCAACGTCCAGTCCAAGGGTCTGGTCGTGGGCCATGTCCAGTCCGGCAAGACTGCCAACTTCACCTCTGTTATAGCGAAGGCGATCGACGCCTGCTGCAAGCGCGTCATCGTCCTCACCGGCACGGTCGAACTGCTGCGTGAACAGACGCAGCGCCGCCTGGACATGGAACTCATCGGCGAGGAGAACATCCTCGGCGGCATCACGCGCGACAATCCCGAGCTGGCCGCATCAGTCGACTACATCCGGTCAGGGGCGCAGCTGACGTCCTTCCTAGAGTCCGTGAACCGAGGGTTGACGACCACTCACTCTGGCGCCGACAGCGTCCCCCTCAGCGGGTCGCGCCCGGCGCGAACACAGGGGAGCGGGACTTCCCTGCCCAGCCTCGGTCTCGGCCCCCACCCTCGAACCCGCGAGGGCAACCAGCCACCCATCCCGGTGACGCCAGATCCGAACCGCGATCGGGCCAAACGGCAGATCCGACATACGACATTCCGCAGCTCGATTCGGCCATTTGGGGCAGCTGATCAGCCCGGGGCTCGGTCGTCGGTGCACGGCGCTAACCGAGGTGTCGTAGGATCGCCAACGGAACGCAGCGGAGCAAGGGAGCCGGGATGAAGCCGATTCGGTGGTTGGTCGCAGGATCATTGGGCATCGCCCTGACCTTGAGTGGCTGCGCCATTCCGAACCCGAGCGTGGCCGCGCAGGTCGGCAGCGTCAGTGTCCCCGAGAGCAAGGTCGACGATGTCAACCGCGCCTTTGCCTCTGCCATGCAGGTCAGTCCGGCGGAGACTCGTTCCCGGGTGCTGGCGGTGCTCGTCCAGGGCGAGATCGTCTCCGAGATCGCTCGCCGTCGCCAGGTTCTGCTGAGCCCGGCACTGCGCGAGCCGATCATCGCCACCGATCCGATCATGCTGCTGCTGGCGAAGGACCCCCTTGCCGCCGAACTGAGCGAAGACACCGCCGATCTGCGGATCGTGGTCGGCAAGCTGGGAGTAGAGGCGCTCCTCAGCGAAGCGGCCCTGCTCAACGTGGTGATCAACCCCAAGTACGGCACCTGGGTGCCCGAACAGTTGAACGTCACCGGCGGTGGCGGCTCAATCTCCAAGCCGTTCGCTGCGGCGACCCCGGCTGCTTGAGCGATGCCGGCCTCCGGCGTCGCCAGGTTGGTGGCCGTGATGGCCGCCCTTCGCCAGGGGTGCCCGTGGGACGCCGAGCAGACCCACCTCTCTTTGGTGCACTACTTGATCGAGGAGACGCTGGAAGTCGTAGAGGCGATCGAGGACGGCTCCGACGCCGACCTGATCGAGGAGTTGGGTGACCTGCTGCTGCAGGTGGTCTTCCACGCCGAGATCGCTCGTGAGCAGGGTCGTTTCGACCTGGAGCTGATCGCCGAGCGGATCGCCGACAAACTGGTCGCCCGCCACCCCTACGTTTTCGCCGACGCGGCCGTGCCCAGCGACCTCCTCGGATCCTGGGAGAAGCGGAAGAAGGCCGAGAAGGGCCGGACGTCCTCACTCACCGGCATCCCGACCCGAATGTCGTCTCTGGCCAGGGCAAACAAGGTGATCGGACGCGCCCGGATGCATGGCCTAGACCTCTCCAATCTGCTTCCCGAGGGCGATGATCCGGGGGCACGCATCGTCCGTCTGGTCGCGCAAGCTCAGGCCGAGGGCGTCGATCCCGACCAGGCAACCCGGCGGACCCTGCGTCTGCTGGAAGGCCGGATCGCCGAAGCGGAGCTCGGCTCCTGATATCCACGCGGCTAGGGCATACCCAAAAACCCAGACCCCGCTAGGGTAAGAAACGACGTCCACCACTGAAAGGCACGAATCGTGGCAACTATTGAATTCGTCGACGCTCGCGAGATTCTCGACTCCCGAGGCAACCCCACCGTTGAAGTTCAGGTCGTCCTTGACGACGGCTCGGAGGGCCGCGCTGCGGTTCCGTCCGGCGCCTCAACCGGGGCCTTCGAGGCTGTTGAGCTTCGCGACGGCGACAAGAGCCGTTACGGGGGCAAAGGTGTCCTCAAGGCGGTTGAGAATGTGCAGGAGCAGCTCGCCGCTGAGGTGATCGGCTTCGAGGCCGACGCGCAGCGGTCGCTCGACCAGGCGATGATCGAACTGGACGGCACCGACAACAAGGGCAAGCTGGGCGCCAACGCGATCCTGGGCGTCTCCTGGCCGTTGCACATGCTGCCGCCGAGTCTGCTGGCCTCCCGCTGTACAAGTACCTGGGCGGCCCCACCGCCAACCTGCTCCCGGTGCCGATGATGAACATCGTCAACGGAGGGTCGCATGCCGACTCCAACGTTGACATCCAGGAGTTCATGATCGCCCCGATCGGCGCCGGCAGCTTCGCCGAGGCCCTCGAGATGGGCGCGGGTGTCTACCACGCGCTCAAGGCTGTGTTGCAGGGCCGCGGTCTGAACACCGGCCTGGGCGACGAGGGCGGCTTCGCCCCCAACCTGGACAGCAACCGGGCCGCGCTCGACCTGATCATCGAGGCCATCGGCAACGCCGGCTTCACCCCCGGCACCGACGTCGCGCTGGCGCTCGACGTGGCCGCCTCCTCCTTCTACGTCAAGGGTGAGGGCTACCAGTTCGAGGGTGGGATCAAGTCCACCGAGGAAATGATCGCCTACTACGCCGATCTCATCGACGCCTACCCGCTGGTCTCCATCGAGGATCCGCTGGATGAGGACGACTGGGAGGGCTGGGCGGCTTTCACCACCCTGGTCGGCGACAAGATCCAGATCGTCGGCGACGACCTGTTCGTGACCAACCCCACGCGTCTCGCGCGCGGCATTGCCGAGAAGTCGGCGAATGCCCTGCTGGTCAAGGTCAACCAGATCGGCACCCTGACTGAGACCATCGACGCGGTGACCATGGCCCATCGCGCCGGCTACACCACGATGATGAGCCACCGTTCCGGCGAGACCGAGGACACCACCATCGCCGACCTCGCCGTCGCCCTGGGTTGTGGCCAGATCAAGTCCGGTGCCCCGGCCCGGACCGAGCGGGTCTGCAAGTACAACCAACTGCTCCGGATCGAGCAGGATCTCGACGACGCGGCACGCTACGCCGGTGCGGCCGCCTTCCCGAGGTTCAAGGGCTGAAACGCCTAGGCTGGGGGAGATGAACTTCTTCCCCACGGACGCGCCTCATGGCTCGCGATAGGCGACTGTCGCGCACGCCACCAGCCGGTCCGGGACGCACCAAGCGTTCCCGGACCGGCTTCCGCACGTCCCGGCCCGAGTCGGCGGACAACTCGCTGCGCTCACGGGTTCGCGGACGAGCAGCGTCCTTGCCTCCCGGCCTCGGCCTGACCCCGAGGGCGCTGGCCGTGATCACCGTCCTGGTCCTGCTGGCGCTGTCGTACGCAAACTCGCTGCGGATCTACCTCAACCAAGAGGACGCGCTGGCGACGGCCCGGGTGCAGATCCAGGAGCGCTCGGAGCGCGTCGCTGCCCTCGAGGACGAGCTCCAACGCTGGAACGACCCCGCCTTCGTGAAGGCTCAGGCCCGGGATCGGCTCGGCTGGGTTCTCCCGGGTGAAACGGGCTACCGCGTGATCGGCCCGGACGGGAAGCCGATGGGCGGGGGCGTGGTGATCGTCGCCGAGCAGCAACTGCCCGCCGGGGAGCACGAGCCGATGTGGTGGGACCGGCTCTGGGGATCAGTGCAGACCGCGGACGCCCCGGCGAAAAAGCTCGGCTGACTCAGCTGCGCGGGGATTCCACCATCGGACGGCTCTGGCCCTCACTCCTTCCCTCCCACCCGGCCGACCCCAGGTCAGCTCTGGCGGAGGTGCGGGCGGCCAGCTGTTCATCTCGTTCCGCGCACAACTGCCGAACCGCGTCGATGAAGTGCACCGTGCTCTCGCCGGGTTGAAGGTCCCCGAAGTAGTACCGACGAACAGCCAATCTGCTGCTGCGGCGCTCGTCCCCGTCAAGGCGTGCGGCGAACACCCGTGGCAACGTGTCAAGCGTTGAACTGTCGATCACGTCCGTCCCGGCAGCCATCGGGCAGCCATCGATCAATCGCTCGCGGTCGTCCCGCCGGTCGGTGATGAACAGCGGTCGCTCCGGGTGCAGGTAGAGGAAGTCGGGCCCCACGCTGGAGATGTCCGTGACCAGCAGCGACACATCGTCCAACATCGCCAGGATCTGGCCGCGGGCGCTGACGTGGCCCGCCTCCGGGTCACGCTTGTTGGCCTCGCTCAACAACGCCAAAGTGGCCTGATGCGCTTGGGCGAGGGGCTCGATCACTGTCGATCAGCCGTGGGTGGGGTTTGTAGACGACACGCACGTCGGTCAGGGCCAGGAGTGCGCTGACGACGGCTACTCCATACCGATCCAGTGAGGTGAAGTTGTTGTCTTCGGTGTCGCCCTCCCAGGTGGGGGCATACATCACGGTGCGCCTCGGCGAGGCGGGCAGTTCTGGAGCGAAGAACGTGTCCAACTGGGGGCGTCCCACGCGCACGATACGGCTGTCGTCGAACTCCAGCAGGCTTTCGACATAGCGCCGATTGCCATGTTCCCCCGCGACGAAGACGCGATGGTAGGCGCGGGCCTGGTTGCTGAAGCTGCTGCGCTTGTCGCTCTCACCGTGGTTGAGGTGCACGTGCAGTGTGTCGGTGGCCAGCAGCGACTGGAAGTTCGACCGTCCATGATTGACGTAGAGGGCCACCTTGATCGTGTTGGCCCGATAGAAGTCGGTCAATTGCCGGACAGATCGCAGATACACCACCGCGAGCCGGGTACGGCGGGCCAGGGCACGGGCGCTGGCCGAGTTCCGCACCACCAGGATCACACCGCAGTGCTGATTGAGGGCGTCCAGGGCCGGTAGCCATTGGTCCAGTTGGTAGAGCTTCGAGACGGAGTCACCGAAATACACCAGCACCGGAGCGCGGAGGTTGATCGACACTCGCCCCGCCTGGGCATCCTCGCGACGCTCGCGGCGGCGCCGCACGAACCGACGGACCACCCGGGACAAGCGCGAGCCCTGGGGTGACAGCGGCGCTCCGTAGATCTGCAGGGCCATCGGTTCGCCGCCTTCTCCTCACTGGGACTTTGCGATGCTATCCAACTGGGGGGCAGCCGGCGAGGCGGGCCACTGACACAATGGGCCGATGCGCAGCCCTGAACCGTTCAGCCAGGCCGACGTCGACGCCGTGCAGGCGCAGCTGGGGCGCGTGCCCCGCGGCGTCGTCGGAGTGGGCTGGCGCTGCCCCTGCGGCAAGCCCGGCGTCGTCACCACGGCGCCCAGGCTCCCGGACGGAACACCGTTCCCGACCACGTATTACCTGACTTGCCAGCGCGCCACCTCCGGCTGTTCAACCCTGGAGGCACAAGGGGTGATGGGGGAGATGACGGAGCGTTTGCAGAATGACCCCGACCTGGCCGAGGCCTACCTCCGGGCTCATCAGGAGTACCTGGCTGATCGCAGCAGCTTGGGTCAGGTCGCCGAGATCGAAGGGATCAGTGCCGGCGGGATGCCGAGCAGGGTGAAGTGCCTACACGTCCTGGTCGCTCACGCGCTCGCCGCCGGCCCGGGCGTCAATCCTCTCGGCGATGAGGCGCTGGATGCTCTGGGTGAGTTCTGGTCGCGCCCCTGCGGAGCGGACGCATGAGAGTCGCCGCGATCGATTGTGGGACGAACTCCGTCCGTTTGCTGATCGCCGACGCGGACGGGCGGGGCCTGACCGATGTGGAGCGACGCCTGCACCTGACCCGGCTCGGCCAAGGGGTCGACGCCTCCGGGCAGTTCCATCCCGACGCGCTGGCCCGGACGTTGGCCGCTGTGGCCGACTTCGCCAGTCAGATCGCCGAGTTGGGGGTGCAACGAGTTCGGATGGTGGCCACATCCGCAGCCCGCGATGCGACCAACCGGGATGAGTTCTTCGCCGGCGTCCGGGAGCGTCTAGGCGTCGAGGCCGAGATCATCAGCGGCGAGGAGGAAGCGCGGCTCAGCTTCCTCGGGGCGGTCACCGCGGTGGCCTTCGAACCGCCCGCCCTGGTGATGGACATCGGCGGCGGCTCCACCGAACTCGTCCGCGGCCGCCTGGACGCCTCGGGGCAGGTGCAGATCGAGCAGGGGATCTCGCTCGACGTCGGTTCCGTCCGCTTTCGGGAG
This sequence comes from Micropruina sp., assembly GCA_016711105.1. Taxonomy (GTDB): domain Bacteria; phylum Actinomycetota; class Actinomycetes; order Propionibacteriales; family Propionibacteriaceae; genus Micropruina. The sequence goes on along the minus strand of JADJTO010000002.1, from coordinate 215,621 downwards.
CGCTTCTTGGCCTCCGATCCGCCGACGGCGGCTGAGGTGGGGCGAGCTCAAGCGCACCTGGGCTCACTGTTGGACGAGTGCGGAATCGACTTCGCCGGGATCGGGAGCTGGATCGGCGTGGGCGGCACGGTGACCAGCCTGTCGGCCCTGCACCAGCGGCTCCCGGAGTATCAGCGGGCCAAGGTGCACGGGTCGGTGCTGCCGAGGTCAGGCCTCTCCGAGCTCACCGCGGCGCTCTTGGCCTCGTCGGTGGCTCAGGTGCGCACGTTGCCCTCGATGCATCCCCAAACGAGCGGACGTGATCTGCGCCGGTGCGCTGATCGCCGACGCGGTGGCCGCTCGAGTGGGCCGCGACCTCGTAGTCAGCGAATCCGACATTCTGGACGGGATCGCGCTCGGTCTGCTCAGCTGAGCCGCTCACTCGGTGCCCCCGATGGGAGTCGAACCCACACCTGGAACGGGTTTAAGCCGTTTGCCTCTGCCATTGGGCTACGAGGGCCGAGCGCACCGATTCTAGGGCCGTCACCGGCTCGGGTCGTGTCGCGGGGGCGGAAGAAACGGGCTTCTGTCGTCGTTGCGTACTATGGATACTCAGTCCATTGGGAGGAAAGACAACAATGCGCAGCACGAACCCGGTCCTGTCCCGGCCCGATGCGTTCACCCCGCAACAGCGGCCCTACCAGCCCTTCGACCAGTACGGGAACCCCGTTCCCGGCTACCAGGGCGCCCCGCCCGAGTCCGCCGGCGTGATGACGATTGATGATGTGATCACGAAGTCCGCCGTCACGATGGGCACGCTGATCGCCGTCGCCGGAGTCACCTTCATGCTCCTGCCGGTGAGCCTGCTCTACCCCGCCCTGATCGTCAGTGGTCTGGTCGGTTTCGTCACGGTGTTGCTGGTCTCGTTCCGGCGAGTGGTCAACCCCGCGTTGGTCCTCGCCTACTCGGCCATCGAAGGCGTCTTCATCGGGGCCTTCAGCCTGCTCTTCGAAATGATGTACCCGGGCATCGTGACCCAGGCCGTCCTCGGCACGTTCGTTGCCGCAGGCGTCACCTTGGCCGCCTACAAGTACTTCCGGATCCGCGTCACCAACAAGTTCCGCAAGATGGTTCTGATGTCGACCATGGCGTTCGCCGGTGTGATGCTGGTCAACTTCGTCCTGTCCTTGTTCAACATCAACCTCGGCCTGCGCGACATCGGGCCGGAGGCGGGCATGCTCGCCATCGCAGCGTCCGCGCTGGGCGTGGTGCTCGCGGTCTTCAACCTGATCATGGACTTCGACTACATCGAGCAGGGGATCGCGATGCGCGCCCCCGCCTCGGAGTCATGGCGTGGCGCCTTCGGCCTCACCGTCACCATGGTCTGGCTCTATACGGAGCTGCTGCGGATCCTGTCCTACTTCCGCCGCTAACCCTCCGGCAACAAGCATCGAACCGGTTCGCGGGTCACCCCGCGGACCGGTTCTTGCGGTGTCGGTAGGTTGCCACCAGCGTCGAGAGGTGCCGATCCAGCAGGGCTCGGGCGCCGGCGGCCCAGGGGGTGCGCGTCCATTCGCCGAGCCTGATCCACGCGGCCGAAGCGGTGGTGCCGCCCACGTCGTAGACCGCCGGATCGTCCGGCTGGGGGCTGGTCGCGGCGTAGATGATCCGCACCGCATGGAAGTCCTCGAGCACCCCGTTGGGTGCCCGACCGATCCAGTGATCGGATTGGACGTCGAGCAGGTGCGAGATGTCGATCTCTTGGCCGGTCTCCTCCACTACTTCACGAATCACCGCTTGGCTCGGGTTCTCACCCGGGTCGATGCCACCCCCGGGCAGCCCCCACAAGCCGGGGACTGCCGTCCGGGCCGAGAACTCGGTGCCCAGAATGCCGCGATCCGAGAGCACGATGCCGTAGGCGGCAAGCCGTTGCCGACGCAGCGGCTCAACCCCCGGGTCAAGCTTCGCCCCGTGATCCACCTGGCGGACGCGCTGGCGGCCCAAGGCTGTGATCGGACGGCCGTGGGCGCTGACTTGCAGGGTCAGGCTGAGGTGGTCGCCAGCGCCGCTCGCGGACAGTGGACGCACGATCCGGTAGCCGAGTTCCCAAGCGAGGCGATGCGGGTCGGCCCCGTGAGCGAGCGGGCGCACGAAGAGCGGGGATCCGCCAGCGGCGGCCACGCCCACGATCTGCATCATCCCATGATCCCCAGCCGAGGGCCCGCTACCAGCCGACTCCCCGCGCGGAGTACTAGACTCGCCCCGTCGGACTCACCCATGACAACGGAGGATGCGGTGCAGTACAACGAGCGGGCCAAGCTGGATCCCTCCCAGGTCAGAGGTGGCGGAGGTGGCGCCAGCCGCGGCGGTCGCGTGGCGGTCGGCGGTGTCGGGGGCATCGTGATTGTGATCTTGGCCCTCCTCTTCGGCTTCAACCCCAACGATCTGATGGGCGCGGGGTCGGCGAACGGGCCGCAGAGCGGCGAGGATCCTTTTGCGCAATGCACGAGCGGCGCCAACATCAAACAGAATCGCGAATGTCGGTTCGTCGCGTATACCAACTCCATTCAGGCCTACTGGTCGAGCGCCATGACCGGCTACGAGATGACGACGACCCGGATCTTCCCGGGTCAGGTCAGCACCGCCTGCGGTACCGCGACCTCCGAGGTCGGCCCTTTCTATTGCCCGGTCGATAAGACCATCTACCTGGATACCAGTTTCTTTGACGTGTTGACCGCGAAGCTGGGTGCCACCGGGGGAGACGCCGCCGAGGCCTACGTGATCGCCCACGAGTACGGCCACCACATCTCCAACCTGGCCGGTGTCCTGCCCCAAGTGCAGCAAGCCGGCAACGAAAGTGGCCCCAACTCCCCTCAGGTGAAGCTGGAACTCCAGGCCGACTGTTACGCCGGGGTGTGGTTCGCCAACGCCACCAAAGACAAGAACTCGCCCATTTCCGGACTGACCAGGGACGATTTGAACCGGGCCGTGGACGCCGCTATTGCCGTCGGCGATGATCGGATCCAGGAACGGACTCAAGGTCGCGTCGATCGGGAATCCTGGACGCACGGTTCCTCGGCGCAACGGCAGGATTGGCTGGCGACCGGATTCAACACCGGCGATCCCAACAAATGCAACACCTTTGGCAGCTGACCCGCGCGCAGGGGTCGGTCGCTTACCCTGAACCGTGATCAAGTACCTGGGTTCCAAGCGAGCCCTGGTTGGTGTCTTGGGTGACTTATTGGACGCTGTCGGCGCGCGAACTGCCCTGGATCTGTTCACCGGCACCTCCCGGGTGGCGCAGGAGTTCTGCCGCCGCGGGGCAGCAGTGACCGCCCTCGACAGCGCCTCATGCTCGAAGTTCTCGCCCAGTGCTACGTCGCTACGGACGCCGCCGACATCGACCCGGACGAGGTCGTGGGGGCGATCCGTCAGCTGGAGGCGCTGCCTGATCACCGTGGCTACGTGACCCGGGTGTTCTGCGAGCAGGCACGTTACTTCCACCCCGACAACGGCGTCCGGATCGATGCGATCCGGGACGGCCTCGACGCGCTGTACCCGGACGGGCCGCTGCGTCCGATTCTGTTGACCTCCCTGCTGGAGGCCGCTGACGCGGTGGACTCCACCGTCGGGCTGCAAATGGCCTACCTGAAGCAGTGGGCGCCGCGCGCGAAGCGGCCGCTGCGGCTGCGTCCGCCGGTGCTCACCCCCGGACGAGGGGTGGCGCTACGCGGCGATGCCGTCGAGTTGGCTGGGGAATTGCCGCCGGCGGACTTGGCCTACCTGGACCCGCCCTACAACCAGCACCGCTACTTCACCAACTACCACGTGTGGGAAACGCTCGTCCGGTGGGACGCCCCCGAGCACTACGGCGTGGCCTGTAAGCGGATCGATGCCCGCGAAGCCGTGACGAAGAGCGCCTTCAACTCGACCAAGACCATGCCCCAGGCCCTCGCCCGGGTGGTGGCGGACGTCCGCGCCGAGGTGGTGGTGGTCTCCTTCAGCAACGAGGGCTTCCTGCCGTTGACCGAACTCGTCCGGATCTGTGAGCTGCGCGGGCATCCGGTCCACGTGCTGGCCTTCGATTCCCGCCGGCACATCGGCTCCCAGATCGGGATCTACAACGGCAGCGGCGAGCGGGTCGGCGTGGCCGGGGCCCGGAGCAATCTGGAGTATCTGCTGGTCAGCGCACCGCAGGAGTTGGCGGGAGCGCTGGAGGGCTTCACCTCCCGGGGATCAGTTGTCCCTGCAGATCGGTGACGAACTGGCGCCCGTCGGCGACGAAGTGCATCATCGGCTGGCCGGCGTCGCGGCGGTCGATGACCACGCTCCAGCCCAAGGTCGTGGAGACCATGCGGTTCTCCTGGCTGGCGGCCAGCGCCCGATAAATGGCGGCTGAGGTCACGTCGGTTGGGTCGAAGGAGTCGAGCGACGGGGTCTCGGCGCGTTCGTTGGTCGTGGCGGGAACCTGCGAGGTGCGCAGCCGTCGGATCGTGGTGGTTGGGCTGCCCGGGTATTCGACGTAGACCCCCAGATTGGACTGCACACCGACGACGAGCGCGGTGCGTAGCGGGCCGGTGGCATCAGCTAGCCCGACCCCGATCCCGCCCTCGGTGTGGAAGTCCAGAATCGGCAACAGGCTCCCGTCCGGGTTGAAGAACACCGTTCGGGACTCGGGGACAGTGGAGACGGTCATCATCACCTGGCCGTCGCTGTAATCGACGATCTGCAGCTCCTGGCTGCTGCGCGAGCCGGACATGCCGGCCGCGGCCCGGAATAGGCCACCCACGTCGTTGATGTTGAAGGCCTCGATGTTGAAGATCTCCTGCTCGACGTAGGCGATGTCGGTGTCCACCTGTTTGATCTCGCCGTCCCGGAACGCCCAGGTGGCGGCCTTGCCGTCCTCGACCACGCTGATCGCGGCCCGTTCGGCGCTGATCTCGACCTGAATCAGTCGCGGGTTGGCGGCAGCGGCAATCAACTCGCGGACCATCTTCAGCGCTTCCCCGGGAAGTGCGAGATCCACCGCAGCCTGAGTCGCGGACGGGGTGGGCGGACTGCTGGGGGTGGGTGCCAGGCAGCCGCCCAAACCTAGACAGAGGCTCAACGCAAGGGCGGTGACCCCGGTGCGGCGAGGGGTAGTCACCCCCCGAGGGTAGCGCGGCGGCTCCCTCGGGTGCGTCCTGGGCACAACAGACGGAAGCCGGATCACGTATGAGGTGGTCCGGCTTCCTCGCTGTGTGCGGGGGAGACGATCCCCGTACTCGGTCAGTCCGCTGGCCCGTCCATCCGTCCCGATGGAACGCCCGGATTGCTCCGAAGGCATTGGGCCCGATCTCTGTCCGACCGCTTTCCCCGCTGGGTTCTCTCTACCTTTCGGCTTCGTGAACCCTGGGTTCCGCGTACTTCAGGTTTACGCCCTTGGCGGGGGGTTCGCAAGGCCGGGAAGCTGAGAAGTTGCGCGATTTTCGAGAGCTCGATCGGGGTGCTCGCACCAGGCGTCACGGCCGTCACACCAGGCCCGGCGGGGACGTTGTGGAGGCGTTGGCTGAGCATAAACGACCGGACCAACTCATACTTGGTCCGGTCGTTGGGTCATGTCTAGCGGCCGGTCGGGACGCCTCCTGGCAGCGACACGCACCGCGCCCGGAACTGCTCGGATGCAGACACCGAACGCGAGTAGTGTGGTGGGCACCGGTCAGCCTGGTAGACCGGTAAGGACCCATTCGGATCGAGGTTGTTCATGACAGATCAGAAGGCGAGCGAACCGCTCGGGCAGTCCCCGGACACCACCGTCGTTGTCAGTCGGTCGGTGTCCCAGTCCGTGAAGGACGTCTGGAAAACGCTGGTCACCCCGCAGGGTTCCGAAGCTTTGCTCGGCCCGGGCGGGGTCCTGGCGATAAGGGGGCACACCTGGCAGGCCGAAGACGGAACCTACGGCGTGGTCCGTAGCTTCCATCCGCTGGAGCAGATCCGCTTCAGCTGGCACGCCGCCGACGAGGCGCCCAAGACGCTGGTCGACTTGCAGTTGCTCAGTGACGGGGCGAACGGAACGGTGTTGGAGCTCCGGCACGAGCAGATTCCCGACGACGCCGACAGCGACGAGATTGCGCGACGCTGGGAAGGTGCGCTGGCCAAGTTGGCCGAAGCTAGCTGACGTCCGCCGCTGGCGGCCGACCGAGGCACTGAGCAGGCCCGTCCCCAACCGGGGGCGGGCCTGCTCGGCTCAAGAGGCGTAGCGCGTGGCGGCGCGGGCCCGAGCCTTGGCCGCCTCGACGGCGCGGTCCTTGGGCGGTGCTGAACTGCTCAGGTGCTCCAAGAGGTGCTGGGTGGCGCGCGCGACCGCGGCCACCGCCTCGTCGAAGGCCTCCTGATTGGCCCGCGAGGGTTTGGTGCTGCCCGCGATCTTGCGGACGTACTGCAAGGCGGCGGCGTCCACTTCGGAGGAGGTCGCCGGCGGTTCGAAGTTATGCAGGGTTCGGATGTTGCGGCACATGCTCCCAGCCTAATCGGGGGCCTCCCACAGCAGGCACACAGAACCGGGCCATAGACATGACCCATGAGCGCATCACTGATCAACAAGCGAATCTCCCGACGGGTCGCCCTCGGCGGCGGCGTGGGCTTGCTGGGGGTGGGCGGGACGACCGCCTGGGCGGCCAACCGGTTCCTGATCCCGCACGTGGAGGCGACCGTTGAGCAGACCCCGGTCGCCGCCGCCACCGGCACAGCATCGGCCAACACCTACGGCAGTGACACCACGGCGATCACCATCGAGAAGGTGGTCAGTGGGTCGGGCAACGACACGGTGACCGCCTTTGTCGCCGACATCACCGTCACCGGGGCGCAGGTGATCCGCTCCGCGTTCGCCAATGGCCAGTTCGGCACCAACATCATCGCGAACCCCTCGGCGATCGCCGCGTCGCAGAACGCGGTGCTGGCGATCAACGGCGACTACTACGGCTTCCGCGACACCGGGATCGTCGTTCGTAACGGCAAGGCCTACCGCGATCTGGGGGCGCGCCAGGGGCTGGCGCTGGGCGGCGACGGCAGCGCCGTTCTTTATGACGAGACCACCACCAGCGCGGACGCCCTGATCGCTGACGGCGTCTGGCAGACGTTGTCGTTCGGTCCGGGTTTGGTCGAAGCCGGCCGGGTGATCGAGGGGATCGATGCGATCGAGATCGACACCAACGTCGGGAACCACTCGATCCAGGGCAGCCACCCGCGGACGGCGGTGGGTCTGGTCGCGCCGAACCATTGGCTCTGGGTGGTGGTCGATGGCCGCTCCGCCGGGTACAGCCGCGGGATGACGCTGCCCGAGTTGGCGAAGTTCTTCGTCGACCGCGGGGCGTCGGTGGCCTACAACCTGGATGGTGGCGGGTCCTCGGCGATGTACTTCAACGGGGCACTGGTGAACAATCCGTTGGGGCGCAATCGGGAACGTGGCACCTCCGACATTCTTTACGTGGCGGGCTGACCGATGATCGCCTTGATTCCCTCCTTCGAGCCGGACGGACGGCTGCCGGGCCTGGTGCAGCAGATCCGAGCCGCCAGCCCGCTGCTGCGCGTGGTGGTGGTCGATGACGGCAGCGGCCCGGGCTACAGCCACTGGTTCGAGGCTTCGCGCGAACTCGGCGCCGAGGTGATCGGGTACTCGTCCAACCGGGGCAAGGGCTCGGCGCTGAAGTTCGGCTTCGCCCACATCGCCGCGGCCCACCCCGGACAGGACGTGGTCTGCGCGGACAGCGACGGCCAACATCGCGTGGTCGACATTCTGCGGGTCGCCGCCCAGGTGGCCCCCGGGGTGATGGTGCTCGGCGTCCGCGAGTTCGACGGGGCGGTGCCGCTCCGGAGCAAGCTGGGCAACCTGATCACCCGGCAGGTGTTTCGGGCGGTCAGCGGGGTGGCGGTCTCCGACACCCAAACCGGGTTGCGCGGGTATCCCGCCGATCTGCTCGGCTGGCTGGGCAGCATCGACGGCGACCGCTTCGAATATGAGCTGAACCTGCTCCTGGAGGCCAAACAGGCCGGCGTCCGGATCGTCCAACTGCCGATCGCCACCATCTATCTGCAGCACAACGCGTCCTCGCACTTCCGACCGCTGGTCGATTCGGTGCGGGTGTACCGTCCGCTGCTGCGGTTCGGCCTGTCGTCCTTCGGGGCGTTCGGGATCGATCTGGTGGTGCTGCTGGTGATCCAGGCTGTGACCGGGAACCTGTTGGCCGCCGTGATCGCGGCCCGGGGGTTGAGTTCGGCGTTCAACTTCCTGACCAACCGGCGGTTCGTCTTTGACGGGGGTGCCCAGGGCGCTGAAGGTATGGGTGCTCAACTGCTGCGCTACTACGGCCTGGTGCTGGTGATGCTGCTGGCCAACTACGGCTTCCTGAGCTTGCTCACCGGGTGGGGGGTCGGGCTCGTGGTGGCCAAGGTGATCACTGAGGCGAGCCTGTTCCTGGCCGGGTATCCGCTGCAACGAGCCTTGGTTTTCGCGCCGCCCGCCGATCAGCGGCGAGCGGCTGAGATCGCCTCCGCGGTCACCGGGTGATCGGGTCGGAGCGCGATCCAGGTGGCCCGACTGAGGCCCAGGAGTTCGCCGTCGGCGGTTCGCAGCGCCGCCCCGGTGTGATGTTTGCGTCCGTCTCGCTCAAGGAACCAGCCGATGCTCACGCACGGCTCGCCGAGCCGGGGCAGGCGGTGGATCTCGGCGGTGAACCGGCCCAACAGCAGCGGTGTCTCCCAGCGATGAAAGCAGACCCACCCGAACAAGGACGGGCAATCCAGGGCGGCCCAGACGATTTCGGGTCGCACCAGAGCGTCACTGACCACCGCCTCGTCCGGGGTCCACGGCGCGGCGGCCAGCGGACGTCCGCTCACCGGCCCGGGGAAGATCCGCAGGCCGTCGCCGGGCCCGCGGTCGGTGCCGCAAACGAAGCATTCCGGATACGGGTGGTGGGTTCGCCACGGGAAAGCGGCGCTGGCCTCCAGCGCCTCCGCCCAGCTGACGGAGGGCACGTCCCGGTTCAACGCGGGATGCCGGACGGCCCGCGTCACCTCAACCTCATCGTGGCCGGCCCGAACCGACTCGCCGTCGGTGATAACGGTGAGCGGGGTGTCGAGTGGCGGCGGGGTCAGCAGGGTGACCTGCGCGGGGCCGAGCGGACGCCCCAGAGCCGCGGCAGTCAGCCCGGCGGAGTAGCCGCCGTTGGCCGAGTGCTGCGGGCCCCGGAAACGGGCGTCGATGCTGAACCTCACGCCCGGACCGCTTTGTAGCGCTCCAGCGCGACCTTGCGCTCATGATCGTGATCGACGATCCGCCGGGGATAGCCGTGGGCGTAGCCCGACGGTTGAGTCCAGGGCTCATGGCAGGAGGCGCCGATCAGGTGCGACAACTCCGGCACCCAGCGCCGGACGTAGGCGCCCTGCGGGTCGAACTTACGGCCCTGCAGGATGGGGTTGAACACCCGGAAGTAGGGGGCGGCGTCCGTCCCGGTACCGGCCACCCACTGCCACCCGTGACTGTTGGACGCGTCGTCCCCATCGATCAGGTGCTCCAGAAAGTAGCGGGCACCGATCGGCCACCAGGTGTGCAGGTCTTTGGTCAGGAACGAGGCGGTGATCATTCGGACGCGGTTGTGCATCCAGCCCGTCGCGGCCAGTTGGCGCATCCCGGCATCGACGATCGGAAAGCCGGTGCGACCCTGCTTCCACGCCTCGACCAAAGCAGGCGCCTCGTCATAGCTGAGCCCGCGCAGGCCATCGCGAAGGTCCTCCCACAGGGAATGGGGGTTCCGCGCCAGGACGTCGGCGTAGAACTCACGCCACGCCAGTTCGGTGATCACGCGCTCGGCGTCCGGGCCGCCCCGCTGCTCCAGGTCGGCCAGCAGCGTCCGCGGATGAACCACCCCCGAGGCCAGGTACGGCGACATCAGCGAGGTGCCATCCAGATCGGGTCGGTCGCGCTGGGTGGCGTAGCCGAGGAGGCCCTCGTCGAGGAAGGTGTGCCAGCGATCCAGCGCCGCCTCTTGACCGGCCGCGGGTAGCGTCGGCGACCCTGGGAGCAGGGCCTCGGCCAGCTTCGCCCAGGCGTCCGGGTCACTCTCGGCTCGGCGCAGCGTCAGTGCGGTCGGCTCGCTCGCGGGCAGCCGCCAGCCATGGGCGCGCCAGGCGCGGCTGAACGGGGTGAACACCTGATAGGCCGACCCCTGCAGGGTCAGCACCCGGCCGGGGGTGACCGCGTAGGGGCTGCCGGTTTCCACCCAGACGATCCCGTGGTCGGCCAACGCTGCCCGCACCCCTCGATCCCGCGCGGCACCGTCCGGCTCGGTTTCGGTGGAGACGTGCACCGAGGTGGCGCCGACCTCGCGGGCCAGTGTCGGGATGACGGTCAGCGGGTCGCCGTGGCGCACGATCAACGCGCCGTCAAAGGTCTCGTCGAGGGCGTTCAGGGTGGCTGCGAACCAGGCTTGGCGGGCGAGGCCCGCGTCGTCGAAGAAGAACGGATCGACGACGAAACAGACCGCGACCTCTCCCTGCCGGGCCGCCTCGGCCAGCGCCGGATGATCGGCTCGGCGCAGATCACGGCGCAGCCAGAGCAGGGAGGTGGTCACCCAGCTTCCCGGAGGGCCAGCAAGGCTCGGGCGTAGGCGCGCTCGGGGTCGATGTCGACGTGTCTGCTGGCGTCGGCGAGCACCACGACGAAGCCACCGGGAAGCACCTCAAGGCGGGCGAAGTCGTCGCCGAGCAACTCCCGGAGCTGGTCCTCGCGGGGCAACCAGAGCACCTGGCTGGCGTCCACGCTGTCGAGCGCCCATTCGGTGGTTCCGTTGAACTTGATGATGTGACCGCCGGCGACGTTCTGCGCCTCGATCGTCATGTCGGCGATCACGAACACGTCGCTCGACATTTCATGGTTGGGGATCACGAACCGGTCGCCGCTGGAGGGAACCCAGGGGATATCGGTGGCTCGCAACCGCGAGGCGAGCTCAAGGTCGATCATCTGCTACCTCCTGGAAGAGTGACTGGAACTGTACCCAGGCGGCTCAATCGGGGGCGACTCAACCCAGGACCCACAGCGAGTTGGGGTTCGGCCCGGGGCCGGTGATCAGGGCACGTAATCCGGTCGAGGTTGCCGCCAGAGCCTGAGGAGTTCCCGGTGGGCCGGGCTGGGACTCCCACCTTTGCCCAGCGGTCGAGGTGTCGGGCCGGGGCAGCAGCGCGATCCCGGCGAGAAGGCCCCTGCGTGCGATCGGCATGAGGTCAACCGTAGGCGGGTCGGACGTTTTCGTCAGCGGCGCGTGAAGCGACCCGTCAGTGGTGCGTTTGAGCCCCTGACCGTCAGGGTGTCGTCCGTGCACACCATGGTGACCGGGGCCGACCAGTCCACGCTCGGAATGTTCGGGGTCCCGCCCGGCGGGACGCGGGGCTCGACCAGGTACTCGAAGTCGTCGACCTGAAGCGTTCCGTCCGCGTTCCAACCCCAGTCACCGCTGCCGACGCTTCTGGTGACTGCTCGGACGGGGTGCCCGGCCACCGAGGCGTTAGTGATCAGGTCAGTCCCGATCCACAGGTAGCCGTCGGCTCGCAGCTCGAGTGTTTGCGAGCCTGACATCGCCAGCGAGTCGAGCGGGATACCCAGGCTTTTCAGGTAGACGGCGGCGCGGCCCTGGAAGTTGTTCACGTCCAGCAGCCAGGTGCCGACGACGCAGTCGGTGTCGCCGGGATCGGTCGTCGATGACGGGGTCACGCTGGTGCTGGCAGTGCTGGTTGCCGAGACGACCGGCAGGGTGCCGGTCGGCGCGACAGGCTCCTGGGTGCAACCGATGAGCAGGGCCAGGCTGAGGAGGATGGGGGCGAGCAAGGCGTGAGTCGGACTTCTTACGTGATCCGCAGGCATTCCTTCAGCGTAACTAAGTCCGCATCGCTACGGAATGGTGAATTAGTCATGGTTCGTGGGTGCGTCGCCTCAGGACGGGTTGCAGGTGACTCCGGTGGCGTGGATCGGGCAGTAGCCGCGGGGGTTCTTCTCCAGGTACTGCTGGTGGTACCCCTCGGCGAGAAAGAACGGCCCGGCTGGGGCGATCTCGGTCGTGATCCCCGGATAGCCCGCCTTGGCGAACGCCGCCTGGTACTCGGCGGTGAGCCGCTGTGCGGTGGCGGCCTGCTCGTCGGTCAGGGTGTAGAGCGCGGAGCGATATTGAGTGCCGCGGTCGTTGCCCTGGCGGAAGCCCTGGGTCGGGTCGTGGTTCTCGTAGAACACCCGCAACAGTTGCTCATAGCTGACTCGCGCCGGGTCGAAGACGACCTTCACCGCCTCGGTGTGCCCGGTGCGTCCGGAACAGACTTCGTCGTAGGTCGGGTTTGGGGTGTACCCACCCTGGTAGCCGACGGCCGTGTTGACGACCCCGGGGGTGTTCCAGAAGAGCTTTTCGGCACCCCAGAAACAGCCCAGGGCGACGTAGGCCACCTCGGCGCCGGGCGGCACCTTCTCGATCGGCAGCCCGAAGACTTCGTGGTAGACCGGGAAATCCAGCACCGGGAACTCGCGCCCGCGTAGCGCTACCCGGGCGTCGACCATGGTCGGTTTGGTGAAAAACATCGCATTGCCTCCTGTGGTGTGTTCAACCCCTGCGCGCGGGTGGACATTCCGGCCGATTCAGTGGCCGCCGGTCAGGGCCCAATCAATCGGCGCCGCCCCCTGCTCAGCGAGGGCGGCATTCACCCGACTGAACGGACGGGAGCCGAAGAAGCCGGCCCGGGCCGACATCGGGGACGGGTGCGGCGAGGCTATCTGCGGCACCGTGCCGAGCAGGGGAGCCAACGACTGGGCGTCGCGACCCCACAGGATCGCCACCAGTGGACCACCTCGGGCCACCAGAGCTTCGATCGCCCGCTGGGTGACCGCCTCCCAACCCTTCCCTCGATGCGAGCCCGGGGCGCCGGGACTCACGGTCAGCACCCGGTTCAGCAGCAACACCCCCTGCTCGAACCACGGGGTCAGGTCACCGGTCTCGGCTGGAGGGATCCCCAGATCGGTGCTCAGCTCCCGATAGATGTTGACCAGGCTGCGAGGCGGACGAACCCCCGGGGCCACCGAGAAGGACAGTCCGACCGGATGCCCCGGCGTGGGGTACGGATCCTGACCCACGATCAACACCCGGACGTCGGCCAACGGGCGTGAAAACGCTCGCAGCACCTGGTTCCCGGCGGGCAGATAGCCACGCCCGGCGGCGTTCTCAGCCCGCAGAAAATTACCCAAAGCGCTGATCGTCGGGGCCACGGGAGCCAGAGCCTCGTGCCAATCGGGCGCCATCAGTGCGGGCGCGCCCACGCGCGGATCAGGGTGCTCGGCCACGTCCCTGAGTTTATGACCAGTCTCAGTGACCGCTCGCGGGGTAGATAGATTGGGTGAGGTCAACGAGAGGACGAATCGTGAGTTTTGCCGACCTGTGGGGCCGGGCACGCCGCACCAGATCGACCGCGCTAGCGCTACCCGACCGGCTGACTGAGCCTCAGGTGGTCGTCCTCGAGGCGGCCCCGAGCGCTGTCGACTCGGTTCCGCAAGGGGTGAAGACGGCCGCGAACTGGGCTTGGCGCGCCCTGCTGATCGCGGCCGCTCTCTACGGCATCTTCTGGTGCCTGCGGTACTTCTCCGGAGTGAGCGTGCCCCTGGCTGTGGCGATCCTGTTGACCGCGCTGTTGGCCCCCCTGGTCGACCGGTTGCTGGCCTGGAAGCTGCCCGGCGTCCTCTCGTCGGTGATCGCCCTGCTCGGCACCGCAGTGCTGGTGATCGGCGTCTTTTACCTGGTCGGCTCGTCAGTGGCGAAGCAAGCACCGATGTTGGTGGACGAGGCGATGGCCGGGATCCCACAGTTGCTGACCTGGTTGGCCGGCGATCCTTTCCGGATCGACCAGGCGCAGATCGACGGTTGGATCACCCAACTGACCACCTGGGTCAACGACTCTCGCGCTCAGATCGCCTCCTATGCGGCCTCGATCGGATCCTCCATCGGTCACTTCTTCGCCGGGTTGGCGATCGCCCTGATCGCCACCTTCTTCTTCCTCTTCGAGGGCCGGCGGATCTGGGGGCGGCGGTCTCGTTCCTCCCCGAGCGCTACCAGGAGCCCACTGCGCGGGCGGGCCAGGGCGGCTGGGGCTCACTTGTCTCCTATATGCGAGCCCAAGTGCTGGTCTGCCTGGTCGATGCGGCCGGGGTGGCCCTGGTCGCGCAGATCCTGGGGTTGCCGATGGTGCTGGCCCTGTTCGTGATCACCTTCTTCCTCTCCTTCATTCCGGTCGTCGGCGCGTTCGTCGCCGGCTCGCTGGCCGTCCTGCTCGCCCTGGTCACCAACGGCTGGGTGGCTGCCCTGATCATGCTGGGGGGGACGGTGCTGGTGATGTGGAGCGAAAGTCACTTCCTGCAGCCGCTCCTGCTCGGACGGGCCGTCTCCCTGCACCCGCTCGCCGTCCTGCTCGCCCTGGTCATGGGCGCCGAGGTGGCCGGCATCGTCGGCGCGCTGCTGGTCATCCCGACCCTCGCGTTCGTGGTCTCCTTCCTCCGCTCGCTGCGTGGCGAATCAACAACCCCGTCCGACCGCCACGAATAGAAAGCAAACCTTTCCATTGTGGTAACCCCTGCCTACTATTGAGGCATGACGTCACCTGACCCGGATCTCTCTGTGATCCTTGAAGACCTTGCCGCCGGACGCATCGACGCCTCCGAAGCGGCTCGCCGGATCGACGCCCTGAAGCAGGGCGAACCCCGACACGCCGAACCCACCGATGAGGATCTTGCCGAGGAGTCCGCTCCTCCCCGGCACGCCGAACCGCAAGGGGTCTTCACCCAACCCCCCTTCTCCGACGGGGTACCGCCGAACCACCGGCGTCCTGCAGGCGCCAAGGGGGTCGATCGGATCTCGGTCCGCACCGTCGGGCGCCGCGTCCGGATCGTGGGGGATCCCTCGGTGGCGACGGCCTCGGCAGAAGGGCCGCACGTGCTGCGGCGCAACGGGTCGGTGCTCGAAGTGACCAGCGACGGTGACCTGGGCCCGAGCCTGGACGGCTTCATTCTGCGTCCGCCGCGCAGCTTCGACGACCTGCGGGCGCTGGGGTTGGGCAAGGAACTCCTGCTCCGGGTCAACCCCAGCATCGCCGTGGACGTCGAGGTGACCGCCGGAACGCTGACCACCGAACGCGTCCCGTACCTGGGCAAGGTCCGGGTCACCGCCGGGAGCGTCACCATGACCGACATCAGAGAGATCACCGATGCGTTGGTGCAAGCGGGTTCGGCGACCATGACCGGCAGCATCACCACCGGACGCTCCCGGATCCGCTGCGAGTCCGGCTCGCTGGAGCTCGACCTGGGCCGCGACTCCAACGTCACCGTCCGCGGCGACGCCCAACTGGGCAAGATCACCTGGGTCGGCGACTCCAGCGGACTCGACGAAGTCGTGCTGGGCAACGGCTCGGCGCGGTTGGACGTCGGCGTGGTGATGGGCTGGGCCACGATCAAGGGCGACTTTGAGCGCGGTCAACGGTGAGCGGACGTCCGGGCCACCGTCCGCTGGCGGAGTGCCCGGTCTGCGCCGGGCAGTTGATCACCACTCGCCTCGGTTGCCACACCTGCGGCACTGAGGTGGCCGGTGAGTTCACGTCCTGCGACTTCTGCGCGCTGGACGACAAGGAGACCGAGCTGTTGCGGGTCTTTCTGGCCTCTCGGGGAAACCTGCGCGAGGTGGAGAAGCACCTCGGCGTCTCCTACCCGACGGCCCGCCTGCGGTTCAGCCAACTCCTCGGAAAGCTCGGGCTCGCCCCCGAACCCGAGGTGCCCAGTCAGCTCACCCGCGAGCAAATCCTCAGCGAGGTGGCCGCTGGTGCGCTGGCGCCCGAAGAGGCCGCGACCCTGTTGGCCCGAGTGCCGCCGGTCAGCCCAGGAAAGGCTTGACCGCCACCACGGTGACCTCGATCGGCGAGCCGTTCGGGGCCGCGTAGCTGGCCCGCTCGCCGATCTTCTTGCCCAGGATCGCCGCCCCCAGCGGTGAGTTCGGGGAATAGATCTCCAGCGTGCTGGCGCCCAGCGCCATCATTTCCCGCGAGCCGAGCAGGAAGGTGTCTTCGTCGTCGGGGTCGTCGTCGAAGTAGATAGTCACTTCGACGCCCGGGACGACCTCGCTGGCGACGGCGGGGGCCTCGCCGACCTCGGCATGTCGCAGCATCACCTCAAGCTGACGGATTCGGGCCTCCTGCTGGCCCTGCTCCTCTCGAGCGGCGTGGTAGCCGCCGTTTTCGCTGAGGTCGCCTTCTTCGCGCGCCCGGGCGATCTTGGCGCTCACCGCGAGCCGACCCTCCCCCTTGAGGTGGGCGAGTTCAGCGGTGAGCATGTCGAACGCGTCCTGGGTGAGCCAGGTGGTCGTGATCTGCTGGTCGGGCATCCGGGCAGTTTATCAACTCAGGCCAGCGGCGAACACGACTCCACCGACATCGACGTGGCCCGTTTGAACGTACGGACGCTAACCTCCACCCGGGTCAGGCGCTCACCGCCCGGTGGGATCACGACCACTTTCTCACCCACCCGGTCGAAGGTCTCGGCCTGCACCACGACCAGGCAGCGCGCCGCCAGAGAAGGATCGGGCCGCTGGACGGTGAGGCGTCCGGTGACGTCGGTGTCGGAGGTGACCAGGTAGCTGTCGATCTGGCCGAGCACGGGCGGATCGGCCTTGTAGGCGGCAGTCCACACCGTCCAGACCAGGGCGGCGGCGATCACCAGCCCGAGCGCGATCCGCAGCGGCCACCCCATGGTGGTCGGCGGATAGCGCCGGCGGATCCGTTCGGCATCGCTGGTCGAGGTCACTCCTCGATTCTTCCACCAGCGGCCGATGAGCCGAGCCAGCGTCTGGGGCGGCACAATGGTCGGCATGTCTGATGCCCTTCGTCACCGGGCGACCCAGCCGAGACGCGTTGATGCCGAGTCCGAGCCGCTGCGTCTGCTGCACGTCCACGCCCACCCTGACGACGAGTCGTCCAAGGGGGCCGCGACGACGGCGAAGTATGTGGCCGAGGGGGTCAAGGTGGTGGTCGCCACCTGCACCGGCGGCGAGCGGGGCTCGATCCTGAACCCGAAGCTCGACAGCCCCGAGAACGCCGCCGCCATCGCCACGTTGCGGGCGGCCGAGATGCAGCGAGCCGCGGCGATCCTGGGGATCGACCAGGTGTGGCTGGGCTTCGAGGATTCCGGGCTGCCCGAGGGGATCCGCTGCCGGACCTGCCACCGGGCTGCTTCGCCCTCCAAGACGTGGACGAGGCCGCCGGGCCCCTGGTCAGGGTGATTCGGCAGTTCCGTCCGCACGTGCTCACCACGTATGACGAGAACGGTGGCTATCCGCACCCCGACCACATCATGTGCCACAAGGTCTCGCTGGCCGCGCTGGAAGCTGCGGCTGACCCGGACGCCTGGCCCGAGCACGGCCCAGCGTGGCGGGTGCTCAAGGTCTATTACGA
Source organism: Micropruina sp. (assembly GCA_016711105.1). Classification (GTDB taxonomy): domain Bacteria; phylum Actinomycetota; class Actinomycetes; order Propionibacteriales; family Propionibacteriaceae; genus Micropruina. The sequence continues at coordinate 198,149 of JADJTO010000002.1, read as the reverse complement.
GATGGGCTTCCATCGCACCCGGTACGCCAAGTTGGACGAGCTGATGCACGCCAACGGGTTGGGTCGGCCCTACAGCACCGACCTGAGCGAATGGGCCAGCGCCGACATGGACCACCGGTTGACCACCTTCATCCCCTGCGGCGAGTTCTATCCGGTCCGCGATGACGCGCTGCGCGCCCACGCCACCCAGATCGACCCGGACGGCGCCTGGTTCGCCGTGCCGCTGGCGATTCAGCAGGCCGGTTGGCCGACCGAGGACTACCAACTGGTGCGGTCGCTGGTCCCGGTCACGCTCCCTGAGGACGATCTCTTCGCCGGGATCGACCTCGGCACCCCGACCGCGGCCACCGACTGGTCCTACTCGATCTAGCGGGGTCGCGCACAGTTGTTGTGATCGGCGCAGAAGAAGTGCAACACGACAACTTCGCGCCGGCGGGCCGTGTCATCGACCGGTCGTCCTCGATCCAGCGCCGCCGGTAGGCTGCCGGAGTGCCCAATCGCCTGGCTGAGGCCTCGAGTCCGTATCTGAAACAGCACGCCGGTAACCCGATCGACTGGTGGCCGTGGTGCCCGGAGGCTTTCGCCGAAGCTGAGGCGCGGGACGTCCCGGTGCTGCTGTCGGTGGGCTACTCGGCCTGCCATTGGTGCCATGTGATGGCCCACGAGTCCTTCGAGGACGCCGAGGTGGCCGCGTTGGTCAACCAGCGGTTCGTCTCGATCAAGGTCGACCGCGAGGAACGCCCCGACGTCGACGCGCTGTACATGAAAGCCACCCAAGCTCTCACTGGTCACGGTGGTTGGCCGATGACCGTCTTCCTCACCCCGGACGGGCAGCCGTTCTTCGCCGGCACCTACTACCCGCCGCAGCGCAACGGTGCGATGCCGTCATTCAGCGAAGTGGTGCTGGCGATCGACGAGGCGTGGCGGGAGCGCGGCGCCGAAGTGATCCACAGCGCGGCGGCGATCGTCCAGCATCTGGCCGACGAGTTCACCCCGCTGCCCGACCCGGGAGCCCTGCGGGTCTGGGACGTGATGGAGTTGGTCAGCGCCGACGCCGACCTGTTGCACGGCGGCTTCGGTCGGGCGCCCAAGTTCCCTGCACCCCTCCTGATCGACGCGCTGCTGGTCAAGGGCGAGTCGGAGTCGGTGGCCATCGCCCAGCGTGCCCTGGAGGCCATGGCCCGCGGCGGTATCCACGACCAGATCGGCGGCGGTTTCCATCGCTACAGCGTCGATGCGGCTGGGTGGTGCCGCACTTCGAGAAGATGCTCTACGACAACGCCCTGCTGCTGGGCAGCTACGTCCGCGGCTGGCGGCGTACGGCCGATCATGACGGGTCGCTGCGCTGGCTCTACGAGCGGACGATCCGTGGTCTGGTCGGCTGGCTGGAGCGAGAGATGCTGCTCCCCGGTGGAGGCCTCGCGGCCAGCCTGGACGCCGACTCCTCCGACATTCGGGGGATGGCGCACGAGGGCATCTTCTACGCCTGGTCGAGCGAGCTGCTCGCCGATGCGCTCGGTGAACCGGACGCGTCCTGGGCTGCGGACACCTTCCATGTGACGAACCAGGGCACGTTTGAACACGGCCTGTCGACCCTGCAGCTTCGAGGTTGGCCCGACTCGCAGCGGCTGGACGCGGTGAGCCGACGGTTGTTGGAGGTCAGGGGGAACCGGTTCCGTCCGCCTCGCGATGACAAGTGCGTGGCCGCCTGGAACGGCTGGGCGCTGGATTCGCTGGTGAACGCGGCGATGGTCTTCGGCGAGCCCGGATGGCTGGACCTGGCCCGCGGAGTGGGCGAAGCGCTGGAGGCGATGATCGTCGACGGGCGGCTGCGGCGGACGTCCGTGGACGGGCAGGTCGGCGAGATCGCCGGGTTGGCCGAGGACTATGGCGCGGTCGCGCTGGGTTTGGCGCGGCTGGCGGGTGCGACAGGCGATGGGGAGCGGTTGGCCCGTGCGGTCGCCCTCCTCGACACCGCCGTGGACCTCTTCGGGGCTGAGGATGGCGGCTTCCATGACACCGCTCGGGATGCTGAGCGGCTTTTCCTCCGACCCCGTGAGGTCAGCGACAATCCGACCCCGTCCGGGACGTCCTCGCTGATCGCGGCACTGCGGCTGGTCGGCCTGCTGGCTGATCGGCCGGAGCTGATCGAGCGTGCGGACGCGGCTATGGCCACCCTGCGCGGCATCGTGGCTCGGGCCCCGCGGTTCGCCGGCTGGGCGTTCACCGACCTGATGATCGCGGACGAGGCCCGCCAAGGCCTCTCCCCGGCGGTCGTGGTGGTCGTGGCCGAGCCCGGTGTCGAGGTGCCTGCTACCGCGATGGCCGCCTGGCGGATGGCGCCGGCCGGCTCGGCGATCGTGCTGGGTGCTCCCGGAACGCGTGGCTTCGCCGAGCACTTCGTGGATCGCGACCTCCGCGAAGATCAAACGACGGTCTACGTCTGCCGGGGCATGACCTGCTTCGCTCCAGCCACCGAGCTGGCCGAGTTGCGCACCGCTCTGTGGAGTCGCGCCTGAGAGATCAGGCCAGGGTGGCGGCCATGATCGCGGTGTAGTGGCAGAGCGCGGCAATGATCGTGGCGGAGTGGAAGATCTCGTGATAGCCGAACGTCGTCGGCCACGGGTCGGGATTGCGCCGGGCGTACACGATGGCGCCCAGGGTGTAGATCAGGCCGCCCAGGCTGATCAAGGTGAACTGCAGCGGCCCGCCGTTGGTCCAGAAGTCGCCGATCCAACCCAGCGCGGCCCAGCCCATCAGCAGGTACAGCAGGGTGTGTACCCAGCGGGGTGAGTTGATCCAGACCAGCTGGAAGAACACGCCCGCCACGGCGACCGTCCAGACCAGCCAGAGCAGCACGGTGTAGCTGGCCGGGGGCAATAGCAGCAGCGCCAGCGGGGTGTAGGAGGCGGCGATGAAGATGAAGATGTTGGCGTGGTCCAGCCGACGCCAGAGCACCTCCCGCCGACCCGTCCAGTTGCCGCGGTGGTAGAGGGCGCTGGTGCCGAACAAGGCCACCGAGGCGGCCAACCAGACGGCACCGCCGATCCGTCCGGCGTCGTTGTGGGCGAGCAGGACCAGCACAATCCCCAGCACGAGGGCCAGGGGCGTCATGGCGGCGTGAAGCCAACCTCGGAGCAGCGGTTTAGGTGAGGTGGGCGTCGGCTTGGGCGCGGTCATTATCGTCGTCACTCCAGTTACGGTACCGTAAGTTACGGTTGCGTAGGTAAGTTTAGCATGGGCCATCCGGACCAGTTTCCCAGCAAAGCGAGCAGCGGGCACAGTGGTGGCATGAAGCTCTTGCTCCCCGCCGACGCCCCCTTCGAGCTGGCTGCGCCGCCGGGGGTCGAGGTCGTGACGTACCAACCCTGGCAGCCGATTCCGGAGCAGCATCTGGACGCTGAGGCGGCCGTGGTGTGGGGATCCCGCAGCCCCAATCTGGCCCAGTTGGCGGCAGCGCCGCAGCTTCGTTGGGTGCAGACGCTGGCCGCCGGGCCGGACGGGGTGCTGGCAGCCGGTTTCGCGGAGCGCGTGTTGATCACCAGTGGTCGGGGCTTTCACGACCGGCCGGTCACTGAGCATGCACTGGCGTTGATCCTGGCTGGGCTGCGGTTGATCCCGCAGTGCCTGGACGCGCAGCGCGAGCATCGCTGGGCCGGGGAGTTCGGCGGTTTTCGTCCGCTGAAGAGCCCTGATCGGCTGACCAGCCTGATCGAGGCCGAGGTGTTGATCTGGGGTTTCGGCTCGATCGGCCAGCGATTGGCGCCGCTGCTGGCCCAGTTGGGGGCGCACGTCCGCGGGGTGGCCACGACGGCGGGGGAGCGGGGCGGCTTCGAGGTGGTCGACCAGGCCGGGCTGGCCGAAGCGCTGGGCTCGACCGACGTGCTGGTGATGGTGTTGCCGCACTCTGAAGGCACCTGGCATGCGCTGAACGCCGATCGACTCGCCCTGCTGAGACGGACCTCCTGGGTGGTCAACGTCGGACGGGGCAGCACGATCGATGAGGTCGCTCTGGTCGAGGCCCTCCACGCCGGACGGCTCGGCGGCGCTGCCCTCGATGTCACCGAGACCGAACCGTTGCCGGCCGATTCCCCCTTGTGGGACGCGCCAAACCTGATTCTGACCCCACACCTGGCCGGTGGCCGTCCGTTGGGCGCGGGTCGGTTGATCGCGCGGAATCTGGCGGCGTTTCTAGCCGGTGAACCGTTGCAGAATCAGGTTCGGGGCTGACCCCGGGGCGATAGAGTCACTGCCATGCCGTGGGCCACCCGCCTAGCCAAAGCGCTGCAGCGCGTAGACCCGACCGGACTCCTCTACGCCACCTACGAGCAGCGGCTGTTAGCCCAACTCGATCGCACCCGTCTGCCCCGCCACGTGGCGGTGATGGCGGACGGGAACCGCCGTTGGGCCAGGCTGAACGCCCCCGACGCCCCGATCGCGGTCGGTTATCAGGCCGGTGCCGACAAGTTGAAGCAGTTCGTCGGCTGGTGCGACGAGGTCGGCATCAACGTGGTCACGGTGTGGGTCCTCTCCACCGAGAACTTGAGCCGCAGCTCGTCGGAGGAGGTGGCGCCCCTGCTCGAGGTGATCGAGCGGCTGGTGGTCGAACTCGCCGCGCAACGATCCTGGCGAGTGCAGACCGTGGGCGACCTTGACCTATTGCCCGAGGCGATGGCCGAACGGTTGCGCCGGGCCTCGGCCAGCACCGACAGCAACGCCGGCATGCACGTCAATATCGCCGTCTCCTACGGGGGTCGCCATGAACTGCGCGACGCCTTCCGTTCCTTGCTGGCCGCCGAGCTGGCCAAGGGGACGAGCCTGGAGGAGCTGGCCGAAACCCTGGAGATCGACCAGATCGCCGATCACCTCTACACCGCCGGCCAACCTGATCCGGACCTGGTGATCCGCACCTCAGGCGAGCAGCGCCTCTCCGGCTTTCTGATCTGGCAGTCGGCGCACAGCGAGTTCTACTTTCACGAGGCGTTGTGGCCCGACTTCCGCAAGGTCGACTTCATTCGCGCCCTCCGCTCCTACGCCCAACGTGAGCGCCGCTTCGGTCGCTGACCAGGCTCACAGCTGGGCCAACAGCAGTTCGCTCAGTGCGGCGAACAGCGCTGGCTCCAGCTCTAGCCCCTGCAGTGCCACCAGGCGCCCCGCGAGCGACTCGTGCTGCTGGATCGCCGCCCAGACGGCGTCCTTGGTGGCGTAGGCGATCTCAGCCCGGGAGACCAACTCGAAGACCCGTTCGGCGACCCGAGCGTCGGCCGGACGCAGTTCCCCGGCCAGCGTGATCGTCCGCCCTGTGGCGGTGGGTACCTCGCCCAGGTCGATCTGGGTCCCCAGATCGAGCCCGTCCAGACCGTGCACCACCAGCGTGTAGCGCCGGTGGGTCGGTAGCAGGTCAACCGCACCCTGGGCCGCGCCGATCGTGAACTCGTGGGTGCTCTCCCGGTAGCTCAGCTCGGTGACGACCGAGCGGGGATCGGTCGCGTCGTCGTCCTCATAGAGGGAGAAGGCTCCGTCAGCTCCGGCGAACAGGTGCACCTCGAGGGCGGGCGGGTTGTCGGTGCCGAGGTAGTCCTCACCGGAGAGCGGGATGATCGCTCCAGCCTTGGCCAGCACCGGCAACTGGCTCAGCGGACGATGCAGCCGCACCCAGCGACCGCCGCTGTAGCGAAGCCCGGTGAACCAGTCGGTCCAGGTGCCTTCAGGCAGCCAGGTTTTGACCACCCCCAGGTTGATCCCCTTGATCGCCGGCGAGGTGATCGGGGCGACCAGCAGCTCGGTGCCGAAGAAGAAGCTGTTCTGGGATTCCACTTCGGCGATCACCGGGGTGTGGCCGACCTGGCCCGCCGCGCCGTAGTAGAGCGGGGTGACGATCGGTTCGCCCAGGCGATGAGCTCGTTCGTTCATCGTGTACAGGTAGGGCAGCAGCCGGTGCCGCAGCCGCAGCGAGGCGGCCATCACCGCTTCAGCGATCGGGTTGAACTTCCACGGTTCCTTGCCCATGAACGGGTTCAGGGTGGAGTGCAGCCGGTTGATCGGCGAGAACACACCCAGCTGGAACCACCGGGTGACCAGCTCGTCGTCCCGGACGCCGAACATGTGCCCGCCGATGTCGTGGGACCACCAGCCGTAGCCGATGTTGGAGGCGGTGGCGGTGAAGTAGGGCTGGAAGTCGAGGCTCGCCCAGGAGTTGACCGTGTCACCGGAGAATCCGACCGGGTAACGATGCGAGCCGGGGCCGGCGTAGCGGCTGAAGGTGATCCGACGGCCGCCACGGCGGGCGCTGTCCAGAAAATGGAAGTGGTTCAGCATCCACAGCGGGTCCAGGCCGGCGACGGCGGTGTGGGTGCCCTGTTGCCAGTCCAGCCACCAGAAGTCGACCCCTTGATCCTCCAGCGGGTGGTGTACCTGCTCGAAGTAGTTGACCAGGAACGCCGGGTCGGCGATGTCGAACTCCACCGGACGTCGGCTGGCGGGATCGATCCCCATCGACTCGGCCATCGCCGGGTAGCACTCCTCGTAGGCGCGGATGCCGTCGGCCGGGTGCACGTTCAGCGAGACCTTGAGGCCGCGTTCGTGCAGCCAGGCCAGGAAGCCCTCGGGGTCGGGGAACAGGTCCCGATTCCAGGTGTAGCCCGTCCAGCCGGTGCCGTACTCGGGCGGGATGTCGACCAGGTGCCAGTCCATGTCGATCACCGCGACGCTGAACGGCAGCCGTTCGGCCTCGAAGCGTTCGATCACGGCCTGGTATTCGTCCGCGGTGTAGGGGTGGTAGCGGCTCCACCAGTTGCCCAGCGCGTAGCGGGGAAGCAGCGGCTGCGGGCCGGTCAGGGCGAAGAAGTCGGCCAAGGCGCCCCGGGCATCGTGGCCGTGGGCGAACAGGTAGAGGTCGAGATTGCCCTCGATTCGAGGGGCGATCCAGCCGTCGGCGCCCAGAGCCAGGGTCTGCGAGTCGTCCAGGGCGGCAGAGCCGAGCGTGCTGATCAGGCCCGGCTCCAACTCCGTGGCGCCGTCGACGACGTCCAGGGTGCGGGCGGTGCCGCCCAGGTTGCTCGACTTCAGCCGCTCGTCCAGCGGGATCTCGCCGTAACGCCAGATCCGGCGGTGGTTCCGGCCACCCGCCAGATGGGCGTACAGGCCGCGTGCGCTGAACGGACCGCCGTCGTAGAACAGGGTCACCGTCGGGGTGCTCACCTCGACCCCAGCACCCTTGCGCTCCACGCTGAACCCAGGCACGGCGAACTGGCGGTTGACCACGGTTTGGGTGGCCCGGTCCTCGAACTGCCCGCTCGGCGAGTACTCCACCCGGAACAGCCGCTCGGTGAGCACGGTGATCCGCCAGTGTTCGCCGGTGATCATCGACTCGGGATGGGCCAGCGGTGTGGTGCGCAGGGTGAGGCGGTCAGGCAGGGAGCTCATGGCCGCAGCGTAGGACCGCGGCTCTCGTCCGTTCAAGGTTCGGGACGCCTGCGCGAGTCATGCCCTGCTTGGGCTGAGCCGGGCCGTAGAGTCGGGTCATGCCCCATCGCGTGGGGCATCACGGGAGGCTTCAATCCATGCGTCGTCCGACTCCGCAGCGTCGAACTCGCGGGCCAGCACCAGGCTCGGATCTCCCCGGCTGACCACCCAACAGGTGGGGCCGGGCGAGGGTGACGTGCGGCTCCAGTGAGGATCGACGTGCCGCACACCACGACCCGTAGCCACTCCAGCACTGCTGTCGACATCACCGTGAAGACGTATGTGATCGACACCTCCGTGTTGCTGTCCGACCCCCTTGCCCTGCGCAACTTCGCCGAACACGAAGTGATCGTGCCGATCGTGGTGATCACCGAGTTGGAAGCCAAGCGTGACCACCCCGAACTGGGTTTCTTCGCGCGCAGCGCCTTGCGCTTCCTGGACGAGCTTCGGATCGAGCAGGGACGCCTCGACCTGCCGCTGCGGATCAACGAGGCGTCCGGCACCTTGCATGTGGAACTGAATCACACCGACCCTTCGGTGTTGCCGCAGGGCTTCCGGCTGGGTGACAACGACTCCCGGATCCTGGCCGTGGCGCTCAACTACCAGGCCGAGGGTCGCAGCGTGGTGCTGGTCAGCAAAGATCTGCCGCTGCGGGTCAAGGCGTCCTCGGTGGGGTTGGCGGCCGAGGAGTACCTGCACGAGCTGCCTCGCGATTCGGGGTGGACGGGGATGGCCGAGGTGGAGGTCGGCAGTGCCGCGGTGGAGCAGCTCTACGCCGAGGGCCACGCCAGCCTGCCCGAGCTGGCCGATCTGCCGTGTCACACCGGGGTGGTCCTGCATGCCCCCGGGGCCACCGCACTGGGCCGGACGTTGCCGGACGGCACGGTGCGCCTGATCAAGGGGGAGCGCGATTGCTTCGGCATCCACGGACGCTCGGCCGAACAGCGCGTCGCCTTGGACCTGCTGCTCGATCCGAGCATCGGCATCGTCTCCTTGGGTGGAGGGCCGGCACCGGCAAATCCGCCCTGGCCCGCGCATGCCGGGCTGGAGGCGGTGCTGGAGCGTCAGCAGCACCTCAAGGTGCTCATCTTCCGTCCGTTGTATGCCGTCGGTGGCCAGGAACTCGGCTTCGTGCCAGGCAGCGAAGGGGAGAAGATGGCGCCCTGGGCCCAGGCGGTCTTCGACACCTTGGGGTCGGTGACCAATAAGCACGTGATCGACGAAGTGTTGGCGCGCGGCATGTTGGAGGTCTTGCCGCTGACCCACATTCGCGGACGCTCCCTGCATGACGCCTTCGTGATCGTTGATGAGGCCCAGTCGCTGGAACGCAACGTGTTGCTCACCGTGCTGTCCCGGATCGGCCAGAACTCACGGGTGGTGCTCACTCATGACGTTGCTCAGCGGGACAACCTGCGGGTGGGACGCCACGACGGCGTGGTTGCCGTGGTGGAGAAGCTGAAGGGGCATCCCCTCTTCGCGCACGTCACCTTGACTCGCTCCGAACGCTCGCCGATCGCGGCCTTGGTGACCGAGATGCTGGAGGACGTCGGAATCTGAGCCTGGCTAGGGGTGAGGAGACCGACACCGCCCCGAAACAGACTCGTGACAGCCACGCCACACAGCTTGCCTAGCGTCTTGGCATCGGCCAATAGGGGGGCTGGAGCGTCTGAACCAAGCCCTGGCCGTGTGTTTCAGTTGCGACGACGAATAGGTGACCGTTGTGTCTATTTCCTCCATGGGGCTGCGCCGCAGCCTGCTCGCGGCGGCTTTACTGCCCGCCCTCGCCCTGACTGCCTGCGGGGCCAAAACCTCCGCCACGTCCGCCTCAACCGGCGCTGCCACGACCGCGTCCTGCGTGGACAGCTCCGGCTCCAGCATCAAGGTCGGCTTCCTCAACTCGCTCTCCGGCACCATGGCCATCTCGGAGAAGACGGTCAACGACTCGCTGAACCTGGCCGCCAAGGAGATCAACGCGGCCGGCGGGGTGATGGGCAAGCAGATCAGTGTGGTGACCGAGGACGGCGCCTCCGACCCCACCACGTTCGCCGAGAAGGCGAAGAAGCTGATTGCCGCCGACTGTGTCGCCGCAGTCTTCGGCGGCTGGACGTCCGCCAGTCGGAAAGCCATGCTGCCAGTCTTCGAGGGCCAGAACTCGTTGCTGTACTACCCGGTGCAGTACGAGGGTCTTGAGGCCAGCAAGAACATCTTCTACACCGGCGCCACCACCAACCAGCAGATCATTCCCGGCCTGGAATACCTGAAGGAGAAGGGGAAGACCAAGCTGTTCCTGGTCGGCTCCGACTACGTCTTCCCCCGGACGGCCAACAAGATCATCAACGCCTACGCCAAGGCCAACGGCATGGAGGTCGTCGGCGAGGAGTACACCCCGCTGGGCAGCACCGACTTCGCCACCATCGTCAGCAAGATGAAGAACTCGGGGGCAACCGCGGTGTTCAACACGCTCAACGGCGACTCCAACGTGGCGTTCTTCAAGGAGTACACCAGCGCGGGGATGAAGGCCGACACGCTGCCGGTGCTGTCGGTGTCGATCGCCGAAGAGGAAGTCCAGGGCATCGGGGCGGCCAACATTGCCGGTCAGCTGACCGCCTGGAACTACTACCAGACGATCGATTCCGCGGCGAACAAGAAGTTCGTGGCCGACTTCAAGGCCGCTTACGGTGAGAAGCGGGTGACCTCCGATCCGATGGAAGCCGCCTACACCTCGCTCTACCTGTGGAAGGCCACCGTGGAGAAGGCCAAGTCGTTCGCCGTGGCGGACGTCCAGGCTGCGGCCGGCGGAGTGACCTTCGACGCGCCGGAGGGCAAGGTGACGCTGAACGGTGAGAACCACCACATCGCCAAGACCGGGATGATCGGCGAGATTCGCCCTGATGGCCTGATCTACGCCGTGTGGACCTCGGCGACGGCCATCGAGCCCGACCCGTTCCTCACGTCCTACCCCTGGGCCGCCGGCCTGTCCTGACCTGCGATGTTGATCTTCGCAGAACAGGTATTTGCAGGGTTCAGCCTGGGGTCGGTGCTCCTCCTCACCGCCCTCGGGCTGGCCCTCACCTTCGGCCAGCTCGGGGTGATCAACATGGCCCACGGGGAGTTCGTGATGATCGGGGCCTACACGGCCTACCTGGTGCATGAACTGATCAGCAATCCGGGCGTGTCCTTCCTGGTGGCGCTGCCGGTGGCCTTTCTGGTGGCCGGGTTGCTGGGAGTCCTGCTGCAGATCACCATCGTCGAACGCATGCGGGGTCGGGCACTCGACACCCTGTTGGTCACGTGGGGCGTAGCACTGCTGCTGCAGCAGCTGGCCCGAGACATTTTCGGGGCCCCGAACGTGGACGTGCCCGCCCCGACTGGCTGGCCGGACCGGTGAACGTCGCCGGTCTGGCCATGCCCAAGACTCGCCTGCTGATCTTGGCGCTGTGCGTCCTGGCTGTGGTGGCGGTCGCGTTGCTGCTTTCTCGGACGCCCCTGGGGCGTCGGATCCGGGCTGTCGTCGGTAACCGTGCGCTGGCCGAGGCCAGCGGGGTCAACTCCTCCGGGATCGACCGGTTCACCTTCTTCGTCGGCTCCGGGCTGGCGGGTCTGGCCGGGGTGGCTCTGACCCTGCTGTGTTCGATCGGGCCCACCGTGGGTCAGAACTACATCGTGGACGCCTTCCTGGTGGTTGTCGCCGGCGGCATCGGCAAAGTGAAAGGTGCGGTCATCGCGGCCTTCGCTCTGGGGATCCTGCAGGCGTTCTTCCAGCTGTGGACCGACGCCAGCCTGGCCAAGGTGATGCTGCTGATGGTCGTCGTGGGCTTCCTGCAGGTGCGCCCGCAGGGGCTGTTCACCATCCGAACCAGGAGTCTGGCATGACCCCCCGTTTGCGGTTCCTGATCAAGCTGGCGGTCGCGGCCGGGCTGTTGGCGGCGGCACCCCTGGTGCTGAGCGACTTCCGCCTGCAGCTGCTGGCGAAGTTCCTCTGCCTGGCCATGGTCGGGGTGGGAATCGGCCTGGCCTGGGGTCAGGGCGGCATGCTGACCATGGGTCAGGGGGTGTTCTTCGGGCTCGGCGGGTACATCATGGCCATGCATCTCAAGCTGGCCGACGCCGGCCCTGGGGGCGTTCCCGACTTCATGCTCCTCTACGGCACCGGGGAGGTTCCCTGGTGGTGGGAGCCGATGCGCGATCCGTTCGTGACGCTGGTGCTGATCGTCGCCGTGCCGGGGTTGTTCGCCGCGATTCTCGGGGCGGGCGTCTTCATTCGCCGGGTCCGGGGCGCGTACTTCGCGATCCTCTCCCAAACCCTGGTGGCGGCCTTCGCGATCCTCCTGGTCGGTCAGCAACAGACCACCGGGGGGACGAACGGGCTGAACGGTTTCCGCTCGTTCTTCGGCTATGACCTGGCCGATCCGACGAACCATCAGATGCTCTACTTCATCTGCGCCGGCGTCCTGGTGGGCATGGTCCTGCTGGTGCGTCAGCTGATGGCCTCCCGGTTCGGGGAACTGCTGATCGCCGTCCGGGACGAGGAGAATCGGGTGCGGTTCCTCGGCTACGACCCGGCCCGAGTGAAGATCCTCACCTTCGTGCTCGCTGCGGTGTTCGCAGCCATCGGCGGGGCATTGTTCGTCCCGGTCGTGGGAATCATTTCGCCGAGTGACGTCGGTGTGGTGGCCTCCATCGGCTTCATCGTGGGTGTCGCCATCGGCGGTCGGGCCACCATTCTCGGGCCAGCCCTGGGGTCGATCGCGGTGTCGTTGGCCAAGACGTCGTTGTCGGAGTCTTTCCCGTCGGCGTGGACGTACTTCCAGGCGGCCCTGTTCATCGTCGTGATCGCGCTGCTGCCCCAAGGGTTGGCCAGTCTCGCTGATGGGGCTCGCCTGCTGTGGGCTCGAAAGTTGGTGCGGAAGGCAGAGCCGGTCCCGCCCGTCCTGACAGAGGGAGGCTCGGCATGAGCGAAGGCAACCTGATCGATGTCAGCGCCGCCTCCGCGCTGTTGGAGGTCGGGCCGGACCCGTGGCGGGACTATCTGGAGGTACGCGGCCTACGGGTCGAGTTCGACGGGTTCGTGGCCGTCCGGGACGTGGACCTGACCGTCCTGAACGGCGACCTGCGCTTCCTGATCGGGCCCAACGGGGCCGGCAAGACCACGATCATCGACGCGATCACCGGTCTGGTGAGGGCCTCGGGATCGGCCAAGTTCGGCGGCGAGGAACTGCTCGGCCGGAGCGTCCATTCCATCGCCCGGTCGGGGGTGGGGCGCACCTTCCAGACTGCCAGCGTGATCGACGAACTCAGCGTGCTGGCCAACCTGGACATCGCCGGCGGCGCCAAACGTCCTCGACGGCTGCTCTGGCGAGCCCGAGGGGCGGACGTCCCCGAGGCGGTCGCTGAGGCGCTGGAGGTGATCGGCCTGGCGCGGCTGCGAGATCAGCCCGCAGGTTCCTTGGCCCACGGCCAGAAGCAGTGGCTGGAGATCGGCATGTTGCTGGTTCAAAACGCCAAGCTGCTCCTTCTGGACGAGCCGGTCGCCGGGATGAGCCAGCCTGAGCGGGAACAAACCGCGGTGCTGTTACGCACCCTCGCCCCGCACCACACCATGATCGTGGTGGAACACGACATGGAGTTTCTCCGGGCCGTGGCCGACTCGGTCACGGTCCTGTCCGCAGGCCAGGTGTTGGCCGAAGGAAGGGTGGCCGAGATCCAGGCGAATCAGAAGGTGCAGGAGATCTACCTCGGCACCCCGACCAGCGAGGGAGGCCGCTGATGCTGGAACTGCGGAGTGTGGACGTCGGCTACGGCCGAACCACGGTGCTCAAAGACGTCTCGCTGACGGTGCCCGATCAGGGGATCGTCGCCGTGCTCGGTCACAACGGGGCGGGCAAGAGCACCCTGCTCCGCGGCGCGATGGGCCTGCTCAAACCCAGTCGGGGGAGCGTCCTGCTCGATGGCGAAGACATCACTCGCCTGCCGACCCACGCTCGGGTGCGCAGGGGCCTGGCCTACGTGCCGCAAGGGCAGCAGTCCTTCGGTGACCTGACCACCAGAGAGAACCTGCAGCTGGTGGCGGACGGAACGCCACACGGTGCCGAGAGGATGAGCGAGGCGGTCGACCTGTTCCCCGCGCTGGCCGACCTGATGGAACGCCGTGCCGGGCTCCTCTCTGGAGGGCAACGCCAGCAGCTCGCCATCGCGCGGGCGCTGATCGCGAAACCGAGACTGCTGATGCTGGACGAGCCCACCGAGGGCATCCAGCCGACGATCGTTCAGCTGATCGAACGGACGGTCGCCGCCCTGGCTGCCGACGGGCTGGCGATCGTCCTGGTGGAACAGCATGTGGGCTTCGCCCTCGGGGCCTGCGATTCGTTCGTAGTCTTGACCTCGGGTCGGGTCAGCGAGAGCGGGCGCAGCGCCAACGTGACCCCGTCCCAGATTCGTGAAGCAATGGCGATCTAGGCACCCGATGCACCGATCAGGGGAGAAGTGATGCACCTCGTTCCTTCGGACAGCGAGAAGTTGCTGATGGCCGTCGCCGGGATGATTGCCCGGGATCGGCGCGCTCGGGGGGTGAAGCTCAACTATCCCGAAACGGTGGCGCTGCTCAGCACCTGGGTGATCGAACGAGCCCGAGAAGGCGCCTCCGTGATCGAGCTGATGTCCGAGGGTGGCTCGGTGCTCAGCCCCGAGGAGGTGCTCCCTGAGGTGATCGGCATGCTGCACGACGTGCAGGTCGAGGCCACGTTCCCCGATGGCCGGAAGCTGGTCACGCTGCACCACCCGCTGGGGCACAGTGAGGACGCTCCCGGACAGGTGCGGGTGGCGAAGGGCAGCATCGAACTCAACGCCGATCGCACCGCCGCTGAGCGGCTGGTGTTGACCATCGAGAACACCGGCGACCGACCGATCCAGATCGGTTCGCACATCCATCTTCCCGACACCAACGCGGCGCTCGCCTTCGACCGGGAGGCGGCCAGAGGGTTCCGGCTGGACATCCCCTCGGGCACCTCGGTGCGTTTCGAGCCGGGTGTGTCCCGCCAGGTCGACGCGGTCGCCCTCCGCGGTGCCCGCCGGGTGCCCGGCCTACAGATCAAGTCCGCTGACCAGGTTGGAGCTAGGGGACAGGCACATGAGTAAGGTCACCCGGGCCAGGTATGCCGCCATTTTCGGACCGACCGCAGGCGACCAGGTTCGGTTGGGCGACACCGATCTGTGGATCGAGATCGAACAGGACCTGACGGTTGGTGGCGAGGAGGCGGTGTTCGGCGGCGGAAAGTCGATCCGCGAGTCCATGGCCCAGGGCGTGCGGACGCGGGCCGAGGGCGCCCTGGACACCGTGATCACCAACGTGATCGTGCTCGACCACTGGGGCGTGGTGCGCGCCGACGTCGGCCTGCGCGACGGCCGGATCGTCGCGCTGGGCCGATCAGGGAACTCCGACATCGCCGACGGCGTCCACCCCCAACTGCAGATCGGTCCGAGCACGGACGTGATCGCCGGCGAGGGCCGGATCCTGACCGCCGGCGGCATCGACATGCACGTCCACTTCCTCTCCACCAGTCAGGCGCATGAGGCTCTGGCCACCGGGCTGACCACCCTGGGCGGGGGTGGCACCGGCCCCTCGGAGGGGTCGAAGGCGACCACGGTCACCCCGGGTACCTGGCATCTGGCCAGTGTGCTGCGCGGTTTGGACCACCTGCCGGTGAACCTGTTGCTGATGGGCAAAGGCAACACCGTGAGCGCCGCAGGCCTGGCCGAACAGGCGCGCGGCGGGGCGGCGGCGTTCAAGGTGCACGAAGATTGGGGCTCCACCCCGGCCGCGATCGATGCGGCACTCCGAGCCGCGGACGAGTTCGGCCTGCAGGTGACGCTGCACAGCGACAGCCTGAACGAGGCCGGCTACGTCGACTCCACCATCCGCGCCATGGCCGGACGCAGCATTCACGCGTTCCACACCGAAGGAGCCGGGGGCGGTCACGCCCCGGACATCCTGACCATCGCCGGCCTGGCTCACGTCCTGCCCGGCTCGACCAATCCGACGCTGCCGCACACCGTGAACACGGTCGCCGAGCATCTCGACATGCTGATGGTCTGTCACCACCTCAACCCGTCCGTGCCTGAAGACCTGGCCTTCGCCGAATCCCGGATCCGGGCCAGCACGATCGCTGCCGAAGACATCCTGCACGATCTGGGGGCGCTCTCGATGACCTCCTCGGATGCCCAGGCGATGGGGCGGATCGGTGAGGTGATCGTCCGGACGTGGCAGGTGGCCCACGTGATGAAGGCTCGCCGCGGTGATCTGGGCGGAGGGCTTCCTGCGGACAACCTGCGGGCTCGGCGCTACGTCGCCAAGTACACGATCAACCCGGCGATCGCGCACGGCGTCGACCATGAGATCGGCTCGATCGAGCCCGGGAAACTGGCCGACCTGGTGCTGTGGGAGCCGCGCTTCTTCGGCATCCGGCCGGCGCTGGTGCTGAAGTCCGGCATGATCGCCTGGGCCGCGCTGGGTGACCCGAACGCCTCCATCCCTACCCCGCAGCCGGTGCTGATGCGCCCGGCCCTGGTGGCCGACCAGGCAGCGGCCGCCTCGCTGGCCTTCGTGGCGCCGATCGCCCTGGAGAACGGCTTGGGCGAGGAGTTGGGGTTACGGCGGCAGTTGAGCGCGGTGCGTCCGACCCGGTCGGTGACCAAGGCCGACATGATCAACAACGATGCTCTGCCCACGATCAAGGTCGATCCGGAAACGTTCGCGATCTGGATCGACGGCGAACCGGTCGTCCCCGCACCGGCGACCCGGCTGCCGCTGGCCCAGCTCTACTCGATGTTCTGACCCGATGACTGCGGTGCCGTTGGCGATGCTCCTGATGGCCGATGGGCGGATGCCCGTGGGCGGCCACACCCAGTCGGCCGGTTTCGAGGCGGCTGTGATGGCCGGCCTGGGGGTGGGCGACGTCCCGTCCTATCTCAAGGCTCGGCTCGCCTCGGTGGCCACGGTGGATGCGGGCACCGCTGTGCTGGCGCATCGCAGCCTGTCCGGGGTGATCGCGGACGACCTGGTCGAGATCTGGACCCAATGGGCGGCGCGGACGCCCAGTCAGACCCAGCGCCGGGCGGCCGAGCAGGCTGCCCTGGGCTACCTGCGGCTGGTTGACCGGCTGCACCCGGGCCAGCTGCCGGCCCTGCGAGCCCTGGCCAGGCCACCCCGTCCGATCGCCCTGGCGGCCTTCGGGGTGACGGTCGGGTTGACCCCCCGGCAGGTCGCTGAGGTGCTGGTGCACGACGAGATCCAGGCCGTGACCTCGGCTGCGCTGAAGCTGTTGCCGCTCGACCCGTCCCGCTGCGTCGACTGGGCGCTCGCCGCGCACGGCCAAGCCGCTCAGGTGGTGGAGGCTGTGGCCGAACTCACCCACCCGGCCGACCTTCCGTGCCCCTCCGCGCCCGTGCTCGACCTGTGGACCCATCATCACGCCAACTCCAGGAAGAGGTTGTTCAGTGCCTGAATCACACCGTCACAACACCCGCGCGCTCCGGCTGGGCGTGGCCGGCCCGGTGGGCACCGGCAAGACGTCGCTGATCGGCCTGCTCTGCGGCCGCTTGAGTGGCTCCCTCTCGCTGGCAGTGGTCACCAACGACATCTACACCGACGAGGACGCTCAAATGCTCCGCGCGGCGGGTGCTCGATCCGGAGCGAATCCGCGCGGTCGAGACCGGTGCCTGTCCGCATACCGCGATTCGTGACGATGTGACGATGAACCTGGTCGCCGTGGAGGAGTTGGAGCGCGAGTTCGCGCCGGTCGATGTGGTGCTGGTGGAGTCGGGCGGCGACAACCTGACCGCCACGTTCTCCCCGGCCCTGGTCGACGCCCAGATCTTCGTCCTGGACGTCGCCGGCGGCGGTGACGTGGTGCGCAAGGGCGGGCCCGGGATCGCCCGCGCCGACCTGTTGGTGATCAACAAGATCGACCTGGCCCCCTACGTGGGGGTGGACGCCGAGCTGATGGTGGCCCAGGGGAGGCAGGCCCGGGACGGTGGTGCGGTGCTGGCCTTGACCCGGACGGACGAGGCCTCGGTCTCAGCCCTGTGTGACTGGCTGCTCGGCGTGTTGGAGCGGCATCGCGCCGGCCGGCACACCCCAATCGACCCGGGGCCGATGGCCCCGCACTCGCATGACGGACTGCCGCCGCACACCCATGACGCGGCGGCAGATCATCAGCACTGAGCTGGGCGGGCTGACCCGGCTGCGCTTGGTCAGGGAGGCTGATGGGACTCCCCGGCTGAGGATCGACCAGGGAGTGTTGGCGGCCCGGGTGACCAGGGTCGGCGGGGCGAGCCTGTCCTGCTCGCTGCTCTCCACCGTGGCCACGCTGCTCGGGGGTGATCGGATCACGTTGGAGGTTGAGGTGGCTGCCGGGCTGACTCTCGACCTGAGCGATGTCTCGGCGCTGGTGGCCTATCACGGGCGCGGACGGTCGGCATCCTTCGACGCCCGGCTGACGGTCGGGCCGGGGCGGTGCTGCGGTGGCACAGCCAACCGCTGGTCGTCTGCGACGGGGCGGACGTCCGGCGAACCCTGGTCGCCGACCTCGCGGCCGACTCCGGTCTCTTCCTGGACGAGACGGTCGTGCTCGGGCGACACGGGGAGACCGGTGGCGTGCTGGACTCACAGGTGACCATCACCGGCCAAGACGGCGTGCTGCTGGTGGAGCGTCTTGGCTACCACGGCGACGGGGACCCGGACCAGGAGCGGTTCCTTCGTCCGGGGCGCCGGATCCGAACCCGCTCGGCCTTCGGCAGGTGTGCCGAGGAACTCCTCGCCGGCCCGGACGAGGTGCTGTTCGAGGTGGCCGGTGGGGGCCGCCTGATTCGCTCGTTCGGCGACGCCGGAGACTCAGTCGGCTGAGCGTGCGGCCAGGTGCGCGATGCAGCTCTCCGGGGTGACCCACGGTTCCAGCGACGTCACGGTGGACGCCGACCCGACGCCCTCCAGGTAGCCGCGCAGCACGCCGAGATGGATGCTGCAGACCGGGCCGGGGGTGGCCAGGTCGGTCTGTCGGTAGGGGCAGCGGGTGATCTCGATCGCGGTGGCATCCTCGTGAAAGCGGCTGCGCGAGGTGAACCCCAGGCCGGTCACGGCTGCCGCCAAGCCGGCCACGATGTCGTCCTCGTCGGCCGGACCGCCCTCTGCGGCGTCCTCCTGGGCGGCCAGCCGCAGCCCCCACGCGCGCCCCACTCCGTCGGCAATCTCGGCCGCGTTCTCGCGGCCCTCGATCAGGTGGGTGATCAGGGCGCCGGCCAGATCGACGTAATGCTTGTTGCCGACCGCGGGGGCGTCCGCGGTTGCTCCGTAAAGCACCCTGGGGCGTCCGGTCACATCGCGGTTCTCGGTCTGCCGGTCGGCGAAACCGTGCCCGACCAGGGCGTCCAGATGGAAGCGCGCCGTGTTCGAGTGGAGCCCGAGTTGGACGGCGACGTCGGGGGAGGCGATCGGCTCCGCGGACTCCTGGAGCAGGGCCAGAACCCGGGCGCGGGTCGGGCCGAGCCGTGGGAGCTCGCCCAAGTCTTCTGACGTGTTCGGGGCCATGACTCCGATTATTTCACGGGGATCAGATGACGCCATGGGCCCAGGGTATTATCCATGAAAGATTCATAAAAATGATGGAGGCTGTCGAATGTGTAACTACTGCGGCTGCGAAAACATCGGCATCATCGGCCGCTTCATGACCGAGCACGTCGAGATCATCAACGAAGCGGGTCGATTGCGCAGGGCTCACGATGCCGGTGATGCGCAGGGCGTTGCCGACCACTGCCGTCAGTTGGCGGCCCTGTTGCACCCGCACACCACCGCCGAAGAGGTCGGGCTGTTCACGGTGATGAAGCGGGACGAGGACTTCGAGCCCACCGTCCTGCAATTGTGTGCTGAGCACCTCACCCTGGATCAGCACGTGGAGCGGATCATGGACGGTCGGACGGAGCTGATCGACGACTTCATGCTGGCGCTGCGGGAACATATCGATGCCGAGGAGAACGGGTTGTTTCCGGCGGCCGCCGTCGGGCTGAGCGGCGATGACTGGGACGAGGTCTTCGCGGCGACGCCGCACGGCCACGAGCACGAGCACTGAGGTCCCGCCGTGAGCCCTGCCGTACTCTTGGGCGGTGACCAGCCTCCAGCTAGCCGCCAGCACCCTGACCGATGCGTTCGGTCGGGTAGCCCGCGACCTGCGGGTCTCGCTGACCGATCGCTGCAACCTCCGCTGCACCTATTGCATGCCCGCTGACGGCCTAGCCTGGTTTCCCACCGAGGACGTGCTCACCGATGACGAGGTCGTCCGGGTGATCGGGATCGCAGTGGAACGGCTCGGGGTGGAGAAGCTCCGGTTCACCGGTGGTGAGCCGTTGCTGCGCATCGGGCTGGAAGGAATCATCGCCGCTACCAAGCAGCTCCGGACGGCCCGAGGCGTGGCCCCCGAGACTTCCCTGACCACGAACGGGGTCGGGTTGGACAAGCGGGTCAAGGGCCTCGCCGCAGCCGGGTTGGATCGGGTGAACGTGTCCCTGGATTCGTTGGATCGTGAACGGTATGCCGCGCTGGCCCGCCGTGATCGGCTGCCTGATGTGCTGGCCGGACTCGCCGCCGCCGAGGCCGCCGGACTCACGCCGGTGAAAGTGAACGCGGTCGTGATGCGCGGTGTGAATGAGGCGGACGTGGTTCCGCTGGCGGCCTTCTGCTTGGCCCGCCGCTATCAACTGCGGTTCATCGAGCAGATGCCGCTAGGCCCCAAGCATGAATGGGATCGTTCCAAGATGGTCACCCAGGCAGAGCTGCTGGCGCTGCTCGGCGAGCATTACCGGCTCAGCCCGGCGGTTGAGGCGCGCGGCGCTGCCCCGGCCGAGGTCTGGCAGGTCGAAGCCGACGCCGATCAGCCGGGCGGTCGAATCGGCGTCATCGCGTCGGTCACCGCGCCGTTCTGTGGTGCTTGCGATCGGACGCGGATCACCGCCGACGGTCAGCTGCGCACCTGCCTGTTCTCCACCCGGGAGACCGACCTGCGGGGGCGCTTCGGGCTGGCGCGGACGACGAACAGTTGGCCGCGCTGTGGCAGGGCAGCCATGCCGCGAAGGCGGCGTCCCACGGCATCGGCGAACCCGGCTTCACCCAACCCGTCCGCACCATGAGCGCCATCGGAGGCTGAGATGAGAATTCGTTATTTCGCGGGGGCGGCTCAGGCTGCGGGGCTGACTGAGGAGGATGTGCTGGTGGGCGCTGACCTGTCTGCCGCGGCCCTGGTGGCGCAGCTCGGTGCCGATCGGGAGCATCTTGCCCGCGTGTTGGCCGTCTCGACCTTGCTGGTCGACGGTCGGCCGCTGCATGATCGCAGTACGGTCGTGCCGCGCGGGGCCCAGGTGGACGTGTTGCCACCCTTCGCCGGCGGATAGCCCAGGAGGCTCCGATGGAAGACGATGCCCAGCTGCAGGACTGGCTGAACCGCTTGGAGGCGAACTTGCAGACCTCCGCGCTGCCGATCGATGTCGACGGCATCCTCGACATGGCCCGCGAGATCGCGCACACCGTGGCGCGGCCTGCTGTGCCCTTGACCGCCTATCTCGTGGGAGTCGCAGCGGGCCGCGCGATGGCCGAGGGGACGGACGTTCGCCTGGCCACGGCGGCGGCGATCGAGGCGGCGCTGGGCACGGTTTAGGCGCCGGCTGATGCAGGCGATCGTTCTGGCCGGTGGCCGTTCCTCCCGAATGGGGCAGGACAAGGCGCTGATCAGCGTGGGTGGTGAAACCCTGCTGCGACGCGTTCTGGACGCCTGCGAGGGTATCAGCACGATCGTCCTGAAGTTGCTCCGGAGGAGACAGCCTCGTCGCTGAGGTCGCGTCCCGGGCTGCTGGTCACCCTGGAGGATCCGCCCTTGGGTGGGCCGGTGGCAGGGATCGCCGCCGGGCTGGCTGCCTTGGAGGCCGAGGGCCTGGCTCCGGACGACCCTTGGGTGCTGCTGTTATCGGTCGATCTGGCGCAGCCCCGCGAGGTGGTAGCGGCTGTACTGGCCGCTGACCCCGGCACCTCGGACGGAGTCTGCCTCAGCGATGGCGCCTTCCCTCAGTACTTGGCTGCCCGCTATCGCCGGGAAGCGCTGCACCGGGCTCTGGGGGCCGTCGAGGCCCGCAACTGTTCGGTGAAGCGGCTGATGGTGCCCCTGGACCTCACCTTTGTGGTGGTGTCTGAGCTGGTCAGCGCTGACTTGGACACGCCGGCCGACCTGACCCGGCACCACCCGATGGGATGATGGGGCCTCCCCGACCCCGGAGCCTTCTGTGACCCTCACACCACCTGATCCGCACGTCTACGCCGACGCCTTGGCCCGTAGCGCCGCCCAAGCCAAACCCCTGGGAGCCCTGGGGCGCCTGGAGGAGCTGGGTGCCTGGCTGGCAGCCTGTCAGGGGGTCTGTCCGCCCGAGCCGCTTCTCGACGTCCGGGTGGTGGTGTTCGCCGGCGACCATGGCGTCGCAGCCCACGGTGTGTCGGCTTACCCGGCTTGGGTGACGCCGTTGATGGTGCGTGAGATCGTGGCCGGTCGGGCCGGCGTGAACGCGCTGGCCGACTCGGTCGGGGTGCGGGTGCGGGTGGTCGATGTGGCTGTCGACGATGACCTCACCGGGCTGCCGCCCGAGGTCAGGGCCGGGAAGTTGCGCCGTAGTTCTGGCGCGATTCACCTGACCGACGCGATCAGCCGAGAGGAGGCCGAACGGGCCGTCGCCTGGGAGCGGATCTTGCCCGCCGGGAGATCGCGGACGGGGCGCAGCTCCTGATTGCCGGCGATCTGGGGATCGGCAACACCACCCGGCAGCCGCGCTGATCGGCGCGTTCACGGGCAGTGCCGCCGCCGCCGTGACCGGACGAGGCACCGGAGTCGACGCCGACACCCTGGCTCACAAGGAGGCGGTGATCGGCCAGGCGTTGGCTCGCTGCGTCGGCGCTGATCCGATCGGACTGCTGGCCGGGCTCGGCTCGGCCGACCTGGCCGCGGCGGTCGGGTTCATGATCGGTGCGGCGCAGGCCCGAACCCCGATCCTGCTCGACGGAGTGATCGCCTTGGCCGAGGCCTTGGTGGCCGAACGGCTGGCGCCCGGGGCCGTGGCCTGGATGGCCGCCGGACATCGCTCGCCGGAGCCGGCGGCCACGATCGCCTTGACCGCGCTCGGCCTGGAACCGGTGCTCGACCTGGGCCTGCGGTTGGGTGAGGGAACCGGCGCGGTGCTCGCCGTCCCGGTGTTGCGGGCTGCGATCGCCGCGCTGCGCGACATCGCTCCGCTGGCCGACGTCCTCGCCGGACGATGAAGGACGGTTGGCGGCTCGCGGTCGGCACCTGCACGGTGCTGCCGATAGGCCTGCCCGGGGTTCTCGATCGGCGCACCGCGGGCTGGGGGATGTTGCTGGCGCCCTTGGCTTTCCTCCCGGTGGCGCTGGCGGCGGTCGGGGTCGCCTGGGCGCTGGCTTGGCTCGGGGCGCCCGAGCAGATCGGCGGGCTCGTCGCCGTAGGCGTGGTGCTGCTGGGCACCAGGGCGATCCACGTTGATGGCCTGGCCGACACGGTGGACGGACTGGGTTCGGGTGGGGACGCTGAGCGGGCGTTGAGCGTGATGCGGCGCAGCGACATCGGCCCGATGGGGGTGGTGACGCTGATCGTCACCCTCGGATTGCAGGCCGTGGCCTTGGGTCACCTGGCTGGGCGGGGGGAGTGGTTACTGGGGGCCGTGACCCTGGCCGCCTCGCGGGCCGCGCTCACCCTGGGTGCGCGGCAATCAGTGCCGGCGGCCCGTCCCGATGGCTTGGGCGTTGCCGTCGCAGGAAGCGTCGACACGCCGGCGGCGGCGTTTCAATGGCTGGCGGTCTGCATAGTGCTGACGGTCGCCGGGTTGGCGGACGGTCGTCCGTGGTGGGCGGGGGTGGCGATCGCCGGCGCCGGGTTTGCCGCTGCTCAGCTGATGTTGGCCAAGTGTCGGCAGCGGCTCGGCGGGGTGGCCGGCGACGTGTTGGGTTGCCTGGTCGAGGTGGCTGCTACGACGATGTTGGTCATGGCCGTGACGAACCCCGGGACATGAAGCTCCGATCAAGAAGGCTTCCTGGACGAGGGGTCGTTCGGTCGGTCCCACGCTTGGTCCATCACTGACGGGTTATCGAGGTCAGGGACGAGGTCAGCGAGGGCGTTCTGGTCAGCCGAACCGACGAGTGAAGGTAGGCGAGCCCAACCAGCGCCAGCAGAGCCCCGGGATACCAATCTGCCAAGGTGAAGCCGAGGCTGAGTAACGCCCAGACGCCAAACGATCCGAAGATCGCCGCCAGGACGAAGCCCGCCGTGGCGGTAGACGTGAGCATTCACCACGGGCGGGGCGACCCCGGCGCTTCCGTGCTCAAGCGGAACGTCCGGGCGCACAACACGACCGTCCCCACGAGCCACGCAGCCGTAGAGAACTCAGCCACGGCAGTGGTGATGCCGGTGTCGCCGAACAACGCCACCAGCATCAGCAGCCCGAGCAGCGGACCCAGCGCCACACTGCCGATGATCACCGCAACCTTGTGGATGTCATCCGTGAATCGCATCGCTGTTCCCCTCTGCCGTATCGGACTAGGAAACCATGCCGTGGGTCAATCCCCCAGCCATTCGCTGATCTCGGCATCCTTGAAAGGCTCCTGCCTGAGCCACTCACATTGTGAGCGGGCGCCCCGCCACCATCAGCACCACCCGGTCACACACCGCCCCCACCCGCTGATTGGTCAGCCCGAGCCAGTCGGCGAAGAGCCGTCCGGAACGGTGCTCCGACACCACCCCCCAGCCGACCTCGTTGGTGACCAGCACCAGGTCGCTCTGGCAGTCGGCCACCGCCGAAACCAGCCGGTCGATCTCTGCTTCAAGGGGCGGCTCCCAGACGAGGCGGGGTTGCTCCCAGGCGTCCAGGTGATCCATCGTCCGGGTCAGCCAGACCCCCAGGCAGTCGACCAGCACCGGCCCGTTGGCAGCCCCGATGGCGGCGGCCACGTCAACCGTTTCCACCGTCGTCCAGCTCACCGGGCGGCGCAGCCGGTGCCGGGCCACGCGCCGTGCCCACTCCGGGTCGCCGCCCTCAGCCGGGTAGCCGGGCGTGACGTAGCTGGCCGGCCCGGCGCCGATGGTCTGCTCCGCGAAGCTGACGACGGCCGCGCGGTGTTCCGCGAAGGCGGCCGAGCCGGCGACGTGGTCTACCGGGAGCGCTGGAGCCACGACAAGGTCGTCCGCTCCACTCACGGCGTCAACTGCACGGGATCCTGCTCCTGGAAGGTGTACGTCAAGGACGGCATCATCACCTGGGAGTCCCAGCAGACCGACTACCCGTCCACCGGCCCCGACCGCCCCGAATATGAGCCGCGCGGCTGCCCCCGCGGAGCCGCCTTCTCCTGGTACACCTACTCCCCGACACGGGTCCGCTACCCGTACGGACGCGGCGTGCTGCTGGAGATGTACCGCGAGGCCAAGGCCCGGCTGGGGGATCCGGTCGCCGCCTTCCACGAGATCTCCACCGACCCGGTCAAGCGTCGCCGCTACCAAACTGCCCGTGGCAAGGGCGGATTGGTGCGGATGAGCTGGCAGGAGGCGGTCGAGATCGCGGCAGCGTCCTACGTGAACACGATCAAGACCTACGGTCCCGATCGCTGCGTCTCGTTCTCGCCGATCCCCGCGATGAGCATGGTCAGCCACGCCATCGGCACCCGGTTCAACCACCTCATCGGCGGCGCCATGACGTCGTTCTACGACTGGTACGCCGACCTGCCGGTGGCCTCGCCGCAGGTCTTCGGCGACCAGACCGACGTGCCCGAGTCGGGCGACTGGTGGGACGCCACCTACCTGATGATGTGGGGCTCCAACGTCCCGGTCACCCGCACCCCGGACGCGCACTGGATGGCCGAGGTTCGCTACCGCGGCACCAAGGTGGTCACGGTGGCCCCCGACTACGCCGACAACGTGAAGTTCGCCGATGAGTGGCTTCCCGCGCAGGCCGGAACCGACGGCGCGCTGGCGATGGCCATGGGGCACGTGATCCTCAAGGAGAACTTCGTCGATCGTGAGGTCCCCTTCTTCCGCAACTACGTCCGACAGTTCACCGACCTGGGCATGCTGGTCCGGTTGGTGGAGCACCCTGACGGTCACGGCCTGACCGCGTCGAAATTCCTCACTGCGGCCGAGTTGGCTCACCACAGCGACCCGCAGGCTCCGGCTGGTCCGACCGACGAGTCGTTCAAGACCGTGCTGTGGGACAAGGCCACCGGTGCGCCGGTGGTGCCCAACGGGTCGATGGGGTTCCGCTACGCCGCCGACGGCGCGGGTAAGTGGAATCTCGATCTGGCCGGGATCGATCCGGCGCTCTCGTTCCTCGAAACGCCTGGCAGCGAGGCGGTCGAGATTGCCCTGCCGTGCTTCGAGGATCCGCGAGGTGAGGGCTCGATCATTCGGCGTGGGGTGCCCGTCCGTCGGATCGGGGAGCACCTGGTCACCACCGTGTTCGACCTGATGCTGGCCCAGTACGGGGTTGGCCGGGAGGGGCTGCCGGGCCAGTGGCCGTCGGGCTATGACGACGCCGAAACCCCCTACACCCCGGCCTGGCAGGAGGCGATCACCTCGGTGCCGGCCGAGGCTTGCCTGCGGATCGCCCGGGAGTTCGCGCAGAACTCGGAGGACTCCGAAGGTCGGACGATGATCATCATCGGCGCCGGGGTGTGTCACTGGTTCCACGCCGACGTCACCTATCGGGCGATCATGGCCCTGCTCATGCTGACCGGCTGCATCGGACGAAACGGCGGTGGCTGGGCGCATTACGTCGGGCAGGAGAAGTGCCGTCCGATGACCGGGTGGTTCAACCTGGCCAACGCGCTGGACTGGTCGCGACCCCCACGCACCATGATCGGCACCGGCTACTGGTACATGCACACCGACCAGTGGCGAACCGACGGCTATTCGGCCGACCGGATCAAATCCCCGCTCTCCACTGGCTCGCTGGACGGGTTGCACACGGCCGACGCGATGGCGCTCAGTCACCGCCTGGGCTGGATGCCGTTCTACCCGCAGTTCGATCGCAACCCGCTCGATCTGGCGGACGAGGCCAAAGCAGCCGTAGCGACGGGGGAATTCGCCACCCCGCAGGCCTACATCGCTGAGCAGTTGAAGTCCGGGAAGCTGAAGTCGGCCCTGGAGGACATCGACGCCCCCGAGAACTGGCCGCGGACGATGATCGTGTGGCGCTCCAACCTGTTCGGCTCCTCGGCGAAGGGCAACGAGTACTTCCTCAAGCACCTGCTCGGCACCCACCACAACCTGATGCCGAACGACTACGCCGCCGATCAGCGCCCCACCACGGTGGCGTTCCGCGACGAGGCGCCCGAGGGCAAGCTCGACCTGCTGCTGTCGGCCGACTTC
The DNA here is from genome assembly GCA_016711105.1 of Micropruina sp. Classification (GTDB taxonomy): domain Bacteria; phylum Actinomycetota; class Actinomycetes; order Propionibacteriales; family Propionibacteriaceae; genus Micropruina. The sequence continues at coordinate 171,237 of JADJTO010000002.1, read as the reverse complement.
CGGATGACGTCGACCACGCTGCTGTCCGACATCGTCTTCCCGGCCGCCACCTGGTACGAGAAGCACGACATCAGCTCCACCGACATGCACCCGTTCGTGCACGCCTTCACCCCCGCGATCGACCCGCCGTGGGAGACCAAAACCGACTTCGACGTGTTCACGTTGCTCTCCCGGGCGATCGGAAAGTTGGCCGAAACCCATCTCGGCACCCGCTCCGACCTGGTCGCGGTGCCGATGCAGCACGACACGCCCGGTCAGATCACCCAACCCGGCGGCAAGGTCTACGACTGGCGCGACACCGACCTGCCCTGCGTGCCGGGCCAGAACGCCCCGGCATTGATGATCGTGGAGCGCGATTACACCGCGATCGCCGACAAGTTGGCCACCCTCGGCCCGCTCGCCGACCGGCTGGGGTTCACGGTCAAGAACATCACCTACGACATGACCCACCCGGTCGAGCGGCTGGGCAAGCTGCACGGCGTGATGTCTCACGGGGCCGGTGCTGGGCGTCCGGCGATCGACACCGATCAGCGGTTCGCTGAGGCGATTCTCACCTGCTCAGGCACCACCAACGGCGAGCTGGCGATTGCGGGGTTCAAGGATCTGGAGCGCAAGACCGGGCGCAAGCTGGCCGATCTGGCCGAGGGTTCGGAAGAGAAAATCATCACCTTCGCCCAAACCCAGGCCTCGCCGCAGCCGGTGATCACCTCGCCGGAATGGTCGGGCTCAGAAACCGGCGGGCGTCGTTACGCGGCGTTCACGATCAACACCGAACGGCTCAAGCCCTGGCACACCCTGACCGGCCGAATGCACTTCTTCCTCGACCACGACTGGATGATCGACGCCGGGGAATCGTTGCCGATCTTCCGTCCGCCACTGCACATGGCGTCCGCTTTCGGGGAGCCCGAGTTGGGGCCGAACGGGGAGAAGGAGATCGTGCTGCGCTATCTCACCGTGCACAACAAATGGTCGATTCACTCCGAATATCAGGACAACCTGTTCATGTTGTCGCTGGGTCGGGGCGGCCCGCAGGCCTGGCTGAGCGTCGCCGACGCCAAGAGCATCGGAGTCAAAGACAACGAGTGGATCGAGTTGAGCAACGCCAACGGGGTGTTCGTCGCCCGGGCGGTGGTCACCCACAAGTTGCCGGACGGGATCTGCTTCGTCCAGCACGCCCAGGAACGGACGATCGACGTGCCGAAATCCGAAGCCACCGGACGCCGGGGCGGCATTCATAACTCGGTCACCAGAATCCTGGTCAAACCGACCCACCTGATCGGTGCGTACGCCCACCAGTCGTACGCCTTCAACTACCTCGGCCCCACCGGCGTGCAGCGAGACATCGTCTCCACCGTCCGGCGCCGTTCCCAGGAGGTGACCTACTGATGCGTGTCATGGCTCAAGTCGGGATGGTGATGAATCTCGACAAATGCATCGGCTGCCACACCTGTTCGGTCACCTGCAAGCAGGCGTGGACGAACCGGGCAGGCACCGAGTACGTCTGGTTCAACAACGTCGAAACCCGCCCCGGTTTGGGGTACCCCAAAACCTACGAGGACCAGACCAAGTGGCGCGGCGGTTGGGAACGCACTCCCGGCGGACGCTTGCGGCTCAAGTCGGGCGGGCGACTGAAACGGCTGCTCAGCATTTCCGCCAGCCCCGTCCAACCCGAACTCAACGACTATTACGAACCCTGGACCTACGACTACGAAACCCTGGTGAAAGCCCCCTTGGGGGACGACTTCCCGGTGGCCCGGCCCAAGTCGCTGATCACCGGCGAGGACATGGCGATCACCTGGTCGGCCAACTGGGACGACTCCTTGGGTGGGATCCATGAGACCGGGGAGTCCGATCCGATCATCGCCAAGCTGCGCAGCGAGGCCAATGACAAGATCAAGTTCGAGTACGAGAAGAGCTTCATGTTCTTCCTGCCTCGGATCTGCGAGCACTGCCTGAACCCGTCCTGCATGGCGTCCTGCCCCTCGGGTGCGATCTACAAGCGAGCCGAGGACGGGATCGTCCTGGTCGATCAGGATCGGTGTCGGGGTTGGCGGCAATGCATCACCGGCTGCCCGTACAAGAAGATCTACTTCAATCACCGCTCCGGCAAAGCCGAGAAATGCACCTTCTGCTACCCGCGGATCGAAGTCGGGCTGCCCACGGTCTGCTCAGAAACCTGCGTCGGACGGCTGCGCTACATCGGGATCATCCTCTACGACGCCGACGCGGTCACCGCGGCAGCGGCCAACCAAGGACGACAAGGATCTCTACGCCGCGCAGCTGGACGTGCTGCTGGATCCCCATGATCCGGCGGTGATCCGGGCCGCCCAGGCCGCCGACATTCCGGCGGACTGGTTGGAGGCGGCGAAGAAGTCGCCGATCTACAAGCTGATCAAGACCTACAAAGTGGCCCTACCGCTGCACCCCGAATACCGGACGATGCCGATGGTCTGGTACATCCCGCCACTGTCGCCGGTGGTGGATCTGCTGAAATCCCAAGGCCATGACGGGGAGCAGGCCAACAACCTGTTCGGGGCCATCGATGCGCTGCGGATCCCGGTCGAATACTTGGCCGAGTTGTTCACCGCCGGCGACACCGACGTGGTCACCGGGGTGTTGCAGAAGCTGGCCGCGATGCGCTCCTACATGCGCGGGGTGACCCTCGAAACCGGACGGGACAACGCGTTGGCCGAAGCCGTCGGGATGACCGGGGAAGAGATCGAGCAGATGTATCGGCTGCTCGCGATCGCCAAGTACGACGAGCGCTATGTGATCCCCAAAGCCCACGTCGAGCAGGCGCACAACCTGGAAGAGATGGGCTGCTCGCTGGACTTCGAGGAGGGCCCGGGCATGTTCGAGTCCGGGCCGTTCGGTGAGGCCTCGGGTCGTCCCGTGCCGGTCGCGTTGGAGATCTTCAACGCCGCCCGGTTGCGCCAAACCACCGAAGGGGGCGTCCATGAGATTCGTTGAGCGATTCAGCCGCCGCGACCCGGCCAAGGCGAGGCTGGCCGAAAACCGCCTGATCCATCAGGTGGCGGCACTCGTCCTGTGTTACCCCGACGAGGCGTTGCTGGAGCAGGTGCCGCTGCTGCGAGAGGTGATCGGGGGGACCTCGGCGGCGGCTGAGTTCGCGCCGGCGCTCGACCATCTGGACGGTGCGTTCGAGGTGCCGACGTCCGCGCCCGGCGGGCTGGAGGTTCGTTTCCCGGGGGAGCGGCTGCTGGCTCTGCAGGCCTACCACGTGCAGGAGTTCGATCTGAGTCGTCGGCACGCCCTGCATCTGACCTACTGGACCGAAGGGGACACCCGTCGGCGCGGGGAAGTGCTGGCTGCGGTGAAACAGGTCTACCGCGATTCGGGGCTGCTGGTGGACACGGGCGGCGAACTGCCCGATTTCCTGCCGATGATGTTGGAGTTCGCGGCCGCCGACCCTGAGCGCGGGGTTGCCCTGCTCAGTGCGCACCGTCCGAGCCTGGAGTTGCTTCGGCTCGGCCTGGTCGACGACGCGATCCCGCACGCCGGGGTGCTGGCCGCGATCTGCGACACCCTGCCCGGGCCGTCGCCGCAAACCCGGGAGGAAGTTCAGGCCCTGGTCAAGGCGATCGCCCCGGTCGAAACCGTGGGCCTTGAACCATACGGGGCGACCTTCCTCGGCCTGCCGACGCTGCAAAGGAGCTGACATGGATCTCTTTCTGTGGGCTGTGTTGCCCTACCTGACCCTGTTGGTGCTGATCGGCGGCCTGGTTTGGCGCTACACCTACGACCAGTTCGGCTGGACCACCCGCTCCACCCAGTTGTACGAGTCGAAGCTGCTCCGGATCGCCTCCCCGCTCTTTCATTACGCGCTCTTCGGTGTGCTCGGCGGTCACCTGATCGGCCTTTTCATCCCCAAGGCCTGGACCGACCTGGTGGTCTCCCAAGAGACCTACCACGCGGTGGCGTTGTGGATCGGCGGGCTCGCAGGCATCGCCACGCTGGTCGGGATCGGGATGCTGATCTATCGCCGCCGGACGACCGGGCCGGTCTTCATGGCGACCACGGTGAACGACAAGGTGATGTACGTGGTGCTGGTGGCCGCGATCGTGCTCGTGTTGTGGGCGACCATCACCGGAGACACCACCCCGACCGGTGAGCACCACAACTACCGCGAGACGGTGTCGATCTGGTTCCGCTCGCTGCTGGTCTTCCAGCCCAACGTCGAAGCGATGGCGGAGGCAACCCTCCAGTTCAAGGTGCACATCCTGATGGCGTTCGCGCTGTTCATGATGATTCCCTTCACCCGGCTGGTGCACGCCTTCACCGTGCCGCTGCACTACTTGTTCCGGCCCTATGTGGTGTATCGCAGCCGCGACGCCAAGCCGATGACGAATGCCACCGGCAGCCGACGGGCCAGCTGGGATCCGATCGGCACCGCGGACCGGGAGAAAGGCAAGAAGTGACCGTTGCGCGCGACTCGGGGAGCGGCGCGACCCGGGTTCTGGTGATGTCCAGCATCTCCTTCACCGTGATGTTCGCCGTGTGGTTGATGTTCGGGATTCTGGGGATCGAGATCCAAAAGGAGCTGAAGCTCACCGACGTGGAACTCTCCTGGGTGAGCGCGGTGGCGGTGCTGAACGGGTCGATGTGGCGGCTCCCCGCCGGCATCATCACCGACCGCATCGGTGGCCGGAAGGTGACCATCTTCATGCTGGCCGCGACCGCCGTCCCGGCCTACTTCGTGGCCACCGCGACCAGTTACGGCTGGCTGCTGGTGCTGGCCTTCCTGGTCGGTTTCGCGGGCAACCTGTTCAGCGTCGGCATCGCCTGGAACGCCGCCTGGTTCGGACGGGAGCGCCAGGGTTTCGCCCTGGGGGTCTTCGGGGCCGGCAACGTCGGCGCCTCGGTGACCAAGTTCATCGGCCCGCCGCTGATCGCCGGCACGGCCGGGGCGACCTTCGCCTTCGGCATTCAGGGCGGCTGGCGTTTGGTGCCGGTGATCTATTCAGCGCTGCTGTTGGTGCTGGCGGTGGCGACCTGGCTGATCGTGCCCCGGCACGACCGGATGCCGGGCCAATCCAAGCCGATCGCCGACATGTTGGAGCCGCTCAAGCACGTCCGGGTGTGGCGGTTCAGCCTGTACTACGTGGCCGTCTTCGGCGCTTACGTGGCGTTGGCCGCCTGGCTGCCGAAGTATTACGTGGACAACTTTGCCGTCGACTTATGGACGGCCGCGCTGCTCACCGCCACCTTCATTTTCCCGGCCTCGCTGTTGCGTCCGCTCGGCGGTTGGTTCTCCGACCAGTGGGGTGCCCGGCGGGTGATGTATGTCACCTTCGCGATCATGACCCTGACAAGCGGAGTGTTGATGATGCCGAACGGTCACATCGTGATCGTGCACCCGGACGGGTCACAGACCCAACATCTGGCCTACCAGTTGAGCCTGATTCCGTTCGCGATCCTGGTCTTTCTGCTCGGCTGCGCGATGGGGATCGGTAAGGCCGCCGTCTTCAAGCACATCCCCGAATACTTCCCCGACAACGTCGGTTCGGTGGGCGGGCTGGTCGGAATGCTGGGCGGCCTGGGCGGGTTCGTGCTGCCCCCGCTGTTCGCCTACACCAAGCTCTGGTCGGGTTTTCCCTCCAGCACCTTCTTCGTCCTCTTCGTGCTCACCGTCATCTGCACGGCCTGGATGCACACCACGATCGTCCGGATGCTGCAGGAACGCTCACCTGCTCTGGGCGATCACTTCGAGCGTGACCACATCGACACCCGTACTCCTCAGGAGGCATTGACATGACCGCCGTCCAACCCGTCCGCGGCAGCGAATGGCTGACGTCGTGGGATCCGGAAAACGAGGAGACCTGGGACAAGCCGTTGGCTTGGCAGACCCTCTGGATCACGACGTTCACCCTGACCATGTGCTTTGCCGCATGGTTCCTGCCCTCGGCGATCGTGCCGAAGCTGAACGCCATCGGCTACACCTGGACGAAAGAGCAGCTCTACTGGTTGGCCGCGATTCCTGGCCTTTCCGGCGGGCTGATGCGGCTGGTCTGGATGGTGCTGCCGCCCATGTTGGGCACCCGGAAGATGGTCGCGCTGACCACCCTGTTGCTCATCTTTCCGGTGCTCGGCTGGGGGGTGCGGGTGCAATCCCCGACCGCACCGTATTGGGAGTTGCTGACGCTGGCTTTCCTGGCCGGCATCGGTGGTGGAGCCTTTTCGGGTTTCATGCCCTCCACGTCCTATTTCTTCCCGCGCAAGCTGCAGGGAGTGGCGCTGGGCCTGCAGGCGGGGATCGGCAACTTCGGCGTCTCCCTGGTGCAGTTGCTGACACCGTGGCTGATCGGATTCGGGATGCTGGGCATCCTCGGGGCCAGTCAACAGATGGCCGTGCCGGGAAAGCCAAGTGTCACCGTCTGGTATCAGAACGCGGCGTTCTTCTACATTCCGTTCATCATCGTCGGCGCGATCATCGCCTGGCAGTACCTCAAGTCAGTTCCGGTCAAAGCCAACATCCGGCAGCAGTTCGACATCTTCAAAAACCAGGACACCTGGTGGATGACGCTGCTCTACATCATGACCTTCGGCACGTTCTCCGGTCTGGCGGCGCAGTTCGGGCTGCTGATGGCGAATCTGTACGGCGCCGGGAACCCGCTGATCGTCTCGGGTGCCGGCGCCAGCGCGACCATGTTGGTGCCCGGTTACGCGCTGCCCGACCCGGTCGCGTTCGTTTTCTTGGGGCCGCTGGTCGGGGCCGGTGCCCGGGTGCTGTTCAGTCCGCTGACCGATCGGACGGGCGGTGCCATCTGGACGTTGGTCTCCGGCGTCGGTCTGATCGGATCGATCGCCCTGACCATCCCCGCGCTGACTCCCGATACGAGCTCCGCGGCGGCCTTGCAGGGCGGCTTCAATCAGTTCCTCGGCGGAATGTTGGCCATCTTCCTGTTCTCCGGAATCGGCAACGCCGCCACGTTCAAGCAGATGCCGATGATCTTCGAGCGTCGCCAGGCGGGCGGCGTGATCGGCTGGACGGGTGCCATCGCCGCCTTCGGGCCGTTCCTGTTCGGGGTGGGCCTGACCATCATGTCTCCGACCACCTTCTACCTGATCGGGATCGCCTGGGCTGTAATGTGCGTCGGTGTGACCTGGTGGCGTTACGCCCGTCCGGGGGCTCCCAAGCCCGGCTGAGCGCCGATCACGGGCAGCCGGTCCACTCGGTTCGCCCGTCGGTGAACAACTGGCGCTTCCACACCGGCAACAGCTGCTTGATCCGGTCGACCAGGTCGGACGCGGTGCTGAAGGCCTGCCCCCGATGAGAGGCGGCGACCGCCACGACCAGGGCAGTGTCGCCGACCCTCAGAGTGCCGACCCGGTGCACGGCGGCGATCGCGTGCACTCCCTCGCGCTCGGTGAACTCGGCCGCGACCTCGGCGATCACCTGATCGGCGCTGGGGTGGCCGACGTACTCGATCTCGGTCACCGCTTCGCCGCCGTCATGGTTGCGGACGACGCCGAGGAAGGTCACGGTCGCGCCCGCAGCATCGTCACCGACTGAGGCTGCGATCGCCTCGACCTGCAGCGGCGTGTCGAGGACGCGGGCCTGCACGATGCGGCTGGTCATGAGGAGTCTCCGATTCGGCGAGCTGGTGTCGCCCTCGAAGATACCCCGTGAGAACCGCGATGCTCAGCGTGGGAAGATACATCGCATGCTGTCGTTGCCTTCCCTGCTGGCCTCCCGGTTCGAAGCCGTCACCGGCGTCGATCCCGAGATGCGGCCCGCCACCAAACCTCAGTTCGGTCATTTCCAGTCCAACGTGGCGTTGCGCCTGGCCAAAGCCGAAGGCAAACCGCCGCGCGAGATCGCCGCCCGGATCGTGGCCGAAGCTCAGCTGGACGACCTGTGCGAGCCGCTGGAGATCGCCGGACCCGGCTTCATCAACATCCGGATCAAAGCAGCCGTCCTGGCTGAGGTGGCCTCGCAGGTGCTGGACGACGACCTCGCCGGGATCAATCGCGCGCCCGAACCGCAGACCGTGGTGATCGACTATTCGGCGCCCAACGTGGCCAAGCAGATGCACGTCGGCCACCTGCGCTCGACCATCATCGGCGACTGTTTCGCCCGGGTGCTGTCGGCTCAGGGCAACTCCGTCATCCGGCAGAACCACATCGGCGATTGGGGCACCCAGTTCGGCATGTTGGTCGAACAGGTGCTGCACGAGGGGACGGACGTCGCCGGGCTAACCCTGGTCGAGGCAGAGGCGCTCTACCGACGGGCCAACCTGCACTTCAAGTCCGACCCCGCCTTTGCTGACGCGGCCCTCGTCCGGGTGGTGGCACTTCAGTCCGGTGACGCCGAAACCAACCAGATCTGGCGGGCCCTGATCGCGGTCTCGTTGGCCGGTTTCAATGAGACCTACGCCCGGCTCGGCGTTCTCCTGACCGATGACGACATCGCGGGGGAGTCGGGCTACAACGCCGATCTGCCCCTCGTGCTGGAGGATCTGAAGGCACAAGGCCTTGCCGTACAGGACGATGGTGCCTGGTGTGTCTTCCTTGAGGGTAGCGAGACCCCGATGATCGTGCAGAAACGGGACGGCGGCTTCGGCTACTCGGCGACCGACCTGGCGACGATCCGGCACCGGGTCGGCACCCTCGGTGCCGATCGGATCATCTACGTGGTCGGCACCCCGCAGGCGCACCACTTCGCCCAGGTGTTCGCGGTCTGTCGGATGGCCGGCTACCTGCCGGAGCGGGTGCGTGCGGAGTTCATCGGCTTCGGTCAGGTGCTGGGCGCGGACGGGCGTCGCTTCGCCACCCGCGAAGGCACCTCGGTCTTGTTGGCCGACCTGTTGGTCGCAGCCGAGGCCGAAGTCGCCCCGTCTATTGCCCTGGCGGCGATCAAGTACGCCGACCTGTCCAACTCGTTGCACAAGGATTACGTCTTCGACGTGCAGCGGATGGTGGCCACCACCGGCAACACCGGGCCCTACCTGCAGTACGCCCACGCGCGGGTCAGCCAGATTCTGCGCAAGGCCGAAGCTGAGGGGTTCGCGTTTGATCGCGTGACCCTCCTGGAAGAGCATGCCGAGCAGCAGTTGGCGCTGCTGCTTTCCCGGTTCGGCGAGGTGGTGGACGACGTTGCCGTCACCCTGCAGCCGCACCGGCTCTGCGGCTACCTCTACGACGTGGCGACCGCGTTGTCATCCTTCTACGAGCAGTGCCCGGTGCTGCGCAGCGAGGGCGAGGTGAAAACCTCCCGGTTGGCGTTGTGCGCCGCGACCCAGAAGGTGCTGGCCGTTGGCCTCGACCTTCTGGGGATCGCTGCTCCCGAGCGGATGTGAGTCAGGCTGCGCCCTCGACGGCGAGGAAGGCGGCGCCGATGATGCCTGCCTCGTTCTTCAGCGTGGCGGCCACGATCGGGGTCTTCAGCTTCAGCTTGGGCAGGAACTTGTCGGCCTTCTTGCTGACGCCGCCGCCGACCACCAGCAGGTCGGGCCAGAACAGCATTTCGACGGTCTCGTAGTAACGCTGCAGCCGCGGCACGTACTCGTCGTAGCTCAGGCCCTCCTTGGTCCGGATGCTGGCCGCGGCCCGCTTCTCGGCGTCGTAGCCGTCGATCTCCAGGTGGCCCAGCTCGGAGTTGGGGATCAGCATGCCGCGGTAGATCATCGCGCTGCCGATGCCGGTGCCCAGGGTGGTCACGATCACCAGGCCGGGGTTGTCCTTGGCGGCGCCGAACTTGACCTCGGCGAAGCCGGCCGCATCGGCGTCGTTGACCAGGACGACGCCGCGTCCCAGCGCCTGCTCGAAGATCTGCTGGGCGGGAGCGTCGATCCAGGACGGGTCGATGTTGGCCGCGGAGCGGGTGCGGCCGTGCGTGACCACGGCAGGAATGGTCAGGCCGATCGGGCCGTCACCGATCTGGTCGGCGAAAGCGTTGACGATCTCACCCACGACGCCGGCCACATTCTGCGGCGTGGATTCGGCCGGCGTCTCGATGCGGAGGCGTTCGCCGACCAACTGGCCAGTGGTCAGGTCGACCACCGCGCCTTTGATTCCTGAGCCGCCGATGTCAATGCCGAGCACCAAGTTTTGAGTCATGGCAGACACCCTAGTGAGCCGCCTGCCGGGTCTGAAAGACTCCAGCCATGACAACGTGGTTGGTCACTGGCGGAGCGGGCTACATCGGCGCGCATGTGGTTCGAGCTTTTCAGGACGTGGGCATTGCCCCGGTCGTCTTCGACGATCTCTCCTCGGGGCTGGAGCGCTTCGTGCCCGACGGTGTGCCGCTGATCAAGGGGAGCATTCTGGACACTGATCTGCTCGCCAACACCCTCGATGTCCACCAATGCGCCGGGGTGATCCATGTCGCGGGGTTCAAGTACGCCGGGGTCTCGGTGCGGCGACCGCTGCACACCTATACCCAGAACGTCACCGGCACCGTCAGCGTGCTGCAGGCGATGGAACGGGCCGGGGTGAACCGGCTCGTCTTCTCCTCCAGTGCTGCGGTGTACGGCACGCCGGAAGGGGACATCGTCACCGAAGACGACCCGACTCGTCCGGAGTCGCCCTACGGGGAGTCGAAGCTGATCGGTGAGTGGGTGATCAATGACACCGCTAGGGCGCTGCCCGGCTTCGCCGGGGTCAGTCTGCGCTACTTCAACGTGGTCGGCTCGGCCACCGATGAGGTGTACGACGTCAGCCCGCACAACCTGTTCCCGATCGTGATCGAGGCTCTGCTGGCCGGGAAGACGCCGCGGGTCAACGGCACCGACTACGCCACCCCTGACGGCAGCTGTGTGCGTGATTATGTGCACGTGGGGGACTTGGCGGCCTCCCATGTGGCGGCGGCGCAGGCCATGATGGCCGGTCGCGAGCTCCGCCCGTCCTACAACCTGGGCAGTGGCGACGGGTTGAGTGTGATCGAGATCATGGACGCCATGGCCAGGATCACCGGGATCGCGTTCACGCCCGAGGTCGGGCCGCGCCGGCCAGGAGACCCGGACCGGATCGTGGCCAATGGCGATCGGGCGGCCGCCGATCTTGCCTGGAAGATGCGCTACTCGGTGGACGAGATGGTTGCCAGCGCGTGGAACGCGCGCCGGGCCGCCAACTGACTCAGCCCATCCGGTCGATCTCGGCCAGCACGAGTGCGCGGGCCGTGGGCGCATCGGTGTGCTTGATCACCGCACCGTCGACGAAGGATCCGGTCTGTAGCTGGACGCTGGCCAGTCCGATTCGGCGCTGCAGGGGACCTTGGGTGAGCTTCAACGATTGCAGTCGAGCGTGCGGTGCGATCGCCCGCGCCCGGCTGAGCCAACCGGTGCGGCTCACGATCACTCCATCGCCGACTCCGAAGGCCAGCCAGCCTTGCGCGAAGGGCGCGAGCCAGCGGGATCGGCTTGGGGCGGGGGTCAGCGGGATCGCGTCCAGGTCGAGGCCGGGCCACACGTTCTGCAGAGCGATCGCCACCTCGGCGGCCGTCCCGATCGGGAGCAGGATCGTGCTGGTGCCGGCCTGGTCTTCATCGGTGGTTTGACTGCCGTAGCCGATCACGGAGACATCCATCCGGAAATAGCCGAGCTTGCGCCACCACAGCGGCTGCACGATCCGGATGCCTTGAATGCGGTGCCGCGGAACCGACTGGCTGGTCAGGCTGGTCAGGCCGCGGACGATCTTCAGCCCCGGTCCGCTGCGGGCCAGGGTGTAGTTCCATTGGCCGATCACCCGTTTGCTGACAAAGCCGCCCACCCCGAGCAGTATCGGGATCATCGGCCCCAAGAGGATCCAGGGGCTCGCGCCGAGGTTGCCCTCGATGGTGAGCCCGACCACCAGGACGATCAGGATGGGGATCAGTCCGAGCAGCAACTCGTGGGAGAGGAGTGCCCCCACCAGGAGGCGCTGCGGTGGCACCCGGATCAGGATCTCGTCCGTGCCGCCCAGATCGTCCAGGGCTCCGGCGAGCGAGGGCGCCCCGGCTGCGGCGTTGTAGCCGTGGGCACGGATCAACAGGTAGTCGCGCATAGCGGTGGCCCGTTGCCGAGTCAGGTAGCGCAACCGGGTGCCGCCCTCGCCGCCGACATCGATGGTCAACTCAGCCAGGCCGAGCAGGCGGGCCGCCGCCGGTTGGGTCATGTCGATCGATTGGATGCGGTCGAAGCGGATGCGTTGCGAGGTGCGGGTCAGAAAGCCCGACTCGATCCGCAGCTCGTTGTCGTCCACGACGAAGCGGGTGAACTTCCACTCCAGGAAGCCCCAAACCACCGAGCCCAGAACGGCCACGCCGATGCCGAGCGACATGACGTTCAGCGGCGGCAGGCTGGCGGGTTCACCCGACCCGTCGGGAAGCAGATCGCGCAGCAGCATCCAGGCGGCGGCCACCAGCAGGATCCAGCCGCGGACCAGCGGTGTCAGAGGATGCGGCCGTTCGACCACCGTCTCCGCCGCAACGGGCGGTGCGACGAGGGGGGCGAGGGTGGGTGTGCCCTGCCACGAGGACGGGGGCAGGTGCTCGCCGGCACTCATACGCCGGCCCCGCGCGCCTGCCCGACCTCGGTCAACCGGTCCCGAAGCCGCGCTGCCTCTGCCTCGGGCAGGCCGGGGATGCGGGCATTGGTCTGAATGCTCGCCGTGATCAAGTGGACGCTGGCCAGGCCAAGAGAGCGCTCGATCGGGCCTGCCTCCACCTTGACCACCTGCATCCGGCCGTAGGGGACCACGGTCAGACTGCGAAACATGACGCCGTGAGTGACGTAGAGGTCGTCCGCGCGTTCGGCGTAGCCCCACGAGCGAACCCAGCGCCCGATCCGCCACCACGACCAGGCGCAGAACGCCGCCCCCGCGACGGCGACCAGGCCCGCCCACCACCAGTTCTCGGTGAGCAGCCCGACCACAGCCGCGAGAAAGCCGAAGGCGATCGCCGCGGTGACCAAGCTGCCGACTCGGCGGACGGTGGCGTAGCGGGGTGACAACCGTTGCCAGTTCTCCTGAGGGGGTGCGAAGAGGGCGTCCATGCCCTTCACGATAGGTGGCGGCACCGACAACTCGGCAACCGTGTCATGGTCGCTTCGTGGCGCCTCGGACTTTGGCGTCCCCCAGCGCGGCGACACCCTTGAGAATCACCGTCGGTGCACCGGGTACGGGTGGCACCAGCCACTTCACCCCGGTATCACCAAGGATCGAGATGCATTCGTTCCTCCCCGAGACCCCGTCCGGCACGATGACCGTGACGTCACCCAGGAGGCAGAACACGCTCACCTCGCACACGTTGTCCAGGAAGACTGCCTGGGTCAGGTCCAGCTTGGCGCTGCCCAGGATGCTCAGGGCGGAGATGTGGCGGCGCACCTCCCAGGGGCCGGTGCGGTGCGTGCTGCCGAGGATCGAGACGATCAGATCGGGATCAGCGGGGCTGGGGGTCAGGGGTGCCGAGCGCGGGGCCACGAGGTCGCGGGTCAACGGGACGAGGTCATCAAAGGTTCGGGCGTACAGGGCGGCCTGCTGGCGCTGGTCATGATCGGAGGGGCTCAGCCGTCCCTCGTCGCGGGCAGCGGTCAACAGATTGATCACTGCTTGACGGTCCGCCTCAGCCACCGGCAGATCGCCGCCGACCGCCGGGCCGACATCACTGGGTTCTGTGTAGGTCATGCTCCGACGCTACGACGCTCGTGGTGGCTGGTCACGGGGTTTGGGGACCTTCCAGGGCACGCTCCGGGGAGACCCGCAGGGGTCCGCGGCGTGCCCCCTGTGTGCATGGCGTCCGGCTCTGGGGTTAGACTGTCCGGGCTTCCAGCAAGCGCCTCGCGGGCGTAGTTCAATGGCAGAACATCAGCTTCCCAAGCTGACAGTGCGGGTTCGATTCCCGTCGCCCGCTCCAGGTAAAATCCCTAGTCAACGGCTACTGTTCCGGTCTGACAAATCCTGCCGGAGCGCCCGTGTGGACGACGCCGTGTACGAAAAGCCTCAACGGGTGCGTTTCTGAGGCTGGGGCGGCCAAGCCGAAAGCGAAAAACGAGACCGGCGCAACGAAGCTCAGAGGGTGGCTCAGCTGCTGAGTACGGACTCGGCTGCGTCAAGCAGTCGTCGAGCGTGAAGGACATGCCGTGACGCATCTGCGTGGGTAGGGACACCCTCACCATAGGATCAGGCGGACTTTGCCGCCAACAGGGTGTCGAGATGTTTGGCGGTTGCTGCGTTCGATGCCGCGCGCAGCGCCGCGACAGCGTCCGGATGAGACTCGGACGCCACTTTGTAGCCGAGCACGTGCCCGCAGATCGCATCGCTCGCGGCAATTCCCGCGCTCACGGCGACCTCGGCGGCGTGCTTCCACTCGTGCGGGCTCGCGCCGCTGAGCTGCAGCTCAGCGGAGACTAGGCGCGTCCGCCCGTCTTTCAGGCGGATGCGCGCGGCGGCGGCATCCATCGGTTGCCTCCTGGGACTGATGCGGGGGCTCATGCGGCGTTCCCCGCAACAGGTCGCAGCGGTGGCCCGAAAAGGAGGATGCCGTCAGCGAGAACGTTGGCGACCAGCGAATCGTCTTCGGCGATTCGGTGGGCGAGTTCCGCGCGTTCGACTGAGTACACCTGTGCCTCATTGCCCGTGACGCGCTGGGCATGACTGGCAATCTGGTAACTGAAGTCCGCTCGCGCGTCCTCATCGATACCGTCGGGATAAACCAGGAACAGATCGAGGTCCGACTCGAGCGTGGACTCACGACGGGCGACCGAGCCGTAGACAGCCACGGTCAGGTCGAGTTCTGCGGGGAGCGCCTCTTCGCAGAAGCTCCGGATGCTATCGAACGCCCGCGATCGTGCGGCCAATGCCAGCTCCACAACAGGCCACAGCACGTGCTCGCGATTGGCGCGGTAGATGATCGCAAGTGGACGCCTCTCAGCTGTCACCAGTCCTACCTTCACGAAGCTTGACAGGGCCCGGTGCGCGCTCGATGTCGAACCGGAGCCGCCGACAGTGTGGACCGGTCGACGATCATGAAGGTTCGGCAGGTCGCCAATGAGGGAGCTATGGCCGCGCTGTCGGCGTCGAGGCCGGGGGTCGGGAAGACCGTCCGGGATGTCGAGCTGGACGCGGCCAACGCCGAGGTCGCCCGGCTGGCGGAGTTGGCGGTCAGGCTGACGTTGGTGGAGGGAAAGGGGGCTCCGGATGGGGGTGAGCGACCCCCATCCCGGTGCGTGTCGACGCCACCGGCAAGGCCGGACTGCTCGACCTGATCGACCACGCCGTCGGCGAGGGCTGGAGTCTGCAGGCTGCCTGCGATGTGCTCCAGATCAGCCGGCGGCGGGTGGAACGCTGGCAGCACCGAGGTACTGATCTGGCCGACCGGCGGCCGGGTGGGGTCGTCGTCAACAGTCTTCTGGACGATGAGATCGCCGCCATCGTGGACTTGTTCGACGACTGGGGTGAGCGGGACAGGTCCCATCGCCGGCTCGCGTTTCGGGGTTCCTATCTGGGCCGGTTCTGGGCAGCCCCGTCGACCGTCCGCAGGGTTCTGATCGAGTCTGACAAGCACTTTCGTCCGTTGCCGCGGCCGGCGCGGGGGGAACGGCGACCGTTCCCGGACTGGGCGTCCTATCGGCCGAACTCGATCTGGATCTACGACACGACCCACTTCATGCGGTGTGGGGCGAAGGTGTTGATCATCGAGGACTTGGTTTCACGCAAGTGGCTCACGCATCTGGTGTCGTCGGAGGAAACCACGACCCAGGTGCAGGCGGGGTTCACCACCGCCCTGGAACCGAAGGCCTGTTGGAACAGGCTCTCGAGCGGGCCGCCACCGGCCGGGTCGACCCCGACACCGACGACGGCCTCACCCCGCTGCTGCTCGCCGTGTCGGACAACGGATCCCAGATGATCGCTACCGACACCCGGAAGTTCATGGCGTTGGTGGCCATCGCGCAGCACTTCGGGAGGCCGTCCACACCGACCGATCAAGCGTGGATCGAGTCGTTGAACGGCACCCTGAAAGCCGAATGGCCGCACCTACTGGCGATACGTGACCCCGCCGTGCTGCGGGCCGAACTCGACCGCATCCAGATCGAGTACAACTACGGTCCGGCTCCACTCCTCAATCGGTACGTGACCCCCGACGACGAACACCAAGGGCGAGGCGTCGCCATCCGCGCCGCCGGCCGCAAAGGCCTCCACGACGCCGCCCAGCGACGCCTTGCCCACCACCGCCAACAGCGCAACAATCAGACCAGAAACCATCGTCCAAACCCGCCAGGGGTGGACTGATCAAACCCGCCAAATGCGACATTTGAGCTGAAACAGGTCAGTGATGAGCAACGCCGCCCCTGACCGTTCCACGGGATTGTCTGCCCTGATTTCAGCCACCTGTATCGGCGACCCCCCGGCCGCCAGCGTGGCAAGGAACTGGCTGAGGTCTTTGAGGTCGATACCAGCACGTGGCGTGTCGTGAGGGAGTACCCGTTGGAGGTGCCTGATCCGGTTGGCCCAGCGGGCCCGCTGCGCTTGCGTACTTGGGAACGGGAAGACGGGTTCTGGCAGGTCCCCTCGGTTCATGGCCATGTGGAGTCAATTCGGCGTGGCGATGCACTCGGGGATCGCCTAGCCAGGGTGATCGGGGTGCCCCTCAAAGACGGCCTTTGGAGGCTGATGAAGGAGCGGCTCTCCTGGAACGAGTTCTGAGTCAACTCAAGAGGCCATCGATAGGGATTCCTGCAATGCCGGGGAGCGCGCACACCGTCGCAGTGCAGGTTGCATTGCGTGTTGTATTATGGCGACATGGCGCAGATTGTGATCCGGGCTGACGAGGCAACAGCGCGAGCCCTTGCTCACCTAGTGGAACTGACCGGGCAGAACCGCTCCGAAGTCGTGCGCGACGCGATCAAGGCGGCCGAGCGTGAAGCCGTCCTGGCCAGGGTGCGGGAGCAAGCCAAGCTGGTCCGCGAGAGCCCAGTTGATCGCGCGGAAATGCTTGCTTTGGCCACGGAGATGGAGTCGTTGCGTGCGTGGTGACATCTACCGACTGCGCGCGAATCGCTCCGCCGAGGGTCACGAACAGCGCGGGCCGCGCTACGCCGTAGTAGTCCAGTCCGACGACCTGCAGCTGTCAACCATGCTCATCGCACCCACGTCAACGAGCGTCATCCCGACGGACTTCCGTCCCAGAATCGACATGGACGGAACCGCCACCTACGTCCTCATCGAACAGACGGCAGCAATCAACGTCGAAACCCGCCTCGGCGACTTCGCCGGTCGACTCAGCTCCGCCGAACTTGCCGACGTCGACCGCGCACTCTCGATCGTCCTCGGCCTCTATTAGCAGCGAGTCCGCTCCCCTGAGACTGGGGACGATCAGCTGGGGGCGACGGCGGCGATGAACGCGTCCGAGGCGGAAAAGTCCATGAACGTCTGCGCAATGGCCAAGACCACAACATCCTGCGTTGGATAGATCCAGACCTGCCCGCCGTTGATGCCGATACAGCCGAAGCGATGCGGCTCCGTCACCGAGACGCCGAATCCGTAGCCATGGCCCAGGGCCGGATCGGGTACTCCCTCCCAACGCACGGGCATCTCCGGCCCGCTGAGTTGGTTGGTTGTCATCTCCGCGATCGTTGATTGTCGGAGGATGCGGACGCCGTCCAACTGGCCACCACCACGCACCATCAAGGCAAATCGGAGATAGTC
The DNA here is from genome assembly GCA_016711105.1 of Micropruina sp. GTDB lineage: Bacteria > Actinomycetota > Actinomycetes > Propionibacteriales > Propionibacteriaceae > Micropruina. Next base: position 153,594 of record JADJTO010000002.1, on the reverse strand, counting down.
GATTGCGGTGGAGACGAGGCCAGCGCCGCCACTCAGCACGACGTCCGGCCGGGTCCAGGGGCTGTTCTGGACGGGATCGACCACGTTCAGACCCACACCCTCGGTCACCGCGTACAGCGGTCCGAAGCGTGACCGTTCACTCGCGGGAACGGAGAAGCCGGTGTCGGTCATGCCGAGCGGCTGAAGGATGCGCTCTGTGAGATAGGTGTCGAGGCGCTGGCCGCTGATGATTTCGAGCAGATGGCCGAGGACGTCGAAGTTGAGGCCGTAGCGCCACCCCATTCCGGGTTGGAACGCCAGCGGCAGACCGCAGATCCGGTCGACGAGGTCGTCAAGTGGGTAGGTCAACGCAAAGGTCGGACCGACCAGCCCCGCAGTTCGGTAGCTGTCCTCGCACACCCCCGGGGCCTGCTGGAAACCGTAGGAGATTCCCGATGTGTGGGTGAGGAGGTGGCGAATAGAAACCTCCCGCGCTGGCGGCACCGTACCCAGGGTGGGGTTGGCGTCATCCTCCATCACGCGCAGGTGCGCGAAACCGGGTATCCAGCGGGCCACTGGGTCTTGCAGGGTGAGCGCACCTTCCTCGACCAGCTGCATGACGGCTGTCGCGATCACAGGCTTGGTCATCGAGTAGATCCGCAGAATGCTGTCGGGCTTCAGCGCGACCTCGTGCTCGACGTCCAGGTAGCCGATCGAGTCGATGAACTCCACTTCTCCGTGTCTCGCAACCGCCACCGTGATCCCCGGGAGTCGGCCGGCGGTCACGAGGTCTCGCAGCGACGCTTGTGCCGAGGACCTGGACACCGAGGCCGTCCCTTCATGGGTCGCCGCGTTCCGGAGCTGAGCAGCACTGTTCAAGCGTGAGGCCCGACGAAATGTAACGAGAATCAGGAGGAGGCGCCCACTTGTGAGCAGAATTGCTTAGCGCTCATATTCTGAATGCCTCAAAACGAGAGGGCTTACCTAAGGGCGTTCCCATCGTGATGAAGGCACCCTTGACGGGGTTCGCTGAGTCCAACATGCTGTGGAGTGCCTCCTCGGGTCACCGACGACTCTACTAATTGTCACGCAAATGCCGACTTCGGCCACCCCATCAACCCCGCAGACGAAGGACAAACGCTATGGGCGCTTCGCAGTCTTTTCTATCCTCCCCCGATTATGGTTACGACTACGTCGTGGCGGTGACGCAGGACAGTATCAACGCCACCGCGCTGGCGTTTCTGCACTCGAAGCAGCCGATGGTCAATATCTGCTACGTCTACGATGACGATTCAAATCCGACGCAGATTGATTACCAAACCCTCATCGCGAACGCCAAGGGAGCGGATCCGTTCAACTTGCCCGACCCAGGCAGCCCCGGGTTTCAAACCCTGGTGGAGAACCTCTACAACGCCGGGTTCATGTTCGGCTTCCATGCCGCGATGGGTCTTCCGGACGGGTTCGCGGTGCCCAGCCTCCCGGACGTGGTCACCCTGGGACCCACGGCTGCCGATCCAGTCCAATACCGCCTGCTGTGCAAGAACTTCCTGCTGGTCGAGGTGAAGAAGGCCCCCGGCCGGGCGGCTGTCTTGGGGTCGTACGCCCAGCCCAAGGGCCCCGAGGGAGCCCCGTGGGTCTTCACCTATGTCGTGAAGCTGGTGGACAAGCCCGTCGCCGACAATGCGGCCTTCATCGCGTCCGCGGCCTTCGGGAACCTGCCCGTCCCGACCCAAGCCAAGCTCACCGGTGCCCCCAATGACTTCACCATCCGTCAGCTCCTGTTCGACTTCGCGAACGCGGCCTGCTCGGACCGGCCCCAGATCTCGGGGGTCAAGAATCCCAAGCTGCTGGAGCTGTTGTACGAGGACTTCAGCATCAAGTACTTCGCCGAGATGGCCGGGGCCGGTGCGGCCGTGGTGGCGGTCACCCCCGCCAGCGGGGATCCCTTGTCCAGCCTGCAGACCGAGTTCAGCATCAACCACAATGCGGCGGACCCGAAGCTGGCCACGTTGAACTACTTGTGCGCCACGGCCGGCCATGCGTTGCCGGTGTCGAAGCCGTTTTCCTGGGAGTGGGTCGATGCGGCCGAAGCAAACTCCTTCGACGGCGTTTGCGCCATGAATAGACACCTCTTCGTGAACTCCTTGCAATCGCACCTTGGTTCCTATGTCGATTCGAACAAATGGCTGCCTGACCCGATCTATGTGGAGGTGGGATTGGTCACCTACGGTGCCCTCTTCGGAATAGTTCCGCGCAATCACACGTGGCCCCCCGGTAAGACACCCCCAGGTTTGGCGATCGATGTCGAGACTCTTACCGCGCCCCCAACGGGGGAGTTGTTGCTGCATTGGCAGTTCGGCGCTCATCAGGAATACGACTACTTGAGTGGGACGAGTTGGAACCTTGGCAGGACGTCGTTCGATCTGAGCGTGAGCTGTTCGGGCAACGTCCTGACCGTGACTCAGCACGCGGTCGTCTATTGCAAGTTGGTGATGGTGACCTTCTTTCGCCGGGAGTGGAATCTGGTCGACTTGACCATCACAGACACCTTCACGCTGGCCGTTGATCACAGTGGCGCTCTGGTCGCCCAGCGCAGTTCGACCCAGACAGACAACTCGGCGTCCATCAGTCACGAGTCCCTGGTGCCTGACCTCAAGGATCGTTTCGAGCGGGCACAAGCCGCGGCGAAGGGTAGCCTGCAGGCCGCCATGGTGGACGTGCCCCTGTCGCTGATCGACAACGTGATCTTCCCCGGTGGGAAGGGATTCCTGTTCAAGGACGTCCGATTCTCAGATCACCAGGATCTGATCGCCCACGTCACCTACGCCGACCCCAGCTGAATCCAAAGGAGACGTAAGAACATGAGTACCTACACCATTGAGTCGTCCACCGAACTGATGCAGAACTACCTGCAGGCCACCATCATGGCCCCCGACCAGCAGTTCGTGGCGGTTCAGAACGCTGATGGGGGTGCGCTCCTGTTCTCGATCGGCGAATACGGGGCCTTCAACGTCACCGCTGAGACGCCGGGCGTCCGCCAGGGCTGGAACACGATCAACCTGAGCCACGATTACCCGGGGCAAACCTGTGCGCACTTCGCCGTTGCCCAGCGGGACGATCTCTCTTTGCAGTTGGCCATGGTGCTGCGCTCGACCAATGCCGGGCACGCGAGCGATCAGCTCTATCGCTGTTCGCTCAGCCCGGCCTCACTGGGGATTGTCAAGGCGCCCACCTGGAATGCCGTGCCCTATGACGATCCCACCACGCCGCGACCACAACTGGAGGTCGCGGGGTTTTCCTCAGTGAAGCCACCGACGGGGAATACCTCATTGCTGACGTGGTGCGCGACCCGGGCAGCAACACCCACGAGATCACGCGCTACTACATCGACAGTGCCAAGGCCGGCGGCAAGGCGTGGCATCAGCACGACGTTCCGGTCGATATCGAAGCCGGCAGCTACGCCAGTGTGCTGGGCAGAAAGTCCGATGCCACCATCGATGGCGTCTATGTCAGCGGGGAAATCGACGGTAAGCCGCAAATCATCTACACCCCGCTGTTCAACGATCTGCGACCGGATCGAAATCCGCTGACCGATTATCTTGCCCTGACCAAGGCGGGGGATCAGCGGGCCGACGCGATCGCGGCGTGCCGCAACCCCGACGCCAGCTCCGATCTCTACGCCGCGGCGGCGGGGGTTCTTTATCGTTTCGCCAGCTCGAATCAGGGCAACGGCTCGGTCGCGACAGTTGCCACCTCCAACTCGTTGTTCACCGGGGTCAGAGACCTCTTCGCGTTTGCCCTTGATGACGTCGTGACGGTGTGGGGCCGCAACGCCGAGAACGAGACGTTCTACACGTCCTGCCCGCGAGCCAAGGTGGACGACCCGGCCGCTTGGTCGCTGGCGCTACCGATCCTGGCCGGGGTGGAGCAGGTCTCGCCCTTCATCAACCGGGCCAACAGCGCCAACACCCTCTTGGCGCACACCGGTGAGGGTTCGCTGAAGATGGGGGTGAAGTCACCGGGCACCGGCAGTTGGACGTGGCGGGACGTGACCCTGCCGCCGGCGGACACCAAGGTTCCGGCGCGATCGTTCAACTCCTACACCACCACCGCCCACGTCAAGGATGCGAACAACAAGCCCGCAGCAGGGGCGAAGATCGCTTTGTCGTCGCCGACCGTGACCAGCGTATACATCAATCATCTGTACTACCTCGTCGGCCCGACCCCGATCCATGTCGCCACCGACGCAGTAGGCACCCTCACCATCGTGGAGGCAGTGCCGCGGCTGACCGGAGCCCAGTGGCAGATGGCTGTGGTGGACGACCCCTCCAGCGCCACTGCGGTCAATCCGATGCACAAGGCGTTCAAGAAAGCGACCGACCTCCAGTCGACCAAGGCTTTGCGGGACGCTTCGATTCCCACCTATGTCAACGGTCAGTTGGTGACCCCGCGCAAGCTCGTCCGTGACGGGGTTGATGACGGGACGCTGGGCCAAGTGGCGCACCTGAACATGCAATGCGCCGCGGTCTATGCCGATCCGAAGAAGCCGCCGAGCCCAGCACACCTCAAGGCCATGGCTGCAGTGGGGGCGAGCTTCGTGGTGCCGGCGGATGCTCCCAAGGTCGACTCGGGGGACCTGTTCCAGTACTTGGAGACCCGCCCAACGCAACTCAGGGCGCGCGCGCACGCGGCCGCTGAATCGCTGGCGGAAGAGCAGTTGGGTGCCCAGGAAACGTTCTGGGAGATGCTGGTCAGATGGTTTGAGGACGCCTGGGAATTCGTGGTCAAGATCGGCGAGGCGATTTATCGGTGCGTCCTGAGTGTGATCGAAGACGTGGTCTCGGCGGTCCGGTGGGTTTTCGACAAGATCGTGGCCGCCATCGAGGACCTGATCGAGTTCTTGCAATACCTGTTCGAGTGGGACGACTTCAAGCGCACCAAGGACGTGCTGCAGAACCTGACTGAGGTGTTCCTCAATCATGAGGTTGACCAGATCACGGTCATGCGGAAGGAGTTCGACCAGGCGATTGACTCGATCGTCGCCGCCATAGACGCCTGGTCGGGGGTCAAGGACTTCTCCAAGGTGGGGCCTGCCGCCGAGGGTCAGATGAGTAGTCAGGGTTCGGCGTCCGGGCCGGATGCGCCGGGTGGCTTGCTGAGTCACCATCTCCAGGGCAACATCCACGGCGCTTCGCCGAATTCGGACCCCTCCGGACCGCCTCCGTCGGCGAGCCTGATCAGCGTGGTCGAGCAGGCGCTCAAGGACGAGGAAAGACCCTGGGGGACGCGTTCAAAGAGCTCCAGGATCTGATCAAGGCGGCTCCCTCGATGTCGGTTGGGGCCATTCTCAAGGGGATCGTCGGGATTCTTGGCGACGCGATTGTGCGGAGCGCCCAGGCGGTGATCGACGCCCTCCTGGACCTGCTGGCCGCAGCCATGAAGGCGGCGCTCAGCGCCTTCACCGGGCCCATGCACATCCCGGTTATCTCCGACATCCTCAATGCCATCGGCATCCCGGACTTCTCGATGTTGGACGTCATGTGCTGGGTCGCGGCGGTGCCGGTGACCATCGGTTACAAGTTGGGTCGGGCCATTGCCGGAAAGGATCACGCGCCGCCGTTCCCGGACAACCCCGAGACGACGTTCCTGATCGAGACCAAGGACTACGCGACGCTGGTGGCCGCGTTCACCGCGCCGACGCAGTTGCGGCGCGCAGCGCCGGCAGCGGTCGGCGCTGGCCCGATCGTCATGTCACCGCTAGCCGCTGAAGCGGTCTTCATCTCATTGCACGTTGCGGCGGGGGTGTGCGCCTGGGTGTCAGCGTTCCTTGACGCCTTCGAGTCTTTGATCCCGAACCCTGAGGTCCCGATGGCCCTGACGGGATGCTGTGTCGCCTCGGCCATTGTCGGCGGATTGTCGCGGGCAATCGCGAACTTCCTGGTGCCGAAGTACCCGCTCGAGGGCGACATGATCAACATCTGGAGCAAGTTCTTCACCTTCTGCTTCTTGTTCAACAAGGTCGTCTTCGGGGCGGCCGGTCTCAGGCAGGGCGAGGATGACGACTCCGACTATCGCGCCGCTGCCGCCGGCCTCGACGCGGTACTGGTCATCCCCGCGTTCATCATCACCTGCGTGCATTTCCATCAGCTGGGGGAGAAGGATGCGGGCAATGACCGCTCCATCGCGATTCTGGACGAGACCAGCTTCGTGGCGACGTATGTCGCCCGGGTCATCTACACCCTGGTGGTCACCGGCGTGTTCGACGGCGATGAGGAAGTGAAGGCCGGAATGGCCACGGCCATGGGCGTCACTCAGGTGATCCACGGGGTGTTGCAGTTCAGCGAGGCTGCCGTGGAGGGCGTCGGCTGAGCTGTCGCGTGAGCGCAGCCATCATCGGCAGATGACCCGTTGGGGGCTATCGACTAGGCGGCTCTCGGCCAATTGAGGTCGACGGTGATCCTGAATGCTGGCCTGGGGCCTCGCCCGTCCTCGGTGGTGGGGACGGGCTGGCCGGGTTTCTGGTCGTCGGGGAGTCGTTGGCTGCCGGTCGCATCGACTTGGTAGCGGAAGCCGAGGCGTGAGGTCCAGTAGAAGATGCCGGGGAAGGGTTGGGAGACTTCCCAGCCGGAATGCGTCTTGGCTCGATGCGGTCGTCGGCTGGTCGGTCCCAGGTTGTTCGGGTTGGTTTGCCCGGCGGGACGGTCTTCGCTGTGGTCGTAGGGGCTGGTGTGGTCCAAATCGAGGCCGGCGGAGTGGCGTGCCGAGTAGGGGAAGATGTCGAACGGGTGGCGCCAGCGGGTGATCCGGGCGATCGGGGTGGGGATTTCGTAGGCGTCGACGGCCGGGTTGTCACTCAGGTCGATGACTGGTCGGACGGTGACGTGGTGGTGGCCGAGCCAGTCCCGGATTTGTTCGGCGAGGACTGGTCCGAGTTGGTCGCAGCGTCCGACGTGTTCACCGGGCGTGAAGTGCACGACCAGCTCCGCTTTCGGTCGGCCCTTCTTCTTCCGGCTCTTGTGGGGCTGTCCCTCGCCGGTGTTGGTGTCGTCGGGTCCGGCCAGGAGCGCAATCGCCTGGCCGGGGTCGGCGAGTACCCCGAGCCCTTTCGCGCGGAGCACGTCGTGGTTGTCGGTGTCGCCGGAGAGGCGGAGTTGCCCCGCGATCTGGGTGAGCATGGTGTTGAGGCGTAGGGCGTCGACGGCGTCGGTGCGGGCGACGATGAAGGCGGTGCCGTCGCCGTTGTGGGTGATCCGGACGAACCGTGCCGCCCGCGCTTGGGCTGCTTTCTTGGTGGCGAGTTCGACGTCGGCGCGGGTGATCAGCCCGGCGAGGCGGCGTCGGAGCCGTCCCCCGGCGAGGTGCCCGAGGGAGGGTTCGAGCTGTTCATCAACCCAGGCGGCGGCTTGCTGGCTGAGCCCGGCTTTCGGCGGTGTTGCGGGCGATCTGTGTGGCTTGCCACACGGTCACCCGGTTCGCTCGGGTGGCCGCCCACAGCAGCGGATGCCGCACGATCAGGTTCATCGAATCGGCGATCAGCATGCCCGCTCGTTCGATCGACATCCGCAGCAACGGCCCGATCTCGGTCGCCAAATGCTCCGCCACCAGCGGGGTGCCGTCCGCCCCGCACGGGATCAGCCGTTCCTGCCCGGGCAACACCGGAGGAGTCCGATCCAGCGCCGAGAACACGACACACAGATCGCGGATGAACTCCACCTGCCGAACCTGGGCGGCGTGCTCATCGAACACCGCATCCACCAGCCCGAGCAGCATCACCCGCGCCGTGGACGCGTCCTGGTTCTGCAGCTCCTCCATACCAACAACGCTACAAGCCGCCACCGACAGTTTTTCGAACAAACGTATGAGTCGGCGAGTGGGCTTCGCCAGGCCCTCGGCGCACAGCTCTCTCGGGGCTTCCTGGGCGACTGCTCCTGGCTGCCCTGGGGCACCCGAGCTTCCGGGCGATCCCCGCGACGCAAGGCCCATCATCCCCGGCCATGCGGGGCGCAGGCCCGAAGGTGCATCCCTGGCCGAATGCCACCTTCGCCGCCTTCGGCCTCCGCTCAGTCGGCCGCGCCCCGGTCAGTGCCGGGCTGTAATAGCAGGAGGTGATCGAGCTGACGCCGCCTAGCCTGCTCGACGAAGTCGTGGGCGAGGGTCGGATTGCCGATGAACCGTTCGAACGTCTCGCGGTCGATCGAGTACCACTCGGAGTACTCGATGTACTGGTTACGGACGGGAATGGAGACGAACGTCCGTCCGGATTCCTCGTCCACGTCCAGGGAGAATCGCTCAACCCGATCGACAAAGACGGATGTGATCGCCATAAGACACCCCTGTCGGGCGGTGGGTTCGGCAGCCAGCGTAGCGAGACGCCTGACACGATGCCGCGGTCACACGGCAAGAGCAGAAACTCCAGGTAAATGGCCTCGCTTGATGTCGGTCGCGGTCGTTCCCCATGTCAGGCTCGCGAGGCGGTGGGACTGCACCACGAAGCCTGGGGTCAACTGTGCTGCCCGTCGGCTGACCAATGAGGATCAGTGGGCGAGGACCTGCTGCACCGACTCGCGGCCACCTTACCCGCGCACAGCGCCATGGCGATCGGGTGCCGAGGCCATGCCCGAACCCGGGCGCTCCCGCGCCGCGAGCTGACCGGCACGCCTGGCGGCGCCCCAGCCCGACAACTAGCCTGGAGGGTATGAGCACCCCTGAGCGACGTGAGCCGACCAATGAAGAGTTGTGGGCACAACCGCCAACGAGTGCCCAACCGACCCCGGGGCCCCAGGGTCTAGCGCCCCTGCCGCAGGCTCCGCTGCCGGCCCCCCTACCGCAGCTTCCGCCCCCGCCGGCATTTCACCAACAGCGACCCGACCGGACGCCCTTGACCTTGGCCATTGCCTCGATGGGGCTGGGTGTCCCCCTCACCGCGATCAGCGCCGACCAGGCGGGCCTACCGGGGATGCTCGTGGTGTGGACCGGGATCGTCCTGGTCAACTGGGTTTACGGACGATATCGCCGCCCGTGACGCCCCCCATCTCTACGCCAATCCTGACCTCCAGATGGTGATCATCGACTCATCCAGCCAGGTACCGGTCTTCGAACAGGTGCGTGATCAGCTTGCCCAAGCAGTGCAGAGCAAGCGGCTGGCGGTTGGGGATCGTTTGCCCACCGTCCGCACCTTGGCCGCCGATCTGGGCTTGGCCACGAACACGGTGGCTCGCGCTTATCGGGAACTGGAACAGGCCGGTGTGATCGAAACCCGCGGTCGGCTCGGCACCTTCGTCTCCGTCCAAGGATCACAATCCGCCACGGAGGCCGCCATCGCCACGGCCGCCTACGCCAAGCGGATCCGCGAGTTGGGAATCAGTGCGGACGAGGCCGTGGCCCTGATCCGCGCCGCGCTAACCTGACGGCGTCCCCCAGCGAGAGCGCGCCATGAAGTCCGTGATCAGGTTCCGTCGACCCGAGCGCGCCCTTGCCGGTGTCACCTGCCTGCTCCTCCTCACGGGCTGCACCACGTCTGACCCGCCGGAACCGACACTCCCCACTGCTGCAACGTCTACCTCGGCACCCACGATCAAGTTCCACCCCGATCAGCTGGTCGATACGGCCCCGGTGAAGACGCTGAAGATCACCAAGGCCAAGGCAGTCAACGAGCTTCAGGCGAAGCCCGCCTGGGAGATCCCGGACGGTTTCTTCCCCTCGGCGATTGATCCCCTGGGGCGCGCGCTGGCCTTGTCAACGCAGGAGATAGGATCCTCAGCCACCCGGGATGTTGCACTTCTCACCCCGATGAGCATCGGAGTCATGGAGCGCGGGGAGTTCGTGAAGCTGGCCGAAAGCCTCAAGGACCCTTTCGGAGTGACGGGCAACTTCGACCAGATCACCGCGTCCGATTCGGACGGCAGTTGGGTGGTCTGGGTAGAAACACCCAGCACCGACCTCGACTTCCAGGAGTGGGTGATCCGTGCCATCGGCCCCGACGGCCAGGTGCGCGAGCTAGCGCGCTCGCTCACCCTTCCGGGGGGTCAGCGCTTCCCCGACTGCCTCGGGGGCACCAAGCCCGTGATCCTGGAGGATTGGGTGTACTGGGCAACGGCGGTCCCAACCGTCCCTAGCCCGCGTGTGGGGCAACCGTCGGATTGGTCGATCTCCGTCCAGCGAACGCGACTTTCGGTGGCCTCGGGGGTTGAAACGGTGGCTCAAGGTGCGGTGATGCCAGCTGTGCTGGGCGACTCCGTGGTGTTCGCCCAGCGTCGCCTCGACACACCCGATGTCTACGAAATCCGCCGATTGTTGAGCGGTGGCGGCGACGAGCTGCTCGCCAGGGGCCACGTGGTGGATGGTTATCACCTGTCGAATCTCACGGCCGGTAATGGAACTGTTGCCTGGACGGTGGGACGGGTCGTCTCGGGGGAGACGCCCGGGGCCGGCTTCCTGTTCTCCTTGAACACCCGTACCGGTGGGCTCACCCGCGTCGCCTTGAGCAGCGACGGTGGGGTGGGCGGCACGCTCGCAATGTCGCGCCTTGGCCCGGTGTGGGGAAGTGGTTCCGCCATCGGAGACGATGGCGAGTACCTGCTGCGGGTGGCGCACGGGGATGTCATACGACTGGCAGTCTCTGAGGGGCACGGCGTCGTCTACGCCAATCCCGGGTCGGCTGTCATCGGCTGGGCCGAGCCTGGCGAACAACGTCCGCGAGTGTTTGTGGGGGAGTTTCGCTGAGTCTCACCCACCAGAGGCGCCTCGCTCCGGCCACCCAACCTTCGGGGCTTCGAGTTTGAACCACACCCCGAGCATCCGGATCACGAAACACACGGCGGCAGCCACGACCGCGATCGGAATTCCGAGCACCGGTCCTCCCACGGCCAGCACAGTGATCGCGGCCCCGATCAACGCCGGGATCGCGTACAGGCCGCTGGTCAGCACCGAAGGGACCTGCCCGATCAGGACGTCCCGAATCGTCCCTCCGCCCACCGCCGTGATGGCGCCCACGATGATCGCGGCGGCCGGGTCCAGCCCGAAGTCCATGGCCTTCTGGGCGCCGGTGACACAGAAGAGGCTGAGCCCGATGGCGTCCAGGACGATCATGGGGACGGTCACCAGGCGCGAGGGGCGGCTGACGAAGAACGCGACCGTGGCCCCGCTCCCGGCCGCGGCGAGGTAGTACCACTGTGTGAACGCGCTGGGTGGGACGGCCCCGATCAGCACGTCACGCATGATCCCGCCGCCGATGGCGGTGGTCAGGCCGAGGCCCAGCACCCCCACGATGTCGAGGCGCACCGCCCGGGTCGCGGTGAGGGCGCCGTTCACTGCGAACGCGAACGTGCCCGCGAGGTCGATCATGAAGATGAACTCCGCTGCTGACACCGAACCGTCCCCACATTCCCTTGACCAGAGAGCTCGACCGGCGTCGCTCCAGGCGCTCAGGCTAGCGAGCCGCCCCACCCTGCTGGGGCGAGGTGAGCCAGTCAGCATTGCGTAGTTCTACGGCCTACCCGGGACGAGGTCGCCGGGAGTAGCCTCACTGGCAAGTCGATCCGCCGAAGCTACCCCAACTCAGACAGGCGCCATGGACCTACCGCTGCTCCTTGCGGGCCCGATGCTGCGGCGTGTGGACCCGGGGTTGGTCGCGGTCCAGATCGTGCTCAGTCAGCCCGCCGTGGTGAAGCTGACGGTCTGGGAGGGTCGGGTCGCCCACAACACCACCAACCCGGCGTTCGCCAGCAGCGACGATCCGCACGACCCGAACTCACCTCCGCCGCGACCGGGCTCAGCAACGGTCAGGCTGGGGGAGAAGTTGCACCTGGGGTTGGTGTCGGCTCGCCTGCCACCGGCCTCGGGCAAGGTGTTTCAGTCCGATCGGCTGTACTCCTACAACGTCTCCATCAAAGCGGGGGCTACAACCGTCGACCTGGCCGGCCTCGGCCTCCTCGGTGAGCACACCGTGAGCGGCGTCCGGGCCGGACCGCTCGGCTACGACGACCGCATGCTGCCCAGTTTCGCGCTGCCGCCCACCACCTTGGACGACCTCCAACTCGCCTACGGCTCCTGCCGCCGCCCCAGCTACGACGACGGCGACGCCCTGGCCTGGATGGACGAATACCTGGCCGAACGGGTCGGCGACCCGCGGGCCAGAATCCACCAGCTGTTCCTCGGCGGTGACCAGATCTACGCCGACGACGTCGCCTCGCTGATGATGCTGCGGATCGCCGAATTGGGGGTCGAGTTGATCGGGACGGCGTCCGGGGTGGCCGTTGAGCGGGTCAAGGTCGGTCAGGTGAAGAAGTCGACGGGGGTGGCTCCCGATCCGCTGAAGCCCGATGCCGCCTACGTCGACGAGACGTCCGCGGACGCCGCCCAGGGTGACCTGCCCGCGGGAGCCCCCGCCTTCCCGGTGAGCGTGCTGGGGGAGACCGCCGCGACGGCCGACGTCCAGTTCGGACGGCTGCACCTGACCACCCGCGGCGCCCAGTTCACCAGCGGGGACGGCACCAACCACCTGATCTCGTTCGGCGAATTCGCGGCCACCTACCTGTTGGTCTGGTCGCCCGCCTGCTGGGGGGTGGAGATCCCGGGCGCTCAGCTGAGGCCGTCGGTGGGCGCACCGCCCCTGGCCGGTCCGCTGCGGTGGCTCGACACGCCGGGGGAGGACCAGGACATCGCCTACCCCCCGCCCGTCTTCCCCAGCCGGATCCCGCAGCATCTGTTCGAAAGCGCCACAGTGCTCGCCAAGCGGGCCGAATCCCGGAAGAAGGAGTCAGCAGCCGATCGGACCGCCAGAAAGGCGAAGGAGGCTCGGTCACGGTTGCGTAGCCACCGGGTGCACCGGGAGTTCCTGCTCGGCCTGGCCAAGGTGCAGCGCGTCCTGGCCAACGTGCCCACCTACATGATCATGGACGACCACGACCTGACCGACGACTTCTTCCTCAATCCGCTGTGGCGACGGCGGGTGCTCGGCAGCGTGCTCGGTCAAGTGATCATGACCAACGGGATGCTCGCCTACGCGCTCTTCCAGGACTGGGGCAACGACCCGCGCCGGTACGACCAGGCCACCACGCCGGATCGTCCGGAGTTGGGCGGCTTGCTGCCCGGCGACCTGCTCCTCCGGGCGGCCGAGCTGTTCCCGCCGGGTGCCGCCCGGGGCCCCAACCCGGACGCCTTCGCCACGCTGGGCCGGATGTTCGGCCACGACCTGGACAACCCCCCGCTGCCGGACGGGCGCTTCGGGCCGGTCAAGCCCCCGATCACCTGGCACTTCAGCGTTGACGGTCCCAAACATCGGGTGGTGGCGCTGGACAACCGCACCCGGCGCAGTTTCGCCGCCGAGATCGGGCCACCCGGCAACGTCTCAGCAGCCGCGTTGGTCGATCAGGTGCCGCCCCCGCCGTTGCCCGCCGGACGGGAGGTGCTGATCGTGATCGCCCCGCTCCAGGTGATCGGGCCGCCGGTGATCGACGAGGTGGTCGCGCGGGCGATCTATCGGGTGTTCGACCTGCTCGACGCCAGCGAACTGGCCGACGAGAACTCGCCTCTGGGCAAGCGGCAGATGCCCGGCACCAACCCGGACGCCCTGGAGACCTGGGCGCTGGACGCGATCAGCTACGAGCACCTGTTGGCCCGCCTGGCTGAGTACGGACGAGTGGTGCTCCTCTCCGGCGATGTGCACAACGCGGCCTCCAACGCGATGAGCTATTGGCGCGGCGCTGAGCAGCGGCCCGCGCGGCTCGTCCAGTTCACCTCCAGCGGGTTCAAGAACGTGATGCCGGTCTACCTCCGCGCCCTCGACGCCAGCGCGATGCTGCTGCAGCAACTGCTGCGGGCCCATCTCGGCGTCGAACGCCTCGGTTGGAGTCGGCCCGAGGCTGACCTCGTCCTGCTGCCCGCCGGACTCACCGAGAGCGACCTGGTCGCCAGCACCCGGGCCAAGCTGCTGCGCAGCCCGGTGCTGCTGCCCACCCACGGCTGGCCCGACACCTCACGGCTGAACCCGGCTCGTCCGCCGGAGTGGCGCTGGCGGATCACGCCCCTGCTGGACGAACGCCCCGATCCCGAGCGGCCGAGCCCGATCCGGGTCACGCCTGTGGACGACGCGCTGATCGAGACCCAACTGGCCGACCCGACCACGGCGTTCGCGGCCATGCAGACGGTCGCCGCCCGGCACCAATCCGCGCTGGATCGGATGCGCAACACCCGGCAGATGATGTTCCGCTCGAACTTCGGCATCTGCCGGTTCGAGACCGTCGACGGCGTGGTCAGCGCGATCGGTGAAGTGCACACTTCGGCGATCGACCCCGAGACCCAACTTCCGGTGTTGGGTCCGTACATGCTGCATCGTGCGGTGCTCAACCCGGCGGAGGATCCGCCGCCCGAGCAACTGCGCGAGAACGTGATCGAGCGGGTCCCGATCCTCCAACCACGCCCATGAGCGCCCGCTCGGTGCTGCGCCGACTCGCTGGCGAAGTGGTCGACTTCGTCGGCTTCGTGGCCGACCTCCTCGGCCAGGAGGGGGCGCGGGAGGCGATCGTGCGCGACCTCGGTGGGCCCCCGGGCGCGTCGTCCACGCTGAACCTGCCGGCCGCGCCCCTGGCCGCGATCAAGGCCTACCGCAACGACGTCAACGAAAGCGCTCAGGCCGACATCGAGGCGGCCGGGAACCTCGCTCTGCTGATCGGCGCGATCATCGACCAGATCGAAGCCTGGGGAGGCAGCGACTGGCCGGGGCGGGCCGACACCTTCGCCAGCAGCGTGCTCGACCTGCTGGCCAGCACCTACGTCCGGCGCCGCTGGCCCAAGCTGTTCCTGATCATGCAGGCGGTGGCGATCACCAGCGAACTCACCGGCTCACTGGCCCCCGGCGAGCAGCAGTTCCCGGACGGGGTGAGACTCAAGCAACTTGGGCAGAGCCGGTTCCTGAACGCGTTCGGCACCATCTTCTCGTTCGTCTGGAATCCCGGGCGAACCCTGGACGACCTGGACGACACCAGCCCGGGCGCTACCGGCAGCACCTTGGACACCAAGGGGGAGATCGCGCTGCTGGCTGTCGACGGCCTGATCCGCGGGCTGGTGGCGGCGATCGCCGTGATCGATCAGACCAAGGACCCCGACGACGAGAACGTGCTGAGCGACGTGATCGTCGGCTGGGACGCCGCCGGGCTGGACGTCGACTCGCCCGTCCGCCCGACCGCGGCAGACGTGCTGGCCAGCCGGATGGTGTCGCTGGGGCTGCGCCGCGACGGCGGCATCGACAGCGAGCAACTGCGGGTCACCTGGCTGTATCTCCCGCGTCGGGTCGGTACGCCCGCCCGTCCGCACCAACTCTTCCTCGCTCTGGGCGGCGCCCTGACCATCGATCAGGTGCTGAACCCGGGAGCGATCGACGACCCGACCTGGCGGTTCCGGGTCGGCATCCGCAGCGACGCCGGGGCTGCTCTGCTGATCGGCGACGAAGTGTTGGCCAACCTGTCGGCGGCCACGTCCTCGGTGTCGATCGGCTACGTGGCCACCCCCGACGAAACCGGGATCAGCTACGCCCTGCCGCGGTCCACCGGGACGAGGGTCGAGATCGGCGAGATCGCGTTCGTGCTCACCATCTCGGGCACCGGCGCCCGCATCCTGGCCCGCCTCGACCACTGCGCCCTGGTCATCGACTCCGCCGACAAAGACAGCTTCCTGAACAAGCTGTTGGGGGGCCGTCCCTACCGCAAGACGTTCTCGCTGGCTCTGGGCTACGACTCCAACCTCGGGTTCATCGACGAGGTGCACTCGCCCGGCTCCAAGGACGCGACCGGCGCCGAACCACCGTTCAACTCCTCCGGACCGGCCGGGCCGAGCGACCTGGACATCACCTTCCCGCTCGGCGGTGGGGGAACGCTCGGAATCAACGCGTACGAGGTCGTCCTGCGGCTGGCCGGACGCCGCGCCGAGGAGCCCGAGACCGGCTGGGCGGTCGCCGCCGGCGCGCTGGTGTCGTTCAGCACCCAGATCGGCCCGGTCTACGTCCGGGTCGACCGGCTCGGGCTGATGGCCGCGGTGGACACGATCACGCCCGAGGCCGAGCGCAACCTGCGGGTGATCGACGCGCACGTGGACGCCACCCGGCCCACCGGGATCGCGTTGGACGTGCAGACCGGCCCGGTCAGCGGGGGTGGCGCGATCCACCACGATCCGGCCACCGGCGACTACTTCGGGGCGCTGGTGCTGCGGGTCGGCAAGCGGATCACCCTGACCTGCCTCGGATTGGTCTCCACCAAAGACCGCGAGGGCAACGACGAGACGTCCTTCATCCTGATCGGGACGGTCGAGCACCTCGGCCTCGACGCCGGTTTCGTCACCTTCGACGGCTTCGGGCTGCTGTATGCCGCCGACCGCACCCTCGACGTGGACGCCGTCCGGGCCGCGCTGCCGTCCGGTCAGCTCAAGCATCTGCTGTTCCCGGCCGACCCGCTGAAACACCTGCCCGAGTTGGTCTCCTCGCTGCGGACGTTCTTCCCGCCGCGCAAGGGGAGCCACATTCTGGGGATCCTGGTGAAGCTCAGCTTCGGCAGCGCCCACCCGGTGCTGCGCGCCGACCTGGCGTTGCTGCTGGAGCGGGACAGCAACACCGACTCCAGCCGGCTACTCGTGCTGGGCAGGGTTTCCTCGGTGCTGCCCCAGGACGACAAGCCCTTGCTGACGCTCAACCTGGACGTCGTCGGGGTGTTCGACCTGGACACGGGAGTGTCGGCGCTGGATGCCGTCCTCTATGACTCCAAACTCTTCGGTCGGTTCGTGCTCACCGGTGCGGCGGCCTTCCGACGCGCTCCCGGGCAGGGCTTCGCGCTGGCCATCGGCGGCTTCAACCCGCGCTTCACCCCGCCGGCCGGCTTCCCCGTCCTGCCGCGGGTCACCGTGGCGTTGACCAGCGGCGACAACCCCAAGCTGATCATCGAGGCCTACCTGGCGATCACGCCCAACACCCTGCAGTTCGGGGCCAGCGCCTACCTCTACGCGGCCGCCTATGGCTTCAGCATCGAGGGCTATGTCGGCTTCGACGTGCTCGTCCAGTTCTGGCCACCGCACTTCATCGCCGACTTCAAGGCGGGCGTGCAGCTCAAGCGCGGCAGCCGCAACCTGTTCAAGGTGGACGTCCGCGGCACCCTGGAGGGTCCGATCCCGCTGCGGGTGGCCGGTAAAGCGACCTTCGGCATCCTCTGGTGGGACTACACCGTCTCGTTCGACAAGACCCTGATCGGCGGGTCGGGGGAGATCACCACCGAGACCGTCGACGTCGAGTCCGAACTGCTCGCTCGTCTGGCCGATGCAACGAGCTGGCGGACCGACCTGCCGCCGGCGGTGGCCCAGATCGTGGGGGTGCGTAGCAACCCTCGGCGGGAGGGGCTGCTGCTGCACCCCCTCGGCCGATTGGTGGTGCAACAGGGCTTGGTCCCGCTGAACACGGAGCGGGAAATCGACCGGGTCGGGGCCTTCGTGCCCCGCGGTGCCCGGCGGTTCGCGATCACGGCCGCCAGCATCGGCGCCGCCCCGGCCGTGGTGACGCCGGTGAGTGACGAGTTCCCGGACAGCCAGTTCTTCGAGATGTCGGACGCCGAGAAGCTGACCGCCCCAGGCATGGTGGTGCGCGACGCGGGGGTGAGCTTCGGCAACGACCGCTACGTCTCGGACGCCGCCGCCGGGATCTCGGCACCGTTCGCCTACACCGAGATCCTCATCGGCCCGGACGGCGTGCCGGTGGTGCAACCGCAGCCGCGGCCGGCCGAGCCACGGCACGTCCTGCTCGGACTGCGGATGAGCGCCGCGGCTCGGGCTGCGACCCGCACCGCGTCCGGCCAGCGCTATCACGGTGTGGAACGCCCCGACGCTCCCCGCTTGGCGCTCAAAGGGAGGCTGCTGTGACCGATCCGAGCCTGCTCTTCCTGCCCTGGGTCCGCCGCGGCGGGCCACTCACCCTCCCCGCGGACTCTCCCGGGGGACACCCGGCGAGCCAGGTCACCTCAACCGCTGTGGTCACCCTCAACGGAGGTGGGCAGGCCTCGGTGCCGGTCCGGTTGCTCGGGCCCGGGGACGTCACGGCGATCGCCCCGCAGCAGGTGATTCGGACCGATCCGGCGCCCGGTTCGCGGACGTTCGAATCCAACTACCTGGCCCTGATCGAGTTCGACGAACCGGCGTTGCCGTGGCTGTTCACCCCGGCTTCCGCCGCCGCCGGGAAGCTGCGTCCTTGGCTGTGCCTGGTCGTCGTCCGCCAACGACCGGGCGTGCAGCTGACCCCGCCGTCGCGCGGCGCGCTGCCGGTGCTGCGGATCGGAGCACCCGCAAGGGTCGAGGACGAGTTGCCCGACCTGACCGACTCGTGGGCGTGGGCACACGCTCAACTTGCTGTTGAGGGGGCCCTCGGTGATGCGGCCCTGGCCCAGGCGCTGGCCGGCGACCCAGGGCGCAGTCTTTCCCGGCTGGTCAGCGGCCGGTTGTTGGCCGAGCAGACCGAATACCTGGCCTGCGTCGTGCCCACCTTCGAGGCCGGACGGCGGGCCGGGCTCGGTGAGGAGGTCGGAGCGGCGGAAGGGCCGGCCTGGCGGCGAGCCGCCGACATGGGACCGGTGGAACTCCCGGTGCTGCACCACTGGCGGTTCGCCACCGGCCCGGCCGGTGACTTCCAGTCCCTGGCGCTGGCGATCAGGGGACGCCCGGTCGCCGATGGCTTCGGCATGCGGGCCGTGGATCTATCGACCTCAGGGCTGGGCCTCCCCGGCACCGAGGATGCCCAGGTGCTGCTCGGCGGTGCCCTGCTGGCGCTCGATGCGCCCGTCCAGCGTTGGTCGAATCCGGGCCTGCCCGGCTTTTTTGCGGGTGCGCTCACGGCGGTGTTGAACGCCCCGGAGTTGGCCCCCGCGGCAGATCCGCTGCTCGCGCCGCCGCGCTACGGCTCGGCCTACCGGACGACGCAGGCGCTGGAAGCGGCGAGGCCGGGCCGTTGGTATGAGGAGTTGAACACCGATCCGGCCATGCGGGTCGCCGCCGCGCTGGGCACCCTGGTGGTGCAGCGTCAGCAGGAGACCCTGGTCGCGGCGGCCTGGGATCAGGCCGCTGATCTGAGGGTTGCCACCCGGCTGCTCGGGTTGGCCGGGTTGGGCCTGGCCATCGCCGACAGCCTGCATCGGCGTCACGTGAAGCCGCTCCCGCCCGAGGCCGGGTTGTTCGTGCTCGCCCCGTTGCGGACGCGCCTGGCCCGGCTGCCGGCGACCGGTGCTGGGCTCAGCTTCGGCCAGCAGTGGGCGGCGTCGCTGGTGCCCACCGCCGCTCTCGGCAACGCCGTGCGCCGGGTCACCCGCGCGACCGGGCCGGCGGTGCGCCGGATCAGCCGGGGCGCCCCGATCAGCCGGGCCGGGGCGCTCACCGCCAGGATCGACGTGCTGAGTCGGATGGCGCCGCTGTCGCAGCTGGAGCGGGTGCTGGTTGCCGAGCAGGGTCCGCTGACCTTCGACGCGGTCGGGCCGGCGTTGCCGACGCCGGTGGCGATCACCTGGGCTCAGGTCAATCCCGAGGCGATCAGCGGCGCCCCGCCGAACCGAACCTTCAGGATCGGCCCCGCGCCAACGCCGACGCCGGGGGCCGGGCCGCTGCCCTTCCCCAGGCCCGACGTGCTGGGCGGTGGGGTACTGAGCGGTGGTGTCTTAGGCGGCGGTGTCTTCAGCGGCCCGGCGTTGGGTGGCGGCGTGCTGGGAGGCGGCGTGCTGGGTGGTGGGGTGCTGGGCCCTCGTCCCGCTCGTCCGACGCTGGGGCCCCTGGCGGCTCGTGCCCGGCGCCGTCCGGGGGATCCCGAGCTACCCGACCTGCCGGAGATCCCGGAGGTCGATCCGGTGGACCCGCGTCCCCGTCCGCCGCTGCGGGACACCGCCGACGCGGCACTCTTCCGTCGGGTGGCCGAGCGTCAACTGGCGCGCTTCCTCGCGCCGCCGCCGCCGGCTCGGGGTGCGGCTGGATTGCTGGCGGTCGGCGTCCTGTTCGCTGAGGCGCTGGCGCTCACCGAACCGCGGCGAACCTTCCACGCCGGGGTCGGAGGTTTGCTGGCCACCCCCGTCGGGCCGACAGCCCCCGTCCCACCGACCAACCCCGAACCGGTGCCGACGCTCGCCTTCGCCCCGCGGTTCGACACCCCGATGGTGCGGTCGCTGGCCGAGATCGGCCAACACTGGCTGCTGCCCGGGCTGGAGGGGGTGCCGGCGAACACGGCGCTGGCCCTGCGCACCAACGGAGGGTTCGTGGAGGCCTTCCTGGTCGGGTTGAACCACGAGTTCGGCCGGGAACTTCTCTGGCGGGAGTACCCCTCTCCGCTGAGCGCCACCTTCTTCGATCAGTTCTGGGACGCCGCGATCGCCCCGGACGAGCCGCCGGACATCCCGCCGCTGGCCACCTGGGCGGATCGGGGGCTCGGTTCGCCCACCTTGCGGGCGGAGCGCTTCGTCCTGTTGTTGCGGAGTGAGCTGATCCGGCGCTTCCCCGACGCCGTCGTCTCGGCCACCAGGCCTGGGCCGCCCGCCGAACAACTCCTGCCGGTGTTCCGCGGCTCCCTCGATCCTGATGTCAGCTTCTTCGGGTTCGCCCTGCCGCTCGACGCGGCCGGCGAGTTCTCGATCGTGATCGCCGAACAGCCCGGCGCCCCGCGGTTCGGGTTCGAAGTGGGGGAAGCGCCCGCCGGCGTCAGTCACGCGCCCGCGCCGGACGCCACGGCGGCGCGGCTGGCCGGTCGGCTGCGGCAACTGCCCGCTCGGATCACCATCCCGGTCGCGGTACTCCTCCGGAAGCCGACGCCATGACCGAGCCGCTGAACCTGGGTCCACTCACTGCGGACGCGCTTGCCGACGATCCGCGGCTGGCCGGGGTGGCCGCGCCGTCCACCCATCCGGTGGCGCTGCTGCCCGTCCGGCTGGAGACGCGGTACGCCACCGCGTCCGACGGCACCGGCGAACTCCGGGTGCGGATCTATCCCGACCAGGTGCACGTGGACGCCCACGACCCGCGGCTCTCCGCGGTGGAGGCGGCGGCCGGGCAGGAGTTCTGGCGAGCGCAGTGGCGGACGGGGGCCAACAAAGCGCGGCAGCAACGGGCCTGGGCGGCGCTGGCCGAGCGGTTCGACCCGGGACGTGCTGCCTGGATCGCGCGGGTCACCCGACCGACCAATCCGGCAGACCGGCCCAACGTCCAGGTTGGCGACACGGACGCCCTGGCGACCGAGCCCGTGCCCCCACCTTTCGACCTCACCGAGGACCGGCGCACCCCGCTGGCCCGGCTGCTGCCCGACCGCTGGACGGCGACCGCGTACTCCGATGGTGCCATCGCGGCCGTCGCCACCGGCAACCCGATCACCATCGCCCCGGCGGTCGGCCCTGACCTCGCCTCGCCCCTGGTCGCGGCCGAGGACGACGAAGTCGCGGCGATCGATCAGGGAATGAACTGGCTGGTCGACTTCGAGGCGGCCGAGGAGCTCGGGATGGCCCTGCGGCTGCCGATCTCCGGCCCGGTCGACCTGCTCCTGGTCACTGGGGTCCGCCACGGCCAGGCCGACCAGGGCGCGGCAGAGCTGAGCGAGCTGCTGGACGCGCAGCGCTACACCGAGGGTTTGGCCTTCCTGGAGCCCGGAAACGTCGACCAACAACGCCGAGGGCCGTGCCTCTGGGTGGTCCAGCGCCGACCCGGAGCCTGGGTCGACGGTCCGCCGCCGCTGGCCCCTCAAGCTGCCGGCGGCGTCGCCGTCCGCGCTCTCGGGGTGCGCAATGACGGGTTGTTCGGCGCCTTGCCTGGTTCGGCGGCTGAAGACGCCTCGCTCGCCGAGGCGATCAGCACGGTGCTGTGGCCCTCCACCTGGGGCTACTGGTTGGCCCAGTTCGCCGGGGTCGCGCTGGCCGACAGTGACTGGGCCCGCGACCACGCCCGGCAGTTCGTCCGACCCGGCGGCCCGCTGCCGGCGCTGCGGGTGGGTCGTCAGCCCTACGGGCTGCTCCCGGTGACCTCGCTCGGACGGTTCGCCGGAGACGCCCGAGAAAACAGGCTGAGGCGGATCCTCGTGGGGCTGCTGGAGGACGCCTGGCGTCCGGTGATCGGGCGAGCACCCCGGGTCGGACGAGGTGACGTGGCCGCGGACCTGGTCGACGTGCTCCGCCTGGAGGGCCGCTCCGACGATCTGCGCCTCCGCCGCCAGTTCGGGTCACGGTTCGCCGACAACGCCGAGCGGTTCCTTGGCCGTCGCCTCGGCGATGCCGGTTTCTGGGACGCGGCCCGCGACCGGGCGCTGCCGATCGCCGCCGCGGCGGGTGTCGGCCTGATCAGCGCGGCGCTGGCCGTCCATGAACCGCAGAGCCACCCGGTCACGCTGCCGCTGATCGGCGACACCGAGGCCGAGCAGCTCACGGCCCTGCTGACCGCTGATCTGGACGCGCTGGCCCGCGACACCGACGCGGCGGCCGGGTCCCTGCTGACGGCGCTCGCCCGGCACGGTCTGCTCCGCGAGCACGCCACGGCCGCGGCCCGGCTGCTCGGCGGCTCGGCGGCGGACGAGGAGTTCTACGGCTTCGGTGACTCGGCGCCCGGTTGGGCGGCGCAGCGGGCCACCCGGCTCCCCGAAGGGGACACGGTCGCCGAGCGGATCGCCGCCGGCACCGACCCGGCCACCGCCGGCTTGGCCGGCTTCACCGCCGCGCTCGGCGTGCTGTCCGGGGCGGCCGTTGCGGCTCTGGAACGGCACCTGATGGGCACCGTCGACGCCGCCGGACACCGCTTGGATGCCTGGGTGACGTCGCTGGCCTCGCGTCGCCTCGCCGAGCTGCGGGCCACTCAACCGGCGGGTCTGCTCGTCGGCGGCTACGGCTGGGTCGAGCAGCTGGCGCCGGCCACCAGCGCCCAGCTCGGCGCGGTGCCAGGTGAGCCCGGGCCGCTCTTGGCCCCGGCCCAGGACGTGGGGTTCCTGCACGCGCCCTCGATCCATCAGGCTCAGGTCGCCGCGCTGATGCGCAACGCGCACTTGGCCAACGGTGGTGGCAAGCAGGATCCGTTCGCGATCACGCTCACCTCCGAGCGGGTCCGGCTGGCCCGCACCATCTTCGACGGGGTCAGGGCGGGGCGGAGCCTCGGCGCCGTGCTCGGCTACCTGGTTGAGCGGGACCTGCACGAGCGAGAGTTGGACGCGGCCGTCGACAACGCCCGCGAGGTGGCACCGCTGCCCGGGCAGGAGGACCTGCCGATCGCTGCGCGGCGTCTCGATGGGCTCAAGCTGCACCAACTGTGGGCCGATAGCGAAGACCACGCCCTCGACCACCTGCTCGGCTCGAACCCAAGCGCCAGGGACCGCAAGCGCGCGATCGCGGTGCTGCGCCGGCTGAACGCTGCTGTCGATGCGGCGGCGGACGCGCTGCAGGCCGAGCAGGTGCACCAGTTCGCCCGCGGCGACCTCACCCGGGCGGTCAGCAGCGTGGCCGACATCGATCGCGGGCTCGCGCCGCCCCCCGAGCTCGACTTCGTGCACACCCCGCGCAGCGGGATCGGCGTCACGCACCGGGTGGCCCTCCTGCTCGACCCGGACGCGCCGACCGCGCCCGGCTGGGCCGGCCCGGCCGACTCGCCCCTGGCCGCCGCCGAGCCCGGACTCGATGCCTGGCTAGGGCGGATGCTGCCCACGGCCACCGGGCTCAGCCTCACCCTGCGCGACGGCGCGTCCGGTACGCCGGTGGCTTTGCCAGAGCTGCGGCTGTCGGCGAGTGATGCCGTCCGGATCGCCGGGGCGGGGGAGGCGGGGTTGGCAGAACTGGCCGCCCGGGCCGCCCTGGTCGCCGGGGCAGACCTGGCCCGCCCGGTGCTCGCCTCCGACTCCGGGCTGCTCGATCTGCTGGAGGTCGGACGCTCCCTCTCGGCCTTGATCGCCTCCGCCAAGCCTCTGGACGGCACCTCGTTGCAGGTCCCGCACGCCGATCCCCTCCCGGGTCTGGACGGGGCCGAGCTGGAGCGCCGGCTGAGCGGTGCCCGCGCCGCGTTGGAGCGGGTGGTCGCCGGGCTCAACACAGTTCTGACGATGGAAGCCCCATCACTGGAGCAGCTCCGGTCGGCGGTCGCGGCGTCCTGGTCGTTCGGCGTGGGCGAAGCGGGGCTCCCCACGGAGCAATCGGTGTCGACCTGGACTGGTGCGGCGGCCCGCGTGGCGGCTCAACTGCTGGGCAGGTTGGCCGAGGCGGACGCCGTGACCGGTGGCGCTCCCTGGTGCCGCGGGCGAAACTGAGCGGACGCTGCGCCGGCTGCACACCCTGATCGGCCCCGGCTGCACGGCCCTGCCGCGGTTCGTCCCCAGCACCGCGGACGAGCTGGTCGCCTCCCTCGACGACCCGGGCTTGGGCGGCGACCCGCTCACCGTCGAGGTCTGGCTGACCCGGATGGAACGCGTCCGGGAGCCGCTGCAACGCGTCGGGATCGCGCTGCGTGAGGTCGAAGCGCTCGGCGGGCCGAGGTTCGACCTGGCCGTCGCGCAGCTGCCGCACCGGCCCGGAGCCACCTGGAATGCGCTCCCGGCAAGCAGCTATGTGGACGGCGCGGTGTCCCTGGTGCTTTCCCAGAGCGAGCTCCTGGCCCCAGGACGCCCGTTGGCGGGGCTCTTGATCGACGAGTGGGCTGAGGTCATCCCTTCAACAACCCAGACCACCGGCTTGGCGTTCCGCTACGACCCGCCGGACGCGATGGCGCCGCAAGCCATCCTGCTCGCGGTGCCGCCCCGGCTGGGCGAACCCTGGACCGTCGGCACTCTGAATCAGGTGCTGATCGAGACCCTGGAACTGGCCCACGTCCGAGCCGTCCCGCCGACCGCGCTGGGGGCCGTCCGGCAATACCTGCCCGCGACCGTCCTGGCCTTCAACGCCGAAGCGGACGCGGTGTCGACCAATCCCAACGCGCTGACCCCGAAGCCGGGAGGTTGAGATGGCCTCGATCACGACGTTCTCGCGCCTTGAACCCGATCCGCTGCGCCCCGATGTGACGGTCGGGGTGACGGCACCCTTGCACGATCCGCTGTGGCTGCTGACCCGGCAGTGGCAACTCGGCGAGTTCGCCGGCCAGGACGGCGGGACGCCGGTCGTGGCCCGCTGGCGAGGGGTCGCCGCCGCCCCGACGCGTTTCGTGGCCGGCCCGATCCCGCCGGACACCGCACTGCAAGCTCCCCGCTTCGACGCGATGGCCGCCCCGCTGGAGACCCTGATCGAACGCGCGGGCTCACCGCTGCCCACAGCGGCGGACTCCGCGGACGGTCTGCGGCTGGGTGTTGACACCGGCCGGCTGTTCCTCCGGATTCTGGCCGCGCAGAGCACGTCGCGCGACTACGGCCCGGCCGTGGTGCGGGCCTTCGCGGTGCTGGATTTGGAGCCGGAAGTCATCGCTGCCCTCGACCCAGCCACCGCCGGCTACGCCCGGCTGCACGCCGGCAGGAGTCTGGACGGGTGGCGCCTGCGCGGTGAACTGATCGCACGCGCCGTGCCGCGTCTGGGGGTCGCGGTCGCGCAGGGTGACCTGGCCGAGTTACGCGCCAGTTGCGCCGATTGGCTGCGCTTGGTCGCCGGGCTCTTCGCCGATGCCGATCCGGCGGCGACCAGTTGGCAACCCACCCGCTTCGAGCACACCGCCTCGCTGGCCGCCCGACGGTCCGCGGACCCGTTCGGCGAGACGACGCTGACCGCCCATCGCTACGACAGCGACAACCTCGACTGGTACGAGTTCGACGTCAACGGCGAGGTGAACCTGGGCACCACGGCCGCCGAAGCGGGGGAGCCGGTCACCAGGACGGTGATGCCGGCCCCCGTGACCGCGCCCGGGTTGCCGGCCCGCCGATTCTGGGAGTTCGAGGACGGACGGCTCAACCTGGCCGCTCTGCAACCGGCCGAGACCGACCTGGCGCAGGTGCTGATGATCGAGACCCTGTCCGGCTTCGGCAATGACTGGTTCGTGATCGGCCTCGACCTTCCGGTCGGCCACCTGGTCACGTCGGACTCCCTGGTGGTCAGTGACACGTTCGGCGTCCGGACGCTGCTCCGGCCGATCGGCGACCCGGCGCTGGGCGGCTCGGGCCGATGGGGGCTGTTCCAGCACGCCATGCCCTTCGGTGCCGACGAGCCCGAGGGCGTGTTGATCCGCAACCTGCTCTACCTCGCCCCGCGGCTGGCCCAGCCGATCGTCGGACCGGTGGTCGAGCAGGTGTTGTTGGCCCGCGACGAGCAGGCCAACCTCGGCTGGGCGGTGGAACAGATCCTGGAGACGCCACTGCAGACCGGGCTTGCGCTGAGCTCGGCCCGACCACCGGACGAGTTGGGCGACCCCGATCTGGCCCCGGACTATCACCTGGCCCAGGCACCCCCTCCGCACTGGATCCCGCTGTTACCGGTCCGGGTCGAAGGGGCGCAGGTCGTCCTGGCCCGCGGTTCGGTGCTTGAGCTGACCGGCGGACGGCGGGTGGTGCGCAGCGTCACCGCCCTCCTCGGCGGCGGCCCGGACGGCGCCCTGTTGATCCCGGAGGAGGAGGTGCCGGCCCGTGGTCTGATCGTTCAACGGTCCTACCAGGCCGCGCGTTGGGTGGACGGAAGCCTGCACGTCTGGGCCGCCCACCGGACGCGGGTGAGCGGCGAACTGCCGCCCAGCGGAGTCCGCTACGACTACCTGGTGGAGTAGTCGAGGAGAGTTTCGTAGAGGGCGCGGGCAATCGGCCAGGCACCGTTGGACCAGTTGGAGATGACGGTGTGGGTGGTGTCGGAGGCGGGATCGTGGACGCTCCGGAAGGAGACTCCGGCGTCGTAGCCCTCCAGAACCACGGCCGGGCCGGTGGCGTGCAGCCAGAAGCCGAGCCCGTACCGCATGCCTTCGTCCGGGTCCTCGCTGCGCGGCAGCCACGCCTGCGCCAGCACCGTCGGCTCCAGAACCTTCCCGTCGACCAGAGCACGCCACAGCCGGTGGATGTCGTCGACGGTGGTGTAGATGCCGCCGCTGCCCCGAACCGGCAAATGGAGGATGTTGCTCCGGTCGCCGCGGGCTTCGAGGTACCCCGACGCCGTGCGCTCGGGCAGCTCGTCCGAGCGCAGGAAGGCGGTGTCGACCAGGCCCGCCGGCGCGCACACCCGGGCGGCGACCAGGTCGTGGAACGGGATGCCGGCGGCCCGCTCCGCGAGCAGGGCCAGGACGACGAACCCGCCGTTGTTGTAGGCGAACCGCTCCCCGGGTGGGAACTGTTGGGGGAAGCCGCCGAGCACCGTGAGGTAGTCCTCGGTGTTCACCAGGGTGTGCACCGGCACGGGCATGATGTAGTCGGCGATGTCGCCACCGGCCGACTCGTCCACATAGTCACCGATCCCCGACCGGTGAGCCAACAGGTGCTCCACCGTGACCAGATCGTCCACTTCGGGCAGGTCGGCCCCCAACCAGGTTCGAGCCGGGGTCGACAGGGGAAGGATCCCCTCAGCCGCCAACGAGTGAACGACCAACGCGGTGAAGCCCTTCGCGCCGCTGGCTATGGCCAGGCGGGTGTCGCTCGTCATCGGCACCCGATGCGCCCGGTGCGCCCAGCCGACGGAACGTTCCAGCAGCACCTCACCCGCGCGGTCGACGCGGATCACTCCGCTGAACTCATTCTCGGCGATCAGTGCGTCGATCCTGGCTGCCAACTCGATCAGGTCCATGCCGACCAAACTACGGGGTCCGTCCAGAGGGGATCACTCTGTGGTCCGCCCCTCCCGGGTGATGACTAAAGGGGCTAATGTCAGAACAATTGAAGCGAGAGGCTGACATGCGCATCGGAGTCATCGGCGTCGGACGGATCGGCACCCTGCACGCCAGGAATCTGGCGGCGCGGGCAGAGCTGGTGCTGACGGACGCGAACCGTGAGGCCGCCACCGGCCTGGCCGGCGAGCTGGGCGCCACGGTTGCCGCCGATGCCGGCGCCCTGCTCGACTCCGGGCTGGACGGGGTGGTGATCGCCAGCTCCACCGACACCCACCCGGCCCTGCTCCGGGCAGCGATGGAACGCGACCTGCCCGCCTTCTGCGAGAAGCCGGTGGCGATGACCCTGGCCGAAGCCACCACGCTGGCCCGGCTGGAGGCGGACCGCGACGCCCGGGTGCAGATCGGGTTCCAGCGGCGCTGGGATCTGGGCTATCGCCGCGCGCAGCAGGCCGTCCACACCGGTGAACTCGGCGTGATCCACACCATTCGGGCCACCACGCTGGACAACAACCCTCCGCCGGCCGCCAACATCGCCCGCTCCGGCGGGATCTTCGCCGATATGTGCGTGCACGACTTCGACATCGTCCGCTTCGTCAGCGTGGCCGACGGGTTGGCCGCGATCAGGATCGCCGTCGCCTGCCAGGAGTCGCTGAACCGCGGCGTGGTGGTTGAGTTGGCGGGTTTGACGTGATCCGGACCTTGCCCGCCCCTCGACCCGAAGGTCCGGCGCCCTCGCTCGGCTGGGGATCCTCGGCACCGGCTGGATCGCCGGCCGGTTCAGTTCGGCGCTTGCCCGGTTCACCGAGCAACGGGTCGCGGCCATCGGTTCACGGACGGGTGCCGCTGCCGACCGCTTCGCCGCGCAACTCGGCGGTTCCCCGACGGTTCACGGCAGCTATGAAGCCCTGGTGGCCGATCCGGCGGTGGACGTCATTTACGTCGCCACTCCGCACCCGGCGCACCTGGAGCACGCCCTGTTGGCGATCGCCGCCGGCAAGCACGTGTTGGTTGAGAAGCCGCTGGGGCTGAACGCCACCCAGGCTGCCACGGTGGCTGAGGCCGCCCGGGCAGCCGGGGTCTTTTGCGCCGAGGCGATGTGGACGTTGCACCTGCCCAAGTTCGACGTGATTCGGCAACTGCTCGCTGACGGGGCCCTCGGTGAGTTGCGGACGGTCGCCGCCGAGATCGGTGAATGGTTCGACCCCGGCCACCGGATTCTTGATCCGGCTCTGGCCGGCGGCTGCATGCTCGACCTGGGAACCTATCCGGTGATGTTCAGCACCTGGGTGGCCGGCGAACCCGATCAGGTCGAGGCGGTCGGCCAACGGGACGCCGGTGGAGTCATGGCCAGCACCGCGATGGCGCTGCGTTCAGCGGACGGGGTCACCTCCACCCTGCTGGCCACGTTGGCCGCAGCGGTGCCGACCACCGCCTCGATCGGCGGCAGCGCCGGGCTGTTGACCCTAGACGGGCCCTTCTATCAACCGGGCGGGTTCACCCTGAGCCTGCGCGGCGGAGCTGAGCTGTCGTTCCTCGAGGAGCCGATCGGACACCAGGGGCTGCATTACCAAGCCAGCCACGCCGCCCACTGCATCGGGCATGGCCAGACCGAGTCGCGCCACCGTCCGTTGGCCGACACCATCGCCACCCTGGCCACCATGGACCGGATCCGGCGGTGCACGTCAGACAGCTTCGCCGGGGAGTGAGGACCATCCCCAGGCAGTCGGTGACTGCTCCACCAGTCACATGACTGGCAGCTAGGCCAAACCGATGTAGCGATTGAAGAACGCGGAGAGCTTCTCCAGGACGGATTGCTTCTTCAGGCTGTGGTTGTTGGCCGCCGCGAACCTGGACAGAGGGGGCAGGATGCCGGTGACGGACGTGCCGGCGGTCGGCAGAGCCCCGTCGCGGAAGGCTCGCGCGATGAACGTGTGGGTCTCGGCGGGCCGCAGGTTCTCCTCTGTGATGATCCGGTCGAGGTCCTCGGCACGCTTGGCGGCCACGAAGGCCGCCCAATCTCCTTCCACGTCGGCGTCCACCGTGAGGGAGTCGACGAAGGCTTCGATCAGGTCCTTCTTGTTACGCAGGCTGGGGCTGGAGTCGATCGCCCGCCGGATGGTTGCGCGGGCCTCGACATCGCCGAGCTCGCCGTGGGTGTCCAGGTAGCGCCGGAGGAGAATCAGGATGTAGTCGACGTTGACCTCGACCTGCTTGATGAGCTCGATCTCGAAGACGATGTCGTCGTTGATCGGCTCCCGGTCGGTGCCGGCTGTGGGACGCAGGGTCGCGAACAGGTCGAGGTAGACGCTCTGGTAGTCCTGCAGCTGGCGCGGGGTGAGGATCTCGTTGCCGGCGAAGTCGTCGAACGAGGTCAGGATGTTGCGGAGCCGCAGGATGCCCCCGAGCAGGGAGACGAAGGTCTTCTGCGCATCCTCACCGACGATCAGCTCCCCCGGCGGGAAGCTGCCGAGAAGCTCGGTGACCAACTCGGAGTACTCGTCGTAGTAGTCGCTGTACGGCTTGAGCAGCGCCACGCTCTTCGCGTCGGCGTTGCCGAAGAGCGCGAGGGCCTCGTTGGTCTCGTCCTCAAGATTGCGGAAGCTGACGATGTTGCCGTAGGTCTTGACCGAGTTGAGGATCCGGTTGGTGCGTGAGAACGCCTGCAGGAGCCCGTGTTGGCGCAGGTTCTTGTCCACCCACAGGGTGTTCAGGGTGGTGGCGTCGAAGCCGGTGAGGAACATGTTCACCACGATCACCAGATCGAGGTCCCGATTCTTCAGCCGCCTCGTCAGGTCTTCGTAGTAGCCCTGGAAACCGTGCGAGGACGTGTCGTAGCTGGTGCCGAAGAGGCCGTTGTAGTCCTGGATGGCGTCCTCGAGCAAGTCGCGCGAACTGACGTCCAGCTTGCTCGTCTCGAACTCCTCGTCGCCCAGGATTCCGTCGGGTTCGGCCTCGTTGGGAGCGTAGCTGTAGATCAGCGCGACCTTGAGCTGCTGGTCAGAGGGCAGCTCGTCCTGACGGAAGGTGAGGACGTTGTAGTAGCGCTTGGCTGCCTCGATGGACGCCGTGGCGAACAGCGAGTTGAATCCGGCCAGCCGCTTTCCTGCGCGCTGTAGCTGCTGTTGCGTTTGGTCTTCTGGTCGAAGTGCTCCCGGATGTAGGCGACGATCTGCCTGATCCGCTCCGGTGCCAGGAGCGCCTCTTCGGTGGCGATTGCCGGCACCTGCTTGTCGGTGATGATCTCAGCTGTCTTGATGGTGTTGACGTAGTCGATGCGGAACGGCAGCACGTTGGCGTCCCGGATGGCGTCCACGATCGTGTAGGTGTGCAGGCGGTCACCGAACGCCTGCTCGGTGGTTTTCAGGAGAGGGCTCGCGCCGCTGCCGGCGTTGGCGGCGAAGATCGGCGTGCCGGTGAAGCCGAACAGGTGGTACTTCGTGAACGCCTTGGTGATGGCTCGGTGCATGTCGCCGAACTGGCTGCGGTGGCACTCGTCGAAGATGATCACGACGTGGCCGGCGAAGACCTGGTGCCCGGCGTTCTGCAACACGAAGCGGGAGAGCTTCTGGATCGTCGTCACGATGATGCGCGCGCTCGGATCGCCGAGCTGGTGCCGCAGCATCCGGGTGGACGTGTTCGCGTTGGCGGCGCCCTTCTGGAAGCGGTCGTACTCGCGTTTCGTCTGGTAGTCCAGATCCTTGCGGTCGACCACGAAGAGGACCTTGTCGATCTGCGGCAGCTGGCAGGCGAGCTGGGCGGCCTTGAAGCTGGTGAGGGTCTTGCCTGAACCGGTGGTGTGCCACACGTAGCCGCCGGCCGAGGTTGTGCCCAGACGCTTGGCGTTCGTCGAGGTCTCGATCCGGCGCAGGATCTGCTCGGCCGCGACGATCTGGTAGGGACGCATCACCAGCAGCTTGTCGTCGGCGTCGAAGACGCAGAAGCGGGTGAGGACGTTGAGCAGGCTGTGCTTGGCGAAGAAGGTGCGGGTGAACCCGACCAGATCGGTGATCGGCCTGTTGTTGGCGTCGGCCCACCAACTCGTGAACTCGTAACTGTTGGAAGTCTTCTTGCGGTTTCGCCGCCCACGCGCCTCGCTGAGGTGTTGGTCGCGGGTGGTGTTGGAGTAGTACTTGGTCAGCGTCCCGTTGCTGATCACGAACAGTTGTACGTACTCGAAGAGACCCGAGCCGGACCAGAAGCTGTCCCGGGCGTAGCGGTTGATCTGGTTGAACGCCTCGCGAAGGTCGACCCCTCGGCGCTTCAACTCGACGTGGACCAACGGCAGCCCGTTGACGAGGATCGTCACGTCGTACCGGTTCGCGTGGGCCGGGCCGTTGGCCACCCCGCCCGGAACCTCGTACTGGTTGATCACCTGCAGCCGGTTGTTGTGAATGTGGGCCTTGTCGAGCAGGTAGATGTTCTTGACCGTGCCGTCGTCACGCTTGAGCACCTGGACGTGGTCGGTTTGGATCCGCCGCGTCTTCTCCACGATCCCGTCGTTGGCGCTGGCGACCCTCTCGCCGTAGAAGCGCCGCCACTCGTCGTCGGTGAACGTGATCGAGTTCAACGCCTCCAACTGGACGCGGAGATTCGCGACGAG
Organism: Micropruina sp.; assembly: GCA_016711105.1. Taxonomy (GTDB): domain Bacteria; phylum Actinomycetota; class Actinomycetes; order Propionibacteriales; family Propionibacteriaceae; genus Micropruina. The sequence continues at coordinate 121,283 of JADJTO010000002.1, read as the reverse complement.
TTGGGTCTCCGAGTGCAGCGGCAGGTACTCGTAGGCCTGCTCCCGCAACATGGCGATCAGGCGGTTCTCGAGCTGGGACTCGCTCTCGTAGGAGTCCGCGCCCGCCGGTTCGGGGACGAACTCCGCGACCACGGTGCTCTCGGCACTGATCGCGATCGGCTCGTAGCGGAAGGCGGAATCCGGCGCGGTCATCGGTCGATCACAGCCCAACGACCAGCCTTGGCGGAGCCCTCGCGGCGGAGGAGTCCAGCCGTCTTGAGGTTGGCAAGGTGGCGCTCGATGGTTCGGGAGGTCTTGCTGAGCCGGTCGGCGATGGCGGCGGCGCTCAACGTCGGGTCGCTGCGCAGGAGTGCGAGGATCAACTCGGTTACTCCGACATCATTCCCGACATTTACTCCGACATGAACCGCATCGGTCTTTGCCTGCGCCTCATAGGTTGACAGCGACCCGGCGATGACGCCGAGCATGTAGTCGATGAAGGGAACCGCGTCGATCGTGGGCTCGCGCGAGGCTTGGAGCGCTTGGTAGTAGCCGTCCTGATGAGACCGGATCACGGTCTCGATCGGCATCCAGGCCATCACGGGGCGCCAGCGGCCAAGAATCAGCGTCTGCCACAGCCGACCGATGCGGCCGTTGCCATCGCGGAACGGGTGAATGTGCTCGATCAGGAAGTGCACCGCACTCGAAACCACCAGTGGGTGATGCGTCGCTGCGTGGCCCCACTCCAGCAACTCGGCCACGAGCCGCGGCACCTTCTCAACCCGCGATCCGGTGTGAAGCACTGCGCCGTCGGCGTTGACGATCTCGACGTCGACAGTGCGGAACGCGCCCGACTCGGCCACCAGCCCAGCGGTGAGCAGGCCATGGGCCTGCAGGAAGTCGCTGCCGCTCCACGGATCCAGTGCGTCCAACGCGTCGTAGGCGGCGAGGGCGTTCTCCACCTCCTTCACGTCACGTGGCGGCGCGAAGACCGGCTCGCCCTTGGCCACACCCTCGACCTGGGCCAGGGTCAACGCATTGCCCTCGATGGCGGTCGAGGAGTGCACCGCGGCGATCCGATTCATTCGACGCAACTCCAGGCCGTGCCCGGACAACTCCTCGAACGCACTGACCCGCCCGAGGAGCTCCGCGATCTGCTCGATCTGGCCGGCCCAACCCGACTGGACGGTGTAGAAGTCAGGAATCACGGATGCCGCCTCCTCTCGGCACTCAGCTTGCCGCGGTTCATGAAACCAGCTCCTCGAACGTCAACAGGCGATCGCGATAGTGCTCGTACTGCCGCCGTCGGGCCGCCAGTTCGGCGGGGAGGCCGACGGACAGGTCGTTGATTAGGGCGTCGAACCTGTCCAGGATCGCCACGATCCGCTCCTGCTCGTCCAGTGTGGGAACCGGGATCGCAATCTTCGCGAACCCATTGATGAGAAGCGTCTTCACCTTGGTTCGCGCCACATGCTTCGCCTTCGCGGCCTGGAAGGCGCCAGTCTGCATGCAGTACGAAACAAACGTTGCATTCATCGAATGACGGAACGCATAGGAGTGATCATGTATAGCGACCCGTTCATCACCGAGCCAGGCAACGGACTTGCCCACATCCTCAACGGTCTCACCGACATCGACGACGATGACGTCACCTGGCTCCGCGCAGCGCAGGACTGTCGGCAAATCGGCGGACAAATGCGACATCACAGACCGTGCGGACGTGCCGTAATGCGTGTAGATCTCCCCATAGTGAATAGCGGGCACCCCCTATGGTGCATAGTCGGCCTTGGTGAATCGCCGACCCCGCAGAAAATCGCCCACGGCACCAAGCGGGCTCCACCCAACATCTGTCCTGCCTGAGAAAGCCAGGAGGGCATCGCGGTAGTGGGCATACTGGCGTCTGCGCGCTTCAAGCTCCGCTTCAAGCTCCGCTTCAAGCGCTGTGAACGTGTCCAAGACCTTCACGATCGCCCGCTGTACCTCGAGAGGCGGCACCGGTATCCGGAAGGCCAAGAGTTTGGGCACTTCGATGGATGCCACAGAACCTCCGGTCTTCCGGGCCGCCCGCAAAATCGCAGGGCCCGAGGATCGAAGAACGTGAGCGAGAAAGGCGGGAAGCGCTTCCTCATGAGCGACGACGGCCTTCATGTCTTGATTGAGCGTCACGGGCACCGCAACGAGCGCCGTGGGGAGTATCCGGTCGAGAATGCTGGACCGCACTACCACCGCAATCGAGTTGGCAGGCACCAGCTTCGTTGCAGAGCCTGTGACGGCTCTCGGGGTGATGTAGTCCTGCGTTTTATTAATCTCGGGTTTGCCCATGTCCTTCGGGGAAAGCCAGGGAATTGTCCCATTCGCCCAGTACTCTGGTTTTTGCTTCGAGGGCGTGCCGCCGCCGTACCAGACTCCAACGTCACGAAGGCGCTTGAACTCCACTCCGTCCGGACACAGCTTTGCGATCAGTTCGTCGATCCGGCTCACGGCGTCTTTCCTTCCAGTCGCTTCTGGGTCGCCTTCAACGCCCCGAGGTAGCTGCGCTCGACTGCCGACGGCTCATCTCTCCTCGCCTCGGTGTACTTCTCGTACTCGGCCTTCGCGTGCCCGATCGCTTCGCGACGACTCGTCGTCCCGGGCCCGGGCAGCACGTCGGCGTCCATGGCGGTGATCAGTCGATCGAGGTGGCTGAGCCAGTCGCGCATGTAGGTGGGTTCGTGTCCGGTGGCCCGGAACTCGGCGGCGTCGAAGTAGGCCGAGACGAGGGTGTTCAGGCGGGCTAGTTCGTCGGCGTCTTGGTAGTTCTTCGCAACCTCGATGTCGGAGCGACGCGGCTGCTCGACGCGAAAGGTGCGCCGCCCCATGAACGGAGCGTTCGCGTCCGCCCGGGAGGCGATCGCCTCGGCAGCGGTGTGGCCGTGCGCGGCGAAGTGCAGCTTGTTCTGCACGACCGCAAAGAACTCTCGCGACGCTTCAGCCTTGGGGTCGTAGTCGACGCTGGTGGCGTACAGGTCGAGGACCTGGCGGTAGAGGACCCTCTCGCTGCTGCGAATATCGCGGATGCGATCGAGCAGCTCGCGCCAATGGCGTCCGCCCCGAGCTCCTTGAGGCGGTCGTCGTTCATCGTGAAGCCTTTGACGATGTACTCCCGGAGCCGCTCCGTCGCCCAGATGCGGAACCTCGTCGCGACCGCCGACCTCACCCGGTAGCCGACGGAGATGAAGGCGTCCAGGTTTGTCGTGCTCGATGGACCGCGTCACCTGCCGCTGACCCTCCCGCCGAACTGTCAACACTCCTTTGACAGTTGACTCCCGGGCCAGCTCACCTTCGTCAAAGATGTTGCGGAGGTGCACGCTGATGTTCTGCTTCGTCGTGGCGAACAGATCGGCCAACTGCTGCTGGCTCAACCAGACGGTGTCGTCCTCCAGCCGAACCTCAAGCCTGGGCGCGCCGTCGTCCGCGGCGTAGATGACGATCTCTCCCGCCGGCTCGTTCACGGGTGGGACCCTTCCAGGTCGGCGACGATGGCGTCGATCTGGGTCCGCAACTCAGCCTGCCGGGCCACGATCCGCGCGATCTCGGCGTTCAGGGCGGTGATGTCGGTCGCGACCCGAGTGTCCTTGGCCTCGACGTAGCTGGAGACCGCGATGTTGTACCCGTTCTCGCCGATCGCCTCGTTGCTGACCAGGGTGGCGAAGTGGGCGTCGTCGGCGCGAGCCGTGAAGGCGTCCAGGATCTTCGCCTGGTTCGCCTCGGTCAGCTTGTTCTTATTGCCCATCCGCACAAACTGGGCCGACCCGTCGATGAACAGCACCGAGTTGTCGTGCTTGCTCTTCTTCAACACGATGATGCAGGTCGCGATCGTGGTGCCGTAGAAGAGGTCGGGCGGCAGCTGGATGACCGCGTCGACATAGTTGTTGTCGACGAGGTACTTGCGGATCTTCTGCTCCGCTCCTCCCCGGTAGAGCACGCCCGGGAACTCGACGATCGCCGCCGTCCCGTTCACGGCCAGCCAACTCAGAATGTGCATCGTGAAGGCCAGATCAGCCTTGCTCTTCGGCGCCAGCACTCCGGCCGGGGCGTAGCGGGGGTCGTTGATCAGCAGGGCGTTCGCGTCGCCCTCCCACTTGATCGAGTAGGGCGGGTTGGAGACGATCGCCTCGAACGGCTCGTCGTCCCAGTGGGCCGGGTCGGTGAGGGTGTCGCCGTGGGCGATGTCGAACTGCTCGTAGTTGATGTCGTGCAGGAACATGTTGATCCGGCACAGGTTGTAGGTGGTCAGGTTGATCTCTTGGCCGAAGAACCCCTGGCGCACCTTGTCCTTGCCAAGGACCTTCGCGAACTTCAACAGCAGCGAACCTGATCCACAGGCCGGGTCGTAGACCTTGTTGACCTCGGTCTTCCCCACGACGGTGATCCGCGCCAGCAGTTCGGAGACTTCCTGCGGCGTGTAGTACTCACCGCCCGATTTGCCGGCGCTTGAGGCGTACATGGCCATCAGGTACTCGTAGGCGTCGCCGAAGGCGTCGATCGCGTGGTCGGAGTAGGTGCCCAGACTCAAGTCGCCGACGGCGTCCAGCAGTTTGACCAGCCGTTCGTTGCGTCGTGCGACGGTGGGGCCGAGCTTGTTGCTGTTGACGTCGAGGTCGTCGAACAGGCCCTTGAAGTCGTCCTCGCTGGCGGCACCCTTCGCGGACGCCTCGATGTTGGTGAACACCCGGCTCAGGGTCTCGTTGAGGTTCGCGTCGTGCCGGGCGCGCGCGCGGACGTTGACGAACAGGTCGGGCGGAAAGATGAAGAACCCCTTCTCGTTCACCGTCTCGACCCGGCCGTAGCCGGCCTCCACCGCGCTCAGCTGGGAGTAGTCGAAGTCGGGGTTCCCCGCGCTGCGCTCCTGCTGGTTGAGGTAGGCGGTCAGGTTCTCGGAGATGAAGCGGTAGAACAAGATGCCGAGCACGTAGCTCTTGAAGTCCCAGCCGTCCACGCTGCCGCGAAGGTCATTCGCGATCTTCCAGATCGTCTTGTGGAGTTCTGCCCGCTCGGCCTCTTTGCTCATCACGCTCACCCGCGCATTCTCGCAGTCACCACCCACATTCCCGGGTGGCCTCACCGGGCCGGGGTGTGACTCAGTTTTGTGGTCATGCTGCTGATGTTGGGGTTGTCTGGGGTTGGTGGTGTTCCCAGATGAGTTGGTGGCGGCCGGATCGGGTGAGGCTTCTGAGGGTGAGGAGGGGGTCCAGTCCGGCGAGGGTCCAGCGCATTCCGGCTTGTTTGGCGCGTTGGGCAACGATCGTTTTGCAGGCGGCTTCGACGGGTCCGGAGCCGATGAACCACCCTTGTTCGCGGTAGTGGTGGTATTGCATGCGGTGGGTGTTGGCGGTGAAGTAGCCCAGCGCGCTGCGGGTTCGTTTGCCGATGCCGCCGCGGTAGGCGTCGAGTCCGAGGGTGTCGACCTGGCTGATGATGGCGGTGATGTCGCCGCGGTCGAGGTGGCCGATCAGCTGCTGGGTGAAGGTTGCTGGGTCGGACAGGATGTGGTCGAAGATCTTGACGAGGTCGTGGACGTGTTCGCGGGCGTGCCAGTAGTCGACGATGTGGGCGGCTTCGGGGAAGAGCCGTTCGGCGATGTTCCAGATCCACTTCGCGCCGTCACCGATGACGATGGGTTGACGGATGCGGTCGAACCCGCGGCGGGTGTGTTCGGTGCGTAGTTGTTGGGCGAAGCCGGTGGCGTCGTCGAAGGTGGCGATGTAGGAGGCGGAGCCTTCGACGCGTGCGGGTTCGCCGCCAAGGGTGGCGGTGGCTTGGGTGAATAGGCAGCCGATCTTGACCTCGCGGGTGCGGGCCCGGCCGTCGGGGTATTTCCCGGCGCGGTCGGTGGTCTCTTTGGGGACCATGGGGGCGCCGGTGCCGTCGATCAGGATGTAGCCAACCTCGGGGGCTGGCTCTGTGGGTAGGTAGCGGAGGGTGCCGGCTCGGATGGCGGCGGTCTCGGCGTCGACCCGGTCCCGGGCGGCGGCCCCGACATGTCGGGTGGTGCGGGCGATACTGGCCGGGCTGGCCAGGTCGATCCGGCATAGTTCGGTGATCAGGGCTGCTGAGGCCCGGTAGGGATGGTCGACCCCGGCTAGGGCCAGGATCCTGTCATAGCCGGTGGTATGGCCAGCTGGGGTGAGGCCCCACCACCGGTCAGCAGGGGCCGACCCTGTGTGGCAGGTGTCGCAATGCCACCAGGAACGCGTATACCGGGCCGGGCCGAGCACGGTCCGGACCGTGCGGGCCCTGGCCCCGGCATGCCGGAGGCGGTGACCACACTCGCCGGGGGCCAGTGACGGTTCATCGGTGCCCGCCAGGGTCAGCTGGATCAGGGCCAGCCCAACACGGTTCGCCGTGTCCCTCGCAGCGGTCTCCACCAGGGCGAGTGCCTGCCCGGCATCCCCCACGCCGCCGCGGTATCGGTGACGAACCGGTCAATGTCGGCCGTCACCGCCTCGGCGACCGCGGCCCTCAACCGGGCGGTGTCGAACCGTGGCTGGACCCCCCTTTTTCAGGCCCCGGCGCAGCCCGCCCGACCTTCCGAGCAATAATCGTCGACGGTCCAGTTCGGCGTTGACCTCGGCCAGCCGGCCGCACGCCGCCTGGAACTCGACCCACCGGCTGGTCCGCTCCTCATACTCGGGCACCATGCCCGCCGGGACCTGCCGGGTCACCACCCGGCCCCTGCCGCCGCACCAGCGTGTGACGCGGACCATGCCCCGGATCCCCAGCCCGCGCGCACCGGCACGACGGCTTGCCGCAGCGGCGCCACTCCTCATGCAACGACGCCGGCGCGAAATCCGCCAACCCGGCCAGGCTGTCAGCCACCCGGCGGCGTTCCGCCTCCAAATCGCCGTCCGACCACTGCTCCCACACAACAACCACCATCATCATCCTCCATTCTGGGATACTATGTATCCCAGAATGTGGCGGGCACAAGCACCACCACTCAAATGACACGATCAGGACTCACACCCACCGGGCCGCGGCGCATCAGGCGTCGGGCATCAGCCGGCCGCCCTCTGCAGTGCGGCGGTGGTCGCCTTCAGTTCGGCCCGCAGCTCGCGCACCTGGGTCAACAGATCATCCTGGCGCTCCTCGGGCAAGGCTTGGACGACGGCGTTGCGGGCATTGGCGGTGAGGAGTTTCTCCAATGACGCCAGGGTGTCTGCCAGGTCGCGGGCGGTTGAGAGCGCGGCCTTTGCCTGCTTGGCGGACGGGTCGGACGGCCACCCCTGGATGATCCGGGTCGCCCGGGCCAGACGTCCGGGGATGCTGCAACCCGTGTCGGCATGCAGGCCGACCCTGGCCCGATCGGCTTCGGCGACAGCGTCGCGCACCGGGGCCAGCAACTGGGTCATCCGGTTCACCACCAGCGGTCCGGCCAGACCGACCCGGGCCACCTCGGCGTTGAGCAGCCGTCCGTCGTCGAGGTAGGCGCCGGCCAGGGTTCGTCCGAACTGATCCTTGCCGAACACCTCCAGGCGCAGTCGGGAGCCGGTCGGGGAAACCTTCTGCACCCAACTGCGGGCCGCCTCGGCCAGGCAATCGGCTCTGCCAGTGCTGCCCCGCAGTTCGGGGGAGTCGATGTTGAGCAGCCGCAGCCGGACCCGTTTCTTGCTGATCGTGACATCAAGGGTGTCACCGTCGATCACCCGTTCGACCTTGGCGTTGGTCAGTTGGGTGGGCATCGGACGGACGCTGGTCACCGGCGCCGTCGCGCCCAGCTTGGGCCACTCGACGGCGATCCACCACAGTCCGACGCCCAGCACGACCAGCGCGGAGCCGATCGCGACCACGGCCGTAACCCAGCGTGGCATCGATCAGCGGTCGTGCAGGTAGCGGCGGACCCCGGCGGCGACGCGGTCGAACCGCTGGCGATCCAGGTGCGCGGCAACCCGACGAACTCGATCAGGGTCTACCCGCAGGATGCGGTTCACCCTCACTTCGGAGACCCGACCGGAGTCGTCCCACGAGCCGATGTCGACCCAGTACCGGCCCTCTTCAGCCTCCTGGGCGGCGTCCCGGTCGTGATCCTGGCTGGTCAAACCCAAACCGAGCAGCCACCGTCCGTCCCGGCCGATGATCAGCACCGGACGATCCTTGCCGCGGGTGTGGTCCTCTTCGTAGGGAACCCACGTCCACACGACCTCCCCGGGATCAGGCAGCCGACCTTCGTGCGGGGCGTACTCCAACGTCGGCTCGCCGAGGAAATCACCCGGGTAGCCCTCACCACCGGGCGCGGGAGGCGCTGTCGGCGGACGCAGAGTGGGCGCCGGAGTGCGGGGCGGGGCCGCGGGGGTCAGCACCCGATCCGGCGTTCGGACGAGCAGCTTCAGCAGACCTTGGGGGAGCTTCATCGCTTGCGCCTCAGCCGAACCGGGGGACGGGGCCGTACTGCACCCGTTCCAGCGGTGGGGAGAAGGTGACAGCCGGGTGCCGGAGCAGGAACCACGCGTCGAAGTAGCGTCGGGTGGTCGGCAACCACAGGCCCCCGGCGGCCAGGGCGACGCAGCCGATCGCAGCCCAGGCCAACGGCGTCAGCAGCAGGGCCAGCAGCGAGACAGCGAGCGCGACCAGCCCACCGATCCTCGTCCAGCGGTAGCCGGCGAACGCGTAGTAGCCGACCGCGCTAGCCACGGCCGAGATCGCCACCACGACAGCCGTCACGGCGATGGCCAGGGCCACCCGCACCCAGGAGCCCATCGGTGCCTCAACCGCCCCCGCCAGCCAGGCAGAGGAGGCGAAGCGATCTGTTTTGGTGAATTCTTCCCCGGTGGTGGGCTGCCAGGGCGAGGCCATGTCCCACCAGATGAAGCCCAGAGCGACGGTGACAACTACGGGGGCGGCGAAGAGTAACCCGGCGCTGAGCCAGATCGTCCAGGGCCTGATCGGTGCGCCGGTTCGGGGGTTCAGTCGGCTCAGGCGGGGCGGCTCGATCGGTGCCGGAGGCAGCGTGGCGATCTCGCCCGTCGGCGGGCTCGCCATCGCGGCGGCCTGATCAGCGGTCTCCGGCACGGTCATGCTGCTCCCTGGTTCGACTGAGGACAGGCTAGTCGCTGTCGGGGAGCAGCCAGTGTCACCAGGCGTCGACCAGGTAATGCTGCATCGCCCCACCGATGGATTCGACCAGGGCACTGTCGCGGGCCTCCACCAAGGTGGGGGACTTCAACACGTAGCGGCTCAGCGCCAGCCCCAACAGCAGACTGACCGCCAACTGGCCGCGCAGCTTGTGATTGTGATGACCCACGCCTTCGGCGATCTGGCCGAAGATCTCTTTCGACATGAACTCGCTCAGGGGGCGCCGTGACTCTTCCGCCGACACCGCCGAGCGCAGCATCGCGGTGAACCGGTCCCGCCCGCCGGGGGAGTCATACGCGGTCAGAAAGGCGTGGACGGAGGCGCGTCCGACGTGTTCTCGGGGGCCGAGCAGGATCTCGGCCACGATGTGATCGGCCTCCAGCGGAATGTCGAGGACGGCGGCGGCGAACAGGTCGGCCTTGCTGTCGAAGTAGTGATGGATCAGTGCCGGATCGACATCGGACTCACGGGCGATCGCCCGGAGCGACACCTTGTCGTAGCCCTGGGTGGAGAACAGCTGCAGCGCGGCCGATTGGATCGCCGCCTTCGTGTCCTCCCGACCGGGCCGTCGACCGCGCCTCTTGCGGGGCATCTCCGTCAATGTCAGCCTTCCTGTGCCATCTCCTACAGTGGCGGGGTGAAAACTCCCCGCTGGCCCGTCGTGATCTTCGACCTGGACGGGACGGTGGCCAATACTATCCCCCTGATCCTCGCGTCTTACACCCATGCGGTGCAGCACGTTTTGGGTCACACTGTGGCCCCTGAGCAGGGGCGACGCTGGATCGGGCGGACGCTGATCGACACGTTCACCGAGTTGGACGGGGCCCGCGCCGATGACTTGGTCGCCACCTACACCGAGTGGAACCTGGCCAACCTGGAGCGGCTGATCGAGCCCTACGAGGGCATGGACGAGCTGCTGGCAGACCTGACCGCCGCCGGGGTCCGGATCGGGATCGCCACCTCGAAGCGGCGCTTTTCGGCCCTTACGACCCTGCGCGCGGTGCACCTGGAGGACGCCATACCGCTGCTGGCTGCCATGGAGGACACCGCCGTCCACAAGCCGCACCCCGAGCCGTTGCTGGTTGCGCTGAGGGCGCTCGCCGCGAACGCCTCCGAGGCGGTCTACGTCGGCGACGCCGTGGTCGACCTTCAGGCGGCCCACGCGGCAGGGCTGGCGGCCATCGCCGTCACCTGGGGTGCGGGCACGGCCGAGGAGTTGGCGGCCGAGAACCCGGAGCTGGTGGTCACCTCGATCGCCGACCTGCGTAGTGCCCTGCTTCCCTGACCGTGCCCCAGGAACCCCGCGAAGCTCAGGCCTTCATCGTCCCCTGCTCGAGGAAGTTGATGTGCCAGCTGAGCGCGCGCCGAAGATCATGTGGCGTGTGCAGGCCATTGGCCACGCTCAAGGAGTGCTCGTAGTACTCCTGCAGCATCGGACGGTAGTCCGGGTGCGCGCACTGCTCGATGATCAGCTTCGCGCGCTGCTTGGGTGACTTGCCCCGCAGATCGGCCAGGCCCTGCTCGGTGATCAGCACCTGCACGTCGTGCTCGGTGTGGTCGTGGTGGCTGACCATCGGCACGATCGCCGAAATCGCTCCGCCCTTGGCGGTGGAAGGCGTCACGAAGGCGGAGATGAACGCGTTCCGGGTGAAGTCGGCGGACCCTCCGATCCCGTTCTGCAGCTTCGAGCCCATGATGTGGGTGGAGTTCACGTTGCCGTAGATGTCGGCCTCGATCATGCCGTTGCAGGCGATGACGCCGAGCCGACGGATCATCTCGGGGTGGTTGGAGATCTCTTGGGGCCGAAGGACGATCTTGTCCCGGTAATGGCGCGCATTGTCGTTCATCTTGGCCGCGTACTCGGGGCTCAGTGAGAAGGCGGTGGCCGAGGCGACCCGCATCTTGCCCGAGTCGATCAGGTCGACCATTCCGTCCTGGATCACCTCGGTGTAGGAGGTCAGGTAGTCGAACGGTGAATCGAGCAGGCCCGAGAGCACGGCGTTGGCCACATTCCCGACGCCGGACTGCAACGGCAGCAGGTCCTTGGGCAGGCGACCCTTCTTCACCTCGAAACTGAGGAAGTCGAGCAAGTGCCGGGCAATCATCTTGGAGACCTCATCGGCCGGCTTGAACGGGGTGTTCCGGTCGGGTGAGTCGGTCTCGACGACCGCGACCACCTTGTCGAGGTTGACCTTGAAGTTCCGCTGGCCGATCCGGTCGCCGGTGTGAGTCAGCAGGACGGGGCGCCGCTCGGGTGGCAGCCGGGTGCCGTAGTAGATGTCGTGCATACCCTCCAGGTCGCGGCTCTGCCAGGAGTTCACCTCGAGGATGATCTGGTCGGCGCGATCGATGAAGGTCTTGTTGTTGCCGATGGAGGAGGAGGGGACCAACTCACCGTCTTCGGTGATCGCGGTCACCTCGATCACGGCCGTGTGCAGGTGGCCGACCGAACCGGCCCAAATCATCGGAGCCAGGTGGGAGAGGTGGATGTCGGTGTATTCGGCCGAGCCCTCGTTGATCTTGCGGCGCATGATCGGGTCCGACTGATAGGGGGTGCGGAAAGAGATGCCGTCCACCTCGGCCAGCGCGCCGTCCAGCTCGGGGGCGGTCGAGGCGCCAGTCCACAGCCCGATCCTGAACTCCTCGCCGCGCTCGTGGGCCGCCTTGATCTGGGCGGCCAGTTCGATCGGCACTTCCTTGGGGTAACCGGCCCCGGTGAACCCGCTCATCCCGACGTTCATCCCCGGCTTGATGAAAGACGCGGCGTCGGTGGCGTTGGTGATCTTCTTGCGCAGCTTCTTGTTCAGCACGCGGGACATGATGGGGGCCTCTCGTGAGTGGCGATCACGACTTCCAGTCGTTCGTACTACAAAGGGTAGTACTTTTGGCGCCGATCCGCTCGGCCCCTTCGGGTTGCCCAGAGGTCCCTCCGAAGGTCAGGCTGAACCATGATCAGCGCCTCTCATGGGTCGTGGACGTCCCCGATCGACGTCGAGTTGGTGAGCGCCCCGTCCGCGGCGCGACCCTCGGAACCGCAGCTGGATCGCGGGGTCGCGTACTGGTTGGAGGCCCGCCCCTCCGAAGGTGGCCGGGTCACGCTGTGCCGCGAGGGTGGCGCTGATCTGACCCCCGGTTTCAACGTGCGTTCCCGGGTGCACGAGTACGGGGGAGGTGCCTACCACGTCAACCGCGGAGTGACGGTCTTCAACGACCTGATCAGCGGACGAGTACACCGCTGGGAAGCAGACGGGCCGGTGCCGATCACCCCGGAGAACCCGGCCTGGCGTTACGCCGATCTGCGAGTGCACCCCGCACGCGGCTTGGTGCTGGCCGTCCGGGAGGACCACTCTGCCCCCGGTGAAGCGGTGAACAGCATCGTCGCGCTCTCGCTGGAGGGCCCGAACACTGATGGCGGCACTCCGCTCTGCCTGGGGGCCGACTTCTACGCCAGCCCCGAGTTGTCCGACGATGGACGCCTGGCCTGGGTGGAGTGGAACCATCCGAACATGCCCTGGGATGCGACCCTGCTCCGGGTTGCGCTGCTGACCCAGGGGGCCGCCGGTCCACTGTTGGCTGAGCCGACGACCGTGGCCGGGGCCCCGAGGAAGCCGCGGGATTCCCCCTCTGGCGCAAGGACGGCGCCCTCGTCTACGTCTCGGATCGGGACGGCTGGTCGAAGCCCTATCGAGCCGGCAACCCGCACCCGCTGGTCAACCACGATGCCGACACCGTGCCACCGCTGTGGGTCTTCGGGCAGCGGCCCTGGGTGGAGTCGTCGGATAGCCGCCTCCACCACGCCCCCTGGCAACACCTGGGCGGTATCGCCGCCGGGGGGTCACGGGTGGTCTTCATCGAGGGCAGCACCGATCAACCCCCCTCCGTCGTGGCGCTGGACGTGGAAACGGGCAGACGAGTCACCCTGGCCGGCGGGGGAGCCGTGATCGAGTCGGCCTGGGTCAGCCGGGGCGAATCGATCACCTGGGAGGGGCCGGCCGGCGAGGTGCAGGGCTGGTTCTATCCGCCGACCAACCCCGAGTTCACCGCACCGGCCGGCGACCTGCCACCGCTGATCACCATGACCCACGGCGGCCCGACCGCGTTCGCCGACAACTCCTTCGCGCTGCGAACCCAGTTCTGGACCAGCCGCGGGTTCGCCGTCCTCGACGTCAACTATTCCGGGAGCGCCGGGCTGGGTCGGGCCTACCGGAACCGGCTGCGCGGCCAGTGGGGGGTGCTCGATGTGGCGGACGTGGTCGCCGGGGCCACCGCCTTGGCCGAGCGAGGCTTGGTGGACGGTGCCCGGCTGGCGATCCGGGGCGGCAGCGCCGGCGGTTACACCACCTTGCGGGCGCTGACCACCTCCCGGGTGTTCAGCGTCGGGGTCAGCCTGTACGGCATCGGCGACCTGTCCGCCCTGGCCAGCGACACGCACAAGTTCGAATCCCGCTACCTGGACTCCATGATCGGGGCGTGGCCCGAGGCCGAACAGCTCTACCGGGACCGCTCCCCGATCCATCACCTGGATCAGCTGACCTGCCCCATGTTGCTGCTCCAAGGCGCCGATGATGCGGTCGTGCCGCCGAACCAGGCGCACGCCATGGCTGAGGCCGTTCGCGCCAAGGGCCTGGAGGTCGAGTTGATCGTGTTCGAGGGCGAGGGTCACGGCTTCCGCAAGGCGGCCACGATCGCGGCGGCTCTGGCCGCCGAACTGGCCTTCTACCGCCGGGTCTTCGGCTGAGGGTCATTCCGCCAACGGCTCCACGCTGATCCGCTGGGTCATCGTATGGCTCGCTCCCGGGGCCAGGACGACGGCGTCGCCGAGCACGTTCGCGGCCTCGATGCAGACCATGGTGCGCCACTGGCCGGGGCCCATGTCCCTCATCGCGTCGGCCTTGTGCTGCCCGGGGTTCCAGATCACCGTGTTGGCCGAGCCCTCCTTGGCCACCACCACGCGTCGGTTCAGCCGCGGATCAACGATGGTGACTGCTCCCTTACTGGCGTAGATCCGGTCAGTTTCGCCAGTGAAACTGATCGCGCCCCGCTGCCGGGAGTCGAACCCGGTCTGGGTCAGCACCTTGTCGAGGTAGCGGCTCTTGTCCAGACCGGTGAGCTCGACCTGGGCGATGTCGCCGATGGTCAGGTAGGTGTGCAGCGCCTCCTCGTAGGAGAACTCCGCGGTGCCGCTGTTGGTCACGGTCAACTCCACGACCAGGGCCTCGGCGCTGAACCGGGCGCTGAGCTCAGCCCGGTAGGGGAACGGGAAGTGCTGCTGCGAACCGGTCAGCGTCTCGTCCACGCTGTAGCGGACGAGAAGGGAATCGTCGTCCTCGAGCACCTCATCGCGGCGCCAAGCACGCGCTCGGACGAAGCCGTGGGCGGGGGAGAGCGTGCCGCCCCGGCCGGGCCCGAACCAGGGGAAGATAACCGGAATGCCACCCCGAATGGCCGTCCCGGTCGCATAGCCGGAGTGGCTGCTCATCCACAACACCGGCGCCGAACCGTCGGGTTGCCAGGCCCAGACGTGGGCACCGTGGTCGTAGACGCCGTAGTTGCCGGCGCCGGGCGTGGCGTGGATTCCGGCCAGGGGGGTACTGGTGATCTCGTGGCTCATGGCCCGAGGCTAGCTAATCTGCCGGGCCTCCAGGTAGTACCGCTTATCGGCGGCCTCGCCGAGCGAGAACGTCTTGCGCGGCAGCACCCCGTCGCGGACGATGGTCTCGAAGAAGGTCTGCTTGGAAACCGAGGGCAAGAACAGGCCCAGATTGCCCGGCAGTCGACCCAGCTCGGCGGTGACGTCCGCCCCGTGGATGTAGTCCACCTCGCCCGGACGCTCCGCCAGCAGCGCATCGATCGTCGTGGTCACAGTCCCGGCGGCGATGCTGGAGACCGGGCCGCTCACCTCGTAACGCCGGAAGCCGTCGCTATCGACCACACCGAACGCCTGCGCCTGGCTGCGCTCCAGGGAGGCGATCAACTCGTCCCGTCCGGGGCTTGGCTGCACGCTCCAGGCGGTGCAGTGCTGGGACAGTTCGGCCTCGAAGTCGGTCGCAGAGACGCCGAAGAGAACCCGATGGATCGGCTCGAAGGTCAGGCCCGGGTCGAAGATGTTCTCCAGTTCGACCAGGGCGTACCTCGCCGGGTGGTGGGCGAGCTCGGCCTCGCCCAGGGTGGCTTTGAGGTCGTCCCAGCAGCTCTTGGCCGTGGCCAGGCTGTGGTTGCCATCCCCGATCGCGAACAGCAGCGGGTCGGCCGGATCGAGACCGGATCGGAGAACTTCCAGGGCTTCGGCAAGCCCGGTCACGGCGTCCGAGTCGGTCACCCGCCACCCGGTGACCCGGCCACCGTCGAGCATCAACTCGGTGTCGTAAACCGGTTCTGACCAGCCGTCCGCCTCTGCCCGGGCGGCCAGCGGTTCGATCACCTGTCGCAGCGGATCGCTGATCAGGACGACGATGTGCGGCAGTTCGAGAGGGGCATGCCGGCGGATCGCCTTGCGCGGCGGAATCCGCTCCAGGATCGTCCCCTCGGTGGAGCGGATCAGGGTTCGGGCGTCGCTTTCCCAGCTGTACTGCTCCAGGTCGAGCCCAATCATCAACCCCCAACGCGCCACGCCGGCGCCGGTGACCCGCCGGACGAGGAGCAGGGTGTCGGCCAGCGTCTGGAACAACCCGGCGTCGAGGTACTCCTGCATCGTGGTGTTGATCCGAGCGATTCGCAGCTCCGGTTCCGGCTCAGCAAGGAACACCTCGGGGTAGAGCAGGGTCAGCGTGGAGGGCGCATCCCCGACCACGACGGCGGCCTCCTGCCAGTACGTCTCCTGGCTGGTGAACTGATCGCAGGCCACGACCGCCCAACGGGACAGGTCGGTGCCGGGCCGGGGCAGCTTCACCGAAGGGATGACCACCCCGAGTGATGCCAGCCGGGCCGCGACCTCGGCGGCACGGCGAAGGCGCCGGTGACGCTGAGCAGGCCGTGCCCGACCAACTCGGCGACCAGCTGCTCGGCTGCCAGTCGAGCGCTACCGGCGGGTTCACCGAACTCAGCGACCAGGGCCTCGGTCAGAGCGTCGATGCTGATCGGCTGCTCAGCGCTGTGGTAGATCAGGCTGCCCGCGGGGCTCAGTTTGAGGGCGATGGTGTCGAGCAGCACCAAACACTCGTCGCCGTCGACGAGCAGGTCGACCGGGGGGGTGCGGGTGACGATCATGCTTCCCCCAGCAGGTCGGTGACCAGGTCGAGGAGGTCCTCGGCTTCGGAATAGGTCCACGTCTGGATCGGGCCGGTGCGCTCGACCAAGTCAGCCACCAGGTGCAGCGGGCGAGGCAGTTTGGTCAGCGAGGACGACTCGGGGATCAGCCTCGCCAGAGCGTCCAGCAGGGGCGGCTCTTCGACCAGTGGGGTGCGCAACGACTCGTCCCGCCGGATCAACACCAGCCGGGTCAGCCGGGGCGCCGCCGGAGCCGGCAGCAGGCCCAACGAGTCAGGCGAACTCTCGTCCTTGTGGGTCATCGTGCCGGTGATCCGCAGCGACAGCGGCTTGGGGTAGGGGTAGATCAGACCCTCGGCGCTCATCCCCACGGTTTCGTCGCTGAGGTAGCCGAAGTGGCGGCCCAGGGTCTTGGTCAGCGTGGTTTTCCCGGTGCCCCCGGGGGCGGCGAAGACCAGGCTGGCGCCGGTCGTCGGGTTAGCCACGGCCCCGGCGTGGAACATCAATAGGCGGCCCGCCTGGGCCGAGATCAGAGCGCCGGTGATCTCCTGGGTGATTCGGCTCAGCCTCGGTGTCGGGTCGTCCCCAACGCCGGTCAGGGTGAGGCCCTCCGCGGTCACGCTGGTCGGAGTGGCCTCGTTCAGGCAGCGGTTCCAGCGGCGCAGCAACGCTTCGCGCAGCCTGGCGCCCCCCTGGCTGGGCAGGAACACCGGCAGTTCGGTGTCGAGCGCCCGAATGACCAGGTCGGGCGCGGTCATTGGCCAGGGGAGAGATAGGCGATCAGGCGGTCATCGGCGGCGGCCGGGTTGAAGCCGGTGGCGATCAGCTTGTCCAGCTTGAGCGTGCTGTGCCGCGGACGTGGCGCGAGCTGTTTGCCGGACGCGTAGACCTCGGTGCTGATCCGGGACACGTCAGCCGGATCCCGGCCCGACAGTTCGAAGACCCTGGCGGCGATGTCAGCCCAGGACTGCGCCGGCCCGGCGTTGGTCATGTTGTAGCAACCGAAGGGGACGCCACTGCCGAGGAGGTGCAGGATCGCCGCGGCCAGGTCATCGGTGAAGGTCAGGCGGCCGATCTGATCGTCCACGACGGCCGGGTTCACCCCGCGCTCGGCCAGGGCGGCCATCGTGGCGACGAAGTTGCTGCCCGCCCCGACCACCCAGCTGGTCCGCACGATGTAGTGGGCATCCAGGGTGGCCACGAGCGCATCCGCCGCAGCCTTCGTTTGCCCGTAGACGCCGAGCGGGCTGTAGGACTCGTCCTCGGCGTGCTCGGGAGTGGTGCCGTCGAAGACGTAGTCACTGGAGATGTGCACCAATCGAGCCCGCTGTTGCCGGGCCCGGGCCACCAGCCGAGCCACCCCGCTGACGTTGATCCGCCAGCAGTCGGCGCGACCCTGGGGAGTCTCGGCCGCATCCACGGCGGTGTAGCCCGCGGCGTTGATGATGGTGCCGACTCCTCGCCAGTCGAAGCGGTCCACCGAATCCGGATCGGCCAGATCCAGTTCGGCCCGGCCCAGCGCCACCGCGTCCGGCAGCAGCGCCCGCAGCGAGCTGCCCAGCTGGCCGTTGGCACCGATGATGACGGTGCGCCGACCGGGCATCGGGCTGACCTCGGCGAGTCGGGGGTGTGCCGCATCAGCAGCGGAGATGATCGCCTGGCTGAGCGGGATCGGCCAGTGGATCGCCGCGGTCTCGTCGGCCAGATTGAGATAGGTGTAGTCGGCGAGCGATTCGGCCGACCAATGATCGTTGACCAGGTAGGAGTAGACGGTGTCGTCCTCGAGCGTCTGGTAGGAGTTTCCGACCCCCCGCGGGACGAACACGGCCGTATCCGGTCCGACCTCGGCGGTGACCACCGAGCCGAACGAGGGACCCTCGCGCAGATCGACCCAGGCGCCGAACATGCGTCCGGCGGCCACCGAGATGAACTTGTCCCACGGCTCGGCATGGATGCCGCGGGTCACCCCGGCGGAGGCGTTGTACGCCACCGTGTGCTGCACCGGGCCGAAGTCGGGCAGGCCCAACGCGGTCATCTTGGCCCGCTGCCAGTTTTCCTTCAGCCAGCCCCGAGCATCGCCGTGCACAGGGAGGTCGAGCAGCAGCAGTCCCGGGATGGCCGTGGTGGTGACGGACAGGGTTCGTGACATGCTCACGAGCATATGGGAGCGCGCTGGGTGGCGGGTCCGGGCTTTATGGCCTGACACAATGAAGCAATGCGCGGAATCATTCTGGCGGGCGGCTCGGGTACGCGATTGCACCCAATCACCTTGGCTAACTCCAAGCAATTGGTGCCTGTCTACGACAAGCCGATGATTTACTACCCACTCTCGACCCTGATCTTCGCCGGAATCTCGGAGATCCTGGTGATCAACACCCCCCACGAGCAGGAGTCGTTCAAGCGGTTGCTGGGCGACGGCTCCCAGTTCGGGGTCACGATCAGCTATGCCGTCCAGCCCGAACCGAAAGGTCTGGCCCAAGCGTTCACGCTCGGTGCCGACTTCATCGACGGCGAGAGGGTGTGCCTGATTCTGGGCGACAACATCTTCCACGGCCCCGGTCTGGGCACGCAGCTGAGGCGCTTCGCCGACGTTGACGGCGCTGCTGTCTTCGGTTATTGGGTGGCCGATCCCACCGCCTACGGCGTGGTCGAGGTGGACGCCAACGGTCTCGCGCTTTCGATCGAGGAGAAGCCGGCCAAGCCGAAATCGCACCTGGCTGTGCCCGGGCTCTATTTCTACGACGCGGACGTGGTCGAGATCGCCCGTGCGCTGCCGCCCTCGGCGCGGGGGGAGTACGAGATCACCGACGTCAACCGGGTCTATCTGGAGCAGGGCCGGTTGCGGGTCTCGGTGCTCCCGCGGGGGACGGCCTGGTTGGACACCGGCACCTTCGACTCGCTCAACGACGCCGGCAACTTCGTCCGCACCCTGCAAGCCCGGCAGGGCCTTCAGGTGGGCTGCCCGGAAGAGGCCGCCTGGCGCGCCGGGTTCCTCAGCGACGAACAACTCCTGGCCCGGGGGCGGGCCCTCGGCAAGTCCGGCTACGGCGACTACCTGGTGCAGTTGGTCACCAATGCTTGAGCCACTGGTCCTGTTCACCGGCCTCTTGGTGGTCGTGCTGGTGGTCAGTGGGATAGCCAAGCTGCGCGATCCAGGTGCAGCGCGGGACGGTTTCGCCGCGCTCGACGTGCCGGCGCGGCTGGCCCGGCCGTGGATGATCGCTGCGCTGCCCTGGGTCGAGATCGGCTTGGCGCTGGGCTTACTGGTCAGCGGCGGCGTGTTCTTCGCTGCGGTCGGGGCCGCGGTGCTGGTGTTGTTCTTGGCCTACCTCGCGCTGGTCGTCCGGGTGGTCGCCCGGGGCGCGGACGCGTCCTGCGGCTGCTTCGGGTCGCTCACCGCAGGGAAGGTGACCCGGTGGACGGTGGCCCGCAACGCCGGGTACGTCCTCGCCGCGCTGGGCAATCTGGCTGCAGCCTTCGCCGGGCCGGCCCCACTGCTGGTGTGGCTGGTCGGCGCCGGTGCGGGTAGCTGGTCGTGGATCCTCGCTGCCGCCTTCGTCGCCGTGATGGCCGCGCTCACTGTTTATGAACGCCCCGTGGAGGCCGCTGGTGGGTCACCCGTGTCGGCGCTGACCGAGGAGGAGGACGGCGATTACGTCCGGCTGCCGATCCCGTTCGGTTCCTTGCGGAACCGGAACGGGGACGTCCTCACCCTCCGGAGTCTGGCGCGAACCCGGGCTCAGTTGCTCTTCTTCGTCTCGGCGGGCTGCGGCTCCTGCCAGGTCATCATCGGTTCGGTCAACCAGTGGCAACTGGACCTTCCGGTACTGAGCGTTCGCCTGGTGGTCGGGAACGCCAACCAGGTGGCGCAGTTGCCGGCCGACGTCCGCGCCTCGACGCTGGTGGACGAGGAGTTCAACACCGCTCGGCTGTTCGAGTCGCGCGGCACCCCTGGGCGGTGTTGCTGGGCACCGACGAGTTGCTCGCCGCGGGGCCGCTGAGCGGCACGACGCAGATTTCCGAGTTGGTGGAGCAGCTCAAGGATCAACTGGCCGAGGCTGAGGCCGAGTCGCTGAGCTGACCTCGGGCCCTCAGGTCGGCCACGATCCGGTCGTACATCGCCTCGTCGATGGTGTATTTGGCGCGGTAGATCAGATAACCGGCGACGATCAGCACCAGCGGTAACACCAGCATCGCCATCCGCATCAGCAGCAGGCCCTCGGCGCTGACGTCCTGCGGGGTGGCGGCCGCGTTGATCCCGGAGACGATCACCACGACGCTCACGATCTGGGTGGCGAGCGCCGCCCCGACCTTGTTGATGAACGGTTGCAGGGCGAAGGTCACCGCCCCGTTCCGCCGGCCGAGCTTCCAGTGCCCGTATTCGATGCAATCGGTGATGAACACGAGCATCAGTAACACGACGAACGCTTGGCCCATGAAGAGCAGCATCCCGGCGATGCCGATCACCAGCATGTCCATCGGGGCGAAGAAGAAGGTGATGTACCCAGCGACGATCGTGGCCGTCGCCCCGGTGTAGAGGGTGCGTCGGCTGAACCGTTTCCGGAACAGCGGGAAGATCAGGAACCCGGTCAGTTGGGCCACGCCGAGCACCGCGCCGAAGGGGGCGTACATGCCTTCGTCGCCGTAGGCGTACTTGAAGAAGTACACCCCGAACGAGGTGGTGGTCACGTAGCCGGTCATGAACAACACCATGGAGACTGCCGTCCACAGCAACTGGTCGTTCTTGAGCACGACGGAGGCCAGTTCGCGCAGGGTGATCTTCTCCTGCTCGACCGACAAGTGCGGTTCCCGGACGCCGACCAAGGTGACCATCTGTCCCACCAGCATGATCGCGACCACGGCGGTGGCGAACAGTAGCCAGGCCCGGGCGTCCCCGCCGAGAGCATTGGTCACCGGAATGATCGCCACCACCACGCTGAACAGGCCGAGGGTGGCGAAGATTTTGGCCAGGGCACCGATTCGTTCGCGCTCCCGCTGGTCCAGCGAGAGGGCGGGCAGCATCGACCAGTACGGGATGTCGTTCATCGTCCAGGTCAAGCCCCACAGCAGATAGAGCAGGGCGAACACCGCCACGAACTGGGTGTCATCGAGGTTGAGGTCGGTGAAGATCAGCAGGGTCAACACCGAGGAGGCGATCACGCCGACGAAGATCCACGGCTTGTAGTGACCCCACCGGCTGCGGGTGTTGTCCACGATCGAGCCCATCACGATGTCCATCACCGCGTCGAACAGCCGGGCCGCCAGCACCATCCAGCCGACCCACCACATCACCGCGTCGGAGAGGTCCAACACCTCGGTCAGGAACACGATCAAATAGAGGCTGACCAGGGCATACACCATGTCTCGGCCCACGGTTCCAATGCCTAACGCCCAGCGGTTCCGGGTCTCCACGGTGCTCATCGGTCGGCCCTTCGGGTGGCGCAGGTGACCGTGAAGTGGCGGTCTTGGGCAACGATTCGGGTCGGCCCGATCAGCTCACGCTGCCAGGCCAGGTAGGGAAGGTGCGAGTTGAACACGGTCCACAACTCGCCTCCCGGACGAAGTACCCGGGGGGCGTCGGCGAACATCTCCCGGGTGGGCGTGCTGTCTTTGGCGGCCCCCTGATGGAAGGGCGGGTTGGTCACGATCAGCTCCGCGCTGGCCGGGGGGAGGGCGGTCAGGCCGTCGGACTGGAGCACCTCGACCGGGGCGCCATTGGCCTGCGCGGTCAGCCGCGTGGACTCGCAGGCGGCGCGCGAGACGTCGACACCAGTGACCTGCCAACCGCCCAGCGCCAACTGGGTGGCGATGATCCCGCTGCCGCAGCCGAGGTCGATCGCCTGCCCCGACTCGGCCAAGGCCAACGAGTTCAGCAGCAGCCGGGTGCCGGGGTCGAGCCGATTACCACTGAAGACGCCCCCGCGGGCCAGGACAATGATCCCCAGACCGCTCTCCGTCCGGCGTCGCGGCCAGGTGGCTTCCACCAGCAACGGACGGGCGGCGTGCAGCACCCTGGACTTCTGCGCCCCCAGGCTGGCCCGGACCTCGCCGAAGCAGTCGGCCAGCACGTCGTTCATCGCCCGGGTCATGTGTTTGACCCGGCCGCCGGCCACCAGGCGAACGTGCTCAGGAGCAGTTAGCGCGATCCGTTCGGCGTCATCGCGCAACTCCTCCAGCGAACGCGGGAGTCGCCACAGCACCAGCGAGGCGTCACCGACGGCCTCCTCCAGGGAAGTGCTGCGGTTCTCCAGCGGAAGTGCCTGCTCAGCCCTCAGGTCGTCGCAGTAGCCGACGGCGTCCACGCCGCGTTCAACCAGATTGCGAACCAGGTAGCCCTCGACGTCTTGCAGGACGGCCACTCGTCCGGTGAACGGGGGAGCCTCGGTCAAGATCAGGTCGGAGACGGGGTCCATGCCCCTATCGTGCCAGTATCGGCCTGTGGTTGTTTGGGATTCAACGGTCGCAATTGGCCGCGCCACTGGCTAGGTTAGTGCCCGGTACAGCCCCCACCGTTGGACCCCGCTCCGTCCGAGGTTGGGAAGGCCGCGACAACGACTGTCGGCAGGCCCGAAACACGGAGCTTCGCAAAGGAGACACACTTCTGATGACCGACACCCGCTACGTCTACGACCTCAGCGAAGGCGACGTCTCGATGAAGGCGATCCTCGGTGGCAAGGGCGCCAACCTGGCTGAGATGGCCAAGATCGGCGTCCCCGTCCCCGATGCTTTCACCGTCACCACCGGCGCCTGCGTGGCCTCGATGGAGAACGATGGCGAGTGGCCCGATGGCCTGCGCGAACAGATCAACGCCGCCTTGGCGCGACTCGAAGAGCGGACCGGTCGCAAGCTGGGCAGTGGCGACAAGCCGCTGCTGGTCTCGATCCGCTCCGGTGCCGTGGCCTCGATGCCCGGCATGATGGACACGATTCTCAACCTGGGCATCTCCGATGAGGCGGTGCTCGCTGTGGCTGCGGAGTCAGGCAATGAGCGCTTCGCCTACGACTGCTACCGCCGCTTCCTGCAGATGTACGGCGAGGTCGTCGAGGGCATCCCGCCGCACGTCTTCGAGGACGCGCTGACCGAACTGAAGGTTGCTCGGGGGGTCGAACTCGACACCGATCTGAGCGCTGAAGACCTCAAGGAACTGGTCGCCACCTTCAAGCAGTTGGCCAATGACGCCCTCGGTGGCGCCTGGACGTCCGACCCGGTCGAGCAGATGAACCGGGCCGTGAACGCGGTCTTCCTCTCCTGGAACAACCCGCGCGCCGAGGTCTACCGCAAGGCGCACGGCATCTCCCGGCTGATGGGCACCGCGGTCAATGTGCAGCAGATGGTCTTCGGTAACCGGGGCGACACCTCGGCGACCGGTGTCTGCTTCACCCGCAACCCCTCGACCGGCGCCAAGGAGCTGTACGGCGAGTTCCTGACCAACGCCCAGGGCGAGGACGTCGTGGCCGGCATCCGGACACCTCGTCGGATGGAGGAGATGGAGTCCGAACTGCCCGAGGCCTACGCCGAGCTGCTCGCCACCATGCACAAGCTGGAGCAGCACAACAAGGACATGCAGGACATGGAGTTCACGATCGAGGATCGGAAGCTCTTCATCCTGCAGACCCGCAACGGCAAGCGGACGGCGGCGGCGACGGTCAAGACCGCGGTCGATTTCGTCGCCGAGGGCCTGATCACCAAGGAAGAGGCCCTGCTGCGGATCGAACCGGCCCAGCTGGACGCGCTGCTGCACCCCACAATCAACCCCAATCAGGCCAAGACCGCCATCGTGAAGGGCCTCCCGGCCTCTCCGGGTGCCGCGGTGGGTGGGGTGTGCTTCGATGCCGATGAGGCCGCCGCCCGTGGCGGACGCGGTGAAAAGGTGATCCTGGTCCGCTACGAGACCACCCCCGACGACATCCACGGCGTGATGGTGGCCCAGGGCGTGTTGACCGCCCACGGCGGCATGACCTCACACGCGGCCGTGGTGGCGCGCGGCATGGGCATCACCTGTGTGGCCGGTGCTCCCGGGATCAAGATCGACGTCCTCGGCAAGTCGGTCACCATCGCCGGGGTCACCTACAACGACGGCGACGTGCTCACCCTGGACGGTTCGACCGGCGAGGTCTTCGGTGGGGCGCTGGAACTGGTGCCCGCCTCGATCAACGAGGACTTCGAACAGGTCGTCCGCTGGGCCGATGAGGTCCGCCGGCTGGGCGTGCGCGCCAACGCCGAGAACTTCGAAGACTCGACCAAAGCCCGCGAGTTGGGTGCCGAGGGCATCGGCCTGGCCCGTACCGAGCACATGTTCATGGCCGCTGACCGGCTCCCGGCCGTGCGGAAGATGATCCTGGCCGAGAACGAAGAGGAGCGTGCTGCCGCTCTGGCCGAGATCCTGCCGATGCAGCAGGCCGACTTCGAGGCGATCTTCACCGCGATGAAGGGCCTGCCGGTCACCGTCCGGCTGCTCGACCCGCCGCTGCACGAGTTCCTGCCCAACCTGGTTGAGCAGTCGCTGTTGGTGCAGAAGCTGGAGCTGACCGGCTCCGATGAGGCCACCCTGGAGGCCGAGCGGGTCACCCTCGCTCAGGTCAAGCGGTTGCACGAGCAGAACCCGATGCTGGGCACTCGTGGCTGCCGGCTGGCCATGCTCTACCCGTCCATTCCCGACATGCAGGCCCGAGCGATCATCAAGGCGGCCCTGGCCGTGCTGGAGCGCGAGGGTGAGACGGTCGGGGTGGAGATCATGATTCCGCTGGTGGCCTACCGGACGGAGCTCGCCACCCAGCGCGCGATCGTGGTCAAGGCGGTCGAGGAGGAGTTCGCCAAGGCGGGCAAGACCCTTGATTACACCGTCGGCACGATGATCGAGCTGCCCCGGGCCTGCGTCCTGCGCCGGCCAGATCGCACAGGAGGCCGACTTCTTCAGCTTCGGCACCAACGACCTCACCCAGACCGGCATCGGGATCAGTCGCGACGACGCCGAGGCCGGCTTCCTGGGCGCCTACGTGGACACCGAGGTGATCGCGAAGAACCCCTTCGAGTCGCTCGACCAGTCCGGCGTGGGCCAGTTGGTCGCGATGGGCGTGCAGAAGGGTCGCAGCACCAAGGCGGGCCTGAAGACGGGCGTCTGTGGTGAGCACGGTGGCGATCCGGATTCGATCGACTTCTTCCACCGCGCGGGCCTGGACTACGTGTCCTGCTCCCCGTTCCGGGTGCCGATCGCTCGCCTCGCCGCGGCGCGGGCAGCACTGCTGAACAAGTAAGTCAGTTCCGACTCGACCCCGGTCCCCTGATGGGGGTCGGGGTCGAGCCGGTTCAGCGCAAGGGAAGTGCTGATTAATGCTGTTCCGAGCGAGGACGTGCTGGGCGGGATGAGCTGCGACCCCCAGATCGTCGGGTCGTATCGGGTATCCGTTCCACGATCTGGGGGTTGCAGCTCGCCCGTCCAGTGCGCCGCAGCCGGGACATGATCAATCAGCGCTTCCCAAGGTGCCGAGCAGTTCCAAGGCGGTGCGGCAGCCGTCCTCGGCGCGGATCGCGGCGCCGAGGAGCTCAACCGCCGCTGCGGACGGGGCTGCTGCCAACGATGCCGCCAAGCGGACGGCGGTGAGCCGGCTGGCGGGAACCGACGGGCCGGCCAAGCCGCGACGGTGCAGCAGATCGCCCCAGAAGGGCTGATCGGCGAAGAAAGGGACAACCACGCTGGGCAGTCCGGCCCTGACCACTCCGTGCACCGTGCCGGCACCGCCGTGATGGACGGCCAGCGCGCAGCGCGGGAACACCGAGCGGTGAGGCACGGAGGCGCGCACCAGAACATCGGGGGAGGGGGTCAGGTCTGAGGCGTCCAGGCCACCCCAGCCCGTGACCAGCAAGGTGCGCAGGCCCAGCTGGCGGGCCGCTTGCAGAACGGCCTCCCGGCGGGCCACCGGGTCGCCCAGCGCCATTGACCCGAATCCGGCGTAGAGCACGTTGCCGCCCTCAAGGAAGGCGTCCAGTTCGTCATCGGCCGGCCCCCCGGCGGAGGCGTCCGGGTCGAGCCATTGCCCGGTCAGTTGAGTGCTCAGCGGCCAATCATGCGGACGCGGAAGCAATGCCGGGCTGACCGTGACCAGATCGAGTTGCGGGGCCGGGAGGCGGCCGGTGAGGGGGAGTCCCAGCTCCGCGCGGAGTTCCGCCAGGGGTTGCTTGAACATCAGTGGCGCCGCGGCGACGGCCCGGTAGCTGAGCCGGTTGAGCGGGCCCAGCGAGCCGCTGGCAATCCCCGGGGCCGGGAACTCGTTCGTCGGCGTCAGCACGGGGACGGCCTCGGCCACCACCGCCGGGATGCCCAGGGCGGCGGCGGCAAGCTCCGCGGACAGGATCTTCGGGTGGTGCACGATCACGTCCGGACGGGTGCGCATCGCGATCGCCGCAGAACTGGTCAGCAGTCGTGCCATCATCGGTGCCACCGTGGTGCGGAACGCCTTCGCGGCCGCCCACCCCGAGATGCCCTGGGCCTCGATCACAGCCCGAAAGTTGCCCGCAATCGTCTCGATGGCCACTCCTTCGACGGCGGTCTCGTCGGCGAACTCCTCGGTCACGGCCAAGCTCACCTGATGGCCGGCGGCCGTTGCCGCTGTGGCCAGAGCGACGAACGGTTCCACGTCGCCGCGGGTGCCGGCGGTCATCGCCAGGATCTTCACGGGTGCCTCCCTCGCTGCGGGAACTCCATCCTGCTCTGGTGTGGGCGCCATCCCAAGCGCTCGACCCGGGGCACACTGGACGGATGTCGTTGCTGTCCCGCCTTTCCTGGCTGCTCGCCGCTGCCCTCCTGCTGGCCGGATGCGGGGTGACGGCGCCCACAGTGGCACCTTCCCCGTCCGGCTCGCCGACCGCCACGCTGGCTGTGGCCTCGGATGGGACCGCCGACAGTGCGCTGCTGGCCGAGATCGTGACCCAGGCGCTGGTGGCCAAGGGGCGCCCGGCCGCAGTCACGACCCTCCCCACAGCTGATGCGCTGGCGGCGGTGACCGCAGGCTCGGTCGCGGTGCTGCCGGCGTTCGCACGCGGCCTGCTCGCGGGGGTCAGCGGCTCCGAGGCGCAACTGAGCGTCGAAGCGATGGTGCAGCAACTGGCCACCGACCTCGAGGACGAAGCGGGGGTGATCCAGGCCTCCGGGATCGACGCAGGTGGCCGCTACGTGGTCACCGAGGCGTTCGCCACCAAGCACAAGCTGACCTCCCTAACCGAACTGGGCAGCGTCGAGGAGTTGCGGCTGGTCGGGCCTGGCGCTGCCTCCGCCCTCTCCGACGGGCCCTCAGGCCTCCTGGCTGTCTACGGCGTGAAAGCCACCTGGAGCCCGCAGGACGATCCCGCCCTGCGGATCAGCGCCCTGGAGAGTGACACCGCGGACGTGGCCTACCTCAGCCGGATCGACCTCGCCGGAGCGGCCCTGAACCTGGTGACGCTGGAGGATCCCCTGGGAGTGCTGCAGCCCGATCCGCAGGTGCTGCTGATCACCCCGGCCCTGCGCGACGACCTCGACGTCCTCGAAGTGCTGCAGGCGGTGCAGACCCTGCTCACCGACGAGAACTTCGCGGCCCTGCGGGTGCAGGCAGGCAATGCCGGGGTCGGGCCCGCCGTGCACGGCTTCCTGGCCACCAACGGCCTGGCCTGAAGGGTTCGCCGACCCCGCAGACCAGGTCAACCCTGCGCTGCGGCTCGCGGCACCCGGACGGTGAACACCGTGTGCCCCGGACGGGACGCGACCTCAGCTCGTCCGCCATGGGCGCCGACGACGGCGGCCACGATGGCCAGCCCCAGACCGGTGCTGGACCCACCCTGACGGCGGACCCGGCTGACATCGGCCCGGGTGAACCGCTCGAAGACCCGCGGCCGGATCTCCTCGGGGATGCCGGGGCCGTTGTCGCTGACGGTGATCACCGCGTCGGTGCCCTCCACCCGAAGTGCCGCCTCCACCCGGGTTCCAGGCGGGGTGTGGGTGCGCGCGTTCGCCAACAGATTGGCCAACACCTGATGCAGGCGATACCGATCGGCCCGGGCGAAGACCGGCTCCTCGGGCAGGCTGAGCGCCCACTCGTGGTCGGGCCCCGCCGCCCGGGCGTCACTGACCGCGTTCAGCATCAGCACGGTGACATCGGTGGGCTGAAGATCCAGGGACGGGCCGCTGTCCAACCGGGCCAGCAACAGCAGGTCCTCGACCAGCGTCGACATCCGGTCGGAT
Organism: Micropruina sp.; assembly: GCA_016711105.1. GTDB lineage: Bacteria > Actinomycetota > Actinomycetes > Propionibacteriales > Propionibacteriaceae > Micropruina. The sequence goes on along the minus strand of JADJTO010000002.1, from coordinate 92,773 downwards.
TCCGATTCGATCCGCGACAGGGCGTGCGCGACGTTGGGGGTCATCGAGTCCCGTTCGCGCCGGGTCAGTTCGGCGTAACCGCGGATCGAGGCGAGCGGATTGCGCAACTCGTGCGAGGCGTCAGCGACGAACTGGCGGACCTTGGTCTCGCTCTCGTGCCGGGCAGCCAGGGCACCCTCGACGTTGTCGAGCATGTGGTTGAAGGCCAGACCGACGCGGCCCACCTCGTTCACCGGGTCGGCGTCAGACGTCGAGACCCGCACCGGAACCGCGACCTCGCCCCGTTCGAGTTCCAGGTTCGAGACGCTGGTGGCCGTCGCGGCCAGCCGGTTCAGGGGAGCCAGACTGCGGGCGACCACCTCACGGGCGGCCAAGAACGAGATCGCGATCGCCCCCAAGGTGAGCACACCCGCGGCGGCAAGCTGGCCGGCGATCGGCTCAGTGATTCGAGCCATCGGCAAACCGATCACATTCACTCCGCTCGAGGAGGTCTTGATCAGCAGGCGATAGGCACCCAACCCCTCCAGGCGGACGACGCGAGCGCCGTCAGTGTCCAAGGCGGCCAGCTGTTCGCGAACCGCGGCGCTCAACAACTGCTGCCCGTCCGGCCCGTTGTAGAAGGCTCGGACGTAGCGCGTGCCGGAGCGGACCACCGACTGAAAGACGATCACCCCGGATTGTTGGCCCACCCCATCGCCCAGGCTCGGCCCGCGATCATCGTCGAAGTCGCTGCGGAAGCGTCCGGCCTGGGTGACCAGCTGGTTGTCCAGTTGCTGGGTCAGGATCTGGGAGGTGGCGAAGGTGGTCAACGCCGACAGCAGGATCGCCACCAGGGCCACCAACCCGGTGACCCGGAGCACCAGTTGCCGGCTGAGCGTGCCCCGATTCAGCGCCGGGGTGCTCGGTTGGGTCGGGTGGGTCATTCGGAGGCCGGTTTCAGCACATACCCCGAGCCGCGCAGCGTGTGGATCATCGGGGCGCGGTTGGCGTCGATCTTCTTGCGCAAGTAGGAGATGTAGAGCTCGACCACGTTGGCCTGACCGCCGAAGTCGTAGTTCCAGACCCGATCCAGGATCTGCGCCTTGCTCAACACCCGGCGCGGGTTGCGCATCAGGTAACGCAGCAGTTCGAACTCGGTCGCGGTCAGCGCGATCTCTTCCCCGGCCCGAGTCACCTCGTGCGAGTCCTCGTCCATGACCAGGTCGCCCACCACCAACTCTGAACCCGGACGAGCCGTCGTCGCACCGCTGCGCCGAAGCAGCCCGCGAAGCCGCGCAATCAGCTCCTCCAAGCTGAACGGCTTCGTGACGTAATCGTCGCCGCCAGCGGTCAGGCCGCCGATCCGGTCGTCGAGTCCGTCCTTGGCGGTGAGGAAGATCACCGGCACGTCAGGCTGTTCGGTGCGGATCCGGCGCATCACTTCCAGGCCGTCGAAGTCGGGCAACATCATGTCCAGGACGATCGCGTCCGGACGGCTCTCGCGCGCCGCCTTGACCGCGCCCAAGCCGGAACCGGCAGTGGTCACGTCCCAGCCTTCGTAGCGCATCGCCATGCTGAGCAGTTCGGTCAGGCTGGACTCGTCGTCGACGGTGAGGATCCTGATCGGAGTGCCATCGGGGCGGGTCAGGGGTTCGGCTCCGGGTCGCGCGTTCGTCGTCATGCTGACCACCTTGTCAGCCGGCTGTGAGGATGACCTAGGCGCGTGCTGTGTGTTTCCTGTGAGCGATCGGGACCGGTCACCAGCTGCGGAAACCCTTGGCGTTCGGCTCGGGGTCGAGCCATTCAATCGTGTAGCTGGTCACCCGGCCGGGTCGTCCGGCCTCGGAGGGCACCTCGACCAGGCGGCGGATCAGCTTGCACACAGTGACGCGCTCGCCCTGCGCGCTGATCTCGACCCGGCCGTCCATCAAGTTCTCGGCGTAGCCCACCAGAGACAGCTCGCGGGCTTCCTGAGCCGTCCACCAGCGAAAGCCGACCCCTTGGACCCGGCCGGCGACTCTGATCAAAGCCCGTTCCATAGCCGGAGCCTAAGTCACGTCGGCGACGAGCGCACCCAGGGCGGCCACGGCGTCGTCGCAGGCGAGCCAGACGGCCACTCCGTGGGCGCCCCCGCCCAGCGAGACGGGGCGTCCGGCCAGCGACGCGTCGGCGATCACCGGCCACGGATGGGTCGAGCCGAAGGGGGTGATGGTGCCGCGCTCATAACCGGTGGCCTGCAGGGCGGTGTCCGCGTCGGGCAGCGAGAGTCGGCTGACCCCGAGCAGCGCACGAAGCTTCGGCCAGGAAATCTCCCGATCACCGGGAACCAGGACGAAGAGGTACTGCTGCGCCGCCTTCCGGACCACGATCGTCTTGACGATGTCGGCCGGAGTCACCCCACGCGCCGCCGCCGCCTCGGCGAGCGAGTTCACTCCAGGGTGCTGGGTCAGCGTGTAGGCCACTCCGAGCCCATCCAGGGCTCGCGTCGCCGCAGTCTGGAGGGTCGTCAAGGCCGACTCAAGCGTGCAGGTAGCCGAGCAGGTGGTTTCGCTCGTCCAGCAACTGGTCGATCCGATGCTTCACCACGTCGCCGATCGACACCACGGCGGCCAGTTCACCATTGACCACAACCGGGATGTGTCGGATCCGCTGGTAGGTCATGGTGTGCGCCGTGTCTTCGAGGTTGTCCTCCGGCGAGCAGGTGTGTACGTCGCTGGTCATGATGTCGGAAACCTTCTCCGCCAGAATGCCCGCCCCGTACTTGGCCAACCGTCGGACGATGTCGCGCTCGCTGACGATGCCCTCAATGTGACGGCCGTCCGTGGAAACGATCAACGCGCCGATGTTGTGCGCGTCAAGCAGTTGGACGAGGTCGTTGACGGACGCTTCGGGGGTGATGGTGACCACGGTGTTGCCCTTGGTCTTCACGAGGTCTTCGATCTTCATGCCTCGAAGCTACCCCTGAACTGGGGTCGCGCGGGAGGGTTTCGCGGTGTGGCTGTGGGGTCGCGGCCGAATCAAGGCGGAGAATCAGCTAGTAAGGTGCTCGCACGATCTGACTTCTAAGGTGGCCCACTGATGACCGAACCGACCCCGATCACCCGGACAGTCCGGGCCGGGATCGATCAGGACCCGAACCACGGCGCCGTGGTGGCGCCGATCTATCTCTCCACCACCTACACCTTCGAGGATTTCGGGGTCCCCCGCGCGCACGATTACAGCCGCCGCGGGAACCCGACCCGGACGGTGCTCGCCGGAGCGCTGGCCACCCTGGAGGGGGGAGCGGGGGCGGTGGTCACCGCCAGTGGCATGGGGGCGATCAGCACGGTGCTGCACGCGCTGCTCAAGCCCGGTGATCTCCTGCTGGCCCCGCACGATTGCTATGGAGGCTCCTGGCGGCTCTTCGACGCGCTGGCCAGCAAGGGCAACTTCGAGTTGAAGCTGGTCGATCTGACCGCGCCGGACGCTGCGGACGTCATCGCCCGCGAACGGCCGACCCTGCTCTGGATCGAAACACCCAGCAACCCGCTGCTCCGAGTCAGTGACATCGCGGCCTTGAGCGCGGCCGGGCATGCCGTGGGCGCCACCGTCGTGGCGGACAACACCTTCCTCTCGCCGATCTGGCAGCGTCCGCTGGAACTGGGCGTCGATCTGGTCGTGCACTCCACGACCAAGTACCTCAACGGCCACAGCGATGTCGTGGGTGGGGTGGTGGTAGCGGCCACCCCGGAACTGCACACCGACCTGCTCTGGTGGGCCAACTGTCTGGGTGTCACCGGTGGCGCCTTCGACGCCTACTTGGGGCTGCGCGGCCTACGCACGCTGCACCTGCGGATGGCCGCGCATGAGGCTAATGCCGCCCGGGTGGTCGAGTTGCTCGGCCAGCACCCGGCCGTGTCCGCCGTGCACTACCCGGGCTTGGCGGCCCATCCGGGGCATGACCTGGCCCGCCGCCAGCAGAGCGGCTTCGGCGGCATCGTGACCTTTGAACTGCACGGCGGCGAACTCCAGGTCAGGACGTTCCTGGACGCTCTCACCCTGTTCTGCCCGGCCGAGTCGCTGGGCGGGGTGGAATCCCTGGTCTCGCATCCGGCCACGATGACCCATGCCTCGATGCCGCCACAGGTGCAGGCAGCGGCCGGGATCACCCCGACCATGCTCCGGCTCAGCGTCGGGATCGAGGACGGGGCCGATCTGGTCGCCGACCTCAGCCGTGCCCTGGATCTGATTTCCCGCGGCTGACCAGCGCCCGCAGGAAGAAGGTCAGGTTCGCCGGTCGTTCGGCGATCCGGCGCAGGAAGTAGGCGTACCAGTCGGTCCCGAAAGGGACGTAGATCCGCACTCGGTGTCCCGCGGCGGCGAGCCGTCGCTGCTCGTCCGGCCGGATCCCGAGCAGGAGTTGGAACTCATAGCTCTCCGGCGTCCGGCCCTCCTCAGCCAGGATCGCCAGCGCTTGGCTGATCATCGCCGGATCATGAGTGGCCACCAACGGGATGCCTGGCCCGGCGAACAGCACCCGCAGGCACTCCTGGTAGGAGATGGCGATGGCGGAGGTCGTTTGGTAGGCCAGCGTCGCCGGTTCGGCGTAGGCGCCCTTGCAGAGTCGGACGCGGGAGCCCGGCGTGGCCAGCGCGCGGCAGTCGTCCACCGTTCGATGTAGGTAGGCCTGCACCACCGCCCCGGTCCAGGGGTAATCGCGGCGCAACTGGTTCACCGCGTCCAGGGTTGCGGTGGTCGTCTCGTGATCCTCCATGTCGACAGTCACCGTGGTGCCGGCCAGCTTCGCGGCGGCGCAGATGATCCGTGCGTTGTCCAACGCGATCGCGTCACCCCCCCGGAGTTGGGAGCCGAGCGCGGAGAGTTTGATCGAGATCTCGGCCCACTCGCTCAAACCAGCGGCGCGCAGTTCACGCAACAACTCGACGTAGACGTCGGCGACATGGTCGGCCTGGCTCGCGGTGGTGGTGTCCTCGCCCAGAAAGTCGATCGTGGAGTACAGGCCCTGATCGGCGAGTCGGCGGACGGTGGACAGGCACTCGGCGATGGTTTCACCGGAGACGAAGCGCGCCACCACCTGGCGGGTCCAGGGCACGTTCATCGCCACGCGTTTGAGCGTGCGACTACGCCCGGCGGCAAGTAACAGCGGTCGAAGCATCAGTCCTCCTCGGGCCAACTCCCAGGACTCTATCCCGACCGGGTCACCCCTTGACCAACGGCATCGGGAACCTCTTTCCGCCCGAGATCGTCGGCCAGGGAACCTCGTCGGGCAGGTAGGCCTCGAACTCGGCGATGAGGGCATGCTGGTAGGCGCCGGCGAAGCTGCCCTCCAGGAAGCGCGGCAGCGCCTCGGCGGTGAAACGGGCCCAGGACTCGCGCTCGCGGCCCGGGTTGATCGGGTAGTACAGACACTGCGCCCTGGCTGCGGCGTCGCGGTCGCCGGGCGCGTCCCCGATCAGCAGGACGTGGCCGGGCGGGTACTTGCCCCCCGCCGCATAGGCCAATTGGCGCGCTTTCGATCCCATCTCCTGCCCCGCGATGGCCTGCATCCACGGGGCGAGCCCGAAGGCCGTCCATTCCTGCACCAGCGCTCGTAACCGGGTGGCGGAGATCGTCATGCAGTCCGCCCGCTGAGCCAATCGACGGATGGCGTCCAGGACGCCCGGAAATGGGCCGGTGCGATCCTTGAGGGCAGCGACGGCAGCGTTCACGGCCTCGCCATAGGCAATCGCAGTGCGGATCGTGGCGGAGGGATGTTCGTCGGCGAACGCAGCGATGCCCTGATCGGAGAGTGGGTGCTCGGAGTTGATGAAGTCGGTCAGCTCCGGATACTCCGGGATGCGGACGCCGCGCTCGGCCACCTCGGTGCGATCGCGCAGCAGATCGAAGACCTGACGCAGCGCCAACCAGCGATTCAGTCCGCGGGTGGTGGAGCTGAGATTCACGAACAGAGACGTTTCCCGCGCCAGATCGGCGATCGGCTCCAGCCCCCAGTACTCGATCGCGCAGGGAGTGAAACACTCGCGATGCTTTCGCTCCATCGAGTCCATCACGCACCCATCGGAATCGATGCCGACGAAGAAGTCCTGCCGCGGGACGAAATCGCGCAGCGGCCACGCAATCTCGGGAACCTGGCCCATCTCCGGACTCATCGTCGGGCTCAGTCGGCCAGCAGCGCGGTGACGAGGTCCGGGGTCAACTCGTCCAGGGAGTCAAGGACCCGATCCACCCGGGCCAGCACCACGGCGCTGGGCGGGTGAAAGCTCGGCGGGATCGCGATCACTTTCATTCCGGCGTTGAGCGCGGACAGAATCCCATTCGACGAGTCCTCGATGGCCACCGCGCGGGACGGCTCAACGCCCAGCTGCTCACACACCCACAGGTAGCCGTCCGGTGCCGGCTTTCCGCGGCCGGCCCCCTCCTCGGTGGAGCGGACGGACGCGAACAACTCCGTGATGCCCATCACCTCCAGCGCGGTGTCGATCAACAGCCGCGGCGAGGACGACGCCAGGCCGAGCGGGCCAAGCTCGGCCATGCGCTGAACAGCCTGCACCGCCCCCGGTAGGACGGGAAGCTGGTGGCGGTATTTGCCGACCAGGCGACCGATGATTCGCCCGGCATTTTCCTCGGGGGTGCCGTGCAGGCCCACGACCTCGGAGACGTAGGTGGACCATTCCCGGAGTGCTCATCCCCATCTGGGCAATGGTGTGCTCGGCGCGGTACTTCACGCCGTCGATGGCTGCGAGCTCGCGGCGGACCTCGTCCCACAGTTCCTCGGTGTCGGTCAGGGTGCCGTCCAGGTCGAAGACCACCGCGCTGCGCTGCTGCATTGTGCCATTGTGCTGCGCCGAGGCTCACCGCGTCGCCTCCCCATGCGGTCGGCTCGGGAGGGCCCGGCTGTTACAGCCCGCGGAGCCTGACCGACAGGCAGGTGACGCAGCCTTCCAGCTTCTCGAACTCGCTGATATCCACCGAGAGGACCTCGAAGCCGCGATCGCGGAAGCTCTGGGCTGTGCGGGGGGCGCTGGCCGCCATCAGCAGTCGATTGTGGTTGAGCAGGACGACGTGCGCCCCCTCAGGCTCCTCAACGCCCAAGAAGCGAGGGAACACTCCCGGGTCGTCGACAAGTGGTTCGTAGCCGATCACCGTCCCGTCCGGGAGGGCGGTGACCGCCGACTTCAGGTGCAGGACCTTGGTCAACTCGACCGGCACCACGGTGGCACCCAACGGTGTCAGCAGGGCGGCGAGTTGCTCGAAACCGGCCTCGTTGGTGCGACCGCCGACGCCGACCCAGACCAGATTGTCGTGTTTCAGCACGTCGCCCCCATCCAGGGTCCCGGGAGCCAGGATCCGTGCCGTTCGGTAGCCCAGGGCGCGGACGGCGACCTCGGCCCCGGGAACCTCCCGGCGGCGCTCTGGCGCCCCGGGACGGGTCACCACGGCCAGGTTGGAGTAGGCCACCAGGGTGTCCTCGATGAACACCGAATCGGGGGAGTCGTCTGCCGGTGGCGCCTCGATCACGGCCCACCCGGCAGCGTTGAGAGTCTCCGCGTAGTTCCGAGCCTGCTGACGGGCCAGCGCAAGGTCGATCGGCTGGCGCGCCAGGTGCGTGAGCAACCCCTTGGCCAAGTCGGGGGAAGGCCGTCGGACCAGGGCCCGCTGGGAGAGCATGCGCGCAGTCTTTCCGTGCTGGCGGCTGCTGGCAAGTTCATCGGCCTAGGATGGAAACGAGCTGAGGAGGAGCGGTCGGATGCGCGCGGAGGTGACAATCGATCAGCGTCATCCCGGCGGACTGATCGAGCCGGGCGGTGAAGCCTTGCACTTCGTGCTCCGGCCGGCCGGACGACCGCCGGTGGACTCGCTGGTCGTGATCCGGGACAGCCCGCGACTGATCGTCTACATTCCGGGCTTCAACACCCCCCTTGGGCCCTGGGAGGCCCTCAAGTGCCGCATGCTGGCCGACTCCTTCGATGCCACCGTGGTGCTGACCGAGATCCCGGGGATGAGCCGTTTCGGGGATCCGATTCCGGCGCCGGTCCGCAACGACATGCTCCGCGGTCGGATCGAGCCCTGGGCAGAACTGACCGCCGGCTACGTCGGCGAGGCGATCCGGGTCTGCGGGTTGGGCCCGTTCGAGGAGGTGCACCTGATCGGCTACTCCACGGGCTGTTCGTTGGGCGCGGCTGCGGTGTCGATGTTGCCCGGCCCGATCACGCGGGTCACCCTGATCGAACCGGTGTCGATGGTGGTGCGGAACCTGGTCGAACTGCAGGCGCACAACATCGCCGACTGGCTGCGGCAGCCGCTGAGCTACCGGTCCAATCTGCCCCTCGACTGGGCGATGGCGGCGCACCAGTCCCAACGGCGCGAGCCTCTGGTCAAATACGGCCTGGTTGATCTGGTCGCGATCGGCATGGTCCTTGGCCGGCCCGATCTGGCCGCCAGTGAGTTGCCGGCGGGCAGTCGGGTCGACCTGGCCCGCGGGCAGTGGAGCAGTCTGTGTCGGATCGACGCCATTGACACGCTGCACACCTCGCTGGCCAGCTTGGGTCATCCCGGGGTGACCGCGCATGTCACCGGCCACGGGCACCCGCTGTGGCACTCCTTCCCGGTGATCGGACCGCTCCTGGACTCCATGACCGAGGGTGCCGGTGCTGACCAGTCCAGTCCGGCTGAGCAGTCCAGTCCGGCTGAGCAGTCGGGCCCCGCTGAGCCGTCCAGCCCGTCCAGCCCGGCTGACCCGTCCTCTGACAGCTGATCGAGTCAGGACGCGCCGTCGCCGGCTTTCGTCCTCGCGTTTCGGCGGTCCTCCAACCACTGCCACAGCCAACCACCCGCGCCGTCCCGGGCACCGCGGACGTAGTTGAGCACGTTCTCGTTGGTGGCGACCAGATCGATCCGTCGCCGAGCTTGTTCTGACCCGGCGAAGAGCAACTCGTCGCCCCGTTGCAGCTGGAAGTCGTGATCGGGCAGCGGAAACACCTGGCTGCCGCGGGCCACCATGAGCAGTACGCCGCGGGTTCGGTGGGCGCGCTCGTAGGGGTCGGTGAGCAGCGTCCCCGCGGTCAGCCGGTGACCTGCCACGAGGGCGCCGCGGAGCGCCTCAGCCTGGCTGCTGGCCAGTTTCACGCTCCAGACCTCAGGCACGCGGTGCCTGTTCACCCGCGCGAGGCGTTTGATCAGGGCCGTGCACCAGGCCTCGTCCCGGTTCGGAATGGCAGCCAGGAACCGGGCCAGCAGGGGAGTGGTGATCAACGCCAGGAACTCCCGGGCGACGATCCGGCTCGGAACCATGGCCAGATCATGCTCGAAGGCCTTGAACAGGGGTGCGTTGGAGTTCTGGTTCTGCCGGGTGACCACGAAGAGGTCAGGTTTGAGCTCCCGGGCGGTGATCGCGATCGCCAGATTCTTCAGATCGTTGGCGTTCCCGGTCACGATCCCCGTGCTGTGCTCGATCCCGGCAGCGCGCAGGCTGGCCGCATCAACTCCGGTGCCCTGGATGTCGACGCCGGGCTCGCCGTAGTGCAACCGGTCGATCACGGTCATGGTCAGCCCGGCGCCGCAGAGTTCCTCGCGGATCATGTGGCCGAAGCGGCCATAGCCACACATCACCCAATGCCCGCCGGGCGGGCGATGCTCCTCTGGCCAGTCATCACCGGGGAGACCGGTCAGAATCTCGCGCAGCCGGTAGCTCTCGGGGGCCACGACGGCGGCCGCCAAGTAGCGGGCGAATCGTTCGAACGGGTTGATCACCATGTCGCCACCGAAGGCGCCCATTTGGTTACCCCCCTCGGCGGATCCGATTCGGGCCAGCACCGGCACCTTGGGGGCCAGGAGCCGGACGGTGACCGCGATCGCCCGGTTGGTCTCGTCGTCCACCGCCAGGGCCATCACGCCGCGGCACCACGGCGAGGTGAGTCCGGCACTGATCAAGGTGCCCGGTTGGGCCGCATCGGCCACGATCATCGGGGCGTCGCTGCGGAAGTCCTCCAACCGCAGTTCCTGTAGCCGGGCCGGGTTCTGCTCCACCACCACGAAGCGAAACCCCAGCCGGTCCAGCCCGTGACAGACCAGGGTGCCGGTCTCGCCACAGCCGCAGACCAGATAGAACGGCTCGCGGAGCTGGTTGATCCGGCGGGCGAACCGGCCCGCCTTGAGCGCGTTCATGAAGGCCGGTTCCTGCACCAGCGACAGCACGGTGACCACCGAGTACGACCACCCCAGCACGGTCAGGTAGATGGACAGCGTCATCCAGAGCCGTTGCGCGGTGGAGTAGGGGAAGGGTAGTTCCCCGAAGCCGATCGTGGTGCCGGTGTAGCTGATCACGTAGAAGGCCAGAAACAGGCCCATCCCCGGTGTCGGGTTCCCGTCGGCGTCGATGCCGGGCATCATGCTGAGGCCGACCACGGTGATCGTGTACAGGACGATGATCAGGACGAGCGGGAACCGCATCCGCCTCAGGAACAGATAGAGGACGTTGGTGAAAGCGGAGCGGTGGTCACCGCCACGGGTACTGGCTGGGGCCATCTCAGCGGCGCAGCGAGAGCGTCTCGCCAACCATGAGCACCACCGAGACGCCATTGGCCATCAGGGCGCCGGCGCTCATCGAGATCACTTGGGACATGTGGTTTCCGTCCATGCCCCCCGGCGTGCCATAGCTGGCCCACGTCCAGATCACGGCGGCCGCGATCAGCTGCAGGTCGGCGACCAGGCTGGTGGCCAGATGGACGGCTCCCAGCTGGGTGCGGTCCCCGAACTTCAGCACGGTGGCGATCAGGCTGACCACCAGGGCGGCACCCAGACCGTAGACGTTGTGCAGTTCTGGCCTGGTCATGTCCCCGATGAAGAACCCGAAGTTCAAGGTGGCGGCCAAGGTGATGAAGAAGCCGAAGATGACCTTCTCGAAGTTCACGTCACGGTGCCTCTCATGCGTCGCTGCTCGTCACACTGTAGGAGGTGACAGCGCCGCGTCAACGGATCGGCCGGGAATACGCCCCGGCCAGCAAAGGTTGAGTCCGGTGTACTCAAGTTCGAAGTTGAGCGTGCTAGGCTCAACTCGCACCCAGCTACATCTCAGATTCTCTAGAACATCAGTCTCACACCGGAGGTAACACCCATGGCACGCGCAGTCGGTATCGACCTGGGCACCACCAACTCTGTCGTCGCTGTCCTCGAGGGCGGCGAACCCACTGTCATCCCCAACGCTGAGGGCGCGCGTACCACCCCCTCGGTGGTCGCCTTCGCCAAGGGCGGGGAGGTCCTGGTCGGCGAGGTCGCCAAGCGTCAAGCGGTGACCAACATCGATCGCACCATCCGTTCGGTCAAGCGCCACATGGGCACGAACTGGACGATGCAGGTCGATGAGAAGACCTACCACCCGCAGCAGATCAGCGCCTTCGTGCTGGCCAAGCTCAAGCGTGACGCGGAGGCCTACCTGGGCGAGCCGGTCACCAACGCCGTGATCACCGTCCCGGCCTACTTCTCCGACGCCGAGCGTCAAGCCACCAAGGAGGCCGGCGAGATCGCGGGCCTGGTGGTCGATCGGATCATCAACGAGCCCACCGCCGCAGCGTTGGCCTACGGCCTCGACAAGGGCCACCTGGAGCAGACGATTCTGGTCTTCGACCTGGGCGGTGGCACCTTCGACGTCTCCCTGCTGGAGATCGCCGAGGGCGTGTTCGAGGTCAAGGCGACCAAGGGCGACAACCGGCTCGGCGGCGACGACTGGGATCAGCGCGTGGTCGATTGGCTGGTCACTCAGTTCAAGAACAAGAACGGCGTCGACCTGAGCAAGGACAAGATGGCCCGGCAGCGCCTTCAAGAGGCCGCTGAACGGGCCAAGATCGAACTGAGCTCGGCCTCCGACACCTCGATCAACCTGCCCTACATCACGGCCGGCGCCGAAGGCCCGTTGCACTTGGACGAGAAGCTCACCCGCGCCGAGTTCCAGCGGATGACCCAGGACCTGCTTGATCGCTGCCGCGCCCCGTTCAACTCCGTGATCAAGGATGCGAACACCTCGGTCGCCAAGATCGATCACGTGATCCTGGTCGGCGGCTCCACCCGGATGCCCGCCGTGGTCGACCTGGTCAAGGAACTCACCGGTGGCGAGGGCCCAACAAGGGCGTGAACCCGGACGAGGTCGTGGCGCTGGGCGCCTCGCTGCAGGCCGGCGTGCTCAAGGGCGAGGTCAAGGACGTGCTGCTGCTCGACGTGACCCCGTTGAGCCTCGGCATCGAGACCAAGGGTGGCGTGATGACCAAGATCATCGAGCGCAACACCACCATCCCGACGAAGCGTTCCGAGGTGTTCACCACCGCCGAGGACAACCAGCCCTCGGTGATGATCCAGGTCTACCAGGGCGAGCGTGACTTCGCCCGCGACAACAAGAGCCTGGGCAACTTCGAACTCACCGGCCTGATGCCGGCGCCGCGCAACGTCCCGCAGATCGAGGTCACCTTCGACATCGACGCCAACGGCATCGTGCACGTGCACGCCAAGGACTTGGCGACCGGCAAGGAGCAGTCGATGACGGTCACCGGCGGGTCCGCGCTGGGCAAGGACGACATCAGCCGGATGGTCCGCGAAGCCGAGGCGCACGCCGAGGAGGACCGGGAGCGCCGCGCGGTCGTCGAGATGCGCAACGAGGCGGACGCGCTGGCGTTCCGCACCGAGAAGCTGCTCGCCGACAACGCCGACTCGATCAGCGACGACGTCAAGACCCCGGTCACCGAGGCGTTGGAGAAGCTGAAGGACGCGCTCAAGGGCGATGACAACGACGCCGTCAAGGCGGGGATGGACGACCTGAACACGAAGGCGTCCGCGATGGGTCAGGCGATGTACGCCGCCGCCCAGGCCAAGCAGGAGTCGCAGGCGTCTGCGGGTGCCGACGCTGGGGCACCGTCCGCTGAGGACGACGTGGTCGAGGCCGAGATCGTGGACGAGGACGGCAAGTGAGCGACCAGTCGAGCAGCCCGGAACCCGGCATCGGGGAACAAGGAGCAAGCATGAGTGAGCACGACTCGTCCGTCGGCGATTACCTGGCCGACAGCGAGCAGGTGGAGGAGGGCGTCGAGGCCGCAGAGGGCCTTGAGGCGGCGGAGGAAGTTGAGCCACCGGTTCAGCCAGGCGCTCCCTCCAGCCCGATCCACGCGGCGAAGATCTCCGAACTGGAGGAGCTCGCCTCTGAGCGCACGGCCGATTTGCAGCGGCTTCAGGCGGAGTATGTCAACTACAAGCGACGGGTCGACCGGGATCGCACCCTGGCTCGCCAGGGCGGGATCGAAGCTGTGGTGTTGGATCTGCTACCCGTCCTCGACAGCGTGGAGGGCGCCCGGGAGCACAATGAGCTGACCGGTGGGTTCCGGCTGGTGGCCGATGAGTTGGAGAAGATCACCGCCAAGTACGGCCTCGAAACCTATGGCGAGGTCGGCGATCCGTTCGATCCGCAGATCCACGAGGCGCTGATGCAGGTGCCGATGCCGGGTGTTGAGGTGGCCACCTGTTCGGCCATCATGCAGAAGGGCGTCAAGCTCAACGATCGGGTTCTTCGACCGGCCAGGGTCGGCGTCGCCGATCCGGAATGACGCTGGCGCGTCCAATGCACGAGTGGGAGAGGAGGGCCCGTCGATGAGCACGAAGGACTGGCTCGAGAAGGACTACTACAAGGTCCTCGGCGTGTCCTCCTCTGCCACCCCCGAGGAGATCAAGAAGGCGTTCCGCAAGCTGGCCCGGGAGAACCATCCTGACCAGAACCAGAACAACCCGCAGGCTGAGAAGCGCTTCAAGGAGATGTCCGAGGCCAACTCGGTGCTCAGCGATCCGGCCAAGCGCAAGGAATACGACGAGGCACGGCGGCTGTTCGGCGGCGGTGGGTTCCGGTTCCCCGGGGGGCCAGGCGGCGCGGCTCCGTCGATGGACGACCTGTTCCGCAATGCCACCGGTGGCGATGGTGGCAACATCTCCGATCTCTTCGGCAACCTGTTCGGTGGCACCACCACCCGACGGGCCCCGACCGGAGGCCGCGGGCCGCGTCGAGGTGCCGACGTCGAGGGGGAGGTCACGATCGACTTCACCGCCTCGGTGGAAGGCGTGACCGTCTCCCTGCAGACGGCTTCCGATGCTGCCTGTGAGGCCTGTCGGGGGACGGGCGCCCGGGTCGGCACGGTGCCCAAGGTCTGCCCGACCTGCCAGGGTGGCGGGATGCAGACCTCCACCTCGGGTGGCGTGTTCGCGGTCACCGAACCCTGTCGGGATTGCCGCGGTCGCGGCCTGGTGATCGATGATCCCTGTCCTGCATGCAACGGGTCGGGACGCGCCCATTCCACCTCCACGATGCAGGTCCGGATCCCGGCTGGGGTGCTGGACGGCCAGCGGATTCGGATCAAAGGCAAGGGCGGTGCCGGTGACAACGGCGGCGCCCCCGGCGACCTCTACGTGCTGGTGCACGTCCGGCCGCACAAGCTGTTCGGACGCAAGGGCGACAACCTGACCCTGACCGTGCCGGTGACGTTCACCGAAGTCTCCCTGGGGGCTGACATCTCGGTGCCCACGTTGGGCGGTCCACGGGTCACGCTGAAGATTCCGCCGGGGACCCCGAACGGTCGCACGTTCCGGGTGCGAGCCAAAGGAGTGCACAAGCCCGACGGAACGGCCGGTGACCTTCTGATCACGGTCGAGGTGCAGGTGCCGCATCACCTGAGCGAAGTTGCCCGAGAGGCCCTCGAAAGTTTCGCGGCCGCCTTGGGCGAGCCGGATCCGCGTTCCCACCTGTTCGGGGTCTAGGTCATGACCGGCCCGTTCCTCCCGCAGCGGATCGACTCCGACGCGCCGGTGTTCGTGATTTCGGTGGCGGCTCAACTGGCCGAGATGCATCCGCAGACGCTGCGCGGCTACGACCGGCTGGGATTGGTGGTGCCACGCCGAGCCCGCGGCCGCGGCCGCCGCTACTCGCTGCGGGACATCGCCAAGCTCCGACACATCCAGAACCTCTCCCAGAACGAGGGGATCAACCTGGAGGGCATCCGTCGGATTCTCGCGCTGGAGGACGAGCTGGAGAGTCTGCGGGAGCAGCTCGCACACCTGGCCCGAGATCGTGCAGCAGTTGCAGGTCACCGAGAGCACCGTCCGGCTGTTCACGGCCGAGGCGAGCGGTGCCGTCCATGTGGGGCGGGCGCCGGTACGCCGGTCACCGTTGGCGCTGCCCGGCAGCTGAGCGAATCTGTCGGTGCCTGACGGCATGATGGGGCCATGACACCCCGTTGCCACATCGTTCCGCCCTACCTGCTGCGCAAGCTGTCTCAATCGGAGGATCCAGAGATCTCCGCGCGAGCTCGCCGGACGCTGCGCTCCGACACCAGGTTTCGTTCCGATCGATTGGGGGCTGAGGCCGGGCTCGGTGCGCCGGCGCTGCAATCCACCTCCCCGGCAGCGGCGCGACAGCTCTGGGATGCGCGCGGCACCGAACGATTGCCCGGCACGTTGATCCGTCGCGGCGACGACCCTGCCACCGGCGATCCGGCCGCAGATGAGGCGTGGGACGGGTTCGGAGCCACCTGGCGGCTGCTGTTCGAAGCCTTCGGCCGCAACTCGATCGACGGGTCAGGCATGACCCTGGACGGCACCGTCCACTACGGGCGGGGCTACGACAACGCCTTCTGGGACGGCGAACGGATGGTGTTCGGCGACGGGGACGGCGAAATCTTCGGCCGGTTCACGGCCAGCCTGGAGGTGATCGGGCACGAGTTGGCGCACGGCGTGACCGAGCTCACCGCCGGCCTGATCTACTCCGGTCAGCCGGGCGCCCTGAACGAGCACATGTCGGATGTGCTCGGGGTGCTGGTCAAGCAGCGGACGCTGGGGCTGCGAGCGGAGGAGTCCGACTGGCTGGTCGGCGCTGATCTGCTGCTGCCGGGGGTGGCCGGGGTTGCCCTGCGCAACATGCTGCACCCAGGTACCGCCTACGACGACCCGCGCCTGGGGGCCGATCCACAGCCGGCGCACTTCAGCGACTTCGTGCTCACCCGCGACGACAACGGGGGTGTGCACATCAACTCCGGCATCCCGAACCGGGCCTTCGCGCTGGCGGCACTGGCTGTCGGCGGCGACGCCTGGTCCGGCGTCGGCCAGGTCTGGTTCGACGTGTTGACCGGGGAGGGGATCCGAGCCCGGACCGACTTCCGCGGGTTCGCCCGCCTGACCGTCGCGGCGGCCAGGGCCAGGTTCGGCCCCGACAGCGCCCACGCTGAGGCTATTGCCGATGCCTGGCGGACGGTCGGGATCGCCCCGATCGTGCAGGCCCCTTCGGCCTCGGACGCGCCGGACGCCCCGGACGTTCCAGCAGCGGCGGAGGCCGACCTGCTGCTTCGGCGCACCGGGGGATTGCTGGATTGGTGAAGGAGCGCCGGACGAGCCTGGATCAGCTGCCGCCCAACGACGCCGACCGCTGGGCGGCCCTGCTCGCCGGGGAGACCTCTCCCGGCTGGGCGGCAGTGCGACCGTCCCCGATGGCTTCTGCTACCAGGTCGCCTGCCGCGATCTGGACGTCAACGTCACCCTGGCTGAGGGGGATCTGCCGCGACGGCTGCTGGGGCTCTTCCGCCGGACGTTGGATTCGTGACCCCCCAGGGCCATACTGTGCGCAGTCGTCCGACAGCGAGGTTCTGAGCATGTCCACCAAGGCGCCGACCGACGATCCCGGTGATGCCAAGCTCGGGGTCGGCCAGCCCAAGCACTACGGCGCCGGGATCCCCGGGGTGCTGCGTGCGCTGTCGGCTGCCAACCAACAGATGGGGGCGCGCCGCTCGCTGCTCACCTTGACCTCTGTCAACCAGCGCGACGGCTTCGATTGCCCCGGCTGCGCCTGGCCGGATCCCGAGCACCGGCACGCTGCGGAGTTCTGTGAGAACGGGGCCAAAGCGGTGGCCGAGGAGGCCACGCTGCGTCGGGTCACACGGGAGTTCTTCGCCACCCATCCGGTCGCCGAGCTGGCCGAGAAGTCCGATCACTGGCTCGGTTCCCAGGGACGACTGGCCGAGCCGATGGTCTTGCGCGAGGGTGCGACGCACTATCAGCCGATCAGTTGGGAGGAGGCATTGGGCCTGATCGCCGACCAACTGATCGCGCTCGACTCACCCCAGGAGGCGATCTTCTACACCTCGGGCCGCACGTCCAATGAGGCGGCGTTCGCCTACCAGCTGTTCGTCCGGGCCTTCGGCACCAACAACCTGCCCGACTGCTCCAACATGTGCCACGAATCCAGTGGCACCGCCCTGACCCAGACGATCGGGATCGGCAAGGGAACGGTCACCCTGACCGACATCGAGACCGCGGAGCTGGTGATCATCGCCGGCCAGAACCCGGGCACGAATCACCCCCGGATGCTGTCCTCGCTGGAGCGGGTCAAGGTCAACGGCGGTCGGATCATCGCGGTCAACCCACTCGTCGAGGCAGGCTTGACCGCCTTCCGGAACCCGCAGACCGTTCGTGGAGTGGTCGGCGGCGGCACCGCGATTGCTGACGATTACTGCCAGATTCGGCTCAACGGCGACCTGGCGTTCTTCCAGGCGTTGAACAAGCTGCTCGTCGAGGCCGATCGGGCAGCGGGGGGTTCGGTGTTGGATCACGAGTTCATCCGCGAACACACCGAGGGCTACGAGGCGCTGGTGCGGCACCTCGATGGCCTGGCCTGGGCAGATCTGCTCCGCGCCTGCGGGCTCACCTTGGCTGAGCTGCATCACGTCGTCGATCAGGTGCGCTCGGCCGGTTCCGTGGTGGTCTGCTGGGCGATGGGGTTGACCCAACACAAGAACTCGGTGCCGACCATCCGCGAGATCGTCAACTTCCTGCTGCTCCGCGGCAACATCGGACGACCCGGCGCTGGGCCGTGCCCGGTGCGCGGGCACTCCAACGTGCAGGGGGATCGCACGATGGGGATCAACGAAAGGCCACCCGCCTGGCTGTTGGACGCACTGGAGCGGCACTTCGGGCTGCCGATGCCCCGGCCGGACGGCTTCGACGTGGTGCAGGCGATCGGCGCGATGCGGGACCGCCGGGCCAAGGTTTTTGTGGCGCTGGGCGGCAACTTCGTCCGGGCGACTCCGGATTCCCGAGCCACCGAGGCGGCCCTGCGGCAGCTAGACCTGACCGTCCACATCTCGACGAAACTGAACTCCTCCCATGCCATCACCGGCAGGCGGGCCCTGATCCTGCCCACCCTGGGTCGGACGGAACGCGATCACACCGGCGGCCGGGAGCAGTTCGTCACCGTCGAGGACTCGATGGGGATGGTGCACGCCTCACGTGGGCGGCTGCGGCCCGCCACCGAGCACTGTCGCTCCGAGGTTGACATTGTTTGCTCCCTGGCCGAACGGGTGCTCGGCAACGGCCTTGACTGGGCGTCGATGGGCTCCGACTACGCGGTGATCCGCCGGCACATCGCCGCGACCATCCCAGGCTTCGACGACTTCGAACAACGAGTAGCCGGTACGGCGGGGTTCGCCCTGCCGAACGGGCCCCCGGGATGCGCGAAGCTTCGCCACCGAGACTGGCAAGGCCCGCTTCACCGTGAACACGTTGACCATCCTCGAGGTTCCCCGGGCCGGCTGTTGTTGCAGACGGTGCGCAGCCACGACCAGTTCAACACCACCATCTATGGCATGGACGACGTCTACCGCGGGATCACCGCTGGGCGGCGGGTCCTCTTCATCAACCCGGGCGACCGGTTGGATCTCGGCTTCACCGAGGGTCAGTCGGTCGACATCATCTCCGAGTGGGCCACCCCCGACGGTATGCAGGAGCGGCTGGCGCCCGCGTTCAGGCTGGTCGATTATCAAACCGCCCGCGGCTGCTTGGCGGCGTACTTCCCCGAGACCAACGTGCTGGTGCCGCTGGATTCGGTCGCCGAGGAGTCCAACACCCCGGTCTCCAAGTCGATTGTGGTGCGGCTCCAGGCCAGCACCCACACCGGCCCGGCCCCGGTGCGCTGATGGGTCGGGTCACGACGCGGATGGTGGTTCAGCGGATCGAACCGAGCGGACGGCGCCGATCCTTCGACCAGGTCGCGGTCGAGGAGCCGCTGGAGATCCGGGTCGATGGGCAGGCGCTCGCGGTCACCATGCGCACGCCCGGCCACGACATCGAGCTGATCCACGGGTTCCTCTTCGCCGAAGGAATCATCGCCGACGTGGCCGACATAGCGACCGCCCGCTACTGCGCGGGTGCGGTCAGCCAGACCTCCGGGTTCGGTCTCGACTCCCTGGCGTTGGCCGAGCCGGTGTCGGTGAACACCTACAACGTGCTCGACGTCCGGCTCGCGGACGGGGTGGCGCCGCTCGAGCTCAGCGCGTCCCGCAACTTCATCACCAGCAGCGCGTGTGGAGTGTGCGGCAAGGCCAGCCTGGACGCGCTGCGACAGCGCGGTGCCTTCGATGTGGCGGCCGACCCGCTGGTGGTGCCCTCGGCGATACTCACGTCGCTGCCGGAGGAGTTGCGACGAAGCCAGCCCGCCTTCGACCGGACGGGAGGCGTGCACGCCGCCGGCCTGTTCACGGCCGAGGGCACTTTGTTGGTGGTGCGAGAAGACGTCGGCCGTCACAACGCGGTGGACAAGGTGATCGGCTGGGCCTGCTGCAGCGACGGTTGCCGCTGGCCGGCACCGTCCTGCAGGTCAGCAGCCGGGCTTCGTTCGAACTGACCCAGAAGGCCTACCTGGCCGGGGTCCCGATGCTGTCGGCGGTCTCGGCCCCGAGCTCGCTGGCAGTCGACCTGGCGGTCGAGTTCGGGATGACCCTGGCAGGCTTCGTCCGGGGTGGCTCGGCGAACCTGTATTCGCGGCCCGACCGAGTTTCTTAGGACGGGTAGCGGGTCGCCCCAAGCTCGTGTTAGTTTTCCTAGCATGAACCCCCTCATTATTAGGTCGGCCGTGGTTGCCTCCCTTGGTGGATTGATCTTCGGCTTCGACACCGCCGTCATTTCTGGCACCACCGACGCCCTGAAGCTGGTCTTCCAGTTGGACGATGCGGGTCTCGGTCTCACCGTCGGCATCGCTCTGCTGGGAACAATCTCGGCGCCCTGGTCGCCGGTAAGCCCGCCGACCGGTACGGTCGCAAGACGGTCCTTTTCGTCATCGGAATTCTCTACGTCGCCGGCGCTCTCGGTACGGCTCTGACCAGCAACCTGATCGTCTTCGACATTTTCCGGTTCCTGGGCGGAATCGGGGTGGGGGCCGCCTCGGTCTGCGCTCCGATCTACACTGCGGAAGTTTCTCCGCCCGCCGTCCGTGGTCGTTTGGTCGGGCTCGTCCAATTCAACATCGTCCTGGGCATCTTGTTGGCTTACCTGTCGAACTACGTGATCAAGATCACTGCCTCCGACGACGTGGCCTGGCGCTGGATGTTCGGCGTCATGGCAGTGCCCGCGATCGTCTTCCTGGTCCTCTTGGTCACCGTGCCCGAGACGCCACGCTGGCTGATGTCGGTCGGACGGGACGCCGAAGGCGAGGCTGTGGCCCGTCGCCTCGCCACCACGCCGGCCGAGGCCGACCAGGTGATCGCGGAGATCCACCAAGCCCTGAACGCGACCGAGAATGTCTCGACCACCCCGTTCTTCACCCGGGGTCATTCCAAGGTGATCATGCTCGCGTTTACCATCGCGATGTTCAATCAGCTCTCCGGCATCAACGCCGTCCTGTATTACGCGCCAGAGGTGATGCAGAAGGCCGGTGCCTCCAGTGACACGGCATTCCTGATGTCTGTCGGAGTGGGGGCGATGAACCTGATCGCCACGATGGCCGCTCTGACGGTTATCGACAAGTTCGGTCGGCGCAACCTGATGCTGGTGGGTTCCATCGGCTACATCGTCAGCCTCGGATTCCTGGCCGGTGTGATGTTCTACTACGCGCCCAACTTCAACTCGACCTCGTCGATCCTGGTGCTCCTCGGTCTGCTCGCCTTTATCGCCTCGCACGCTTTTGGTCAGGGCGCGGTCATCTGGGTGTTTATTTCCGAGATCTTCCCGAACCGAATCCGTGGACGCGGTCAATCTCTGGGCTCCCTGACCCACTGGGTATTCGCCTGGCTGACTTCCACGCTGTTCCCGCCGATCATCGGGCTACTCGGTGGGGGTACCGCCTTCGCGATCTTCGCGGTCTGCATGGTGGGCCAGTTGGTCTGGGTGCTCAAGGTGATGCCTGAGACGAAGGGTGTCCCGCTGGAGGAGATGGAGCATAGGCTCGGCCTGGTGCATGATCCCGACAATGTGGGTGGGCCGGCCACCCCGGTGATGCACTAGCGGACAGGAGTGAAGATGGCGCAGGCAAGCCCGGTTCTGGTGTTGGGTGAGGCGTTGGTTGACGTCGTGCATCAGGCGGGAGAGATCACCGAGCACGTGGGCGGAAGCCCTGCCAACGTGGCCTTCGGCTTGGGTCGTCTCGACCATGACGTCGCGCTGGCCGCCTGGTTCGCCAAGGACGATCGCGGCGAGCGGATTGCCGCAGCCTGCCGGGCTGCGGGGGTCGCGATCGCGGCCGGAAGCGACCGAGCCCCTCGGACGTCCGTGGCCAACGCCGTGGTTGATGAGGCTGGTAAGGCGAGCTACCAGTTCGACCTCTCCTGGATCCTGCCCATGCTGCCCGACCTTTCGCGCGTGCGGCACCTGCACACCGGGAGCATCGGCGCCACCCTCGAACCCGGAGGCTCGCAAGTGGTGGAGACGCTGCGGCGCGCTGCGGCTCACGCGACCGTCTCCTACGACCCGAACGCGCGGCCGACCCTGATGGGCAGCGCAGCGCTGGTGCGAGCCCGGGTGGAAGACATCATCTCGCTCAGCGATGTGGTCAAGTCGAGCGACGAGGACGTCGAGTGGCTCTACCCCGGTGAGTCGATCGCCGATGTGGTGCGCGGCTGGCTCAAGCTCGGTCCGGCCGTGGTCGTGATCACCCGCGGTGGTGACGGCGCTTACCTGGCGTTGGCCGAGGACGAGGACCTGATCGAGATTCCCCCGAACCGGGTCACCGTGATCGACACGGTCGGCGCCGGCGATTCGTTCATGGCCGGCTTGGTCTCAGGGCTGCTCGATGCGGGTTTGCTGGGTGGCGCGGAAGCCAAGCAGCGGATTCGTCGGGCGACCGCCCAGGAGGTGCGTCCGGCGGTTGATCGGGCCATCGCCACCTCATCGTTGACGGTCAGTAAGGCCGGCGCCTACGGGCCGACCCGCGACGAGATCGGTGCCTGAGCCGGTCCTGGCTGCCGTCCTCGGCTTCGCGTT
The DNA here is from genome assembly GCA_016711105.1 of Micropruina sp. Classification (GTDB taxonomy): domain Bacteria; phylum Actinomycetota; class Actinomycetes; order Propionibacteriales; family Propionibacteriaceae; genus Micropruina. The sequence continues at coordinate 70,534 of JADJTO010000002.1, read as the reverse complement.
GGTCGCTGGTCTGGTGACCATCACCCCCGGGCTGGACACCGTGCTCGTGGTGCGGACGGCCATCGGGCAGGGCTGGCGCGACGCCTCGGCCACCGCCTTGGGGATCCTCGTCGGCGTCTTCGCGTGGGCCGCGGCGGCCGCTGTGGGCCTCTCCGCGCTGTTGGCGGCTTCCGAGGTCGGGTTCCTGGCCCTGCGTGTCGTCGGGGCCGGGTATCTGGTCTGGCTCGGCGTGGGGATGCTTCGGCAGGCGTTCGGCGCGGAGCGTGAGGCCACGGCCGAGCCGGAGGTCCGTGCCGAGTCATGGTGGGCGAACGCGCGTCGTGGCCTTTTGACCAACCTGCTCAACCCGAAGGTGGGGGCCTTCTATCTGGCGTTACTGCCGCAATTCCTCCCGGCGGGGGAGTCCCCGCTGTTGATCGGACTGCTGCTCGGCGCCGTGCATGCGGCCGAAAGTGTGGTCTGGTTCGCGGTCATGATTGGCAGCGCCCACCTGGCCCGAGCCTGGTTCGAGAGCCGCCGAACTCGCCGGGCCATCGACGGGGCGAGTGGTGCCGCCATGATCGGGTTCGGCGTCTACCTCGCCGCCAAGGGCTGAATCCGCGAACCGCCGGGCCAGGCCTCGGTCAGGGATGCTGCCTCACAGAGCGCTGGGGTCGTAATCGACGCAATGCCGCTCAGTGCGGACCTTGCCGATCAGCTGGGCCACCTGCTGATGCTCCGGGTGCACCACATAGGCCCCTAGAGCGTCGACGTCGGCGAACGACGACACCAGCATCAGGTCGAAGGTGGACTCAAGGCCGTCCTGTGGGGTGACCACCTCGAAGGACTCAATGCCGGGAACGAGCGCTGGCAGGGCCTTGAGACGGTCGCTGACCAGTTCGACGTTGGCAGCCTTGTCCCGGCCCTCTGCCTGCTCGGCGAATTGCCACAGCACCACATGCTTGATCACGGTTCTCCGATCGTTGTTTTCGAGTCTCAACTTATCGCCGGACGGGGCGGCGGCGAGACGTGCCGTAACCATTGACGCGGCGCATCTTTGGTGTGCATGATGTGAACATGAAAGCAGCTCGGGTGTACCGGCAGGGGGTGCGAGCCCAGCAAGCCTCGGCGAACGAGGAGCGCATCCTTGATGCTGCCGAGCGGCTGTTCGCCACCGAGTTGTTTGATCGGGTCAGCCTGGCCGAGATTGCGCAGGCGAGCGGGGTGAGCATTCCCACCCTGCAGCGTCGCTTCGGGAGCAAGGACGGGTTGTTCGAGGCCACGGGGCGACGGGTGCGGGAGCGTGTCCTGGCCCAGCGTCGCCCACCGGGGCCGGACCTCGACTCGGCCTTGGCTGCCCTGCTCGATCACTACGAACAGGAGGGGGCGATGGTCTGGCACCTGCTTCGGCAGGAGAACGACGTGCCCGCGCTCGCTGTCGTCCTGGCCGAGGCCCGGAGGATGCACCGGGTCTGGATCGAGGAGGTCTACGCCCCGCTGCTGGACGGTCTGGAGGGCGAGGACCGGCACACCCGGGTGGACGCGCTGGTGGCGGCCACCGACCTGTATTTGTGGAAACTTTGCGCATCGACCTTGGTCGTAGCCGCGCCCACACGGAACGGCTGATCACGGCATTGGTGCACAACGTCGCGAGAGGGGAACTCTGACATGTCCACCATCCTGATCTACACCTCGCCAGCCCAAGGGCACCTCTACCCCGTGATGGACGTCGCACTGTCGCTTCGGCAGCGCGGTCATCGCGTCCACGTGAGAAGCCTTGCGGCTGCCGCCGAGGTGGTGCGCGCAGCCGGGCTCGAAGCCTCCGCTTTGGCCCCGGCGATCGAAGCTCGGGTGGTCGACGATTGGCAGGTCTCCTCGCAGTTGGCCAGCGTGAAGCGCAGCGTCCGGACGTTCGTGGATAGGGCAGCACTCGAGGTCGACGACCTGCGGCAGGCGATGGCCGAGGTGCGCCCCGACCTGCTGCTGATCGACACGAATGCCTGGGGGGCGCAGGCTGTGGCCGAGGCCGAGGGCATCCCGTGGGCCACCTGGCACCCGTTCCCGCTCCCGCTGTCCGACCCCGACGTGCCCCCCTTCGGGCCCGGACTGGCCCCGGCACGAGGCCCGCTGGGGCGTTTGCGTGATCGGTTGCTCAGCCCATTGGTGATTGGGCCGATTCAGGCGGTGTGTGAGCCGCTGAATCGGGTGCGGGCCAAGGTTGGGGCGCATCCGTTCGATCACATCACCGAGCTGTTCTCCGCGCCGCCGGCGATTCTCTACCGGACGTCCGAGCCCTTCGAATACACCAGGCGCCACCCACCGGGCAACCTGCACCTGATCGGTCCGGGCCTGTGGTCTCCGCCGGGTGGGCCGGAGCCGGCGTGGTTGGCGGCCGATGACAAGCCGATCCTGCTGGTCACGTGCTCCAGTGAATATCAGAACGATGGCGCCCTGGCCCAGGCGGCGATCGACGCCTTCGGCCAGGACCCTCAGCTCCGGTTGGTCTGCACGACGGCAGGGGTCGACCCGGCCACGGTGCGTGCTCCCGCCGGAGTGATCGTCGAGCGCTTCGCGCCGCACGCCCAGGTGTTGCCTCGGGCCGTCGGGGTGGTCTGTCATGGCGGCATGGGTGCCACGCAGCGCGCCTTGGCCGCCGGGGTCGCCCCGGTGGTGGTGCCGTTCGGGCGAGACCAACTCGAAGTCGCCCGACGGGTCGTCCACGCCGGTGCTGGGGCGACGGTGTCGCGGGCCCGGCTGACCGCGGATCGGCTCAGGAAGGCGGTTGAGCAGGCCCGTGGTTGCGGTGCCGGGGTGGCGGCCGTCCAAGCGGGCTATCGCGCGGCCGGAGGGGCCGAGCGGGGCGCCACCCTGCTCGAAGGGCTCTTGGGTGTGCGGGACCGGGCATCGGCCTGACCTGGTGGACGACTTCCTGATCGATCGCGTCCTGTTGGTCGTCGACCTGATTCCGCCCGGGCGGGTCGCGGCCTACGGCGACGTCGGGCGGATAGCCGGGGTCGGGCCACGACAGGTCGGACGCATCCTGGCCGAGCAGAGTGCGGGCGAGCCGTGGTGGCGGGTGACCAATATTCACGGCGACCTACCACCAGACCTCTTGGCCGCGGCCGCTCCGCATTGGCAAGCCGAGGGGATCGCGATCAAGCCTGGAGGCACCGGCACCCGGATGGCCACGACCCGGGCCGACCTTGGCCGCCTCGCGGCCGACTTTCAGGCGGCCCTGAACGCGCTCAGCCCGCCGCCGCCCCCGTGACCACCAGCGGCACTCCGGTCTCCCGCTCGGACACCTCCCACAGAACCTTGATCGCCTCGTCCGCCCCCGGACGCAGCACGGGTCGCCGGACGGCTGCGCCGGAGTTGACGAAGCGAGGGGCGTAGAAGTCGCCGCCCTTGGCTCGCGGGTCGGTGGCCGCTCGAAGCTGCGGCAGGGCCCCCTGCGCCGGACGCATGCCCGTCCGGGATACCAGCCAGCGGGCGACCGATCTGGCCCTCGTCCCGCCCGCATGGCCGATCACCGCGTTGTTGATCAGCCCGGTGTGGGTGAGTCCTGGGTGCGCCATCAGGCTGGTGGCCCGAACCCCCGCCCGGGCGGACTCGCGCTGCAGGCCGAGCGCGAAGTGGTAGTTGGCCAGCTTCGACTGGCTGTACGCGTCCCAGGGGGGCTGTCCGGCTCTCGGGGATGGCCATCACGCCGGCGTTGTTGATCAGGATGTCCACGCAGTCATGGCCGGCCGTGATCGCGTCCGCTGCTTCGCGCACGCTCGCCAGCGAGCCGAGGTCCAACGAGACGATCTCCAGCGAGGCAGTCGGGAGTTTGGCCCGGATCGAGGCGACGGCGCGGACCGCGGTCTCGCGGGTGCGGGCGGCCAACACGACGTGAGCCCCCTTCGAGGCCAGCGCCTCGGCAGTGGCCAGGCCGAGTCCGGCATTGGCGCCGGTGACCACGGCGAGCCGTCCGGTCAGGTCGGGAAACCAGGATTGGTCGTTCACAGAACCTCATTCGTTGTCGGGCGGCCCACCTTAGTCGCGCGGAATAGCGTGAGCGCTAGGATAGTTGAGTCTGCTGAACTCAACTTTGCTCGCCGGGCTTCCGTTCGGCATTTGACAAGGAGGAAGACCCTCATGGACACCTCTGGACTCACCGCCAAGAGTCGCGACGCGGTGTCGGCCGCGCTGCGCCACGCCCTCACCCAAGGCAACCCCAACGCTGAGCCGGTGCACCTGCTGCACGGCCTGCTGATGGTCCCCGACAACACAGTCGGCACCCTGCTGAGCGCTGTCGGCGCCAACCCGGCCGTGGTCGATGCGGCGGCCCGGGGTGCGATCACGAAGCTGCCCAGCGCCTCGGGCAACTCGGTCAGCCAACCCAACATGTCGGGCGCCTTCGCCCGCGTCCTGGCTGAAGCCGAGAATCGGGCCGGCCAGCTGGGTGACGCCTTCGTGGCCACCGAGCACCTGATGATCGCGCTGGCAGCCGTGCAGAGCGACGCCAAGAAGATCCTCACCGACCTGGGCGCCACCGCCGACAAGCTCAGCGCGGCGTTCAACGCCGCCCGGGGTGACAAGCGGATCACCTCGGCCGAGCAGGAGGGCGGCGAATCCAGCCTCGACAAGTACTCCGTCGACCTGACCGCCCGGGCCCGGGAGGGGAAGCTCGACCCCGTCATCGGACGCGACGCCGAGATCCGCCGGGTGGTCCAGGTGCTGGCCCGCCGGACCAAGAACAACCCGGTGCTGATCGGTGAACCTGGCGTCGGCAAGACCGCTGTGGTTGAGGGCTTGGCTCAGCGGGTGATCGCCGGCGACGTCCCCGATTCACTGAAAGGCCGGCGCGTGGTCAGCCTCGACCTGGCCAGCATGGTCGCCGGCGCCAAGTACCGAGGTGAGTTCGAAGAGCGGCTCAAGGCCGTGCTGAACGAGATCCGCGAAGCCGAGGGACGGATCATCACCTTCATCGACGAACTGCACACGGTGGTCGGTGCCGGGGCCTCCGGCGACTCGTCCATGGACGCCGGCAACATGCTCAAGCCCATGCTGGCCCGCGGTGAACTGCGGATGATCGGCGCGACCACCCTGGACGAATACCGCGAACGGATCGAGAAGGACCCTGCTCTGGAGCGCCGGTTCCAGCAGGTGTTCGTCGGGGAACCGTCCGTGGAAGACACGATCGCCATCCTGCGCGGCCTGCGCGAGCGCTACGAGGCTCATCACAAGGTGCGGATCACCGACGGTGCGCTGGTCGCGGCGGCCAGTCTGTCGCAGCGCTACATCACCAGTCGACAGCTGCCCGACAAGGCGATCGACCTGATCGACGAGTCGGCGTCCCGGCTGCGGATGGAGATCGACTCCTCTCCCGAAGAGATCGACAAGCTTCGTCGCCAGATCGACCGGATGACGATGCAGAGCTTCGCCCTGGAGAAGGAGACCGACCCGGCGTCGCGCGAGCGCTTCGTCCGGCTGCAGGCCGAACTCGCCGACGCCAAGGAAGAACTGCGCGGCCTGGAGGGCCGTTGGCAGGCGGAGAAGTCGGGGCTGAACCGGGTCGGGGATCTGAAGAAGCAGGTCGACGAGTTGCGGATCGAGTCCGAGCGCGCTCAGCGTGAGGGTGACCTGACCAAGGCCTCGGAGATTCTCTACGGCCAGATCCCGCGGCTGCAAGCCGAAATGGACGCCGCCGCGGAGGCCGAGCGGAACACCAAACCGATGGTGTCCGAAGAGGTGAGCGCCACCGACATCGCCGAGGTGGTGGCTGCGTGGACGGGGATTCCGGTCGGGCGGTTGCTGCAGGGCGAGTCCGAGAAGCTGCTCAGCATGGAGGAGCACCTCGGGGAACGGCTGATCGGCCAGCGCAAGGCCGTGGTCGTGGTCAGCGACGCGGTGCGGCGATCCCGCTCCGGTATTTCCGACCCGAACCGTCCGACCGGATCGTTCCTGTTCCTCGGCCCCACCGGCGTGGGCAAGACCGAACTGGCCAAGGCGCTCGCCGACTTCCTATTCGATGACGAGAAGGCCATGGTGCGCATCGACATGAGCGAGTACGGCGAGAAGCATTCGGTTTCGCGTCTGGTCGGCGCGCCCCCGGCTACATCGGTTACGAGGAGGGTGGTCAGCTGACCGAAGCGGTGCGGCGCCGACCCTATTCGGTGATCCTGCTCGACGAGGTCGAAAAGGCGCACCCCGACGTCTTCAACATCCTGCTCCAGGTGCTCGACGACGGACGGCTCACCGACGGTCAAGGCCGGACGGTCGACTTCCGCAACGTGATCCTGATCATGACCTCCAACCTCGGCTCGCAGTACTTGGCTGATCAGAATCTGGAGCCAGACCTCAAGCACAAGGCCGTCATGGGCGTGGTCCGGCAGGCCTTCAAGCCCGAGTTCTTGAACCGGTTGGACGACATCGTCATGTTCGACCCACTGGGCACCGAAGAGCTGAGTCGGATCGTCGACATCCAGTTGCGCCGGCTGAATCTCCGGCTCGCCGACCGGCGGATCACGGTCGAGGTCAGCCAGGCCGCTCGCGACTGGCTCGCGTTGAACGGGTTCGATCCGGTCTACGGGGCCCGACCCTTGAAGCGGTTGGTCCAGACCACGATCGAGGACACCCTGGCCCGCCGGATCCTGGCCGGTCAGCTGATCGACGGCGGCGTGGCCCGCTTCGACGTCGGCCCGGAGGCCACCGGTCTGACCATCCTCGACTGAACGGCGAGGCACTCAGCGAGCTGAGACTCAGTAGCTGCCTGCCAGGCCTTGGGCGGCCTCGGGGTTTCGGCCACCTTGGCCTTCCATCCTGGGGCGAGCCCGACCCGCGCGGCAAGCTCGCGTCCAGCGCTCAGTGCGGGTGCCGGTGGTGCAGGTCAGGGGTGTGCGGGTGGTCGTGGGTCATCGGGTCGTGCCGATGACGATGGGTGTGCGGGCCCGGTGCTGTTCCGGGGTCGTGATCGTGAATGTGATGCCCGTCGGCGTGATCGTGCGGATGCTGATGCACCAGGACGGTGTGCCGGTGGGTGTGATCGTGCCGTTCGGTCAGGTGCAGCCACACGCCCAACCCCATCAACGCCCCGGCCAGCACCAGGCGCCAGCTGAGCGGGTCGCCCAAGAGCGGAATGGCCACCGCTGCCCCCGCGAACGGTGCGATCGAGAAGTAGGCGCCCGTGCGGGCTGTGCCGAGCAGTCGCAAGCCGACCACGAAGAGCGACAGGCTCACCCCGTAGCCGAGGAAGCCGATCAGCAGCGCGGCCGCCACCTGCGGCGCTGCGGGGAGGGCGGCGCCCTGGATCGCCGCGATGCCCAGATTGACCACGCCGGCGACCAGCCCTTTGACCATGGCCAGCCAGGTGGCATCGGAGGCCGAAACCCTCCGGGTCAGGTTGTTGTCGACGGCCCAGAGCAGGCAGGCCCCCACCACCAGGAGCGAGGGCATCAACTCCCCGAGCGTGGCACCGGACTCTGGCCAGGAGAGCACGACGGCCCCGCTGACGATCGCCAGCATGCCCAACCCCACCCGGCGATCGACGTTCTCGCGAAAGACCACCCAGGCCACCACGGCGGTCAACACCGACTCCGCGTTGAGCAGCAGCGAGGCCTCAGAGCCCGACAGTGCGGTGAGCCCGATCATCAGCAGCACCGGCGCCGCCACCCCGCCACAGCCGATCGCCCCAGCCAGCCAGACCAGCTCCCCTCTGGGCAGCCGGACGGCGGGCAGTCGGCGGAATCGACGCCACCCGAACAGGCCGACCCCCGAGCCCAGATAGAGCAGCCCGGCCAACGCGACCGGATGGACGCCAGTGCCGTCGGGGCCGACCAGCAACAGCTTGGCCAGTGGGGTGGCCAGACCGAAGAGCAGGGCTGCGGCCAGCGCAGCCTGGACCCCACGTCGGCCAGCCCTCATGGACGCCAGCTTAGGCCCCGGAATCGGGCACACTGTGGCGATGACCGACGAGCGGGTGCTCCCCGACGCGTACACCCGGGGGGCCTTCCGGGTGGTCACCGGCGTCACCTCGCAGTCGTGGGTCGACCCGGCCGATCCTTTGCGGCTGGACTTCGAGTACGTGCAGCGGATCGCCGACCTGCTGCGGCTGACCGTGCTGAGCCGTCCGGCCGAGGAGCGGGTTCGGATCGTCCACCTCGGCGGCGGCGGCCTCACCCTGCCCCGCTTCATCGCTGCGGTTCGTCCGCACACCGCCCAGATCGTCTGCGAACCCGACGCTGACCTGATCGCCGAAGTGCGGCGCAAGCTCCCCTTGCCGCGGCAGAGCGGGATCAAGATCCGTGACGTCGATGGGCGCACCGGCCTGGCCGCGATGCCCGAGGAGTACGCCGACATGGTCATCGTCGACGCCTTCGCTGGGCACAGTGTTCCCGGCGAACTGGCGACGCGGGAGTTCTTCGCCGAGGTGCGCCGACGGTTGCGCCCTGGGGAGTGCTCGTGATGAACCTGGCCGACCAGGCGCCCTTCGCCTGGGGGCGGCGCTGTGTGGCCGGGATCGCGGCATCCTTCCGGCATCAGGTGGTGAGTGCCGAACCATCCATCTTCAAGGGGCGACGCTACGGGAACCTGGTCGCGGCGGCCAGCGCGGTGCCGCTGCCCCTTGAAGAATTGCAGCGGCTGCAGGCGGGGGCTCCCTTTCCTTTCCGGAGCCTGACCGGACGAGAGTTGCACCGCTGGTGTGCCGGTGCCGAGCCGTTGGAGGACGCGTCCCGCCTGGACTCGCCCGGCCCCCAGTCGGGCAAGACCTGGTTTCATTGAGGCCTCAGCACCGCCCGGTGCCGTGACCCAGGAGCCCTCGTGCAGCACGCCGTGACCCCGCCCCGTCGGGCCGTGCCCAGTGCCCGGCGCCGCCGTCCGTCGCTGGTGCTGGTCGCGGGGCTGATGAGCCTGTTGGCTGGGGCCGCACTGCTCGGCTTCTACCTGTGGCAGGCATACCTCGACCCGGTCGTGGACACGGTGGCCACCCAGCGCGAGGTGCAGGTGCTGAAGCAGCAGTGGAGTGCCGAACCCACGCCTGAAGCGACCACTGCGTCGAGCCCGTTGCCGGATCGAGCCGTGGCGCTGCTTCGGGTGCCCGAGTTCGGCTCGGCTTTCGAGGTGTCGGTGCTGGCGGGCACGTCAGAGGCTGCGCTGAGTCGTGGGGTGGGGTGGTTCGACGGCTCGGCGCCGCCGGGTGGGGTGGGCAACTTCGCCGTCGCGGGGCACCGCGGCAAGGACGGACCCTTCGTCCCGCTACTCGACCTGCACGTTGGGGCCATCGTCGAGGTTGAGACCCAACAGGCGATCTTTACCTACCGGCTGACCAACGAGCCGTCCCAGTTGACCGTGGACAAGCACGACACCTGGGTGCTCGACTCCGTCCCCGGCGAACCCGCGGCGCGCCCGACCAAGGCGCTGATCACGTTGATCACCTGCCGCAACTTCTTCCACTCCCCGGAACGCTCGGTGGCCTTTGGTGAACTCGTGGGCGTGCTGACCAAGTAGCGCCGATATCGTGGCGGTCATGGCTGACCGCGAAGACCTGATCCAGTTCGTCAAGACCCTTGCCGTCGTGCACGGACGGGTGACGTTGACCTCCGGCGCCGAGGCCGACTATTACGTCGACATGCGCCGGGTCACCCTGGACGGCGCCGCATCCCCGGTGGTCGGACGGGTGATGCGCGATCTGGTCGCCGATTGGGAGTACGACGTGGTGGGCGGCATGACCATGGGGGCCGACCCGGTAGCCACCGCGATGTTGCATGCGGCCGCGGCCGCCGGGGAACGGGTGGATGCGGTCGTCATCCGCAAGCAGGCCAAGGCCCACGGAATGCAGCGCCGAATCGAGGGGGCCGAGGTCTCCGGACGCCGCGTCCTGGTGGTCGAGGACACCAGCACCACCGGCGGATCCCCGATGGAGGCGATCGACGCGGTGATCGCTGCCGGGGGAGTCGTGGTCGGGGTTGCCGTGATCGTTGACCGGGACACCGGCGCCGCCGAGCGGATCGAGCAGGCGGGGGTTCCCTACCGCTATGCGATCGGGCTGACCGATCTCGACCTGGGCTGACCTGGTCAGACGCCGTTCGGCCAGTAGGCTGGCAAAGCAATCTCGGACGGAGGAGTCCACATGGAGTTTTTCATCATCTTTGTGATCATCATTCTGGTTTTGGTGGTCGGAGCTGGCCTGTACGGGGTGTCGCTGTACAACGCGTTCGCCCGCGACCGGAACGTGATCCAAGAGTCCTGGCGGCAGATCGACGTCGAGTTGAACCGCCGCTACGACCTGATCCCGCGTCTGGTCGAGACCGTGCGGGCCTATGCCGCGCATGAGCGGAACACCCTGGAAGGCGTCACCCGGATGCGCAACCAGGCGGCGGCGCTGGCCCACGGAGGCGGTACCGCTCAGCAGCGGGCCCAGGCCGAGGAGCAGTTGTCGGCGGCGGTGCGCAACCTGATCGTCAGCGTCGAGGCCTACCCGCAACTGCAGAGCAACCAGAACTTCCTGGAGCTGCAGCGCGAGTTGACCGACACCGAGGATCGGATCGCCGCCGGGCGCCGGTTCTACAATGCCAACGTCCGCAACTACAACACCAAGATCGACTCGTTCCCCTCGAACGTGCTGGCCGGCATGTTCAAGTTCGAGAAGGCGTCCTACTTCGAGGTGAACGAAGCCTCGGTGCGTCGCGCTCCGGACGTGAACTTCGGCGAGATCAGCTATCGCGGGGAGGGTGAAGAGCCGCGCTCGGAGCCGTCCAATGAGCAGTTGGAGGCGGCACCCCGCTCAACCGATCAGCTGCCCAATCCGCAGGCCTACCAGGGTGAGCCGCTCAACGCTCCCGCGCCCGGCAGCTTCGGTACCCCCCCGCCGCAGCAGGGCTACCAGCCGCCGCAGTACGGCCAGCCTCCGCAGCAGTACGGCCAGCCGCCGCGCAGCTGAACGGCAGCAACTGAACAGCTATCGGGCCTCCGGGATCATCCCGGAGGCCCGATTTTGCTGTGTCGGTCAGGCCTTGACGGCCGCCGCAGCCTTCAGCTTGCGGCGCTCGTTGAGGTACTCGAAGACCATCGGCAGAATCGAGATCAGAACGATCAGGATCAGCACGAGCTCCAGGTTGTTGTTGATCACCGGGATGGTGCCCAGGAAGTAGCCGAGCACGGTGAGGCCGACCGCCCAGACCACGGCACCGATGCCGGTCCAGGTGATGAACGTGCGAAACGTCATCCCCCCGATGCCGGCGATCAGCGTGATGAAGGTGCGTGCGAACGGAACGAAGCGGGCCAGGACGAGCGCGCGGGGGCCGTACTTCTCCAGCAGCGCGTGCGTCTGTTCCACCCGGACGGGGTCGAAGACCTTGCCCCAGAAGCCCGTTCGTGGCTTGAACAGGGCCGGGCCGATCGCCGCGCCGACCCAGTAACCGATCACATTGCCCAGCACGGCTGCCACGGTGAGGATCAGGCAGGCGACCGCCAGCACCATCGGCTTGTCCAGGCCGGCGAAGGTGATCGAGGGGGGTGTCATGGCGACGAACATGCCGACCGTGAACAGCAGCGAATCGCCGGGCAGGAGCGGGAAGATGCAGCACTCGATGACCAGGATCAAGGCGACCCCCCAAAGGGCCCAGTTTCCCATCGCTTGGATTAGATAGGCGGGATCGAGCCAGTCGGGCAGCAGCATCGGGACGAGCAGTGGCAGCAGGTTCACAATGAATAAGGCTACCGTGGGGCGCTGTGGACCCGCTCAGTGAAGATCAACTGGTTGCTGTGAGCAGCCCCGGGGTCGGCCCGCATCCCGATCCTTGGCCGGACGACCCGCGCCTCGATCCGGAGCTGCTGGCGGCGGGGGATCGGCGCAATGTCGTCGATCGCTACCGCTACTGGAAGCTGGAGGAGATCGTCGCCGATCTGGATGTTCATCGGCACCCGCTGCAGGTGGCGATCCAGAACTGGGAGCACGATTTCAACATCGGCTCCATGGTGCGTACGGCGAATGCGTTCAACGTCGACGCCGTGCACATCCTGGGCCGCCGGCGCTGGAACCGTCGTGGTGCCATGGTCACCGACCGCTACCTGAGGGTGATCCATCACGCCGAGCCGGACGAGTTCTTCGCCCACCTGGCCGCCCAGGGGGTGACCCCGATCGGGGTGGACAACCTGCCCGGGTCGGTTCCGTTAGAGGGTTTCGAACTCCCGCAACGGTGCTGCCTGGTCTTCGGATCGGAGGGTCCGGGTCTCACCGACGACGTGGTGGCGGGGTGTTCCGGGTTGGTCGCGATCAGCCAGTACGGCTCCACCCGCTCAATCAACGCGGGGGCCGCGGCGGCGATCGCGATGTACCACTGGGCCCTGCGCTGGGCGCCGGAGAACCTAGGATGAGGCCATGACCGGCGGCGAGTTCGTGATCAATCACGCGCCCGGCAACGCCCTGGCGAAGGTTGCCCGGCGTCGCGGCGCCCTGATCCAGCGGGTGATCTCGCTGCTGATCTCGTTGGGCATCGGGGTGGCGATCTACTACTTTTTCGCCGAGCAGTTGGGCGACTTCCGTCCCTGGGTGATCTGGTTCTCGGTAGGCCCCGGCGTGATCTGGGCCCTGATCAGCCTGACTGCCTGGCTGCTGGCCCGGGCCGAGGTGCGCAAACTGGGGCAAGGGCCCGCCGTGGCCGTGACCCGTGAGGGAGTCTGGATCACCGGGAACTGGATTCCTTGGCCCTCGGTCGGGGCCTTACGGGCCAAACCGGGACGACTCGGGCGCTCGGCCAGCCTGGTCGTCGACTCGCGCGAAGGGGCCAGTCACAGTGTCGCCCTGGATTACCTGGACGCCCTGCCTGCGACCATCGACAGCGCCGTCCGTACCCTGTCCGGTGGCAGGGCCTGGATCGACCTTTCAGACTTGGACGCCTAGCCAGACTCACCATTTTGGTCCGGCAGGTCGACGGGACCGCCAGCATTTGCAAGGATGCAAGGTGACACCACTCGGTGCACACGGCACCGAAGAAAGCCCTTGTTGAGGAGAGCGTTCAATGCCCATTGCAACCCCCGAGAAGTACGCCGAGATGCTCGACGCTGCCAAGCGTGGCAGCTTCGCGTTCCCGGCAATTAACGTCACGTCTTCGCAGAGCGTGAACGCCGCCATGCAGGGCTTCGCCGAGGCCGGCTCCGATGGCATCATCCAGGTGTCCACCGGCGGCGCCGAGTACGCCTCCGGCCCCCACATCAAGCACATGGTCACCGGCGCCGTCGCCCTGGCCGAGTACGCCCACGTGGTGGCCAAGAACTACCCCGTGAACATCGTCCTGCATACCGACCACTGCCAGAAGGAGAAGCTGGACACCTACGTGCGTCCGCTGATCGCCATCTCGCAGGAGCGCGTCGACCGTGGCCAGAACCCGCTCTTCCAGTCGCACATGTGGGACGGCTCCGCCGTGCCGATGGCAGAGAACCTGGTCATTGCTCGTGACCTGCTGGCCCTGACCAGCAGGGCCCGCCAGATCCTCGAGATCGAGGTCGGCGTCGTCGGTGGCGAAGAGGACGGCGTCGCGGCCGAAATCAACGACAAGCTGTACACCACGATCGAGGACGGCATGGCCACGGTCGAGGCCCTGGGCCTGGGCGAGAACGGTCGCTACATCGTCGCCCTGACCTTCGGCAACGTGCACGGCGTGTACAAGCCGGGCTCGGTCAAGCTGCGTCCGGCCGTTCTGAAGGAGATCCAGGATGCCGTCGGCGCCCATTACTCCAAGGACAAGCCGTTCGACCTGGTCTTCCACGGCGGGTCGGGTTCGACCGCTCAGGAGATCTCGGACGCGGTGGACTTCGGTGTGATCAAGATGAACATCGACACCGACACCCAGTACGCCTTCACCCGTCCCGTGGTCGACCACATGTTCCGCAACTACGACGGTGTACTCAAGGTCGACGGCGACGTCGGCAACAAGAAGGCCTACGACCCCCGCGCCTGGGGCAAGTTGGCCGAGGATGGCATGTCCCGCCGGATCATCGAGGGCTGCGAGAACCTGCGTTCGGCCGGCAAGACCATCGGCTGAGTTTCGACCGCGCTACTCACTGACGACGCTGCCTCCCCGAGATGAATCGGGGAGGCAGCGTCGTTAGTGCGTCGGGGTCAGGCGGCGCGGCCAAGAGAGGCCGCGAAGGCGTTGCGGATCAGGCGCTCGAACCGCTGCGGGTTGGCCAGCTCGGCAGCTCCCCACCTGACCGGCCACCACCCTTGGGCACGGATCTGGCCTTCGCGACGCTTCTCGCGTATCACCACGTCGGCTGCGGTCTGGCCAGGTTTGAGCAGGTCCGCGTACTTCACTTTGCCGTCGAACTCACCGATCGTTCGCTCTGCCGTCCAGCCGAAATCTCCCCGGGCGACAAACTCGCCGCCGGCGGTTCGGATCACGCACTGAAGCTGTGGGGCCGGTAACCCGACCTGCGCCATCCGGACGCGGCTGATCGACTCCCAGGGAGATTCGGCGCGACCGTCCGCGAAGGCGAGAACTCGGCGTGCCTGCCCGACGCCCGGGAGACCCTTGGCTCGCTCAAGGCCGTCGGCCAGATCTTGGTAGGTCACGCCAATCCGAAGTGCGGCGTCCGCGACCACCACCGCTTGCTCGAACGACGCCGTCCGGGCGAGGTCGATCACCGTCCGACTCGGGGTGGTCACCTGGACTCCCTGCGCCTGAGTCACCTCGTCGGGCCCGAGCGGGCACCGACGCAGGTGCAGGACCGAGTCGCGGCGCCCGTGCCCACCACTGGCCCGCGTGACCCACGCGCGGTCGAGCCCCTCGCCGAGCAGCGGCAAGCCATGCAGAACCGCAGCCGAGTAGTGGCTGAGCACGGCGCCCTCGGCCAGTTCGGACCAGGTTGCCAGCGCAAGGCGGCGATGAACCTGATCCGGGGTGGCGGGGATCGCCGCAGGGCCAAGCAGGTAACCACCGTGGCGGATGCGTTGGGCCTCCCCGCGCCGCACCAGTTGGCGGACTTCCCGGTGAGTGAGGCCCTGGTCTATCAGGGCCCGGTAAGTAGTGATCGCTTCCTCGTCCATGCCACATTCCACCTCGCCCAGCCCCCCGAAGCCAGCCCGTCCACAACCCCCCAACACCCCAAACCCCCGCCTGTGGATGCCGCCAGCCCTCAGCCCGCCGCCCCGTCCCCAGCGCGCCCCGGTGTCAATGGCCAGTGGGACTTCCCTGTGGGCGGTCACGTGATGTCCTTGTGGGTGGTCACGTGATGTCCCTGTTGGTGGCCAGCTGATCTCCCTGCCCGGGGTTCAGGTCAGGGGCATCACGCCCCTTCCGGCGACGGCGTCGGACAGTCGGAGTGAGTTGCCCTCGGTGATGATGACGTGGGCGTGGTGGAGGAGTCGGTCGACGGCGGCGGTGGCCAGCGTTTTGGGCATGAGGGCGTCGAACCCGGAGGGGTGGATGTTGCTGGTGACGGCGATCGAACGGCGTTCGTAGGCGGCCTCGACGACCCGGTAGAACGCTTCGGCGGCGGCCTGCCCGGCGGGAAGCATGCCAATGTCATCGATGACGACCAGGTCGGCGCGGGTGATCCGGGCGACGGTGCGGGCGATGCTGCCGTCGGCGTTCGCCCTGGTGATCTGGGCGGTCAACGATTCCAGGGTGAACCAGGCGACCTTCAGGTCCTGGTCGATGGCCTTGTGGGCGAGTGCTTCGACGAAGTGGGTCTTGCCGGTGCCGGACGGGCCGGCGATGGCCAGGTTCTCGTGCCGACCGATCCATTCCAGGGTCGCCAGACCGGATTGGGTGGCCGGCGGGATGGACGAATCGGACTCCCGCCAGGCTTGGAACGTCTTCCCGGCTGGCAGCCCGGCTAGTTTGCGGCGGCTGGTGCGGGTGGCCTGGTCGCGGCCGCGGATCTCTTCGGCGAGGAGCACGCGGACGACTTCGGCGGGGTCCCAGCGTTGTGCCCTGGCGGTGGCGAGCACGTCGGGGGCTGCGTGGCGGAGGTACGGCGCCGCATCCTCCGCAGCGCCGCGTCGAGGGCCTCTGGCGGGGTGGTGCGGTGCTGTCGGTGATCATCGGGTCGCTCCTGTCGGGGTCGTGTTGGTGAATCCGGCCCACCCGCCGGTGCCGGGTTGGGTCGAGGCGTGTTCGCCGGCGATGACCATCTGGTCGTGGTGGGTGCCGTTGGTGGCGATGAACTCGGCGATCGATTCCACGTCCCCCCAGCCGAACCGGTCGGCCTGGACGGCTGTTTCGAGGGCTTGGCAGGCGGGGGGGCTGCCCGCAACGCGGCCAGGTCGACGATGGCGCGCATCTTCGACTCGATGCGTTCCACACCGTGGGCGCACGCGGCGATCAGCCACAACTCCGCAGCCGGCCCGATCGATAGGAACACCTGTTCCAACAACGAACCCGCGCGGGGTTTCGGGGTGGCGGGGTGCCGTCGGGGTTCTGCGGATGGTCGGGGTAATGGGACAGGTTGATCCGCGGGTTCCCGGCGTCGACGTCAAGTGTCGGGCGACCTCGACCAGCCCCCGACCCTGGGCCCAGTCGGGCACCACGGCGAGCCGGCGGGCGTCCGCCCGGACGACGACCTCGTCGCCCTGCACGGTGACCCACACGCGGGCGCCCTGCAGCTTCGGCGGCACCGAGTACCGCACTGATCCGAACGACACCGTCTGGTCCGCGGCGACGATCCGGGCTTGCCCGAGGGCTGTCGTGTGGGGTTCGGTGGGGACGGGGTGCAGGAACTCCGCTCCACGACGAGGGCGTCGTCGGGGCGGCGGCGGGTGACCTGGTGGACCCGGCCGTTGACCTTGCCCATGAACTCCGCACGCCTGGGCGAGCTCGTCCATCGACGCGTACTCCTCGCGCAGGTTCGTCTTCTTCGGCAGCAGGTCCGCCTTCGCGATCTTCACCGACGACTCCACCCCACCCTTGGACTGCGGGTCGTAGGGCACGCACGTGTGCACCGTGGTGCCGTAATGGCGTCCGATGTCGACCATCAACGGGTGCCGCACCGGCACCCGGCAATGTGTTGCACGGTGACCGTCTTGGCGTTGTCGGTCAACACGTAGTCGGTGACGCCGCCGACCAGCCGGAACATCGAGTCCAGGCAGGTCGCCAACGACTCCGACGTCTGGTCCCAGCACGGGATCACCACCCCGGAACCGGGACCAGGCCACCCAGGCCACGAACAACACCGTCGCCCGGAGCCGACCGTTGAGGTCGCGCACCTTCGGCCCATCACCCCAGTCGATCTGGCACCGCATGCCAGGCACCGTGATCCACGGCCGGTTCGAACGGGCGTGCTCGAGGCGCCAGCCGGCCTTCGCTGACGCGACCGCCCGGCGGGTCGTCCGCTCGGATCCTTCATAGCCGCACGCCACCAGCTTCTCGTGCGCCACATCGGCGCGGATCGTGCCGTCGGACCCGTCGACCAGCTGCACCACCAGGTCGGTGTGCCCGTCCACCAGCCGGGGCCGCTCGATCGGCGCGTCCACGCCCAACCCGGCCTCCCGACGGGCCACCAACCGGCGGACCGTCTTCGGGTCACAGCCGGCCAACTTCGCCGCGCTGTGCGCGCTCTTCGTCTTGTCGAATGCTTCCAAGATTTCCATTGTCTGTTTGCCGTTCTTCTTCACGGTGTCGCCGGACCCCTTCCCCAGTGCAGTCAGCACCGCAGGGCTATCCGGACAGACACCACCAGTGAGGGCCGACACGCCGTCGACCCCAACACGGCAGGGAGATCAGCTGGCCACGGAACGGGAGACCACGTGACCGCCAGAGAGGAGATCAACTGGCCGCCTACAAGGAGGTTACGGTGGCCATGGACACCCCGGCCCCCCCTCCCCCCCGGCCCCCCCGACCCCGGCGGCCCGCAAGCGGTGAAGCTGCCCAAAAAACCTGCCGCTGCCTGTATTCAGGCAGCGGCAGGTGATGAAGGCAGCTTGGTCGGGTCCGGACGGGTCGGGTCGGGTCGGGTGGGGTGGGGTCAGGAGTGCTGGACCAGCCAGAGCGCCTGGTAGGGACGGACCTGCAGAATTGCCGGCTCTAGGGAGTAGTCGTAGCCGCTGATCGCCTCGCGTGCGATGGCTCCTAGGCGATCCCGGAGCAGGTAGGTGGGTAGTTCGACGACGTCTTCGCTGACGTTGTAGATCGCGATCATCATCCCTTCGGGGTGATCGCGGGTGAGCAGCAACAGCCTCGAATCGGGGCTCGGGAGGACCCGGGATTCGATCGAGGCATGCAGGTGCGGCAATGAGGCCCGAACCGCGGTCAGGTGCTTGAACCCGGCGAGCACTTGGCCGGCCGGCCGAGACCGATCGTCGGCGGCCGAGCGAGCCAGCTCCCAGTCCATCTTGGGCCGGTGTACCCACCGATTGTCGGCCGCATGCGAGGGGTCGTCGGCGAACGTGTAGTCGTTCGTCATGGCCAGTTCGTCGCCCATGTAGATCAGCGGCACGCCGCCGAACCCCATCACCACCGAGTAGAGCAGCATGATCCGCGCCACCGCGTCGCGCAGCATCCCGTCATTGTCACTCTCGAGTGCCGTTTCCAGGCCGGCCAGGCTGGCGCAGCTGCCGCTGATCCGGCGGTCGTTGCTGATCGGGTTGAACTGGAAGACCAAGCCCTTGGCGAAGGAGCCGGGGTGGAGGCCGGCGTAGAAGTCCGACAGGAACGTCCGGTGCGAATGCCCTTGCAGGTAGGCCCCTTGGGCGTCCTCGTCGCTGATCGCCCAGCCGATGTCGTCATGGCAGCGAACGTAAGCGCCCCAGGTGGTGTTGGCCGGCTTCGGCGGAAAGTTCGACAGCGCGACCTCGAACAGCCTGGTGTGCCGGGAGGCCAAGGCACTCCACAACTGCACCATCACCGAGTTGTGGTAGGCCATGTCGGAGACCTTGCCGTGGTGCTGCTTGGTGCCCAGGTAGTGGATCAGGTCGGATGGGCCGACGATCGCCTCGGCCTTGAACGCTGAGGCCGGAGCGACGATCCGCAACGCTGCCCGGAGGGCCTCGGTGATGTCGTGGACCGGCGGTTCGTTCTGACAATCGGTGCCCATGATCTTCCAGATGAACGCGATCGCGTCCAGCCGGAGCACCTCGACCCCTTGATTGGCCAGGAAGAGAATGATGTCGAGGAACTCCGCGAACACGTCCGGGTTGGCCCAGTTCAGGTCCCATTGGTAGGTGTTGAAGGTCGTCCACACCCATCCGTTGGCCTCGTCGTTCCAGGTGAAGCTGCCCGGGGCGAAGTCGGGGAAGATCTCGGGCAGCGTCCGTTCATAGGCGTCCGGCATCGTCCGGTCGGGGTAGATCATGAAGTAGTCCCGGTACTTCGGGTCGCCCTGGCGAGCCTTCACCGCCCACTCGTGTTCCAGCGCCACATGGTTCAGCACCAAGTCCATCACCAGGCTGATCCCGCGTCCGCGGAGGTCTCGTGCCAGGGCGACCAGGTCGTCCATCGTGCCCAGATCCGGACGGACGGCGCGGTAGTCCTGCACCGCGTACCCGCCGTCGTTCTCGCCTTCGCGGGGTTTGAGCAGCGGCATCAGGTGGAAGTAGGTGACCCCCAAGCTCTCCAGATGGTCGGCGTGCTCGATCACCCCGGGCAGCGTGCCGGCGAACCGGTCGGTGTAGGCGACGTAGCCGATCATGTTGGGGCGTTGCAGCCAGTCCGGATTCAGCAGACGTTTCTCGTCCAGGACCTTCAAGTCCGCAGGACGAGCATCAAAAGCACTCTGCATCATTGCGGTGCAGCGCTCGATCAGGGCCGGGGCCGCATCGCCGTAGACGGCACGTAAACACGCGTCCAGCTCGGGGGCGTAGCGTTCCAGCCGCAGAGCAAAAGTAGTAGCGGCGCCGGGTTCGTCATCGACCATGCTGGCATCCTAGGGGTGACGGCGGCTTCCAAACTACGATCCGACCAGTTCTCATTTCGGCACGCCTAATCTGCGGAAGGCGTGCCCGCTAGGGTTGGCGACATGGTTCAACTTCCCCTTGCTGGGCAGCCCACCGCGGATCTGCTGCTGCCTGATGATCCCGCGGTGGATGAACTGCTTGATCATGGTCGCGAACGCTTTCTCGACGTCGTGGCCGCTCATCCCGAGTCCAGTCTGGTCTGGGCGCTGCTGGCCGAGGGTGCCCTGGCCCAAGGTGACCGCAATGGTGATGTGACCGGCTACGCCTTCGCCCGCACCGGCTACCACCGCGGGCTGGACGCGCTGCGCAAGAACGGGTGGCGCGGCTCCGGGCCGGTTCCGTGGGCGCATGAACCCAACCAGGGATTCCTGCGGGCGCTCTGGGCGTTGGCGGTCGCCGCCCACCGGATCGGCGAGGACGCAGAGCATGAGCGCTGCGTGCAGTTCTTGAAGGATTGCTCCGCGGAGGCACATGATCACCTGACGCAGACCAGGCCCCTCTCCTGACGATAGGATTCGTCGGTCAGAGCTCGCCCCTGCAGTACGCGGGGCGCGAGCTTGGTCCACGTTAGGAGTTGTCATGCCGGGAATCGTGGTCATCGGGGCCCAGTGGGGTGACGAGGGCAAGGGAAAAGCCACCGACCAGTTGGCCGACCGCGTTGATTTCACGGTGCGCTATTCCGGCGGCAACAACGCCGGTCACACGCTGGTCGTGAACGGTCAGAAATACGCCCTGCACCTACTGCCTTCGGGGATCCTGAACCGCAACTCGACCCCCGTGATCGGTAACGGCGTGGTGATCGATCTGGACGTCCTGGCCGAAGAGATCGACGGCCTCGGCGCCCGCGGCGTAGACACCGCCAAGCTCCTGATCTCGGCGAACGCCCACATCATCGCGCCCTATCACAAGACGATCGACAAGGTCACTGAACGCTTCCTGGGCAAGCGCAAGATCGGCACCACCGGTCGTGGCGTGGGCCCGGCGTACGCCGAAAAGATCCACCGGGTCGGCATCCGGATCCAGGATCTGCTCGACGAGTCGATCCTGCGGCAGAAGGTCGAGGCTGCGCTGGACCAGAAGAATCAGGTGCTGGTCAAGGTGTACAACCAGCGCGCGATCGATCCTCGTGAGGTGGCCGATCGGTTGCTCGCCCACGCCGACCGGATCCGTCCGATGATCGCCGACGTGGCCCGGGTACTGAACGATGCCCTCGATGGTGGCCAGGTGGTCCTGTTCGAGGGCGCCCAGGCCCATCACCTGGACGTCGATCACGGCACCTACCCCTACGTCACCTCGTCCAACCCGATCGCGGCCGGCGCCTGCATCGGCTCTGGTGTTGGTCCCACCCGGATCGATCGGACGGTCGGGATCATGAAGGCCTACACCACCCGGGTCGGCGAAGGGCCGTTCCCGACCGAACTCCATGACGCGGACGGCGAGCGCTTGCGCAGCGAGGGTGCCGAGTTCGGCACCACCACAGGACGCCCGCGGCGCTGCGGCTGGTTCGATGCCTTGGTGGTCGAGGCGGCGGTCAGCGCCAACGCCCTGACCGACGTGTTCCTGACCAAGCTCGACATCTTGTCGGGGTGGAAGCAGATCCCTGTCTGTGTCGGCTACGACGTGAACGGCAAGCGGACGAATCGGCTGCCGATGACCCAGACCGAGTTCCACCACGCCACCCCCGTGTATGAGGTGATGGAGGGCTGGGCCGAAGACATTTCGGGCTGCCGGACGTTCGACGAACTGCCCAAGAGCTGCCAGCGCTACGTCCGCCGGCTAGAAGAACTGGTCGGCACTCAACTCTCTGGCATCGGGGTCGGCCCGGGCCGCGAGCAGGTCGTCATGCTGCACGACCTGCTCTGACCCGGGCCGCGACGTCACTCCTTGACGGCGCCGGTGGCCAAACCGCTCTCCCAGTAACGCTGCAGGAACAGGAAGGCCACGATCAGCGGCAGGATCGCCACCATCGATCCCGTGATCACCGTGGAGAACAGAGCCTGCGCACCGCTGCCCGCCGTGGCGGCACTCTGCTGTTGGGCCAGCCCGACGGTGAGCGGGTAGAGCTCGGAGGTGCTGAGCATGATCAGCGGCAGGAAGTAGTTGTTCCAGGTCGCCACCAGGTTGAACAGCAGCACCGTGATCACGCCCGGGCCCAGCATCCGTAGCGACACCCGCCAGAAGATGGTGCCTTCACCGGCACCGTCGACCCGGGCCGCCTCCAACAGCGAGTCCGGAATGGCTTCTGAGGCGTAGGTCTGCATCAGGAACACGCCGAACGGACTGACCAGGGAGGGCACGATGACCGCCCAGATGGTGTTGGTCAGGCCCGCATTGGCGAACAGCAGGTAGGTCGGGATGGCCAGCGCGGTCATCGGGATCATGATCGCGCCGAGCACCGTGGAGAACATCACCCGCTTGAACGGGAAGTCGTACTTGGCGAACGCGTAGCCCGCCATCGTGGCCAGCAAGGACGCGCCGACTGCGCTCACCACGGCGTAGAGAACGGTGTTCATGGCCCACCGGACGTAGATCCCGTTGGTGACGCTGAACACCTTGGCCAAGTTGTCGAACAGGTGCAGGCCGTTGCCGAACCAGAGGCCGAAAGTCGGGACAGGTCGTCGTTGTTCTTGGTCGAGGAGATCACCAGCCAGGCGATCGGCAACAGGAAGTACGCGGCCAGCATCCACATCACGATCGACAGAACGGTCGACTTCCGGTTCGCGTGGTGCCGGCGACGCCTGGTCGGGGCCTGGGGGAGGGCCGGGGCCTGGGTGTCGACGCTCATCGCTTGGCCTCCCTACGGGCGGTGCTCAGTTGGACGACGTAGGAGATGATCGCGATGAACAGCCCCAGGGCGACGCGTCCGCCGCTAGTTGATGCTGGTTGAGGCATGTTGTAGGCGTAGAAGTTCGGCGTGTACGAGACGCTGATCGCCGGCGGATTCAGGGCCCGCATCAGGCTCGGCTCGTTGAACAGCTGGAAAGTGCCGATGATGGAGAAGATCACGGTCAGCATGATCGCCGGCCGGATGGCAGGGATCTTGATGCTCCACGCCGTCCGCAGTTCCCCGGCTCCGTCGATCGCCGCCGCCTGTGAGGTCGATGCCGCAGGCAGTTGACGTGTAGCACGAACTCCCAGGTCACACGTTCATCATGAGCCCAGTGTGTTCTCCGACAGCAGGCTCGGCGAGGAGCCCCGCCTGGCCGTGCCGTAAGGTAGCCCCACATGGGCCACGACGCCGGGCACGAGGGCGTACTCCCGCACGTCGTGGGAGGCAATGAACAGGGACAGGCCGAGCATCAGCGGAACTTGGACGATCAGGAAGAGCCCCATCCGACCCAGGCCCTCAAGGAAGGCCGGATCGGTGAACGCCTTGACGTAGTTGCCCAGGTGAACCGGAGGCCGCGGATCAAGGAGGTCTGGTAAAGGCTGATGTACCCGGCGTAGGCCAGGGGTACCAGCAACATGGGAACACATCTGAAGGGCAGGACGAACGCTAGGCGCTGTGGGCGACAGGCCGTTCTTGGTCGGGGTGACGGGGAGGCTGACATGGCTGACCTTCGGCAGGGCGGGTGCGCCCGCGGCGGCCACCGGTTTCTGGTGACGGTGAAGCCCTGCGCGGCTTCGGCGCTTCCCCGGCGGCCAGCCCGCGGGCGCCGCAGCTCTGCCCCCCCCTCCTCCCTTAAAAACCCCCCCCCCCCCCCCCCCCCCCCCCCCCCCCCCCCCCCCCCCCCCTTGCGGTGCCCCCGAGCCCCCTCTTCCCCCCCCCCCCCCCCGGGGGGTTCCCCCCCCCCCCCCCCCCCCCCCGCCCCCGGGTCCCCCCCCCCCCCCCAAAAAAAATTCTTTTTTTCCCCCGCCCCCCCCGTTTTTTTTTTTTTTTTTTTTCCCCCCCGGTTGGCCAGACCCTGATACCAGCCGTCCGTCCAGGCGGCGTCGTTGGCAACCAGTTCCTCCTTCAGCATCTTCTGCCAGAACGTCATCACCTTGGTGGAGATCTCGTCGGTCAGGTTGATCTTGACGGTGGCGTCGCCGTCGTAGGAGAACGGCTTGGCGCCCGCCTGCCACAGGTAGCCCATGATGATGCCGGCCTCGTTCGGGGAGAGCGACCCGATGTAGGACTTGGTGTTGGCTTTGATCTTCTTGGCCAACTCGTAGTACTCATCCCAGGTCTTGACCTCGCCGGAGGCTCCGGCCGCCTCCATGATGTCTTGGCGGTAGAGGCTGCCCAGGGGCCATCCGGGAGAGTCTGCCGAACGCACCCTTCCCGGAACTGGGGCGCCAACGCCGCGGCACCGTAGGGAGCCAGGTCGAGCAGGTTCTTGGTCACGGTGAACGACTGGATGTACTGGAACTCGACCTGAGCCACGTCCGGGACGCCCTGGCCGGAGGTCAGCACCGTCCGCATCTTGCGGTAGTGGTCGCTGGCCGACGTTCTCCACTGACCTTGATGTTGGGGTAGGCCTTCTGGAAGAGCGCGATCTCGCCGGCGATCTCGGGCACCCACGTCCAGAAGGTCAGATCTGTCGGGGTGTTCAGGGCCTTTTGACGCTCGTCGTCGGACAGCGTCGAGGGCGTGGCCGAGGCGGCCGGGGAAGGGGTGCCTGGTGAGGCGGAGCAGGCCGCCAGGACTGCCATCGAGGCGAGCCCCATCGTCAGAATGGCGATTGATGGGGGTCATTGGTCCTCTGGGGGAACAGACGTTCAGCGGTCGATGAAAAGCGGACGGACCGGGTCCGATCGAGGGTCTGGCCGCTTCACCGGCGTTTCGGCGGTGAGTTCGGTCCCGGTGGGAACCGTCCCCGGCTGGGGTCGGGACTCCAGTTGTGGACGAAGTACACCCGCCCCGCGGACGTGGTGCCGGACAACACGGTCACGGACGGGTCGCGCACCCAGTCGGCAGCGATCGGGCGCGGAATCAGGTGGCGGAACAGGTCGGCCCCGAAGGTCGCGTTCGGGATGGTGCCGACGTAGGTGATCCGGCCCTCCCCATGGGCGCGGGTGGTCACGGTGGGGAAGCGGCCGAGGTAAGGATGCTGGTAGCCGGCCAACACCTCGGCGTCGTCCACCAGGACGCCATCGGCCCAGTAGGTGGCCTTGGCCCCGGGCGACAGCTGCATCCCCGAGGAGGTGAGCGGCAAGGGTTCGCGGAGGTTGGAGAACTCCTCGTAGTGCACGCCGGCCGCTTCGCCCAGCACCGCGGGGGCGACGGCGAAGCGGGCCCGTCCGTGCTCGTCGCCATAGCCGGTCCGCGGTCCGAGGACGAGGTGCCCGCCGGCGGCCGCGTAGTCGCGGAGCTTCTCCAGCGCGGCGGTGTCAGCGGTGTAGTAACCCGCCGCCACGAGCAGCGGATGGCTCGCCCAGGGTGGCCAGTCCGGCTCCGCGGATGCGAGCCTGCCGCCGGAAACAGACGCCAAGGCGTTCCGATGTGTACGAGGTCGACCGCGGGGAGCCCACGGTTGAGAGCGGCGGGGTACCTGAAGGCGAACGGGGGAGACAGGATGGTCGCATCCGCAGCCGTCCGTCGCCAGCCCCCGGATTGCCCGGGCCAGCTTGTAGACCGCCGGGCGCTGCGTGCGGGAACTCCGCCCCGTGGTTTCCACGCCAAGTGCAGCGTGCCATGCCAGTACTGATCATCGCCCACCCGGGACCAGGGCCATGCCGGCCTGCTTCAGTTGCCCGGGGTAGGGCGGGAAGTTCTGCCAGGCCAGGTGAATGGCTTGGGCGTTGGTCTCGGTGACCAGGAAGCGCTCCTGGGCGATCCCGAAGCCTCGATCGGCCAGTTCCAGGAGACCCCCTCCGGCCGCCTGCCGATAGTGATCCGCATCCACTGGTGTCAGGGCCGTGCATGCTGGGCGGCGAGCTACGAACTGGCGGTGAGGGTCTGCGGACGATGTCGGCGCCAGGATGAACTGGTCCCCAGGCCGATAACGCCCAGGCGAGCCGTATTGGGTGCGGGTCGACAGCGCCCGTCGGAATCCGTGCGACCAGACCAGGCCCCACGCGGTTCAACGCTCCCGTCGCCGTAGGTGTCCGAGCCTGCAGCCGGTGAAGGTGCCCCGGTGCAGCGCAGGCGCCGGGCGTTGTCGACCTGACAGCCCGCGAGCGGCGACCACTTTGCGGATGATCCGCTCGGCGAAACAGGAAGGCCGGTGCGTGATGTCGATTTGGCGGCCCCCGGCATCCTGGCCGGTTCACCTGCCGGCGATCGGGGGCGGCCCCGGCGTGGGGGTACCGGGACGGATGCCACGAGCGTGGGCCAACACCGGCTGCGCCAGTAGTGAAGCTGGCGGCTCCCAGGTTGACCACGGACCGCGACCCGATCACGTAATCCGCTTTCATCAGGTCGAGGTCGCGTCGGAAATCGTGCTGGTACTCCAGGTAGTAGGGCACCGAACTGCAGACCTGAGGCGGGCTGCTGGGCACGGGCCCCTCCGAGCTGGAATGTTGCGATAACGTTCCGTAACGACCCCGCGTCAAGGCTTGGATCAAAGTGGATCGAATCGCTGCTGGGCCGAGGACTCCCGATCACCAGGCGCACCCGCCACGGATCCGCTGGCCTTCGCCAACGCGCCAGCGGGCGACGGTCGTCCCGTTTGAAATCGACGGACGTGCAAAGGCGGGAAAGACGCCGCGGCCTAAGCCCGGCTGACCGCCCTCGCGCCGCCGCCCAGGCTTGGCCGAGATGTGGCCGTGGGCGCCTGGGGGGACGCCCCCGCAGGTCCCGCCCCCCCCGTCCAGGTGCGTGAGCCGCGCCAGGGGGCCACGCGGTCCCAGGTCCAGTCACCATCAACGGGCGCTTGTCGGCTGGCAGGGTCGCCCCCCAGTCCGTCCCGGGGAGACGCGTTCTCCGCGCGCCCCCCCCGCCCGCGGAAGGCGTCGTTGGGAGCGCCTCGTGGCCAGTGTTCGAGCCGCCTCGTTGGGTCGATAGTCCAGTTCGGCCAGAGCCTTTTCGACGCGTCGCCTCGTCCTTGGGCTGAGCGTGTTCTCGCCTTTGAGCAGGCGGGATACGGTCTGGTGGGACACCCCGGCCAGCCGCGCAACGTCATAAATCGTCGCGGCCTTCGGCTGCCCAGACGGGGCATCAGCTGTTGGAGTCGTGGGCACTGGCGAAGCCTAGTGGTCCGTCTGTTTGATCTGGAGGCCGTTGGACTTTGGGGCCCTTCCAGATAAGGGTTTCGGTTCCTGGGCCCAGTGGTGATCGCCGGAGGTCGGGACACTAACGCCTAGCCGGTCGTGAGTTCTTGAACCACGGACAGGTTACCAGGAGCGGTGGTGAGTGGAGTGCCAGCGGTCGTCTGTGGCCAGCCTTGGTTGTGAGCCGAGAGGTTGTCCAGGACGACGTGGACAGGACCTGTTTTGAAGACGCATGCCGCTCGGCTGCCGGCGAGTTCCCGCGAACAGGTCGTGGTCCGTTGCGTTGTGTCGGTCTCGTCGCCCGCCGGCTTCTCGGCAGGACGGTGGGGTTCCACTGGCACTGGGTTTCTCGAGAACACCACCGTTCGTCAGCCCAAACTGACCAGTTTGAGTGGTCGTTGGACTGAGTTCGACCTTCCAGTGAGGTTGTGTCGGCCAGTCGGCCGCGCTTGTCCCACCGGGTGCAGTGCGTCGAGGGTGGGTGTTGGTGCTCTGGGCTGGCTCTCTTTGGGGATCGCGATGGTCAGAACGCGCCGCTGGCAAGGAGCGTCGAGGCCTTGAATGTGACCGGTAACAGCCATGGACCTCAGTGTTGCCCCACCTGCGCTGTCGAGGCAAGACCTTCCCGCGGTGAGACCGGAGCGGACTCCGGTTCTACCGCATCACGGGCGCTGCCCAGGCGGACCACCGCGACGCCGGTGAGCAGGACCAGCCCGCCCGCCAGTTGCCAGCCGCCGGGCAGTTCGGCCAGCAGCAGCCAGGCCCAGAGCACGGCGAAGACCACCTCGGTCAGCCCGACGAACGAGCCCATCGTTGCGCCCAGCCATTGGGCACCGATGAAGCCCAATAGGTACGCGACGGCGGCAGCGAAGACGGCGAGCACCAGCACGGGGAGCCACCACGCGACCGTCCCGCCGAACATGGTGACCGGGTCGATCGAGGCCGCCATCGGCACCACGCCCAGTGCGCCGAGGGCGGCCAGCCCGATCGCTCCGATGCCCAGGCCGAAGCTGACGAAGACCACCGGCGGCAGTCCTTCGGTTTCGGCGGAGATGACGAAGTAGACCGCGAGGCCGACCCCGGCGAGCAGACCCCACAGCACCCCGATCGGATCGAGGGTCACTTGTTGGAAAGGGTTGAGGATGATCAGGAGGCCGACCAGCGCGGTGCCCATCCCGGCCATGGTGAGCGACCCAGGACGATCCCTGGTCCGCAGCCAGGCCCACACCACGACCCAGACGATGCCCAGATACTCCAAGAGCAGGCCGATTCCGATCGGGATCCGTTGCACGGCGTTGAAGAACGACACCTGGGGGAGGACGCCGGCGAACAGGCCGTACCCGAGCAGCGCGAAGGCTTGGGGTCGGACCAACTGCCAGCGGCCGCGGAGCGCGATCAGGGCCGGCACGAGCAAGAGCAGTGAGGCGATGCCCAGCCGCACTGCGACCAGCGAGGCGGACGTCCACCCGGCGGCCAGCAATGGCCTGGCGATCGGTCCGGCGGTGCCGAAGCTCGCCGCCGAGATCAGGGCGGCCGTCCAGCCCACCAGTGCGGCGCGTTGCGCCAACCAGCTCGTCATCTATCGATCCTGTCAGGAGTGTGCGATTGCTATGCTCATGACATCGTATCTGGGAGTCAGGAGTCAAGCACGTGTTCACTCATGACACGACGGTGTCGCTGACGGCGGCCACCGTGCTGATCAACAGCGCGTCCGCTCCTGACTCGCTGACCACTATGGACGACCTCGATGCGCTCTACGACCGGTGGCAATGGACGGGCAGTCGCACCCATGACCAGGCCGAACTCGACGGTGTCCGGGCACTGCGGGGGCGCCTGCGAGCGATCTGGTTGGCCGAGGAGGAGGTCGCGGTGGCGCAGCTGAACGAACTGCTGCGGGAAGGACGAGCCTTGCCGCAGCTGGTGAAGCACGACGACTTCGACTATCACATCCACGCCACGTCACCGCAGGCAGGCCTGGCCACCCGGATGATGGTCGAATACGCGATGGCGCTGGTCGATGTCGTCCGCGCTGGGGCCTTTGATCGCTTGCGCAGCTGCGCCGATCCATCCTGCGACAACGTGATCATCGACTTGTCCAAGAATCGCTCCCGCCGCTTCTGCGACGCGGGCTGCGGCAATCGGGCGAACGTGGCCGCCTATCGAGCCCGCAAGTCCCGCCACCTGGAAGAGTGACCCTCATGCACAATTTCGACACCCTGGCGCCCACCTGGGACACCCCCGAGCGGGCCGAGCGTGCCCGCGGGGTGGCCGCAGAGATCGCTCGACGGTTGCCGCTCGATCGCTCCCAGACCGCCCTCGAGTACGGCGCAGGCACCGGGGCGCTGAGCCTGGCCCTCGCCGACCAGGTCGGCTCGATCCTGGTCACCGACGCCTCTGCGGGCATGATCGAGATGGCCGAGCGTCGGATCGCCGAAGCGGGAGTGGCGGGGTTGACCGCTCGCCGGCTCGACTTGCTGACCGACCCGATCCCGCCCGATCGGGTCGACCTGATCTTCACCCTGATGGCGCTGCATCACGTCAGCGATGTGCCCGCCGTGCTGGCCGCCTTCCACGTCCTGCTCCGCCCGCAGGGGCACCTGGCGGTGATCGATCTCGAACCAGATGACGGAGCCTTCCACGGCCACCACGAGCACGGGCACGAGCACGAGCACGAGCACGACGAGGACGCTCCCCGCGGCCTCGACCCGCTCGTCCTGACCGAACAACTCAAGCAGGCAGGCTTCACCGACGTGGTGGTCGAGTCGATCTGGACGGTGACCCGTGAGGTGGACGGACAGCCTCGCGAGTTCGGGTTGTTCCTCGCTACCGCGCTGCGCCCCTGACCAAACGGCGACTTCGATAGGCTGACCCGGTGGCCTTCGATCTCTGCGTCCTGATACTCGGCAACGGTGGCCGCGAGCATGCGCTCGCCCTGGCGATGAGCCGCGACCGGACGGTCACCGCCCTGCACTGCGCCCCAGGTAATCCGGGCACCGCCGCGGTGGCCACGAACCATCCGGTGGACATCAACGACGGCCACGCCGTGACCAGGCTGGCCCGCCGCCTTGGTGTGAATCTGGTGGTGATCGGCCCGGAAGGTCCGCTCGTCGCGGGCGTGGCGGACGTCGTCCGCGGGGCCGGCATCGCCACCTTCGGACCCAGCCGCGCGGCCGCGCAGATCGAGGGGTCGAAGGCCTTCGCCAAAGAGATCATGGTGGCGGCCGGGGTGCCCACGGCGGCGTCCCGCTACTGCACCACGCTCGACCAGGTGGCCGCCGCGGTCGATGAGTTCGGCGCCCCCTATGTGGTGAAGGACGACGGTCTGGCCGCCGGAAAGGGCGTCATCGTCACCGACGATCGAGCCGCCGCCCTGGCCCATGCCGCCGACTGCCTGCCGGTCATCGTCGAGGAGTTTCTGGACGGGCCGGAGGTCAGCCTGTTCGCGATCACCGACGGTCTGACGGCTGTTCCACTGCAGCCGGCGCAGGACTTCAAGCGCGCCGGCGACGGCGATGAGGGCCCCAACACCGGCGGGATGGGCGCCTACACGCCCCTGCCCTGGGCCCCGCCCGGGTTGGTGGACGAGGTGATGTCGACCGTGATCGAGCCGACCATCTCGGAGATGGGTCGCCGCGGCACCCCCTTCGCCGGGCTGCTCTACGCCGGACTGGCCCTGACCTCGCGTGGACTGAAGGTGGTCGAGTTCAACTGCCGCTTCGGTGACCCCGAGACCCAGGCCGTGTTGGCCAAGTTGGATTCCCCCCTGGGTCAGGTGCTCTACCACGCTGCCGTGGGGCATCTGGAAGCGTTCGGCCAGCTGGCCTGGCGGACCGGTTCGGCCGTGGTCGTGGTGATGGCCGCCAACGGTTACCCGGCGACCCCGGAGCTGGGCGGCGTGATCCGCGGCCCGAGGCTTGTGGCCAGCGACGACAACGTCCACGTGATCCATGCCGGGACGGCCCGGGTCGGTGCCGACCTGGTGGCCAACGGGGGTCGAGTGCTCGGCGTCGTGGCCGAGGGTCCCACCCTGGCCCAGGCCCGAGCCGATGCTTACGCGGCGATCGCCGAGCTGGACTTCCCGTCCGGGTACTGCCGCAGCGACATCGCGCTCAAGGCCGAGCGTGGCGAGGTGGACCCGCCCCCCGGGTTTGCGGCCACGTCCGCCATGGCCCAGTACGCCGCAGACGCCTCCGACAGTGAAATGGGTGAATGGTGACCTCAGTTCCGAACGTGCTGGCAACTCGCTACGCCTCCCCGGCGATGCGGGCCATCTGGTCACCGGAAAGCAAGATCGTCGCGGAGCGTCGGCTGTGGCTCGCGGTGTTGGAGATCCAGGCCGACCTGGGCGTCGACTTCGGCGGCGACGACCCGCAGACCGTGCTGGCCGACTACGCCCGGGTGATCGATCAGGTGGACCTGGCCAGCATCGCGGCCCGGGAGCGGATCACGCGGCATGACGTGAAGGCCCGGATCGAGGAGTTCAACGCGCTGGCCGGCCACGAGCACGTCCACAAGGGCCTGACGTCCCGCGACCTGACCGAGAACATCGAGCAGTACCAAGTGGTGAACGCGCTGCGCCTGGTCCGGGAGCGCATGGTCACCGTGTTGGTGGCGCTCACCCGCCTGGCCGCGGAGTACCGCGATCTGCCGCTGACCGGTCGGTCGCACAACGTGCCCGCCCAGATGACCACGCTGGGGAAGCGTTTCGGCACTGCCGCGGACGAGCTGCTGGTCGCCTTCACCCGGGTTGACGAGCTGATCGCTCGCTATCCCGCGCGCGGGATCAAGGGCCCGGTAGGCACCGGACAGGACATGTTGGACCTGCTCAACGGCGATTCCAAGAAGTTGGACGCCCTCGAAGCCCGCGTCGCTCAACACCTCGGTTTTGCCCGGGTCTTCACCAGCACCGGCCAGGTCTACCCGCGGTCGCTCGACTTCGACACGGTCAGCGCACTGGTCCAGGTCTCGGCGGCCCCCTCGAACGTGGCCACGACGATCCGGCTGATGGCGGGCCTGGAGCTGGTCACGGAGGGGTTCGCCGAAGGCCAGGTCGGCTCCTCAGCGATGCCGCACAAGATGAACACGCGCTCCTGTGAGCGGGTGAACGGACTCGCCGTCGTGCTGCGCGGCTTCCTCTCCATGGTCGGTGAGCTGTCGGGTGATCAATGGAACGAAGGCGACGTGTCCTGCTCGGTGGTCCGGCGGATCGCGCTGCCGGACGCCTTCTACGCCCTGGACGGGTTGTTCGAGACCTTCCTCACCGTGCTCAGCGAGTTCGGCGCCTTCCCGGCGGTGATCGAGGCGGAGCGGGAGCGTTACCTGCCCTTCCTCACCACGACCCGGGTGTTGATGGCCGCCGTCCGCGCCGGCGTGGGCCGCGAGGTCGCGCACGAGGTGATCAAGGAGCACGCGGTCGCCATGGCGCTTGAGCTGCGGGCCGGGGCACCGCGCAACGACCTGCTGGATCGACTGGCCGCCGATCAACGACTCGGCCTGAGCCGAGCGCAGCTGGACGGAGTGCTGCTGGATCCGCTGGAGCTCACCGGATCGGCCCGTTCCCAGGTGGATCGGTTGGTCACGAAGGTCGCGGCGTTGGCCAAGCAATACCCCGTCGGGGCCGGTTACGTGCCCGGTGACGTGCTCTGAGCCTTAGGCTTACCCGGTGATTGAACCGGGTTTCGACCTCAACCTTCCTCTGCTTCACGCCGGTCAGGTGCGGCGGCTCTACGCCTGGCCGAGCGACGGCGAGCAGGAGCGTCTGCTGATGGTGGCCACCGACGCGGTGTCGGCGTTCGACCACGTCCTGGAAGCACCGGTGCCGGACAAAGGGGCGGTGCTGACCGGGCTGTCCCTGTGGTGGTTCGAGCAGTTGCGCGATCTGGTGCCCAACCACGTCGTGAGCACGGACGTCCCCGAGCAGGTGATCGGACGGGCGATCATCGCCGAGAAGTTGGCCATGGTGCCGGTGGAGTGTGTGGCTCGCGGGTATCTCACCGGGTCGGCCTGGTCTGAGTATCAGGCCTCCGGCACAGTCTGCGGGATTACGCTCCCGGAGGGTCTGCTGGACGGATCCCGCCTGCCCGAGCCGATCTTCACCCCCGCGATCAAGGCGCCGCTCGGCGAGCATGACGAGAACGTTGATTTCGCCACCATCGTCACCCTGCACGGTGAGGACCTCGCCACCCGCCTACGTGACCTGACTTTGGCGATCTACGCCCGGGCCGAGGAGATCGCCCGCGAGCGGGGGCTGATCCTGGCTGACACGAAGTTCGAGTTCGGGCTCCGCGCGGACGGCAGCATCGTGCTCGCCGACGAGGTGCTGACCCCCGACTCGTCTCGGTTCTGGGATGCCGCCAAGTGGCGGCCCGGGGTGGCGCTGCCGTCCTTCGACAAGCAGTACCTGCGCGATTGGCTGGCCAAGGATTCAGGGTGGGATCGGGCCGGCGATGCCGCACCGCCAGCGCCCCCGACCATGGTCATCGCGGCCACCCGTGCCCGCTACGTCGAGGCGTACGAGCGGTTGACCGGAACACCGTTCCACCCGGCCCAGGGGAGTGCCGGTCTCGCACCGCAGCAGCACACCACCACGGCCGAGGTCACCGATAAAGTAGCGGCCATGTCCCGCGTGATCGTTGATGTGATGCCCAAGCCGGAGATTCTCGACCCGCAGGGCAAGGCGGTGACCGGCGCCCTGAAGCGGCTCGGTTTCGAGGGCCTGCAGGTCCGCCAAGGCAAGCGGTTCGAAGTCGTGGTCGACGGGGAGTTGACCCCCGAGCGCCTCGATCAGATCCGTGAGGCCGCCGAGCGACTGCTGGCCAACACGGTGATCGAATCCTTCGACGTCCGGGTCGAGGCGTGACCAGAATCGGGGTCGTCACCTTCCCCGGTTCGCTGGACGATCACGACGCCCAGCGTGCCGTACGGATCGCCGGGTTCGAGCCGGTCCCGCTATGGCATGCCAGTGACTCCTTGCAGGGGGTCGACGCGGTGATCCTGCCCGGCGGCTTCTCCTATGGCGACTACCTTCGCTGCGGGGCGATTGCCCGCTTCTCCCCGGTGATGGCAGAGGTGATCGCGGCCGCGAACGACGGCATGCCGGTGCTCGGCATCTGCAACGGCTTCCAGGTTCTCTGTGAGGCTCATCTGCTGCCCGGCGCGCTGATCCGCAACGACGTCCGCACCTTCGTCTGCAAGGACCAGCGCCTGCGGGTCGAAACCCGGGACACCGTGTGGACCTGCGATTTCACCGATGGTGACGAGATCACCATCGTGCTGAAGAACGGCGAGGGCGGCTACGTCGCCGACGCGGAGACGATCAAGCGGCTCGAGGGCGAGAACCAGGTGGTGTTCCGCTACCTCGATGGCAACCCCAACGGCTCCCTGAATGACATCGCCGGGATCACCAACGCCCGAGGAAACGTGGTCGGGCTGATGCCGCACCCGGAGCACAACGTCGAGGAACTCACCGGCCCCTCGATCGACGGACGCCGGTTCTTCTCCTCGCTCAGCCGTTACCTTGGCGCCCTCATCGCCTAGCCCGGGCCACCCGGGAGGCCATCGGGCTGGCTGAGTCCAGGTCGACCAGCATGGCGGCACCGTCCAACGGGGTCCCTTGCGGCGGGGTGACCGCGAAGTTGGGCCATTGCAGGGTCAGGTAGTCGGTGAACTTGTGCAGCACCCGCTCGGAGTTGAACACGTCGCCCACGGCGCAGACCCGGGGCGGTTCGTGCCCCATCAGCCCGGCTCGGCGGGCCGCGGCGATCACGGCTTCGGAGAGGTGCGCGGCGGCCTTGTCCAGAATGTTCGCGGCCACCCGATCGGTCGCGGCCAGGCGATCAACGTGGCGAGCGTAGCGAGCGATCCGGGCAATCCGGTTCGGGTCGGCCTGCAACGCCATGTAGGCGCCCTCGACGTCAGGGAAGTCAGCAATCACGACGTCGGTGAGGGCCGTCATTTGCCGGCGCCCGTCGTAGCCGCGCATCGCAGCCTCCAAGGCGTTCCGTCCGATCCAGTAAGCGGACCCGGCGTCTCCCATGATGTGGCCCCAGCCGTCCACCCGTGCCACCTCGGTCTCCCCAAGGGCCAAAGTGACCACGCCGGTGCCGCACGCGCAGACCACCCCGGGGTGGTTGCCCAAGGCGCCCAGGTAGGCTGTGGTCGAGTCGTGCGCGATCGCGATTTCGGTGATCGAGGTCCGGCGGAGCAGGCGAAGAAGCTCTTCAGCTTCGGGGGTGACCAGTCCCGAAACCCCCAAGCCGACAGCGATGGCGGAGACCCCTTCGCTGTCGAGGAAGCCGGTGACGGCCGAGGCCAGTTGTGGCATTAGTGGACGATCGGTGTGGACCCCCGGCATGGTGCCGACGAGCCGATGATGGCCGTCGGACCAGCTGATGCTGATGCTGCTCTGACCCGCGTCGACGGCCAGATGGCCGCCCGGGATGCGGGGTCGGGGGGATGTCACACGTACCGCCATGTTGGTACCAGCTCTCTGTTGGCGCTCGCCCAATTCTATGTCCCAGAGCCCTGCTTGTACCCCCCTTGGCGGACGTGGCTGACATCGATCGTTCGTGCTACGCGGGCCCGGGCGGGGGAGATTGTCGGCGACTGAGGCCCGGTCACCGGATGGCGGAAGCGTTGGCTCACGGTAGGTTTGGCTCGTGGTCGACACCGTTTCCAGCGCCGCTGCCAACCCTGATACCGAACAGCCTTGGGCGGAGCTCGGCCTGAAGGCTGATGAATACGCCCGAATTCGCGAGATTCTCGGGCGTCGCCCGACCTCGTGTGAGTTGGCGATGTACTCGGTG
Source organism: Micropruina sp. (assembly GCA_016711105.1). Classification (GTDB taxonomy): domain Bacteria; phylum Actinomycetota; class Actinomycetes; order Propionibacteriales; family Propionibacteriaceae; genus Micropruina. The sequence goes on along the minus strand of JADJTO010000002.1, from coordinate 34,744 downwards.
ATGTGGTCGGAGCACTGCTCCTACAAATCCTCCAAGGTGCATCTGGCGAAGTTCGCCGAGGTGGGCAAAGACACCCCGCGCGGGCCGCTGCTGGCCGGAATCGGGGAACAGGCCGGCGTCGTCGACATCGGCGGGGATTGGGCGGTGACCTTCAAGATCGAGTCCCACAACCACCCCTCCTACGTGGAGCCTTACCAGGGTGCCGCGACCGGGGTGGGTGGCATCGTCCGCGACATTCTGGCCATGGGTGCCCGGCCGATCGGGGTGATGGATCCGCTCCGCTTCGGCCCGCTCGATGCTCCCGACACCGCTCGGGTGTTGCCCGGGATCGTCGCCGGGGTCGGCGGTTACGGCAACTGCCTGGGCCTGCCCAATATCGGCGGCGAGGTGGTCTTCGACCCGACCTACTACGGCAATCCGCTGGTCAACGCGCTCTGCGTGGGGGTGCTCAAGCATGACGATCTGCACCTTGCTTTTGCGCGCGGCACCGGAAACAAGGTGATCCTCTACGGCGCGGCCACCGGCGGCGACGGTATTGGCGGGGCCTCGATTCTTGCCTCGGAGACCTTTGACGCGGACGGTCCGGCGAAGCGTCCAAGCGTCCAGGTCGGCGACCCGTTCATGGAGAAGTTGCTGATCGAGTGCACGTTGGAGTTGTTCGCCGAGGAACTCATCTCGGGGATCCAGGATCTCGGCGCGGCGGGGCTGTCGTGTGCCACCTCGGAGTTGGCCAGCGCCGGGGACGGCGGAATGCACGTCACCCTCGATCTGGTTCCGCTGCGGGATTCGACGCTGGCGCCCGAAGAGATCCTGATGAGCGAATCCCAGGAACGCATGATGGCCGTGGTGGAGCCACAGCACGTTGATCGCTTCATGGAGATCTGCGCCAAGTGGGACGTGTTGGCCACGGTGGTGGGCGAAGTCACCGACGGCGACCGGCTGATCATCGAATGGCGCGGCGAAGTCGTGGTCGATGTCGACCCGGCGACGGTCGCCCATGAAGGCCCGGTCTATGACCGTCCGTACCACCGTCCGGTGTGGTTGGACGAGCTGAACGCGAACAGCGCCAACGCGCTGCCCCGGCCGTTCGAAGGGGCCGAGTTGGGGGCGACTCTGCTGCGCCTGGTGGGCTCGCCGAACCTGTGCGACAAGTCCTGGATCACCGATCAGTACGACCGCTACGTGCGGGGAAACTCGGTGCTGGCCCAGCCCGAGGATTCCGGGATGCTGCGGATCGACGAGGAGACGGGTCTGGGAGTGGCGTTGGCCACCGACTGCAACGCCCGGTTCGCCTACTTGAACCCCTACCTCGGCGCTCAGTTGGCGCTCTGCGAGGCCTACCGGAACGTGGCGACCAGCGGCGCCGATCCGGTGGCGATCACCGACTGCCTGAACTTCGGCAACCCCGAAGACCCTGAGGTGATGTGGCAGTTCTCCGAGGCCATCCTCGGCCTCGTGGACGGCTGCAAGGCGCTCGGCACCCCGGTCACCGGCGGCAACGTCAGCTTCTACAACCAGACCGGCGAGGCCAACATCCTGCCCACCCCGGTGGTTGGCGTGCTCGGCGTGATCGATGATGTCGCCGACCGGACTCCGATGGGTTTCGCCTTTGAGGGTGACGCGGTGTTCGTGATCGGGGAGACTCGCGAGGATCTCTCCGGTTCTGCCTGGGCGGACGTGATGCACCAGCACTTGGGTGGGATGCCGCCGGTTCCTGACTTCGACCATGAGCAGCGCCTGGGACGGGTTCTGGTGGCGGCGGCGAAACGGCACCTGCTCTCCTCGGCGCACGACCTGGCCGATGGAGGCCTGAGCCAAGCGTTGGTGGAATCGTGCCTGCGCAAGAACCTGGGGGTCTCGCTCACGTTGCCCGAGGGGGACTGGTGCGTGCAGTTGTTCTCCGAGACTCCCGGACGGGTGCTGGTCTCCCTGCGCGCCTCCAGCGTGGCTGAGTTCTCCGCCCTGTGCGCTGAGCAGGGGCTGCCGCTGACCCGCTTGGGTGAGGTGACCGGGAACGCCGACCTCGAAGTGCACGGTGCCTTCACCTTGACCTTGGCCGAGATCAGGTCCCACTGGGCTGCCCCCCTGCCCGCCGCGATGGGACACTGATTCCGGGGTGGATCAGGGTCAGCCTCGGTTGAGGCTGGTCACAGTTCACGGGAGTCTTGACTCTGAAGGCCCACTCACCTCCCAACCGTTAGGAAGCGCGATGTCGAACCAGTTCAATCCTTGGGAGCGCCAGGTCGAGTCCGACCAGGCCGAGGTAGTGCCGACCGAAGAAGTGACCGCAGAAGTGGTCGACGCTGACGTCGTCGAGGCGGACGCAGCCCCCGGTGACGTTGTCGAGGCGGAGGTGGTCCAAGCAGAGGTGGTCGAGGCAGAGGTCATCCCCGCAGTTGAGGAGCCAGCCCCCGCGGTTGCCCCCGAGCCCCCGCATTTCGAGCCTGACGTCCATCGCGAAGGCGATCCCGAAGACGACGCCACCGCCGAGGGGATGGCGCAGCCGCGCCACTTCGACCTCGGTTCGAGCGACCCGATCTACGCGGGGACGAGCTTCGACCTGTCGCCCCCGGAATCCCCGGCCACGCCGTCCATCCCCGCCTACGGTCAGCCCGCTCAGCCAACCGCCGAGTACGGCCAGCCCGCGCAGCCCTACGGTCAACCCGCCGGTGGTTACGGTCAACCCGCGCAGCCCTACGGTCAGCCCGCTCAGCCGTACGGCCAGCCCCCCGCCCAGGGCTACGGCCAGCCCGCCCAGCCGTACGGTCAGCCCCCCCAGCAGTACGGGCAACCGGCGCAGCCCTACGGGCAGCCCGCCCAGCCCTACGGCCAGCCCGCCCAGGGCTACGGCCAGCCGGCTCAGCCGTACGGTCAACCGGCGCAGCCTTACGGTCAGCCCGCCGACGCCTACGGTCAGCCCGCCCAGCCGTACGGTCAACCGGCACAGCCCTACGGCCAGCCAGCCCAGGGCTACGGCCAGCCTGCTCAGCCCTACGGCCAGCCTGACCAGACCTACTCGCAACCGCAGTTCCCGCAGACGGGTGCTCAGCAGCCGCCCTACTCCACGCAGCCCTACCCGGGCCAGCAGTTGTACCCGAGCGACCCCTACGGGTACCAGGGTGCTTCGCGTCTCTCAGCGCAGGACGAGACCACCTGGGCGGCAGCCTCACACTGGCTGGCGATCCTCACTTCGTTCGTCGGTCCGCTGGTGATCATGTTGGTGCAGGGCGACAAGAGCCCTCGGGTTCGGGCGGCCGCGATCGAGTCGCTGAACTTCCAGCTGACCCTGTTGGTGGGCTACGTGATCAGCGGCGTGCTCTCCGTCGTGCTGGTGGAGTGCTCGGCTTCTTCATCCTGCCGATTCTTGGCATCATCTTCCCGATCCTGGGTGCCCTCGCCGAGAACAGCGGACGCCCCTACCGCTATCCGGCCGCGATTCGCCTGGTCAAGTGAGCCGTGGCGGCTCACGCTAGAGTGAGCCCGTGCTTCGTCCTGATGGTCGCCTGAACCACGACCTCGATGGTGTTGACAAGGGTCCCAAGGACGCTTGCGGTGTCTTCGGGGTGTGGGCTCCAGGAGAAGAAGTCTCGAAGCTGACCTACTTCGGCCTGTTCGCCCTGCAACACCGGGGGCAAGAGTCGGCTGGCATCTCGGTCAGCGATGGTGAACGGATCATGGTCTTCAAAGACATGGGCCTGGTCTCTCAAGTCTTCGACGAGCCGACGCTGAACTCCTTGAACGGCCACTTGGCGATCGGTCACTGCCGCTACTCCACCACCGGGGCGAGCGTGTGGAGCAACGCCCAGCCCACGTTCCGGGCCACGGCCTCCGGTGGGCTGGCGCTGGCTCACAACGGGAACCTGACCAACACCGACGAGTTGGAGGCTTGGCTCGCTGAGCGCGATGCCTCCCAGCAGGTGCCGCACAAAGACCGGATGGACTCCACCAACGACACCTCCCTGGTCACCGCGATCATGTGCACCTACGCCGACAACGGCATCGAGCAGGCGGCGCTGACCGTGTTGCCGCGGTTGCGCGGTGCCTTCAGTTTCGTGTTCATGGACGAGAACGCCCTCTATGCCGCCCGCGATCCGCAGGGCATCCGTCCGTTGGTGCTCGGTCGCCTTGCCGGTGGTTGGGTGGTCGCCAGCGAGACGGCGGCGCTGGACATCGTCGGGGCGACCTTCATCCGTGAGGTGGAGCCGGGGGAGTTCATCGTGATCGATGAGGGCGGTCTGCGCTCCGTCCGTTTCGCCGCCCCCGACCCCAAGGGCTGCTTGTTCGAGTACGTCTACCTGGCCCGTCCAGACACGACCATCGCCGACCGGCGCGTCCACGCGGTGCGGGTCGAGATCGGCCGCACCCTGGCCATGGAGTGCCCAGCGGACGCCGATCTGGTGATTCCCACTCCTGAGTCCGGCATCCCGGCGGCGATCGGCTACGCCGAGGCGTCCGGGATTCGCTACGGGCTCGGGTTGGTCAAGAACTCCTACGTGGGACGGACGTTCATCCAGCCGTCGCAGACCATCCGTCAACTCGGCATCCGGCTCAAGCTGAACCCGATCCGGGACGTGATCGAGGGTCGTCGCCTCGTGGTGGTGGACGACTCGATCGTCCGCGGCAACACCCAGCGGGCACTGGTCAAGATGCTGCGCGAAGCCGGCGCCGCCGAGGTGCACGTGCGGATCTCCTCACCGCCGGTGCAGTGGCCCTGCTTTTACGGCATCGACTTCGCCAGTCGCGCCGAGCTGATCGCCCCCGGCATGAGCACCGACGACATCTGCCGCTCGATCGGCGCGGACTCGCTGGGCTTCATCTCCCTCGAAGGCCTGGTCGCTTCGACCGGGCTGGCCAAGCGGACGCTCTGCCGGGCCTGCTTCGACGGCGTCTACCCAGTGGAGATCCCAGCCGGGAGGGCGGCGGCGATGCGCGTGGCACAAGGAGGGAAAGAGTGAGCACACAGTCGGCCTATGCGGCGGCGGGGGTGGACATCGAGGCCGGGGACCGTGCGGTCGAGTTGATGAAGGTGCATGTCGCCCGATCACGGCGCCCCGAAGTGCTCGGCGGCTTGGGCGGTTTCGCCGGCTTCTTCGACGCCTCAGCCCTGAAGAGCTACCGGCACCCCGTGTTGGCCACCTCCACCGACGGGGTGGGTACGAAGGTGGCGATCGCCCAGGCCATGGGCATCCACGACACGATCGGCTTCGATCTGATCGGCATGCTGGTCGATGACCTGGTCGTGTGTGGTGCCGAACCGCTGTTCATGACCGACTACATCGCCTGCGGCAAGGTCGTGCCGGAGCGGATCGCCGCCATCGTCAAGGGAATCGCGGAGGCCTGCCGCTCGCCGGTGCGGCACTGCTGGGCGGGAGACGGCCGAGCACCCTGGGCTGCTGGAGCCCGATGAGTACGACATCGCCGGTGCCACCACCGGAGGCGTCGAACGCGACCAGATTCTTGGGGCGGAGCGGGGCCGTCCGGGCGACGTGGTGCTGGCCCTAGCCTCCTCGGGCCTGCACTCCAACGGCTACTCGCTGGTCCGTCAGGTCTTGCTCAAGCAGGCCGGTTGGAGCCTGGAGCGGCACGTGGACGAGCTGGGCAAGACCTTGGGTGAGGAGTTACTCACCCCGACCAAGGTCTACGCCCGAGACATCCTGGCCTTGATCGAGGCCTGTCGTCCTGGGTGCTTGGTTCGACGTCCGCGGCGCCGCCGGCTCCGGCTACGGTGAGGCTTGTCGGACGTCACTCCTGAGCGCCCCGGCGCTGCGCATTTGCAGGTCCTCAATCATTAGGTACCCTTGCCTCACGAAGAATCAGACAGAGTGAAGCGGCATCGTCCGCTGTGACATGGCGAGGGGGTCGACCCAGATGGGGCGCGGCCGTGCGAAGGCGAAGCAAACACGAGTTGCTCGCGATCTGAAATACCGTTCGTTCAACACTGACTTCGGCTCCCTGGAGCGCGAACTTCGAGGTGACGGGTACGTCGAACTCGAACCGGTGGAGGTCATCGAGGACGATGACGAGGACGATCCTTACGCTGATCTTGCCAGTCGTTACGCTGACGACTCCGATCCCGATGAGGTGGCTGCCTTCGGCGATATTCGCCGCTTCGGCTGATCAGCCTTGACCGTGCCCCCGATCAACGGGGTGGGCAGGTCGAGGTGCCGATCCGCAGCTGGGTGGGAAGCACGACATCCTGTCCGGTTCTGCCTGCGATCAGGTCCAGCACAAGGCGTCCGGCGACCTCTCCCTTGTGGACGCCCGGTTGCACGACCGTGGTCAACACTCCCTCCCACCACGGAGTGGGGATCCCGTCGAACCCGGTGACGGAGAGATCGTGCGGCACGCGGAGCCCGCGGTGCTCGGCCCAGGCGATCACGCCCATGGCCAAGAGATCCCCTTGCGTGATGATGGCCGTGGGCAACGGCTGGCCGCTCAGCAGGTGCTCGGCCGCGGACTTGCCTCCCTCGATGTCCCATTTGTGTGGCGCCACCGTCGGCACGTCCGGCCCGAACACGTCTCGGATGCCCAACAGGCGCTCCCGGGTCTCCAGGTCGGTGGATCGGGCGAGCAGGTCGGCCAACGTGACCGGCTCGGCCACCGGTGCCCCACCGGGCGGGAGCGAGACCACAGCCACCCGGCGATGACCCAGTTGGTGTAGATGAGTTGCCGCCGCACGCATCGCGGCTCGGTTGTCCACGTCGACCCGGTGAACCCACGACGAGGCCATGGTGCCGATCGTGACCACCGGCACCTGCCTGGCCTGCAGATGGTCCACCACGGGTGAGGACTCCGGTCCGCAGCCCAGCAGGACGGCGGCGTCCACCGCGGTCGCGGCGAGCCGGGCGACGGCGTGGCCCGGCTGGTGGCGCGACTGGGGGAGCAGCAGGATGCCGGTCGAGGCCTCGTCCAGGGCAGAGACCAGCCCATCGACCAGGCTGACGGCGTAGGGGTCCCTGAAGGCCGCTGCAAGGCCGTCCCAGGTGATCACTGCCACCACGCCGCAGCGTCCGGTGCGCAGCGAGGACGCCGCGGGGTCAGGGCCGGTGTAGCCCAGGAGAGTCGCCTGCGCCAGCACCCGCTCGCGGGTTGCCGTGGCGACCGGTCCCTTCCCGCTGTAGACCAGGGAGGCGGTGGAGATCGAGACGCCGGCGGCCTGGGCCACGGAACTCAACGTGGCCCGGGTGGCTTGACGAGTGCGGGGCATGAACGAGACACTATCAAAACGATTCGATCGAATCGATTCGACTTTGAAGTGGGGATCATGACCGAGCGCGCGGCCGTCCAGGATCGGAACGGCACCACCGAGGAGGCCGTCAACCGTCGGCTGGAGGCGGCGAAAGTCGCCACCTCGGTGTCCTTTCTATTGGCTGGCTGGGGCTTCGCCACCTTTGCCGGACGAATCCCGGCGATCCGGGATTCCCTGGGGCTCGATCCTGCGGGTCTTGGGTTGTTGCTGCTAGCCGGAGCCGCCGGCTCGATCATCGGCCTGCCGTTGGCGGGGAAGATGTCGGACCGCTTTGGGACCGCAACGGTCGTCTTCGCTGGTGCTCTGCTCTCCCAGTTGGGGCTCATCGCGGTCGGCTTCACCGCCGGCGTGGTTCAGTCCACCGTCCTCACCGGGGTGGCCCTGTTCTTCGTGATGTTCGGAGTCGGCCAGTGGGACGTGGCCATGAACATCGAGGGTGCCGCCGTGGAGCACGGCCTGGGCCGGACGATCATGCCCCGTTATCACGCGGCCTTCAGTCTCGGCACAGTTGCCTGCGCCCTGGCCGCGGCAGGGGCGGCAGCGCTCGGCGTCTCGATCGTCTGGCACTTCCTCGGCACCGCCGTCATCGTCGCCCCCTTGGCCTGGTGGGCCACCCGGCAGTTCCTGCCGGTCGTCGCGACGACGGAGACGTCGGCGGAGAGCGGGACGCCCAGCGAGGCCGCGAACGACTCAGGGCGCGTCCGTAGCCCCTGGACGGAGCCCCGCACGTTGATGATCGGTCTGGTCACTCTGATCGCCGCCTTCACCGAGGGTGCGGCCAACGACTGGATCCCGGTGGCGCTGATCGACGGTCACCACTTGCCCGAGTGGGCGGGCGTGATGGGGCTGGCGACGTTCCTCGGGTTCATGACCATGGGACGGCTCGCTGGCACCCACCTGCTCGACCGCTACGGACGGGTTCCCGTGCTCCGGGTCATGCTGGCCATGGCCGGCGCCGGCTCGCTGATGGTGGTCTTCGGGAACTGGTGGATGGCCTTCATCGGCGCTGCCGTCTGGGGTCTTGGCATCTCGCTGGGCTTCCCGACCGGGATCAGCGCGGCAGCCGACGATCCGCGGCGGGCGGCCGTCCGGGTGGCCACCGTCTCCACCATCGCCTACTTCGCGTTCCTGGTCGGCCCCCCGGCCCTGGGGCTGCTGGGCAACCAGGTCGGCGTCCTGAAGGCTCTGTCGGTGGTCTCGCTGTTGCTGGTGATCGGCTTCTTCGCCCTGCCGGCGTTCGCCAAGCCGTCCGAGGTTTCGGTGGCTCCGGTCGTGGTCGAGGAGGACTCCGCGCTGGCCTGAAAGGTCAGTCGGACGAGACGACGAAACGGGCTGCGCAGTACTGCGCAGCCCGTTTCGGCTTTCTTGCGACGAACTGTGGCCAGGACCGGGATCGAACCGGTGACCTTTCACTTTTCAGGCGAACGCTGCTACCAGCTGAGCTACCTGGCCGGGAGCGCGATGAACGCTCAGCGACCCCGACGGGACTCGAACCCGCGACCTCCGCCGTGACAGGGCGGCGCGCTAACCAACTGCGCTACGGGGCCTTGGTAGGCCTCGCTGGTTGTCTCCAACCAGCGCCGAAACTATAACAGCCACGCTTTCTGGGGGCGAATCGCCGACGCCCCCAGGGCGTCAACGCCCCGCCTCAGCGAGAGTATCCCCAACGGGATTCGAACCCGCGCTGCCGCCTTGAAAGTGCGCCCCGGGGTCCGTTGGTGCTGTTGGGAACGACTGTACAGGCTTGCAGAGTCCGTGTTGATCGTTGGCGGGGTCTGGGAGAAATGGGCAGTTTCTGGCGCTCCTGCGGGATCTACGCGGGATGAACAACATCCCCGGTCGGCTCAGCGGGATGCCTTCCTGGCGCTGTTCCTCGACATGACTCCCAACCTTTCCACGGTTCGTAGCACTCCAGACACCCCGGGCCGGTTCAAACCACCGGCACGCTGTCAACGCCGGTCGAACTGTGACCACTGGCGCCACGACACCGGATCAGTTTGTCGTCGTCGCCCACGCCCGCGCCAGTGCCTGTACGCGCGCCGCTTCCATGGCGTCCGCGACGACGTCGAGCCGGTCGCCGAACAGGTGGCCGTAGAGGTCGAGCGTCATGGTCGCCGACTTGGCCGAGCATCGTCTGCACGACCTTGACGTCGGCGCCGGAAGCGATCGCCAGTGACGCGGCGGTGTGCCTCAACATGTGGGGCGTGAACCCACTGATTCCCATCGCCTCCGCGGCGACCGTCAGTGCGGCCCGCTGGAACGTCTGCGACCGCATCGGCGCGCCCCCGCTGCCCGATGAACACGAGGTCGTCAGGCGCCTTGCCCGCGACGAGGACGACAAGCTCGTCGACGAGGTGCCGGGGATCGGGACGTCGCGGCTCTCGTGCCCCTTCGTCGGCCCGAACGTCATCACGCCCTTGATTGGCGTGACAGACTCCCGGATCGTGGCCCGCTGACGCCTGAAGTCCAGGCGCTTGACCCGAAGCGAGGCCATCTCGCCCCAGCGGAGACCCGTGTACGCGAGGAACAGCACCAACAGCCTGTAGTCGTCTCCGCAACGGTCGGCCAGCTCGTCGACCTGCTCGTGACTCAGGAACAGCCTCTCCGATTCGGCGACGCGAGGCAGGCTCACGCCGGCCGCGGGGTTGGTACCAAGTCGCCCGTCCTTGACCGCGTAGGCCATCGCCTGTGATAGAACCCCGTGCACCTTTCGGACGGACGCCGGGGCCAGCGGCAGGCACGCGAGCCACGCCTGCACCTGCGAGTGCCTCAGGTTCTTCAGCTTCACCTTCGCCCACTTTGGCCGCACCTGCGCCGACAGGATGCCCTCGTAGCGGTCGCGCGTCTTTGGCGCCAAGTTCGTCTTGCCCTTCAACCACTCGTCGCACCAGTCCGCGACGGTGACCTCCTGACGCCGAGGGTCGACGTGAACGCCGCGATCGATCTCGTGCTCGACTGCGGCCCGGTAGCTCTTCGCCTCCCGCTCCATCGCGAACGACTTCATCCGTTCCCGGTGGTCACCAGGGGGCCGGTAGCGGACATCCCACCGAACCGCGCCCGAGGGAAGTTCACGCCTCTTGACGCTGGCCATCAGGCATCCTGCTCGCCGGAACGCGTTGTCGGATGAGCCGCGTGTAGGACTTCTGTCACCCACACCGGGACGGCGGGGGTTTTCGCGGAGGCATTGGTGAAGTCCGCGGCCCACGCCCAGATCCGATTCAGGTCGGCGAGCACGTCGCGCGCCGCCTGGTCGACTTCGTCGCTAGCGTCTCGTGGGCTGCGTCGTTCGAGGCCTGCCAGCACCCGCTCGCGATCGCCTTGTATGGTTTCCAAGTTCTGCTGGACAGCGAGCGTGATTCGGGTCTCAGCCTCCCTTGCTCGCAGAGCGATCCCTGCCAGCTGTCTCGATCGCGTACACCTCGTCCAGTCGGCAGGGGCGTATCGCCTTTTCGACTCGGTCGATCGTGGCTTGGTGGAACTTCAGCCCGTACCGGTCGCGTAGTTGGGAGGCCAGGTCCGACTGCGACAGGCCGCGAAGCTCCCGCCGGCGGCGCACTTCCCTGGCGAACGAGTGGCCAAGGGGGCCGATGTCGGCGCCGCTGCCGGTGGTTGCTGCCTCACTCATGCACGGAAGGCTAACAACATCACGTTGCATTGCCAACCTGATGCTTGACACGGCGAACGTCGCCAACGCACAATCAAGGTGCTGGTGTCCCAACACAACGTTATGGAGCAAGCCATGATTGATGAAACCGAGATTTGGTACACCGCGCAGGTCGCGGCGTACCTCAGCACTCCACCCACCACGATCAGGTGGTGGCGCCACATCGGCCAAGGCCCCAAGAGCTTCAGGCTGGGTGCCCGCAAGGTCGCCTACCTCAAAAGCGATGTCGAGGCCTGGTTGCAGCAGCAGTACACCGCTGAGGCGGTCTAGAGGAAGCCTGGCGGCTGTTGAATCCACAACCTGCCGCGAAGACGCCTCAAGGAGAAGAGCGTGAACGACGCCCCGTCTCCGACGAACTCTGGCACGCGGGCTAGCGCTCTTGGGTTTGCGGCACAATCGGGGCATGGCTGGTGAGGGTGTCTTCTTGGGTAGGGCGGATGAGATACGACGATTCGCCGATGCGCTGGGGAGTCTTTCCGGCCTGATTCTGAAGACGATTGGCCCACAATCGTTGTGGTTCATGGTCTGGGCGGAATCGGCAAGTCGACGTTGCTTAGCAGTCTTCGTGAGTGGTGAGCGACCCAGACGCGGCTGCATGGGTGGACTTTGAGGAGGAGCGTAAGCGCCACCCGCAGTTGTTTGGCGGCGATTTGGGGCCGGGTCTGGGCACTGTGCTCGATGTACTCATGCGGGCTTGCGTTGAGGAGCTGGAGTTGCATGGTGATCGGGAACTGGCCGAGAAGGCCTTCGACGCGTACCGGGCTGACGTGGTGCGTCTTCCTCACATGCTTGACCAAGCGCGATCAGCCCTCGCGGAAAGCTCCAGCAAACGTTGCGCTTGACGAAGGAGGACATTTCCGCGGCGGAGAAGTCGGTTGTGGCGCTTGGTAGTCTCTCGCCGTGGACAGCCGCTCACGCTGCCGCTTGGTGCCGCGGCGGAGCCGCGATCGGTCAATCCGCACTCAGTCATGCCGGGTGGTGGCGGCGCCTGCTGGGAGGATCGAAGGTCGAGGCTCGCGACTATGGTCTCGTGACCGACCCACAGGGGAGCGCTGGCGAGGACGTTCCGGGGACGCGCTGGCGGAGTGCTCTCGCTGCGGCCGCTGCTAGCGTTTCTTGACACCAGCGAGTTGGTTCTCCACTTGATGCCATGGCTTCGGGTCGCGATGCGCCGCTCGGGCGAACGGGCGCTGTGGGTGATTGGCATGCGCGTTGAGTCAGAGGCGACCGCGAGCGGCGAGAGCGAGATATCGAGCTTCGTGCGTGAGGTCCCCAATGATCGACTGAGGCTGATGGCGCTGACTCGCTTCGACGATCAGACGGTCCGGCTTTATCTGGCTGCGCGCCTGCCTGATCAGGAGTTCACCGACGACGATGTCCGCCAAGTCTCGGACTTCACTCGGGGACTACCGCTCGCGGTCAGCCTCGTGGGAGATCTTCTATGCAGGGGTGCCAACCTGCGCGATGCATGCGCCGTCGTCGAGCGGCCGCAGGGGGTGTTGGAGCCGGTCAGCCCGGGAGAGGTAGTGAGGGCGCTGGCCCGTCGCTTCCTGATTCACGCCGAGCGGCAACCCGGCGAGCAGGCGAGGCGGGACCTGCACCGCATTCTCTGCTTGGCGATCGCGAATGGTAACCCTACTCGCAACCCGAGCCTTCTGAGGGCTTTGTGGGGGACCACGGACGACTTGTTCGATGCGTTGTGGGATCTCGCGTCCCGGCACGATTTCCTGTCTTGTCGGGAACTTTCCGGCTTCACGACGACGTGCGGGACGCTTTGCGCAATGACCTGGTCGACCCGGTGCGCCGCACCTGAATCGAGCCGAGTTGCCAGCGCGCAGTCGACTCGATCACCATCGAGTTGCAGAAGCGACGTGCGCTGCAGCCTTCCTGTCCGACCAGGTGACCAGTGATGACTACCAAGCACTGCTCCTCGACTACGTCTGGTACAGCTTCTGGACGGCGCATGAAGCGGGCTGGCAGGCAGCCTTGACGCTCTTGCCTATCCTGGCCGCCCTAAGCGAAACCGCAGCCGAGGCCCTCATCGGTCACATGTCGTGGTTCGCGGATCGTGGCTCTCAGGAAGAGGCACAGCTGCTCGCCGATCTCGCCGAACTCGCCCCGCCACACTTCCTGGATGAGTGGCTCGCCAGACGTCGCGACGAGGAGCCGCCGAGCACGCGATTGCGGACTCGCCTCACGCCGGTGGGGCTCAAACGACTGACCGGAGTTGTGCCAGTTCCGGACCTGCTAGGCACCGTCGACGACCGGCAGGCCGCGCTTGAGGTGATGCGTGTCAGGCACGATCTACGAGAGCCGACCGACCACCACGACATGAGCGGTGATGTCAATCGGCTCATCCGACACGCCGCCAACTCGGATCAGGCACTTGCCGAGCCGATCGCGGCAGCGCTCATCGCGATCGCCCGGTACCAATCTCAAGAACCTGCCGGGTACGCGCCCCTGGAAACCGCGGTACGCGCCGCACTCGCCGCCGACGATCTCGCTCGCCAGCGGCCATGGGACTTGGAAACGATCGCGTCGGCACTTGGCCGAGGCCCACGGCGACACTCATTGGCCCCGCAGGCAGACGAACTGCACAAGCGCGCCCTCGCCGCCGACCCCGCCGATGCGGGCATCCTCGGCAACTACGCGAACTTCCTCACCACCGTGCGCCGCGACCATGACGGGGCTGAAGCCCTCTACCGGCGCGCCCTCGACGCCGACCCCACCCATGCCAACAACCTCGGCAACTACGCGTACTTCCTCACCACCGTGCGCCGCGACCATGACGGGGCCGAAGCCCTCTACCGGCGCGCCCTCGACGCCGACCCCACGGATGCCAACCACCTCGGCAACTACGCGAACTTCCTCACCGAAGTGCGCCGCGACCATGACGGGGCCGAAGCCCTCTACCGGCGCGCCCTCGACGCCGACCCCACCCATGCCAACAACCTCGGCAGCTACGCGCTCCTCCTCTCCACCCTGCGCCGCGACCGACGGGGCCGAAGCCTCCTACCGGCGCGCCCTCTCGACGCCGACCCTGCCGATGCGGGAATCCTCGGCAACTACGCGAACTTCCTCAACCGGAAGTGCGCCGCGACCATGACGGGGGCTGAAGCTTCACCGGCGCGCCCCTCGACGCCGACCCCACCCATGCCAACATCCTCGGCAGCTACGCGCTCTTCCTCACCACCGTGCGCCGCGACCATGACGGGGCCGAAGCCCTACCGGCGCGCCTCGACGCCGACCCCACCCATGCCAACATCCCCGGCAATTACGCGTACTTCTCACCACCGTGCGCCGCGACCATGACGGGGCCGAAGCCCTCTACCGGCGCGCCCTCGACGCTGACCCCACGGATGCCAACCACCTCGGCAACTACGCGTACTTCCTCGCCACCAAAGTGCGCCGCGACCATGACGGGGCCGAAGCGTCTCTACCGGCGCGCCCTCGACGCCGGCCCCCACCGCGCCAACCACCTCGGCAACTACGCGTACTTCCTCACCCACCGTGCGCCGCGACCGACGGGGCTGAAGCCCCTCTGGCGCGCGCGCCTCGACGCCGACCCCAACGCATGCCAACAACCTCGGCAGCGACGCGCTCTTCCTCACCGCCGTGCGTCGGGACCATGACGGGGCCGAAGCCCTCTACCGGCGCGCCCTCGACGCCGACCCCACCCATGCCAACAACCTCGGCAACTACGCTCACCTGCTCTTCATCCTGGGTGATGATTCAAAGGCGGAACCGCTAGCCCTACGGGCGCTGGCTGGAGCATCAGAAGCGCAAGACCTCCCCTACGCGCCGAATGCAACCTTACCTTTTCATGCACGTTCCTTAGCAGGCGGCTCACTTCGGGGATCCGCCCTGAAACAACTACTGGACCACGGCGTCTCCACAGGCCTGGCGGACTTCAGCCAGAACTTGTCGCGATGCGCAGCCGCCAACAACCCCAGGCTTCCACTCCTCGAAGCCGTCGCCAGGGCCCTGGCAGCGGGCGATCCAAGTAGCCTTGAAGAGTATCCGGAGTGGAAAGGAATTGGTGAGGGGTGCGGCGGCCGAGATCATACGCAGGAGTAATGGCCACGCTTCCGTTCATTTCTTGGAAACAGCGAGCGTGTCCTCGCTCAAAATGACGAATGCAGAACACGCGCGATCAGGCCGCGATCATCGTGCGTGCGGTGAAGGTGTGCCGGCCCATTTGCATACGGGATCGGCCTACGCTTCCGCGTGAAGCACTCATCGCTGGGCGCTGCGCAGCTCCACGGGATGGCCGGCCACGTCGCCTATGAAGTCGAGATGCTCGCCCTCACCGGACGCGAGCTACTGGCACGTGGCCTCGGAGATAGACGACCTCGGATCGTCGGTCTACGTGCGGCGGAGGAGGGTTCGGGCAATGGTTGCTCGTATCGAGCGGTTGAGGTAGTGCTCGGTTAGGTGATCGAGGACTGTGTTGGTCAGTCGGGCCCAGTGGTCGTTGGCGCTGTCGAGGGTGGTGCCGGCGACTCGCCATCCCAGGCGTTGCAGGATGTTGGCCGGTGCTTGTTCGGGGTCTTGTGGCTGGTCGGCGGCGTCGTGGAGGAGGGCGAGGAGGCCGGCGTCGCGTTCTTCTGGGCGGCCTGTGGGGAGGCGGGAGCCGATGTGGGCCAGCAACTGGCGGGGGTTGTCGACGTGCTGACGGCCGGCTCGGGTGAGGGTGAGGTGGCCGTTGTGTTTGCGGAGCAGGCCGAGGGTGGTGGCGGTGTGGCGGAGGTCGAGGACGGGCAGGGTGAGGTCTTCGCGGTTCCCGGAGCCGATCCAGTCTTCGTGCAAATCGAGGTCGGTGTAGAGGGTGTGCACGGTGCGGGGTGGGAGGTAGCCGGCGGCGGTGAGTTTGATGCCGTCGCCGACGGCGCGGAGCAGGTGTTGGTAGCGGTGGACCGCCGTGGCGGCTTGGGTGTCGGTGAGGGTGTGGCTGCCGGTGAGGGCGTGTTTGATCAGGACGCCGAGGCGGGACAGGCCGCTGCCGCCGCACCGCTGCAGCATCTCGCCGATGGCCGGACGCCAGTCAGTCAGGTTTGGTGAG
The DNA here is from genome assembly GCA_016711105.1 of Micropruina sp. GTDB lineage: Bacteria > Actinomycetota > Actinomycetes > Propionibacteriales > Propionibacteriaceae > Micropruina. The sequence goes on along the minus strand of JADJTO010000002.1, from coordinate 18,769 downwards.
TGCCGATCTGCAGCTGCTGGTTGACCTGGTCGGCGGTGAAAACGTCGGGGTCGTAGCCGGGGGGTAGCCAGGCGCGGAGTTGGTCGGCCCAGTCGGGGTGGTCTTCGGTGTCTGGGGTGGGGTGGCCGGCGAGGGTTGCGAGCATGTCGTGGTAGCCGGGGATTCCGCCGACGTCTTCGGGGGGGCAGGCGCGGCGACCGTCGAGGCAGACGGCGACCGGGTCGTGGTCAACCCAGGGCTGGATGGTTTCGAGGCGGAGGGTGTGTTGCCAGTTGTCGCCGAAGTCGTAGGTGTAGAACAGCTGGTCGCCGGGGTTGTGGAGCACTTGGTCGAGGCGGACGTCGGCTTCGGGGATGCCGTGGTCGCCTTCGGCGATGTCGTAGGGGGTGAGGAACGGGGCGGTTTGCCAGTCGCGGCTGGTGGGGCCGATCAGGAAGTGGTGCAGGTGCGAGTCGGTCCAGCCCAGCGCGATCTGCAGGATCTCGCAGCTGGGGCAGGGTCAGGTCGCTGGCCAGCTGGAGCCGGCGCCAGACCGGCGGCTGCGTGTCGTCAACCTCGACCCGGACCACATAGCCGACCCGCTCCGAGCGTGGGGGAGCAGCACAGGTAGCCGTCGAGCCGACTGACCGGGTTCTGCCCCCATTCCGAGGCTCCCCAGCATCCTCGCAGAGCTACGAGGGGGTCGCCGGCGTGGGCGATCAGCCCGTCGCCATTCGAGGGGGGCCGGTTCTGTGGGCGGGGTCGGGCGGCCGGGGAACGGGATGACGTTGTCGCCGCTCACCAGGACTCCTTCCGCTGCGGGTGTGTCGGTCCCACCCTCACACCCGGCCGGACGGCACACCAACACCCAATGACTGGTTGGAGAACAACGTCGGAAGCAGCACTAAGGCCTTCGCCCAGGGGACGGAGCGCAACTTTTCGGCGTTCTTGGCGGCTGGTGTCCGAAACCGGGCCCTGGATCGGCTTAAGGGGGTGACGAACAGCCGGCCCGCCATCAGGCGGGCGCTGTTCACCATCCGCTGAGGGTTGATGAAGGGAGAACCGCGGTGTCGACTATGAGTTTCGACGACAACGAGGTGGTGCGGGGTCGTCCGGCCGATGTGCCGTTGATGTTGCAAGACTTGCTCGCCGAGATTGACCGCCGCCGCCGGGACGGTGCGCCGGCGGCGGAGCTTGGGAGCTGGCCGCCGACTTCGAGCTGCTGCGGGCAGGTTTGTGATGGCGACCCGCACCGTCACAGGTGAGCAGCGGGCTGCTGCGGAGGCGACCCGCCGGGACACGGTCGAGTTGTTGCATCAGCAGTTGGCGTCACGGGTCGGTGAGATGGGCCGGGGGGAGGAGTGGCAGCGGTGGTTGACGTTCGCGTCGAGTTTCCACCGGTACAGCTTCAACAACACGGTCCTGATCTGGGCTCAGCAGCCGGAGGCGTCTCTGGTGGCCGGCTACCGGGCGTGGCAGGCGAAAGGGCGGCAGGTCCGTCGTGGTGAGAGTGCGATTCGGGTGCTGGGGCCGGTCACCCGCCGGGTTCCGAAACTGAACGCTGCCGGTGACCCGGCCCGCGACGCCGCTGGTAAGCCGGTGACGGTGTCCCAGATCGTAGGGGTGAAACCGGTCAGCGTGTTCGACGTGTCCCAAACCGACGGCGAGCCGTTACCGGCACCGCCGGAAGCCCGGCTGTTGACCGGGCAGGCACCACCCGGACTGTGGGAGGCGCTGACCGACCTGATCGAAAGCCAGGGCTATACGGTGCAGCGCGGCGATTGTGGCGACGCGAACGGGATCACCGTCTTCGACGAGAAGCTGGTCCGGGTGCGCTCCGATGTGGACGACGCGCAGGCGGTCAAAACGTTGGCCCATGAGGGCGGCCCATGTGCTGCTGCATGCCGATGGTGAGCAGCGGACTGGCGGCTGCCGGGGGGTGCGGGAGGTGGAGGCCGAGTCGGTCGCCTACCTGGTCACCCATGCGCACGGGTTGGACTCCGGCCAGTACACGTTCAACTATGTCGCCGGCTGGGCCGCCCAGGCGGCCAGTGATCCGGCCGACCTCGGCGCCGTCATCGCCGCCACCGGGCGTCGGGTGATCGGCGCCGCCGACCGCATCCTGCGCCACACCCGAACCCAACCGGCCGCCGAGGCGGCCCTGATCGACGCCCTCGCCGACCACACCCCTCAACCCCACCCCGACCACCACCCTCCCCTCCGCGCTGGTGGGTGCGCCGTCGTGGGAAACGGTGACCGCGAACCGTCGGCCGGGTACGGCGGCCGAAACCCCGCCCCTGCAGGGGCCTGAGCGTGGAGCGCCGTCATGGTGACCCGCCATCCCACACCGAACCCGGCCGGCGTGGCCGGTGCCCGAACCCGACCTGCTGGGGGGGTGGGGTGATGGCCGGTGATCCGCAGGGGCGGTTGAGTCGGGCGTTGGGTCATGTCCGGAACGCCAGCGCAGCCTTGCTGGCCGGCAGTGACGGGGCTGATACCGCCCTGTTGCTGGGGTTGGCCTGCCTTGACCTGGAGGACCTGTTCGCCGAGTTGGAGGTGGTCCCCGCCTTCATTGCGGCCGACCTCAGCCCGGCCGGGTGCATCGAGGAGGCCATGGGGTTGGTCGAGGTGGAACCCGACGAGGTGAGCGTGGCGATCTGGGCGGCGCTGCTGGCCCTCCGGACCCGTCTGCGGTGACGGCAGTGGCTACCGTTGGGCAGCTGCTGACCGTGCTGCATCGTCGCGTCTGGGAACTCGGCACCCCCCAGGAACACCCCCCAGCACAACGTCAGCCCACCTGGCCGCCTGGTTCCGGCTCGCCCAGGCAGCGCAGCGTGCCCTGCACAACCTGCCCGTCCCCCGGTTCCGACGTCGCAGCCCGCACCGTCGCCGTCCGGGCAGTCCTCGAACCGCTCGCCAACGGCAGCCTGATCCACGAACCCCTGACCGGCCCGATCGCTCGCTGAGCGCCGTAGCGACCGTGATGGGTGGGCTGGCGGACCTGCTGGCAGGCAGCTCAGCTGATTCCAGCCCGCATCAGGAGGCGGCGGCCGGCCTGCGGCCAACCTGCTCGCCTGCCTGCACGTGGCGGCCCGCTGGACCACGCCACCCTCGACCACACCAGCCCGCCCGACACCCGCCAGGCCTTCCGGCAACTGGTCATCGCCAGCGAACCGTACGCGCTGCTTCACCCGCCCACCGAGCCCGCGACCTCGAGCATCTCGGCCTCACCGGCCGGGATGAGCCTGACCTGGCCGGTGCGCTGCGACGGTGGACGTCGATCGCCACCGATGTGCTGGCCAGCCCGTATCGGGTCACCGGCTACGCCCTGCAGGTGGTGGCCGGGGATCTGTCCGTCCTCAGTGGTGCCGCCCTCCGGGCGGTCGGGCAGGCACACCAGGTCGGCCTGATCGGCCCGCATGTGGCTGCGCAAACCTCAGCGTCGCTGACCGGCTCCGCCCGGGCGTGGGCGCACGGTGCAGCCTGGCCCGCCCACATCAGCCTGGGTGGCCGAACCCCAGGCCTACGGCAGGCGTCCAACGACCTGATCAGCGCCTGCAACGACACCCCCGTCCCCACCAGCACCCACGAGCTGGCCGACCTGATGGCCGGGATGAGGGCAGCCGTTCGCGCAGCCTTACCGGTGGCCGAACAACACACCCTGACCATGCATCAGCTGGCCTGGGGACACGGCCTGTGGATAGCGGCCTCCACCATCCCGCATATGTACGACACCGCCGAGGTGAACCTGGCCAAAGCCAGGGACGGCTGGACCCGTGAACCGATCTGGATGCAGGAAGGGGTCCCGCTCCTCCGCGCCTCCCAACAGGCCACCGGAGCCCTCCTCACCGCCTCGGCGTTCCTCGACCAAACCACCCAACCGGCCCTGAACCCGCACGTCCTGGCCCGTCAACTGACCCTCACCCACGACCGCATCCAGCTCACCCCCACCCCCGACCACCGCTGGGAAACGGTCACCCCACCCACCAGCCCACCCCGGGCTTGGACGGCAGCGGACGAGACCCGCAGGGCCCCCGGTGTCGGGCACTGAGCACCCGCCGCCAGGCATCCGCGACCCACAACCACGAGGAGGATCATGCGTTCCAGCCATGCCCGAACCCACCTGGATACCACCGAGGACCACGGCCTCCCAGCTTCCAGGCCGTCGTTGTCGGCTGTCGCGCGGAGGGTCGGTTGACCGGCCGGATGACGCCGGGCCGGGTGCCCGATCCGTGGGGGTTGACCGCCCGGATCAGCCCGCGGCGCGTGGTGCGCGCCGCCAGCAGGGACGCGGCCGGCCAGCCCGTGAACTGCTATCCGCTGCTCCACCCGGTCAGCGGCGCCGAGCCGGACACCCCGTGGGCGGTGCACCTCACCGACCAGAAGGGCCGGTTCCGGCTGCTGTGCGCCGACCTGGACGCCACCACCTCCCACGGGGAAGCCCACCGGGACGCGGACCGGCTGAGCGGGTTGCTGACGGAGCTGCGGATCGCGCATGTGGTGTGCGCATCTGGGCCGACCGGCGGCCGCCATGTGTGGCTCGCGCTCACCGACCTGATCGACCCGCCGATGGTGGCCGCCCTGGCCCGGCTGCTGAAGGCATGGCTGCCCACCCTCGACACCGCACCCCTGCTGAACCCGAAGACGGGCTGCGTTCGACCGCCCGGAAGCCCCACCGATCCGGCGGCACCTCCCCGCATCCTGACCGGCTCGACCCGCGTGCTGACCACACCCCAGGTCCGAGGCAGCGACATCGAAGCCCTCCTGGCCCGCCTCGCCCATCAGATCAACACCACCGCACCGCCCGCCAGCCAGCCCGGCACCGCATCGGTGACCCAGCCGGGCATCACCGACGGGATTCCCCACCTGATCGGCCCCCAACGGCCACTTCCGCCCATCACGCAGCAGCTGCTGGAGACCGGACCCTCGACGGACGCCTCCGCCGTGCTGTGGCGGCTGCTCTGTTCGGCTGCCCTGGCCCGCTGGCAGTTCGCGGACGTGCTGGAGGTGCTGGACCGTCCCGGCCTGGAACACGCCCGCACCCTCAACACCGGCAGCACACGGACAGCCCGACCCGCCACCGGACCGACCTCCCCCCGAGCCGTCCTGCTCCGGCAATGGACCCGAGCCGTTCACGCCACCACCCGGCCGACCAACCCACACCAGACCAGCCGGCCGACCGATCCGACGTTCGATGCCCGCGCCGAAACGGTCACCGGCCTGGTGCAAGTCGTCCAAAGCCGCGCCGACCACACCCCCGGACGCTGGCGAGGCCGACGCGGACACGCCCACCGGAGGGTTCTGGATGCGCTGTGCCTGCTCCACCTGCGCGCCGTCCGAACCGAGGTCGAGGCCGACATCCGACGGCTGGCATTGACGTGCGGGCTGGACCGGGAAACCTGCCGGCGGGCACTGCTCGACCTGGCCGATTCCGGCTGGATCCGACGCACCCGCCCCTCCCACGGCACCCGCGGCGCGGTGTGGACCATCGACCCTCACGGCACCATCCACAGCCACATCAGCGAGACGCTGTCACAAGGGAACCCGCGCCCCCCGGGAACCGGGTCCGCCCTGCGCACCGTCGCCATCCACGACCTTGCCGACCGGCTCGACTCCGCCGCCCACGACACGTTCGCCGGCTACGGCGGTCTCGGCGTGGAGGCCGGCAGCCTGTATGGCCGGCTCGCGCAGCCGCACTCCACGCTGAGCGTCGCCCGCCTGATGTGCTGGGACACCACCACAGCCGAAGCCCACCTCCCGCCCGCCTCGCCGCCGCCGGGCTCATCGTTCGAACGGGCGGCCGCTGGGCACGGGACCAGTACCACCCATCTCGACCAGCTGGCTACCGTCCTGGGTACGGCCGGCCACGGCGCACGACGGGCACAGCTGTACACGCTCGAACGGCAACTATGGGCCTGGTGGCTCGCCGAGATCACCTGGATGCGCAGCCCACGCACAACCCCCCACGTGCCGCCGAGCCGAGCCAGCCCGCCCCCCGCACCGCCCACCTTCGTGGCGCATCCGCGCAAACAGCGGCGGGCCGACTACCGCGCCGCCCGGACAGCCCTGATCGCCGGACGGCACACCACCGGCCACCTGCACGGCCTCACCCCGCCCAGGCAGCCAGACGCCAACCCCACGCGGCGGGCCCAGCATGTGGCGAAAAGCACTCCCGCGCCTGGTAGGCGCTGCCGCTGCCGCCGGGTTCACAGGGCCACCACCCCAAGAAACCTGGCCGTCCAGACTTTGGAACCCACAGGCATTGATCTGACTCCTGCTAGGTTGGAGTCCGTCCCCACCCCGGGCGGCACGCCACGGTCACCCACCTTCCGTAACGGGAGCCAGGCGCACCGCCCCCAAACAGCGTCGCCGCAAACATCCTGGAAAGTCCTTCGCCCCAAGTGTCCGAATCTGGGGTCGGAATTGGCTTAAGGGAAGTGAGGAGGAACCCCATGACAGTCTCACCACAACTGCGTGCGCTCGGCATCCTGTGCGCCCTGATCCTGACCGGCTGCACCAGCCCCGCACCCACAACCCCCAACCCGGCAACACCATCGCCGACGACCTCCGCGACCAGCACCCCAACCCTGACGACCACCTGGTCAACGGGACAGGTCGCAGCGATCAAGGCAGTTGAGGACTACAACCTGGCGTCAGCGAAGATAGGTGCTAACCCGTCGGCCTTCAGCAAGGCCGAGATGAGAAATCTCCTCCAGCGTTCGATTGGCGGGGCAATGATTGAGGCGAACGTCCAGGGGTTCCAGTCCATGAGGAGTCAGGGCTACCACCGGGAGGGAAGCGCCGCGATCGTTTGGACTGTTGCAACTGACGTGGCTGACGATGGGCGCGGGCTCGAGGTCCACGTCACCCAGTGTCGGGACCAGACGTCGATCCGGATCGTGGACAAGGCGGGCTCCCCAGCACCAGAAGTGGAGTTCCAATACCCCTCGCACAACTTGCGTCAGTACTCGGTGCGAAAGCCTCCGGGGGAAGAATCCTTTCGAGTTTTTGGTATGCAGACGGTGAACGGAGCGTGCCCGTGAAGCGCGCAACCATGACCATCCTCCTCGCATTGGCGGCAGCATGGCTCGTGCTGCCAATCAATCCCGCCAACGCCGAGGGCGGAGCTAACTGCCTCGGAGATGGTGCGTGCACGGTGATCGACTCGGCGCCTCCTGTTCCTGCGAAGCGTCCTTCCGTCGGTTCGTCGAAGGGTGCGAAGGATCGGGCGCCGGAGTTGCCGTCGTGTGCGGGGTTCGGTGGCCGTGGCGGCATTGTGGTGTTGCCGGGTATGGATTTGTCGGATCTGCCGCTCGATGGGGATTACTCGGGGTGGGTCCGGGTTAGCTGTTTGGGTGCAGGCGGCCCGGATGACGTGTTGTGGTTGTGGACCGATCCGGGGGTGAACGCGGAGCAGGTTGCCCGGACGTTGCTGGCCCGGATGCGGTTGCAACCGATCGAGATGGGGCTGACCCCCAAGGGCGCCGATCCGGTGGCCCTGGTCGGGTTGCCGGTGTGGCTGTGGGTGGATGACCCGGCCCGGTTGACGTGGGGTCCCTCGTCGATCAGCGCGGGCGGCATGTCGTTGACCGCCCGGGTTGAGGCGGTGGTGTGGGAGATGGGCGACGGAACAACGATTCGTTGCGGCAGGGGCACCGTGTGGCGTCCGGGTCTGGGTGCCTCCCCTTCGCCCACGTGCGGGCACGTCTATGAGCGGCAGGGTTCTTACACGGTCCGGGCCACGACCCAGTGGGTGGCGCAGTGGCGTGGCTATGGCCAGTCGGGAACGATCCGGCTGTCGCTGGCCTCGTCCAGGCCGCTTGATGTGGCCGAGATCCAGGTGATCGTCACCCGCCGCTGACCCCCGCACGACCTCCCTTGACGCTTTGTTACCCCCATGTGGAAGGACCGAGTCGATGAAACAGCCGGTTGCCGAGAAACCGAAAGCCCCCGCCGAGAAGGTCACCGGCCCGACTGGGCCGCCGCCGGCGCAGAAGTTGCAGCGCAAGCCGTTGTTGGTGGTGTTGGCGGTGTTGCTGGTCAGCGCCGGTGCGGTCTCCGGTTGTGGTTGTGGGCTTCCTCCACCGGCAGTGGAGGTGGTGTCGGTGCGGGCGGGTGTGCAGCGTGGTCATCTGATTGCCGTCACCGATCTGTCGGTGGTGCGGGTGGCGGTGGACCCGTCGGTGCGTACGGTGCCCTCAGCTGAGCTGGACGGGTTGGTGGGCCGGCGGGCTGCGGCGGATCTGACTGCCGGCACCCTGTTGAGCCCCGCGCAGGTGTCCGACATGCCGGTGCCGGGTCCGGGCAGTTCGGTGGTGGGGGTGCCGATCGCACCCGGGTTGATGCCGAGCGAACCGTTGTTGGCCGGGGATTTGGTGCGGCTGGTGCACACGCCGGGCCCGCAGGGTGAGCTGGCGGGTGATCCGTTGACGATCACGGCGCGGGTGTTGCGGGTCGTGGCGGGGGATACGCAGACGGTGGTGGATGTGGTGGTGAGCATCGATAAGGCTGCCCCGTTGGCGGCGATGGCGGCGACCGGCCGGGTCGCGGTCGTTCTGGATCCGCGGGGTTGAGTGATGGGCATTGTTACGTTGGTGTCGGCGTCGGGATCGCCGGGTGTGACCAGCACCGCGGTGGGGTTGGCGTTGACCTGGCCCCGTCCGGTGGTGCTGGTGGAGGCGGACCCGACGGGCGGCTCGGGCATTTTGGCGGGGTTCTTTCGTGCGTCCACCGACCAGCGGGGGCTGATCGATTTGGTGATGGCGCACCGCTCTGGGGTGTTGGCGGAGGCGCTGCCCCGCCTGTTGATGCCGGTGCCGGGGTCCCACGCCTCCGTTTTGGTGGGGTCGAAAGCACATGAGCAGGCGGCCGGTTTGGAGCGGGTGTGGGATCCGTTGCTGCTGGCTTTGCGTGGCCTGGTAGCCGCCGGTCAGGACGTGATCGTTGATGCGGGCCGGTTGGGGTTGGACGGCTCCCCACGGCCGCTGATCCACGACAGCGACCTCACCTTGTTGGTGTCCCGGACGACCCTGCCGGCGTTGGCTGCGGCCCGCTCGTGGGCCCGGGTGCTGGGAGAGGAAACCCTGCCCACCCACCCGGTGCGCGTGCTGCTGGTCGGTGAAGGCCGGCCCTACCGCTCCGGTGAAGTGACGCGCACCCTGGGGTTGCCGGCGTTGGGCAGCGTCACCTGGGACCCGGCGCGGGCGGCGGTGTTCTCCGACGGAGCCCCCCACCCGCATCCGCGTCCTGGTGTCGGCTGGTTGCTGGGCGGGGAGAAGGCCCGGGCCGCCGCGTTTGACCGGTCCGGCTATCTGGGCAGTGTCCGGGCCGCGGGGGAAGCGATCCGCGGCCTGTGGAGGGTCGCCGACGAGCGGGAGGCCCGGTCGGGATCACCGGCCCCGGCCACGGAAGGAGACCTCCGATGAGTGACGACACGCTGGCACGCCTGGAAGCTGACCCGTTGGAGCTGCCTCTGTTCGCGGCGGTTTCTGGCCGGCAGGGCCGGGTGCGGTCCTCGTTCGTGTTCCCCGACGACAGGCCCCCACCGCGCCGACTGTGAAGGTCTCGCCCCGCCCGGCATCTCGCCCGCCCGTGTCAGTGGTGTCCGTCCCGGCCCCTGCCTCTACGCCTTCCCGGCGGCCTGTGGTGCCGGTGGTGGATTGGTCGTTGGTGGTGGTGTTGCGCTCGGAGGTGGCGCAGCGGTTGTCGGAGGCGATGGGGGAGGCGGTGTGGGACCGGGCCGAGCAGGAGCGGCAGGGGTGGGCGGTGATCCGGCACGTGTTGGACGAGGATGCCGCCACCTCGTTGGCCCGGGACGGCCAGGTTCGGTCGTTGGCCGAGCAGGAGCGGTTGGCGTGGGCCGTGTTCGATTCGGTGTTCCGGCTGGGCCGGCTGCAGCCGCTCGTTGATGACGAGCGGGTGGAGAACATTGTGATCACCGGCGCGGACCGGGTGGTGGTCGAGTACGCCGACGGCACCTTCAACCGGGTCGCGGCTGTGGCGGACAGTGATGAGGAGTTGGCCGAGTTCCTGGGGTTCCTGGCGGCCCGTTCGGCCGATCCGCGGTCGTTCTCGACGGCGGAACCGTCGTTGCATTTGACGTTAGAGGACGGCTCCCGGCTGGCCGCCGACTGGGACACAGCCCGGATTTCAGTGGTGATCCGCCGGCATCGGGTGCGGCAGGTCACGCTGGCCGATCTGGTGGCGTGGGGTTCGTTGTCGCCGGTCGCCGCCTCGTTTCTGCGGGCCGCGGTACAGGCCCGGAAGAGCATTGTTGTTTCGGGGAGTCAGGGGGCGGGGAAGACGACGTGCCTGCGGGCGTTGTGCGCCGAGATTGACCCGTGGGAGAGCGTGGGCACCTTCGAGACCGAACTGGAGTTGTTCGTGCACGAACTACCCGACCAGCACCACATTGTGCATGCCTGGCAGGCCCGTCCCGGTTCGGGGGAGCGGGGTGCTGATGGTCGCGCCGCTGGTGCCCGCTCGATCGCCGACCAGGTGGTTGACAGTTTCCGTTTCTACCTGGGCCGCCAGATCCAAGGCGAGATCCGCGGCCCGGAGGTGTGGAGCATGATCAAGTTGATGGAGTCCGGCTCGGGCTCCATCTCGACCACCCATGCGGCGAACGCCAGGGCGGCGATGCGGAAGCTGGTCACCTGCGCGATGGAGGCCGGTCCCAGCATTTCGCAGGAGCTGGCGGCAGCGAAGCTGGCCGACACCGTCGACGTGGTCGTGCATTTGGCCTGCGACATTGTCCGGGAGACCGTCGACGGGCCGGCAGGACGTAAAAACCGGTATGTGGAGGAAATCCTGGAGGTGACGCCGGGGGAACGGGACCGGGGGATCGCCACCCAACCCATCTTCCGTCCGCTGCGCGGCGAGTGCGCGGTGGCGAACCTGATCCCTGATGCGCTGATCGGCGACCTTCTCGAACACGGCTTCGATCTGGCCGGGTTCGAACGCGAACTGGCCCAGCATCGCGGGGTGCGCTGACATGGGCGGCTGGCTGGCGGCCTTGTCGGGGTCCCTGATCGCCGGTGGGGTGGTGCTGTTCGTGTACGGGTTGCAGCGCACCCCGCTCCGTCCGGCAGGACCGTCCCGCGGTTGGCGGTTGCCCGGTTGGGTTCGGGACACGCCGCCGGCCCGGCTGTGGGGTGGCTTGGTGGCGTTGCTGGTCGGTGTGCTGGTGGCGGCCTCCACCGGCTGGGTGGTGGCGGTGCTGGTGTTACCGGCGGCGGTGTGGGGGCTGCCGTTGCTGCTGGTCCGCTCCGAGGCAGGGCTACGGATTGGACGGTTGGACGGGATTGCTGAGTGGACCCGGAATCTGGCGGGGGTGTTGACGGTGGGGCAGGGGTTGGAGCAGGCGTTGCAGGCCAGCGTGCGGTCCACCCCGGAAGCGATCCTGCCGGAGGTGACCCGGCTGGTGACCCGGCTGCGGGCCCGCTGGTCGACCGACGCAGCGCTCCGCGCGTTCGCCGACGATCTGAATGATGTGACCGGGGATCTGGTGGTCGCCGCCCTGATCCTGGGTGCCCGCCGTCGCGGGGATGGGCTGGCGCGGGTGCTGACCGGCCTGTCCGAATCGGTCGCCGCCGACGTCCTGGCCCGCCGGCAGATCGAGGCTGAGCGGGAGAAGCCGCGGGCGACCGCCCGGCTGATCACTCTGATCTCCGCTGGCGCTCTGGGTGTGTTGGCGTTGACCGGCCAGTTCCTGGCCCCGTTCGCCAGCCCGTTCGGCCAGATCGTGCTGACCGGGCTGCTGGCCCTCTACGCCGCCGGCCTGGTGTGGCTCAAATCCATGTCCGCCACCCCCACCCCACCGCGGTTCATCACCACCCGGGTACAGGCGGCACGATGACCGCGTTGCAGTTGTGGATGGTGGCCGGGGTGCTGGTGGGCGCTGGGGTGGCCTGCCTGATCGCCTACCTGAGCCCCGCCCACCCCGACCTGGCCCAGGCCCTGGACCGGCTCTCACCCACCCCCACCCAAACAGTCCTCCCCTCCGAGCCGGAGTCAGGTTCCGGGTTGACCGACCAGGTCGGGTTGTGGGCCATGCGGCATCTGCCCGGTGCGGTGTGGGTGAGAACCCCCACCCGGGATCTGGCGCTGCTGGGTCGGGCGGTGCATACCTTCTACGGCGAAAAGATCCTGTTCGCCGCCATCGCGACCGCCGCCATCCCGGTTCTGACGCTGGTGCTGAGCCTGACGGTGGCGGTCCCGTTGGCGATCCCCGCTGCCGTCACCCTGCTCGCCGCCATCGCCGGCTGGTTCATTCCCAACGGCAACGTGGCTGATGCAGCCATCAAGGCCCGCGCCGAGTTCCTACGCGCCCTCGGCTCCTATGTGGACCTGGTCGCGTTGGAACGCAACGCCGGGGCAGGCACCCGGCAGGCGTTGGAGAACGCCGCCGCCGTCGGGGACACCTGGCCGTTCCGACGGATCAGCGAAACGCTGAAGCGCAGCCGGTTCTCCCGAGAAACCCCGTGGGAATCGTTGCATCAGGTGGCGCTCCAGGTGGGACTACCGGCTTTGGATGACCTGGCCGACATCATGCGGCTGTGCGGTGAGGAAGGCTCCCAGGTGTATGACACGCTCCGCGCCCGCAGCACCGCCCTGCGCAGCGCCACCCTCACCGCCGACCAGACCGCCGCCAACGCCCAAGGCGAACGGCTCGTCATGCCCACCACCCTGATGGCGTTCGCGTTCATCGGCATCTTCCTGGCACCCGCCCTGCTCCGACTCCTCGCCGGATGAATCAACCCCAACGAAAGGAACTGTCCATGTTCACCCACCTCACCACCCTGCTGTCCGTACTCACCCTCCACGTCCGCCGGCTGGCCCGTGACGAGAAGGGTTTCTCCGTGTCGGTGGAAAAGTTGCTGCTCGTGATCGGTGTCATCGCCATCGCCGGCCTGGTCATCGGCGCCCTGACGGTCTACGTCCAGGGCCTCCTCTCCCGCCTCAACTGAACGGGCAGTAAGCCAGCCATGCATACCGCCTCCCAGCACCCGCCACCCGGCCTCCACCGGGATTCTGCCGACCTTTCGTCCGACGGGATTCCCTCGAGGTCACGTCGGCCTGCCCGGGGCCGGTGGCGGGGGAGCGGGGTTCAGCCTCAGTGCAGCTCGTGTTGATGCTGCCGGTGTTGATGCTGCTGGTGTGGGCGGCGATGCAGGCGGCCATGTTCTTCTACGGCCGCACAGCGGCGATCAGCGCCGCCCACACCGGCGCCGCCGCCGCCGCGGCAGCCACCGGCAGCACCAGCGACTGCCGGGCAGCCGCCGGGGCGATGCTCGACCAGGTCGGGGATGCGATCCGGGACGTCCGGGTCGACTGCCAACGCACCCCGACCCGCGCCACCGCCACCATCACCGGCAGCATCCTGTCGGTGGTGCCCGGCTGGACCGCCACCATCACCCACACTGCGTCGGCGCCCGTCGAACGGTTGACCCGATGAAACGCCGTCGCGGCGAGCGGGGCGCTGTCGCGGTCGAAATGCTGCTCCTGGCACCAGTCCTGGCCGCGTTCATGCTGCTCGCCATCCTGGGCGGCCGGATCGCCTGTGCCGCCAAGCCGTCCACAGCGCGGCCGCCGACGCCGCCCGCGCCGCCTCGATCAGCCGCACCGCCGGCGAGGCGCACCACGACGCCAGCCGTGCTGCCCGCACCAGCCTGAACAACCAACAACTGGACTGCGTGCACAGCTCGGTGACCGTGGACACCTCCGGGTTCGCCACACCGTGGGCCGCCCCGCCCAGGTGACCGCCACCGTGGTGTGAGGTCCCGACCGGGGACCTGAGTTTGCCGGGGATCCCCGGCACCATCCGGGTCGAGGCGTCGATGGTTAGCCCTTTGGACACCTACCGGGCACGCCGATGACCAGGCGTGCCCCGTGCGGGGCGAGCGGGGGCGGTGGTCAGCGTGGGGTGGTGCTGATGGCCACCGCCCTGACCCTGATTGTGGGGATTGCGGTCGACCTGACCGGCCAGATCCACGCCAAACAACACGCCGGGGAGGTCGCCGCCCAGGCGGCCCGGCTGGCCGGTCAACAACTCAACACCGACCAGTACCAGGCCGGGGAAGGCCGGCTCGAAGTCGGCGCCCGCCAAGCCCGGGCGACGGCGGTCGACTTCATCGAACGCTCCGGGATGACCGGCACCCTCACCTTCACCAGCCCAACCTCGCTGCAGGTGACCACCCGCGCCCCCTACACGCCCCTGTTTCTGTCCCTGGTCGGGGTCGGCCAGGTGCACGTCACCGGACAGGCCACCATCAGCACCATCCGCGTCCTGGAGGGAACCCCCCGATGAAACAACGCCTCGCCGGTGTGGCCGCCCTGCTCGGCCTGGGCGTGATCCTGGTCGGGATGCCGCTGCTGCTGCTCGCCGTGCACCCTTTGGCCGCACCGCGGCTGGGCTGGAGCTGGCCAAGCATCTTGCAGGCGCTGCTCAGCCCCGACGACGGCACCCTCCTGGTCACCCTGTTCAAAGCGGCCGGCTGGATCTCCTGGGCCATCCTCACCACCGCCATCGGCGTCGAGATCATCGCCCGGCTCCGCCACCTCCCCGCCCCCGACTGCCCGGCTTCGCCCTACCCCAAGCCCTCGCCCGCGGCCTGGTGGTCACCGCCGCCGCCGCGTTCCTCACCACCCACGCCCTCACCATCCCCACCCCGGTCGCCGCCGCCCCCCCCCCCAGCCGTGACCGTGGCCCAGACGGCCCCGCAGGCCCAGACCCCCCCAGCAGGCCCCCGCCCCGCAGCGATCTGGCGCCGCCCGCTACACCGTCGCCAAAGGCGACACCCTCAGCCAGATCGCCTTGGAGCAGTACGGCGACGCCACCAAATACCCGCGGATCTTCAACGCCAACAAAGGGCTGGACCAACCCGGCGGCCAGGCCCTGACCGACCCCGACAACATCGACGTGGGCTGGACACTCACCATCCCCGGCGTCAAAATGCCCGGCAGCAACACCGAACCGGTCCCCCAAGACCGGGTCCCGGCAGTCCCCCGCAGCCCGGCGACCACCACCACGGCACGCGCGCCCGAAGCCTCCCCAGCCTCGACAGCCGCCCCCACCCAGCAGGCCACCACCCTCACCCAGGAGGCGCCCAGCGCGGGCGAGGCCGCCGCGGCCGCCGATCAGGACCCTGCGGTCGAGCTGGCTGCCCCCGGCTGGTTGCTGTCTGGGCTGGCTGGTGCCGGGTCGCTGCTGGCGGGGGCGCTGTGGCTGGCGTTACGCGGCCGGCGCGCCTCGCAAAGCCGGGCACGCCGACCCGGACGGGCGATCAGCCCGCCACCCCCGGCGGCGCTCGCCCCGGTCGAGAAAACCCTGATCCACCAAGGCATCCCCACCGCCGACACCGTCATCACGATCCACGACACCCTCCGCCGGTTAGCGAACCGGCTGATCAACGACATCAAGCCACTGCCAGCGCTGACCGGGCTGGATGTCACCCCAGAGCAGCTGACCCTGCACCTGACCGGGCCGGCCGACCTGCCCGCCCCGTGGCAGCCCGGCGCCGACTCCGACACGTGGACTTTGGACACCGGGCAGGATGCCGACACGGTCGGTCCGCTGCCCGACCCGGACAGCCCCGCACCCTGGCCCCAACTCGTCACCCTCGGCGCCGACGAGCAGGGCTGGCGGCTGGTCAACCTCGAACAACTCGGCACCATCCACCTGGGCGGAGACCCCCTGTACGCCGACGACCTGGCCCGCTACCTGATCAGCGAACTCGCCATCAGCCCCTGGGCCAGAGACCTCCGCATCGACTGCCTCAGCATCGGCGACGAACTCGCCGGGCTCAGCGACCGGATCTGGCACCACACCAACCCCACGGTCATCGACGACATCATCGCCGCCGCCGTCACCACCGCCGACCGGCTCACCCACCCCACAACCCCCAGCCTGGACACCGCCCGCGCCCGTCAGGACGGCGACCACCAGTGGGACAGCCGACTCCTCATCACCACCAACCCCGACACCCCCCACCTCAACATCCTGCGGGACCTGATGGTCGACCAACCCGGACGCACCGCCACCACCCTGATCACCGTCGGCGCCGCCAATCCCACCGAGCAGGGGGTCGAGATCCTGCTCACCGCCGACGGACGTCTCCAGCTGCCGCAGCTCGGCCTTGACCTGGTCCCCACCGGCCTCACCCGTGCCGAAGCGTTGGGCTGCGTCGCCGTCCTCGCCGCCGCCGACAACCTCAACGACATCACCATGCCCAGCCCCGAAGATGCGACGCAGGAGTGGGAAGGGTTCGCCAACGACGCCGGCCAACTCCGCCCCGAGCACACCCTGCCCCGCGACAGCACCGAACCCGACACAGTGTCCCTGCTGCCCGACCCCGACCCCGCCTACCTCGCCCACACCGCGAACACCACCGACGACCTCGCCAGCCTCGCACCCCGAGTCCCCGCAACCCTGCGGGCCAGGGTCGAAACCGCCGACCCCACCCTGGACGCCGACCTGGCGGCCTGGCACGCCGACAGCGGAGTGCGGCCCCGGCTCACCGTCCTGGGCGGCATTCGGGTCCGGGTCGGCACCAGCGGACACCCCGTCACGGCCGCCGCACGCTTCCCCTACTACGCCGAAGTCATCGCCTACCTGGCCACCCGCCCCCACGGCGCCACCACCGCCGAGATGGCAGAAGCGCTCGGCATCAGCCCCGGCAAAGTCCGGCGCGACGCCTCCGTCGTCCGCGCCTGGCTCGGACCCAACCCGCGCACCGGCATGCCCTACCTACCCGAAGCCACCAAACACCCCCAAGCCATCCAACGCGGCGTAGGCCTCTACATCGTCGACGACCTCCTCAGCGACGCCGACCTCTTTCGCCGACTCCGCGTCCGCGGCGAAAGCCGCGGCCCCGACGGCATCCCCGACCTCCTCGCCGCCCTCCGCCTCGTCACCGGCAAGCCCTACGACAACCTCCGCGCCCGCGGCGGCGCCTGGCTCACCAACACCCGCACCGACCAACACCTCCTCTGCGGCATCGTCGACGTCGCCCACATCGTCACGACCCACGCCCTCACCAACAACAACATCCGCCAAGCCCGCGCCGCCGCCGAACTCGCCGCCCTCGCCGCCCCCGACGAAACCACCCCCCGCCTCGACCTCGCAGCCATCGCCGCCCACGAAGGCCGACCCGAAGACGCCCACCACATCGCCAAAGCCATCACCAACTGGCGCGACACCACCACCGACACCCCAGCACCACTCCCCGAACGCGCCGAAACCATCCTCAAAACCCACCGCTGGCTCGAACCCACCAGCCGCGCCAGCTAACTTCACTAACTCAAACCTCACGGCCGTCCTCAAAAGGACTGGCGGTGGGAGAAATCCTGTCTTGAGCGCCGAGGCTCAGTCACCCGCTCGCCCACGCTCCGTGAGTCGGGCCGAGACGCGTCTGCGGACGCCATGAGCTAACCATCTGACGCTCATGCGAACGTCGGGTGCCCTGTCGAGACACGCTCAACGAGCGTCGACCCGAGGCCTGATTGACGTCGTTCATTGGAACGTGGCCGAGGGTATGATGATCGCTACGGTGGCCGCCATCAAGTGCATCATGCTCTCCTCCAGGTCCTTCAACGAAACAGCGCGCGCCCAGCGTCACCGCCACCCGGGTTCTCGACTGATCGTCAAGCCATTCACGGGTCGCAGCGGGCATGGAACGCGAGCTCAGCGTGCACATGCCATCCGCTAGCATGGTGTGGCGGTCACACCCTGGAAGAGGACTCTTTGATGGATCCAACCTGGCTCCTGGCGAACTTGGCGTGGGTGGTGCCATTGGTTCTGCTCGGATCCAAGGTCCTATTTAGGTTAGTTGCAAAACAACGAGTTCGACATAGCCGATATAGAGGAGACGGTCCTAGTTCTACCCGTTGACATAATCTTCTTGGCGATCTCCTTTGCCAGCGCGAAAGCTATTTCTAGTCCAGATCAAAAGTCGGCGCTCGTGGGCGTTGACTGCAGGCTCGCTAATGATTCTAGCGGTCGTGATAACCGCCCTTTGGCGCCACAGTCGGCGCTCATGGGACAAAGGCTGGAAAACGCGACTCGCTGCAATCGTGGGGTTGAATTGGATCATTGCCCTAGCTCCACTCATCTCAGTGATTAGGGGTCTGGCATGACATTCACACTTATGGACATCTTCTCCGTCCTCGGAGTCTCACTGTCCGCGGCATTTCTGATGCTTTCGCTGAGGTCCCTGCGAGAAGCACAACGAAGCGCTCATCGCAGGAGCGAGCAGATGCGGGTGGAGATCGATTCCATGCGTCGGCACTACGAGGAGGAGATTTATGCCACAACCCGGCGACTCCTAAAGTCGGAGGGCCGCTGGGCGGATGTGAACCACCTCCTCTTATCTGCGCAGCGATCTGCTTCGTCAGAGAGCGAGATCCCTGGTCAATCGGGATCGAATAGTGCCGATCCCGAGAGCAGGGTTCCTGAGTTCCTGAGGGAGAACGGGCTAGCAATGAACGACATGGAGGTTGATCCGACTCTGGTCTTCGTTCTCACTCCCTTTTCGGACCAGTTCCGACAAGAGTTTGAGGTAATGCGAATGGTTTGCAGCGCAGTTGGCCTGAGGGCGATGCGGGGCGACGAGGAGAACCATCAAGGCGACATCTTCCCACACATTCTTCGCCTCATCGCCAGATCGCGCATCATAATAGCGAACCTGAGCGGACGCAACCCAAACGTTCTTTACGAGTTGGGCATATGCCACGCGCTCGCAAAAACCGTCATAATGGTGACATCAGAGTTAGAAGATGTGCCGTTCGACCT
>JADJTO010000001.1 GCA_016711105.1 Micropruina sp. | reverse complement strand
TGCGGACCTGCGCGGCGATCGCGTTGTAGGCGAACCCAGGCCAGGTCGCGGTCGATGGTCAGGCTGAGGTCGCGTGCCCAGGCACCGCCTCGACCAGCCGGTCTTCGAGGGGGATCGTGCGCCCATCCCCGACAGTTCGCGCTGCACTTTGCCCGTGCCGACGAGAAGCTTGTCGTACTGCGCCCAGGCCCCAGCCGCAGCTCCGCGGCTTTGCCGCTCGACCTGACGTTGCCCAGCGCCGCGGGTCGGGGCACCAGCGGGGTAGGCGCGTTGGGAGGTGATCTCACCGAGATGTGCCGATGGCCACCTCGCGCACGACCCGCCATTGGTTGGGGTCCAGCCCTTTGGCGACCACCCGGTAGCGGGTCTTGCTTGTCCGGGTGCCCGGGCATCTGCTTTCATGTCATCAGCCGCTCGGAAGTCGTCGACGTCCTTGCCGAGCAGCGCGAGGTCTTCGGCCACTCCCGGACCGACCTTGGTAGTGGGAGCGAACCTTCTTGCCGGGTAGGGAAGCGGGCGTAGTCCCGCAGCGTCCAGGGGTCGGCGATGACGGTCCCGCCGTTCCATGCTGGTGGCCAGCGGGAGCTGGGCGATCGACGATGTTCCCACGGGGCGCGGGGAGCGGGGTGGGCACCATCTGATCGCGATGCCCTTGGCGGCGATCTCCTGGGCGTCAAAACCCTGTAGTCGCAGCTGGGCCACGAACAAGCTGGAACACGAACAGCACCACGATGAACAAGGTGCGGACCCGGCGCCGACCGTTGGCCAGCGAGCCTCTCTGCAACCGGGCGGTGGCGCCATGGCCGGAGCTGCGGGTTCGGCGTGGGCGTCATCCAGTCCTCCCTGACCTGTGGCGAAACGCTGGGCTTGGGCTTCACGCCGGGCGCGGCCTGCTGGTTCCCGGCTTGCGGTCTTCTTCTGCTCGCTCGGCTTCTGGGTGGGCTTGCTGCTCGGCTTTTTCGCTGGCGGGCGCCTGGTACACGGCGTGTTGACCACCGAGAAGAGAAGAGGAGGAAGGCGTCCTCTCCGGCCGGTGCCTGTTCGCGGGTCAGCCCCTGCACCGCGCCGGTGGACAGTTCCAGGGTCAGTGGCGGCTGGCCCAGGGGACCATGCCCAGCTTGTAGGCCGCGGCGGCCAGCGATTGCGCCGACTCGACGGTGCCCGGGTCTTCGCGCAGCATTCTTCGTCCTCGGCCAGCCGGGTCGAGGTCGTTGCTGCTTGTCCATCAGGTAGGCGCCCTGGGCCAGTTCGGAGTTGAGCAGCAGCAGCGCGAGGCAGCCCCAGGGCCAGCAGTCCCGAGCAGAACAGCAGAACCCCAGCTGCCAGGGGCCCGTGGTTCGGCGGAGATGACGCGCAGTCTCGGTAGGCGTCCGGCAGGGAGCTGTCCCGTGCGCAGGCCGGACCGACGGTGGCGGTGGTCTGACTCATGGGCGCGGTCCCTTCGTGGCTCGAGTCCTGATGGCGGCGCGCAGCCTCGCCGAGGCTGCGCGGGGGTTGATGGCGATCTCTTCCGGTGACGGCTCTTCGGCTCCCTGGTCAGCAGCAGCCGCACATACGGTTCGTGACCAGGGAGTTCGTTGGGCAGGCCGGCCGGGGTGCTGCTACGCGCCCCCGCCCCCAGGGCTCTCTTGGCCATCCTGTCCTCGAGGGAGTGGTAACCAAGTCAACGACACGCCCTGATAACGAAAGAGCGTCAATCGCCACCGGTAACGCGGCCTCCAGGGCGGCGAGTTCTCGTTGACTTCGATCCGCAGCGCCTGGAAGGTCCGCTTGGCGGGGTGCCCTCCGGTGCGCTGCGACGCGGCTGCCGGGACGGCGGCTCGGATGAGGTCCACTAAGCGGGCCGAGGTCTCCAACGGCGCTTCCGCCTAGCCCGGTCGATGGCGCGGGCGATCCGGCGGGCGTAAGCGCTCCTCGCCGTACTCGCGCAGGATCCGTTCGAGTTCGGCAACCGGGTAGTCATTGAGCACGTCAGCGGCCCGAGGGGCTGACCCCGTACCGTCCATCCGCATGTCCAGCGGCGCATCCAGCCGCTAGGCGAAGCCGCGCCGCTCGGTTTCATCCAGTTGCAGTGAGGACACCCCGAGGTCGAAGAGGATGGCACCTCGCGCACCCCGAGGTCGGCCAGCACGGTGGGCGGCTCGTCATACCGGGCCGGTACGGCGCGGAACCGGTCGGCGTACGGTGCCAGGCGCTCGGTGGCCGATGCAGGGCCGGGGTCGCGGTCGATCCCGATGACCCAGGGCGTTGGGCAGGCCTGCAGCGCCAGGGGTGTGTCCGCCCAGCTCCAGCGTCATGTCGACGGCGATGCTAGCCCGGGTCGGTCGTCGCCGGGGCGAGCAACCAACGACCCGCTCCCGCAGGACCGGGGACATGACGATCCGGCGCGGCCGGTGGCGGGGGTGCGGGGATCGGTCCATCGCAGCGATCCGTTCGGGTCGGAAGCCTCACCCTTAGCTCGACATCGAGGGGGCTATCGGGGATGGGATTGTGAGATCGGTGCAGACCAGAGCGGGTATGTCGGTCGGCATGACGGGTGCGGATTCTGTCGTCAGGTCCCAACCGCGCGCCGGCCCGGAACCCGGGGAAGTGCTCCGGGACGTTCGGTCGTGCCCGAGACCGGGGAAGTGTCTCGGGAGCGGCGTGTCGAGCGGGTGGAGAACCTGGCGGCAGGAGTGCCCGGGTGGGCGGCCGACCGACGGGCTCACAGGCGTCCGGGCACCACCTCCTCGGACTTGTTGGCGTACACGGGCCCCGGGATTCGGGCCGGTAGCCGTCCAGCCTTGCTGTCCCAGATCCTCGAGGTTGTCTCCGTTGCCGATGACCGCCACGTCGCGGTCCAGACGGCGTACTCCGCAGGTGCGCGGGGATGGTGATCCGCCCCTGCTTGTCGGGCACCTCGTCGTGGGCTCCGGAGAGTAGCATGCGGCGGAAGTCCCGGCGGTCTTGCTGGTCATCGGCGCGGGAGATGACCTGGTTCGCGTACGACGTGAAGGCCTCCTCCCGGGAAGACGTACAGACAGCGTTCTTGGCCTCGGGTGACGACCCAGGCCCTGGGCCAGTGCGGCCGCGGTATGGCCGGAAGGATGGGCCGCCCCTTGTCGTCCAGGCGCGGGTAGTGGGTGCCGAGAGACAGCATCCCCTCCTCCCCGTCAACGCTCCGCCCTGCTCCACTTCACCCACTTCATTCCACCGTCAATCCCCGGAGACCGTGCCACGCGGGCCTCTTGGGCACAAAGCGCAGATCATCGCCGTTGGAGGAAAGTGGTAGGGGCCGAGCCCGCGGGATGGCCCACCACTGGAAGGGCTCCAGGCGGGGTTCAGGACTGGAAAGGGGCGTCGAGCACGGAACCGGACAGGCAGCGGCAAGCGTTGTCATCCGCGGCATGGGTAGGGGTGCCCCCCCAAGCGGTGGGCTGCAGGGTTCCCCTGAGATGGCCAGGTGTCAAGCCGGCCCGGACCGTGGAGGAAAGTGGGGAGGGATCGTGGAGCAGCGGACCGACATCCCCTCCCCGGCGTGACCGACCGACACGCTGCCTCCCATGCCGCGCCGCTACCGGAGCCGCACGAGCTGGCGCAGCCGACGGGCACCGCCCACGCCATCAGTCACGGTCGGCACGGTCATTCAGGGCAAACCGGAGGGGTCGTCACCATCGCGGTCACCGTCCTCCTGGTAGGCGGGCACCTGCTGTTGGAGGACGTCCCCGGGGTCGGTAAGACGATGCTGGCCAAGGCATTGGCCAAAGCCGTCGACTGCCCGATGACCCGGATCCAGTTCACCCCGGACCTGCTGCCCTCGGACATCACCGGCATCAGCGTGTTCAACCCCGAGACCCGAGACTTCGACTTCCGGCCGGGGGCGATCTTCGCCAACATCGTGGTCTGCGACGAGATCAACCGCGCCTCCCCCAAGACCCAATCGGCGGTCTTGGAGTCGATGGAGGAGGCCCAGGTCACGGTCGACCGGACGACGTACCCGTTGGGCCGTCCGTTCCTGGTGGTGGCGACCCAGAATCCCGCTGGAGATGGAGGGAGTACCTACCCCTCCCGAGGCCCAGCGGGACCGGTTCCATGGCGAGGGTGTCCATGGGTTACCCCGCCGGGCCGGCCGAGATCGCGATGCTCGACCAGCACGGCAGCACCGATCCGTTGAGCGACTGTCGCCGGTCACGGACGCCGCGACGGTGTCTCGGCCAACCGGGGGCTCAGGGGTGTACGCCAAAGCCCGGCGCTCAAGCAGTATCGTCGACCTGGTGGGCTTTTTCGCGCCGAACACCGGCGCTGCGGCTCGGCGCCCGCCGCGGGCCTCGCTGCAGCTGCTGCGCGCGGGCCCGCGCCCGCGCAGCGATCGCCGAGCGGGACCACGTCCTGCCCGAGGACGTACAACGGCTTTCCCTGGCGGTCGTGGAGCACCGGGTGCTGTTGTCCGCGGAGAGCCAGCTCGCCCGGCAGACTCCGCCACCGTGCTCGCCGAGCTGCTGGGGACCGTACCGGTGCCCAGTCGCGCGGGCTAGCCGATGCCGGCGCCACGGGCGCCGACCCCGGGTCGCGCCGCGTTCACCGACCGAGGCCGGGCCATGCTCGCCGCCGGCATGACCCTGACGGTGTCCGGCGCCGGTCTCGGCTTCGATGATCTCGTCCGGATCGGCGCCCTCGCCATGGCCCTTCCGCTGCTCAGCTTGCTGATCTGTCGGCGTCAACGGGTCACCCTCAGCGTGTTCCGGACCTGCCACCCGCCGGTGATCGCGGTCAGTTGTTCCGCCACGGTGGAGGTCACCCTGCACCATCGCGGCTCCGCGCCACCCCGGTCCTGCTGGCCTACGAGCAGGTGGGCGCCCGGCTCGGCGCGCCGGCGCGCGCGCTGGTTCCCGTCCTCGGCGCCGAAGCGCGGTGGAGCTTCGGGTACCCGATCCTGCCGGTTCGCCGTGGCGCTCACCTGCTCGGTCCGCTGCACCTGCATCGTCGAGACGTCTTCGGGCTGGTCACGGCCACGACCGTGCTCCCCGAGGCCGCGAGATCATCGTGTTGCCACCGGTGCATCCGCTGGAGGGGGCCTCCCCGACCGCGGGGACCGGGACCGAGGGCACCCGGCCAACCCTGGTCGCCCTGCAGGGCAGGACGATGCCTCGTTGCGCGGGTATCAGCAGGGCGATGACCTGCGCCGGATCCACTGGCCGGTGACGGCGCACCGCGGCGAGCTGATGGTCCGCCACCGAGGGCAGCCGACGCTGCGCCGGGCCGTCATCGTCCTCGGCGGGTATGCCGCGCCGAGCAGCAGCGACGATTGCCCAGCCTGGATTGGATGGTCGAGGCGCTCGGGTCGGTGGCCGTGCACCTGGCCGGCCAGGGGTACGCGCTGCACGTCCTGACCCCCCGGACACGCTGGAGGCGGCGACCGCCGTACTCCGGCTGACTCCGGCTCAGGCGTTGCGTGCGCTCGCGGTGGTAGCCCCGGCGACGGGGGCCGACCCGCCGCGCGCACCGCTGATGGCCGCCGCCCGTGAGCTGGCCGGGCAGGGCGGCGTCGTGGTGACCGCGATCGGGGATCACGACGAGCCGATGGCGCATGAAGTGCTCTCCCTCAAGTCCGGTACGACGCCCGGTCTCCTGTTCGTCGTGGACGTCGCCTCGTTCGCGCCGTCCCCGGCTGGATCGCGCGCGGGCCGCTCGCAGGAGTTGGCGGGGTTGGCCCGCTCAGGCGGCTGGCGGGTCGCCGTGGTGCGCCGCGGTGATTCGGTGGCCGCCGCCTGGATCGAGCTGGGCGCTTCCCGGGGTTCGGGGTTCGGCGATGACCACGGCCACCCCATGGATCGCGGCAACGCGCTGGCCCGCCGCGGTCCTGACGGCCCTGGGCACGATGACCTCCGGCTGGGCGCTGACCCCGCTCTTCCGCGAGACCTCTGGGTCCCGACCGCCGCAGTGCTGATCCTCACGGTGCTGGTCAGCGGCGTGCTGGCGCGCAGCTGGTTCACCCGGCGTTGGCCGGTGGTGGCTGTCCAGACAGCGTCTGTGGTGCTGGTGACCGGATGGCTGTTCCACCAGCCGCTGTCGGCCCGGATCATGAGCGAGGCGGACACGCTGTGGTTCAGGCTGCCCTCCCCGGCGACCGTGGGCGCCTGGGGTGAGCTGATCCTCGACGCCGCGGCGGTGGTACGCAGTTCCACCTCGCCGGTGCCGGTCACGCCCGGCATCGTCTTCCTGCTATCGGTGTCGATCGGCCTGCTGGCGTTGGCCGCAGACGTGATCGGGGTGAGCCTGGCCTTGCCGGCGCTGGCGGGGCTGCCCATGCTCGCGCCGTACCTGACCGCTGTCGCCAACAGCAACGGCGCGCTCCCGTGGGGGGCACTTCGTCGCCGCCGCGCTGGGCTGGCTGCTGGTCCTGGTCGAGGCCGACCGGGTGCTCTTGTCCCGGTGGCAGGCCCGACCGACCCGCCACCCACCCCCGCCGGGTGCCAGTGACCCGTCTGGCGGGGCCACGGGTCGGATCGGCGCATCTCGGTGGTCGGCAGCGGCAGCGGTCGGCGGCAGCGCCCTGGTCGTGGCGATTCTGGCGGCCCAGCTGCTGCCGCAGCTGCCGGTTCGCTACCTGGCCGAGGGGTTGGGGCCGGGGCGGGGTCAGGGTGGCGGTGGCCGGGTGGGCTTTTCCACCTCCTGGACCTGCGCACCAGCCTGCGAGCGTCCGACCAGTCGGCGGTGCTGCGGTACCGCACCGACGATCCGTCGCCGGGGCCACTGCGGGTGCTGGTTTCGGATCGGTTCACCGGCGACGGCTGGGAGCATCAGCCACCGGATGCCACCCCGACGACGAGGCCGACGATGCCGCCGTCAGGTTTCGAGGATCGCGTGCCGACCCTCGTGCGGGAGCCTGAGCGTCGAGCGCACCGACCTGGACTCCCCGCACGCGGCAGCACCGTTCGGCCTGACCAAGGGTCGATGACCGATGCGCAGTGGGCCATCGACCGACGGACCGGCGTTATCGTCGTCGACCGGACTCCGACGTCGTACCAGCTGGAATACGTGGTGCTCGACCCCCCCGCGCAATTGCAGGAAGCCGACACTCCCTTGGCCCGGTGGGACCGGGCGCGCGAGCCTGTCCATCGACCAGCAGGACGAGGCCTTGATCGAGAACGCGCTGATCGGGGTGGTCCCCGACAGGGCGACGCCCTACCAGGCGGCGGTGCGGATTCAGGACTGGCTGCGCTCCCCCGCATTCACCTGCAGCCTGGACGGCGTCCCCGAGCCGCAGCCCTCCGGGAGCACTCGCGCACCGGGTCAGCCGAGCCTGCTGGCCCGGTTCCTGCAGAGCAAGCGCGGGTACTGCACGCACTTCGCGACCACGATGGTGCTGGCGGCCCGGGCACGGGAATTCCGGCTCGGATGGCGTACGGTTTCCTGCCCGGGACCCGGGTTGGCGAGGGCTACGAGGTGCGCCAGTCGGACGCCCACGCCTGGCCGGAGCTCTACTTCCCCGCGATCGGGTGGCTTTCGGTTCGAGCCCACCCCGTCCCAGCGCAGCGGCGTTCCCCCGGCGTGGGCACCGGGCCGCTACGGCGCCACGACGGGGCCCACACTGCCGTCAGAGGGAGCCACGACCAGCGCGGAGGCCTCGCCCACCGACGCGGCGAGCACCGCGTCGGCGCAGCGGGACCGCGAGGGGGGCGTTGGGCCTGGAGGAGCAGGACGCCCAGGCGCAGGGCCCGTGGTGGTGGCCGCTGCCGTTGGCGATGCTCGGCCTGGGCATGGCCTCCTTGGTCATGCCGGTGGCGGCCCGGCGGCCCGACGCCGCTCGCTGGCGGCAGCCGCGGATGCCGCCGGGCGCGCCGAAATTGAATGGGACTACCTGACCAGTACGTTGGCTGACCTCGGTCTGCGACCGGAAGGTCAGCGGACCCTCACCGAGCAGCAGGAGTTCTACCGGCACGCAGCGGTCCTGGACCCTGAGCAGCAGCAATCGCTCCGCACGGTGACCCAGACCTGGGAACGCGCACGGTACGCCCCGCCGGGGACGTCGCTGCCGGACATCGGCGCGCAGGCAGATGCCCGTACGCCGCGCGGCGAGCGAGCTGCGTCCCTGGTGGCAGCGGGCGCGTGCCTGGTGGTGGCCGAGCTACGCCGTCACGACGCTGCGTCGTCGGCTGCGGATCGGCGCTCGTCCGGGTCCATCGGCCCCGTCGGTCCCGGCCGCTGACTTCGGCGGATTCGCCTCGGATGTACCGACGCCCTGCATCATCGGATCCCGCCGAGCGTCCGCGTCCTCGGTGACGTCGCGGAGGGCCGTCCCGCCCTCCCGGTGCCACCGGAGGCCAGGGTGCCCGGCGATGACTGGCGTCGATCCGGTCCCGCAATTGCAGTTCGCGGGCCAATTCGGTGGCCTCGCGGCCGGTGCGCGGGTCGTCGCTGATCGGGTACACGTCGTACGGGACGATGTCGGTGGCGTCGAACCGTTGGGCCGCGATCTCGATCGCGTAGGCCGCATCTTGGGCACGGTAGCGTGCGCCAGCCGAGGGCCGGTGCGGATCACATGCCCTCACCGATCGTCAGTTCGAGACTGCGGCCCGTGTCGACGTCCACGTAGTAGGCCAGCAGCCGCCCGCTGGTGATGTAGAGCAGCTCCTGCTTGATCCGGTGGTAATGGTTGCCACGGGTTTGACCGGGCAGGTACTCCAGGTAGGCCAGATATTGGAACGGCTCACCGTCCAGTATCCGGGCGAACCGGCCTGCCTCGAAGACAAGGATGCCGCCTTCGGGGGAATGGGCGCCCACCCCTGCGGTAGTTCGTGGACCGAGAGCTTGGCGGACGTCGCATCCGGCCATGCCTTCAACTCCATGCAACCTCCCGTACCGCGTCCTCCCCCCGCGCCGCAGCGCTGGCCCCAAACGCTCCCGCTCTCTGCGCCGGTGGGCGAGCCGATCGGGGCGTGATACAACCCGGTTCTGTCCGCCCCCGCCGCGCAGGGCTGAGCGGCTACCGAGCCCACCCGTTTCGGGTCCTTAGGCGTCGAACGGCTCGATGTCGAGCCGAACTCCGCACCTTACCGAGGTTGGGGTGGTGACGGCGGCGCCGTCAGGATGATCTGGCCCCTGAGGTCACGTCATGGAAAGACCCCATGAATGGGTCCAGGTCGGGTGAGAGTCATCGGGTTGTGGTGATGCCGGCAGCGTACGCCGCTGGGGTGAGGTAGCCCAGGGCGGAGTGTGGCCGGTCGTGGTTGTATTCGGTGAGCCAGTCACTGATGACGCGGGCGTGGGTCAGTGACCAGAATTCGTGCAGGTTGAGGCATTCGTCGCGCAGCCTGGCGTTGAACGATTCGATGTAGGGGTTCTTCCACGGCTTCCCGGGCGGGATGAACATGATCCCGGCCGTCCGGTGCACCAGTCCGACAGCGTGGCGGCGATCAGTTCTGGCCCGTTGTCCAGCCGCAGCAGCAGCGGCGCGACCCCGCGCGCGGCGACTAGGGCGTCCAGGACGGCGGCGAGGTGTTCGGCGGTGAGGTTCGGCTCGATCAGCTTGGCCAGGGCTTCGCGGGTGTGTTCGTCGACGGTGTTCAGGAGCGTGATCGGGCGCCCGTCGGTGGTTGCGTCGTACTGGAAGTCGAGGGCCCACACCACGTTCGGGGCGTCCGCGAAGGGTAGCGTCCCCGCAGCAACGGTTGAGGTGCCGGCGTTTTGCGGTGTCGTCGTACGGGCACTCGTTGGCCTTCCTCGCGCCAGAGGCGTTGGACCTTCTTGTGGTTGACGGTCCAGCCCGCCGCCCGGGCGCCCGAGTAGGCGCGGCGGTGTCCCCACCGGGATGGCTTGGCGGCGAACTCTCGTAGCCAGAACCGCAGCCCGGCGTCGGGGTCGGCCGGAGTGGGCGCGGGCGGGGTGCGGCGTTGGGTCGATCGGGGCTGCCCGACCAGGCGACATGCTGCCCGTTCACTGACCGCAAAGACGCGGCGCAGGTGACGAACGGCAGCACGCCTGCGGGTCAGGCTCAGAATTCCCCCCTGGCGATCTCCCGCAGCACGTCCTTCTCCAGGTCCGCCTCGGACAGCAGCCGCTTGAGCCGAGCGTTCTCGGCCTCCAGCTCCCGCAACCGTTTAGCGTCCTGGGCTTTCAGGCCGCCGAACTGATTGCGCCACCGGTAGTACGTCTGCTCACTGAGGCTCAGCTCAACGCCCGGCAGACGGCAGCGACGTCGTCGCCGCCGGCCAGCAGCCGGTCGGCCTCGGTCAGTTTGCGGACCACCTGCTCCGGCGTGTGCCGTTTCCGTCCAGCCATGATGCAGAGCCTTTCTGCCCACCAGCGTGGGCATCAAGACTCTCACTCGCCCTGGACCGATCTCAGGGGCCAGACCAGTCATGCATACTCCCGCAATCGCCAGCCATTGCGTTTGTTGCGCGGGTAACCATGATGAAGGGGCTTCCCAACGGCAGAGCCACGGCCTGGATCCCTTCACTGAGGACGAGCGACTGTAGCCCCCAGAGTAGTGCGCGGTCTCGTCGAATTGGTTGACTGCTGCGCATGTGCTGGCCCAAACGTTCACTCACCGCACTCTTCGAGAGGCGACAATCTTGACGCCTGGAGCACTTCAACTGTACTTGGCAGGTCTGGAGTGTCTTTTCGTTGCGACAATCTCTTCGTGACAGCGACATAGTCTCCCGCGACTGCAACGCCGCCTGGTCCGTCAGTCAGCCGAGTGATCCTTCTTGTACGCAGGTCAAGAGCAGATATGGTGTCCATGCCACGCCAAACCACGATATTTCCGACGATCTTCGGCTCATTAACAAAATCAACGCCGGTGTTTGCCAGTTCCGTTTCCTTACGGTCACCGACACGCCATGTCCACAGGGATACGAAGTCCCTAGACCACACCTAACCTGGACCCAGTTGCGCTCAGATCAAACACGCCACGCAGCGCCTGAAGAGGACCAGGCACCCGCTGTGGTCTCAGCGAGCGGGCATTGACCGCGCGCAGCTCGGTCAAACGCCCAGGAGCGGAAGATTCCGACCACAACAGCATGGACCCAAAATAGACCGGTGAAATGCCGTGCCTAGAAGCGATCGACCAGGTTTTGCCGCTTGCCAGGTCACGGACTTTCAGGCTCGTTTCACCGTTATCTTTCGGGGCCGCCCACGCCACTCTACCCGATGACACTGACGGCCTCTGGATCGGTCCCGATAAAGCAATTCCCGCACCTTCCTAACGGCGTCCAAAGTAACTAGTCTGCCTTGGATGCTGTCGTACGAGTGCAGCGTCCAGTCGTCCCAGCCATTGAGCGAATGGGTTATTGAAAAGACGTAGAACCGCCCATCTGAGGATGCGCTCAAGAGTTGATCTGACGGGGGTCTTCAAATCGTAAAACTCTCCGCAACGCTCCGTGCGGCGTAACGAGCGCAATCCCGGAGAAGCTGGGCGACTTCACCTGTGCGATAAATAGGGAGCTGGCGCTCCCGGAATTGGTAGGGTACACGTTCATATCGACGGTGGCTCTCGGCCAGCCCATGACGCCCCGTGCCCAGGATTCCGGAACTCTATGGCAAAGCGGTGTTGCCACCGCTGACGGGAGGGCGCTGGCGCACCTCCCGTGATGAGATCGGGGCGCCTCCCGACATCTCTGGGCTCGGCCCCGAACCCGTCCCGTTGCAGCCGGTTGCGGCGACCGCGATCACGAGGGCCGCCGCAACAAGGATGCGTTGATGCATCAGAATACGTATCCTCGTCCACCCGTTACCCGTACCATCTTGGCGGTGTCGACCGAGCTGAACTTCGGGACGTTCGCACCCTGCAACTCACATGCGGTGACGCGGCAGGATCGGAAATGTTGGTTTGCGTCGCCGAGTAGGAGTAGCCCCGTATGTTTACCCAGTGGAATATGAGCATATTGGGATGACCCGGGAGATGGGGGACCTCCGACGATTTCGTAGGCATTCCCCATAACCGGAAAGCCTCTGTCGATGTCGTCCATCAAGTTGTACTTGAAGGACGTGACATCAGCACTCGTTGGCGAGTACGGCAAGGCTAGAGGGAAGTACTCCGTGTACCCAAGTTTGTAATTGTACACGTCACGCATAGGGTAGCCGGTCGGACTCGGAACAGTCCCATTCACTCCAGGCCATGCCGTACCGGCACTTTGTGTCGTCTTCATCAACGTCGCAGCCGTTGCCTGCGTCATGATATATTCCTGTTCAGAAGGCTGATCACGAGCGCAGCCGGACCGCACCAGTAGCTCGTTTGCTGCGCTTGATGGATTGCGGACAAATTATTGTGCAAGTATTCGGCACCCGCAGTTCGAGCATTCTGCATGCGCTTCAGCGATCGCACCTTGGCAGCGTCCTGCTTCGCCTGGAGCGCCAGAATGTCTTGCCCAGTCAGCCGCACGTGCGGATCAGAGTCGTGGGCCCTTTTCCAGTCTCCGATTGGGTCTTCAGCGCTCGCCGCGCCGCCCGAAGCAACAATCGATGCGATCGTGGTTGCTGCGGCGACCGCCGCGCGCAGTAAATTCCGACCCATTGCGCACCACCCCGTGTGATATTTCACGAATGAGCACCATCAAAATTGAACCGAGATGCGTAACGCCGATGCTACCCCCTGGCCTCATACGACTGCGCGTCGCCTATTTGCGGGAACTTTAACCTACTTGCCTTGGCGTTGCCCGCCGATACCAGGGCAATACCCTGCATGGAAAGCCTTGGCATTCAACGCCTCGCAATAGGACGTCAGGTCTGGACGCTTCTCAACTTCGCCCGAACTGGAAGGACCCTGGACTGGCCCTGGCAAGGCGGGCCCGCCGGTTAGTCGTGATCCCAATGCTCACAGATTCAAAGTGGAGTCCAGCACAGTGGTGTGCGACGACTTGAGTGAGCGCGTGCCTCCCACGTGGGCGCGGGCGACCGGGTGGATCCTTCGAGTGATCTCTAAGGACCGACTCGAACTAGGCCACAACGCGATGACCGCTGGACCCAGTATCGACCGGGATGCGCCACCCGGCTTCGCCATGCCTGCGAAACCATCAAGAGCCTGGCCGATGCCGAGCTCTCCGTGGACCTCCGTAGAGAGTTTGAGAACCCCTGCCCACACCTGAAAACCCTGTCTTTGCGCAGGTCACGGGGCTTCTACAACCACGACCAGCGCTCCTCCGAGCCTACCGTTTCCGACTCCAGGGGGCGAGTGGTGCGATCACTTGGGATGGCTCAAACCCTCCTTCGCCCGGAGCAGGTCGACGATCTGGTGGCGCAGTATCGCGAGGGCGCGACGCTCGTCGAGTTGGCATCCCGCTTCGGAGTGAACCGCCGCACGGTCGCCATGCACCTCACCCGTCGGGAGGTGACGATCCGCCGCGGGCGGTTCGATCCTTCCCGCATCCACGAAGCAGCCGACCTCTACCTCAGCGGGTTGACGCTGGTAGAGGTCGGCGTGAAGGTTGGGGTGGGGCCTCAGGCAGTCCGGCAAGCGCTCGCTTCGCACGGTGTCGTGATCCGGCCTGGCGGGCGCCGTGGTTCTCGCATCACGGCAGCCGCTGCCGTGGGCGGTTGAGCCTAGACACGAAGAGCTGGCTCACGGGGGCTTGCCTCGACGAGCGAGTCGTGGCGCTGGTGACGACGGATCGCGGCCTCGCGCAGGCGCGCGCGGATGAGCAGGACGACGCTCACGGGTCCCATGATGATGAACTTCAGTGCGTTCCAGCATGCCCACAGGACGATGAGGTGAAGCCAGCCGGGGCCACCGTCGGCTGCCGAGTTAGAGCAGACGCTGGCGATCAGGATGTACGGAAGCGCAACCAGCATCGCGGGTATCCCCCACTTGAGTCCGCGACGGGTGCGGATTGCAGCGAGCAGCCGGTTGCTCGGCATGTAGCGGTGCAGATAGTCGCGGGTGCGAACGCTGAGCGTCCAGATAAGGCGGAACATGACGGGCCTCTCGTCACACGTGTTACTCCGTCGAGGACGCAGAACGTGTGTGAGCGCCCGTAGGCCGTCCCGGAGGACCCGCAATATGAGGAGAACCTGCCTCACTATCCACTGTACGCCGGGGTCGGCGTTCACGGAACCCTTCGGGTTCGGGCTCGTCGCGCACACCTCCTGTAGGAGTGAGAGGACCCGAGGATGACGAACCTGAGCCAGGTAGTCCAGGACGAGCGCACAGCACGGATGGTGCTGTCGATGATCGTCGAACCAGACGACGCCGTGACAGGCCGTCTGTTGGGCGAGCTGGGAGCGCTTGAGGTGCTCCGGATCGCTGAGCGTGATGACGCCGTGACAGGCCTCAGCGCCGTTGACGCGCAGGTCTGGCGCGCCCAGTTCGAGCGCGCAGACACTCGGACACTTGAACAGCACATCGTCGAAGCCGAGCGCGCAAGCATCGGCACGCTGATCCCCGGCGACAAGGAATGGCCATCTGCGCTCGACGATCTTGGCGACCGACGGCCTTACGTCCTCTGGGCTCGTGGCACGACATCGTTCCTCGCACGACCGCTCAGCGATTTCGTGACGATCACAGGCGCGAGGGCCGCAACCTCATACGGCGAGCATGTCGCCGCGGAGTTGGCCTCCCATCTCGCCAACGCTGAACGGGTCGTGGTGGCAGGCGGTGCGTACGGCATCGAAGGGGCTGCCCATCGAGCGGCGCTGGCGTCCGGTGGCGACACGATCGCAGTCATGGCGAACGGCGTTGACCGCCCCTACCCGACGGGTCACCGTGAACTGCTTGAGCGAGTCGCTGACCTCGGCCTCGTGGTGAGTGAGGTTCCACCTGGCGCGGTGCCTACGCGCCATCGCTTCCTCTCTCGCGCACGCCTATTGGCCGCGCTCTCCGGAGCGACTGTTGTGGTCGAGGCCGGTGCTCGCTCCGGATCAATGACCGTCGCCCGGCGCGCACACGAGCTCGGCCGCGCCGTCGGTGCTGTTCCCGGTCCAGTGACCTGCGCGACGAGCACAGGCCCACACCTCCTCCTGCAGTATGGCCTCGCGAGGCTGGTCACCGGCACCAGCGATATCGAGTCGTTGGTCGCGCACAAGAACGGCCCCAACCCAGGTCAAGCGTTCGGTCGCCGAGATTCACAGCGGCAACCAACCGCGGATCGTTCTCGACCCGCCTATCGGGACACAGCCTGCTTGGCGACACCGGTGGTGTTGTAACGGAAGCGCGCCATCTCGACCGTCACGTCGTACTGGCCGGCAATTTGGTCAACGGGCGTTCGTCGACGCGCTGCACTGAGAAGGAGTGGGCGCGGAAGAAGAAGTGTGCCCCCGAAGGCCGTGGCCTCCTCCTCTTCCTCTGGTTTGCAGGTCCGGAAGGGCATCCCGTTGAGTTCACGAATCTCAGCAAGATCGTGTTTCAGCATGATGTGCGCCAATTCGTGCGCAATATCGCTGTTCTGCCGACCCGGAGTCCGGAGTGGGCTAACGACAACGATCCGACGATCCTCGATCTCAAAGGTCGCGGCAGAGAAGGCGAACGCTTGCAGTCGCTCCAACTCTTCGAGCTCGCTGATGTCCACCAAGTCTGCGGCATCAACGATCGACACATTCAGGTGTTTGGCGAGATCGCGCGGATCAAGGCGATCGTGCGAGGCGAGTCCAAGTTCCTTCCGAACCCGCGCGGCCTCGCGTTCGGCCTCTGCCTTGAACCCGCGACGTAGCGTCACAGCTCCCCAGCCGAAACGCGCGCGGCCAACTTGTTGTGCATCTCACCCAAGAGCGAGTTGAGCCGTTCGGGCACTCCGGGCCGGAGCATCGAAGCGGCGCGGAGGTGGCAAGCAACCACCTGGCGCTGAGCCGGCGCCTTGGCCAGGGCGTCGTACATGCTGCGCAGCATCTCTGCGATCTTGGATGCAGCATCCGGTTCAAGGCGCGGATCGGAAGCAAGATGCGCGATCGCCTCATCGATTGGCGCCACCTCGCGCAACGCCGTCGGCATGAAGAACTGCCCGGGCGACACGCCGAGCCACGCACACAGGAGCGTGAACGAGGTCAGGTCAGGCTGAGCACCTGCCTCGATGCGAGTGAAGGTGCTAAAGCTGACGCCAGCCTCGGCAGCCGCTTGACGAAGCGACAGCTTCCCCCGACGTTCGCGGAGCATCGAACCTAGTTGCGTTAGGTCGAGTCGCTCCATGCCCGGGGCGGTGTCGGAGGTCCCTGTCATGCTGGACTCGCCGCGTTAGCCGCCTCTGTCCGTCTCCGTTCCATGAGCGCAAGCCTAGCGCGTCGTTGACTCGTTGCTGATACGACACAGCGTGTCTCAACGATACCGATGACGCTTTGCTGATACAGTCGTGACGTGCTCCAACCTGGAGACACGCTATCGAGCGCGAACTACAGAGGAGGTGAGGAGCATGGCAGGCAAGCGAGGACGCAGCGCGGTCACGGGCCGGTTCGTGAAGCAGTCCACGGTGAAGCGTCACCCGAAGACCACGACTAACGAGAGCACCGGCAGGGGCAGCAAGAAGAAGTAGGGACCGTGCCGCGCTCCGCACAGCAATGTCGGTGGCAGTGGCTACGGTGATCGACCAGACGAACCAATCAGGAGAACGACTATGAGCGTGACTGACGCCTTCAAGACCTTCCAGGACGTCGTGAACGCCGACATCGCGCACGTCCGCGAAGCCCGCACTCGACGCGATCTCTTCAAGGGTGCCTTCGGGGCCGAGGTCGACGTGAAGGAAGTCATCGCGTCCGGATCGCTCGCGCGAGGGACACACAAGGACCCGATCCATGACGTCGATGTGATCGTCGTCTTCGATCAGGAGGAGCATCCTGAGTGGGGAACTCCGGGAGGTTCCGCCGCGGATGCTCTCGATTACACGCGCGGGCGTGTCAACGCGATGCTCGGGGCGACGAACGGCACCTACGACCACGCCGTCCGGCTGGCCCGGTGGCGCAACCATGCCGTCAAGTGCTTCCTGGATGACCCCGACGATCCTGACGCGTTCACGGTTGATGCCATGCCTGCGCTTCGCCGCGATGGGCGGCTCCTCATTCCTGAGGCGCTCTCGGAACTCTGGGTCGCTTGCGACCCAGAGTTCCTGATCGCCGAGGTCGCGGATCGTCACGCGCAGTGGAACAAGTTCGCCGGCACTGTTCGGATGCTCAAGTGGTGGGCTGCCGAGCAAGACACCAACATCAAGTCTCTCGTTATGGAGGTCCTCGCGCTCGACTTCCTGCCGACGGACGTCAACCAGCCGGCTGCGATCAAGCAGTTCTTCGTGAGCGCCTGCTACCACATCGAGGGCGGGAACGACGTCGCCGATCCTGCTGGACTCTGCGGACCGATTCAGCCCGACATCGACTACGACGCGTTCGCCGACGCCCTACGGTCCGCACGAGACAACGCCATCAAGGCGTTCCAGGCGCAGGCGAACAACGACACTGCGGCTGCGATCAAGCACTGGGGTGAGGTCTTTGGGGACGATTTCCCGAAGCCTCCTGCCTCCACTGGCAACCCGGCGCCCGCGGTCCTGCCCGCTTCGCCCCGTCCTGTGAAGGACACTCCGCAAGGATGACCCGCGCAACAGGTCCAGATCGCGGCACGGGCACTACGCCGCTCAACCCCGTCCTCTGGACTGAGCGCGAACCTGTGCGACTGGCGCGCGATCAGAGTGAGGTCCAGGCGTTCGCGCCATTGGTCGAGTACCAGACCCCGCAGACGACGGCTTACCGCACGGCGGATGGATGGGTGTCCTCCCCGCTGGCCTTTCGAGCGGCCGAGGCCCGAAGCTCTCGATGAGCTGCTCGGGGGACCGGGAACTGCAGGTGCTCGTCGTCTACTCCGCAGCGCACCCGATGGTTCCGCCGACCATCTACTCCCTCGATCCGGAGCCGTCCATCTGGGAACAGACACAGTCCGCATGGCACGTAGCCCCAGGAGGATCGCTCTGTCTGCTCCAGAGCGATGGCGGCTGGCAGCCCGAGGCCAGCCTCACCGAGCTTCTGGCGAAGGCATCGGGGTGGCGGATCGAGTACGCCCTCATGAAGGCTGGGGTCATCGATGAGATGTCGGTCAATGGCATCGTCTCTGACCCATCGCACGACCACCTGATTGATCGAGCGATTCAGCGAGTAGCTGAAACACCGGACCCGGACGAGGTTGGAGGCGCGGATGTCTCCCCGTAATCCCTACATCGTGATGCCCCGAGACGCGGTCACCAAGATCGCAGGCTCCGACCTCTCGCGCGGATCACTGGTGCTCCGCCGCGTTCCCGCAGACGATATGTACGTCGTCCAGACCGTGGAAACCGGCAAAGACATCCGTCTTCCAGCCGAAATCCCGCGCGAGTACGCCGCGCTTCGTTCAGGCGACCCCCATCATGCAGCTCAGTGGATCAGGGTGGCACCTAACGACGCCCATCTTCACCATCTCTTCTTGTCCAGACGCCCCGATATCTCTATCGGGTTCAAGGATTTCAGGGAGCTGGTGCCAGGCGTCGCTGACCCCGGCAACAACCTTGGCGTGGTTGTCACTCACGACCCCGACCTTCCACCAGAGCTGGCGGAGGCCGGGGCTTCGGAGTTTGCGGGATGGGCTGTCCGACGCAGCGGTGTGGAACCGCTCCCTATCGAGATCGAGCCAGACGTTGTTGGCCTGGCACAGTTGACTGGCAAGTGGCCGATCGAGCAGCTCGCCGCCAATAGCGTCATGGTTGTGGGCTGCGGCAGCATCGGGAGCGCCGCAGCAGAGGCGCTCGCAGGATACGGAGTCGGACGTGTGGAGCTTGTCGATCCGGACCGGTTCCTCTGGCACAACATGCTCCGCCACGCTCTCGGACCCGAAAGCGTGGGGCGATTCAAGGTAGCGGCGATGAAGGACCACCTGGCCCAGCACTGGCCGCAGCAGACAGTGGTGGCTCACAAACGTGACGTGGTTGCCGATGCTCACTACATCCGGCCCATCGTCGACCGGGTCGATCTGGTGCTCTGTGCCGCAGACGGGATTGCTCCCAGGCGCGTCGTCAGCCACCTCTCCAGGCGCGCACGGAAGACGGCGATCTTGGCCTGCGTGCTCGACAACGGCTCGATCGGAGAAGTCATCAGGCTGCGTCCCACACCCCGGTTCGGATGTCTCCTCTGTCTACGGCAACAGCTCACAGACCAGGGGGCGATGGACGCTGAGGCCGATCAGGAACTGGACTACGGCACCGGGCGCGTCCATCAGCCGATGACCGCCGTGCCACCTGATCTCCGATATGTCGGCACGTTCGCCGCAAAAGTGGCAGTCGCGACACTGCTGGAATCGCTCCACGGCGACCACACCCAGCAGGTTCCCGGCGAACACGCCACCATCGGCCTCCGACCAGCAGGTGACCTCGCAGCCCCCTTCGACCTCAGCCAAGCCGGCGATGTTCGCTGGTCGTCCATCCCTCAACCCCGCACATCGTGCCCAACCTGCTCACCAGGATGACACCTCGAAGAGGAGTGCCCTCGATGACGATCACTGACGTCGCACTCACCTCGATCGCGCGCGAGGCATTGCGGTCCGCCGACGGGCTTGAAACTGGCGGCATCCTGCTCGGGGACGACGGGACTGATGGGATCGGCATCCGACACGCCGGCGGTCCCGGACCCAACGCCACGCGCGGCGAACGCACCTTCCTGCGAGACCTCGACCATGCCCGGCGTCTCGCAGACTCCGCCTGGCTGGACCGTAGCCAGTGGATTGGCGAATGGCATACCCACCCGACTGGAGGACTCTCCCCGAGCGAGGTTGATCTCCACTCCTACATGCGCCATCTGCACGACCCCGAATTGGGGTTCGACCGGTTCGTCGCCATCATCGCTGGGTTCGATGCATCGGCACGTGTGGTCGTTGCAACCTGGCTCGTCGAACG